>NZ_JBWKXD010000002.1:0-134974 GCF_059422625.1 Acinetobacter sp. GW821-FHT01C12
CACTGCTTGACCTGCTGTGACTGGTGTACCCAAAGTCAACACCACGGTAGAGCCATTCACTGTAACACCGGTTACAGGTACAACTTGACCGTCTACAGTCACTGTGAAGTTACCAGCAACGGGTGGATGTAATGGATCAAGGGTTTCACTGTAGTTAAGGGTTAATTGTGTTCCTGTACTATCCACATGCGAAGATTGGAATTGTGGATTTGTGACATCACCTGCTGTAATTTCAATCGCTTTTGGATTACCAGCACCATCTGTCACAGTGACTGTAATTTTTTCACCATCTGTAAGTGGTCGGGTTAACTGAATGTTATCAACAATACCATTCCCCGTTGCCGTTCCTGTTCCAATCACATTGCCTGAACTATCTGTGATTTTAACTTGACCTATTTCATTTGAAGTAACTTCAACATGGGTCGCATCTTGAATGGTTGTAGTGATCACTGGTGCAGTTACATCACCTGCAGTAATTTCAATCGTTTTTGGATTACCAGCATCATCTGTCACAGTGACCGTAACTTTTTCACCATCTGTAAGTGGTCGGGTTAACTGGATATTATCAACTGTGTTATTGCCGGTGATTGTACCCACACCAATTACATTACCATGACTATCCGTGATTTTAACTTGACCGGCTTCATTAGAAGTAACTTGAATATGGGTTGCATCTTGAATTGTTGTACTAATATTTGGCGGTGTTACATCACCTACTGTAATTACTTTTTCTGTTTGATTACCTGCAGCATCAATAACATCAACAATAATCTTACTGCCGTCAGTTAAAGGTGTATTTAAATCAACTATTAATTTTCCATCAGGACCAATTACACCCTCAGCAATTATTTGCCCTGCTTCATTTTTAATTATAACTTTACTACCAGGTTCATTTGAATTGACCTGAATAGTATCATTATCAATAATATTTATTTCGACTTCAGGTTTTGTAACATCACCCACATTTATTGTTTCAGTTGTTTTATTCCCTGCATTATCTGTTGCTGTAATAGTAATTTTTTCATTATCAACCAAAGGTCTTGTTAAATTAATTTCAAGCGCACCTGCTTGATTTAGTTGTCCTGATCCAATTATTTTACCACTCGCATCGACTATTGTAATTTTACTTGCTTCATCTGTAGTGATTTTAATTTTCTGATTATCTAAAATATCATAACTTAGTTTTGGTCCTGTTTTATCACCATTTCCCGAATGGTTTGAACCACCACTTCCTCCTGACGCTGCTGCAATACCGATCACTCCTGCTCCAGCTGCAATCCATGCCCAAGCTGGTGCAACAGAATGATCACCAACTAAGTATTCTTGAAAATCGGTAATCCCTAAATAATCAATTTTAGTTACTGTACCACTCTCATCAAATTCAAGAAAGTTAAGTAAATAATGCTTTCCATCTGAAGTTTCTATTGTAAATTCTTTTGGTTTTTCACCGATAAAGAAATCATCAATTACAACTTTTTCTCCATTTTGTAAATAAACCTCCAAATTATTATTAACTTTTACAATCTTAGCTATTTCTGCGCTATCAAGATTTACTTTATACACTGAGTAGTGTTTATTAACTAAATCTTGAGTAAGAACTTTAGCTGTTCCTTTTTCATAAATAGTGATGTTTTTCATAATATTTTTCCGTCTTATAATTTACTGTTATGCAAAAAAGATAAATAAGTGAGATAAATTTCACAAGTGTATATTTTTAATATTAAAATCACATATACATATAAAAAACAGTGCTTGTCTATAATAGCTAAATGATTGATCTTTTTAAAACCATTACTTTGTGATGCAATTATCATTTAATTAAAATCTTACTTGTTTATTTTACCAATTTATTGCGATTAAATTTAATTATCACTTTATATTCATTACTGACATTACCAATGATCACTTTTATAAATTTATTTAAATTTTATTAATAGTCTTACCTTTTTAAAACAAAATACTCTATTATTCCCATACTACTCATAGCGTTTAAAAATAATAAATTCCCATTTAATTTTTATGGGTATTATAGAAACTTAAGAATTCAACTTAGATTAAATTTTAAACAAAACATGTAACACATTTCTCTATATGTGAATAGCATCACATTAAAACTATGTTGTTAAATTTAAATGAAATAATAATTAATAAAATATTGAATCAAAATTGGAATTTTTAAAATTTGGGTCTCAAAAAATAAAAAAAAGATGAAGGGGAAGTCCTTCATCTTTTTAAAAACGCTGAGTCGTTAGACAGTAAAATCATCACCCAAATACACTTGGCGCACGGTTTCATCTGCCAACACTTCTTCTGGCGTACCTTCCGCAATCACAGCACCTTCACTCACAATATAAGCATGCTCACAAATCGCTAAAGTTTCACGAACATTATGGTCGGTAATCAAAACCCCGATGCCACGATCTTTTAACTGGCGAATAATATCTTTAATATCACCTACCGAGATTGGATCGACACCTGCAAAAGGTTCATCCAAAAGCATAAATTTTGGATCAGCTGCAAGTGCGCGTGCAATCTCTGCACGACGGCGCTCACCACCTGACACACTCATTCCAAGAGAATCTTTAATATGGGTGATTTTAAAATCTTCCAATAATTCTTTGAGACGTTGTTGACGCTGCTGTTTATCTAAGTCTTTACGTGTTTCAAGGATGGCCATGATATTTTCAGCAATGGTTAACTTTCTGAAAATTGAAGCTTCCTGTGGAAGATAACCAATTCCTTTACGTGCACGCTGATGCATAGCTAAATCAGAAATATCTTCATTATCAAGATGAATTTCGCCCTTATCCATTCGCACCAAACCAACGACCATATAGAAACTGGTGGTTTTACCCGCACCATTCGGCCCAAGCAAACCCACAATTTGTCCACTTTGCATACTGAATGAAACGTCTTTGACCACCCAACGTTTACTATAAACTTTTGCTAAATGTTTGATACAAAGCACTTGAGGCTGATTTGATGCTGTCATTAATCACGCGCTCCGGGGAAAGACTTGGTACTATTTGGCGGGATAATAATTTGTACACGTCCTTTCGCTGAACCTGTGCTATTTGAACTACCAGAAGCTTCAATATCGCCTTTGTTCATACTGTATTTTAATGAACTACTGCGAATACTTGCTCCATCTTGATATAGATAAGCATTACCAATTAAATTAATAATACCTGTTTCGGCATTATAAATAATTTTTTGTGCTTCTCCACGAGCAACACCCTTAGCCGTATCAACTTGTTGTTGAAACTTTGCGGGCCCCCCAGTGGCAGTAATGGTACTAATTTGCTTATTCTTATTCAATTGAGCCACAATTGAAGCAGCTTGAAGCTTCATTGTACCTTGCTCAATGATAACATTACCAGTATATGTCGTTACACCCGCAGCTTCATTATAGGTTGCTTTATCTGCAACCAATGAGATTGGCTGATTACGATCTGACGGTAATGCAAATGCTGCTGCAGACAAGCCCATTAAACCGGCAGTGCAGATCGCTTTTATTAGGAAAGATTGTTTCATTAAAAAAGGCTTAGTTAGGTACATACTTTCCTCGAATATGTGCAAATTCATATTGACCTTGGTTTAAATCAGCTTTTAAACCCTGACTAATAAATTCTGCATCAGGTGCATTAACAGTCACTTGGTGAGTCGTTTCAAACTGACGTATTTTAGGATACCCTGTTAACTCGTCTGTCTGAAATTCCATGGTCCCTCGTTCACCAATCTTGGTCGCTTTAACTTGTCCAGATAAAACGACTTTTTCATTGTCATTAAATCCTCGTGCTTGTTTTGCAAAAAAAGTTGAATCAACTTTATTTTGATGAAACATCGAAGCATTGAGGTTACTCAGTGTTGAAGTTTTTCTTTGTAAATCTTGTTCTAAACGATCCACTTGAGCACGAACATAAAGATTACCCTTTTCATCTGTTTGGACCAACTGGATACCCTCAGCAGTATACGTCATGCTTTTGGCTGAATTCGCATCCAACTTTTTGCCTTTCCCACTGTAATAGTAATAGCCACCACTGATTGCCGCGATGACAACTGCAGTCACATATAAAACCTTAGTATCCATAAGTTACATTCAACATTTGATCAATCTGAATTTACGCTATTAATGCGGTATAGCTGTATATTTTTCAAGTAATTCTTGGTAAGTGCCTTTAGCCATCATCAACATATCACAGACTTCACGTACAGCTCCACGCCCACCCATCGCCTGAGTGACTAAATCTGCTCGGCGCCGCACTTCTACATGCCCATTGGGAACAGTGACTTTCATCCCTGCAATTGCAAAGGCAGAAAGATCTGGCCAATCATCGCCCATATATAAACAGTCTTCAGGATCTAAATTGAATTGAGCACAGGCTTCTTTAAGTGCAGCACCTTTGTCTTCACGACCTTGAAAGACCAAATCCACGCCAAGATCAGCCATACGTTTTTCAACAATATTGCTTTTACGTCCTGTGATAATGATGACTTTAATTCCAGATTTTTGCACCAGCTTCATGCCTAATCCGTCGCGAATATCAAAAGATTTAATTTCATCCCCTGTATTGGTCAACGTCACAAAACCATCACTCAAAATTCCATCTACATCTAAAACCAATGCTTCAATATGACGCGCTTGTTCCAGTAAAACATAAGAAGCCATTGATTAATTTACTCCAGCTTGAATCAGGTCATGCATACTAATTACACCAATCACTTTATTGGCATCATCAACGACAATAAATTGACTAATTTTCTTTTCATTCATTTTTTCTAAAACTTCAACTGCACGTGCTTCTTTAGAAATGGTTGAAGGATTTTGAACCATGACCGCGGATACAGGCAAGTTCACATCAAAACCTTGTTGTCTATCAATTAAACGGCGTAAATCACCATCGGTAAATATGCCCAATAAGGTGTCATTTTCATCGACAACAGTGGTTAAACCTAAACGCTTATTGGAAATTTCATACAAAACTTTATTCATTGGTGTATCAGGAAATACTTTTGGTAAATCAGTGCCTGTACGCATCAAATGTTTTACATGTAACAACAATCGTTTACCCAATGCACCAGCAGGATGTGACATTGCAAAATCATCTGCAGTAAAACCACGTGCATCTAATAACGCCACAGCCAGTGCATCGCCCAATACCAATGTTGCAGTAGTACTCGAGGTGGGTGCCAAACCTAATGGACATGCTTCTTTAATATTTCCAAGTGTCAACGCAACATCTGCATTTTGTGGCATAGGTCCTTTGTCATCACCACTGATGGTGATCAAAGGCACTTCCAAATACTTAATCAGTGGCATCAACATCATAATCTCATCACTCTTTCCAGAGTTTGAAATTGCAATCAACACATCACCTTTGACCAACATTCCCAAATCACCATGTCCGGCTTCACCAGGATGCATAAAGAATGAAGGTGTACCTGTTGATGCGAAAGTTGCTGCCATTTTCCGCCCAATATGCCCAGATTTCCCCATCCCCGTAATCACTAAACGACCTTGGCACTGTAAAATAATTTCACATGCGCGCGTAAAGCGTTCATCAATTTGAGCCGCTAAAATCTCTATGGCATGTTCTTCAATGCGTAAAGTTTCAAGTGCAACTTTTTGAAAATCAACTTGATTTGATTTATTTTCAGGATTCAAAATGGGCTAACCTTAACTCTATAAAGAGTTTTGAATATCGAATGGAATATTTTTGCTATTTTAGCATAGCAATACAATAGGCTGCTTTCCTAAATGTATAAATTTCATTTTCTTAGAAAAATAACGTATAAAACTTTATGAAATATGGAGCTTAGGTTAAGATTAATCATCATTTTGTTGAAGCCTTTAGAAAACCTATGCAACCATTTGTTCTTTACAACTCTGAGCAACGAAAAAAAGTTGAATTTGTTCCCCGTAAAGAAGGACATATCGACATGTATGTGTGCGGTATGACAGTTTATGATTACTGTCATATAGGCCATGCTCGGGTGATGGTTGCTTTTGACTACATTATTCGTTTTTTACGTAGTCAAGGTTGGAATGTTAAATACGTTCGTAACATCACAGATATCGATGACAAAATTATTGCGCGTGCCAATGAAAATAGCGAAAGCATTACAGCTTTGACCGATCGTTTTATCAAGGCGATGAATGATGATGCCGAAAATTTAGGATGCTTAGCACCTGATGAGGCACCCCGCGCAACAGATTATATCGATCAAATGCAGAATATGATTGGTAACCTTGTCAATAAAGGCACGGCTTACCCTTCTGCAAATGGCGATGTCTATTTTGAAGTTGAAAAATTTAAGAACTATGGCCGACTTTCGGGACGTAAACTTGACGATATGCAAGCTGGCGCTTCTGAACGTGTTGATGTTGAAGTTGAGAAAAAGCATCCATTTGACTTTGTGCTATGGAAACATGCTAAAGAAAATGAGCCTTCATGGGCTTCACCTTGGGGCAATGGCCGTCCAGGTTGGCATATTGAATGTTCAGCAATGTCAACTTGCTGCTTAGGCAATCATTTCGATATTCATGGTGGCGGTTCAGATCTTTTATTCCCACATCATGAAAATGAAATCGCGCAATCAGAAGCTGCAACAGATGAACAATATGTAAACTACTGGATGCATGTTGGCTTTATTAATGTCGATGGCGAAAAAATGTCTAAATCTTTAGGCAACTTTTTTACCATTCGTGATGTGATGGAGAAATTCCATCCTGAAGTGATTCGTTATTTTATTGTGTCATCACACTATCGTAGCCCTGTAAACTTCTCGGACTTTGCACTAAAAGAAGCAAAAACTACGCTTTCTCGTTTTTATCATGCATTTAAAGCGTATCAACAAGTCTATGGCAATAAAACCACAGACCTGTTAGATGAAACGCTCGTCGAGCGCTTTAATTCAGCAATGCGTGATGACTTCAATACATCTGAAGCAATTGCAGTTTTATTCGAAATTATTAAAGAATTAAATCGTGCGGTTAAAGAAGAGAATGCAGCGCAATCTACGCTTTATTATTCTACTTTACGCCACTTGACCAATATCCTTGGCTTGGTTCAATACAATGTAGATGACTTTTTAAAATCAGACATTGGTCAAGAAGCACTTGGCTTATCCGAGGCTGATATTGAAGATTTCATTCAACAACGTGTTGATGCCAAGAAAAATAAAGACTTTGCCCGTGCAGATGAAATCCGTCAGTCTTTGCTTGCTCAAGGTGTAGTACTGGAAGATACACGTCAAGGTACCATTTGGCGCCGCGCGGATTAATTTCTAAGAGCTTTATTAAAAAGAAAAACCTGATCAAATGATCAGGTTTTTTTGTAAAGTCGTTGCTAACTAAATATGTTTTTAAACGGTACATCTCTTACAGTTTCTTTATATTCATCTTATGACCATACTTAAGTTTAGTTTTATAAATTGTTCGTTGAAATTTTATCTCTCCTAATTTACTTATATAAAAGCTAAATTATTAAATACATTAAAAAAATAAATATTTTATTGAATATGATGGACTATAGTTTTATTGAATCAGCGAAATAGCTGATATACTCTGAGTCCAGTTCTTCATCAGCGGTTTTGGATCAATAGAATGAGTTCAGTGCGCCAACAGAATTTTCTTCTTCGCAAAGAGAAAATTTTAGCAATGGCAGAAACCTTATTGCTTGATAATAATCAGGATATTACGTTAAGTGAGCTTGCTGCTGAACTTGATATCGCAAAAGGAACGATCTATAAACATTTTAAAAGTAAAAACCAGCTGTATCTTGAACTGATAATCTTGAATGAAAAACGACTTTTAGATATTTCTAAAGCCTATCATCACGATATTAAAATCTATGTATCCGAATACATGTTATATAACATGTTAAATTCGAATCGAACAATTTTACTGCATGTGATTGAAGAGCGTTTAACCAATAATGAACGTAAACTCAAAGACTTATTCGAAGATCTTTATAGCATACGTGAGCAACGTATTTTAGAAATTAAAGATCTTTTCGGAGCACATCTCAAAGCCTTAAACAGTAGTATGTCAATCCGTGATTACTTGTCTTATATCTGGACAGTGACTTATGGCGCATCATTATTGTTAAATTCTACGCACTATCAAAAGTCTATTGGCTCTCGTGAACGCTTAATCAAACTCTATGTCAATCAAGCATTGATGACACCTGATAAGCTAACCGATTCAGAGCATCAAGCAAATTAATCTTAAAAGGATAACTGTTCTTAAGCTATTTAGTTTAAAAAATCCTCTAAACTTCAGGCTGATCGCCATGGCTTAATAACTGACTAGGTAAAGGCATTGAGTTCACCTGACTAAAAATCTCATAACACATATGTCTTAACCACTGATGGCTGGTTTTATGGTGACATGACATATGCCAATACTGCTTAATCGAATAAGTCGGAAACGAAATTGGTGCTGGAAAAATTTGTAAGTTTCCTCGTGACAACAAGACTTCGCTCAAATAATAAGGAACGGTTGCAATCGAGTCAGTATCTTGCACCACTAAGCCAACACCAAGATAACTCGGAATACGCATCAATACATTACGCTTTAAGTCCAAATTTAACAGCTCATTGGCGATGTGATAATGCCCCACCCCTGCATCAATATCGATGTGTGATTCACTCAAATACTGCTCAACGGTCATGCTTTGTTGAGTTAATCGTGGATGATCTTTAGATGCAATCACCACATAAAATTGTTCGAATAATTTTTGTTGATAGAAACCATTTTCTAATTGCGGTAAAAAACCAATCGCCAAATCAATTTCACCATTTGCCATCTGATAACTGGTTTCAGAGGTGATGGCACGAACATTTAATTTGACATGCGGTGCATGTGCTTTGAGATATTGAGAAATTTTAGGCAATAAAACTAAGTGAGAAACATCCGTCATCGCAACTGTAAATTGTTGCTGAGATGCTGTTTCATCAAAATCCACACTAAAATTATTAATAATTTCAACTTTACTCAGTGCTTCACTGATCAAAGGATAAAGTTGTTTAGATAATTCTGTAGGCACCATTTCATTACCAATCCGTAAAAATAACGGATCGTTATAATGAACACGAATTTTGTTCAGAATATTGCTTACTGTAGGTTGGCTCATCGCTAAATGATCTGCGGCAACAGAAACACTTTTAAACTTGTAGATATAGTAAAAAATACTGAGCAACTTACAATCTAACTCATACACGAAATTACATCTCACTCATTTTTTAGATTCAATATTATATCTTCTGCTTTTTTATAAAAATTTCCAATGTTTTAATGTACCGATTTTAAACAATCAAACTAGGATTTTAAAATCGGTACGAATTATTGGCGCGATCCGCTCAGCAATTATTCTTTAACAAACAAATCTACCATCAACTCATCCTCTGAATCAGCATAGCGATATTCAGAAAAATCTGTAATACCCGACTCTCGTAGGATTTCTTCATCAATCAACAAACGTCCTGTTAAAGCACGTTTCTCACTGTTTAAAATACGATAAGCGGCGTCTGCCATAATGTTCGGTTTACGAGCTCTGCTAAATAATTGCTTACCGCCTAAAGAAAACTCAATTGCAGCTGTGGCAATAATCGTTCTCGGCCAAAGTGAATTTACACTTACGCCAAAACTGGCAAACTCTTGATTCATCCCTAAAGTCAGCATACTCATACCATATTTAGTAATGGTATAAGGCGCATAGCTGGCAAACCATTTTTCATCCAAGTTTAACGGCGGTGAAAGATTTAAAATATGTGGATTGTCACTGTTTTTTAAGTACGGTAACGCAGCTTGACTACATACCATCACAGCACGTGTATTAATCTGATACATTAAATCGAAACGGTTTGGATCAAGCGTCTCTACGCCAGACAGTTTAATCGCACCAGCATTGTTAATTAAAATATCAATTCTACCGAAATGCGCTGCTGCTTGTTTCATGGCAAGCGCAACCGCATCTTGATCACGTACATCCAGTTGAAGTGCTAAAGCTTGACCACCTGCCGCCTCAACTTCTTGAGCAACAGTAAAAATCGAGCCTCCTAATTTAGGATGCTCTTGTGTAGATTTTGCAGCAATCACAATGTTCGCACCATCTTGTGCAGCTTTTAGTGCAATCTCTCGCCCTATTCCTCGGCTTGCACCGGTAATAAAAAGTGTTTTTCCTTTAAGCGACATGATTTCCTCGTTGTATTTGTTTTTTGCTGTACTAATCTACTTAACTTTATTTTCTCCTCATAGTACCAAATCTGCCATTTTGTATACTCATGAGTACAATAATTATTATTCTTTATGGTCCTTATAAAAATCAAAAGCTTGCATACGCAAGCCTTGAACTAAAGGTGATTAAAATTTAAATTTTAGGCAACGCCAACTTTTGGGCTTGTTCCAATTTGCCAAACAAATGGCAATGGTTCACGATTGACTTCCCAATCACCAATCACTTTTTCCTTATATACGACTGGATTATGTGAAGATACGACCCGCGCATTGCGCCAGAAGCGATCAAGTTGTTTTGTGGTGGTACTTGCAGATGCGCCAAGCGCATTAAACAACTTACTGGTTAAATCCAAGACTAAATCAGAAATAACCACCTGCCCTTGTGCCGCTTCTAATTCAGCATCATTATTTGCTTGAATATTTTTTACTTCGGATTCACTAAAGTGACTGATATATGCACGCTGTAAAGCTTCTGCTGTTTGCGTGGTAATGCTTTCACTTGCATAGGCTTGTGCGGAAGCCTTACCAATCACTTGTAAAATTTGTGGATCATTACGTACTAAATCAGCATTGCCATGACTAAAAATACGATCACGCTTTTGTACTTCATGAATAAATGTTGCAACTGCTGACTGTGCAATCCCCGATAAGGTCGCCAAATGAATCACTTGGTAGAACGCAGTCTGATATTTAAAACGTTGCTCAAAGGGCAAAATATGGTCTGCTTCGACTGCAACATTGCTTAATGTTAAAGTGCCACTTCCCGTGGTTTTTTGACCGAAACCATCCCAATCATCCTGTACTTCAACCCCAGAAGCATGTCGAGAAATCGCAGCAATAACATGCTGATCCGTACGTTCATCATAGGCAAATAAATCAACCCAATCCGCAAAGATTGTGCCTGTTGAATAGTACTTTTTCCCATTGACCAGCAATTGATTATTATTTTGAGTTACTCGGGTAATCACATCACCAATTTTTACATGGCCGATCTCAGTCCATGCATTCCCCACCAAATCACCTTGGACAAAACGTTTAAACCATAATTCTTGATTCTTAAACTTATGTGCATTTAATCGATCTTCAACAAAAGCGAAATGCCCCCGCAATGCTTGCACAATATTTGAATCGGCCTTTGCAAGTTCAGTGAGCAATTGAAATAACTGAGGTAAAGATACCCCATCTCCACCAAACTTGACTGGTACACGTAATGCACCAAAACCTGCATGTTTTAACCAGTCTATTTGCTCGTACGGCAATATACGCTGTTGCTCGCGCTCAACGACACCTTGTGAAATCTTTTCAAAAATCGCACGATACTTTGACGCAACCTTCTCATAGTCTGCTGAGATTGATAAATCTTCAATAAAACGGTTTTGAATATCTAAGTTACCCATTTTTTCTCTCCATCTGTTGGTTATTTTTATTCTTAACTCCACGCATGGCGTGGTAAGTGAATGTTATTGAGATAATAATTACCGACTAAATTAAATTTCCAACGTACAGGATCATGCAAAGTATGAGTACGGGCATTACGCCAATGGCGATCTAAATTTAATTCAGACAATGTTGAACGAGTACCTGATAATTCAAATAATTTATTTGAAGCCAGAATGGCAATTTCAGTTGTTAATACCTTGGCTTCTGCAACCAGTAATGCCGCGTGATTAGCATTCTCTTCAGATGGATTGGCAATTGCTTGATCAATTGCATCACCAGCCAAGTCTAAAACAGCTTCGGCTGCACGTAATTTGATTTTTAACTCCCCTATACTTGCAATGGTATACGGATCATCGCTGGCTTTCTCTAAACCTGAGTCAATCCAAGGGCGTGAATGTAAGCGTACATATTGAATCGTTTCATCAATTGCACCACGAGCAATACCCGCATCTACTGCGGCTTGAATAAATTGAGAAATAGCACCTGCTGCTGTAGGTCTTTCAAAGGCTTTGTGAATCGGCACAATATATTTTTCATCGACTTGAACTTGTTTTAATAACACAGTTCCACTCGCTGTGGTTCTTTGTCCAAATCCAGACCAATCATTAACAATTTCTAGACCTGTACTGGTCCGTGGCGTTAAGGCAACCACAGGCAGCCCCCCTTCATTAACTGCTACGACAGGTACCCAATGTGCCAATAAAGCCCCTGTAGCAAAGAATTTTTGACCATTAATTTCATAGCCTTGGGCTGTTTTATGTATTTTGGTTTCTAAGTCAGCAACTGTCTTACTACCTTTTTCTGAAAACGCATTGCCCAAACGTCGGCCTTTTAAAATTTCAGCAAAGAAAAATTGTTGCTGCTCTGGACTGGCATCTAAACGGAGATGCTCAATAAAAGCCCAATGATTTTGAGCAATTTGCCCAAGTGAAGGATCTACACTAGAAATGGTCTTCACCACTTCCGCTAAAGTACGATATTTCACTTCAGCCCCACCAAATGCCTGAGGAATATTAATTCCCCATAAACCACTTTGTGAATAGAGCTGTATCTCCTCAAGCGGCAAACGACGTTCATAATCACGTTGCGATGCTTCTTTGGCAAACTCTTTGGCCAAATTTTTCGCTACTTGAATGGCTTCCGCATCCGATTGAATAACATGTGCATCATGATTCAATTCAAAAAATTGCAAAGGAACCGCTGTCTGAGAAGAAAAGTTTTTTTGGTTTAAATCCGTCATTGTTGTTACTCTTTTAAATAAGTATAGATTTAAACTAGCACTATTTTTTTATACTATTTATACGAATAAATGCATTTATTATTCAAAACAAAATCATAAATTTATCATTAAAATTCATAACTATTAAAATCATAAAAAAGCCCACATTATGTGGGCTGGACTCTAACTAATGAGCTCAATCAATATGCAATAAATAATTATTTAAAATGCATATTTAAAATTGAATTTAAACTAACTTGCTTGTGCCAATCTATCCGTATTCTCTTTGCGATATTGTGCGCCTCGATGATTCTCTGGCAAATAAGCACCTTGTTGAAATAGTTTTTCTCGTAGAGTCCCCTGACGATATTCTGTTTGATAAACACCACGACGTTGTAACTCAGGTACAATAAAATCTACAATATCAATAAAAGTTTGATGAGCAAGAATATAAGCTAAATTAAAACCATCGACATCGGTATCTTCTACCCATTGTTGTAACTCATCTGCAACCGTTTGTGCTGAACCGACCAATACAGGACCATTTCCCCCCACACTATTCCAATGGGCAATTTCTTCAATTGTCCAAATACGGTTAGGATCTGCATTGACATAAGCATCTAACATCGATTGAATCGCATTGGTTTCAATATACTCAACTTTATCATGCGGTTGATACTGTGAAAAATCCACACCAGACCAACCAGACACCAATGTCAATGCACCATCATAGCTTCCATAAGACTGATATTCTTTAAATTTCGCCTGTGCCTTTTGATCCGTTTCATCGGTTACAATTGACAATAAGCTATAAATTTTAACCGCATAAGGATCTCGCCCTTCCAGTTTTAATTTTTCACGAATACTTTGAACAATTTTCTTCGCTGCTATTTTTGACGGTGGCGCAATAAAAATACATTCGGCATTTTGGCTTGCAAATTTTTGTCCCCGAGCTGACGCACCTGCTTGGTATAGCACAGGCGTGCGTTGTGGCGAAGGTTCACAAATATGAATACCAGGGACTTTAAAGTATTTCCCCTCATGTAAAATGGGATGAACTTTTGTATGATCAGCAAAGATTCCAGCCTGCTTATCTCTTAAAACAGCATCATTTTCCCAAGACCCTTCCCACAGCTTATACAGCACTTCTAAATACTCATCGGCAACATCATAGCGATCATCATGATTTAATTGCGTAGTTAGCCCCAAGTTCTTAGAACCACTTTCCAAATAAGAAGTGACAATATTCCATCCCACCCGACCTTTGGTAAGATGATCTAATGTACTGATTCTTCGTGCAAAAGGATAAGGATGTTCAAAAGATATTGATGTCGTTACACCAAAACCTAAGTTCTGTGTTACCGCAGCCATCGCTGGGACAATTTGCAAAGGATCATTGACTGGGACTTGTACTGCACCTGTTAATGCATGTTCTGCACTGTGGTGGTAAACATCATATATCCCGAGTACATCCGCAATAAAAATGCCATCAAACACGCCCTTTTCCAAGATTTTAGCAAGGTCAGTCCAATACTCAATATCTTTATATTCTGTCGAACGATCTGAAGGATGACGCCATAGACCAGGAGATTGATGGGCAATACAATTCATTTCAAAGGCGTTAAAGCGGATCTGCTTCGTCATTTCTCTTCAACTCATTTTGGTTATTATTTTTATCCTATGCCATTTATCTTTATTCTTTTATCTCAATATCTTCAATTATTATCATGATTGCTTTTATCTAAAATGGTGAAGTAAATATACTATTTTATAAAAAGTGCTTTATTTAAAATGACTCATATTGGCTTTCATCATTTTGTAAGTATCATGATTAACTTAGTATAAAAATTAAAAACACATCTTATTTAAAAAGCATGAATCCAAACTTAGTTTAAGGTTAATCACGCAGCATAAAATCTAAAGACAAAAGAAAAATTCGATGCTAATTTTCAATCTTTTTAGCCAGCAATTGACGCGCTTTAAAATCTTTATAGAAGTATAAAATTAGTCCAGAGATCAAAACCGCCGCACCAATAAACACACTCATTGTCGGTTTTTCATTATTGAGCATCGCGCCTAAAAACATGGCAATCAACGGGGTCATCACAGTCGTCAATGACAAAGTCGTGGCTTTAATATTTTGCACCAATTTAAAATAACAAAACATCGCCAGTAATGAAGCCATCAATACGGTATAAATCAATGCTAATAATGATTTGGTTTCGGGAATATGCGTAGGTGCATACTGCCAAATAAAAGGAATAATACACATTGCAGCCAACGTAGAAACCAAGATTGAACCTGTTGCTTGCGCCATTGGAACGACATCTGCATTTACTTTTTTTACCCAAAAGATCGAAAAAGCATAGGTAAATACACTCATCAACATCAACAAGATTCCAACAGGATGCACATGTTGACTTGCCCCGCTACTGGTACAAATAATGGCGAGGCCAATAACAGCAACCAGCATCCCAAGCCATTGAATCCCCAATAATCTTTGACCAAAAACAAAACGACCAATAAGCCCTGCCATAATTGGAGCTAATCCAAACATCAAAGCAATAATACCTGAACTTAAATAACTGGTCGCAGCATAGGTAAAAATTTGCGAACCAATCAGACTAAATGAGCCTGCTAAATAACTATGTAAAGCAATTTTATTGTACGGTAATTTAACTTTTAAAATCAGCAATAGAATTAAAGCAATCGGCAAAGCAATAAAAAACCGCAAAACCAAAGCCCACATCATATGTAAATCTGCCACACTCCATACAATTGCCAAAGGCGTACTTGCCCAAATGAAGACCAATAAAATATAAGTCGTCATCAGGTTGGATTTGGAGGGCATATAGATTCCTAAATGACTGCTGGATGTGAATTAAAATGTGCTGGGTTTAAAAATGAATTTCTACATTGATCTTTGCAAATTCAATTAAATCTTAATCAAGCAATGTGAAGATCTATTGAAAAACGAGGTCGATTCATTCAAAAGGTGGAAAAAATCAGTCGCAGATGATTATTCAAAGCATGAGTTAAACTTATATCGAAGTCTTACGTTTCTGCTTGAGAATGGTTTGGTCTAAGCTACTCGAAAATTCACGTTTATCACGCTCAGAAATCGGTGGTGGCCCACCTGTTTGTACACCTGCACCACGCAAAGTATCCATAAAATCACGCAAATGTAAGCGAGCTTTGACATTGGCTGAAGTGTACACCTCTCCACGTGGGTGAATTGCCACACCGCCCTTTTCAATAACCTGTGCCGCTAAAGGGATATCCTGAGTAATCACAATATCATGCTCCCCCATACGATCAACAATTTCTTGGTCAGCTTGATCTGCACCCGACATTGCTTGAATTGAGTTGATCCGTACAGACGGCGTAATGCCCACAGGCTGATTTGCAACAAAAGTAACTTCTAATTGATAACGGTCTGATGCACGTAAGATCACTTCACGAAGAATTTTAGGTAAAGCATCTGCATCGACCCAAAGTTTAAATGGCAGCACACAACATCTCTGATAAAGATTTTTCAACATTTTAGCAAAATGCCGCTTCGCTGTCCTATGCATATTCTTTTATTTATCGCGCAAATTTTTAACGACTTTCAGATTCAATCAAACTTTGCATTTCACTTTTGGTGATTAAAAGTACAATTTCGGGTGTGGTTTATGGTAATTGAGTTTAATATTCTGGTTTTTCTTATGATTTTACATTTCAGGACTTGAAATCTAGCAATCACCCTCGATTTAATAGCATAAGAGAGGCATTTAAAATCGTGAAAATGAACAATCAAAACAGACCTGAAACAATTATCATAGAAGATCAGAATTTTGGTAGCCATGTCGAACATTGGAGTCTATTGACTGAAAATCCAACGTCCGAAGTGCCCAAATGGTTAGGTTTGGCTTTGGATGCACCAGTGATGCCCATGGGGCTTTGTTCAAAAGAATGCGATATGGATGTATCAACTTGGTTAATCCAAGGTCCAAGCGGTTCTTCTGTACAACTCTGTCAAGTGATTGATGTTGAGAATAACAAACCTAAAGCTGTAAAAACGGCTTTCCCAAGTTTTGAAAGTCCCTATCAATTAAATGCTTCTATTGACCGTATTATTACCTGTAAAACCAATACTCAAGCAGTACTTAGCTTAAAAGTAGGAACAAATAGCGTAGTTTATGCATTTGACAGCTTGTACAGTGTAAACGGCCATCAATATATGCAAGATCAGCAATATAAAGTTCAACTGAATGCATGGGCCTATGAACTTGAAAAAGTTTCTGACCATGAACAAATCATTGTTGATGATCCTGCTTCAATCAAACACCATCGTGCATTAAACGATATTCTGTCACAAAATAATGGTATTGCACCTGAGAACCTTCAAGAGCAAATTGATGCATGGGAAGCGAAGTCAGAAGATGATAAAGCGCCTGTTACTGTCGATTTTTCTAAAATGGTGGCATACCTCTATGGAGAAACGCTAGGGCAAGAAGATGAAGCTTGGTTTCAAGGTAAAGTGGTCGGTAAAACTCAAATGCAGTTTATGCAACAAGACTATACCCTTTATGATGTGACTTTAATTCT
This sequence comes from Acinetobacter sp. GW821-FHT01C12, assembly GCF_059422625.1. Lineage (NCBI taxonomy): Bacteria > Pseudomonadati > Pseudomonadota > Gammaproteobacteria > Moraxellales > Moraxellaceae > Acinetobacter > Acinetobacter sp. GW821-FHT01C12. Next base: position 17,490 of record NZ_JBWKXD010000002.1, read on the forward strand.
TGAAGAGAACCAACCCGCAATTTTAGTCCGTATCGCAACCAAGGATCCTGCTTTCAAAAATTTTGAAATTGGACAATATATTCGCGGTAATATCTGGATTCAAGCAAACATTTATTCTGCTGCTTGATTCAAAAAACACATGATCAGCATGATGGAAAACCCATCATGCTTTTTTATTACATGTTTTGTAACATTTCTATTATATCTAAATAGATGCTCTCACTTTTTATCTTTTTGAATTCAAATTTACCAGTTATCCACAGTTTAAATTCAAAATTAAATAATCAGCCCTTTCTAAAACTATTTAAGTTGAAGAATATCGCCTGTTTATTTAAATAATAAATACATTCCCCTATTTGAAAAACCCCAAGAAAACGAATTCAAAAATAAATTTAAAAACAGTAGCTTAAGCATAAAAATTAAACCAATAAATATCATGAGCTTGTTAAAAAATAGACTTCATTTTTATACTTAAATCAGATTATTATCCATATAAAGACTAAAAAATAGTCAAGTTATCCACAATGTATCCACAAAATCATGATTATAAATTCATAATATTTTTATGGATCGGGAGATAATAAAAGCCACAACATATTAATAATGTAATTTAGCACTTTATTTAACCAGTCAATTATGTTAAAAATACGACGAACCAATAGGATTTAAACAATAATTTAAAAATCTAGGCTCAGTAATGAAAATTATACCTGAACAATCGACTAGTCTAATCAATCAAGTTAGTGGTTTTCACTTACGCTTGGATAAAGGAGCCTGCTGCTTTTTTGTTCTAGGTATGTTTTTAGCTGCAATGATGATCCATATATTAGGCATATTCCCGACGACTTAATGTTTCACGACATTTATCCCACATAAAAAAATCCCTCACTCTGGAGGGATTTTTTTATGTCTAAGACTTTAGGGTCTGTTGACAATTCGTCTACGTTTGCGACTACGTGTGTTTTTTAGGCGATACTAGGTACGAAATACGAAATTTAGTCATTCTAAATAAGTAGCTCGTAACGACGTAGCGGCAAAAAATACGCTAGTCCCCAGCTGCGCCTTGCGCTGCAAACAAAGCAGTGCTTTGTTCTTGCTCAGGGTTGTGGCTAAAATTATCTCAGCCTTCGTTATGAAACTCGAAAATAGTCTCGCTATTCTCTTCGTTTCATGCCTTGCCTGCTCAATTTTAACCTACAACGCAAGCCATTTATGAAATGTCAACAGACCCTAATTTCCCCTCCCCTGTTTATTCAATCAAGGAAAAAATTAAGGTCCTGTTCAACTACAACAAATCATTTAAATGTTTTGAAGTGAGATTAGCCGTTACGTTGAGCAAAGTCATCCATAAAGTTGACAAGTGCTTGTACGCCTTCTAAAGGTACAGCGTTATAAATACTTGCTCGCATACCACCCACTGAACGATGACCAGCAAGATTGAGCAAATGATTTTCTTCAGCTTCTTTCAAGAATAATTTATCCAATGCTTCATCTGCTAAAGTAAACGGTACATTCATGATTGAACGGTTTGGAAGTGCGATCGGGTTATTATAAAAATCACTAGAATCAATATAACCATATAGCAATTTAGATTTTTCAAGGTTGGTTTTATACATTGCGTCTACACCGCCCTGCTCAAGTAACCATTCAAAAACCAAACCAGACAAATACCAAGCATAAGTTGCTGGCGTATTCACCATAGAATCATTCTTCGCTTGTGAACCATATTTTAACAAGCTTGGAATTTCAGGTTTTGCTTGATCCAATAAATCATCACGCACGATTACAAGGGTTAAACCTGCTGGACCAATATTCTTTTGTGCTCCAGCATAGATCAAACCAAACTTAGATACGTCTAATGGTGCAGATAAAATACTTGATGAAAAATCAGAAACTAAAGGTTTATCTGTTTCTGGAATATTGGCAAATTGAATACCGCCAATTGTTTCATTTTCAGCATAATGGACATAAGCTGCATCGTCTGACAAGTTCCATGCACTTTGCTCAGAAATTGCAAGCTTTCCATTGATGCTTGTTGCCGCTTCAACGATATTGATATCGCCATAACGTTGCGCTTCTTGAGTAGCTTTTTCTGACCAAATCCCAGTATGAATATAATCAGCTTTAGAATTTTTACCCAATAAATTGAGTGGAATTGCAGAAAACTGAAGTGATGCACCACCTTGTAAGAACAATACTTTATAGTTCTCTGGAATGTTCATCAATTTACGTAAGTCTGCTTCTGCTTTTTCAGCGACAGCCACATAGTCTTTGCTACGATGGCTCATTTCCATGATGGATAAGCCTTTACCATGCCAATCCAATAACTCAGCCTGAGCTTTTTCTAAAACGGCGGTAGGTAATGCAGCAGGACCAGCACAGAAATTGTACGCGCGCATGATTTTTCCCTTTTTAAAAGTGAAACGAATGAAATAGGCGCATTTAACCACAAATCGACCTTTCATGCAGTAGCTTTGTCAGTCAATATTTCAATATGTTTAGAGATTTAGAGTTGATAATTCAATTAACTATCGATATTGAGAGAAGCAAAATATTGTCGCTAGACTGCTCATTGATATTTTTAAACACAACGCTAAAACAATGACTTGTTATCGACCTGCTTTTCTAGCTGACTGCACAAGACTAGAACATTCGTTGCGCATAACCATATACCAATAGAAAACTCAATTTATCAGCTGAGTTCAGTTATAATTTATCTAGCTTAAACTTTATTCATTGGTGATGTTCAATGCCAGCATCAAATCATCAGGATTGGATTCGCACAGCATCGGAAACAGATCGATTTGAACGTATCGAAGCATTTTTTAATGATCATGCCTATGAACCACATCGGCATGATACCTATGCTATTGGTCGCACACTTTCAGGCGTTCAAAGTTTTCATTATCAAGGTGTCATGCAACATAGCCAGCAAGGTATGACCATGGTGCTGCATCCTGATGAAAAACATGATGGTGAATCAGGTACTCAAGACGGTTTCCGCTATCGTATGGTATATATAGAACCTGCAAAAATTCAATCTATTTTAAAGGGTAAACCTCTCCCCTTTATCCAACACGGGATCAGCACAGATCCTCGATTATTTAAAGCCACCAATACTTTTCTACAAAGCATCGAAAATCATATGGAAGTCTTGGAAGAAGAAGATGCGCTGTATGATCTGGCCATGGCTTTGAATGAGATTTCTGTTCAACCATTATCACAACGACTGAGTTTTGACTATCGTGCAGCAGAACAAGCTCGAGAATTTATTCATGCTGTATCTGAACGAAATATCAGTTTGGATGATTTAGAAAAAAATATTGGACGCGACCGCTGGAGTTTGTCACGCGACTTCCGCTTATTGTTTGGAACCAGCCCACATCGTTATTTAACTATGCGCAGGCTGGAAAAAGTTAAAATCAATTTAATCAAAGGGGCTTCTTTGGTTGCGGCGGCAACAGATGCTGGATTTTATGATCAAAGCCATATGACCCGACATTTTAAACAAGCGTTTGGGCTCAGCCCTGCACATTGGAAAAAGATCAATCATTTGCCTTAGGCGTAAATACACACAGATTCAGTTCAAGCTAGTGATTAATCACAGCAAATGCATTCCTACAATAAAATCGCGTAGCATTCCAAGTCCTGTAACAATCAGCATGATTGCCATAATTTTATTTAAATAATTAAACCATTTAGGATCAGAAATTTTATCTCCTAAAAACTTGCCCGCCAAAGCATATACAAATGGCGCTCCAGCAGCACCCATTGAAATAATCAAAGATACAATAAAAATCATTACGCCTGTAATTTTAGCCGCAGGATACATAATTGTCGTGACGGGTAAAATTACCAGAATCCCTTTAGGATTAAACAATTGAATTAAGAAACCATTTAAGAAGGTCAGTTGATGTTCGGCTTTTTCAGTACTTTCTAAATAGGCTGTCAACATTTTAACAGCCATATAAAATGTATACACCGCCCCGACCAAAGAAATATAGTGTAGCCAGTGGTGAGGAATAACAGCCTCACCAACATAGCCCAAAGTCAGAAATAGAAATAACATTGCACAACCCACCCCAATGAAAAAACCGATGGATTGTTTAAGCTGCCCAAGCAGTCCTGAATTCAATCCAATGAAATTTACAGGACCAGGGCTATACATCACACTCAAGGTATAAAGAAAGATTTCCACAACAACACTCAACTTTAATCTAAACGAATTTCAGAAGATCAAAGTAAGTCTGTGGAAATGTTTTGTATTGTACGTTTGTGCAGAACTAAACTTTATTTTCTACATAACGAGCAAAATTATCTAAAATTGCTTGCCAACCTGCTTGCTGTTGCTCAATCGGATAGATCGTTTCAGGATCAAAACTAATTCTCACCACAACAGCATCATTTTTCTGTGCAAAGTGAACTTCAGCATTTCGCTCGCCAAAAGAATAGGCAATTTTTTTATGCGGAATAATTTCAGTATATGTACCCGCAAAATCAAAGCCCATACTGCCATCTTTGGCTTCCATACGATTTGAAAATTGACCACCCACACGTAAATCATTTTTAGAATTGACCGTGTGCCAATCCGATGAAGCGGTATTCCATTGCTGTATATCCTCAGGATTATTATAAATATCCCAAACCAATTCAATTGGTGCTGTGACCACGGACTCAACGGTAATTCTTGCCATTTTTATTCTCCCTATATCTATTTGAGATTTAATTTATTGATTGAATTATCATGGTTTTGATTATAATTTAATCGGATTTATACTGATGATCGAAACTACAAAAACCACACATATTAAAGTATACATTTAGATTATTTATTCTAGTCATTCAAGGTTAGAATAGTCTCAAATTTAAACAAATGCTGATGATTTTTCAGATGAAATTTAAAACTTGCTATTCACTTAAAGCATTATCAAAATTGATACAAGTAAGCAGTTTTGCAGCCTTAAATACGGCCTTTGTATCTGTCACCTTTGCTGAAAATCTAAGCTATGTACAAGCAGAACAATATTTACTTGAAAATTCTTATACTACCCAAGCCAATCAAGCACTCAATCAAGCATCTAAACTTCAAGCAGAGGCTGTCAAAAATATTGGTCTACCTCGCATCGATTTAAATGTACGTGCCTATAAGTTTCATACTGAAACAGATATTCCGCTAAATGGGGTCAAAAATAATCTGGAACAGACGCTTTCACAAGGGGTGAATGATCGGGTTGATCAATGGCAATCTGAACAGAACATTCCATCGAATATCACAGATCCTTTAAAACAAGGACTAAACCAAGGAATTCATAGTGGTATTGGCTTAATTCCAGATACAGCCAATGTTGTCCTTGAAGATGAAGTTGTTCGCCCTACAGTTTCTGTGATGATGCCAATCTATACTGGCGGGATTACATCAACAACAAAGCAAATTGCCAATTTAAAAGTTGAACGTAGTCAACTCGATGCTAAACAACAGCAAGATACACAACGTTTTGAAGTGATTCAGGCGTATTTTAATGTGCAATTACAACAACAGCTGTTCAATGCCAGTCAATTCAATCTGAGTGCAATGCAACAACACTATGACAATTCACTCAAACTTGAAAAACAGGGATTTATTAGCAAAGGACAGCGCATGCAATTTGAAGTTGCGCGCAATAATGCCCAGCGTTCAGAACAAAATGCTTCGGCAAATTTACAAGCCAGTCAGTTCCAACTTCAAAATTTATTGCATAAATCCAAAATTGATCAACTGACGACACCTTTATTTGTCAATCGTCAGCAAAGCCAATCACTCAACCAACTCCTTGCTTCTTATCCTGAAACTTCAAGCCTAGTTCGAAAAATGCAAATGGATACGCAGCTTGCCAATCAAAATGTCAAAATACAGAGCGCCGCAAAAAAACCAACCCTTTTTGCGTTTGGGGAATATAGTTTAGATCAAAACCAAAACTGGATTGTGGGTGTTGCTGCTCGCTACAACCTATTTTCAGGGATTGATAAAAACAAAAATGTCCAAGCCGCTGAATTACAAAGATATGCAACAGAGCTTATGACAGCGCGCACCCAACAAGAGATTGAGAATATTATCTACAAATCCTATAGTGAACTCGCCACAGCACAGCAGTCCAATCAATTACTGCAACAAAATGAACAAGCAGTGTTAGAGAACTTAAGAATCCAACAATTATCATTTAAAGAAGATATGGGCACCGCCACTCAAGTCATCGATGCACAGAATCAACTCAGCCTACTCAAAACAGAAAAAGCACTCAATGCCTATAAATACGTACTCTCTCTAGCAACTTTGCTACAAAGCCATGGTTCTATTGAACAATTTAAAGACTACGTCAATCAAACTAATACAGATTATATTCGTTAAGATGGAGCATAAAATGACAAAACAGCATGACCATCACAATGGACAAAATGATTCATCTTCAACTTCGCAAGCTGATGCAAACTCAGATATTTCATCAAATGAAAATTTAGTTCATCCAGAAATGAATACACAAAACAATCCAGATCCGACTGCTTTATCTGATACAGCTGTAGCACAACAACCTACAGCCGATCAAATTGAAGCTGAAAAAGACACACCAATCAAAGATTCGGCACAGGAACAAAGCGCTGCAACAAACATCAACAACGATCAAAAACCTTCTAAAAAGAAAGCAACTCTGGTCATTGGCGCAATAATTTTAATTCTATTATTGGCATTGATTGCATTTGGTCTATGGAAAAGTTATCAACCTAAAACAGTCGATGTTCAAGGACGTGTTGAGGCTGAAACATTACATGTCAGCACTAAAGTTCCAAGTCGGATAGAAGGCATCTTTGTCAGCGATGGTCAAAAAATTGAAAAAGGACAATTGTTAGTTACCCTAAGTAGTCCAGAAATTGCTGCCAAAAAACAACAAGCACTGGCAAGTTTACAATCCGCCTTAGCCTTACAATCGACTGCTGACAGAGGTTCTCAACAAGAAAATATTGATACCTTATATGCCAATTGGCAAAGTGTAAAAGCGCAAGAAAATCTTGCAAAAACGACCTATCAACGTGGTGCTAACCTCTTTGCACAAGGGGTGATTTCGCGTCAACGCCGTGATGAAATGCATGCCGCTGCGCAATCAGCCACTCAAATGAGTGAAGCCGCTTACCAGCAATATGCACGTGCAAAACGTGGCAGTACCGCTGAACAAAAATCTGGGGCTGATGCACAAGTCGAAATTGCAAAAGCCGCTGTTGCGGAAGCCAATGCTTTAGAGGCAGAAACCAAACTATATTCTCCTGTAAACGGCACTGTATCTAAAACTTATGGTAAACCCTCAGAACTGGTGGCTATTGGTGTCCCTGTTGTGAGTATTATTCAAGATGAAGAAAATTGGGTCAGTTTAAATGTCCGTGAAGATCAATACACCCAAGTTTATCAAGCAAAAAGCTTAGATGGTTTTATACCTGCACTCAATAAAACAGTGTCATTTAACATCAAAAATATAGATGCTGAAGGTGAGTTTGCAACCATTAAAACCACACGTCAAACAGGTGGATATGATATTCGTAGTTTTAAAGTCAAGCTTACACCCGCTGAAGCCGTGCCTGAATTAAAAGTAGGCATGAGTGTGATCTTTAAATTAAAAGAGAGCCAATAAACATGTGGACGGGCATGTTAAGAGAGCTTCAATATTTGCTCAAGCATAAATGGGATTTATGCTTAGTCACACTTGTCCCGCTCTTTGTGATTATTTTATTCAGTAGTATGTTTTATGCAGGAAAAGCTGAACATTTACCGATTGCAATTATTGATCAAGATCAGAGTGAACTCAGTCGCAATATAGAAAAGTATCTTAGTCATAATCACACGCTTTCAATCTACACTGTATCAGACAATCCCAATGAAGTTGAGCATCTGCTCAATCAGACCAAGATTTGGGGATATGTGCATATTCCAGCAGGTGCTGAACAACGCATGGTTCAAGCACAAGATGCGCAGATCAGTATTGCTTTTAATCAGTCCTATTTTAGTATTGGTAATGGAATTTCTTCAGCAATGCTGCTCTCTACAGTTGAAGCCATTGCTGATTTTGCCAAAAATTCATATTTTGAAAATAAAATACCTTATGCTGAACTTTCCACCGCAAATATAAAAATTTCTCCCCTGTTCAATCCAAATCTCAGTTATGAGTTCTATTTAGAACCCTTTATGATTCCAGCAATTTTGCACTTATTGCTGTGTTGTTGTGTGGCTTTTGCAGTGGGTCAAGAATTGAAATACGGCACTTTAAATCAATGGGTCCAAGACAAATCTGTATTGAATGCACTTTTGGCAAAAAATATGGTCTATGTATTCATTTTCTGTTTTTGGACTTGGGTATGGCTGTTTTGGCTGGTGGTGATCCGAGGTTGGTTTATTGCTGGCAGTCTATGGATGATTTTACTTGGACAGTTCTTACTTTATTCAGCCTATGCACTGATCAGTAGTACCGTCGTTCTCGCAACTAAAAATTTATCTAAAACTTTTGGATTTATTGCAGTCTATGGTGGCTCCTCGCTGAGTTTTGCAGGCGTAACGCTTCCCTTAAATAATGCACCAATTTTTACCAAATTTTGGGCCAATATTATTCCCTATACACCTTATGCGAAATTACAAACTGAGCAATGGGTTGTTGGCAGTCCTAGTTTTATTTCGATGATTCCTCTAGCTATTCTTGCCGCATATTGTATTTTCTATTTTGCATTATCAAGTTTACTCCTCAATAAAAATTTAAAGGGAGTAAAACATGATTAAATTCTTTAAAGATCTTGCTCGATACTATATAGACACTTTTAAAAATATTGGGAAAAACTCGTCTATTTTGACCACTATGGTGCTTTCAGTATTTTTTTATAGCATTTTTTATCCTACAGCCTATAAAGCGCAAACTGCTGAAAGTTTGCCTATTATTATTGTAGATGAAGAACAAAGCTATCTGAGCAATACGATCATTACTGAAGTTGGCAAAAGTCCCAATGTAAAAATTACTGAAATTACTGGAAATTTTGAACAAGCAAAACGGATGGTTCAAGAGCAAAAAGCCGATGGTATTTTGTTATTACCTGAGAACCTATCCAATAGTGTGGTTCGAGGTGAGGCTGGTGGTATTGGTTTATATCTCAGTAGTGCTTATTTTCTTAAAACCAAACAGATTGGTTTAGGCTTAGCCACTGCAATTGAAAATGCGGTTGCAGAGCAAGCCGAAAGGTTTGGCAAAATTTCACATTTCCAAGTCGTGCTTCCGATCCATCAAATCCCGTTGTTTAACACACTTTCAGGATATGGCAGTTATATCTTTCCTGCAATTGCACCGCTGATCATTCATCAGACTATTGTTCTAGGTCTGTGCATGTTGATTGCGGGGTATCGTGAACGACGATGGCGAGCCACAACTGCTGAGTTTTTTGGAATCTATCTAGCAGCACTCACGATTGGTTGCCTCGGCTGCTATTATCTATTTGGTTTCACTTACTGGATCAATGATTACCCGAGAGGCGGCAATTTCTGGGGCATGCTGTTTTCCGTTCCGATTTTTATTAGTTGCGTGATTGCAATGGCAATGCTTTTAGCCAGCTATCTAGATATTTCAGAACGTGCTGGACATCTGATCGTTTTCACCTCAATTCCATTGTTTTTACTATCAGGTGCAGCTTGGCCCCTGCAAGCAATGCCAACTTGGATGCAGTATTTTGCTCACCTCTTCCCATCCACTCAAGGGATTAATTTATTTATTCAGTTAAATCAAATGGGTGTGCCGATTCAAGTGATTATTCCTAAGTTAATTTATCTCGTATGCTTAACAGGAATTTTGATGATATGGGCATATATACGCCTAACGCAAACATATAAAAAATAAGAATAGTTATGTGAAATTTAATTTATATAATGAATTAAAATTAACAATAAAATCGAATATTTTAATCAAACTGAACTATTTTTAATCATTTGAACGCGTTTTTGATAAAAAAGTTAGTACTGCTGACGCAAATAGAGTCAGAATAGGCCATTTTCGAAATACTCTGAATACTCAGAATCTCCCACCCTAAGGCACCCACATGCTTTAGCGGGATTTCTTTTGTGTTTTTTTGATAGAGTTTTCCTTTTCGCCAAAATCTGAATTTTAAGGGCTCAGTATGAAGAAAATGAGAATTAGCCTTGCTTGGCAAATTGTTATTGCGCTCTTCTTAGGTATTCTTGTTGGTGCTTTTTTGCACAACGCACCTGAAATTCGCGGTGACATCATTGCAAACTTTTTACAACCATTAGGTAAGATTTTCATCAATCTGATCAAAATGATTGTAATTCCACTTGTGCTTTCCATGCTGATTTTAGGAATTGCCAATGCGGGTGACAGTAAAAGTGTCGGTAAACTTGGTTTTAAAACCATTGTTTATTTTGAGATTATTACGACAGTTGCAATTATTGTAGGCTTAGTTGCTGCCAATGTATTCCAACCTGGTGCAGGCATTGATATGTCTACACTGACAACCTCTGATATTTCGCAATATAAAGAAACGACACAGGAAGTCAGCCATGAAGCTCATGGCTTAGTGAATACAGTTCTTTCACTTATCCCACCGAATATTTTTGCTGCAATGGGTGATGGGCACATGTTGCCGATTATTTTCTTTGCAGTCATTTTCGGTATTGGTCTAGGTTCATTGTCTAAAGAAACCAAGCAACCGTTAATTGACGTGTTAAAAGCTGTTTCTGAAACAATGTTCAAAGTAACTCACATGATCATGATGTTTGCACCATTTGGTGTATTCGGTTTGATCGCTGCGACTGTAGCAAACTTTGGTTTTAGTTCATTATTACCATTAATTAAACTTGCTGTTTTAGTTTATGGGGCAATCCTATTCTTTATCTTTATTGTGCTTGGTTTTGTGGCTAGATTCTGTGGTTTCAGTATCTGGACAATTATCAAAATCTTAAAAGATGAACTTATTCTTGCCTACTCCACTGCAAGCTCTGAAACCGTTTTACCACGTATGATGGAAAAAATGGAAGCTTATGGTGCGCCAAAATCAATTACCAGTTTTGTTGTTCCTATCGGTTATTCATTTAACTTAGATGGTTCAACACTCTATCAAAGTATTGCTGCTATCTTTATTGCACAACTTTATGGTATTGATTTAACCATCACTCAACAGCTTGTTTTGGTTTTGACCCTGATGATTACCTCTAAGGGTATCGCAGGCGTTCCTGGTGTGTCTTTCGTGGTTCTATTGGCAACTTTAGGCAGCGTGGGTATCCCACTAGAAGGCTTAGCATTTATTGCAGGTATTGACCGTATTTTAGATATGGCTCGTACGGTATTAAATGTGATTGGTAACGCACTTGCTGTTCTCGTGATTAGTAAATGGGAAGGCAAATTCGATACTGAAAAACAAAAATCTTATAATTTTGATGCCACACATTAATTTTTAAGATCAGAGAAACCACCTTCGGGTGGTTTTTTTGTACATGCTTGACTGAGATTACCTCCCTTTTAGACTGCTTTCAATTCCACAAATCGCTCAAAAGATTGAATATATGATATGCAGAATAATTAACCTTTTAGCATTGATAAGAGTACTGTTTTAATGGCGTTTTACCCTTCTTTAAAATGATTTTAATCTGCGCTTTTTTACCTACTTCGACAAATTCTTGGGTGATATAACCATCTTTTGCAAGGCATAGATTCCAATCGTAAACTTGCACCCCATGAATCATTAAGCTTTCAACTTTCCATTCGGCCCGTTTTTCAAAATTCACTATCCCCAATTTATTTGTAAACTTTTCATCATATTGATCATCTAATTTTGCAGGATGTACTGCCGTTACTAACACGACTTTTACATCAGGAATTGCTACTCCCTGCTCATTTACAACAGTCACAGTCACTTGAGGCTTCTGTGTTTTATATATCGGATAACAGCTAGTTAAAGAAATCAGGATTGGTACTAGAAATATGTTTCTTTTCATAATCTTATCTATTTAAAAAATTTTTGATTTTTCTAAATCAATTTTAACATATGGGAAATTATAGTCACCTTATTCTAAGTGTATTGTTCTGGCATTTTTGATTCACTTTTGGATCTTCCAAACTTTCTAAATGTATATTAAAAATACTTTTATCTGAAATACTATAATATTGCTTTTTATAGCCTTGTTTAGATACACAGAGCGACCATGTATATTTTCTCTCCAACCCCATATTCAGTGCAAAAGATCTATTAACATCAAAATACGCTTTGCCATTTTTAGTATATTGGGTCTTGTAGTTTTTGATCGTTTTACCCTCTTTAACTGTCGTCGTTAAAACGACATAAGCAAGATCCACCAATTTCCCTTCAGAATCTTTTACAGTTACTTCAATTTCAGGTATGGTTTTTTCTATATATGGATAACATGCGCTAAGTGAAATCAGTATTGGTATTAGAAACATATATCTATTCATTCATTTACCTTGTATAGCCACAGCTCAATTTTGAGTTTCCTTGTGGTGTTTCATCTAAAGCGTTCTCAATATTCCAATCATCACCCAAAACCTTACGTAAATGATAGAGCACCGTTGTCGGTGTACCCTTAAATACAAAATAGTAACCATTGGATTGAGTTTTACCCGATTTATGTTTTTGTAAGGCAATTTTGATCAGTTGTGATCCAAAAACATGATGATCTACTGCTAAATCATCCTGTTCAGTATGTGCAGTTTTATAATAGCGATAACCTTGCACACCATAATATGTATTATTACCAATAATCATCGTCTGTTTAGATTTATTCAGCTTTACATTTTTCTGCCCATTACGGCTAAAATCTTGTAAAAGTACAGCTATTTTACTTTCAGGATGTTGAAAAAGTGCATAACAATTGATCGCTTTAGTATCGATAAGCGTGTCTATTTGAATATTCTGAGCATTTACCAATTGTGTAGAAATTAAACCGACGATTAGTAAACTTATTTTATTTATATTCTGAAACTGTTTCATAGATTATTTTCCAGCAGTCGTTTATGAAAGCAATAAGTTTTATAAGGACTCTAAAGTCACGATTAGGTCATTTATTTTTATGAACAAAAAATTATAAAAATTCATAATAGACTTCTTTCATAAGCCCTTTTTAAAACCATAAATCAACATAAAAGCACCCTCATCCTAACCTTCTCCCATAGGGCATTGGTATCTACACATCTTTTTGTAGAGACTCTAATGCAATTTCAGCAATCAGCTTAAGGTCATCAACCGAATGTTCAGATAATAATTGTAGTGTATTCAGTAATATTGACAGACCAGCCAAAATTGCAGGAGCACTTTCCCTTGTTCCTCTTTTTTGTTGCCTTCCTGATAGACGTGTTAGAAAGACTCTAACTCTTGAATTTTTCTCATCATTTTCTCGCTGTATTCGCCAAGTTAATACACATGCCATACTTGCAATTAAGAGTCGTCTTAATATCGCTTGCGGAGTTGTTTGTAGCCATGACTCAATGTCATGGCCCGCCTGTTTTAACAACTTAAAATAGTTTTCTATTTTCCAACGCCAGTAATACCAAGTTGCCAATTCTATACTTGGAATTTCTGATGATACATTACTTAATAAGCTCCAACGAGAAAGTGATTTTCCTTGCTTATTTTTAACTTCAACTACAATCAGTCGAACGGTTAATGACTTTCCCTTTTGTGGTGGAACTCTTTTTCCCGTTTCATCTTTTTGCATTGGTCTTGCATTACGCGTAATACTGATTTGAGTTTCACCAACATAAAGTTGTTCGCAATTCCCTTTATATTGAATTGTATGGGTTTGTGTAGTTGGTATTTGGTCTGACACTTCTCTTAACTTAACATCTTCTCCTTGATATTCAACACGATTTCCTTCTTTACCTCGAATAAGAAATAAATGTTCTTGTTGATTCAATAATCTAAGATGAGCAATTGAATCTCCTTCACGATCAATAATATGTACGAGTTTCTTTTCTATTGGTAAAGACTCAATATGTTCGATTTGTTCACATAGTGCATTTAAATGGGTTTCTTTTATTTTATGCTCATCAGTAAATGTTGAATAACGTCCAGTAGCATCACATAAAGTTTGATCTAATGGTGCAATGGGTAACCCCGTTTCCGCATCAATTAATAAACTGCTTTGTAATTCATAGCCTTTGTCACTTGCATGTGTTCTTTTGAATCTATTTAACTTGTTGTTATGTTTGAAATATTGTAGTTGAGACCAATCATGAGCAACTAAGGCATAGTGGTGATTCGATAGAGCGATTTGTTCAAGCGCAAGTTTTTGAAGAGGCTGATTGAGTTGTTGAAATGAAACGTTTTCGTTATTTAAGAAACGCCAAACTGCTTGGGTTGTAGCAAAGCTAGTCTTTTGGGTAGAGGTAATATCTTTAAGCGCTGGGGCTAATGAAGCAAGTGGATTCATATTAAGTTTTACAAGACGTCCGTAGCGTTTAACTAATCGGTTATCTAAGTGTGGAATGTTAAATTGGAGAGCATGCTCTCCAATTTAACTTAAATAGATTTAATTGTGTAGATACCTATGCCCATAGGGAGAAGGAACTCTCAATACTAATATAATTCACTCCACATGATTATTTTTTGATTCATGAAAGATCTTTAATGCACAAAAACCACAATAAAGTGGCTTTTGTCATTATCATCTAAAAATTATCAATCAGAAAACGTACTCGTTTCTTTAGCTATGCAATTAAATACGCACTGAGAATAATCAGCATTTGTACAGCTAAAATAACACTAAACCATTTCCAGCCTTTTTGGCGAAGGATGACCTTATCTGCTGTTGAATAATTGACTGTTCTTATCATTTTATCACCTCATTCTTGCTACATCATGGAACATCTTTGGGGCAAAACATCAGTCTTTTAATAGACAATGTATAACATGCAAAAAATAAACCAACGTTAAAACTGTAACTAAAATTATCTTATACTTATCTATATAATTAACTTTATAGAAATCAACTCATTCTGATGTTTCATTATTTAATCATACATAGTGCCACTATCACACGTAGCAGCATAAATTTCATCCTTGAGTGGAGATAATGAAAATATTGATCAGTTTAAAACAAAAAAAGCCCCTTACGGGGCTTTTTTAATCTATTGGTCTAGTCTAATTAACCAATAAACTTACGCGCATTACGGAACATACGTAACCATGCACCATCTTCAGTCCACTCTTCAGGTTTCCAAGAATGCTGAATAGCACGGAAATTACGTTCAGGATGCGGCATCATAATCGTTGCACGACCATCTTTTGAAGTCACCCCAGAAATCGCTTCAGGAGAGCCATTTGGGTTCAATGGGTATTGTTGAGTTGCATTACCCAAGCTGTCTACATAACGTAAAATTACTTGATTACCAGCATTTAACGCAGCAAAGTTTTCAGCAGAAGTTTCTGCACGACCTTCACCATGTGCAACAGCGATTGGTAAAATAGAGCCTTCCATGCCTTCTAGAAGAATCGATGGAGATTTCTCAACTTTCACATTCACAACACGTGCTTCAAATACTTCTGAAGTATTACGGCGGAAACGTGGCCAGTTGTCTGCACCCGGAATGAGTGGCGCAAGCTGAGCCAGCATTTGACAACCATTACAAATACCCACAGAGAAAGTATTATCACGGTTAAAGAATTTCTCAAATTGATCACGAAGTTTAGGATTAAACAGTACAGACTTAGCCCAACCACCACCAGCACCTAAAACATCGCCATAAGAGAAACCACCACAAGCAACCAGACCTTCAAAGTCGTCTAAATCTACACGACCTGAAAGTAAATCACTCATGTGAACATCAACCGTATTAAAACCAACTTTATCGAATGCCGCAGCCATTTCAACATGACCATTTACGCCTTGTTCACGTAAAATCATCATGTTTGGACGGCGTTCATTGATATAAGGTGCTTCAACAGGCTCATTTAAATCAAATGTTGGTAATGCAATTATACCTTTATGGTTTTTATCACCAATTAAGGCAAATTCTGAATCAGCGGTTTCTACGTTATCACGTAAACGTTGAATTTGATGTGACACCTCAGTCCAAGCTTGTTGCAATTCAGCACGATCAAGGAGCAAACCGTTCACTGATAATTTATCAGAATCATTGACAGTACCAACAACACGAATTGCTTCTCTTAAACTAGAAGTTGCAACTTCATCTGTCAAACTTGCCCAGTCTGCTGAAGAAATTTGCAATACTGCGCCGATTTCTTCAGCAAATAAGCTTTCAGTAGATTGATCTTCAAGTGCTACACCTAAGCGTGAAGCAAACATCATTTCAGCAACAGTTGCCAATAAGCCACCATCACCGATGTCATGATATGCCTTGATCAAACCGCGATTATTCCAATCTTGAACCAATGCAAAGAATGCTTTGAACTCATCAAAGTTATCAACATCAGGTGTAACAGAACCAATTGCCTTATACACTTGTGCAAGGATCGAACCGCCTAAACGGAACTGACCTTTAGATAAATCAATACGTACCAAAACTGAATCTTCATTTTTCAATTCTGGTGTCAATGTTTTACGAACATCCAACACAGGTGCAAATGCAGTGATAACACCAGACATTGGTGAAGTCACAGATTTATCTTCGCCGTCGTCATTCCAAGTCGTACGCATTGACAATGAGTCTTTACCCACTGGAATTGCGATACCCAATGCAGGACACATTTCCATACCGATTGCTTTTACACCTTCGAATAATGCTTGATCTTCACCTTTTTGACCAGCGGCCGCCATCCAGTTAGCAGACAGTTTAATATCGCTGATCTGTTCAATATTGGCACACATGATATTGGTGATGGACTCAGCCACGGCCAAACGTGCCGAAGCAGCAGGATTTAACAATGCAACAGGAGGACGCTCACCCATTGCCATTGCTTCACCGGTATAGCCTTGTAAGCTTGTTGTGGTTACCGCAGCATCCGCAACTGGCACTTGCCAGCGGCCCACCATCTGATCACGCGATACCATACCCGTGATTGAACGGTCACCAATAGTGATTAGGAATGATTTTGAAGCCACTGTCGGGTTTTTCAATACACGGAAGATCGCATCTTTTAAATCGACTTTAGATGCATCAAACTCATCACCTTTACGTTGAATCGTTTCGTATGAACGGCTCATACGTGGCGTGCCACCAAGCATGACTTGCATTGGCATATCCACTGCTTTGTTTTCAAACAATGGGTCGTTTACAGTCAATTGACGTGCTTCAGTCGCTTCACCCAATACCGCAAATGGGCAACGTTCACGTGCACAAATCGATTCAAATAACTCTAATGATTCTGGTTTGATGGCAAGCACATAACGTTCTTGCGCTTCATTTGACCAGATTTCCATTGGCGACATGCCTGGTTCAAGCGATGGGATTTTACGAAGATCAAGAGTTGCACCCAATTCGTGATCATTCACAAGTTCAGGCATTGCATTGGAAACACCACCCGCACCTACATCGTGTACAGATACGATCGGGTTAAAGTCTTCCATTCTCCAACATGCATCAATCACTTCCTGACAACGACGCTCCATTTCTGGGTTTTCACGTTGTACAGAAGCAAAATCTAGGTTTTCACCCAATTTACCACTATCTACAGAAGAAGCTGCACCACCGCCCAAACCAATGAGCATCGCAGGGCCACCCAGTACAATCAGTAAATCGCCTGGCTGAATTGCATCTTTTTCAACATGGTCAGGACGGATATTTCCGTAACCACCTGCAATCATAATCGGTTTATGGAAACCTTTTACTTCGCCATTAACATTTTGCTCAAAAGTACGGAAGTAACCATTTAACGCAGGGCGACCAAACTCGTTGTTAAATGCTGCACCACCTAAAGGACCATCAATCATGATCTGAAGTGGTGATGCCATACGAGATGGTTTACCGTAATTTTCTTCCCAAGGCTGTTCAAAACCGGGAATATTAAGGTTAGAAACCGTAAAGCCCGTTAAACCCGCTTTTGGTTTACCACCACGGCCTGTTGCACCTTCATCACGAATTTCACCACCAGAACCTGTCGCAGCACCTGCAAATGGAGCAATTGCTGTTGGATGGTTGTGGGTTTCCACTTTCATGAGAATGTGAGCAGCTTGGCTCTTGTATTTATAAATATGGTGGCCCGTAGCTTCATCTTTTTTCGGATAGAAACGCTGTGTGTCAAAACCAACAATTACAGAAGCATTATCTTTATATGCTGACAAAACATCTGTAGGTGATTCTTTATAGGTGTTTTTAATCATTTGGAACAATGATAATGGTTGTTTTTCACCATCAATTGTCCACTCTGAACCAAAGATTTTATGACGACAATGTTCTGAGTTTGCTTGAGCAAACATCATCAACTCGATGTCGTGTGGGTTACGCCCCATCTTATTAAATGCTGCGGTTAAATAGTCAATTTCTTCATCTGACAATGCAAAGCCAAACTCAGAGTTTGCTTTAACCAGTGCATCTTTACCTTGCCCCAAAATATCAATTGAGTTTAAAGGTTTAGGCTCAGTTTCAGAGAATAAAGCTGTTGCGTCATCAATTTTATTGAAAACGCTTTCTGTCATACGGTCATGTAAAATTTGTTTTACTTCATCAGAAATTTCAGAAATTCCCTTTAAAGTAAACAAAACACCGCGTTCTAAGCGGTGTACAGGTGTATTACAGTTGGCAAAAATATCGGTTGCCTTAGATGACCACGGTGAAATTGTACCGACACGTGGCGTGACTAAAATCTGGACTTCGTCACTTGCAGCCTGACGAACTTCAAACGATGCGCCATCGTTTAAAAGCTGTAAAGCAGATTGCTGTTGTTGCTCGTTGAGCGTTTGGTCGAAAAGGTAAACCCATTGGCTTTCTATTGATTGAACAGAACTGATCGACGCAAGGCGTGTTAATAGTTGTGTTTGCTTAAAAGAAGAGTGTGCAGGTGCACCGGCAACGATAAACATGCTGTTTTTGGCTCCACGGGCAGGTTTTGGCAACCTACCTCAATGTGACTTGAAGAGAGCGCATATTCTACTGTGAAAGCAAGATTTCAGCTAGTCATATCCCACTTAAAAAACGCTGAAATCTTGGTTTTAAATATCCGATTTACTTTGACTTTCGTCTTTAAACATGATTCGTAACAATTGAATTATTGAGCTGTATAATGAAACTCACCCGTTTTAGGATCTTCTTTCGCAATGATTCCACTTTTTTGATAAAAGACTTTTCCACAAGAAATCTCAGGATCGATTTCACCATCAATATCGTAGGATAATTGGATATTGATATGTTCTAAATATGGGTTTTGAGATGTAGAGTCAATGAAAAATGCATCTAAACTTTCCATGTTATAGCACACATAGATTTTTTCAGGATGCGAGTTTTTATTCAGATCAATTGTATAGGTATGATCCGCATTTTGAGTCATTCGATCAAGCTTGAGGGCCACCGCATTGACCAAATCGCCACTTTTATTGATCGCATATGCATAGTTTGCCGTATCATTTTTATAAGCTTCGTTGCAGTTTTTAATTGGTTGCCCAATCTTCACCTTGCTAGGCGTAAGATCCTCTATTGTAAATTTAGCTTTTCCATTGAGCATACTGCTTGGTAAGATACTCCAATACTGTTTATTTTGCGCATTTGGATCATCTGTCCAAATACAATTATTTGTTAAATGACCATCTGGCGTTTCTTGAAAAGCAAAGGTCGCTAAAGCTTGATCTACTGGTTCAGGCTTCGTAGGAATACTTTCTTCAATTTCAGCTTTGCTTGCTGCAATCTTTTTCTGAGTTTCGATTTCTTTGTTTTGATTGGATAGATTTTTATCAGTTGGGCTACACCCTGCAAATAGAATAATCATAGTTAATAAGAAGAAATTTTTATTCATGCTTTACTCTTTTTTTAATTATACAAGGATAATGTTTATTCATTTTAACTGTTTATAGGGATAAACATATTAACTTTAATCATGGAAATTTTCCTAATGTTTGGACTATCTAGATTATAAATTGCTTTACAGATTATTCAAAAATTTACTGCTCAATATTTAGTGGATAGAAAAGATCAAAAATTAACAGGTGATTGTATTATTGGATAATTTTTAGATGATGGCAAACAGCTTTTAATTCGCCTTGATTCTGAAAAACCTGATTATGGCTCTGTTGTTGTCGTGAACCCAATTACAGCGAGAGATGATTGGTTTAGTGTTGAGACCAATTTTTATAACTTCATTATGAATTATTTTAAATATAAGGGTGAAAAATACTGGGAAAATATTTCTCAAATATAAACCGAACAAGACAACTTATGACGCCCGCCCCTAGTACATTTTCAATAAATTTGGCATCATACGATTAACGAAAGAATGAATAATGATAAATGACTCAAATGCGTTGGTTAGAACTCCTTTCAACAGTTCGTTTAGGTAGTAAAAAGCAAAGTACAGAACAGGCACGAAGTCCATTTCATAAAGATTATGACCGCATTATATTTTCGCAAAGTTTTAGACAACTCAATCGTAAAACTCAAGTTCATCCACTGACCCAACATGATGGTATTCATACACGGCTTACACACTCTTTAGAAGTGTCATGTATTGGCCGTTCTTTGGGAATGCTCGCTGCTGAAAAAATCAAAAATGAACTCCCCGTTTGGATCTCCCCAGCAGATGTAGGGGCAATTATTCAAGCTGCATGTTTGGCACATGATATTGGTAATCCACCCTTTGGACATGCTGGTGAATATGCGATTCGTGAATGGTTTGATGACGCTGCACATACAAATTTTTTACAAGACCTAAGCCCTGAACAACAAGCAGATGTACGGCAGTTCGAAGGCAATGCACAAGGTTTAAGACTGCTTACTAAAATTGACTATCATCCTCATGATGGGGGGATGCGTCTTACTTACGCAACGTTAGGAGCTTACTTAAAGTATCCTTGGCTCTCAAAGACCATCGAATCTCAAGGAAATACCCCTGCAAGCAAACGTGCTAAATTTGGCTGTTATCAAGCTGAAAAAGAAATTCTTAAACAGATTGCAGATCAACTCGGTTTAATTCAATTGGGTGAGTATCATTGGTGTCGTCACCCGCTGACGTATTTACTCGAAGCTGCTGATGACATTTGTTATGCCTTAATTGATTTAGAAGACGGCATTATTCTCAATATGCTCAGCTATGAAGAAGTTGAACCTATTTTTCTCGATTTATTAGGAGATTATGGTGTTCCCGCTGAACTCAGTATGCCGTATATGACTTGGCAACAAAAAATTGCCGCTTTGCGTGGTCGTGTCATGAAACGTTTGGTTGATGAAGTAACCACAGCTTTCGCAAAACAACATTATCAAATTTTGTCAGGACAGCTAAAAGGTTCATTACTGCAATACTGTGCTGAGGACATTGAGATCGGGATAGATCGAGCAAAAAATCTTGCTCGTGAAAAAATCTTTGAACACCCGCAAAAATCAGGTTTGGAAATTATTGCCCATCAAAGTTTACAGCATATTTTAGATGCCTTTATTCCCCTTACCACACCAAATAAAACATTAAGTTTTAAAGATGGTCGTTTACTGTCTATTTTAGAACGGTTTGGTGCACGCTTTAGTGATCATCACTATGACAATATTATGCAAGTCTTAGATATCGTGAGTAAATTTTCAGACCATCAAGCCTATAACTTAGCGCAAGAACTCCAAGGTAATAAAGTAGGATTCTTTTGATGAAACGGTTTGTAGATGATGGAATCACATTGAATAGATTTTCTCGGCAACCTATTTTAGTAGAATGTCCATTTTGTTTAAAAAATGCCACCGTCTATACGAAAAAAATTGATGATGTTGATTTCGAGCAACCCTTTTTTAGTTGCCAAAATTGTTGTAAATCATTTGACCAAAAAGCCAAACAGGAAAATAACTTAGGCTATTTCTCTGGGGTTTATTTAGATATTGAAGAAACTTGTCGTTGTAAACGTGGAAAATTTCAGTTTCATCAATACTATGCAAAAAAGAGTTTTGTTCCTCAATTTATTGAATTGAATTGCAACTTTTGCCCAATTTCCAAACGGATCTATCCTAACCAATTTGATATACGCAAACAATTTAATCGCGGCTTCAATACAGATCCTTATTTTGGTTATTGCCTAACACTATGTGTATCAACAAGAAATGGACTTATTTTCGCCTATAATCAAGAACATATTAACTGTTTAAAAGATTATATTTCTGCAAACCTTAGACAAAGAACTTATTTAAATACCAATAAAACCTATTTTAATCGTTTACCTGCTTGGATAAAATCTGCCCGAAATCGCAAAGAAATTCTTAAAGCAATTTTGCGTTTAGAGCAAATGGCATCTACTATTCAACCATTAACAAATAAGTGAACAAACTCAATGATCGGATGTCTTATTGGTGAAGTCTTAGCTTTAGAAGCACCTACCGTACTTTTAAATGTAAATGGCGTGGGTTATGAGATCGACACGCCACTCTCAACATTTTGCCAATTACAAAAAGGTCAAAAAGTTACCTTATGGACACATTTAGCCGTCCGTGAAGATGCTCAATTACTTTATGGCTTCTCTAACGCTCAAGAAAAAACCATCTTTCGCACCCTGCTAAAAGTGAATGGTGTCGGTCCTAAAATGGCTTTAGGCATTCTCTCTACACTGAGTGTGGAAATGTTGGTACATACTGTTGAGAATGGTGATGTGAAAACTTTAGTTAAAGTCCCTGGCGTTGGTGCGAAAACAGCCGAACGTTTAATGATTGAACTTCGTGATCGCTTTAAAGCCTTTGCTACAGGTACCACACCGAGTAATTCGACTTCAACTCAAATACAATTTACAGGCAATTCTGCTGTTGCTGAAGCTGAAGCTGCATTGCAATCTTTAGGTTATAAACCTTTGGAAGCACAAAAACTGATTAATGCCGTGAAAGCAGACTATACTGAAGCAAGCGACATTATCCGTGCTGCACTTAAATCCATGAATAAATAAGACAGATTAAGACACTCATGCAAGACCGTTTAATCAGTGGGGCTGAAAAACCCGAAGATCATTTTGATCGTGCCATTCGTCCAACCTCTTTGGATGATTATATAGGCCAACCTGTTGTACGAGAGCAAATGGAAATCTTCATTGGTGCTGCTCGTGGTCGTGGTGAAGCACTTGATCATACCTTGATCTTTGGCCCACCCGGTTTAGGTAAAACCACATTGGCCAATATTATCGCCCGTGAAATGGGGGGGAATCTTAAATCTACCTCTGGTCCAGTACTGGAACGTGCAGGTGATTTGGCTGCAATGCTGACTAATCTGGAAGAAGGTGATGTGCTATTTATTGATGAAATTCATCGCCTCTCTCCAGTGATTGAAGAAATTCTTTATCCCGCGATGGAAGATTACCAACTCGACATCATGATTGGTGAAGGCCCTGGTGCACGTTCGATAAAATTAGACTTACCACCATTTACCTTGGTTGCTGCGACAACGCGTGCAGGTCTACTCACCTCACCTTTGCGTGATCGCTTTGGAATTGTGCAACGTTTAGAGTTTTATTCAGTTGAAGATTTAACTCATATTGTGGCGCGTTCAGCAACATTAATGAATGTTCCCACAACAGCAGATGGTGCAAAAGAAATAGCTCGTCGTGCACGTGGTACTCCCCGTATTGCTAACCGCTTGTTACGTCGTGTCCGTGACTATGCGCAAGTTAAAGGTACTGGTGAAGTTACTCAACACATGGCACAACGTGCATTGGATATGTTAAATGTTGATAAAGATGGTTTAGATACGTTAGACCGTCGTTATTTATCGATGTTATTAGAGCGTTTTGATGGCGGCCCTGCTGGTGTTGAAGCTTTGGCTGCAGCAATGGCTGAGGATTCAGGCACCTTAGAAGATGTGATTGAACCCTATTTGATTCAACAAGGTTATACTATGCGTACTGCACGTGGGCGTATTGCAACCAACCAAGCCTATTTACAGTTTGGGATGACACCACCTGAACCAAAATAATCAATACAAAGGAATATTCAATATTCCCTTGTTTATTTTATAGTTTTATATAGAAAAGCCCTATACAAATAGGGCTTTATAATGCTAATTGAAGATGAGTTTTATTAGAATTTAAACGTTGTGCTCAATTGAACACGGCGTCCTTCTTGAGTATTTTTATACCGATTATAATAGTCTGCGCCTACTTTCTGATAATCAACAAAGTTTTTATCAAAGACATTATATAAACCCACAGCAATATCCCATTGATCATTTACAATAAAATTTGAACCCATATGCATCAAGCCATATGCTTTAAAATCACCCAGTGCATCATAAACGTCTTGGTTAACTACAGGTAGACTATTATAGTAGTCTGGTGTAAACCGCGCACGTTCACTCCGGTATTCACCTCGCGCCCATAATTGAATTTTATCATCTGCTTGCCATTTTAATGATGCATTGATCATATGTTTAGGCGTATCGTTTAATGGTGGATTACCACTCGCTTTGTCCTTAATTTCTGCCTCCGTCCATGTATAGTTCAGACCAAATTTCCAAGTCGGTACAAACTCCCAATTTAAGCCGGTTTCAATACCGTAGCTTTCTGCCTTTTGAGCATTGATCGGACGAGTAATATTCCAAGCACGTTTGCCAGTATCTCCAGCTTGCATTAGCCATGGTGTACCAAGTCTTGCCATTTCTTTTTCACATGAATCTTTAGTAATCAAGAAATCACAGTTTTTCTCCACTGGTCCATTAATTATCTTATCTTTAATCTGACTGAAAAATGCTGTGATGTTGGCATCAAAATTGGAACCATTATTAAAATAAGTACCCAGCTCAAAGTTATTACTGGTTTCAGGTTTTAAATCTGGACTTCCAAAAAGAGGAGTTCGTCCTTGTCCACCAACATTATAAATCCCATTGGTCAGGCGCTCTAAGCGAGGTGCTTTATAACCCTCACTGTAACCACCTTTAAACGTCCAATTGTCATTTGCATTCCAAACTAAATATGCTCTAGGTGTCCAAAAACTACCAAATGTATCGTGATTATCAAAACGTAAACCCGTCGTTAAAGCTAGATCAGGGGTAAGTGCCCATGTATCTTCAGCAAAAAGACCTAATTGCTGAAACGACACCTCTTTATTTACCCTTAATCCGTCTTTAATACTTGCATCCCACCATTGCCCACCAAGGGTAATATTGTGCCCTTTAAAATATTGAGTCGCCAATTTAGTATCAAAAATCGTATCCTCACTTTCTAAAAGACGTGGTGTGATTACACTTGAACCTGCTTGAGCACGTGCTGGAATAAGGCGACCAATGGTTTCAGTTTGAGTATTACTTATACTTGATTCCAAGGTCCCTATTTTATTGCGCCATGTATGTACAAGTGTTAGTCGATCTCTATTAAATTCTTTCGATTTATCATAACCACCATTTGCACCTAGTGTACCAAGTTGACTCTTACTATTGTCATACCATTGTTCAGTTTTTTCATATTCTACTGAGAGATCGTGTTGTTTAGTTGGGGTAAATGTTACACGTGCCCCTATAGTTTCTAAATCTGATTTGGTTGGATTATCACCCCTGTTTAGCTCTACTGAATTATCATTTACATCGAGATATCCCACATTGGACTGACTCCGTTGAGCCTTTCGTGCACGAAGCTGTACTCCCAATAAATCCTGAACAATGGGTCCACTAAGAAAAGCATCTGCTGCACGATGGTTACCAAAATCAGAACTGTTTGGGAGTAAAGTCCCTTCTAATGTGATGGAGCCTGTCCATACATTTGAAACTTTTTTAGTGATGATATTGATAACGCCCCCCATTGCATCGGAGCCGTATAGCGTAGAAGCAGGCCCACGAATAATCTCAATTCGTTCAATTGCTGAGATTGGAGGAATAAAACTGTTATTTGACTCACCAAAACCATTTGGTGCAATATCTCCAGTACTGTTCTGACGGCGACCATCAATCAAAACCAGAGAATATTCCGCACTCATACCACGAATCCGAATATTTAATCCCCCGGTTTTTCCCTCCATAAGACTGACATCAACCCCCTCTACATCAACTAAAGCATCTGCGATAGAGTTTATACGTTTGCCTTTTAGATCTTGTGCGGTGATCACAGTAATACTTGCCGGTGCATCTTTTAGTTTTTGCTCATAACCCGCAGCAGAAACAACAATCGTTGAAAGTTGTTGTGTAGCATCGGATTCTACCTTGCTACTTGCAAAGGCTGAAGTTGTTGTAATTCCTAAAAGTGCGATTGAAATAGGACGAAGGTTAAACTTACTCATAAATAGAATTCCAGTAGATGGACGACATAAACAATTGAAAACAAATAAAACATCTAAATATGAATGATAAGAATTATCATTTGCAATAAAAAGCATACAAAAAACAACAAGCATAGTAAAGAGTTATTACACATTAATTTAATTAAAACTTAATAAAAAACTTTTGTTGGTTTTAATAGGCTGATTTAATTACATCGGTCTCATAAAAAAATTTGTTATTTAAAACCAATAGGTTATTATTAATATTTGATTTTATTTTTTTATAAAATTATTCTCGATACATCCTTTTTACTCAGCTCTGGATATAGACTCCTACATTCAATTGGCTGTTCATAAGTAGTTTAAAGATAAAAAACACCAAAGCATCATATAACCATGCTGGTTATTTAAACAATTACAAAAAAATAATTTTGGAATGAACGGGTTTGTTGAGAGTTGAAGTTATGAAATATAGAACGGATGTTCAATTGCCATCATTTATTTCACGTTGCAAATGCAGATTGGCATACATTTTTGATTGATGAGTTTTTCTTATTGTACGTTTAAAACTTTAAATTTATAAAAAAGCCAATTCAATGTTAATAATTTAATAAAAGGACAGTTGCTAATTTTGACTGAGCAACACAAAAAAGGAATCAAATTGAGTGAACTTGCATGGAATGTGAGTTTAGAAAAAATTTAACAGTGCATATACCTAAAGCTCATTCGAGAGTCTTTTACATAAATCTTCAAACTCACTGATGTTGATCGTTATCGCCCGAAAATCAATATTTTCAACATGGATGTACTGGTTTCATAATCGAATAAATAGGATATTTAAATATGGATAACACTCAGAATATATTACAAAAATTTGCAATAAAAGTCAGTGATTGGTCAGAAAAATGGTTTCCTGATTCCTATATCTTTGCCCTGTTAGGCGTCATCATTGTCGCCATAGCTGCGATTGGAATAGGAGCTTCTGTTCAAGATGTCGCAATTTCATTTGGCAATGGTTTCTGGAGTTTAATTCCATTTACGATGCAAATGTGTATGTTGATTGTCGTTGGTTATGTGGTTTCAGTATCTAAACCAGTCGAAATGCTAATTCAAAAAATGACTCAAATTCCTACATCTGGAAGAAATGCTATCGTTTTTGTAGCGACTGTTAGTCTCTTAATTTCACTGATTAACTGGGCAATGAGTACAGTTTTAACTGCCCTTTTGGTGATTGCACTATCCAAGCGTAAAGAGCTCAACATGGATTATCGTGCAGCTGCCGCAGCCGCTATTATTGGTATGGGTGCAACTTGGGCACTGGGTATTAGTTCTTCCGCTGCCCAGTTACAGGCAAACAAAGCAAGCTTACCTGAACCACTTTATAACTTAACCGGTATCATTCCTTTTACTGAAACGATCTTTTTACCACAGTCTATGATTATGACTGCCGTATTGATTATCGTATCAATTGCCATTGCATTCTGGTCTGCACCTAAAGGCAATAGCATAAAAACCATTGATGAATTTGATATTCATTTTGAAGATGAAAAGACCGAAGTCCAAAGCAAAAAACGCCCAGGTGACTGGCTGGAAAACTCCCCTATTCTGAGCATTTTAATTGTGGTTTTAGGTCTGATCTGGATGTTTAATGAATTTACAAAAAGCAATCCGATTATTGCCATTTCCAGTTTAAACACTTACAACTTTATCTTCTTAATGCTCGGTATTGCTTTACACGGAACGCCTCGAAATTTTTTAAATGCCGTTTCTAAAGCTGTCCCTGCGGTTTCTGGCGTACTGATTCAATTTCCACTCTATGGAAGTATTGCTTTTATCATGACAAGTGCTATGAACGCACAGGATTTATCTCTATCTCATTATATTGCTGAATTTTTTGTATCGATTGCATCCAAGGAAACTTTCGCAATTGTCATGGGGTTATATTCGGCTATTTTAGGCTTTTTCATTCCATCTGGGGGTGGTAAATGGATTATTGAAGCACCTTATGTCATGCAGGCGGCACACGATCTGAAAGTACATTTGGGTTGGTCTGTTCAGATTTATAATGCAGCAGAAGCTTTACCCAACTTAATTAATCCATTCTTTATGTTACCTATGCTGGGAATTTTAAAGTTAAAAGCTAAAGATGTCATTGGGTTTACAGTTACCCAGCTTGTCTTCCATTTACCTTTAGTTTTATTCTTATTGTGGATTCTTGGTCGTACTTTAACGTATATGCCACCTACTTTTTAGGATGTAAAAGACTTTACTGCACAATATTATTTTAAACGGCTTATTCAACATAATCTTCTGTTGAATAAGCCGACAACTAAATTGATCATACCAAGAGTTGATCTTCTTACAAACGAGCTTCAATTAATCGTAGGAGATCACTAACTACTTTAATTTTAATAATCAGATCAGTGGTATACATCATAAAATAGTACACATAAGTGGAATCAAGTTTGATCTATACCAAACCCTTTTCATACATCTCAGTAAGATTATTTTGTGCATCTGCATCTCCCTGAGCTGCCGCCTTGCTAAAACATTCAAATGCTTTTTCATAATTTTTGGGTACACCTTGACCCTTCTCATACAATACGCCAAGGTTATTTTCTGCACCTGCACTCCCTTGAGCAGCTGCCTTACTATAGCATTCAAATGCTTTTTCATAACTTTGGGTTGCGCAAAGCCCCTTGTAATACATTGATCCAAGGTTATTTTGTGCATCCGCATTTTCTTGGGCAGCCGCCTTGTTAAACCATTCAAATGCTTTCGTATCATTTTGGGCTATGCCTTGACCAGTGACATACATCACTCCAAGGTTATTTTGTGCGCCTGCATATCCTTGGGCAGCCGCTTTATTATAGTATTCAAATGCTTTTTCATAACTTTGAGTTACACCTTGGCCATGCTGATACATCCACCCAAGGTAATATTGTGCATCTAAAAATCCCTGAGCAGCTGCCTTGCTATACAATTTAAAAGCTTTTTCATAATTTTGAACTACGCCTTGACCATGCTGATACATCACTCCTAGGTTATTTTGCGCACCAGCATTACCTTGCGCAGCTAACTTTTTATAAAATTCCAACGCTTTTTTATAGTTTTGTACTACGCCTTGACCATTCTGATACATCGATCCAAGGTTAGTTTGTGCTACAGCATTATCCTGAGCAGCTGCCTTAGCATACCATTCAAATGCTTTTTCATAATTTTGAATTACACCTTGACCATGTTGATACATCCATCCAAGGTTATTTTGCGCATCCAAATCCCCCTGAGCAGCCGCCTTACTATACCATTCAAACGCTTTTTCATAATTCTGAATTACACCTTGACCATGTTGATACATCATTCCAAGGTTAGCTTGTGCTACAGCACAATCCTGAACAGCTGCCTTGCTATAGCATTCAAACGCTTTTTCATTATTTTGAACTACACCTTGACCATTCTGATACATCCATCCAAGATCATTTTGTGCATCTATCTCTCCTTGATTAGCTAATTTCGAGGTATATTTAAATTTAACAGTTTTTGCATAAGTTGGACTTAAAAAAAACAATATAGGAAAAATAATTATATGAAATAGGCTTTTATTGATATTCATTGGTTAAGTTTTTAAATTAAATCATTGATTTAATCTAATATATTCTAACTAAAATTGAAATAAATTTTATTCGTTTTTTATTTATTGAAATTTCATGCAGATCAAAATCCATTCAACAAAATGAGTGTTATGTGAAATATTCTTTACGGCGTTTAATTTTGTTCTAGATTTTTTAGCTTTAAACGCTACCACAGGATTCCCTACAGTAATGCCACTTCATTAACAGAATCCACAAGCTAATCTCCTTCAGCCCTACTCTCCTCATTCGGATTGTAATCTTGTGCCATTTGAGAAAGCATGCCTTGTGCTAAAATTCGCGCCAAAGTCAGGGTTAAACTCTTGTGCAAATTTATAAGTGGGGCAAATCAATTTACTTTTCTACAATATAGCCTCTAAAGCTTATATACACGTACTGTTCAGACAACCAGTCCGCTGTTCATGTAGATTTCCGTTTCTCTCAAAACATCTCATAGATGCTTTTGGCGTAGTTGATAGGTTCCCTTATAAATATAGTAAAATTCAATCAAGCAATCAGATCAGCAAGATAAAGCACTTGTTTTTCAGCTGAATGATTTGAAACTGAATCAGCGCAAGTAAATACTGGCAAGCAATTGATAGATATGCAATAAACAACACAGGAATGCATAGCAACATGAGTAATAAATTCGAATTCCAAATCCGTGTATATATCGAAGATACAGATGCTGGCGGTATCGTATACCATGCCAATCATATCCGCTTTATGGAACGTGCACGGACAGAATGGCTACGTGCATCCGGTATTGACCACTATTGGCATCAAAAAGATTACAATTTTGTCGTGCATAAAATTGCATTGAAATATTCTCGCCCTATACTCATGGACGATCTTATTACTGTTACAGCAAGTGTAGTTTCATGTAAAGCTTCGTCATTTGTGTTGCAACAGAATATATATCGTGGTGAAATCATGCTTGCTTCTGGCGAGGTGGAATTGGCATGTTTAAGTACAGATATGAAACCTCGTAGAATTCCTGACGAAATCCGTGATTTAATTCTTCGAGAATTAGCTCACGAATAAAAAATACTTTTGGCACATGTAACTATGGCAACACAACTAGAATCTTCTTTACACATCTCTGATTTAATTTTACAAGCGAGCCCTGTGGTTCAATTGGTGATGCTAATCTTAGTACTCGCATCCGTTTTTAGTTGGTATTTGATTGCCAAGTTGCATATGGGCTATAAGAAAGCACATCAAGGCGATGAGCATTTCCAAAAAATCTTCTGGTCTGGTGCTGAACTCAATACCTTATATAACAATGCTCAGCTTAATTCTAAGCGAAGCGGTTTAGAAGATATTTTCTATCAGGGTTTAAGTGAGTTTTTAAAACTTAAAAAACGTCATGCTGAAACTGCATCGATGATTGAAGGTACTGAACGTATCTTGCGTGTAGGACTCAGTCGTGATCAAGGCCGTTTAGAGCAAGGCTTAAGCTCTCTCGCCAGTATCGGTTCTGTCGCACCTTATATTGGTTTATTTGGTACTGTTTGGGGCATTATGAGTGCATTCATTGGCTTAGCTCAGGTTGAACAAGTTACCTTAGCCACTGTTGCACCAGGTATTGCTGAAGCATTGATTGCAACTGCGATTGGTTTATTTGCTGCAATACCAGCGGTACTAGCATTTAACCATTACACTGCAAAAGGCGAAGAAATTTATTCAGATCGTGCATTATTTGCAGAAGAGATGGTGGCGCTATTACAACGTCAATCTGTGGGAACTACACAGGAAGATGAATAATGACAATCCAACGTTCTGGACGTTTTGAGCGCGTCAAAAAACCTTTAAAAAGTGATATGAATGTCGTTCCCTATATCGACGTCATGTTGGTTTTATTGGTTATTTTTATGGTGACAGCACCCATGATTACCACGGGTGTTAAAGTTGATTTACCTCAAGCAAACAATAATCCGATTCAATCTGAAGACCGACCAGCCATCGTGACTTTAGAAGCAGATGGTACGATTAAACTTGAAGACAAAAACCATAAAAATGAGGTTTTAACTTTAGATGAGTTAAAAACAGTACTTACAGAAAACCAGCAACAGGCACAAGCAAATAACAAGCAATTGAGTGTCTTGATCAATGGTAGTGAATCACGCCCTTATGGTGAAGTCATGAAACTCATGTCTACACTGCAAGATGCTGGTTTAAGCCAAGTGGGTTTACTGACAGAGTCTGTAAAGTAAGTTATGAAAAATATTCAAAAGCCACAATCTAAAGAAAAAGCGATTGCACTTGGATTTACCCTAGGTATTCATGTGGTGGCGATTACTGGCTTACTTTTTCTCGGTTTAAGTCAACCACCAGAGCCACCCAAGCAAATTAAAACCGTTTTAATTAAACCTGAAGATTTACCACCGCCTGAACCCAAGCCTTTAGTAGAAACTGATGCCACTGAAACGGCAGATAGCAAGGTTGCAGAAAATATTCAGCAAACAGCGGAACCCGATCAAACTGCACCAGAAATCCCAACTGAAGCAAATAACACACCAGATACCAAGGCGATAGATGCACAAAAATCTGCCGAACAGGCCAAGGCAGCCGCATTAGAACAGCAATTGGCTATGGCAGCGGCTAAAGCAGCACAAGAAAAAGCCTTAAAACTTTCTCAAGCTAAAGCAGATGCTGCGGAAAAAACCAAACAAGAGGTAGCTGAAAAAGTAAAGCAGGCTAAAAATGCTGCTGAGAAAGCTAAGGCTGAAGCTGAAGCAAGATCTAAAGCAGATGCAGCAGCTAAGGCCAAGCAAGAGGCGCTTCAAAAAGCCAAAGCAGATGCTGCGGAAAAAGCCAGACTCGCAAGACTCAATGCAGAAGCAAAAAGCAAAGCAGAAGCTGCTGAAAAAGTCAGGAAAGAAGCCGCAGATAAGGCCCAACAGGCCAAAGCCGATGCTGCCGCAAAAGCTAAGGCAGAAGCTGCTGAAAAAGCCAGAGCGGATGCTAATGCAAAAGTTAAAGCGGACGCTGCTGCAAAGGCTAAAGCGGACGCTGCTGCAAAGGCTAAAGCAGATGCTAATGCAAAAGCCAAGGCAGATGCTGCTGAAAAAGCCAAAGCGGATGCTAATGCAAAAGCCAAGGCAGATGCTGCTGCAAAAGCTAAAGCGGATGCAAATGCAAAAGCCAAGGCAGATGCTGCTGCAAAAGCCAAAGCGGATGCGGACGCAAAACGTAAAGCTGATTTAGCACGTGAATTAGATGAAGAAAAAGCCTCTGCTGCTGAAAAAGCAAAAGAAGCTGCTGCAAATAAAAAGGCAGAAGCGAGAACAATTGCCTCAAATGCAACACGTGATTTTACAAACAAAGTTAAATCAGCATGGAACGTTCCATCTGGAACAACTGGAAAAAAAGTAAGTGTAAGGTTTACTTTATCTGATTCAGGTCAAGTTCTTTCTATTGTCCTTACAAATCCTAGTGGAGATGAACAATTGGATGCAAGTATTAAAGCAGCAATTAAAAATGCAGCTCCATATCCTATGCCATCTGACCCAACAGCCAGAAATCTTGCTAAATCTGTAACCTCTACATTTACCGCGAAATAAGATAGCTCCCTGCTTCGGCAGGGTACGCATATGCTTCAATATATGACTAACTGATTTTTTGAAAATTTTATTATTCATTTTTATCAAAGTACTTTAGCAAATCTAAATTCTCAAAATACTGAACCTAATTTTTTATCTATCAATCATTCAGAATTGACTGCAACTGCTTCGGCTCTTAGAAAATAAAGAAATCTTGCCTATGGGCAAAAAACTGAAACTAAAAAATGGCATTAAGTGCGAAAAAAATTTTTGCACTTAAAATTCTCAGGGCTTGGCATATGCCAGTAGTTTCATCTGGCCAAGAAGCCAATACACGTATTAAACTCACAAAAAATGGTGCAATCGACTCAATAATTGTTAATTTGGAAAATAAAATGCAGTTTAAAATAGTATTTATAACGACTTCCCTCTTTTTTCTCACACCGCTATCTCTTGCGAAAAATATTAATGTAAACATACCAATCGAGGCCAATACCCAACAAACAGCTTCAAATCAATTGCTACATGAAATTTCACCATCTGCTCCACTTATACAAAGAAATGCACCTATACAAGCTGAGCAATTCGAACAATCACAAATCATCGGCCAAATTTATAAGAATAGAGCCAACCGCATTACAAAATATTGGAAAAGACCAGCAACTCATTTAATAGAAAGGGCCAATGTACGGGTTTATTTAGATAACAAAGGAAATGTTAAAGATATTTTAATGGATGGGCAGTTTAGTGATGAGTTCGCATTATCGATAAAAACAGCGATTTATAAAGCAGCACCATTTGAAATGTCAAAACAACCCGCGTTCAATAACCAGCTACAAGAAATTCGTATTCATTTCACCACAGAGTAATGCCCAATCATTAAGCAAGACTCATCATTTTTACGATTTTTGCAAAAGTAGAAACTGTAATTCACCTATGTAATACAATTAGATTTAATTTTTATCAACAAATAAGCGAATTATAATCTTTTATTCATAATTACATGCTTTATATAGATTAAAATAATGTCTTTGTGCTACAAAGCTAAGCATAGTTAAAAATTGATATTTGAGTACATGAAGTCCAATGAAAATCATACCTAAACGTCTATTAGGATTAGCGATAATTGCTGCATTGAGCCCTGCATTGATCACCACATCATATGCACAATTGCATTTAGAAATTGCCAAAGCACCTGAATCTGCACCTAAAATTGCCATCATTCCATTTAGTAATGATCAATCTATCTACCCTATTGTTGAACAAGATTTAAATCGCTCTGGGCGCTTTACCAGTTCATCAAAAAATCTTCCTGCAACTGCAAACATAAACAATATAAATGCAGAAGCATGGAAAGCGGCTGGGGTTCCTTATGTGGTTTTAGGTGACTCAAAAACCAATGCAGATGGTTCATTGGCAGTACATTACCAACTCTATGATGTTGAAAAGCAGAAATTCCTATTAAATGAATTGCTCTCGATTCCAGCATCACGTGTGCGTTCTGCGGCACATATGATCAGTGACGCAATTTATCAAGCGCTTACAGGGATTCAAGGTGACTTCACAGGACGTATTGCTTATGTGTTACGTAACCCTGCAACACCAGAGACTCGTTATACCTTACAAATTGCAGATACCGATGGTGAGCAACCTAAAACGGTATTAAGTTCAAGAGACCCTATTCTCTCGCCTGCTTGGACGCCAGATGCGAAAAAAATTGCATATGTTTCATTTGAAACCAAGCGCCCTGCTATTTATATCCAAGACTTAGCCACAGGTGCACGAGAAAAACTCGCTGCATTCCGCGGTTTAAATGGTGCACCAAGTTTCTCTCCTGATGGTAAATCAATGCTGTTTACTGCGTCTATGCATGGAAACCCTGAAGTTTATCAAATGGATTTAGATTCACGCCAAGTGAAGCGCATGACCAACGATAGCGCAATTGACACAGAAGCACGTTATGCTCCAGATGGAAAATCATTTATTTTCACATCTGACCGTGGTGGATCAGCACAAATTTACCGTTATAGTTTTGATGATGGCTCGACCAAACGTTTAACTTTCCGTGGTGCATTTAATGCACGTGGTACATTAAGTGCCGATGGTAAATATGTGGCATTGGTACACCGCCCTTCTGGTAGTAACTACAAAGTTGCCATTCAGGAAATTTCTACAGGTATCACCAATATTTTGACACCAACAAGTTTAGATGAATCACCAAGCTTTTCTCCAAATGGGCAAATGGTGGTTTATGCAACACGTGAGGGTAATCGTGGTTTATTGGCAATCATGTCTACAGATGGTCGCTTCCGCATGAACTTACCAAGCGAACAAGGTGAAGTACGTGAACCTGCTTGGGCCCCTAAATAATTTAATCAAGATGTAAATCACTTATTTAAAATTGAAATACCGGAGATCAACATGAAGTCAATTCAATATCTAGCTTTACCCTTATTAGCAGCAAGCTTGGTGATGACAGGTTGTGCAAGCCGTAAACCTGCTGCCACTGTAGAGTCAGGAACCAATCCAAATAGTGCGACGACAGTAAATACCAGTGGTTTAAGTGAAGATGCTGCTTTAAATGCACAAAATTTAAATGGTGCTTCATCTAAAGGCGTGACTGAAGCCAATAAAGCATTTTTAGCAAAACGTGTGGTACATTTTGATTATGACAGTAGTGATCTTTCCAATGATGACTACCAAACACTACAAGCACATGCGCAGTTCTTGATTGCCAATGCCAACTCTAAAGTGGCATTAACAGGTCATACAGATGAACGTGGTACGCGTGAGTACAACATGGCTTTAGGTGAGCGTCGTGCTAAAGCCGTTGAAAGCTACCTGATCACCAATGGTGTTAAAGCAAACCAATTAGAAGCGGTAAGCTACGGTAAAGAAATGCCAATCAATGCTGGTCATGATGAAGCGGCTTGGAAAGAAAACCGCCGTGTTGAAATCAACTACGAAGCTGTTCCTCCTCTTTTAAAATAATGCCAAGATCGCATTGTTAAAATAGACCATAAAAAATGCCCAATTCAATTGGGCATTTTTACCAGAGCTTATTCTTATTCTGCGCTTTCGTATTTCAAGATAAAATTTTGATTTAGTACAGTAAAATAAGAAACTGCTTAAAATGTTCAATGGTAATTTATATTAATAACGCCATTTCTTGAGTATTTGCTCATTAAATAACGCAATAAACCGTTCCTCTACCCATTCATCCACCTCATCTGGATGCGCTTCAGCAAAAAACTCAGACTGTATTAAAATCAGACAACCTTTAATATAGTCATCCACACAGTCCAATATTTTACTTAAATACGGCGTGTCGTCATGATCAAAGTAATAGATTTCTTTGCTGATGTCATGAAAGCAAAACATATTGCCATTACCAAGATAATCACTAAATGTAATCAGATGAGGTAAAACTGCTAAATCAGTCTGACTAAATTCAGGCGCATATTGCGGTGCATTTGCCCAAATATCTTTTAAGTAGCCAATATCATCAAATTGCTGTAATTGTTCACCAATATCAGCAATCCCAAAGTGTTGATAGAAGATCTTTAAAGATTCAGGTAAGCGACAATTTAAACGCTGTTCAAGTTTTAAAATTTGCTCATCATCAATTGCAGGTGCAATCTCATCATCATTTAAATCAGCAAGAGATTCTAAAATTAGGCGAGTCTTAACATCCCACTCCAGTTCACCAATTTTATTAAACGGAATGATAATGCCTGTTTTGTGATCAATCTCTATCATGAAGATTTATTGTTCGGAGTTAATATAAAATAAATGAATAGAAAAAGCGCTCATATCGCAATGAACGCTTTTTATTGATTAAGCCTTTGACTCATCTGGCTTGGGGCTTTGCATAGATTCAATCATGTCATGCTTATTGAATTCCTTGAATTCAGGCTTAGCTTCGTAATTCTTCCATGCTTCTTTCACTTTTTCAGCACTAATATCTTTTAAATCAATGCTTTCATTTGGAGTCGGAGTCGCTTCAAACTTTGTCGTTGTCATGTCAGTGCTCCTTTACGCTATTGTACGTATATTCAACATAACACTTTCTAAAATACTTTCAAGGGTAATTTCACGACAAATAACACAGGATAATTTCTATTTTGTGCTGAACTCATCTAAAATAGCCTCCATTATTTGGTTTGTAAAAATTTATCGCTTTTGGAGCACCTCTGATATGTCATATCGCACCCTATCCCAATATTTAGAACAACAACAAGGGAACTTAACACCTGAACTTGCCAATGTGATTGAAACTATTGCCAATACCTGCAAAACCATCGATCAGGCTTTACAAAAAGGTGCTTTAGCCGGTGTCTTGGGGAGTGCACAACATGAAAATGTACAAGGTGAAGAGCAAAAAAAACTTGATGTGATTTCAAATGATTATTTAATTGATGCTTTAAAAGCCAATCCAAATGTAGGCGGACTCGCATCTGAAGAATTAGATGAATTTACCCCAGCTCAAGACAATGGCAAATATTTGGTTTTATTTGATCCATTAGATGGTTCAAGCAATATTGACATTAACATGTGTGTTGGAACAATTTTTTCTATCCTTCCTGCGCAAAATGCTGTAACGCAAGCTGAAGACTTCATGCAAGCAGGGATTCAACAAGTTTCAGCAGGTTATGTGCTTTATGGCCCATCGACAATGATGGCTTTGACCGTTGGTGCAGGCGTTGTGTTCTTCACTTACGACCCTGAGGAAAAGCAATTCTTACTCACTTCTGAAAATATTCAAGTTGCTGCGGATACCAAAGAGTTTGCGATTAACTCATCAAATCAACGTCATTGGGAAGCACCTGTAAAACGTTATATCGAAGAACTACAAGCAGGTAAAACATCTATACGTGAAAAAGATTTCAATATGCGTTGGGTGGCGTGTATGGTAGGTGATATTCATCGTATTTTATGCCGTAGCGGTATTTTCTTATATCCATACGATACTAAAGATCCTAAAAAAGCAGGTCGTTTACGTTTAATGTATGAAGCCAACCCAATGAGTATGTTAATGGAACAAGCTGGCGGCGCATCGACTACAGGTCGTACACGTATTTTAGAGATTCAACCGACTGAGTTACATCAACGTGTTCCTGTTATCATTGGTTCTAAGAATGAAGTTGAGCTTGTTACCAGCTACCACAACTAATTCTTCTCTCTTTTCTTACTCTCTATTTAGGGAGTAACGCCAGCTAGGGTCTGTTGCAATTTCTTTATAGAATGATCACAGACCCTACTTAATTTTTTGGACGTACTCTCCCATGCCTACAATTTTCCTTGAATCAAAAGACAATCCCAAAATTAAACATCTCAGAGGTTTAATTGAACAAAATACTTACCGTAAAAAACAAGGACAAACTGTACTTGAGGGAACCCATCTTACGCTTGCATGGTTAGAAAAAGGTCGAAAAATTAATTCAATTTTTACCACTGAACATGCCTTAGATCATGAAGATTTAGGCAGTATCCTTGACCAATATCAAGGTATTGTGTTTGTGGTCGGTGAATCTTTATACAAAGATTTAAGTACCCTTGGAACCAGCCTTGCATGTCTAGCCATTGTGGATTTACCAAGTTCAACTCAGGCACTGAATTTTACTGAAGACACGCTAATTCTTGAAAATGTCCAAGATCCAGGCAATGTAGGTACATTACTCAGATCAGCTGCTGCTGCGGGTATTGAACAAATTGTCTGTACCAAAGGTTCTGCATCATTATGGTCACCACGAGTATTACGTGCCGGTATGGGGGCACATTTTTCATTACACACATATGAAAAC
The DNA here is from genome assembly GCF_059422625.1 of Acinetobacter sp. GW821-FHT01C12. Lineage (NCBI taxonomy): Bacteria > Pseudomonadati > Pseudomonadota > Gammaproteobacteria > Moraxellales > Moraxellaceae > Acinetobacter > Acinetobacter sp. GW821-FHT01C12. The sequence goes on from NZ_JBWKXD010000002.1 coordinate 56,789, forward strand.
GTGATCCTTGAAGACCTGCTCAAGCAATTTAAAATTCCTGTGTATGTCACCAGTTCGCATCAGGCAGAAAGTCTTTATACTAAAAACCTGCGCAAACAATGTGTTTGGATTTTAGGTAACGAAGGTCAAGGTGTTTCAGATTTCGCCCTTAAACGCGCAGAAGCGGTATCTATTCCGCAACCCGGTGGTCAAGAATCACTCAATGTTGCAGTTGCTGGCTCGATTTGTTTCTTTGAAATGGTTAGACAACGACTATAAGGTTAATTTATTTTAAATATTGCCCGTTATTGGAAAAAATCATTTAAACTGAAAAAAATAATTGATTTACATGTCAACCCAAACCATTTTTTTAACGTTATAGAGATATGAATTTAAAATAATGGTGGGTACCCATGACGGGATTTTCCATCTCTATGGACTTAGCACCAAAGAAGTCACAGTCTGAAACAGCAAGTGCTCAAACGAGTACGAGCGAGCAGCGCCTGCGTTTTTTCATGCAGGACGTGACGGGTCGTGCCCTAGTGATGATGGAAAATGCAACCCAAGGTCACAATGGGATTGCGATGGATTTGGTACAGGAAGCATTTATTTCCTTACATAAATCTTATGCTGAGAAATCTACCGAAGAATGGTATCCACTGTTCTATACAATTTTAAATAACAAATTACAAGATTGGCGACGCAAAGAAGCACGACGCGCTTCTCCATTTTCGTTATTTCGAAAAATTGATTTAGATTCTGATGATGAAGAGGCCATGGAAATTGTGGATGAATCCACACCTAATCCACTTCAATTTCTAGATCAAGATGTCACCGTTGAGGAAATTCAAGAAGCCATTAGCCGCCTCCCTGTACGCCAGCAACAAGCATTTATGTTACGTGCTTGGGAAGGATTTGATACTCAAACCACTGCATCTATTATGAACTGTACAGAAGGTAGTGTAAAAACTCATTATCACAGAGCTATTCAAGGACTAAGAACTTCGCTCTCACATTTAAATCCGTATGGAGGTTCATCACATGAATAATGATGATTTCACCAAACAAGTGACGGCAAAACTGGATGAAGCTGCACGTCATCACCGCAATAAAGCAGTGGTGATGAACAATGTGCTTGACCATATCCAAGATAAACAAACCTCACGTTTTGGTCACTGGAAAATGACTGGTTTTGCACTTGCAGCGGCAATTACTGGTTTTGTTGTGATTCCTAATGCTTTTGATATATCACCAGAATCACAAACCCCACAACAAGTGGTGATTAGCCCTAAACTTTCACCTCAAATGATGGAAGATTTAGACATGTTATCGGTATTTGGTGAGGATAAAAATTCTCATGGCAGCTAGAAAATTAGCTTTGGCATTTTGTGCTATTGGTTTTCTACAAACAAGTTTTGCTGGATTTGAACGTTTTTGGATTTTTTCTAAAGATGCGAACAGTCAAGTCAATGAAACATGGGATGCCCTTTCTGAGGATGAGCAAAAGGCACTGATTAAGCGCTATCAAAATTTAAAAGAAATTCCGACTGATCAAAGTGCAGCACTGCAACAACGCATGGATTGGTTTACTCAGCTTCCTGAACAAGAAAAGCAAAAAATGCGTGAAGTCTGGCAGCAAATGAGCACCGCTGAACGCAACGAAATGCGTAAAAAAATGCAAAAAGCGTCAACATCTGATGAGCGTAATGAAATTCGTGAACAATATATGGTGAAATATCAACAGAATATCACGGGTTCACACTAAACATTATTTTTTAAATTTCATTCATTGCCAGTTATTTAACTGGCTTTTTATCATTAAACTCAGCATCTTCAAACTCAATATCGTCAAAATCCAAACACAGCATTACTGACAATTCTCCCCTCTCATAATTTTAAAATTAAAATGCTGAATTTCTAATTTTCATGCATAAAAAAACCTGCACAAGGCAGGTTTTTCATCACTTAAATTCGAAAACGAATTACAAGCTATAATACATATCAAATTCAACTGGGTGAGTCGTTGTATTTAAACGACGTACATCTTCAGTTTTAAGCTCGATGTATGCATCCAACATTTCTTTTGTGAATACACCACCTTTAAGAAGGAACTCATGATCCGCTTCAAGTGCTTCAAGCGCCATATCTAGGCTATGCGCAACTGTTGGGATTTTCGCTTCTTCTTCAGGAGGAAGATCATATAAGTTTTTATCAGCTGCTTCACCTGGATGGATCTTGTTTTGAATACCATCAAGACCAGCCATTAATAATGCCGCAAAACCTAAATACGGGTTCATCATTGGATCTGGGAAACGCGCTTCAATACGTTTGCCTTTAGGGCTAGAAACATATGGGATACGAATCGAAGCAGAACGGTTACGTGCAGAATAAGCAAGCATAATTGGCGCTTCGAAATGAGGAACCAAACGCTTATACGAGTTAGTAGAAGGGTTTGTGATCGCATTCAATGCACGCGCATGCTTGATAATACCACCGATGAAATAAAGCGCCATTTCTGAAAGACCAGCGTATTCATCACCAGCAAACAAGTTCTTGCCATCTTTAGAGATAGACATATGAACGTGCATACCTGAACCGTTATCACCAACCATAGGCTTAGGCATAAACGTCGCAGTTTTCGCATATTGATGCGCAACGTTCCAAACAGCATATTTGAATTGTTGAACTTCGTCAGCTTTACGAACCATCGTATTGAAGCTTACACCAATTTCTAATTGGCATGATGCAACTTCATGATGGTGCACCTCTACACGACCAGGGCCCATGATGTCTTCAATACGAGCACACATTTCAGCACGCATATCTTGTGAAGAATCTACTGGAGGAACTGGGAAATAACCACCTTTAACACGAGGACGGTGACCAGAGTTACCTGCTTCGTAGTCTTTACCTGTAGACCAAGCAGCTTCTTCAGCGATTAATGTATGGCGAGCGCCAGACATATCGATGTCCCATTTAACTTCGTCAAAAACAAAGAATTCTGGTTCTGGACCAAAGAATGCAGTATCACCAATACCTGTTGATTTTAGGTATTCTTCCGCACGACGAGCAATCGAACGTGGATCACGGTCATAACCTTGACCAGTAGATGGTTCAATAACATCACAAGTAACGACGATGGTTGCTTCAGCAAAGAACGGGTCAAGGAAAGCTGTTTCAGGATCTGGACGTAAAATCATGTCAGATGCTTCAATGCCTTTCCAACCAGCAATTGAAGAACCATCAAACATTTTACCATCTTCAAAAGTATCTTCATCGATAGTGTCTGATGGGTAGCTTACGTGCTGCTCTTTACCCTTAGTATCAGTAAAGCGAAAATCGACCCATTTTGCGCCACTTTCTTGTATGAGTTGAAGGACCTTGTTCGCCATGCTCATTTTGCTCCAATGAATTTTGTTGCACTTGTGAAGTGCGTGTTAGTAGTTGGTATTTATATAGCAAGTAGCATACCAACTTTTAAAATAATTGCTAAAATATTGAATTTCTTATCAGAAAATAAGCTTAGCAACGATTAAATTCCATCTATTATACTGAGTGCAAATAGAATTGCACCATATTCAAACACACTTCTCATTTTAAAATTATTACGCACAATTTTAACGCACTATTTTTGTGCAAACTGAATAAAATGTTTTATCTTGGTGCTTATATTGCGCGAACAACACTTTTTATCGACTATTTTTTAAGATGATGGCAATTTTTTATTTCAAAAGCATTAAAATAAGGCGTATTCATTATGTATACGCCTTTAACATTGTTCTATACAGCCTTTAATAAAGTAATGTGATTTTATAATCTACGATCTACTATATCGACAATTAGCCAAATTCGACTTCGGCTCTTGCAATAAGCGCTTCAACCATAACCAATACATCATCTTTTTTTCTGGCATCCACCGCAAAAATTGGCATGGTCAATTGATTTAATTGCATCCAATCTTTATACGGTTTTAATAGATGCTGCGGATTTTCATCTATGTGGGTCACACCAACCACAATATTGTTGAGATGTTCTTTAAAACTTTGAAAATAAAATTTTAAATCCTCAAGTGCATCTTTTTTCGTATGATCAATCAACACCACCGCACCGATTGCGCCTTTACATATCACAGACCAAACAAAATCAAAGCGATCCTGCCCTGGCGTACCATATAATCCAACAATAACGCCTTCATCTAATTTGATTTCACCATAGTCAATCCCGACAGTGGTCAATGCCTTACTGTGCGCTTGCTCATCTGTATTTTGTGCTTCTGTAGATAAGACTGAAATTTCAGATAATGATTTGATTGCTTCTGTTTTACCAGCACCCATTTTACCGCCAAAAACAATTTTATACTTTTGTAAGATCACATCATCACCTATTTTTAAACTTATCACTGCATCATATAAACTGACTATGCATTTATTTATCGTGTCAGTTTAAACAAACTTGATTTAAGGGTTAATTTTTACAAGCCTTATTTGATTTGCATGTTTTTACACACTTAAAGCCCTAATTTTTTCCTTAACTTACCAAAAAATCCACGTAAAATGCCTGAAGATTGTTTTTCCTCAGTAAGTAGTTTTGCATCTTCAACCGCTATTTTTTTCAGCGCATTGGTCAACACACCAATTGAAACAAATTTAGCGACTTGTTCTTTGCTATAGCCTGTTTTCTGAGCCACTTGGAAAACACTTGCTCCCAATTCAAAACACGCGGCAATTTTAAAAACCATTTGCCGTTCATTTTGATGATTCGGTTGCGGCCAATCTAGTAGTTTATAACAATCGTTAGAACTGATTGGAATATTGACATCATCTGAATACCACAATAAATTCCACACCCAAGATCTAAGTTCTATACCTTGAAAAGTACTCACAGACTGTGCCATTTGCATAGTTGCATAAGTAAAATTTAAAGAAACATCCGTCCCTTGTACTTTTCGCAATGGATCTATCCAAACTTGTTGTGTGCGAATATTAACTAATGCGATGTTGCCTTTTGAGTCGAATACTTGAACATTGCCATTTCGTTCATTAAAAAGCTCAGGAACCACCTTGGTTAAATCGGCTTTTTTAGAAATCTGATTGACAATATTGACGGTTTTCTCACTGACAGGTACATGTAAATAGCGATCTTTAAACCATTTTCGAATTTCATCTGAGGGTGAAAAAGGTAAATATAATTTATCTCCTTCTATTTGCCCTGATTTTTCATTCTTATTGACCAGACGCAAATAAGGGACTTTTTTAACACCAACCAAATTTTGAATTGTAGGTGAGCTAAAAAACATATCATTCACAAGAAGAATATCTAAATGAGGGTCAGCAATATTCGCCCAACTTACTTGAAGTGAGTCATCATACATAGATCGTATTTTCTGCTTAATTGCATCGAGCACATTTAAACTCAAACCGAATATAGCGATTTTTATTTCTTCTTTCATTTAGCCCCCATGGCCTCATACAGAGTGTGAACAGTTTATCATTTTTATTTAAAAATAAAATACAAAACACTATATTTGCTGTAAAAATTTTGTACAAATTTAATATACTATTAAGCGTATAAAATACAAGAATAGTTATTAAAAAAAAACTCAAGTAAGATTTAACCCAGATAGCACAAATAAAATATGTTATTAAATTTCAATAATTTAATTTAAAATAAAGCTAGTCTAGTGATATTTTAGCTGAGTAATAATGCCAATCAACTTTAATAAAACTAAATGTTTTATTAAAAAATATTAATAACATTTGTATATTAATATCGATAAGATGAATAAATTTGTTTTCATTTGATCAATTAATCTTATATTGCTATACATCCCAATTGATTTTTTTAGCGTGTATCGGTTTACCTCGCTTATTAAAGATCTTTCATAAATCAAAAAATGATCATGTGAAGTGAATTATATTGGTATTGAAAGTTCCTTCTCCCTCTGGGAGAAGGTCAGGATGAGGGTGCCTTTATGTTGATTTATGGTTTTAAAAAGCACTTATGAAAGAAGTCTATTAAATAAGTAATATAAAATGTTTTAAAAATAAATTAGTGATTCAGTTTTCGAGTATTTCACTGCACCCCGAAAGTTGGACAATTTTAGACTAACTTGGAGGATACATTGCTCTGAGCTTGTTATAATTACTCTTGGAATTATTAAATATAAACATCATTTTTACAGCAAATGTTAGCAGACCTTATTTTATGAAAAAAATATTACTAACTCTGAGTATTCTCCTATCCTGTTTTAGTCTTTCACTTGAGTCAAGTTTTGCTCAAAATGAAAGCACAGCTAAAATATCGAAATCCGAAAAACAGGATTTAATTGATGATTGGGTTGATTATAAATTAATTGAATACCAAATGGATGCATACTTAAATCAACAAAAAAATCCTCATATTGATCCAAATGATCAGAGTGTTGAAGCTTATTCTGAACAAATTAAACAAAATTTTAAGCAGTATTTTCAGCAATACAAAATCAGCTATCAACAACTAAAGTCACGTACTTCTGAAATGCATGACCTCATTCAACTACAATTACAATATCTTGATCTCACTAAAGATCTAATGTTTAATCCAAAATATGAAGATACACAGCAACATCCAAATCAAGAAAATCAAGTGGTGCTTGAGCAATATCAAGAACTAAATGAACAGATAAAAAAAGATGCTGCAAAGATAGAATTGCAGATGTTAAAGTATCAAAAAAGTTTTAGATAGTTTTTCACTCAATACATTGTATTTTCATTGATTTTAAAAAGTGCCCTAGTGAATTGCACTCCCAAAGCTAGGCACTACTTAGTCTAACTTTAAGTGTGTTTTTCTATGGTTAAATATTCTCAAGAATTGAAACTTAAAGTTGTTCAGCATTTTATCTAGTTTGGCTTATTTTGGGTAAAGCTGGTGTATTGCTTAATTTCCATAAATAACACTCAATCAAAAAAACCTCCCAGAGGAGGTTCGAATTTAATAAAATGAGTAAAATTATTGTTCAAGTCAAAATTAATATAATTTGATTCTGATGAAAAATTTGTATCGAACACCCCTCAAATCCTGTAGCTTTATAAGCTTGTAATGAGCATACTTTTTACTCTACGCTCATCATTCTTATGACCCGAGTATTATAAAAAATTCAGAAAATAAAACAAAAAATCCCGATTAATTCGGGCTTCTTAAATCTTCGATACAACTCTTCTCTTTTTCTTCCTTGTTACGTGCATCAACAGGATTCTTAACGCATTTACAGTAATCGTAATATTTTTTCTTATCCAGCTCTTTGGGTGGGTCTATGCCCTGGCATTCAGTTAGTACTGTCCCTAGTCTATGAAATTCTTTACTTTCTTTATTTTCTGAGGGAATACTAGGTTTATAGATAATTATGAGTAGTGACACTATTATTGCTAAGAAAAATATATATTTCATACAATCAATAGCCTCCCTAACCCCAAATATGCAAATCTGTTTATAAAGCAAACTTTAATATTAAATCAAGACTTGCTTAGTTTAATCATCCTTCGCAGTTTGCCATTTGTAAGATTCAACACCTAAACTCAACTGCCGTTGCTTATTAATATTAGAGTTAATCTGCCCCCATTTGATTTGCAGCAATTAAGCACACCCTATATGCTATAGCTTGTCTAAGCAATGCAAAAGCCAATGATTTTTAACTGAACTAACTACAAATCACTTGAAAAAATGTATGATCAATATCTTGAAGATTGGGCGGATATAGTCAGAAAAATTTTACTCTGAAATTAAAAAAGAAAATATCAAACAACCGAATCGAATTTCCGAAAAATATGTATTCTAGTATGAGACCTATGTAAAGCAAAAAGTGGAAGAATTTAAACAAGAATCTGATATCATAGCCTGCACCTAGCAGGCTTTTTTTATTTTGTGCTGTAACTAGGTACTTTTTTCAAAATGGGTAACCTAACGGGTATCCAAAACCACTAAACAAAATAAATTGATAAATTTCTATAGGTTAGTATCAACATGCTTCTAATGATCGATAATTACGATAGCTTTACGTATAACATTGTCCAATATTTTGGCGAGTTAAACCAAGACGTTAAAGTTGTTCGCAATGATGCCGTGACCTTAGAGGATATCGAACGATGGCAACCAAAGTACTTAGTGATTGGTCCTGGTCCTTGCTCACCCTCTGAAGCAGGAATTTCTATCCCTGCTATTCAGCATTTTGCAGGAAAAATTCCAACACTCGGTGTGTGCCTAGGTCACCAAGCGATTGGTCAGGCTTTTGGCGGCGAAATTGTACGTGCCAAAACGGTGATGCATGGTCGTTTATCTGACATGTATCATAGTGACCAAGGGATCTTCAGCAACTTACCTTCTCCATTTTCAGCAACACGTTATCATTCACTCGTGATTGATCAAGCCAGTGTGCCTGAATGTCTGGAAGTTACTTGCTGGACCAATGAAGCAGATGGTTCTATCGAAGAAATCATGGGTGTCAAACATAAGACATTGCCAATTGAAGGCGTGCAGTTCCATCCAGAATCCATTCTGAGTCAACATGGTCATCAGATCTTTAAAAACTTTTTAGAAATTTATGCTTAATATGCGTAGTACAAGATAATGAATATTCAACAAGCTTTAAATAACATCACTAAAAATATCGAACTCACTCAACCTCAAATGGAGGAAGTGATGCGTACCATTATGCGTGGTGAAGCCACAGATGCCCAAATTGGTGCATTTATGATGGGACTTCGTTTAAAAGGTGAAAGTATTGACGAAATCACCGCTGCCGCACGTGTAATGCGTGAGTTTGCAATTAAAATTGATGTGGGGGATATCCCGCATTTAATTGATATTGTTGGCACGGGTGGTGATGGGCAAAACTTATTTAACGTCTCTACTGCCTCTTCATTTGTTATTGCGGCAGCAGGTGCAACCATTGCAAAACATGGAAATCGTGGTGTTTCTTCTAAATCAGGCTCGTCTGATCTTTTAGAACAGGCTGGGATTAACCTTGATTTGAATATGCACCAGACAGAACGTTGCATCCGTGAAATGGGGGTTGGCTTCTTATTTGCCCCAAATCATCATAAAGCGATGAAATATGCGGCTGGCCCACGTAAAGAATTGGGCTTCCGTAGTATTTTTAATCTCCTTGGCCCGCTTACGAATCCGGCTGGGGTGCGTCGCTATGTGATTGGTGTATTTTCGACAGAATTGTGTCGTCCTCTAGCCGAAGTTTTAAAACAACTGGGGGCTGAACATGTCATGGTGGTTCATTCTAAAGATGGATTAGATGAAATCAGTTTGGCTTCCTCGACTTATGTTGCTGAATTAAAAAATGGTGAAATCACAGAATGGCTGATTCAACCAGAAGATGTAGATATTGAATCTCAAACCTTAACTGGTCTTTCTGTTGATAGTGCTACTGAGAGCTTAGCATTAATCAAAGATGCGCTCGGTAAGAAGAAATCAGCAAAAGGTGAAAAAGCAGCCAGTATGCTGGCATTGAATGCAGGTGCTGGTATCTATGTTTCAGGTTTGACCAAGAGTTATAAACAAGGCGTCGCTTTAGCACATGATATTATCTATGGTGGGCAAGCTTTAGAAAAAATGGGCATTTTGTCTGAATTTACCAAAACACTCAAAGAGTATGAAGCTTAAGGATTAGAGGACGTTATCATGGTGGATATTGCCAATACAATGTTGGGTAAAATTGTTGATCGTAAATACGAAGAATTTGCTCAACGTTTAAAACAACGTAGTTTAAACGATGTTGAAGCGCTTGCCCAAGCTGCAACACCTGTGCGTGGTTTTGCAAAATCTTTATACAGTAAACGCCCAGGTGTGATTGCTGAAATTAAGAAAGCCTCACCATCAAAAGGGATCATTCGTGAAAATTTTAACCCTGCTGAAATTGCTCAACAATACCAGCAAGCCGGTGCAGCCTGCTTATCTGTTTTAACAGATTTAGATTTCTTTCAAGGTGCTGATGAAAATATTCAGATTGCACGTAGTCACTGTGAATTACCTGCGCTACGTAAAGATTTTTTGATTAATCCTTACGGCGTTATCGAAGCGCGTGCTTTACATGCCGACTGTATTTTATTGATTGTGGCTTGTTTGTCAGATCAACAACTTGAAGAAATGTCAAAGACCGCATTTGAGCAGAACCTTGATGTTTTGGTTGAAGTTCATGATGAGGCTGAACTGGAACGTGCATTGCAACTTTCAGAGCGTTGTTTACTGGGTGTGAATAACCGTAATTTAAAAACCTTTGATGTCGATTTAAATACCTCATTGCGTTTGAAGAAGTTACTTCCACCATCACGTTTACTGATCACTGAAAGTGGTATTGCAACACCAGATGATGTGCGCATGATGCAAGAACACGATATTCATTCGTTCCTTGTGGGTGAAAGCTTTATGAAGCAACCACGCCCTGATCATGCATTTAATGCGTTATTTGGTCTGCCTGAAACAGTGTAATTAAAAGTCAAAGGGTGAGTTCGCTCACCCCGTTTTTATCTTTCCCCACTCCCCCTTTAAATTTTGAAATTCCCAACATTCAAGTCACGATCAAAGCAGATATAACTGTGTGAATTCAATTCAGTTCAAATTTGACAAGATTCAGACTATACTGAGCGCCTAATACCGTCCATTTACTGTTTTTTGCAATTATGAGTAAATCTGATTCCACATTCTCTAAATCACAGCTTGATTTATTAAAACAATTCAAAAAGCAAATCACTTCTCCTCATTCTTCAAAAGTTGCAGTGCAACATGAAAGTAAGAATGCACAAGTAACAGCACCTGAAGAGTTAGATGATGCTGATTTGTTTAAAACCGCACTTGGCGGTGTAACCAAACTCGATAACGGCAATATTGCCAAAATCGAGCGTAGTGATTTGCGCAAAAAACCAGATGCAAAAACCCTTGCCAAACGCGCGGCGGCTGAAGGTGCATTTGAAATTAATGATGCAGAATTGTCAGATACTCAAGCGATTTTAAATCCTGTTGCAAGTCAGGCGGCTTTAAGCTATCGCATCGCAACACTACAACATAAAGTTTTTGAAGACTTAAAAGCTGGTAATCTACGCTGGTTTGAAGCTGTTGATTTACATGGTTGTACTGTTGAAGAAGCACGCTCTGCTGTATTGCAAATCATTCAAATGGCAAAAGATGAAAACCAAAATGTCATTAAAATTGTCCATGGCAAAGGCCCAGAAGCCATACTCAAAACTTATGTGAATGGCTGGCTTCGTCAACATCGTGATGTTTTAGCTTTTGTCAGTGCTCCTGAAAAACAAGGTGGCACAGGCGCAGTTTTGGTTTTACTGAAACGTGCTGAAAGAAATCCAAAATCAAATGGAAATCCATGATCATTTGTTTTAAATGATCAAAACTCTCTTAAGTGTCGGTTTATCTTGTAATTAGAAAATATTATTCATTTTTCTGATACAATGCCGTCCTTGTTCAAACCGTATAAGTGAACACGTTTTATGTCTATGCAGCAATCCTACGCGAATATTTTAACTGCCGTTGGCGAGGACTTAGACCGTCCTGGTCTGAAAGATACGCCTATGCGTGCGGCTAAAGCTTTTTCGTACTTGACGTCTGGCTATAGCAAAACGTTGGAAGAAGTGACCAATAATGCGGTCTTCCCTTCTGATAATGATGAAATGGTCTTGGTAAAGAATATCGAATTTTATTCGTTATGTGAGCATCATTTATTGCCTTTTCATGGTCGTGTACATATTGCCTATCTCCCTTCTGGCAATGTTTTAGGACTGTCTAAATTTGCCCGTATCACAGAAATGTTTGCTCGCCGGTTACAGATTCAAGAACAGTTGACCAAGCAAATTGCAGATGCAGTGGCTGAAGTTACTCAAGCACGTGGTGTTGCAGTGGTCATTGATTCAGCGCACATGTGTATGATGATGCGTGGTGTCAGCAAACAAGAATCGACCACACGTACCGTGTCATTTGTCGGTGATTTTAAAACAGATAAAGAAGCACGTCGTGAGTTTTTATCTGCCGTGCCTGAAGCACATTAAGACTAATCATTCAGCAAGTAATAAAAATCTCAAAGCCTCATTTTATTGAGGCTTTATTTTACGATAGGGTTTTACAATGTCTTTAATTTGGTTGGCAGGTCATGGTTTAACACACAGTGAAACCACTATCGATTATCCTCGTGCAGAGCGATTGGTCAAAGGAAATCCAAAACGACTTACGCAAAGTTTGTATGAACATCCCAATATGAATTGTGGTATTTGGCAATGCGAGGTCGGTGCCTGGGATATTCAATTTGCAGACAATAAACAGGAATTTTTTCAGGTGATTGAAGGTATTGTTCGTTTGCATGATAAAAACGCCTCATCATTTGTAGAAATTAAAGCTGGTGAAGCAGGAATTATCCCACCTTCATTTATCGGTACATTTGAAGTGCTTGAAGCAGTTAAAAAATATTTTGTTGTGGTTGAAGTTTAAGCCACTAAGACTTGTGACTTTTTTGATGATCAGCGGGTTCAAATATAAGCTTTTTTATATTTTTTGCTTTCCTATAGCTTATATTTGTAAAACATTCGCTTATTGTCCACTGAAAACTATATGATTTAAATTATCTCAGCCTTATACCATATTTTAAATGAAAAATTTACTGATCTTTATTTCAGCGTTAACTGCCACTAGCGCCTTTGCCGACAATCTAAATGCCAACGAATTAAAAGATGTGCAAAGTGTCATTAAATTATTTAAAAATAAAAATATCACCGCGATTTCAAACAACATTACCTATCCCTTACATCGTGAAGAACCCATCCCAAGTATTGCCAATGCAACCCAGATGAAACAACGCTTTAACCAAGTGTTTGATACTCAACTTATTCAAGAGATCGCCAACTCAAAACTATCACAATGGGAAAGCATGGGTTGGCGTGGTGTAATGCTCAATGGCGGCACAATATGGTTAGATGGTCATAAAATTAAAGCCATCAACTACAGTAGTGATGCTGAACAAAAATATAAAGCGCAATTGATTTCACAACAGAAAAATCAATTACATTCATCACTTAAAAATTTTAAAACACCTGAATTACAGTTTAAAACCGCCAAATTTCAAGTGCGTATAGATGCCATGCCCAATGGTAAATACCGTTATGCATCTTGGGGAACAAAACAGTCGCAAGCGACAAAACCTGATCTGATTTTAAATCAAGGTCGTGTTGAAATGGATGGTTCAGGCGGCAATCACCACTACATTTTTAACAGTGGTACATATCAATATGTAGTTTATCGTAATGTTTTAGGTGCAAGTGAAACACCAGATGTCACATTAGAAGTCACTCAAAAAGGCAAAAAGATCCTTTCTCAAGCAGGCAAATTATTTAAATAGTTTGTATCAATGATTGAACTGAATCATTTTTCTCAAGTTTTTTCTAATTCATACAGATTTAAAGCGAGTCGAGTAAATCACCATAATGATCTACTCGATAAGCTGTTCAAAATCATGTGCTGTACGATATATCACAAACACACAGCCAATCCTTTAAATATGATATTTGATTATTTTTTTTCAGCCAATTGATAAATCAATTGTTCCATTTGTTGCATGTATTGACGGTTCTCATGGTCCCACGGATGGAAGTTTGGACGGAAATAATCGATATAATTTCCCAATTGCTTTCTTAATACACCAATGCCGCCAAAGGTATAATGATAGGTCTTTTTCCAGCTGGATAAATCGCTTAACTTCCCTTCTCCTTTAACAATGGTCAAGAATACAGGGATCACTAAGCTCCAGAACACAATCGTTGCGACCACCAATCCAAAACTACGAACAGCATAGGCATAAGGACCATGCCCCATTGCAGTATTCCATACATCAAAAGCCACCGCTTTATGTTCTGTTTCTTCAAAAGCATGCCAACGCCAGATATTGGCATAATGTTCTTCAGCACCTTCAAATAACTCAGGTGTCCGTAATACAGAATCTGCCAATAAAGCGGTAAAATGTTCTAATGCAATTGTTCCACTGAGCCAAAAATATGCAGGTAAATGCTGTTTAAGCAGACCAAAAATCTCTAAAACCAATGCTTCAAATTTTGGTGCAATCGGTGAGCGTGCAAATAAGGCTTGGTTATATTCTTCATGCTCACGTCCATGCATCGCTTCTTGACCAATAAAAGCCGTCACCGCTTTTTGTAATTCTGGGTCTTGGACTAAATCACGATGTGCCCTTACCGCATCAATAAAGAAGCGTTCGCCGATAGGCAAGACAATAGAAAACGTATTTAGCAATGCGGTAAAAATTGGACCTGCGGCGGTATGCCAATCTGCGATTCGCTCTGCGGGTAAATTAAATCTGACATCACGGCGAATAGGTAATGGCTCATGATACACACTCGATTTAATAAATTTTTTTAAAATGCCCATGGTTGATCCTGCCTCTGGCTGATTATCATTTTTTTAATTTAGCTGGTGCGCTTATTAGAATTTTACTTAACTGGGTATAATTCCATAGGTCATTTCGACTCATTTACATGTCATTGCATCTCTTTTTTTCTGATATTTCGATCGAATAAGTCTCTTGAAGTATGTCGATATATGCTTGCGATACCATCAACAGCATGATCTAAATTGTGTAAAAAGTGGATCGTCCAAATGCCTTTTTCAGTTCAAAAATAGACTTTGCTAAAATGCCACATCAAGCATATTCAATAAAAACGCTGAGTTATGACTGGAATTAAATGTAGGATATTTCTGAGAAATACACTTGGTTTTTGATTTATTTTTTTAAACTTAAAGGTTTTCACAACACTTAAGCTTGAATAAATACTCTAGTATTTACAAAGCAGTGCCTTAAACATCAAGGCACTGCTTTGTTCAAGATATAAAAATTTAGCCGTTAGAATAATAATTTTTTGCGATGCTCATCGCTTTGTAATGGAACAACGTGGTCATCTTTTAAATCGACCCCTGAAAGTTGTAATTTAAATGAATTCCGCATCAACGCCATTAAACGCTGTGTGGCAATTTGAATACTCAGCCCTGCCGGTCGTACATTGGAAATACAGTTTCGGCTTGAATCCATACTGCCTTTTCGCGCTTTCCATGTGTAATACACTCCCATACTGTCAGGTGAGCTTAGACCAGGCCGTTCGCCAATCAACATAATCAATAAGGGTGCATTAAAACTTTGTGCAACTTCATCGCCTAATGCCACACGACTCCCAGTTGCAAGCACAATCGGCGCCAGTTTCCAGCCTTCAGCATCAATATGTTCACGTAAGGAATTGATATAGGCAATGGCATTCTCTTCTATTGCACGTGCTGATAAGCCATCACCAACCACGATACATACATCATATTGCTGTGGGTGCTGTTGCACATAAGTCGTGAGTTGAGTTTGGGCCTGTTCTGATAACTCACGGCCCAAATCAGGACGCTTTAAATATACTTCTTTGTCAGTTGCTTTACTTTCCACAATGAGACTTTCAAATTTTAAATCTCTAAGCCGAGCTTGCATATTTTCAGTATCTAATTGGTGAAAAACAGCATCTTTGGCCTGTGCATGCGAGAGTTGAAACTTAAGCAATTCCTGAGTTGGAATGCTACATCCTACTCTTCCCATCGCAATTCGGGCATCAGTATATTGTTTTAACTTATGCCAAGGATCTTCATGAAAACCATTTGGAAAAGTTTCAAGTTTTGAGAGCTTCATGGTTTACTCTCCTTTTTATGATAATAATTTAGCAAAGTTTTTTGGCATACTGCTTGGCCAATGAATTTGCCGTTGTTCTTGGTGCAAAATTCCTTGCTGATCTAACCAAGCCGAAAACTCAGGGGCCGGTTTTAATCCCATTAGCTGACGTAAATATAAGGCATCATGGAAAGATGTGGTTTGATAATTCAACATCACATCATCCGAACCTGGAATTCCCATGATAAAGTTAATTCCCGCAGCACCAAATAGCGTGAGTAACACATCCATATCATTTTGATCTGCGTCGGCATGGTTGGTATAACAAATATCACAACCCATAGGTACACCGAGTAATTTGCCACAGAAATGATCTTCTAACCCTGCACGAATAATCTGTTTCCCATCGTACAAATACTCTGGACCGATAAACCCAACCACAGTATTGACCAATAATGGATTGTATTTACGTGCCACTGCATAGGCTCGTGCTTCAATAGTTTGCTGATCCACACCATGATGCGCATTACTGGATAAGGCACTGCCCTGTCCAGTCTCAAAATACATCACATTTTGACCAATTGTGCCTCGGTTGAGTGCTAAAGTCGCCTCATAACCTTCCTGAAGTAAATCCAAGGTAACACCAAAGCCTTCATTGGCCAGTTGTGTGCCTGCAATGGATTGGAACATTAAATCAATTGGAATATTACGTTCTGCAAGTTGAATCCCTGAGCTGATATGGGTTAACACGCAGGATTGTGTTGGTATTTCATATTCTTGAATAATATGGTCGAGTAACTTCAATAACTCTGACAAATTATGTAAGTTGTCTGTGGCTGGATTAATCCCAATCACAGCATCACCATTACCATACATCAAGCCATCCAATAAGCTGGCCGAAATCCCCAATACATCATCGGTTGGATGATTTGGTTGTAAGCGGGTTGATAAATGACCTTTTAAACCAATCGTATTGCGAAATTGTGTCACCACTTCACATTTACTCGCAACCAGAATTAAATCCTGATTACGCATAATTTTACTCACAGCAGCAACCATCTCTGGCGTTAAACCCTTGGCTAAATTGGCCAATTTTTCAGAAGTTGCATCTTCACTCAGCAACCAATTGCGAAAATCACCTACAGTAAAGTGCGCAATTGGCGCAAATAAATCAGCACGATGTTCATCAATAATTAAACGCGTAATATCATCTTTGTCATAGTCGATGACTGTTTCATTTAAAAAAGTTTTTAACGGGACGTCAGCCAAGGCCATCTGTGCTGCCACACGTTCCGTTGCATTACTGGCTGCAACACCAGCCAACTCATCACCAGAACGTAATGGGGTTGCCTTAGCCATTAAGGTTTTTAAATCTTGGAAAATATATTGTTGCTGAGCAACGCTATAACGATAACTCATAATTATAATTCCTGTTCTGCTGCCTTAATGCTGGCAAATTCTTCTTCTGGTGTGCCTGAAATCAGATGATGACGACTATAAACAAGAAAATAAACAATGAAGACCACATAGATGCCCAAAGCGATAAACCAGACTTTAGGATCGACCAAGAAACCCGCAACCACAGCGACAATTGATAAGATCAACGCAATACTGGAAGTAAAAATACCACCAGGTGTTCGATATGGACGATATACATCAGGTTGTGAAATACGTAATTTGATATGCGCCATCATCATTAAAACATAAGAAATCGTCGCACCAAATACCGCAATCAAAATCAGTAAATCACCTTGTTTGGTCAATGACAATAAAAAGCCAATAATCCCCGGAATAATCACGGCTAAATATGGCGATTTATTTTTGTTGGTCAATGATAAAGACGTCGGTAAATAACCCGCACGAGAAAGTGCAAAAATTTGCCGCGAATAGGCATAGATAATCGAGAAGAAACTCGCGATTAAACCAGCTAAGCCAACAAAGTTTACAAAGTTCGCCAACATGCCGTGCCCATATACTTTAACCAGCGCATCCACCAAAGGTGCACCTGAATCTTTAAGTACACTTGCACCTGCTGCACCTGCACTCAATATTAAAATCAAGATGGCAAAAGCAGCCAAGATCAGCATTGCACCAATCAAACCGCGTGGTAATGATTGAGCCGGATCCTTGGCCTCTTCAGCAGCTAAAGGAACACCTTCTACAGCAAGGAAAAACCAGATTGCATACGGTACTGCTGCCCAGATTCCTATATAACCTTGGGGTAAAAAGCTACTCGCACCGGCTTTAGATGAGTCAACTGCAATATCGAATAGATTGGCACTGTTAAAGTGAGGAATCATCGCAACAAGGAACACCACCACTGCAACTACTGCGATCGCAGTAATCACAAACATGATTTTAAGTGCTTCACCTGCACCTTTTAAATGAATCCCCATAAAAACCAAATAACAGATTAAATAAATTAACCATCCGCCAACTCCAAATAAGGATTCACAATATGCACCAATAAAGGTCGCGATTGCTGCCGGAGCGATAGCGTATTCGATCAGAATCGCTGTTCCTGTTAGATAACCGCCAAATGGTCCAAAAGCCATACGGGCAAAACTATATCCACCACCTGCTGTAGGAAGCATGGTCGACATTTCTGACATTGAGAGGCATATACATAGATACATAATCGCAGCAAAAATGACTGCGACAAACATACCGCCCCAACCGCCTTGTGCGATACCAAAGTTCCATCCAGCAAAGTCACCTGAAATCACATAGGCAATCCCTAAACCGACCAAGAGTAACCAGCCAACAGCACCCTTTTTTAATTCTCGTTGAGCAAAATATTCTTTGGAATCTTCTGTTTTTACGATAGTTGATTGTTCATTTCGAGCGTCCATCATCGTTCCTTTTTAATTTGCCTTCTTTTGTATAAGCAAAAAAAGTGCCTTTCCTTGGATGACGTCAATGTTTTTTGTTCAATCCCATGAACATAACGTCTTGTCAGTTGTTAAAAACTGCTTTTAAATGAATCTACCAAACAAAGGTAGGAGAAAAGTTGAATAGCCCACATGATAGAGAATCGGAAAAAGTTATTGAAAATTGAATAATTAAAAGAAAAATAATGAAATTTATATATTTTATTTACTTTGTTATTTGTTTGTTTAATTTAAGATATTATTTAGTATATATGCATAAATGGATTATGCGATGGACTCAAAACCACATGCTAAAAAGCCAACAATCAAAAATGAAAATTTAACCTCTACTCAAGCAAACTCACGCTCCCAGCAAGCTTTACAATTAGCACTGATTCAATGTCAGCAGGATTTACTCAACACGGCGTTGCTCGCTGCTGTTGTTATACAAATCAGAGATCTGCAAAAAAATCTACTGTGGTGTTCAGCCAATACAGATCCATTCGCAGAATTCCAGCAAGATCAAGATTTAGAAACAAAGCCAGATCACTATATTTATAGTGCGCCTATTCTTGATTTAACATCAGGGGAAACATGTGGTGAAGTGGTTTTATTTCACAGCTTAAATCAAGCAAATATTTTTGGACAATTGGCCGTTACGCAATGCGCCGAGATCATTGCACAAAAATTATATACTCAGCCCTTTAATTGTTTAACTATCCATGCATTTTCAGTACCACAGAAAATAATGATCAATGATCAGTCGATCCTTTTAACGCCACGGCAGTTTGAAATCATCTGTATTTTGATTCTAAATCCTTTGGGCTTAACTCTAGAACAGCTACATATTTATCTTTATGGTGATGAACAGATCAGTTTAAATACGCTTAAATCTGAGATTTCTTATTTAAAAAATAAGGTGGGTGAATTAATCTGTGCAAGAACCTATCAGATACAGGCAGAAATTCACGCGGATTTTAAAGAGTTGGAAGATGCTGTCGATGCGGGTTATCTTGATACAGTCAAGCAACTGTACCAAGGTCATTTCTTTATAAAAACCAAAAGCCCTTTTCTAAACAATTGGCAGCAGATTCTAAGTATGAGGATCAATAATCTACTTGTATAAACATCCTTGGCTTGCGATCGATTAATACTTATCTCAAAGGCTCATTCTCAAAGCCCTACTCTCGAAATAACATTCTAAAATCCGATTTGTCAGATCTACCTTTAAAAATAATGTACAAAGCCTAAACCAATTTTTTGCCAATCAAGTTGGTTTTGTTGTTGGTACTCCCAATTGACGTTTAATGAATTTTGACGATTGAGCGAATATTGCAGTGTGCTCTGGATACGCAAATTCCACTCACTTGAATCTTGCCAATAGGGTAATTCGACTTGAACAATACTGTTTAAACGATCAGACCATACATTTTGACAGCCCAATGTTGGTCCTAGTCCAACGCGCCAGCCTTTATCCAATGATGTACCTGCTTGAAGCTGTGTTTGCAATTCCGCATAACAAAGATGCTTACGATCATCATCTGCAAGGGTATAACCAGATTGGGCTTTTGCACTGACCACACCATGTTGTTGCTGGTCACTGAATTGTCCATTTTGAATGGCTTCTTGCTGCCAGCCCAAAGTAAAACCCCAAGTTATTGGCATTTTAAACGGGGTGATGGGGTTATAAGAGTTTACCGTTAATACATCGAGATGTTCCAGTTTAAGTCGATCATCTCTCCATTGCGCGGCACCGTCCAGAAACAACAATTGCGTGCCTGTACGGAAGCCGCCCTGCGGATCTTTTAGTTCGTGATAAGCCTGACGATGACCAATTTGTACAAATTTTTCACCCTGAACCTCACCTGCTTCCACGGACCACTTACGTGAATCATGTCCATTGACTGGATCAACTTTGGGACGCACAGGCGCTAAACGTTGTTTCTCTATAGGGATTTGACTACGTAAGCCTAGCAGTTGTCTAAAACGCGGTTGAGTAAAGCTTGCATCGACCTGACGAGCAACGAATTGTAAATATAAATCGTCATAGGCCATTTCTAATATTTTTGCACGATCTTGATCATCATAATCAGCGATAGCCGCTTGCATCTGTTGTGGTTCTAATACCGCAATTGCATGGGCTTTTTTTGCCAATGCATGACCATGTTGTTTGGCCTGCGAATTTAATTGTGTTTCTAACGCTGGACGATATACCGCTTCTCGTACTAATCCCTGTTGCTCTACGGCTTTAATAGTTTCAATCGGGATCGCTGCATATGTAAATTGCTTGCGTAAATTCGAGCTTGGACGGACTAAATCAATCAAACCCAATAAACGATAGGCACAATTATCATTGACAAAATAATAAGGAAAACTGACTTTTTGCATTTCCCAAATATGTTTTACCAAAAAAGCGGTCTCTTCAGGATTTAAATTCAGTTCATATTCCCAAAGATCACGGCTTTCAAAATCACCATATTCTTTCACCTTGCGATAATAAGGCATTAAAGAATATTCACCAGGATATTTCCCAACTAACCCTTTCCATGCATAAGACCAATTGTCATCGCTGTTTACTGTGGCTGCATAATTCACAGCATAAGAGACTAAGTTGAGCTGCTTTTGATCTTTAGGATCGAGACGAAGCAAGGTATGTCCAAACATTGAGCTTGGATTGCCCATAAAATCAGTCGCATAAATTAAGGTCACTTGGTAGGGTTTGATTTGTGCATACCATTGATCAAACTCAGGACAGGACACAACGGGTAATTGTTGTTGTGAAATATTTAGTTGTTGCATCAGCCATTGACTACGTGCAGGAAATTTACAACG
The DNA here is from genome assembly GCF_059422625.1 of Acinetobacter sp. GW821-FHT01C12. Taxonomy (NCBI): domain Bacteria; kingdom Pseudomonadati; phylum Pseudomonadota; class Gammaproteobacteria; order Moraxellales; family Moraxellaceae; genus Acinetobacter; species Acinetobacter sp. GW821-FHT01C12. The sequence continues at coordinate 78,158 of NZ_JBWKXD010000002.1, forward strand.
AATGGATTGATTGGCAGCAGCGACTTGAAATAGTGCAGTGATATCTGCATTCATTTCATTTTGGATGTTCTGTCGACCATCTTGAGCAAAGAAATAGCCAGAATAACTGACTTCGCTTTGATTTGTGTTTTTGTGACTTGTGTTATTGTGATTTAAATCTTTAGCAGAAGCATCTTCTGCATAAAGTAAGCGTTTCCATGTGATATGACTGGCTAATTGTTTTTGTTGTGCCAGTTTTAACGCATTTTCTAATGCCTGCTGATTCTCTAAAAGTGATTCCGCATGCGAATGAACGGTAAACAATGAACTGAGTAAGCTTAAACTAAGTACTAAATATTTCATTCAATCATCAATTTATATAGATATATTATAAAACTGCGCAATTAAGAAATGTTGGTTCAATACAAGAGTTCGCCCAATGTTCACTCATGCTTGATTCATTTTTTAATAATATGTATTTGATAAAATTTAAAGAAAAAAACCCTGCAACAAGGCAGGGTTTTTGACGCAATTAAACGTAAGCTTTTAACACTTCGTCTTTTGCCATCACTTGTTGTAGTGACGCTAATACTTGTAGTGAATTTTGATTTTCTGCTGAATAAATACTTGCAAAGTTTGACTTCGCCACAGCATTGAAACGTGCTTTATCTGCATCTTTAACATTTAACAATGAAGCAAGTACATTTAGGCTTTCACCTTGTCCTACAGCCATATCACGAGCAAGTGCTTCTGAGTTTTCATTGGTAAAGGTCACAACTTGCGCAGTCACTTTACCATTGCCATTACAACCTAAAGTACCAAACGTAATACCTAATAATTGGTTAGTTAAAAGACCATTGGTGGTTGCCGCTAAAATCTTAGGTATTTTTCCAGATTGACCAGCCCAAACTTGCGAGCCTAAACCACAACCCACATCTGGATCAGCCATAGCAACACTTGAACCCGCAGCCAATACAGCAGCCAAAGCGATTTTTTTTAACATATAATTCTCCAGAATTTTCATATGCATTGTTTTAATTCAACATATGTAAATTGTTATTTTCCATTGTGTGTAAGTTTGATTACACCTATTTAGATTTATCACATAAATTCAGATATGCAAATCTAAATGTGACAATTACGAAATTATTTATTGTACTTTTTTAATGACCAATCACCATTTTTATTACGATTTCCAAGAATTTTAAGCACCAAAACCAGACTCAAAAGTAACAGTAAATACCACGAACCTAGCTTGCCCCACCCCACCATATGCCATGCATCCACTTGACTTGGATACAACCAAATTTTATTAAAAGTGCTAATATTTTCAGCAACCCAAATTATAAATGCCAAAACAACCAATACTGGTAACATCGGAAGCTGAAATTCATGCTGTTGTAATTTAAAGCGAATTTTTGTTTTCCAAAAAATTACTACACTCCAAATGAACAATACATTGCGAAAATCTGGAATAAAGAATTTGCTCATAAAATTGATATATGACAATACTGCCAGACTCAACATATTGGCAAAACTAGGCAAATTTAAAAAAGAAACCTGATACAAACGTAGTGAACGTGCAAAAAAACTACCAACTGCCGAATACATAAATCCTGCAAATAAAGGCACGGTCAAAAGTTTAAAAACGGCAGGTTGCGGATATTGCCAAGAAGCAATTTGCGGGTGTGTTAAAAATATTTCCATCCCCATGGCCATGATATGAAATAAAGCAATGACTTTCGCTTCTGCCCAGGATTCTAGTTTTAAATACAATAAGCAGGCTTGAATGATCAACGCATAAAACAATAAACAGTCATAACGAAACAAACCATAAAATTCATGACTGCCCATACGTGCCGTAATGACAAATGCAATCAACAATAAAATACCAAATAAGGCAGCCGATGCTGCCTTAAATAGAAATTCATATAATGCTTTAAAATAGATCATAAATGCATTTACAACAATAAGTTAACCTAAATATTTGGCACTGTATTGGTGTACAGTGTCAATAAATGCTTTTGGTTTTTCAGGGTCAACCCATTGAGTAATACCATGACCTAAGTTGGCAATATAACCGGTTTTCTCACCATTGGCATAAGCATCATCCAACATGGCTTTGGTTGCTTTTTCAATAGAATCAGCTGAACCATACAAGGTTGCTGGATCTAAATTTCCTTGTAGCGCTGCACGCCCATTGACGGTTTGGCGCGCCACGTTTAACGGGGTTGTCCAATCTAAGCCAAATGCATCTGCACCTGTTGCAATCATTGGCTCTAACCATTGACCACCGCCTTTGGTAAATAAGATCACAGGTACTTTGCGCCCTTCATGCTCTCGTTTTAATCCTGCAACAATTTTCTGCATATATTTGAGTGAAAATTCTAGATATTCACGATGCGCTAATGCGCCACCCCAGCTATCAAAAATTTGTACAGCTTGAGCACCAGCCTCAATTTGAGCATTTAAATAGTCAATTACAGCATCGGCTAAACGATCTAATAAAGCATGTAAAACTTCAGGTTGTGCATACATCATCTGTTTGGTAAAACGGAAGTCTTTGCTTGAACCACCTTCCACCATGTAGGTTGCCAAGGTCCACGGACTACCCGAAAAACCAATTAAAGGCACTTGACCACCCAAAGCTGAACGAATGGTTGAAACCGCATTCATCACATAAGCCAGATCAGATTTGGCATTGAATTTGGGTAAATTTGCCACATCCTGTTCAGTACGAACTGTTTTATGGAATTTAGGGCCTTCACCTGTTTCAAAATAAAGCCCTAAACCTAAAGCATCGGGAACAGTCAAAATGTCTGAAAATAGAATTGCGGCATCAAGCTCATAACGGCGCAAAGGCTGTAAAGTCACTTCACAAGCAAATTCTGTATTTTTACAAAGAGAAAGAAAATCACCTGCTTTCGCACGTGTTTCACGATATTCTGGTAAATAACGCCCAGCCTGACGCATCATCCAAACCGGAGTCGTATCTACAGGCTCACGCAATAAGGCACGTAGAAAACGATCATTTTTTAAGGTCGTCATTTACTTTCCCAATCAAAAATTAAATTCGCCCCATCATAGCAAAAAGGCCTGCTACATAACCATTTCTAGAAAATTTTTCTCAATAAAGTTTTTGTTTGGTGACTTTCATTTAAATTTCGTTTGGTATACGAAAATAAAACAAAACCAGCTGACAGAGAAAATGTCTATAGAAAAAAATGATTAACACAAAACAAATACTGCAACACCTTATATTTTCTGCAATACTTACACAGATTTTTAGTCATAAATTATGAATAATTCTTAAGGTTGATCTACATGTTCGTTCGCTCAATTCTTGCTTTGAGTTTAAGCTGTTTATTAACAGGTACAGCTTTTGCTGCATCTACAGCTGAGCAACCTCTAACGCCTAAAAAAGTTGCTGCTCCCGTTGAAGATCCTATTGATCCACTTGCTATTGACAGTTCTGCTTCAAGTGTAGAAACACAGATAAGCCAGCAAGAGCAACAAGACTTAGACAAAGCTGCAAACACGTTACAAAATTTAGAAAAAACTGAGGATAAAAACTCAGGTACCGCTATTGCCCCATCGTCTCCACAGACCACGACTGCAAAAACGGCAAGCAATCCCAATGCACCGAAAGCATCATGGACTTTAGATGGGATCAACAATGCAGAATGGTATGAAAATATTGGCAAGGGTCAATTCCCTGTCTATGCTCGTGCCCATGTCATGTTAAATAATGCACATGCTTCACCTGGTGCAATTGATGGTTCAAGCGGTATGAATACGCTGAAAGCCATTGCTTCATTCCAACAAATGAATGGCATTAAACCGACGGGTGAGCTGACCAAAGAAACTTGGGATGCATTAGTGTCTCAACAAGGCAATAAACCTGCTTTTGTGGAATACACGATAACGGCTGAAGATCTAAAAGGTCCTTATGCAAAATCTATTCCGCGTGATTATGCTTTACAAGCAAAAATGCCAGGTTTGTACTACACCCGCGTCACCGAAATGTTGGGTGAAAAATTCCATATGGATGAAGAGTTCTTAAAGAAACTTAATCCTAAAGCAACATTTAACAAAGTTGGTGAAAAAATCGTTGTCACCAATATCCGTAACGAATTGCCTGAAAATATCCATTTAATTGTGGCGCATAAAGGTGCAAAACAATTGTATTTATTTAATGCGCAAAACCAAATGGTTGGCTCATTCCCTGCCACAATTGGTAGTTCTGATACGCCATCGCCAACAGGAACGTATAAAGTTACCGGTGTTGCTCGCAACCCTTGGTATAGTTACTCGCCAAGTAACTTTGTACAAGGCAAAAACTTAAAACCATTATCATTACCACCTGGTCCAAATGCCCCTGTAGGCAACATCTGGATTGGCTTGAGTAAGAAATCATTTGGTATTCATGGTACGCCAAACCCATCTGCAATTTCGAAAACAGCATCACATGGTTGTATTCGTTTGACCAACTGGGATGCCAATGACTTAGGTAAAAAAGTTAAATCGGGTGTAACGGTTAAATTCTTAGAATAATCTTATACTTGATGAAATGAAAACCAGTGTGCATACACTGGTTTTTTATTGCAAAAGCTTAAAAACCTTATCGTTCCAAAAACAAAACAATATGTTGCTATTTTGCTATTTCATCCCAATTAGTTAAATATTAATATTTACTCATGTTAAAAAATAAAGAATTGGAGACTTGAGATGAATACTTTTTTACATCACAGCGAAAACCGTGGTCACGTAAAAATGGGTTGGTTAGACACCAAACATAGTTTCTCTTTTGGTAGCTGGTACGATCCTAAATATATGGGTGTTGGTTCTTTACGTGTAATCAATGACGATACCATTGCAGCACATAAAGGTTTCGGTACTCACCCACATGACAATATGGAAATTTTGACCTGTGTACTCAAAGGTACCATTTCACACAAAGATAGTATGGGAAATGAACGTCATATCCATGCGGGTGAATGGCAATTGATGAGTGCGGGTACAGGTGTACAACACAGTGAAATCAACCAAGGTGATGAAGCCGTTCATATGCTACAAATTTGGGTGATTCCAAATGTTCAAGATGCTGAACCGAATTATCAACAAATTGAACGTGATCCTAAAAAATCACCTAATGAATGGCAATTGATTGTGGGTCCAAATGACAATGCGCCGATGCATATTCGTCAAGATGCTGAAATTAAAGCGGCATATTTGGAAAAAGGTCACACACTTGAAGTGAAAGCAACCCAAAAATTTAACTATGTACATGTGATCGAAGGTGAGATTGATATTGCGGGTCAAGTCGTTAAAGCAGGTGATGCTTATTTATTTGACGAAGATTCAACACTTACTTCACATGAAGATAGCCAATTTATTTGGTTTGATTTAAACAGCTAATCCGTATGCAATAAAAAAACCTCCGTATGTAATATATGGAGGTTTTTTATGTCGAGCTTATTGAATAAGTTAGCAGCAGTGTTTAAGCGCAATAATCTTTTTTCTGAGCTTTAATCAATGATAAAGCAGCATTCCAAGCGGCCTGAATAATCGGTTCAGCGGCATCACTTTCAAATTGCTTGACCGTATATTCACATATTTGCTTACTCGGATAATGCAGTTTTGAGCTGCTCATGGCTTTGATCTGAACTTGACAAGCCCGCTCTAAAAAATAAATTTCATGAAATGCTCTTGCAATACTATTGCCAGTGGCGAGCAAACCATGATTACGTAAAATCATGCAACGATAATTGCCTAAATCCTCAACCAAACGCTCTCGCTCTGTGGTGGAAAAAGCGATGCCCTCATATTCATGATAAGCAATATTATTATAAAATTTCAGTGCATGTTGCGACAAAGGCAATAAACCTTTTTCTTGTGCAGACACCGCAATCCCATCTGCCGTATGGGTATGAATAACACAGTGAATATCATCTTTGGCATGGTGCAAGGCAGAATGAATAACGAAGCCTGCGACATTGACCATTTTCCCTTGATCATAATCGGCCACAATATTCCCTTCATGATCAATCTTCACCAAATCTGATGCTTTCATCTGATCAAATGTCACCCCATAGCGGTTAATCAGAAAATGATCAGGCTCATGCGGGACACGTAAACTGATATGGGTATCAATCAAATCGGTCATTCTATAGTGAGCAATCAAACGATAAAGGGCTGCCAACTGACAACGTGCTTCCCATTCAGCCTTATCAATATGCTTTGGACGTTTCATCCTAAAATCCTTTTTATTGCCAATGTATAAACATCATCACTTTTAGCGAGTGTTCAACAAATTAACAAGTTTTAATTCGTGAATGGCAACTAAAGCATCAATTTTGGGGATACAGAATATAAAAAATCCAAACCAATAATTGAATATTGATTTGGATTAAAATTATTAATTATCATATTTTTTATTATTATTTATATTTATAAAATTATTATAATAAAGCTTTATCTTTTATTTGTTTTCATTAAAATAAAAAATTAAATTATTATTTATTTTAATTCTTCATTATTGTTATAAAACACCCTCATTCGTTGTTATAAAAAATAGATTTAAATACTGAGCTGATAGAGTAATTTCTTACCCTTAAAAGTTAAATCCTTAATAAAAACAATATCTCTATTATCCAAGTAAGAAATAGCATCATCAATTTCAATGTAGTCTTCATCAATCAACCATGAAATATCCAGTTCGTTTAAGTCGACCATACCGACTAAGTAAATAGCCTGATTTTTATTTTGTCGATTTTGAATGTTTTTTAAAATTTCGCGTATCTTAATCCAGTCTTTCATATTTTAAATCTCATCGTGCTTACAGATTCTATTATATTTATTGGAGAATTAAATGCTAGATAGAAAAATGCCCTATGCGACAAAATTTGTCGCATAGGGCATCACCATAAAAACCCGTAATATCTGTATAAATTTCACCCATGAATATGGATAAGAATTTCCCCAACAATCGCTTTAAAATTGCAATATTAAAGCTTGAATTCATCCCCTATATGCTGTTTTCGTACTTATAGCCAAACAAGGAAAAATCACCTCTGCTTGTAGCGCTTGTTACAAACTCACTGCTAGCGTCCCAATTTTTTGTGCATGTGATTGACCTTTGCAAAATCACGATTCCATATTTCACTCGTGTACAAAATTTTGCTCAATGAGATGTCATACGCAATCCCATTCCCCACAACCAATAAATGCCACCCTTTTCACGATAAAATCTGCTGTTTAATCATTTGAAGTCACAATCTTATCCCTTTGCCTTAAGAAGACTGCGATAAGGACTTTGCAGCATCACTTGATTCTAGCTTGATCTCATCGGGCTGTTTTTCTCCACGATTTAAAAATAGATTCAATAAAATTGCAGCCAAAGTTGCTGTACCAATTCCACCCAGATCAAATGATCCAATATGTACACTAAAATTACCGGCCCCCATGATCAAGCTGACCGCAGCAATAATTAAGCTACTGTTTTTAGTGAAATCAATTTTGTTATCAATCCAAATCTTTGCACCAGCCACTGTGATTAAACCAAACACCACAATCGAAGCACCACCTAAAAGCGCAACAGGAATAGTACTGATCACAGCTCCAAATTTAGGTGATAAGCCCAACAAAATGGCAAAGATCCCAGCAATCACAAAGACAGTGGTTGAATAAATTTTAGTGACAGCCATAACCCCAATATTTTCAGCATAGGTGGTCATGCCTGTCCCACCAACAGAAGCTGACAAACTGGTACATACACCATCGGCAAAAAAAGCACGTCCCATATAAGGTGATAAATCACGACCTGTCATCGCAGATACTGCTTTAAAGTGACCTAAATTTTCAGCGACCAGAATTATTGCCACAGGCGCAATTAACAGCATGGCATTGGCATTAAACGTCGGTGCAACAAAATGTGGTAGGCCTAACCATGCAGCATTGCTGATGACTGCAAAATCGATAGCTTTGCCAAAGCCCATTACATTGGCAAGGATAAAATATAAGACATATGCACAGACCAAACCCAACAACAATAATAAGCGACGCATCATGCCTCGGGTGAATACAGCAATCGCACTGATACACAGAATGGTTAGAATTGCCATCCAAGTATCAAATGAATTTGCTGAAACACTTTTAATGGTGACAGGTGCCAAATTTAGTCCAATGATCATCACAATTGCCCCTGTAACAATCGGTGGCATCAACTTTTCAATCCAACCCGTTCCAGTCTTCATGACAATTAAACCAATCGCTGCATACAGCAAACCACAAGCGATGGTCCCCCCCAAAGCCAAGGCAATATTCGGATTTGACCCCACACCTGCATAGCCCGTTGCAGCTGCAACAGCACCGATAAATGCAAAACTCGATCCGAGATAACTCGGCATTCTTCCACCCGTTATCAAGAAGAATAAAATCGTGCCGATACCCGTGATAAATATAGTTAAATTGGGATCAAAGCCCATCAGCAAAGGCGCGAGAACTGTTGCACCAAACATTGCAAAAGCATGTTGTAAGCCCAAAACGATACTTTTTCCGACAGGTAAATATTCATCAATTTGCACAGGGGTTTGATCTAAATTTCCTGTGTATGGTTTAAATGATGTAAACCATGGTTCTTTTGTCGCCATTTTCTAAGTCCCCATATTGAGAGATCAACATACATTTTGAGGTTCACAGTAACTGCGTTTGAAATATAGAAGTGCATTTAAACTTGGGTTGTGACGAATTGCTTTGACCTGACAAAACAATACATCGTGGCTGCCGACCACTTGACTGGATACCACTTCACAGTCAAATGAAATTAGGGCGTTATCTAATACGGGAGAACCCGTCACCAGCTCACTCCATTCAGCTTGCGCAAACCTCTGTTGCATCGGTGTTTTGCCACCAAAGAGATTTGATAATTCGGCTTGATTTGAACCCAATGTATTGACACATAAAACTTTATTTTCAGAAAAAATGCGATATACCGAAGCAGCCCGATTGAGACATACCAATAAGGTTGGAGGTGAATCCGTTACACTACACACTGCGGATGCGGTAAAACCTGCCTGCCCTGCATCGCCTTTGGTGGTGATCACATTGACCGCAGCACCTAGGTTAGACATACCTTGTCTAAAGATAGCTTGATCGATTTCTAAATGGACATTGGCTTCACACGGCGTGTTAAACTCAATTATTTCACCAGTAAGTGCACTTTCCTGTTTGATCATTTGCATCATGACGCTCCCACCTCAATGCGCAAATGTTCATCGAGGTTAAAATTCTTTTTGAAAAAAATGATTAAAACGCTTAGGCAAATCTAGACATGCTCTATCCCACATGTGCTACAGATGCAATTTCTACTAAGGCTTCAGGTTTAACCAGTCCGACCTGTACACAATATCGAGCGGGTTTATCATTGGGAAAATATTCAGCATAGACCCCATTTACTGCAGCATAATCCGCCCAATCTTTGACGAATATTGAGTTAAAGGTAATATCATCCATTGTCCCACCTGCAGTTTCGATGATGCTTTTAATGGTTTCTAAAATATGCCGGGTTTGCCCTGCGGCATCACCGACATAGACCACATCATTATTTTCATCAAAAGCCAACGTACCTGAGACATAAACAATATTGTCTGCTTTGGTTGCTGGCACATAAGGTGCAAGGGGCTTAGCCGTACCTGCTGGGATCACAACTTGTTTCGACATTTTGAATTCCTTTATTTTTCCTGAAAGCATCTTCGCCATAGACTTCAGTACTAGAGATGGCACAAGACACTTAACCTGTTGAAAACCATTAAGCCGATTGACTGAAAGTCACAGAATTTGGCTGTGCCTGTTGAGTATTAAATGTCTTTATAAATGACGCTGTGTCAGACACCCATCCAAAAAAAGTTCGAATGTTATATAAGGCTGCCTCTTGCGCTGCTGGAGGACCCGCTTGATAACATGCATCTTTAAGCGCCACACCAAAGTATTCCAAGAAAAAACCATCTCTGAGGGTTGATTCCACACAAACATTGGTGGCGATCCCAACGAAAACTAAATTTCGGATCCCACGAGCACGTAAAATGCTGTCCAGTGCTGTATTAAAAAAACCGCTATAACGTGGTTTCTCGATCACAATGTCTTGAGCTTGAGGCCTTAACTCATCAATTAATGCAAAATCCCACCCCCCTTTTGCCAATAACTTGCCTTGTAAGTCAGGATTTTTACGCATGGTTTTTAAGGCATTGGATTTATGAAAGTTAGGAGAACCTAGGCCACCTGCTTCTACATATTGCTCATCCCATCCGTTTTGAAAATAGATCACTTGGATGCCCGCGGTATGTGCTGCATCAATGCTTTTTTTAATATTGGCGACCACAGGTTGAGTGGCTGAAACATCAAAACCAGCCAAATCTAAATAACCACCGATTGAGGTATAAGCATTTTGCATATCAATCACGATAAGCGCCGTTTGTTCTGGTGCAAGCTGAATTGATTCTGGTTCTGCTTTTAAGACTCTACCTGTTCCTGCATGTGCGGTAAAATCTGTACAGACCAGATGTTCTACAGCTTTAGCGTCATTCATCATAGTCATGCGCTTTTCTCCAAAACGGGTTGAGCTGGTTTTTGATAGCTTGCAACAACCTCTTTCCGGCAACTCATCAACGGTTGAATACGTTGTCCAAAATCCTCAACTCCTTGTATAAAATCATCAAAAGTTAAAAGAATCCCTTCTGTACCTTGAATTGTAGAAATTTCATCCAGCATCTTGGCTACATTTTCATAAGAACCAACGATTGTTCCCATGTTGATATTGACGGGTGAAACACTTGAAGCCATTTGACGAATATTGGTATCTGTACCCGATGTTTGATCTTTGCCGCCTTGGTTCATTAACCAATTAATCGCCTCTAAATCTGCGCCTTGGTTGTAGTTCTCCCATTTCTCCATGGCATGTTGATCTGTCTCTGCGGCAATCACCATAAACAGCACATAGGTTTGTACATCTCTTCCTGTTTGGTCGGTATGTGCTTTTAAACGGTCATTAATTTCAGCGTAGGCAGTTGGTGTATTTAACCCTTTGCCAAAGACAAAATTATAATCTGCATATTTTGCAGAGAACGCTAAGCCCGCATCAGACTGGCCTGCACAAATAATTTTCATATCAGCTTGTGGCTTAGGCTTTACTTGGCAATTCTCCATTTGGAAAAACTCACCTTTAAAATCAGATGTTCCTGTTGCCCAAAGTTCACGTAAAATTTCCACATATTCAGATAAATAATCATAACGTTTAGAGAAATAATCATTCCCTGGCCATAGCCCCATCTGAGTATATTCTGGTGGTTGCCAACCCGTCACAACATTTAACCCAAAACGTCCATTTGAAATTGAATCAATCGTAGATGCCATACGTGCCACGATGGCTGGTGGCATCACCAAAGTCGCAGCTGTCGCAAAAATTTTAATTTTGCTGGTGACTGCAGCTAAACCCGCCATTAATGTAAAAGTTTCTAAGTTATAATCCCAAAATTCAGTTTTACCACCGAAACCACGCAATTTAATCATCGACAATGCAAAGTCAAAACCATAATGTTCCGCACGTTGTACAATCTGTTTATTTAACTCAAATGTTGGCTTATATTGCGGTGCATTTTCTGAAAGCAACCAGCCATTATTTCCAATCGGACAAAACACACCAATTTTCATAGCTAAACCTCACTGGACAAAAAATATTCTAAAAAAGTCTGATTAAAAATTTAAAACTTCACTCAACTTATAATTATCAATAATGCATACTGCATGCCACTAAATTTAATATATTGTTTTTATTATTAAAATTTTAATAATTATTTTTTATTTTACCTTTTGGTAAAATTTATGATTTTCTTAAGCAAAAAAAATAAACTAAAATAGTGCATAAATGCATCATTTTAGATCATTAAAAATTCTATAATCAGATTTAAATAAAAATAAAAAACCGCATAAAAATGCGGTTAGATAGCATAACAATTGGAGTTTAATAAACCCGTATTTTAATAAAACAAACAACCCAATAAAAATCAAAATTTAAACCGAAATTAAAACGATAACAAAATCAATATTTATAATATTTTATAAGCACCCTCAACAGCTAATCGAAGCAATCTTACATATATTTTTTATGACCATCATAGCCAATATTAATAATCCTATTAGCAGCTATCATAGTTTTTCCTAACTTTCATTTTCTAAAGAAAGCGCTGGCTTTCAGCCTACTTTGGCCTCAGATATCGTCAAAAAATAAATCGTACAGTACAACAATTGGCAGAAGTAGCTCCATTTTTAGATCAACATAAATCTACTGAACTTGTTCAGCGCTGATTGCTTTATCTCACCAGCCATTGTGGGTTATGACTGCTAAGTACAATTGTTCTAAATCCATATTTTGGTTGTGGTTTATAGCACCTCTTCTACTAAATTTTGAATTAAAACCTGATTGACTGTCTTACTCTCTGTTACAGAGGATGCATGTGCTCCTGTTTCCAACAGTGTTAATACACCATGTCCCAATGCTTTTTTAAGATCTATACTCTTTTGATAAGGCACTAAAAAATCATCTTTGTTGGCAATATAATACACATCAGTTTTTGCCAAAGCTGCGACATGTTCGGGTAAAATTTTAAAACTCATCAATGCATTCAAACGTACCAATACATTGTTGATGGGTGGAAAATCATCAAATCCAGAATTTTCAATCTCCTGAATTTTTTGGATATGTTTTGAAATATATGCAGGGGGATATAGAAATAAAGCTTGTACCCGTATATAGGCTTCAGCACCTACATTTTCTAACAAAGTAATACGTGCCTGAAAACACTTTTGTGTATGTGGATCAAGCGCATCCCAAGCATTAATAAAAGTAAGACTGGTTAATGATATATCTGTATTTTGAACCAAGACCGCCAATTCTGCCCCGATGACCGCGCCCAAAGCATGTCCAATAAAATGACATCGTTTGATCTGTTGTTGTTGCAGAATATCTAGAATTTGTTTGGCCATATTTTTGATTGAGTATGATGTTGGCAATGCATCAGAATCTGCATGACAACCTTCCTGATCATAAACAAGTACTTGAAAATATTGAGTTAACGTTTCAATTTGTGGCTGCCAAAATGAGGCGTGCCCACCTAAACCTGAAGATAAAACGACAATCTCAGCATCTTGCTGAGTAACACAAGGAAAAATTCGATAGCTCATTGTATTACCATTCTATTAATTTGTTGATTTAATAACAGCAAAAAATATGCCGAATACTTGTTATGTTTAGGTTGGTTTTTTTAAGGCTTTTGATGACGAATGTAAACGATAGGATTTTTATCCGACCATTACACAAAAACATAACAGCAGCATATTTTTGACATAAAACTAAAAAGACGCTTGATAAAATGAATCTTTTATTCAAAATAATTCGATATCATAAACATAGACCTACCCATTAAAATTTGGATATTGGATTAAATCTCTTAAATGTATCTTAAAAAAAAAGCAACATGAATGTTGCTTTAAAATAGCAAAGACATTCAGTCTTATCCGAATTGATTGTTTCAATCAACGCATCCGCTTTAAGTTATAAGTTACAACGCCCCAGATTTCAAATTCTTGCCCTTCTTCAATATAAATATTTTTAAATTCCGGATTCTCAGCCTTTAACCAAACTTTCGGTGGATCAAACTGCTTATCAATCATCAAGCGCTTCACAGTAAAATCATTATCAATACGGGCAATGACAATATCGCCAGATTTCGCAGAAATGCTACGATCTACAATCAAGGGGTCTTCAATATCTATGCCAACATCCAACATCGAAAGCGAATTTGCTTTAACAATAAAGGTAGAACTCTCATTTCGAATTAAATATTCATTCATATCCAATGATTGTTCTATGCTATCTTGAACAGAAAATGGCACGCCAGCAGCGACTCGTTCTGTCGCAAGCGGAATCTGATAAATCTTATCATTCTTAGGCTGAATGGTCTGGATATTTATGCTAGAGCTTAAATCACTGAGCTGGCCGTTTTTGAAATTTTTCAGTAACCAGTTTTTGATAAAATCTACTTGTGACTCTGGGACACGGATGACTTTGGTCGGCTCACTAAACTGTGCCTTACGCCCAGCATTGGCTCTCGCACCTCCGTGTTCAAATTCTACTTTCTTAGACATTATTTATCCTATATGCTTCATAAAAGCCTGTAAAATCAATATAGCTTGAAAAAGTTACAAATTCAAGTTGACGGCAAGTTTTTTTTGAATAACAATAACTCTATCGATCAGTTTTGATACATCTATTTGAACAAGGACGACAAAGATAATCAATATACTTATCATAAATCAATAATTTAGAATACAGACATCTTGTTAATTTATTGATATTTTTGAATAAGTTCTCTGATCCCACTTAAGCACTTAATTGATTGATTTTCTATGTGGAGACATAAAAATGGCGACTCAACGTGATGCAATTCTTGGTTATGCAGACGAACAACATGCTTACTATATTCGTTTGATTGAAGACAATAATGTGTTAGGCAGCCAGTATGGTTTATTTTGTGAAAATACCAATAGCGATATCGCTGAAAGTATCATGACCACATTATTTTTAAAGAAATCATTTTGGCTCAATGGTTCTGAATTTAGTGATATTGTTAAAGGTTTAGAACCTCTTCCACTTTAAGCGGATGCCAACCTGATAAAATTGGATCTGCTTAAATATTCAACTGAAGTTTATGATTTGATATGTATTTCGTGATTAAAATGTCGTTGTATTCCCCTCAATACAACGACGATTTAATTTTCAATTGATCATGCTGTCGATTGCATTTAGATGTTTGTCTTAAGCACTGAACTTTTGAATCAACCGCTTTCCGTCCATAATCTCTTGTTTGATTATTTCTTTTTCGTTATTCCTACTTTATCCATTTCTTAATTATCTTGCCCTTTTATTGAGTCTCTACTGAGCGCTTTATCAGTCACTTATAAAGATCATTGATCACCTCGTATTCGCGAACTGCTGAAATACTCAGATCAATCCAATCTCTCCTGTTTATTCATGGCACTTATTTTGCTTAATAAATATTACGTTTTTCAATAATCGTAATACTCAAGCTAAAATGAGGGCGGTAAATATGGGTTATGTCGCAAAGGAAATTGGTCAAAAGAACAAGCTATTACTGAGCTTGTGTTCTTTTCTGATCCCTATTTTGCTCTGGTGTTCGGTCAGTTATTTACCTTTTATTTGGCACCCTCAAGTGCAAATTACAAATTCTGGTAGTGTCTCGTATTTTCAAGTTGGCAGCCGTGTTGAAAAAAGTGTGTTCTATAGTGAGGCACAAAATGCGGTCGATCACCATTCTGCACCACCACAAGGTATTTTAGTTAATCCCATTTACTTACCTGCTCCACATGAAGTGGCTAAAGCCTTGGTCACTGCATTTACCACACCACCAGAACAACCAGATACTCCATGGTTTCATCAAAGCTTATGGCACAGTATTAAAATCGTTTTTTCTGCTTTTTTAATCTCTTCAATTTTTGGTATTCCGCTGGGGATCCTCTGTGGTTTCTCACAAAAAATATCGCTACTTACAGAACCTTTTGTTGAGTTTTTCCGTTATTTACCTGCACCTGCATTCGGTGCGCTTGCTGTTGCCATTCTCGGTATCAATGATGCACCGAAGATTGCGATTATTGTAATTGGAACGCTATTTCAACAAATCCTAATTATTGCCAATACAACCCGTATGGTCGATAAAGGCTTAATCGAAGCGGGCTATACCCTTGGAACCAATAAGCTTAAAAGCCTATTCAATGTGGTGATTCCTGCGGCTTTTCCAGATATTTACCGTGATTTACGTGTCTTGTTGGGTTGGGCGTGGACCTATTTGATTGTCTCTGAATTGATTGGTACGACTTCGGGTATTACATGGTTTATTACCCAACAAGCACGCTATCAAAACTTTGACAATGTCTATGCTGCGATCTTGATTATCGGGGTGATTGGACTGGTTTGTGATGTGTTATTAATGAAATTGGGCGAGCGTATGTTCGCCTGGAAAGCAGGGGTAAAATAATGAATGACTCAACTTTTAATTCAGCTGAATATTTTCAAAAAATTTATGCACGCCCTGTCATCTTAGAGGCCAAACAACTCAGCCAAGTATTTAAACATGGTAAAACTGAACGAACCGTTTTAAATCAATTGGATCTTAAAATCCATAAGCGTGAATTTATTTGTGTGATCGGTCCATCAGGTTGCGGAAAATCAACCTTAAGCCGAGTGATTGCAGGTTTAGATCCATACCATAGTGGTGAGATCTTGGTCGATGGCGAAGCTATTACAGGCCCAAGCCCTGAACGTGGCATGGTATTTCAGGGCTATACCCTATTTCCTTGGAAAACGGTTAAAGAAAACGTCATGTTCGGCCCAAGAATGAAAGGTGCCAGCCAAATGACTGCGGAAGCCCATGCACGGGAATGGATCAATATTATTGGCTTAGACAAATACGAAAACCAATATCCACATCAACTTTCAGGTGGAATGAAACAGCGCGTTGCTATTGCACGAGCTTTGGTTAATGAACCTAAAATCTTATTGATGGATGAACCTTTTGGTGCGCTTGACCCGCATACCCGCCAGAAGATGCAAAAGCACTTAATGGATTTATGGCAAAACATTGATATCACCATTATTTTTGTTACGCATGATATGGATGAAGCCATCTTATTGGCAGACCGTATTGTCGCGTTAAAAGCCAATCCCGGTGAAATTAAAGAAATTATTGAAGTAGATTTACCACGCCCACGTTCATTAGATCTTATGACAACGCCCGCTTTTCAACATTTAAGAGCGCGAGTGGATCAGTTGGTCCATGCTCAGGAAGATGAGCTTGATCCATCACTACAAGATTTACCCAAAATACCGCGAATGACCCAAGTCAGTACAGATAAATAAGCAAACAGATTTTTAGGGCATTTGGGACGACCCAAATCGCTGAATTCTTTGTTGGACGGCCAACCTTGGTGATATTCATGTCAAACACATATGTTTTACCGCTGGTGGACATTTCTTTACTCTCCAGTCCTGAGCTTCAAGATCGACTCACGGTCGCACACGCTTTAGATCAGGCATGTAAAGATGTTGGTTTCTTATATTTAACGGGAAAACAATTTATCCCTGAATTATTTCAAAAGCTTTATCACACTGCCCAGCAATACTTTGCCCAAGATACTGCCATTAAGATGCAAAATTATATTGGCTTATCAGAAAATCATAGTGGTTATGTGCCGATCGGTGAAGAACGCTTTGTTGAAACAAGTTATGATCTCAAAGAAGCCTATGATGTCAATTATGATCACCAGAGCCACGCAGATCGTCGCCCCTTGATTGGCCCAACACAGTGGCCTGATGACCCGATATTTAAGCAACAAGTCTCTGCCTATTATCAGCATATTAAAGCCGTTGGGCATGAAATTTTCCAAAGTTTTGCACTAGCACTTGGTCTAGATGAGCATTATTTTGATGCACATATTTCCAAAGCTCCCAGCCAACTTCGCCTAATTCATTATCCTTACCATCCTGAAATTCAGGATAAACAAGGTATCGGTGCGCATACCGATTATGAATGTTTTACTTTGCTATTACCCACAGCGCCCGGATTACAAGTGCTTGATAAAACGGGGCAATGGATCGATATTCCCTTGCTTGAAAATACATTGGTTATGAATATTGGCGATATGATGGAAATTTTATCCAATGGTCGATATTTAGCAACCAAACATCGTGTTAAAAAAGTGGCTGAAGAACGCTATTCATTCCCGTTTTTCTTCTCTTGTGATTATGACTATGTAATTCAGCCTTTAATCAAAGATCAGCCTGCACAATATGCGCCTTTAAAAGGTGGTGAACATCTTTTTAATCAAACCGCACAAACCTTTCAATATCTCAAAGAAAAAGTGGCACGGGGCGAAATTCAACTTGAAAATGCCCGGCCGCTTTATTCATTTGGTTTAAGCCAAAATGAGGAGTCGAAATGAACTTATTAGACCTCTGTATGCAACTTAAACCAACAGATGATTCAACCTGCTTATTGCCCCAATATTTATTGGGTGCTTTTCGCCGTAAGAGCATTACCTTTGCCAATGGTTTAACCGATGAAAACACCCTCGTCTATTGGTTTCAATCCAAGACATTTACCATTGATTTACGCTTAAAAGACTCTCAATCAACACCCGTTTTAGAACGACAAGGTTGGGTTGGCGATACCCTTTGGGATGCTCAAAATCAATTGCTTTCATGGCGTCTCAGCAGTAATTATCAAAATCATGTGCAATGGCCCGAACCCGCCAAATTGTATTCGATTGGCAATGCCATACTCGAGTTTTCACCGAGCCATGCTTATGTTGAGGATTGGCGTCAACAAGCGACGCGTGGCATTTATCTTGGCTTACGTTTATTTAAAATTGAAAATACTGAGTTAAATACCAGTTATCCTGCGGATGGCGGCTTGATCCTTTGTGATCATTTTATTGCCTTTGCCAAGTCTCGACATCCCGATATACAACAGGTTTTTAAATCTGCTGAGACGTTAACAGACGCTATTTCAAAGCAACAGATCAGTCTAGAAGCTATCCAAGACTATGAAGTTTCGATCAGTTTTGATCAACAGATCATTGATCTTAGTACCGTCACCAACAAAGTTGGAAGCAAGATTGATCTTGAAAATTTCCAACAGCTTGATCACAACACGCTGGTACAACAGCGAATTATCGATGGTGAACTTTGCCGTTTATATTTCACACTCGATGTATTTCACCCAGATTTTTGTTTTACAACACTGACGGGCGCTTCAACTGCTAGCAAAAGTTGGTTTGATCATGAAGAAAATCACCTTTTCCATCATGCAAAAATAGCCTTATAAGGAATATTTTCAAGCAATGTCTTTTTTATATCTAATCATTGCCATTGTGGCAGAAGTCATCGCGACTTCTGCCATGAAAGCCTCAGATGGTTTTAGTCAGTTGTCTGCATCGATCATCACCGTGATCGGATATGCGGTTGCCATTTATTTTTTATCACTGACCATGAAAACGATTCCTGTTGGTATTACTTATGCGCTTTGGTCGGGTGCAGGTATTATTTTAGTGTCTTTAGTCGGCTTTTTTTACTACAAACAACACTTAGATTTAGCTGCAATCATCGGTTTGGTATTTATGATTATTGGAATTTTAATTATTCATCTTTTTTCAAAAAGCACAGAAATATAATCAATAGATAATCCTCTTTTCATGTGATTGAAGTGATGACCTTGTTAATTAATTTAAACTAACTTGCTAATTTCTTTATCAAATCTACTGAAGTGAAAATTTTAAGATTTGTTTAGTTTCTAATGCGGCTCTAGCATTCAAATCTGTTCAAAGTTTGTGACTAATCTCTATGCTCTATATAAAACTTTTGCAGCTAAAATAAAATAGCCCAAGACATGCTTAGGCTATTTTTCAAACTACCCGACTCTTTTAAAAACCGTTATTTCAACTCTTGTAACAATGTTGGATAAATCAGACCATCAACATTTTGTTCGGTTTTATAAATCCCATTTTCCACATTAAATTTATTGACGTGATACGACGAGCCATAGATCGAATCAAAGCCATTGCCTTTACTAAAGACTTTTTGATTGGCTTCTAAATCAAGCAAATGGGTACCATTCACCATTGTTTCGTATTGTTTTGGATCAACCCCAGAACGAATTGCCATAATTTTTACAGCATCTGCATGTGTCGCAGGATCATTGATGTATTTCACCGTCTTGTCCCACACTTGAAGGATCTTTTTCCATTCATCTTTATGTGCAGTTAAATGACTCATATTAACGGTCAGGGTGTCATAAATTAAACCGGGTTTATCCTTCGAGGTATAAATGATTTTTGATCCTGCAACCGCTTTCAATGCTTGACTGGCTACAGGTTGCCATACCGCAATCGCTGAAACATCGGGGCTGGATAGGACTTGCGGTAATTGATTGGTCGCAGAATTGACCAATTTGATTTCATTGATTGGGATTTTTTGATCTGACATTGCTGTTGCAAGGAGCAAGTGATCAACTAGACCTTTTTCAACGCCAACAGATTTACCTTTTAAATCCTGAATACTATTGATCCCATCTTTGGCAATAATCACATCATTGCCCGCAGAATAGTCCGTCGCCATAATCATCATGCCTTGGGTACCACCTGACGCCGTCACCAAGTTATCACCATTGGTGACAAATACTGCATCTAATTGATTGGCTGAAAAGGCTGAAAGTGATGCTGAATAATCAAACCATTTAAACTCAACATTGAGACCAGCTTCTTTTAGCCAGCCTTTTTCAATCGCAACCTGCCATGCCACAAAACCGGGCCAATCACTATAGCCAATGGTGATTGGTTTCGCATTTGCTGAAGCTTGAGTAGCTTCTTTCGCTTCTGGAATTTTTGCTGTGTTGTCACAACCAGCGAACAACATCGCAGACAATAGTGATACTGATAATAAAGATTTATGAATCATACAGAAACTCCCCCTGTTTTTTCGCCTTTAAATTGTGTATTGGTTTGATTTAGCGACTGTATATATGCACGCCATCCCCAAAAACGACTGATATCTATAGCGTCATTGATTGCATAGCCCTCGCAGATAAAACCTTTAACCCAACTGCCATCTTCTAGTTGTAAATTACCAATTCCCAACGGCGCTGGAACCTCTGCAACGATTGCCCCAAAATTTGCCAATGGAATATCCCAAACCTCAACTTCAATAGACGTTCCTGTTGCATCAGATTGCAGACCGGGTTTTGCTGGACTGGTATTTTTTAAAGCAAATAATTTGTAATTTTTAGCGGTATAGGTTTTCTTTAATAAAGTCCCTTGGCGTTTAGTGAGCTGAAAATTAAGTGGCATCGCTGTTAAATGTGCGCCCACAACCGCTAACTTGACTGAATTTTTTGAAGTAATCTCAAGCATTTTTTGATAATGCTGCTGAGATTTCCCCAATGTAAGCGCAATCAGTGCTTGCCATTTTTGGGCAAAATTTGCCAAAGCTTGATCGTGCCAAGCAGGCGCGATAAAGGTCACTCCGCTGGGTAAACCATCTGCGCGAATTGTATTGGGCAATGCTATTGCAGCTAAATCGGCAAAATTAACAAAGTTGGTATAAGCCCCCATGTGTGAGTTCTTTATGATGGGGTCAGCTTCAACATCAGCAATAGAATAAATCGTGGGTGAGGTCGGTACCATCAATGCATCATAGCCTTGTAAAGCCAAATTAATTTTTCGAGCCAATACAGCGCGTTTATATTCAGCTTGAAGTGCATCAGTGGCGCTAAAGTTATCTGCTTGGGCAATGATTTCAGCGATAACAGGATGTGCTTGTTCACGTGTTACCACTTTTTCAACCGCTACAGTTCGTTCAGCAACCCAAGCCTCGTTATAGAGTGCTTTGGCAAGTGCATTGAAATCAGTAAAGTCAATGCTTTCAACTTCATAGCCGAGTGATCGAATTCTTTCTACAGCGATTGCGAAAGCTTTTTCAGTTTCGCTATCGCCATAAAACTCAAGCTGTGCGGGTATGGCAATTTTCCCTTTAGAAAACTGAGTCGGAACATTGGCGGGGTGATTGCGTGAATATTCATCTGTTTCATCATAGCCTTGCATAACACTGGCAACCGTCCAAGCATCGTCACTGCTCAAAGCAAAGATAGAAATTACATCAATTGTTCTACAAGCAGGCATTAAGCCTGTGGTTGAAAACCAGCCTTTGGTCGGTTTAAGACCAACAATATTGTTATGCCCTGCTGGCACGCGACCCGAACCTGCTGTATCAGTCCCTAAGCTAAAGGGCACAGTACCATTTGCAACCGTAACCGATGAACCAGAGCTTGAACCACCGCTGATATATTCTGGATTAAAGCTATTTTTGACCGCGCCATAAGGTGAACGTACCCCGACCAATCCCGTTGCAAACTGGTCAAGGTTGGTTTTTCCAATTACCACAGCACCAGCTTTTTTTAACTTGGCAATCACCACTGCATCTATTGTTGCTAAATATTCAACGTCTTTACACGCGGCGGTGGTATGGAACCCTGCGACATCAATATTGTCTTTAACAGCAAATGGCACACCGTATAAAGGTAAATCAGCTATATCTTGCTGTTTTAACGCTTCGATTTGTGCCTGAATTTGCGTGGCAGATGCGATTTCAATCCAAGCATGATCGTCATTGTGAATGGTTTTAACATAATCGATTAAACCCTCAATCTTGATTTGCTGACTGGTATATGCCTTTTGCCAGTCTTGGATCGTCCATAAGTCTTGCATCACTCTACTCCCGATTTAATCATTTTGCAGAATTGGTGGCATCACAGCATCCATCAGCTCCAGATGCCCTTTGATCACACCCTTGAGTGCTGTAAATTGTTGGCTTATATGCCGAAGCTCAGAACTTGCCCCTTGCATCAGCATGACTTGTAAGATTTTTTGTTGATCAAGTTGAATATGCAGAGAACTGATCACTTGTGTTAAAAACTGTTGTTGTAAATCAATCAGTTGATTTCGAAGTGGCATTTGTCCTGCATCATAAAGAATGGTCAAAGTGCCGACCATGACTTCATTTGCCTGAGCCTGTTCCGCAATCAGGTGTTTATTAATCATGTCAACAATCGCTTGAGAGCGACTTTCGTAGTGCTGATCAACAATTTTCTGATCGAGTGCATTTAGCGTTGCTTCAGGTACAGTAATGCTGATTCGAGCCAACTTTTGTTTAGCCACAGACTTATCCTTTTAGCTTGTTGACAGAAGTGTTTTGTTTGATATACACGCCCGCACGTACACTGAATAAATCAACAAAAAATGCTTTAAGCGGATGTGTTTTTTTAACTGTTGTTTTGACCTGATTCATAGCACAACTCCATCTCAGTATTACCAAATTCAGTTTTTGTATTACTGATATAACAATGCAGAAAATGTGCCAGTTTTTAACCAAGTTTTTGCTGGTTTTAGCGTGTATTTATGGATGATTTTTGGGCAAAAATAAATTGAATGCACAAGCATAGCGCGAAGCGTTATATAGGTTTAACAGTAAAGTCTTTGCTATTTTAATTTTAATCAGCTAAGTCTTTATAACTTATGACACTTGATAGGATTATGGCTGTAAAGCAAATAGAAAAAAATAAATCTATATTTAAAACAGAAAAGGAGCATCATCACTGATGCTCCTGTGTTGATTTTTATCAGGCTACAGGTGCCAAGGTAAACAATACCTGTCCCGTCTTAACCGTCTGGCCTTTTTCAATGGTGATGGCTTCTACCTTCATCCGTTCAGGTGCAACAATCGGAATTTCAATTTTCATCGCTTCAATCACCGCAAGGGTTGCACCTTCTTCAACAATATCTCCAGAAGCACATTCGATTTTCCAAATTGAACCCGGCATATGGGATTCAACTGCACAACCACCTTCGGGAATACTGACCGCTTCACCATCCTCTACAGTATCTAAACTTTCAGATACATATTCTTGTAAACCTGCAGCATGCCAACGACGGCGCTCTGCTTCAAAATTGGCTTGTTGCGTCTGTTTAAAAGCCTGAATACTGTCCTGATTTGCAGCAAGGAAATCATTGTATTCTTTCAGATTGAGCACACCGTCTTCAATACGTAGTTGCAAACGCCCTGCTTTAAAATCTTCACGCATCTGTAGCAATTCTGCTTCTGAAACCTCATAAAATTTAACCTGATCAAAGAAGCGTAATAACCACGGCTTGCCTGCTTCAAAATTGGCATTTTTACGATAGCGACTCCACATTTGTGTAGTACGTCCCACAAATTGATAGCCTCCGGGACCTTCCATACCATAAACACACATATATGCTCCACCGATACCAACAGCATTTTCTGGTGTCCAAGTTCTTGCAGGGTTATATTTTGTTGTGACCAAACGCTGACGCGGATCAAGTGGTGTGGCAACCGGTGCACCTAAGTAGACATCACCCAATCCCATAACTAGATAATTGGCACTATAGACCACATCTTTTACCGCTTGCTTTGATGCTAGGCCATTGATACGACGAATAAACTCGATATTATCAGGGCACCACGGTGCATCAGGACGGACGATTTGTGTATAACGTTCAGTCGCCAATTGGGTTTGTGAATCTTCCCATGCCAGTGGTAAATACACGGTCCGTGAAGGCACTTGCATATTGTGTATATCAGGCAATTCCGCTTCCGCGTGTTGAAGTTTTTCCAATAGCTCAATTTGATCAATTTGAATTGAATCAAAATGAATTTGTAATGAACGAATCCCCGGAGTCAGATCAATAATTCCGTGGATATTCTGCTCTTTTACCCATTGCATCAAAGCATGAATACGGAAACGTAGATTTAAGTCTAAAACCAGATCACCATATTCAACTAATAAATAGCTATTCCCCGCAGGTCGATAAGTCACACTCGGTAAATCTGCTTGTGCTACTCGTGTGGCTAAAACAGCATTTTCTAATGTGTCATTTTCCGCGTGGAATACAGGATTAAAATTCACCGCATCTGTGTCAGAAGCAATAAGACTTTGATGATATGTTTGATCCAAGGATTTTGCTTGCGCATAACTAACAGGAATAAATTTAACTTTATCGCCTGCTTTAAGCTGACCAATTTTCCAAAGTTCAGAATGAATTACCACTGCTGGACAAACAAAACCACCTAAGCTTGGACCATCAGGCCCTAAGATGATCGGCATGTCGCCTGTAAAATCAATCGCACCAATTGCATAAGCATTGTCATGAATATTTGATGGATGTAAACCTGCTTCACCGCCATCTTCACGTGCCCACTCAGGTTTTGGGCCAATTAAACGGATACCGGTACGACTGGAATTATAGTGAATCTCAAACTGGTTGCTAAAGAATCTATCAATATCGTTTTTGGTAAAGAAATCTGGTGCGCCATGCGGACCATACATCACCGCAATTTCCCAATGACGCGCAAATTTAGGGATTTGATCTGCGGCTAAACTTTTGCTTTGATCAGATGAATATTCAGTAATCGCAAGCATATCCCCAATTAATAAATTACGCCCTGCATGCCCACCAAACTGCCCCAGAGTAAAGGTGGCTTTTGATCCTAAATATTCGGGAACATGGAAGCCACCCTTGATTCCAATATAGCTTCGGCATCCAGTGCTCATTGTTCCACACTTTAGCACCTGACCTTTTTTAACATTCACGGTTTGCCACATTGGAACCAGTACGCCATCCAGTTTAGATGGCATGTCACCGCCAGTAATCACAATTTGACTATCACAATGAAACTTTAAACTTGGCCCTTGTAAAGTACATTCCAACCCAGAAGTATTATATGGATTGCCTAAAAGTTGGTTGGCGACATTTAAACTTAAAGGATCAATTGCACCGGATGGTGGTACACCCACATCCCAATATCCTAAACGACCAGTAATATCCTGAATTGCGGTTTGAATGCCTGATTGTAAAACCTCAATTTTTTGGGTTTTCCATACAAAGTTATTTAAGAAGCGTGTGGTTTGTGTCCCTGAATTAAACACCTCACCCGCAATAATATTTTGTAGGTATTCCAGATTGGTTTCGATTCCTGCAATCTGTGTATCTGCCAGACTAGATTGCATGGCTTGGATCGCTGCATCTCGATCTGACGCCGTCACAATGATTTTGGCAAGCATAGGATCATAAAATGAAGATACATTTGAACCGGTTTCGACCCATGTTTCGACCCGTGCATTTTGATCAAATTGCACATAGGTCAGTAAGCCTGCGCTGGGTTGAAATTGTTTAATCGGATCTTCCGCATATAAACGAACTTGAATCGAATGCCCTTTTGACGCTAATTTTTCAGTGGGCGCTGACCAATCGCCACTGGCTAAAGTCACCATCCATTCAACCAGATCTACAGCATAGACTTGTTCCGTCACACCATGCTCAACTTGTAGACGAGTATTCACCTCTAAGAAATAGAACTGCTCAGTTTCAGTATCCATCACAAACTCAACCGTACCTGCTGAACGATAATTCACAGATTGCATAAGTTGAATCGCGACAGTTTGAATATAGTCACGTTGCTCATCAGTTAAATGCGGTGCGGGTGTTTCTTCTATGACTTTTTGATTCCGACGTTGTACAGAACAGTCGCGTTCTCCTAAAGCCAACACATGCCCTTTTCCATCACCAAAAATTTGTACTTCAATATGTCGAGCATGCTGCACAAATTTTTCTAAGTACAAACCTGCATCTTTAAAGTTGGCTTGGGCCAAATACGAAACGGTTTGATAAGCGTCTTTGAGTTCAGCTTCATCCCAAACCAAACGCATACCGATACCACCACCACCCGCGGTACTTTTTAACATCACAGGATAGCCAATACGTGCCGCTTCGCTGATTGCTTCCGGTTCACCAGAAAGCAAAGAACTCCCCGGCAACAGTGGCACTTGGCTTTTAATCGCCAGTTCGCGGGCCGTATGTTTTAGACCAAAATCCAGCATTTGGCTTGAGGTTGGCCCAATAAAGGCAATACCCTGATTTTCACATAGGTCACAAAACTCAGCGTTTTCAGACAAAAAACCATAACCTGGATGGATTGCTTCAGCGCCAGTTTGCTTGGCAATTTGTAGAATTTTTTCAATATTTAAATAACTTTGTTGTGCTGGTGCAGCACCAATACAAAATGCCTCGTCGGCTAAAGTCACATGTAAAGAATCCTGATCAGCTTCTGAATAAACAGCAACGGAAGCGATGCCAAGTTTTTTAAGTGTACGAATCACACGACAAGCGATTGCACCACGATTGGCAATAAGAACTTTATTAAACATATTTATGCTCCCATACCATTGTGTACCAGCAATTGAATTTTCGTTGGGTTATAGCCATTACATGGGTTATTTAATTGCGGGCAATTTGAAATCAGTACGATCAAATCCATCTCTGCTTGAATTTCCACATATTTTCCAGCGGCAGAAATACCATCAGCAAAGGTTAAATGGCCGTCCGAGCTGACAGGCACATTCATAAAGAAATTAATATTGGGGCCGATGTGCCGAACGTTTAACTGATGTTTTTGTGCAATCGGATGCTTGGCTAATGCATACATAAAATTATTACGGCAACTGTGCATTGGATAGGTGTCACGTGCATAGCGAACCGTATTACTTTCACATGAACAGGCACCGCCTAAGGTGTCATGACGACCGCAGTTATCATCGACAATCACCGCAATTGGACGGCCTAAATTACTGTATAAGGTTGTCCCTTTTTCAAGGTAAACATGTTGATTAATAGCCAAAGTATCCGTTGCGCTATAACGTTCTGCTGGGTTTTCTGCTGAAATAAATAAGGTATCGACGGCTTGATTGCCTTCTAAATCAACGATACGGAAATATTGGCCTTTTTTTACTTCGCCCATCCAAGCTTCACCCGCAGGACACACTTCATTTAACAAGGCTTGATCTAAAATAGGTTTTTCGATTGAAGTTAAAATGCTCATGCTGATTGTCCTTAAATGCGTGTGTTGTGAGATGAACTCAGCGCGTAATAACGCTGGTTATTGTCAAATGCACGTTGATTTTGCGGACATGAGTCTCGACAAATATCGTTTTCTGTTAAGGGCAATGCGGTAAAAAGACCCATTTCTATATCAGCGGGAGCATATTGCGCTGAATGATCTAAGCCATGCGGTGCAGCAGATAAGAATACAAAGCAATCCATTTCAAAACGCAGCTCAATGATTTGCCCAGTATTGTCTGAGCCAACATAAGACAATGCGCCCGCATCATCTGGGGTCACTTTTGAAAATAAATTCACTGTTGCGCTGAGGTCGATTTGCCCAAGTGAATATTTGCTCATTTCAATCAGCAAACCATCTAGACCATTTTGAATCATTTGATTTCGGGCATCTTGGAATGTCTTTATTCCAAAAGTAGCTTGGATCTGTTCTGGACGACTTGGACCACACAAAGCGTCATTCCAGCCATGATCATCATGAATAATTGAGGCCATAACCCGTCCCAAATCGGAATACAACACATGACCTTGCGTTAAAAAAGCAGTATGTTGCCCTTTTAAACTATCTGGCATATTAAAACGCTCAAGTCTGTCATGGGCATTCACGCAAAATAAAGAGACATTGGCATCGGCAGATAAAGCTTTAAATTGAAGTACGCTTCCTTTGGGAATGCGACCTGACCAGTGATGTCCACCGGGTAATTTTTCAGACCAAATGACCTGTTGATCATGATAATTTGTCGTATGCATAGCCACTCCTGTTCGGATAGTTTATTGACTTCCTCCCGGGCTTTTATCCCTCCGTGTAGTTCTTTCGAACCGCGAACTCTCGGTCCAGACATACTCTTTTAGACAAGTATCGGAACCCTAGATCACTTTTTATAATTTTATTTGATGCAAAGGATGTGCCAATTGAGTATTACGTTTCTAGGCTTTAGTAATACTAATTTTGTGCGATAAGAGTGCATTTCAGGACATAGAAAGCAAAAATGAGTTATTAATGAGCTAAAAAATGGCAAAGGTGTTAAATAAAAACCCGTTCTAAATAAAACGTTCTCTAATTGAAAGCCATCTCTAATAAAATTCTTTTAAAAAAACGTGTCATAGAAACAACACGGCGCAAAAATATTTAAGCTTGTCGATTGGTTGACTTAGGGCATGGCAAACCTTGCGCTGCAAACAAAGCCAAGCTTTGTTTTTGCTCATATTCTGCTTAAGAAGATAATTCAGGTATAGCGAAAACACCCGATAAAAAACACGCGCTCATTTAGGCCAAAACCAGCCTGAGTCAGCGCGTGTTAAAATGAATCATCGTACTCAGCAAGCAGGTGCTACAGGATGAATCATTAATAATACATTTTAGTAATACGTTGCTCTTTTTTTCGAGAATTTATCCAGTTGCTTAAGAAAACCATCAAAATAATCTTTTTCTTTTTCTTCTACACGATAACCGGCATATAAGGTACGACGTAAACCTTCAGGCGCAACACAATCTAAACGGCGAGAAACCACCCAGCCCTTTTGCTCATATTCATTAACCACCCAATCAGGCAGTGCTGCGATACCATGACCACTTGCCACAAGTTGAATCAACATTTGGGTTAAGTCTGTGGTGCGAATATGTTTTGGCTGAATATTGGCAGGAATAAATAATCTAGACATGATATCCAGCCGATGCTTATCCACTGGATAGGTCACCAAGGTTTCTTCCGCCAACTCTTGCACCGTAATTTCTTTCATTCGTGCTAAAGGATGCGTGATTGAGAGCACCAATCGCGATTCATATTCAAAAATTGGAAAATACTCTACCCCTTTTAACGCAATTGGATCTGCTGTAATTAATAGATCAAACTCACCAGTTTGTAATAACTCATGTGGATTAGCTTCAAATCCTGAGGCAAAATCTAAATCTACATCGGGGTATTGTTGACGATACTGGTTTAGCAATGGCATAAGCCAATCAAAGCAACTGTGGCATTCAGAAGAGAAAACGATTCGTCCCGTTTGCCCATGTACAATTCGGGTAATATCAGACTGGGCAATTTGCACTTGTGGCAAAATATCATCAGCAAGTTTCAGTAATCGTTGACCAACATTAGAAAAACTCACTGGACGTGAGCGACGATTCACCACTTCGACACCAAACCATTGATCTAACTCTCGAAGCTGGTGTGATAAAGCAGAAGGTGTTAAACACAAATCTCCTGCTGCTGCAACCAATGAACCATGTTCACGTAAAGCAGTGAGTGTTTTTAGATGTCGAAGTTCTAACATTCCGTCATTACCAAATTAATATGTTAAAGGTGATCTGGCTATAGCATAACGAATTGATGGCGTTTATGTTTAATTATTTTCACTTAAATTTAAAATTTGTTATTTTTATTCATTTTTAAATAATAAGCAAAACATTGAAGATGCTCTTACTCATCCATACAATTAAATCACTCCATTATTGAATGAACTAAATCTGGCGATTTAAAATATCATCCTTAAAAACTTTCAGCATAGACTGAAAACATTTCAGTGAATTCAAACACCACAAGACTTTAAAACTTTTACAATAGAAGATTATTCATTTTTTATATTGTTTAGCATGACTCTGGAACGCCAAAAGCTCACACTCCCCCAAGGCCACGACAAATTGTTGCTGCATTCATGTTGCGCGCCGTGCTCAGGTGAAGTCATGGAAACCTTAATTGAATCAGGCATCGACTTTTCAATTTTTTTCTATAATCCAAATATTCATCCAGTCAAAGAATATTTAATTCGCAAAGAAGAAAATATTCGCTTTGCTGAGAAGCATAATATTCCATTTATTGACTGTGACTACGATACAGACAATTGGTTTGAACGTGCCAAAGGTATGGAAAATGAGCCTGAAAAAGGCATCCGCTGTACCATGTGTTTTGATATGCGTTTTGAGAGAACCGCACTCTACGCACACGAACATGGATTTAGTTTAATCAGCAGCTCATTGGGCATATCGCGTTGGAAAGATATGCAACAAATTAACGGCTGTGGAATCCGAGCTGCCGCACATTACCCACAAATTGAATATTGGGATTATAACTGGCGCAAAAGCGGTGGTGCACATCGTATGATCGAAATCAGCAAACGTGAAGAATTTTACCAACAAGAATACTGTGGCTGTGTTTATTCACTGCGAGATACCAATCGCTGGCGCATGAAAAATGGTCGTGACCGGATCAAATTAGGTGAAAAGTTTTATACCAATGTGATGGACGAGGAAAGTTAATTTATCCAGACACCTCCCCTTATCACTGCTTCACATACCAGTTTTTCCAAGAGCTGGTTCCACGGACTTCTATCGGTACAGTTGGAATCAGCTGCTTTTTTAATACCTGAATTTGATCGACCTCTTCAGCCAATCGAGCTTTGACAGAGTGTATACACTCTCGATCCCCAAACTCACAACGGTCTAAATGTGTGCCACCGCATGGCCCATTTGCCAGACCTTTGGGGCAAGTTTCAGGGCAAATATATAAGGTTTCAGCCAGCCTACACTGGCCACAACTCTCACACCCGACAATAAAATGTTTACTCAAATATTCCGCTTGTAACAGCAATTTTGCTGCAAGGGCTTTATTCCAAAAACCCGCACTAAAAATATAAGCACCCAGCCCTTTAACCAAATTGGAATTAAACATGGTACTGTGAATGGTATCTAAAAATTGATATTTTACTTTCTGATGCAAATTACTCAGCTTAGGCTTTTTTACAACCGCTGGACGTAATTCATTGCCAGTTTTAAGCTGCCATAATTGATCCCATAATTGTTGACATTGTTTAAGATCAAGATGTCGATACTGTTCAATATAACCCGTTAAAATCGCTTGCTCATCGGCTTTATGGCACGCAGAAAGATGCACACCAGCATAACCAATATGCTGACAAATCAAAATTTGCAAAGCACAACGTAAATAAGTATTTTCAGTTTGATCAGAACCATGTTCTTGAGCCAACACTTCAAGCATATGTGGTGTAATCACAATACCCGCAACATTGTGTTTCAGCATAAATTTCGCACGTGCTAAAGTCAACGGCATCACACAAGCAAGAATTTTTTGTGTATAGTTTTCTTCAATTAAAAACTCATGCGCTTGTTTAAGTGCCACGAGGTCAAAGCCCAACTGGGTAATAATATAATCAGCACCTGCTTGTAGTTTTTTATGTAATTTTAAATACTGCGCTTGTTTTTCTGCTTGACTATATTTAAACGGATTCAAGGCAACGCCAATATGAAAACCACCTTGTTGTTTGGCAGCGATGACCGCATTCACCGATTCCAAATAGCGTGTTCGAGCATGACTACCTTGCCCATCGTGATGTTGTTTTAGCTTATCGCCAGTCAGTAACAATAAATTTTGCTGTCCGTGTTGTTTGGCTTGCGTTAAAAACAGATTGAAAT
This sequence comes from Acinetobacter sp. GW821-FHT01C12, assembly GCF_059422625.1. NCBI lineage: Bacteria > Pseudomonadati > Pseudomonadota > Gammaproteobacteria > Moraxellales > Moraxellaceae > Acinetobacter > Acinetobacter sp. GW821-FHT01C12. Next base: position 110,157 of record NZ_JBWKXD010000002.1, read on the forward strand.
CATGTATATCTCGACCTTTACCTGCATAGTGCAATACTTTTTCAATCTGCTGCGGATAAGATTGTGCGGCGATTAATGGTGCAATATCATCATCTGAACGTACTCGATCTGACAAAGTCATACATACAGGAAAGCCCGCCAGTTGTGTGGCTACAGGCAGCATCTCTTGCTTTGAAGGCAAATATTCCACCAAACAACAAAATTGGTTTTGAGCAAAGTATTGGGAAAGCTGAGACATAAAAAAATTTAGATAAATACAGCAAAATAAATAGGCCTGAATTATAGAATGTTTTAAATCGAATTGCTGTAATCATAAAATGCTTTTCAAGCAGATCTCTGCATAATCGACATCATTCACTGCATCTTAATTTAAGCTTTTTAATCATTTCTCAATAGGAGCAATGGTTTTTATTACGATGGTAGAAATTAGATATAGTGTTGTTCTAAATTGAATATCTTAAGGTTTTCACTCAATTCGCTAATATTCTAATAAATCTAAGTATGTCTCGTTCTAAGTATTTTGATCTTAAAAAAATGGGTATTGTCCTCAATACCCATAAAACTTATGTCTTAGCATTAAATTCAAATAGTGAAAACTATATCTAAACTAAGCTGCTGTTAATATTTAAATTTCACATTCAGACGAACCATCATAGGATCTCCCCAATTGACCAATTGTGCATTTGGTGTGGTCCCTGCCAGATACTCTCTATCAAATAAGTTTTTAATCGTTAAACCTGCGCCCCAATTCTTGGCTTCATAACCCGCATTTACATCAAATAAGGCATAACTTGGTAAGTAGACAAAATCTGTACTACGTTGTGCTGTTCGAGAACCTTGATAACGAATCCCTGCACCAATATTCCAACCTAATTTATCTGGGCTAAAATAGTACTGGGTGGATAATGAACTGGCATTTTTAGGTACATGATTGGTCCGTTTACCAATATCACTGGCAATCACACTTTCAGTGACTTTTGCTGTTGGGATATAGCTATAGGTTGCTGTTGCATTCCATTGATCTGTGAGTGCAGCCGCTATTTCTGCTTCAAAACCTTTGGTGACTTGTTCACCTGTTTGGATTGAGAATTTCTGAGAGATATCTGTTTCAGTCACATTTTTACGGGTCAGATCATAATAGGCAATATAGCCTTGTAGACGCTGATCCAGTGCTTGTAACTTGACCCCGACTTCGGCTTGTTTACCCTCTTCAGGATTCAGCAATTGGCCATTTTCACCAGCATCTGTTACAGGCATAAATGAGGTTGAATAACTGATATATGGTGCAAACATATCATTGATACGGTACATCACCGATCCACTGCCCGTAAAAGCATTGTCAGAGTTTTTGCTGTTACTATTTTTTAATACATCGTCAATTTCAACCTGAGTCCAGTCATGTCGACCAGACAATCCGATAATCCAGTGATCATCTACTTTAATTGTATTGCGTAGATAGAGACCCGTAAATTGGCTATAGGTTAATTGTTGTGTTGGCGTCCCCAGTTTGGTACTGGTGATTCCATAGACTGGATGGTCAGCATTAAAAGAATTGATGGTATCGTTTCTACGATAGTAATCACTACGCTCTCGCATCATATCGACACCCACCATCACATCGTAGTTGATCTTTCCAAAATCAAAATTACGTTGCAGGTTGCTGTCCAAGGTGTAGTTGGTATCTTGTTTATCTTGATTATTTACAGAACGTTTAATGATTGGCAATGTATTTGTACCTGATGCCAATATCGGATTGCCTTGGGTATCAGTTTTGGTAACCGCAAAGTTTTGTTTAAACACCCAAGCATTATCAAAGTAGTGCGCATAATTTGCACCAAGACGATAAACATCGACGTCATAACCATGATCAGGTTCACCAAAGAATAGACTTGAAGGGTATTTTTTATAATCGCCTTTACTAAAAGGAATGCCCTGTTGACGGATGTATTCACGGTGTTGATAGCTGGCAATGACGGATAAATCATCTTTATCACCTAGATCAAAATTGTAAGATGGAGCAATATATTGATTTTTAAAATAAACATGGTCAGTCGGGTCATCTTGATCAGAGACCCGTCCTACAATACGAAAAGCGCCTTTTGCACGATTATCAGGGGCATAATTTAGGTCAAATGTACCTTCTTTTAAACCATAGCTTCCATAACTTAATGTGCCTTTGTAAGCGGTTTCTGCTTGTGGGCGTTTGGTGGTTAAATTGACTAAACCGCCTGGCAGCGCCAAACCGAAACCAACTGAGGTGGGACCTTTGACCACTTCAATAGACTCTAAGCCTGAAATATCTTCTGCTCGTAAAACATTATCCGATGCTTGGATACGTAACCCATCAATATAAGTTTGTGAACTGGATATTTGTCCACGAATAATAAAGTCATCCCAGCCTCTTCGTCCATATTGACCAGAGGTCACGCCTGCCACACCTTCTAAGGCTTCTGCTACTGTTTTTGCTTGCTTTTGTTCAATTTGCTGATTGGTGATCGCACTAATCGACTGAGCTGTTTCAAATAAAGGCGCTTTAGATCGCAATACCGCACTTGCTGTTTTTGCTGCATAGGCTTTTTTATCACTGTCTGCTTGTACGATAATCGTTGGCAATTTATTGCTTACAGCATTTTGCGTTATATCTGATTCTGACTCAGCATGAGCGGTGGATAACATGATGGCAAAAACTGAAAATGCGAGGGAGGATTTATTAAACTGCATTAAACAATGACCTAAAAACTTGAAGCTTAATTATAATCATTTTCATTTATATTTATCACTATTTTTTTACGCTTTCCTTTTAATGATATAAGTTTGAAAAGAAACACTCTTTAAATAAAACGTGCTTTTTCTAATAATTCGACTGTATCAATCACATCACTGATAAGTTAGGCTTATTTTTTATAACGATTGGTCAAAAACAATAATGTATTTTATTTGGATGTTTTATTTTGCAGATGACTCATATATTGAGTCGGGCTTAAACCCAAAACGCGATGAAACATGGTGGTGAATGCAGCAGGATTTTTAAAGCCAAAATCATAAGCAATGTGCTGTATCGGCTGGTTTTGAATTAATTTTTCCAGACTTAACAATACACAAGCATGTTGTCGCCATTTTGAAAAAGACATCCCAACTTCACTTTTAAACAACCGACTAAAATGCCGCTCGCTGATATAAAGTTGTGTCGAAATTTCTTCGGGTGATAAATGAATATTGGGCTGCTTTAAGAACCTTTGGCAAATGTCTAAAATGGCTTTATTTTCCGGCAAAGGTAAATGCAGTTCAATTTTTTCAGAAATGGCTAGCTCAGTTAAAATCAATTCTTGAATCAGCTCATCATGTCTAGAAAGCGGTTCATTTAATGCTGGTGCTTTTAAAAGTAATTGTCGAAGCAAAGGCGAAATTGACAGCACTTCGCAACATTCAATCTGCCTCGGGACATCTTCAGGAAGGATATACAAACTACAGGTTTTAACATTAAACAAAGTCAGTTGATGCGGAACTTGCGGTGGAATCCAAACCGCCCTTTCAGGAGGAATGATCCAGTTTCCTTGTGGTGTTTCTACATGCATCACACCCTGAGCTGCATAGAGTAATTGTGCTCGTTTATGGCTGTGCATCTTCAATACATAATACTCAGCGTACTGCGTTTCTATCGCAATCATTTTATGTTTTAAATGCTCAACACTATGAATCGAGATTTGTTTCATAGCCGTGTCTGATTTGAGTAATTAAATGCGGAATATAACAAATTTTACCGATCGAGAAATCCTTAAACTGGTATTTATTTTCAAAGATCTCTGTGTATGGAACTCTATCTTATTTTATTGGTTGCAGGATTTGTCAGTGGCATACTCACCATATTATTTGGTTTTGCCGGTGGCTTTGTTGTTGTTCCTTTGGTTTATTCGACAATTTGTATGCAATATCCAATTCATTCTACCGCCTATGATTTAGCGTTTAAAAGTGCAGTTGCCACCTCATTATTGTTGATGGTGATCAACTCTGGATTGGCAACTTATCAGCAATATAAACAGCGAAAAATACACAAACAATACCTCTTCCCAATCGCATATTGGATAGGCACTGGCGCAATTTTAGGCACTCTACTCGCCCTAAATATTTCATCACACCTATTAAAATGGGCTTTTGCGCTCTATTTGTGTATAACAATTTTAGATTGTATGATTCGTCAATTTAAACAGCCCCACTCAAATCCTCAATCCGTAAGATTACTCACCAAAACAGAACAAGGCCTAGGCGGCATCTTTATCGGCGGAATTGCATCAGCATTGGGTGTCGGAGGCAGTGTAATGACTGTCCCCCTGTTCCGGCGCTGTGGTTTGGATATGTCTTCAGCCGTTGCCCTTGCCAACCCTTTGAGTATGCCGGTTGCGATTGCAGGTTGTATCACCTTGATCATTGGGCAAATTATCCAACCACAACATCTAGGCTCGCATTTTATTGGCTATTTTTACTCCCCTGCTTTAATTGCATTGATTATAGGCGGCTTTTTAGGTATGAAATTGGCAATACAATGGACCGGAAAATTATCTAATCAAATGCATGAACGAGGTTATATCCTATTACTCACCCTGGTTTTGATCAGTATTTTATTTCAATAACGGGGACTGGTGACTTAAAGACTTGGAGCTTATCTGTTAACAATCCAACTAAAAACCAAGCCATATATCGTTTAACGTTAATATTTTTAAATTTTATATATGGCTCAATCAAGTAACATTTAAAAAAACGCTAGCTAATTTTAAACATGACAATACGTGAAGAAGTTTTGAGTTTTGGCACAATTGACATTAGTGTCGTTAACATTAGCCCCATTCGACGCCAGCCATTAAATTGATTAAACAAATAAGTCCGCACATGTTTAAGTTTGGGATGCCATGTTTCAATGTCTTTTTCATCATCCAAGCCAAACTTAAATGTGGCTTTGGTTTTACTCACAGTATCGTGTAAAGCAGACTTAGTACTCATCCAAGCATTGAGCATGTCAAAATGAATTTCAGCATCTGAAAACCGCTCGGCTAAAGCGGTTAACACCTGTTGATTTTGAGCTTGATTGAAGTACATCAATACCCCTTCGATCACAAACATAAAATGACCATTGGGATGCGTTTCTTTTAATTGATCCATCCATGTGGTCGATAACATTGAACTTGCAATAAAGTGTTCATTTTTATGCGCAGGTATCAGTTGCTGACGTTGTTCAATCACTTCTGCAATATCCAATTGATAAAACTCAGCATGTTCAGCACTTTTACCGATACGTTGTATACGGCTATCTAAACCACAGCCTACAAATACAATAATCGGCTGATGATTAAGATAATGATGAAGCTGAATAAAGTCTTTAACCTTCTGATCAAAATGTGTTGAACGCAATGCAACTCCAACCGACGTGGCTTTCTTGTTTTTATATTTTGAAAAATCATAATCAATTTTTTCCACCAACTCACAGGCTGTTTGATCATTGATTAAGGGATTTTTTTTCTGCGTTTCAACGGATTTGGCATATAAGGTAATCAGTAGCGTGTCTGCAATCTCATCTTGCAAGTTAAGCAATATTTTTTTCATTACGCATTCCTCATGTCATTTAGATTTATTTTTTGCAAATAATGCTTTGGGTGATTTGCCATAAAAACGAGTAAACGCAACTGTAAAATTATTGGGATATTGATAGCCCACCTGCCACGCCACTTGAGCCACGTGTAAACCTGACTCAAGTAAGCTATGGGCTTTTCTCATCCTCAACTGCAATAAATATTCAGTCGGATTGACCCCATACAGCTTGGTAAAACAGGCTTTGAATTTATATACATTCATACCGATCACACTGGCGATATACTGCATCGTCAATGCTTGATCTAATTGATTGATCATTAAAGCTTTGGCTTTTTCCAAATTTTGCACATCCTGCATACTCAAGTTTGCAGATGAGACTGCTGATTCATCAGGCGCAATGAACGGCAACTGTTCTGATAACAAACTCAGTGCATGAATATGTTGTTGTAAGCGATGTTGTGGTTGGTTGTTGCGCTGTACGAGTGAATGTGCCAATGTGCAAGCATGGACTTACTGGTCCTTGAAACAGGCTGAAAAGCGATTGGGTTGATATGGTTTGGGAGAAATAATGCCTTGAGCTGTTGTGAGCTTAGATATTTACTCAAAAATTCCGAAGTCATAATCAAGCGAAGCTGAGAAACCGTCTGTTGTTTTTGATAGTGACGTATTCCTTCAATGGATGGAAAAGTGTTAATACTGATATGCTCCGCTTTAAAACTGAGCTGCTCTGCATTCTTACTCTGATATTTTGAGCACCCTTGTAATCCAACCGTCAATACCATCACGGGGTTTGGGTGTGTTGCTTGGGTTTCTTCTTCTAATGCATATTGAGGGCAATAATGTAATTGGTTAATCAGCAAGCCAGCTTCAATCTGTAAAGTGTCTGCATAGCAATAACCAAAATCTTCAGGCAAGCCAATACATTGTTGCCGTGAAGAGATCTCTTGAACCGAACGCGCTACATCAATCCGTACACGATGATGTAATTGTGTCATCACTCAATACTCCATCTAGCTGAAAACATCACTTTGCATAGTATTTTCTATAATTCGCATATTATAAATAATAATCATTCTCATTTATTGGGTCATCATATCGTATCTTTGGATCGAATGTCTAGACTGAATGTTCTCGGCATTCCATATGCAATTTTAAAAGGTGATTTTAATGAATCTTTCTCTAAATCAGGCTGTACACATACTGACTCAACCTCATCCTTTACATTCCATTTGGCAAATTTACCTGTCACAAATTCAGGCACAAGCCTTAGATTTTTCAATTGAAAAAAAACTCTTTGCATCATTATTTCAATTTGAAGATGCCACGGTATTGGCAGATAAACATGCTTTGCATCCGCAAAATACCGATTATCTATTACAGCTCTTGGCCAGTTTACAACTGTTAGACACCCAGTTTGACCCAACCAGACAGGCTATGCTTTATCGTATTAAACCAGCACTTAAAGACTACTTTGATCCGATATCAGATCAGTATTGCGCTGATGCTCTGTTATATCGCCAACAAGTGATTCAGTCTGTTGCTGGTCAACTTTCTGTATCTTTCTCTCGTGATTTCCAAGCCCAATCTCAAACACCAGAAACAATCGGATCTGCTTGGGCACAAGCGGCTCAAATACAAATTGCCCAAGAACAAAACGCTGTTACAGTTCACATTGCAGATGTGCTTTCTGACGTAGTCCGTGAATTTAAAACAGCAAGACATTTTCTTGATATCGGTGCTGGCGCTGGACGGATCGCAATGCATTTGGCTGAAAAGTTTACTCAACTTGAATGTACCCTTTTAGAGCTTCCGCATGTCATCGAGGCAATTCGTCCCACTTTAGCAAACCATCCAGCACACCAACGCTTACATTGTTTAGCTGCTGACTTGCAAAGCTTAGACTTTCAAACTTTAAAACCTCAACCTCAACCTCAATACGACATTATTTGGTGTTCTTCTGTACTACATTTTGTTGGTGACTATGCTTTAATTTTACAAAGACTGCTTACAGCTCTATCACCCAATGGTGTATTGATTTGTTGTCATGCAGAAATTGCCCCATCTCAATATGATGCAGGCATTCAAAGCTATTATCTCAATATGCGTATGCAAGGCAATTACGTTCCACAAAAGGACGATATTTATCGCAGCTTAAAACAACTGGGTTGTCAGCACATTGAAACGATCGAGAATGTGCAATTTCCTATTGCCCCAGTTGATGTGCTGATTGCGCGGAAATAGGTTATGAATAAGCAGGAATCGTTATGGCAATTTGCCTTTTTGGCTGGATAATTTTTTACTGGTAGCTCTATACAGTAATTTAATTTTAGGCAAGGTTCACTATTGTTCTAACTTTATCCTTGCCTTTCACTCTTAAGTTATCAATGATTTCTAAATGAGGTTTTAAGCATGAGCGACCCCATGAGATTTTAAATAATACTCTGCACCACGAATGTTTTGATGATGAGTTTGGGGTTGATTTATCTCATTTGGCGTACCGAAAACTCTAGGCAGTCAACTTGGAAAAGCTTTCTGCCCTTTGATATTAGTACCTATAAATTCTTCGAACCATAGATTCACATCCCACTAAAAACAATGGGGACATAAGTAAAAATATTTGCAAAGATAATAGATGGTATTGAATTTTTGATTTCATGTTTAGATGCCTTTTATGCAAGTTCAGTTTCATAATTTTGTGAAGATCCAGAGTTTTCTTTCTTGGTGGTGTTAAGCAAAACCTTAGCAATACAATACAAAGTATTTTGTTGAACATCGATATGGTTATAGCTATCTGCATGAGAATAACCATTTATAGCAAATGTTTGTTTTAACTTGACACCTTTACGCTCCCTTGTTACATCTTTGGCAGATTCACTACAAACAGTTCCATCGCCATTAGATGTAGGTTTAACGGCAATATTAAAGCAAATTTTTTTACTAAAATTACCATTTATATCATTCTTGCCATCACTAATATAACGCTTACCATCCTTACTAAATAACCACTTATAATTTTTGTTAACTGGTGGCTTGGTTGAATTTTTCCCTTCAGCTATAGGTGTGAAATGTTTTTTACCCTCAGGAATCGGGTCATTTGTACCATTGAATAATAAAAGATCATTTTCACTATTTACATTCATTCGAGTCTCAGAAGTCCATGTCACCTCACTAAATGCTTTGAAGTTTTCATCATTTCCATAATGAGCATAACAATTTTCGTGATAAGAATCTGAAATAACCTCATGGAAACGCTTGACTTTCAAAATATTATCTTCATAAAAAGAAAAAACATCTGATTTATTCTCAATTGCCATTCTTTCTCCTAGCATATTAGCTGGATCAAGCCCATCTTCATTGATCATTCGCCACCAAACATCACGGTTCATGTAAATTTCATTATACGGATCGGTGGTTTTTGGTACATTTGCCAAAATAGTATTACCAACTAAATTTTGCGTTTTCATTCTCAACCATTCAGTTCCACCTTGATCGTTTCTAAAATTACCAAAAGGCAATAATTCTAGCGCACCGGGAGCATTCCCAAGAACAGACATCAATCGTGCTGAGTTATGGCCAAAAATTAAAGCACTAATTGAGTCGATTATGCTTCCTGTAGTAGCTTTACCATCCCATCCATTTGATAGACGTTGATAAACCGCTGGAGCACCTGAAGCAGGCATAACACCATGAACTACACCAAGAATATCTGAATTGATTTCTTTTTGAATCAGAGAGCGTGTTACAAGCCCCCCCATACTATGAGTAACAATGATGAATTTCTTAAATTCGGCACAAGGATATTCTTTCATTGCTTGTGGTTTGACTTTATTAATTAATCTTTTTTGAACATCAATAGCGGAATCCTCATTAGATTGGAGCCAATTATATCCAAGCGCAAAAACAGGAAATGCATAATCTGCCAGCTCACTATGCATTTCTCTAGATAGCAATTCTAAATTTGAATCGGAACCCCATTTTTTACTTAAATTAGCACCTTTTGTATTATCAGCTTCTTCACCAACCTGTGTGAATAATTTCCATTCTTCCCCCCCTTGAAAAAGTTTTTTATCACCTTTTGACTCAACTAGAGACTGGTTTAGATGGTTTTCAAGATACATTAATATCTTTCCATAACCAGTCCACCAAACTGTGCCCCAACCTCTAAGTCTGGCTTTTTCTTCAGTGAATCCAGGTAAAAGCTTTTTTTTAATATTTATGTCACCATTATTACTTACACTTGTTTCGAGAGGATCTAGTTGTTCTTGTCTTGCCTTTGCTGTTCTAAAAATACCATAAATTAAGGCGCCAACAGCACTTAATCCATTTGGTGGAAACCACACTTCATCACCGTTGTTGTGAATAATATTCGAACCCATAATTCCGGGAATAAAAATAACGGGGCAAACATATTTGGGACCTTTAGTAACTGAGCATAATGTAGGTGTCGTACTTGGTGTAGTATTTGAAGTAAATTTGATTTCACCTTCAGATTTATAAGCATTATGTTCAAATGACATAAATTACTCCTGAAATTTTTTAATAGAATTTAATGTATAATCATATAGCTTCAAAGCGTCCTTCTCAGAAAGGCTAGAAGTTTTAGTAATTCTGTCGTTATAAGCTGAATCAAGCAAGAATAGGATTGTCGGATCATTAGAATTTTTAGCAGTACCTGTATGTTCCCACGTTGCATCAATCCCACTTTTACCTTTCATAGGTGCTTCAACAACCAGTTCAACCCCTTTTAATGGGTTTGAAGTGTTGTTTTGATTTTTTTCTCCTTTACGAATTGATTTAAAACTCGATAGAAAAGATTGTAAGACACCTTGTTTCTCTAACTTGCTGGTTACTGAACTGATAATATTTTGCTCAGCTTTATATGTAGCCTCTACAGTGAACGCCAAACGTAGAGAAGGGAAATTGTTATATTGAAAGGAAATTATCTGTCTGCTAAATCTATATTTATCACCATTGTCTTTAATAAAGCCATTTAATATACACACGCCTTTTTCTATTGGAATGGTATTATTATTACGAGCTGTTAAATTAGTCACAACATTATTGATCGACTCAAAACTTTCATCTTTGTAAGCTTCTGAATAGCTACCTTTAATTTTGAATAAAATACCTTTGTCTAAGACAAATGCAATCACATGTGTTAAGCCTTTATTTGTGCTTTTATCTATATCCCCCCAGATAATTTTAGTAAGCTTTTGTTTTGATTCTTTAGGGGTTTCTGTTTCTTTGATAATTACGCTATTACCAACAGTATATTCTTTTTGGGTTACTTGAATTGAATTAAGAAAATCAATGTAAGTTGCCAATTCACTTTCAATCACAAATGAATCATATTTATCAGTAACACCAATAATTTCATGGTTTTTCGGTATTTCAAAAGAATATCGACCTGTACACCATTGTTGCTTTTTATCTAAAGAATTCATGTTACCCTCGATAGTACTAGTGGCATTGCTCCAACAAGAAATACAAATAGTACTGACAAAAATTAATGATTTTAAAAATATATTTATCATTAGTTATCCAAAATTTCTAAAACCGCTTTCCCCATTGATAGCATCGTAACTTTCTGCGTTTTTCCTTCAGCATCAGTCACACCTGTAATGGTTTTTCCATCCTCAGTAGTGATTTTATATTTGGTATTGGGTTGTTCTAATCCAGCTCTATTTCGAATTACAAACTGTTCATCATAATCCATTTGAAGTTGTGGCATTGCTGCTAAGTCTGTGCTTAACGTACTACCAGACATAGTTTGAATTTGCCCAGCTTTTAAAGACATTGTCCCAGGGCAAACAATATCTATATTGCCGCCCTCAATTTTGATATAACCACCACCTGCTGCAAATAGAATGCCTTTGCCACTCTCAACTTTAACAAAATCATTGATTGCATATATATGCATTAACTCTTGTGAAGCAATTTTCATTGTGTCCGCTTGTGCTTCTATTTCTACAGAACCTTGCCCAGCTTTAATTTTAATACCTGCTGCTTTAGCAAAGAGTGAAATTTTATCAAGTACATTGGCAAAGAAACCTCTACCTGAAAAAATTTGGACATTACGCTCAGAACTAATATCTATATTTTCTTTAGCTTGTGCAACAATACCTTTATCTGCGTCAAGGATAATTGAATCTTTAGCATCAATTGCAATAAAAGGTGTTTTATCTGACTCATTCCAATATGGAAGTTCATTTTTTAGAGATTCTTGAAGTTCTAATTCAGGTTCGGTTGTTTGGTGTCCTTTTGCTGCATCTTTTATTGCTGAATTTGTACCTAAAAATTTCTCAATATTCTGTTGTAAATTAGTTCGATCAAGTTGATTTCCACTGGCGTTAGTATCTATTTCCGTTGTGATCAAAATCCCTTTAGGCGCACGTATACTCCCCCACTGATCCGTCCTTAACTCAAACCCTTCACCACGACCGTCACTCTCAGCCCTTTCTTTAGGATGACTTAAATTCCCTAAATTTAACTGACTCGCACCATGGCTGGATTGTAGCTGTGTACTGAGTTGCCCAGTTGTATCGTCAAATCTAAGCTGCCCAAAGCCTTCCCCTGAAACCTCTTTTGATCGAATACCACTCAGTTTTTTAGTATCAGGTAATTGTCCTTTTATATCAAACTTGGTTGGATTCCGTTGTGCTTCATGGATTCGACCAGTTACGAATGGGCGATCTATATTTCCGTCAAAAAAATCAATCACCACAATTTCATCTTTACGCGGTAAGAAACGTGCACCATAACCCTCACCAGCCCAAGGGGTAAGTACATCAACCCAAGCCGAGTCTGTATCATTATCATTTGAACCTGCACCGCCATCATGACTATGGTCATCTGTACGTGTGAACAGGAAACGAACTTTGATACGTCCCCATTCGTCTACATGAATTTCTTCACCGTCCGTAGTGACTTTTGCTCGTTGTACATGGGCTACAGGTCGGTGTTCTAACGGATCGTATTCGGGCACTACAGCAATACTTCGACGCACGACCATCAATTCATTGGCTTGGCGTTCTTGCTCACTGTCTTTACTATTGTCCCAATGACTCAGCGTAAGCAACTTTTCTAGTTGATCTTTCATGTCTTTCGGGAGGTTATTCCGATTGTAATAGCGTTTATTGAGTATTAAGAACTCTCTCTCATTCAAACTATGATTTTTCTCAAGTTCAGGATGATCTACAAGTTGAAACCAATACCCGACTTGGGTATCTCGTACACTACTTTGTACTGTAAAGTATTTGGATTGTAAGGCCTGATATTGGTTCAGTTGCTTGTTAATCTTTTCTAATTGGCTATTGCCTGATTTTGTTGCCTGATCTTCACCTTTGAGATCACCGATCCATGCAGGGGAGATGGTCCATGCTTGTTCTAGGCTCAGACTTTCATTGTCTCTATTTGAACTGTGTTTATGAGTACTGAGTACTGATCCACTGGCATCTTCTTGACTTAAACTATCAGCTTGCCAACGCTGTAAGTGGATGGCTGTAGGCTGTAAGCTTCGTTGTGCGATAAAGCTGGTGATGCTGTCATACTGCTCTGTTGCATTCGACCTATGATAGCGTATGCTTCGGCGTTCAATTGCTTTAAATTGATTGTTATCATCAATTACTCTAAGCTTTTGTGGTTCAATGCTTTCGTTGCTACTTGAAACGATATATTTAGACTCATCAATCAACCAATTGATTGATTCTTCACGCATTAATCTAGTTAAATATGCATAGTCGCTTTCGTTCGACTGCATTGAGAATGGACGGATATCATAAGACTTAGTTAGACCACTAGTATCTAATTTTAGGCTTGAAGCAAATAGAGCACTTTTAGACTGCCATTCTTTGAAAATTACTTCAATAATTTCAACAACATTCTTATTCATAAACACACGACTATTGCGTCGTTTATGCCATAAACTTGTTGGGTCTTGCATCGTCAATCGATATAGACTCAAGGCTCCGTCAGATTGTCCCTGTGAAGCACCAGTAATAATGCCAGTCGTTCTAAATAACTTTCCTGAATCAGTTACCTGATCAATAGCGACTTGGCAACCAATGAATTGTTTTAACTCTATGAATGGGTTCGTTGATAGGCAGATCAGTTCTGCGGATAATCCTTCATTGATGCCATGAAAGCCATCAATGCGTTGCAACATAATTTGAGAATTGAGCTGTGAATTTGAAAATTGTGCATTGATGGCACGTTTTTGTGTTCCGAAGCCTAACTTATCTAAAATACCAAAAATATTATTTAACATTGTTATTTATAACCTTATTATTAATAGGGAAATATTAGCAGAATAGATATTTATGCTCAAATACTATTCGTTTTCATTTTGTTTCAATTCGATTAAAAGCTTTTTGTAGGATTTTACTACATGCGGACCAATATTATATTCTTCTTGTAGCTTCTCAATACTGAGGGTTTCTAAATCATGCCGATGATCAAGTACCCATTCATTTTTTTGATCCTGTTTAGTGATACCTAAAAAATTTCTTAAAATCATTCTGTTTTTAACAATGTACTTTTCACTTCGATCTAGTATTTTGGCAATTTCAGGTATCGTTAGATGCAGAGAGAGCAAAACTTCCTGGTTATCTAATCGCCATGCTTGAACCACATCATTATGATGAGGGATATTGAGTAGCTTTTTAAGTGCACCACGTTTTCTATAGACTTGGCTTGGTTCAATATTTAATTTTTTTGCGGCTTCTTCTTTACTAAGTGTTAAATCAAGAAGAATATTGTGATTTGCGAATAACCAAGTTTGATTTTGGTCTTTCACTTTTGGCATTTTTAAAATTTCTCGTAATTTCGCTCTGGCTCTTCGGATTTGCCCTTCCGTTTTTTGAAAGTGTACAGCCAATTCTGCAATAGATTTACTATGATTTAATAATTGATCTTGGTGATCAAGTAACCATTGATGTTGAATTTGTTTACTATTTTTAAATTCATCAGAGAAATTTAATTCACCCAATTCATCTCGTATACGGTTGTAAGCTTTTTTGGCAATATAAAGACTAATATTATATTCAATGGCAATTTCCTGTACTGAAAGATGTAACATTTTTAGTTTATTTTCAACAAACCATCTTTCACGTAATTCATCAGATGGATTTTTTCTAATTTTTTCCCCGATTGGTATTTCAATAAGTTTTGATAACCATTCCTTATGCCGATAGACCTGATTCCGATTTAAACCATACTTACTCTTTAACGTTTCAAAACTGTCATGTAATAATTCATCTTGATGCTCTAAAAGCCATTGAACATTGCGATAGATAACTTTGTTTTGAATGTTAAGCCTCCGTCTGAATTTAGCAACAATACCATTACTTAAACCAAGTTGTTGCATAGTCTCAGTAATCGAATGTATTTTAATAAATTCTGCAATTTCAGGTGTTAAGATAAATGAAAATGTACCACCTATGCCATCTCTTGGCGTTAAGGCATAGGGCCATCCCTGATAAATCATAATCCCTGTTGAAGATTTTTGTTCTTCATAAACATCCCAGTCTTCACCATCCTCGTCTTTAATCGTTTTTATTTTAAAATATTTGTATTTTCCCATTTGTTACTTTGATTTATCCTCATTATCGTTGAACTTACTTGTTTGAGCCTTATTTGTATAACAGATTATTAGTAATTTCAACCAAGCAAATAATTTCATCAGATGAAAACTTTTTGAAAACCAATCGCACTTTATCTCAGCCTATCCCATTGAAGCCCAATATTATTTAAAAAGATTGCTAATAGTCGTAGTGGTACGTTGGGAACAGGAATAGGCGGTACATTAATATGCAAAATCATCACTGCTTCATCTTACATCAAGCGTTTATACATATTTTGTGTACGCGATGCCGCTCTTTTCGTAGGGGATGCCAAATCTTGCGCTAAGAACAAAGCAGTGCTTTGTTCTTGCTCATGTTGAGCGAGGGGTACGCATTATACCCCTGCATTTTCACAAATAATGGGCGACATCCTTGTCGCCATGCGATAGCTACTCCGTCTATGATTAAATAATGTAAAAAGCCTTTTAATTTATAGGAAGTAAATGTGTATAAACCTAATCCTTAAATCAAATTGACTTCTCGCTATGTCGAATATTGAACATAAACGCATTAAAATTTCTGCGAAATACTCACCTTATAATCTCGACCTGTACCTGTCATATACTCACCCAAATACATTTTGTAATCACGATTAAATAAATTATCAATCGAGAAATTCAGCGTCGGCCCTTTTGCACCAATTGGCTGCCAGTCGGCATAAACGCTATGTAGTGAATAGCCTTTAGTTTTGGGTAATGAAAATGAAGATGCCGCGATCGACTTATCATTATCTGAAAGGCTTCGATCTTGCTCAGCAACAAATATCCCTCTCCACCCCATAGTTAAATGATGTTCAGGCACATTTACCCCTAAAGTCGCTGTGGCTTTTTTCGGCGGAATATTGGTCATCCATGTTTTTTGATCAAACCACGGATTTACAGGGGAATTATCACGTTGCCCGCGAATATAGGAATAGGTTAAACCCGCAAACCAAGTCGGCTGATTATAGAAAGCTTCGACTTCATAGGCTTTGATGGTGTAATCAGTCACATTACGATAAAAACCATGATCATAATTGCCTTTACAGTCGGCTATACTGCCTTTTCCTGTATTGGCATTGTTTTCTGCTTGTGCTTTACAAAATGTTGAGCGATTACGAAATATCTCATCACCCCCGCGATTATGATGATAAGTTAAACGTACTTGCAGATGGTCTTCATCACTAAACACATCGTCAAAATTCATCTCATTTCCGACACGAATCGCCAACATTTTTTCAGGCAGTAAATAACGACTGGTCGAGGGAACAGAGGTTGCTGCAGATTGCACATAATATTGTTCATCTACACGAGGTGCACGCCATGTTTTACTGACATTTGCAAACCATGTCATATAGTCGGCCTGTTTCCAAGACATTGCCAAACGTGGCGACCATCCCGTATAGGTTTTACTGGAATAATCATGCCCTGCTGCTGGATCATTAAATCGTGATGCACGATTTGGCTTGCCGTTATTTTCAATATGATCATAACGGAGCGATGGGGTAATGACGAAATTGTTAATCTGATACTGATCTTCAATAAATGCACTCAGCATTTGTTGATCGCCAGCAGGCATATAGTTCGGTTCATAATAACCAAAATTATAATCTGGCTTTTTGGCATTGTTTTTGTCATAAATCAGCGAGTTTTGTTCCATTTTCTGGTATTGCGCGCCAACCTTTAATTTATGCGTACCCAGTTTTGTTTCAAAATCACTGATATTACTCATTTTTAATGCTGTATTGGTATAGGTTACCCAGCTTTCATTGCCTAACAGTGCCGCTGAACCCGTTACACTTGGCAAGCGTAGATCATGCTGATAGGTTTTGGAGTAAGATGCGACAGCTTTTAAGTTTAGATATGGGTTAGCATCAGGATTGAATTCATAACTTGCAGAATAACTGGTATCTTCCTGATCACGGTCGACCAAACGGCGTTTCCAAGCCTCATCATAACCATATTTGGCAATATCAGCTTCAGTCGGCACTGCATCTTGATCACGCATGGCTGCAAAAGGTTCCCAACCTTCATGCCCACTGCGCATGGCGTTTAAAGAAATTTTGTGGCCATCGGCAGGATAAAAATTCAGTTTGGCTAAATAGGTTTCTTGCTCTTGCCCAGAATATAAAAACTCAGTTCCATCAGGACGCTTTACATTTCCACTGTCTCGGTTGGTATAGTAAAACAAACCATCGACCAGCCCATTGTCAGCTTTACCATATACAGCGCCAGTATAGGTATTTTGGCTGTTGTTGGAAAAACGTGAATATTTTAAGAATGCGCCAATATTTTTACCATCATCTAGTAAATCAGTGGCATCTTTAGTTTCTAGTGTGACCTTACCACCAAAACCACCATTTCCGACTTCAACGTTATGGGGCCCTTTATCCACAGTGATTTTCTTTAAAATCTCAGGTTCAATAAAGACTGAACCTTGTCTATATTTATCAAAGGTTTTAACTGAATCATCCAAGGTGATTGGCACATCGGCGACCCCACCCATACCGAGAATATTAATCGTTTGCCCTCCCGGACGTGGCGATCCTGCTGAACCTACACTGGGCATATGATCGAGCAATTGCGCTACATTATTGGCCTGATAACGATCAATCGCTTTTTGATTGAGTACGCTCTGACCAAATTGTATGGTGTCTTTTTTTACTGCTTCGACCACAATCGGGGTCATTTGATAAATTTGGTTTTCAGCATTTGTGGTTGATGTTGCTGTTTTTCCTGTTGCTGTTTTTTCCGTTGCAATGTTTGCTGTATTGACTACAGGCATTTGTGTAGCAACAGGCTTTTCAATAAGTAGATAGCCTGCTGAAGTTTTTTGAATCTGAAATGGGGTATTCTGCACCAATAATGCAAAAGCCTGATCTAGGCGATACTTACCCTTAAGCGTCTTTACCCGATAACGATTGGTTTTTGCTGGATCGAGTAACAACGATACATTGGCTTGCTGTGCCAAGCTATTTAATGCTTGAGTCAATGAACCACTTTGCACTTGATAAAAGCCAACAGGTGAAGTGTTATTGGCATGCGTTTGGATACTGATTGCACTCATAGACAGTGCGATTGCAACAGCCATTGCAACTGGCTTTATTGCATTCTGATATAAAGATTGAGACATTCTCTAATCACCCAAGGTTAAATGATAATCATTAACTTCATTCAGTTAAAATAATCTGTGTTTTCATGTGTTCTAAGTTATATGACGAAGCAGAAACGAAAAAACCGCAATAAATTGCAGTTTTTTTAAATATTAATTTTCTAAAGTATTAGCAAACCTAAGCATCCCCACTAAAACCAACAGACAAAATTAATTATAGTGCAATGTATAATTTATAGTTGCAGTGAAATTTTGAGGATCGACAATTCCTGTTTTAGAAGCATATTGTATCTGGTAATATATATAGCGATTATAATTAACTGGACTTCTCGCTTGGACTCCCCACGGTGCTGTAAGATCTACAATTTCAGCAGTATAAGCAGTTAAAAGCCGAATAAAAACAGGATTTTTAGTAGGAGCACCTATAGCTTTATTGACCAACAGACTCTTATCATCTGCATCCAAGTCAGCTGGTGAAATAGCACTTAAATGTACCCCTTGCAAAGCTTTACTTGTTGCTGCATCACAGTCACCTGTACCCTCAGCATTTGTTAAGAACATAGAAAAGTATGCGGGCGCTGGATTTGTAGGCTTAAACTTTGATTTGGACACAGCGGGCAAGCTAATTGTTAGATCTTTCAAGCCCGTTATAAAACCACCGCGACTTTCTAAGGTACATGTTTGATCCGTCACCACACCATTGACTCTAATTGTGCCATCTACAGCAAACACGCTGCTACATGCCAAAGTTAAAACCAAAGCATTCAATGTCGCTAAAGTCAGTTTATTCATTGAATCCCCCTTCATAAAGTTTTAATAAATGCGATAATTTAACGATACTGTTATTCACATTACGGGACATTGTAATTTCAACGAAAATAGATAGATCTAAATATATAAACGCTGTTGTTGTTCACTTTAAAACTCTGCTTATTTCAAGCTGGAGTCTATTTTAATAGATGTTTTTATTTTAAATTTCCGCCAATTTAAAATAAAACTTCATGCTGACAAAAATATCCGCATATCACAATATTTTTAAGTTTACTTTTTATCATTAAAATACATTACAAAAAATCATACATATATTTTAATTATTAAAATTCAATATCTTAAACAAAATAATCAATCAAAAATAAAATTAAATTAAAGTTTTAAACAGTATTTTCAACATATAAAATTTGATAAATCCAACTAAAATTGTTTCTAAAATATAGCCATTTAATCCAACTAAAATAATCTGCTTTATTATTTTGCAGTGATATAAATTATTTGATTGTCCAGATTTTTAATTTTAAATAGATATTGGTCTATCAACAAATGTAGGTTTTGATCTAAATCCTGTTCAATATAAATAACAGTACTGATTTTATAATATTTTTATAAATTTACTTTTATAGAATGCTATTCAATGATGCAATAAAAACAGCACTAGTGCGGTTTTTATTGCTAAGGGTTTTCTTTAGCATTGGCT
Source organism: Acinetobacter sp. GW821-FHT01C12 (assembly GCF_059422625.1). Lineage (NCBI taxonomy): Bacteria > Pseudomonadati > Pseudomonadota > Gammaproteobacteria > Moraxellales > Moraxellaceae > Acinetobacter > Acinetobacter sp. GW821-FHT01C12. The sequence continues at coordinate 129,921 of NZ_JBWKXD010000002.1, forward strand.
TTATTGTATGCTTCCAAACGCTTTTTGTATGTTTGAATGAACTTAGCCAATTCTTCAATATCAGTGAAACTTAACTGACCAATATATTTTCCGTTTTTTAATATTTCTCGAAAATCAAAGCTCATTGTGCTACTAATATCGATATAGGATGCCTTTTTTAAACCCGCCTGTCTCCAATCTCGAATCGGATAGTATTGCAACTTTATAAAATCTGATTTGTCCTCGTACTGACTTGTAATCGAATCTAAAAGCACAACAGTTAAATTAGTTTTTCCAATTTCAACCGTATATCGTTCTTTACCTTTAAGCGGGTCTAAATCAAATCTAACGAAAATCCGATAGATATCACCAACAGTCATGCTTATTGCCCTTCTGCTTCCTCAAACACACCATTTACGTTTAAACGCATATGTTTGATTGGACGACCAGTTAACTCAGCAATATCAAAAAGATCACCAATCATTTGTTGTCCTAACATTTCACGTCTAGCAGCTTCAACGATTTCTTGCATGTTTTGAAACTCTTCAAAACTCAGTACAACAGCTTCGGGCTTATTGTTCGTGCAAACGAAAACTGGTTTATGGTTTTCTTTGACACTTTGAACAATTTTACTCCATGATTTACGAACATCGGTCGCAGAAACAGTCGCACCATTAATAAAAGTGAGTACATTCATATCTAAGACCTCATACTATATGTTAAATATTATATCATATATGACATAAGATGTGACCAATCATTAAGCCCAATCTACTATAATGGTTCCATCTACTGCAAATACATTTGTGCATGTCAAAGTTAAAGCCAAAGTACTCAATGTAGCTAAAATCAGTTTCTTCATTAAATTCCCCTCATAAAACTTTATATTTTTTAAGTTTCTCAATCTTCAGCAAACGCACCATTCTTCACTTAAGCCAACACACAAAAAATTAGTTATACATTATTGTATAATTTACAGTTGCTTGCACATTTTGAGCATCGACAATTCCTGTTTTGGAAAAATAATTTGCGACGTAAGTCACGTAGCCTTCTTCGTAAATTGGACTTTTTGCCTGAGTTCCCCAAGGCGCGGAAAGATCCACTACGGTGTTATTGGTTTTATCTTCTGTTCCAATTCGAACAAAAACAGGATTTGTTTTAGAAACATTTGCTGCTTTGTTGACCAATAAAGTCTTATCGTTCGCATCCAAATCAGTTGGTAAAATTGCACTGAGATGTATCCCTTTAAAGGCTTTACTTGTTGCTGCATCACAGGGGCCTGTACCTGTAGCATTTCTTAATCTCATGGGAATGTATACTCCTAATAAAGGAAAATTCGTAGGATCCGTAAACATTGATTTAGGCATAGCGCGCAAGTTAGTTGTTATATCTTTTAAGCCCGTTGCATGATAACTATAACCTTCTAATATACATGTGCCATCAGTAATAACACCATTCACTGTAATGGTTCCATCTGTAGCAAATACACTACTACTTGCCAAAGTGAAAGCCAAAGCACTCAATGTCGCTAAAGTCAGTTTCTTCATTGAATTAACTCCATAAAGTTTTAATTATTTTTAACTTGCTCAATCATCAGCTAACCTATGATTCCCTGCTAAAACCAACACAAAAATTTAATTATAGTGGATGGTATAATTGACAGTTGCCGTGTAATTCTGAGCATCGACAATCCCAGTCTTAGAAGACACTCCTACCCCATAAACTAGGTACGTTTCATTATTACTACCTCTAAAAACTTGACCTTTCACCTGCCCCTCCCAAGGTGCAGAAAGATCTACTGGCACATAAATAGCAGCAGGTGCAGTTAAAATTTGAATAAAAACAGGATTTTCCTTAGAAGCACCACTGGCTTGATTCACTAATAAAGTTTTATCGGCTGTATCCAAGTGATCTGGCGAAATCGCACTGAGATGAATCCCTTTAAAGGCTTTACTTGTTGCAGCATCACAGTTAGCTGTACCCGTAGCATTTCTTAGATACAGATTAAAGCTTTCGATCCATACCCATTGATTTGGAATAAACCTTGATTTAGGCAGAGCAGGGATATTAACTGTTATATCTTTAAGACCATTGGTCGCATTCCCCCCAATAGGACTTGCTAGCAATACACAGGTCTGATCCGTCACAGCGCCATTAACAGTAATGGTTCCATCTAGCGCAAATACATTTGTGCATGACAAAGTTAAAGCCAAAGTACTCAATGTTGCTAAAGTCAGTTTCTTCATTGAATCCCCCCCTTTATAAAGTTTGAATCAAAACATGCGATAAATATAATCTTATTCACATTATAGGAACAAAAATCCCAATATAAATAAACGCAATTAAATATAGTTAAACTATGTTTATGCTTATTTTAATCCTATGCTGATTTAAAAATTTAGCCATTCACTATTTATTTTAAATATCCGACAATTTAAAATAAAATACCATCCTTACAAAAATACATCTATATCACAATAGCTTCTAAGTTGACTTTTTATCATACAAGTACATTACATAAAATCATGTATAAATTTTATTATAAAAATTCAATATCATAAATAAATCAAATGGTAAATTTTAAGTCATTATTTTAGTTTTAAACAGTATTTTCAACATATAAAAATGTGACTAAACATAAATAAACCACATTTAACAAGATATTCACCCCATCCAAAATAACATTTTTGTTATTTTGAAGTAATATAAATCACATGATCGCCAAGCTTATTTATTTTAATTGGATATTGAGTTACCAACAAACGGAGCGTTTGATCTAAATCCTGCTTCGCATTAATCACACCACTGACTTTATAATCTTTTAAAGCTGAGTGATTAAATATCAAATATTGATGATGATAACGCCCTAAGTTTGTGAGTAAATCAGGCAAAGGAAGTTGATCTGCCAATATCTGATGTTTATCCCAAGCAAACTGAGTGGAAGCAATATCCAACTCAGAAATCTGGCTTAAACCACGTGAGTCAGCGCTAATTTTTTCGCCTTGCTTGACTACTTTGACTTGAGAATTTTTAGCCAAAGAACGGGTTTCAACCTTTGAATGCAACATATTCAGCACACTGCTATTGGGGTACTGATAAACAATAAATCGTGTACCGAGCGCTTTAAAATCCGCTTGGGCTGTATGAACGATCAGAGGTCGTTTTGGGTCTTTGGCAACATCAATATAAATGTCCCCTTGGACTAGATTGATTTGTCTTTTTTCAGCGGTGAAATCAAGTTTAATGGCAGATTTTGCAGCTAAAGTCACTTTGGAACCATCTTCCAAGGTGATCGAATGCATTTGCCCAACCTCAGTTTTATAATCAGCCATGTAGTAAGACATCATTGTTGAATTCGCAGCGAAATAAACAACACCACCGATACTCACACAAAACAGCAAGACTTTGCTAAACAATTGTAAAATATGTTTTTTACTTTGCTGGCTGACTTTTATTGAGTTGCGAATGTTTTGGCTGGATATGCCATGCGTTGTCGAAAACTGTTGCATCGTTTCAGAAAAATTAAACATCTGATCAAGTTGATCATGATGTTCAGGATATTTGCTTCGCCATGCTTCAAACTCAATCTGCGCTTGTTGACGTTCATGCAAATCGTCAGTATTTAAACGAACAATCCATAAAGCCATTTCTTGCTGTAGCTGTTTAGCGTTCATCTAGTCCTAGCTCAAGCAAATTGTTTTTCGCCTCATAACATAACTGTAAACATTCGGCTAAATAGAGCTGTGTCGTGCGTAATGATTTACCAATCTCAGTGGCAATTTCACTCTGACTATAGCCTTCAAAGTAATACATGATAAAGGCTTTTCGAGTCAGTGCCGTTGTATCCTGCAACGCGATGGTGAGAAAATCTAAAATAAGTACGGCCTCTTCAATTTGATTTGAAGTGACTAAAAGATCTTGATCATCTGCATACTGTTTGAGTGTTTCTAAATAATTTTGCTCTAAAATATAACGACGATGCTTATCAATGAGCAGATGTTTTGCAACATTGACCAGATATGCACGTGGTTCCTGAATAGAAAAGAGCTGTTTGGTTTGCAGCAATTTAACAAAAGTATCTTGAACCAGATCTGCGGCAGTAAAAGGATATCTGACACGCGAGTTAAGCCACTGTTTCAACCAATCATGGTGATCCAAATACATCTCTTGCAGGATTTGTTGCCGCGATGGTGTGGGGAGAATTGGAATCATAAAATTAAATTAAAAATTCTAAACAATAATAATTATCGTTTACATTTTGTGATTTGTAAATGCTATTCCTAAAGAACTTTTTGTAGGCTCAGTTGCGGTTTTTATCTAGTTCATTCGTCATCTCTCATATAAACCATTTTTTCATAGACTTTTTAATCAGAGAATTACATGAATCAAGCACTGATCACAGAACCCAATGCCAATGTGCAACAAGAACTCAGTTTAGCCATGCGTCTCAAATTACAAACCGCAGATGAGCATGAAAGAATGCATACACTGATGGCAAAGGCAGACGTATTTTCTAATTTAGAAAAATATGCCTTATTCACCCTGTCTCAGTATTATTTTCAATTGGAAATCGAATATTTATTTCAACAAGATCAAGTGGCTTTACATATTACCGACCTTGATATTCGTGGTCGTTCTGGACAAGCACTGTTAGATCTACAAGATTTAGGCATTCAACCTCAAGGCCAAACGTTAGAAAGCTTAAATGTGACTTTCCCTGCTGCTTTAGGCTGGATTTACGTTTCAGAAGGATCAACTTTGGGCGCAGCATTTTTATTTAAACAAGCGCAGCAACGTTTAGGCTTAAGTGCTGAGAATGGTGCGCGCAATTTGGCAGCTTACCCTGAAGGTCGAGCAAAGGTTTGGAAACGATTTGTGCAAGCTTTAGATCAAGCCCAACTCAGCCCTAGCCAGAAAGATGAAGTTATTCAAGGTGCGCTTGATGCATTTAATTATTTTGGTCATGCGTTAATCAATTTGGAACAGCTTAAGTAATTCTATTACAGCGAAAAGTTTTAATTCATTTGTATAAGCAATAGATCTTTCATAAAGCAAAAAATGATCATATGGCGTAA
>NZ_JBWKXD010000002.1:135067-791025 GCF_059422625.1 Acinetobacter sp. GW821-FHT01C12
GGCGTAAATCATTTTGCTATTGAAAGTCCCTTCTCCCACTGGGAGAAGGCTAGGATGAGGGGCTTTTATGTTGATTTATAGTCTTAAAAAGGACTAATGAAAGAAGCCGAATGTCTCACTCTTGCACTATCTTATCTTTGCACTACAAACAAAGCAGTACTTTGTTTTTGCTCATGTTGAGCAAGGGATACTCCTATACGCCACGATAGCTACGCCATGTTGGATTCAATGACGCAAAGGTGTTTGCAAAGCCACCTATTACAGTGAAAAGTTTTAATTCATTTGTATAAGCAATAGATCTTTCATAAAGCAAAATATGATTATATGGCGTAAATCATTTTGCTATTGAAAGTCCCTTCTCCCACTGGGAGAAGGCTAGGATGAGGGGCTTTTATGTTGATTTACAATCTTAAAAGGGCTGATGAAAGAAGCCGAATGTCTCGCTTCTGTACTGGGTTATCTTTGCGCTCCAAACAAAGTAATACTTTGTTTTTACTCTGTTTTCTTACACACAATGACTATTTAATCTTTACTCACTCATGATTTATGAAGTAAATAAATGCAACATTTATTATGAGTTTAAGTTGTGATCTTTAATGATCTGATTAATTAGATCTTGCGTTAGTTGTGTAGATTGAATAATTTGATCAAAACTGATCGTGGAATCGTTTAAATAATTAGATTCAATCATCTTTTCATAATCAACTCTAAGCTGACGGATACCCAAATCATCTGGAACTAAAACAAAATCACCTGAAAGACACTTAGGGTAATTTGCATAACCCGCATTGAAAAAAATATTTTTCAGTGCGACTACATCTTTTAGTAAATTAACGTCTTGAATGGCAGTCTGGCCAATTGTATGATTACTAAGATACATCAAGTCAAACCAGTGCCTTGATAGTCGAGCAGCATCCTGTCTGACACCACGATGACACTCAACATGAATCAAAGTCGCTTTTTCCCAAAATGTACGATGTGCTGAAAGTACAGTAACCATACTGGAAGGGAATTCAAAATCTGTGTAAGAAGCAGCCATATAAGGAGTAACATAACATATATCATTCGGTTCAATGATATTACGACCACCAAACTCAATTAATACATATTGAAGCATATAGCCTTGTCTTTGATCACTTTTCTGAATTGAAGGAAAAGAAAATTCAATAGCATCACCCTTTTCATTTAGTTTAATTTTAAAGAGTTCACTTCTTGGCAATTGGGCAACCATTTCTCTCAGATAGGGAGCTACAACATCTTCAGCATAAGAACGCACTTCGAGTTCAAGTTTTTTATTAATCCTTCTACTCACAGCCGAACCTATATGTTTTGGAGCAGTTTGATTTTCTTCTAAGTGCAACTCATCAACAGCCTTAAATTGACGGTAATCCAAAGTAATATCAATGTCTTCAGAAAAACGATCAATCACATTAAATACCTTAGATAAAGACGTCCCACCTTTGAAAGCCATATTTAGGTGATTAGGCATTTCAAATAACATTTTGAGCACCCAACATACCCACAAGTCTTTTTCGGCTATCTCTATCCCCCGATTAGGCGTGATTGAAGCATAATCACGAAAAATTTCAGATTGGTCCTTTACTGTTAGGTGCATGAATGATTTAGGTGATGACGTCATAATGATTATATTCTTTCTTATCTAATGCTGATTTCATCCAACTGGTTAATTTTAAGTTCTTTAGGTCTTCGAACTGTTCTTCTGTTAAATATGATTTGATTTGAAGAATCACTCTTTCATTAACCAATTCTTTTCCTAAAAAGTACATAGCAGAGATTGCTAGGCCCACTTCTGTACTACTTGATTGCAATAAAATTTTGCTTTCAGTGTGAATAAACTTCACTCTAGATCCTGCAATAATGATCTCTCGTGATGCTCCACTGGTATAAAACACCTTTGTCATTGGCACTTGATTCGAGATTCCCAATTTATTGGCTGCTATCGCTCCGTGTACTTGCAACTTCTCTTTATTCGAACGACTGATCACCTTGATTGTTTCATTCAAGTCTGGAGGTAAAGCTTTACCTTTTAAGATATGACTCATCTCAGGCTTATAGTAAATACCTTTATGAATACGTTTAATCTCGCCTTTTTCTACCAATCTAGAAAGGGAACGCAGAACGGCATCATGCGAACCTTCAACTTTTAAATTCTCAGCAGTGAATATACGCCCACGCTGGTATTTACTGATTTTTGACTGAACTTGTTTAGCAACACTTGATGTTTGATGTTCATTTTGAGTACAAGAACTAGAAAGCTTAAAAGACTTATGCATAAAACTCTCCCTCATAAATCAACATACATAATAGTGCTATTCATCTGGACATTATACACACAAAAAAGTCAAATTTATCTGGACATATGTAAATACTTATTTAGATTAAAGACATTTAATTACAATACTTTAGCCTTTAGTGGCTTTACTATATAAACATTAAGAAGGTACAACGATTTCATACTCAAATTCAAGTCGTAACTTGAGTATAAAATCTACTAAATTCCGTAAAGTTATTCAGTCAACTAGGGCAAATTAATTTCTATCAATTTATAATTTACTTTCCAAAATGATGAACTAATTTCTAGGTGCAGATAAATTAAATAGAATAATTTGCGAAAAATTCCCAAGCACCGAAAATACTTATTTTTTCTTAAACATCACTTCTAGCAAGTCATATTCAACACCTCTCCACTCGACTATTTCGCTTGTTTTTGGCTATATAACATAAACAAAATAGACAGTAGAAAGAGTCCGCCCATCAACATGACTGTGACATGGAAAGCCAGCAGTTCAGCAGATTGTAAGCTGTTACCCTGCTGCTGAGACAAAGTGGTCACAAAGGTCATCGCTGTACCTAATACTGCAATCCCAATTGTCATTCCCAATTGGCGTAATGTATTTAAAATAGCTGCGGCAAAGTTTGCATCTTGCACTTGTACACTGCCCATGATCAATGTACTTGAGCCCGGCACGATCAATCCCATTCCTATGCCCATAAGTCCACTACAAAAGATAAATAGCGCAAAAGATGAATCAGTTTGAAAACTCATCATCGCCAACAAGGCTGTGCCTGCAATTGCCAAGCCCAGCGTTAACAGGCTTGCCACAGTAAAACGATGGTGTAGTTTAGAAAAAGCGATGGAAACAAATGCCTGTGTTAAAAACTGTGGTGCAATCAACCAGCCCGCCTGTGCTGCAGTTAACTCAATCTGATTTTGATAAAACAAGGCAAAGATAAATAACGAACTATATCCTGCAAACCCTAAAATAAAAGAAATCGCGTTATAGGCTAAAAAGCGTTTATTTTTAAATAAATGATTGGGGATCAATGGATGAGTGGCATGTTTTTGCTGCCATACAAACGCCATACTTGCCAAGATAAATAAGAAAATACTTAGCATAAACCAATGCGCTAAATGCACATGTTGTAATGCGATAATGCTATACGTTAATGTGACAATCGCTACAGCACTGTAGAGCAAACCTAAATAATCAAACGGTACAGGCACCGATTTCTGATCCGCCTCAATACCATAATAACCCAAGTAAATCGTCAGAATCCCTACAGGAAGATTAAGCCAGAAAATACTTTGCCAACCAAAATGATGTACCAATAATCCCCCCATCAATGGGCCGACAATTAATGAAAACGCACTAAACGAACTCCAGCGACCAATTTCACGCGCTTTGTCTTGCGGTTGATGAAAATGATGCACCATGATCGCCAATGCCAAAGGAATTAAAACTGCACCAGCCACTCCCTGAATCATTCGTCCAATAATCAACAAGCTAAAATTGCTTGCCATTGCACAAATCAATGAACCCACAATAAAAATGATCACACCCAGCAACCATAATTTTTTACGCCCTATACGCTGACTTAATGCCCCCACCGCTAACATTAAACTCGATAGACTTAAAGCATAGCTATCAATCACCCACTGTAGATCCGCCATATCACTATTAAATTGGCTTTGAATACTTCCAAGTGCAAGATTGACACTGCTTAAATCCACCAAACACAGAAAGGTACTGATATAGAGCGCTAAAATAAGATAAATCGGCTGGCGAGATGCATTCATACATCACCTAGATCATTTAAATGAGAATCATTATATTATATACTGACCGACCGTCGGTCAATGTATAAAAACCCACTTAAAACCCAAACCTTTCATTTTTTATAACTGTCTTGAAAGTGCTTTTAAAGATCATCACTGATCGCGACTTAAGCAAAATGGTTAACTTTTAAATGCATCGTTTAGGGTTTTAATTAAAATTGATCATAAAAAAATATCAGACGAGAAGCGATTTATAAGATTCAAGATAATGCTGAAAGTTAGCCATCATGATGGAGCATTTTTAAATATTGCAGCGCAATTTGCTGAGAAAAATCTGTGCTATCGTGCAGTTGATTGGCAATTGCTTCATCTGCAACCCCATGCACACCAGAATAAATCAATAAAGCAGTCAATCTTGGCTGTTCTAAATGCCAAATACCCGCCTGCTGCCCTCCATTTAAGATTTGCAGCAGTTGTTCCAATATCATATTTTTTTCATTATTTTTACGTTCATGGTGATGTGCGCCAAAAACAATATCATGCACTGCATAACTTTCGAGATAGGTTTGTATATTGGCAGAGACCCAAACCTTAAATTGACTGACCCAATCTTCAGCATCACATGTTGCAACTGCCCTATCTAAAGCCGCGATAAAAAAATCGATATAACGTTTTTTTAATGCTTCAACAATATGCTGTTTCGATTCAAAGTAATGATAAAAGGTCCCTTTAGCAACGCCCACACTGGCAATAATTTCGCTAATGGTGGTGGCTTCAACGCCTTTTGCCAAAAAAAGCGTTTGTGCAGCATTCATCAGCTCATCAATTCGGACTTCTGCTGGCTTGGTTTGCCGTTTTGTCACCTGAGTAGAAGCGACTTGAGATTGTGATGACATACTTCTCTATTTTCTACACGCAAGAATTTAATTATAGAGGAGCCTTATATAATTCACAATTGAAGTGTCTATTCGACAATCACTTCAACATTAATATAACTTCCTTTATTGTGACTAGATAAGCCTTATAATTAAATCCTTTTAGAGTACCCAATAATATAACTTTTACTAGATACTCTAAACCTCAAATCAAGTTAATAAAAGCGGATTAAAATATATTGAAATAAATAGGAAAAACCCCTAACAATCGAAGCTCTTCAAACAGTTGTACAAACGCAGCGACCCAGAAAAACCAGATCACCTGAGTTAAGAACAACCTAAAATGTTTGGATGACACTTGGCAATATTGCGGTTCAGAATAGTTTTTAAAACTCGGCCAAAAGCGTGGTGTAGTTTGAGTATAATTCAAATACAATTGATCAAATTTTTTCCTCAAAAAACGCTCTTCTTGACGTATGACAAAGTAATAATAAACTAAAAAAAACAAACTAAAAGCCACAGGAAAGAACAAGGTTTCAGTTAAAAACATAATCCCCAGTGCAGCTAAAAAACTAAAGAAATAGAGTGGATTTCGACATATGGAATATGGACCATCCATAACTAACTTCGCATTTTTATGACCTAAAATATAGATACTGCACCATATCCGTCCCATCGCACCAATTCCTACTAAAAACCAACCGAGCAACCATAAAAGATGCTCAATCAATGGAAAAGTGTCGTGCCATAGACCAAAACTAAAAGCAATAATTATTGCCAATACAAAACCAATAACTCTTGAGCCCATGGTCCTTATTCTGGAAGAAAATATAATACTCATACTATTTCCTCCCACAATAAAATAAATCATATTCTATCGAATAAAATTCCGTATGACTCTTAATCAATTTCAAAGAATACAAGGTACTTATTTTAAACATAAAATTTAAATATGATGATTCCACAAAATAACATATAGATTTTTTTTGACTAAACATTTAAATACTCCTCAGCATATACAAAAATATAAAATGGTGGGAGCTGCTTTAGCTAACCACCGTATAGCTAATTGAATTTAGGAGGAGGAGATAAATTATTTAATTCAGGGGATTGATAAAAATTTAACCATCTGTATCTCTGAAAAATGAGAAGATTAAAAAATGGATTAAATGTATTTTCAAAATAGCGTTCAATTTTTAAATCAGCAAAGTTCGATATGAAATTACATTTATCATTTAAACAAATATTTTGACAAAACTGATTTATTTCATTGTTATAACTTATTTTTTCAATATTTCTTTCAACATCACCCATGGCAATAAGTGATTCTTTATCATAAATATTTTGTTTTATATGCTTTTGAATCGAAATTTCATTAAGGCATAAAGATTCAACCACATACCAGACATTCTGAAATGTAAATTGAAACATCAATAGCCAAACAAAAAACAGCTTCTTTCCCATTACAATTTTCATGATCTTTAAAAAACTCAACTAAGTATGTTTCTACGCTACAAAGATAAAATAGAATTCAATAAATTATTTTAAAATCATACTAAAGCGAATCCATACCTGTTTAATTTTTCACAATCCTACTCATTTTAAAAATTAATGATTAATTTTATATAGTAGTTTTTTAAATTTACAATTACATTTATACAAAAAAGAAACAAGATATTGGTAAATGTTCGATAAAGCATTTTTATTACAAAATTGTCATTAATTAAATATTTTATTAGGACTCTTACATAAATCAATAAATAATCATCTGGAGTGATTCATAGTTGTATTGAAAGTCCCTTCTCCCGCTGGGAGAAGGCTAGGATGAGGGGAATTTTATGTTGACTTATGGTTTAAAAAAGACTTTTCAAAATATTGAACAGAATAAATAAAAGTTAAATTCAAATAAAAACCATTCATTTAAAAGCGATCAATTAAAAATCTCTGTCATATTTGTACTCACTTATATTTGCCTTTTCTAATTTTTTCTCACTAACAATACTTCCACTTACTCAGACTTAAGCCCACTTTCGAGCTTATGGTAAAGCCATTTCTTTAACGAATCTTGGCTTAATACTGTTGACAATCTCTTTAATAAAAATTAAATTGAATTCAATTCAGTTTTTTAAGAATAAAATCATGACCAAAAAAAAGATGGTGACTTACCAACGCTTGATCACTGCAGCAGAACAGGAATTGATTGCTAACAATGGACATATGGAGATCAGTGCCATAGCCAAAAGAGCGAATACATCAGCTGGGCTCACCTATCATCACTTTGGCTCAAAAACAGGTCTGATTGCCGCTGTTGTGGATCAATTCTATGAACCATTGAGAGCGCTTGCTTTGGGTGACAGCATTCCAACAAATATTGAATGGAGAGAACGCGAAAAAACCCGTACCAAAGCAATTATTGACTATTTCTATAATCATCCTCTGGCACCTTTGATTGCTGGGCGACTTGCCCGTGAACCTGAAGTTCTTGATATCGAACGTGCACACATGGAGGCATTATTAGAAGCGGGTGCACGTAACATTGCTCAAGGGCAAAAGTTGGGAATAATCAGTCCAGATCTTAATCCGAATACAACAGTAGCAATGCTGATGGGAGGTCTGCGTCTGGCGATTGATCAAGCCATCCTTGCCAAAGAAAGGCCCTCAAATGAGGAACTATTCAAACAACTCTGGAACCTGACTAGCAATACCCTACAACTCAGCCCACTGTGATCTGGAGATACTAATAAAAAAACCAAGGCAGGAAACAATATCAACTAACTGTTCCGTTCTGCCCAGCACGTTAAATCAAGGAGCTTTCAATGTCTAAATTAGATATTCGTCAATATAATAAAAAAGATCACGCAAAGACCCATCGACAATTACAACCAGGGCCTGAGCGAAATACGCCAGAAATCGAACGAGATTTCCAAAGCTTAATGCGTGATGGTTATGTCATCATCAACAACCTGATCAGCAAAGAAACCTGCCAGCAAATTAAGCAAGAAGGCCTTGCCCTGCTTGGTCAAACTGGACGTAACCCATTTGAAGGACAGCAAACCCAACGTGTCTATAACGTTCTCTCAAAAACGCGAATCACTGATCAACTTGCGGTACATCCTCATATTCTTGGTCTTATGGATCGTCTGTTTCAACCCAATTTCCTGCTCTCTCAGAGTCAAATTATTAATATTCTTTCAGGTGAAGTCGCTCAAAGTCTGCATTATGATGATGCTTTTTATCGCCTCCCACGCCCTCGTCAGCCACTTGGTGCTGCAACTGTCTGGGCAATTGATGATTTTACTGAAGACAATGGTGCAACAGTGATTATTCCTGGCAGCCATCACTGGGGAGATGATCGATTTGCACAAAGATCAGAAGCGATACCCGCAGTGATGCCTGCAGGTTCAGTGATCTTTTTCCTCGGTACGACTTGGCATGGTGGTGGTCAAAATCATTCGAAATCCTCACGCTTTGCAATCACCCATCAGTACTGTGAAGCCTATGTACGACAACAAGAAAACTATTTGCTTGAACTTTCCAAAGACACGGTACGATCGATTTCGCCTGAACTTCAAGCCTTGGTTGGTTACTCAATATACCCACCATTTATGGGTATGGTTGAGGGCATGCATCCACTGCGTACATTAGAACAATCTTAATAGGATTGTTTTATAAGTCTTTTTAGAAGTATAGATCCCCCTCATCCTAGCCTTCTCCCAAAGCGAGAAGGCTCTCTCAATAACAATATGATTCACTCAACATGATCATATTTTGATAGATGGAAGCGTTCTAATATTTCGGTGTTCAATATCTTATAAAATTGCCTCAACAACATTGTTTTCAAACTAGGTTATCTATAGCCAATCTATTACAATGGCTTCTTTTATTCAGCACAGCATATTTTGAATCGCTCATCTTCCCAATTAAAACGTGGACTTAAAAATCGTCATATCCAATTGATCGCTATGGGCGGCGCTGTGGGTACAGGATTATTTTTAGGTTCTGCACAAGTCATCCAATCTGCTGGTCCTTCGATTATTTTAGGCTATGCCATCGTCGGTTTAATTGCCTTTTTAATCATGCGCCAAATGGGTGAAATGATTGTAGAAGAACCTGTTGCAGGTTCATTCAGTTATTTTTCACAAAAATATTGGGGAAAATTTCCTGGTTTTTTATCAGGCTGGAATTACTGGGTAATGTATATTTTAGTCGCCATGACTGAACTTACAGCGGTGGCTAAATATGTGCATTATTGGTGGCCGCATATCCCCGCTTGGGTCTCCGCTTTATTTTTCTTTGTCATCGTGACTGGTTTTAATCTGGGCAATGTTAAATTTTATGGTGAATCAGAATTTTGGTTAGCCATTATCAAAGTTGCTGCTGTAATTTCGATGATTGTATTTGGTTTATATCTTTTGCTCACAGCAGGTACTGATTCAACTGCAACTGTGGCAAACCTCTGGCAACATGGTGGGTTTTTCCCACATGGTTTTTCAGGGTTGTTTTATATGCTGGCCTTTTTAATGTTTGCATTTGGCGGCATTGAATTGATTGGGATGACGGCTGCCGAAGCAGAAAACCCTGAAAAAAGCATACCACAAGCTGTCAATCGCGTGATTTTCCGCATTTTGGTTTTTTATGTGGCTTCTCTTGCCATCATCATGTCATTAATTCCGTGGAATCAACTTGATCTGGGTGGTTTAGATAAAAGTCCCTTTGTGATGATTTTCAGCCAATTGGGCTTAGGCTGGGCAGCACATCTACTCAATTTTATTATTCTGACTGCTGCGCTTTCGGTATATAACAGTGGTATGTATGCCAATAGTCGTATGCTGTATGGACTTGCAGTACAAGGCAATGCACCGAAGATGTTTGCAAAAGTCAGCAAACAAGGTGTACCAATCTCTGCGGTGATCTTCTCTTCTATCCTAATTTTTGGGTGCGTGTTACTAAATTATTTTGTGCCTGAAGAAGCTCTAAGTCATCTGATGTATTTGGCCGTTGCTGCTTTGGTTTTAAACTGGGCACTAATTAGTTTTACCCATTTAAAATTTAAACGTGCTAAAAAACTGGAAGGGACAAGGGTAAAATTTCCCTCATTGTTTTCACCCGTAAGTAATTATATTGTTTTAATTTTTATCAGTATGATCCTATATATCATGTGGGTACAAAACTTTAAAGAATCGGTCATTTTGATTCCAATCTGGATTATTGTGATGTTTGGACTATTTAAAGTTTTGAGTTGGAATAAATCACGTTAATATTTTAAAGGCTTATTGAATCAAATAAGCCTTGAATAACACAATTTTTTTAGCTCGATAGATAGTTGATTATTGCTGATTGTTCTCTTCTCATTCATGATAGGTATAAAATTTCGCATACTGATAAAACCATGATTACGGTAAAGTATGGCAGATAAAAATTTCATATCTATAACATTCAAATGATAATATCCATAAGCTCAAGTGGGTATGAATGAAGCAGGGTCTTTTGGAAAATTTTATGACACAAGATACAAAACGAAATAAAGGTTCATCAATCACACGAGTCCTTGAGATTTTAGAAGCGATTGGTGAAGCCAAACATCCCCCTTCTCCACTTGATCTCTCTTTAGCCCTTGATATTCCAAAGCCCAGTATTCATCGACTCATCCAATTATTAGAAAAAGAAGGTTATGTCAAAGTAGATTTACATGGTGGCTTGTTGGTAGGTCGAAGAGTCAAACAACTACTATTTAATGTTTGGGAAAATGAAAAATTTAGAATTGAGCGGTTTTCTATTTTAGAAAAACTGTCAAATAAGATTGGTGAAACCTGTGGTATAGCCATCCTACAAGATAATCATATGCTGTATGTAGACCGTATACAGACAAACTGGCCATTACAAGTATATTTACCTGTAGGCTCAACAGTGCCTGTCTGGTGTACATCGAGTGGCAAACTTTTTTTAAGCCATTTATCCGCAGAAAAAAGGAAAAATATTCTAAAAAATATTCCAATCACCCAGTACACCAAAAATACCATTACAGATCTTAATCTGCTGGAATCTGAAATTCAGCGTATTGGCGTAACAAATTTAGGCACCGATAATGAAGAGTTTATCGCAGGGATGGTGGCCTGTTCAGTACCTATACTCCACCCCAATGGTGAAATTATTGCTTGCTTATATACCCATGCGCCAAGTATTCGAAAATCCTTAGATGACTTAATCAGCTATCAAGATGCATTAAGAGATGCAGCCAATGATTTAAACACCTATATAAAAAATTCAATCGATTAAATAATAAAAGCTAGCGACTTAGAATCCCCAAGTCTCTAGCTTTAAAACTCAAGCATTAAAATGATCCAAAATAAGTACCCAGCGTAATCACCCCGATTAGCGCAAGCAGTGGAAAAATGACTGCGACCACAAACATGTCATAATAAGATTGCTTATGTGTAAGACCACAAAGTGCAATAATGGTAATCACTGCACCGTTATGAGGAAGTGAATCTAAAGATCCAGAAGCCATAGAGGCAACTCTGTGCATCAATTCAGGTGAAATACCAAATTCATGCGCCAGATTCATATAGGTTTCACCCATCGTATTTAATGCGATACTCAAACCTCCAGACGCAGAACCTGTGATCCCAGCCAGTACATTAACCAAAATTGCTTCAGAAACCAGTGGATTACTCGGCGCTAAACCAACTAAAAAATCTTTTAAAATGACAAAACCAGCTAAAGATGCAATAACTGACCCATATCCCACTTCTGAGGCGGTATTAAAAATAGGTAAAAATGAAGAAGAAACACCATTTTGAATACTGTCTCGAATATCATTAATCCGCTTCCAATTTAAAGCAATAATGGCAATACATGCGATCACCAATGCTGTAATAATCGACCATAGGCCAATCACAGAATTTAGACTGGTGTGACCAAATTGAGCCGTTGCCAAATATGAAGTATCCATATTTGGAAAAATCACTTTAGATAATACTAAATTCGATAAAATCACCAAAACAATCGGGATCATTGCAATCAGTAAACTAGGATCTGAATGGGTTAAAATTTCTTTATGATGTTCAATATGATTGCCATAGCCTTCTCCTTGTTTTATCGAATGTTCGACTCTTCTATTTAGCCACCACATCCCCGTGATTAACATAAAAATCGAAGCAATGATGCCAAGCACAGGTGCAGCATATAGATCTGTTTTAAAATATGGCATTGGAATTGCGTTTTGAATCGCAGGCGTACCAGGCAATGCGGTCATTGTAAAGGTTAATGCCCCCAACATAATTGCCGCAGGAATGAATCGTTTAGGAATACCTAGTTCTTTAAATAATGCCGAAGCAATTGGAAATACAGCAAAGCCCACCACAAAAAGCGAGACACCGCCATAGGTTAAGATTGCACAGGAAATCACAATGGATAACATCGCGCGATGATGCCCTAAGCGTTCAACAAAAAAAATTGCGATTGTGCGAGCTGATCCACTGTCATCCATGAGTTTGCCAAAGACAGCACCTAAAAGAAAAAGTGGAAAATATTTAATGATGTACCCACCTAGACCACTCATAAATACTTGCGAATAAAATCCTAATAATTCATGCGTCATTCCACTCCAAATGACCGCAAACAGTGCAAGTACAGGCGCCAAAATAATGACACTAAAACCTTTGTAAGCTAAATACATCAGCAATACCAAGGACACTACTATTCCAAATAGTCCTATCATTCTAAACTCCATTTATTTAATTATATTGATACATAATGTATCGATATATATGTATAGCTAATTTTTAATAATGAATCTAGACAAAATTCTTTTTCACTTTAAAAAACACATCAAGCTATTATTATTTATAAATAAATAATTTTATTTAAATTAAAATCGTAAAAAACCTGTTTACATATAATTTTATATTGATACGATATATATCAATATACAAATATTATAAAGCCAATTTACAGCATGCAACTTGGTCTTTTTCAAATACAAAATGCATGTAAATGGAATGAAACTAAAATGGAGTTCGCTTATGTCACACACGATTTTGTTGCCCAGATTTCTTGAAGTCGGAAAAAATGCCCGAGAGAAAATTCCTTATATTTTAAAAAGCTTAGGCTGTAATAAACCACTGATCATCACTGATCAAATGATGGTCAAGTTAGGCTATATCGCCGATATTCAAAAGATTCTTAAAAGTGAAAATATTGAAGCAGACTTTTTTGATCAAACCATTCCAGAACCCACATCTAGTTCAATTGAAGCTGGGGTTCAGTTTATTCAAGCACATCAATATGATTCAATTATTGCTGTGGGTGGCGGTAGTCCAATTGACAGTGCAAAAGCAATTGGCATCTTAGGTCGCTATGGTGGAAAAATCCGAGATTATAAATTCCCTAGACAGGTCAATGAACAGGGATTACCAATTATTGCTGTTCCAACAACAGCAGGCACAGGTTCTGAAGCAACCAAATTCACGATCATTACTGATGATGAAAGTAATGAAAAAATGCTCTGTGTCGGTGCTGGTTTTATGCCCATTGCTGCGATTGTAGATTATGAACTAACGTTAAGTTTACCTGCCCGTACCACAGCAGATACAGGTATAGATGCTTTAACCCATGCGATTGAAGCCTATACCAGCAAAAAAGCCAATCTATATAGTGATACTCAAGCATTAGAGGCAATGCGCTTAATTGGCCCAAATCTTAAAAAAGTCTATTTTGATCCAAATGATGAAGTTGCCCGAGAAGCATTAATGCTGGGTGCAACATTGGCTGGTGTGGCTTTTAATAATGCATCTGTTGCCTTAGTTCATGGCATGAGTCGCCCTATTGGTGCGTTTTTCCATGTCCCACATGGCTTATCAAATGCCATGTTATTGCCCATGATTATTGAGTATTCAATTCCCGCAGAACCTGAAAAATATGCGGACTGTGCCAAGGCCATGGGTGCTGCGCAGCAAAATGATTCTGTTGAATCTGCCAATGCCAAGTTAATTGAAGCATTAAAAGACATTAATACATCCCTTCAAGTGCCAACTTTAGAAGCTTTTGGAGCAGATAAGCAATATTTTGACGAAGTTGTAAATACTATGGCAGAACAAGCACTTGCTTCAGGCTCACCAAGTAATAACCCTCGTCTTCCAACCAAACAAGAAATCGTAAAACTTTATCAGCAATTATGGTGTTAATTTTTAACCAAAATAAATCAGGAGATATCAATGAATACAATCGGACATTTTATTAATGGACAGCTTTCAACGGAAGCAAGTCGTAGCCAAAAAGTATTTAATCCAGCAACAGGTGAATCAAATTCTGAAGTGGCTATTGCCAGCCAAAAAACGGTACTTGATGCAATAGCAGCAGCAGAAAATGCCTTTCCCGCATGGCGTGATACGCCAGTAATCAAACGTGCGCGAGTCATGTTTAAGTTTAAAGAGTTACTTGAAAAAAATGCCGATAAAATCTGTGAACTAATTGGTTTAGAACACGGTAAAATATGTCATGATGCAGCTGGGGAATTACAGCGCGGGATTGAGAATGTTGAATATGCTTGCGGTGCACCCGAATTTTTAAAAGGTGAATTCTCCAAAAATGTCGGGCCGAATATTGACTCTTGGAGTGAATTTCAACCTTTAGGTGTCGTTGCAGGAATTACCCCATTTAACTTCCCTGTGATGGTGCCACTTTGGATGTTCCCAATGGCAATTGTCTGTGGCAACTGTTTTATTTTAAAACCTTCTGAGCGTGATCCATCTTCAACATTATATATTGCTCAATTACTAAAAGAAGCAGGACTTCCTGATGGTGTCTTTAATCTGGTGAATGGCGATAAAGTTGCAGTAGATACACTTTTAAATGATCAGCGTATTCAAGCGGTTAGTTTTGTAGGCTCAACACCAATTGCTGAATATATTTATAAAACGGCCACAGCTGCGGGCAAACGCTGTCAAGCTTTAGGTGGCGCAAAAAATCACGCCATTATCATGCCCGATGCAGATGTCGATAATGTGGTGAACTCCCTCCTTGGTGCTGCTTTTGGTTCCTCTGGTGAACGGTGTATGGCGCTTTCTGTTGCGGTTGCAGTCGGTGACGAAATTGCAGATACCGTCATTGCTAAACTTCAAAATGAAATCAGTAAATTAAAATTCGGACATTTTGCCGATAAAAATAATGATTTTGGGCCTGTGATTACGGCAGAACATAAAGCCAAAGTGATTGGTTTTATTGACAGTGCAGAGCAACAAGGTGCAAAAATCGTTGTGGATGGCAGACAAGCAAGCGTTGACGATTTTCAAAATGGCTTTTTTGTGGGGCCCACTTTAATTGATCAAGTTACCCCGAATATGCACAGCTACCAACAGGAAATTTTTGGCCCAGTCTTACAAATTATGCGGGTTGAAACCATGCAACAAGCCATGGATCTGATTGATAACCACGAGTATGGTAATGGAACATGCATCTATACCCGTGATGGAGAAGCAGCACGTTATTTTTCTGATCATATTAAAGTAGGTATGGTGGGTATCAATGTTCCTTTGCCTGTACCTGTCGCTTATCATAGTTTTGGTGGTTGGAAACGTTCACTCTTTGGTGATTTGTATGCGTATGGTCCAGATGGTGTACGTTTTTATACGCGTCGAAAAACCATTACTCAACGCTGGCCTTCTGCCAACATCCGTGAAAACAAACAATTTTCAATGCCAACTTTAACTTAAGACTATTCAAATTAAGATGGTTCAAATTTAGACTGCTTATTGATAAAGCCGTTCTGACTATGTTGGGAAGTATTCATCCCTATTTTGGATACTTCCCAAATATTTTGACATTTAAATTTTAAATTGAGCTTGTAGCTTTCTAAATCATTTACAAATATTATTTTAATAAAATTTTTTTAAACTTAACAAATACTTTAATCCTTTAAATACAATTCACTAAATTCAAAATAAAAATAGCCACCCTCCTTCCACACACATTAACTCAAGAAACATTTAATTTAAAAAAAAATACAACAACTCAATAAAATATTTAAAAATTTATAAAACCAAATCCTCATATTATAAAAATTAATTAAAAATTGATTTATTTAAAATAAACTTTAAAACATATTAATAATAAATAAAAAAACACAATATCAAAAAAATATCTTAAATTTTATTTTAGGCAACAAACAAATCAACTATAACAATATATTTTAGCACACCACAAATAAATCAATATTCATGATCAAATAATGACTTACCTAGATCTAAAAAATATAAGTCAGAACCATATAAAAAGATAATCATTTTTCCCTCATGTTTAATCCCTTGAATCCTATAGTTGATCAAACCATTTATCGACTTTATTTCAATACTATAATGACTCATCAAATTTTTTGCTTTTTTGGGATTTACTTGTCGCAACACATAAACCAATTGGACAATAATTGTTTTGTTGAAATCAGATCTTTTCTGCGCAATTGCAAATCTACTTATATGATTTTTTTGAAGTTTTAGACCCCTCATTTACTTTTCATCACTATTAATGACATCAGAAGATTTTAAAATTAAACGTTGAATAACCGTTCGAGTAACTGAGTAATGCTTAGCAATTGAATAAACAGTATGGCCCTTTTTAAACTTATCCAAAGCTTCTTTCTTTTGCTTATCAGTTAAAATCTCGGGACGGCCGACACGCTTTTTTGCTTTATTCATAATGCTCTTTTTAGAAAAACTAGATTTCTCTTCAAAATCAGAACATAACTTTAAAAAATGCATAAATAATTTCTTAAGATCTCCCACAATTTCATTTTTAGAAAAATCTAAACAGATTAATCGAATTTTTTTTTTAAAAATCAAGTTTACACTTGAAGCTACTTCGTTAAAGTTACCACCTAATGAATCAATTCCATTGATTAACAATAAATCACCGCTTTCCATCGCATAATTCACCAAATTAATAAATTTATTTCTATATTTTAATGATATACCCGCTTCAACCTCTTCAAAGATCACTCGTTTATTTGGTATTTCATAACCAGCATTTGAAATATAGGAAACATAATTACTGTTTTCTATAGACAAATCATCAACTCTAAAATATGCATAGACTCGCACAACAGATAACCCTCTTATAATTAAAAAAATTATTATAATCTTATACTAATAAAAAAAACATCTGTTGAAAATTATATTGGTGTTTTAAACACCTATTAATGATTTAAAAACATAAAATCAGAATCATTATAAAAAAATAGCATGATTAATTTAAGCACACGAAATACAAAAAAATCATTTAACAAACAAATACAAGAAATTGGCGATAAAATAAATAATATGATGTAAGAAATTTTTTCAAAAAAATAATCATTTATTTCACTAAAATTTAATATAAAACCACTTAAATAAATAAAAGAATATAGTTTAGGTATTTTCAATAGTGTAAATTAATAATTTAATTATATGTATTCTTTTTTATAATTAACATCATGATTAAAAATCATGATGTTATATTGGATAAGCCTTTAAAATTCAACCTGTACAGTTATAGTATCACTATATTTACCAGCAGGCAGACTCAGTGAATTTGTTTCCAGAACTTTTGTTGTGAAAGCATAACCTTGCTGAGTTTTCGCATCATAAATACCAGGATTTGTAGTCGCAACATCACTCAACCACTGCTCGTTATTTCTTCCCCAGCGTTCTGTGCTTGAGTTTTTATAAATTTCATAACTCATATAGTTATTACCCGTCTCTGACTTCATCGCACGTTGATTGCCATTTTGTGGATAAAGACCATCATTCAGGCTCACTTTATAAGGGGTCTTGACTGAACAACGTATACCCATAGAAGTTTTCACTGGTGTAAAAGCATCTGCAAAGGCTGCTGTTCCAAAATTTACATCATTGGTCGCAATACGGCAGTCTGGTAAAACTTCAATACTCAAATTTAATGAAGAATCACTACCACTTCCCCAATCAAACCCGATTCCAAAAATACCTCGATTAAAACCAGGGCTTGAAAAATAAAATCCTATTCCAGCTACAGCAATAGCAGGCACAGAATAATACCATTTGACTTTAAATGGTGTTTCAGCTCTATAGATCCCAGGCGATACAGCTTGTCCAGGATTAATTTTTGCATAAAATGGTAACGCACCATTTGGCCCCGTAAAGAAATTGATAATTGTAAAGCTACTCATATCTCTTTCTTGCCCCACAGTAATTGGATTACTGTTGGTATCCAAATAATTCACAGTAAGACGTTCACCAGTGACACTATTGATATAGTTTGCTGGCATCTGATCAACCCGATATTTCAGATAAGTTGTATTTAAAGCAGCCAAACTAAATCCACTACAGGATAAACCTGCACTGAATTGCGAAGATTGAACTCCATTTTCTGCCAGAGTAATGGAAGGAACCTTACCAATGGACACATTGCCACTTGAGTTAACACTACAATCCGCATAGCTCTGAGCAGTAATCAATATTAATCCAGAGAATAATAGACCTGCGGGTATTATTTTTTTTAAAGTAATCATGGTTTAGCCACCTCACGACAAACAACTGACTTAATCACAGCAATCTGTTGTTGCGCTTGTTTTAAATCCAACGAAAAGTTTGCTTCACATACGCGCTGATCTGGCAGTTGCACCCGAATGGTATTTTCTGCACTCAGATCTTCAAGATAAGCAATCCCGTCCATCCCTACATAACTCGATTCTTGATCGGCACGATGTACCACCGCACCCACAGGAATTGCTTGCCCATTGCTTTGCACTAAAGACACATTCGCCGCATAAGACTGTTTGATTGGGAAGCCAATCACCACACCTGAACCACGTTTTGCCGCAATCCGATTTTCAACTTGGGTTGCATTAAAGTTGGAAGGTAAATCTATCGGATTGATGCTGTATTTGGCTGCGTAATACGGGGTCACTGACGGTACAAAAACATAGCCCTTGGCGTTACTCCGCCCCACTAAACTGTTTTCATAATGCACAGGAACATCTGCAACTTTGTTAGTATCAATCAAAGCAAACGACTCACCCAATCGATTGGCAGCAAAGACATTGCCTGACATCAACACCACTGAACCGGAAAGTCCAAACCAATAGTTGTAGTCATGGCTACCCGACATGCCGACATCGGTATTAAAATATTGGTTACGGTAGCTCACGCGGGCTTGATTAAAATCATCGCTGTTTTCATTAAAGCGTCGAGTTAAATCAACACCAACGCCACCATCCAATGGCACACTGCGGTTATAGTTGATATAAGCATAATCGCCACTGGATTGTTGGCTATAACCTAGATTGGCTGTGGATCTGCTCTTGGAAAATGGAACCGACAACTGAAATGCGGCACTCCACTCTTTTTCTACAAAATCCCGATTGGCACTTAACGACACCGTTGCACCACGCAGATAGGACGGTAATACCGGTGCCCAAGACAGGTTCATCAGTTTATTTTCAATGTCTCGGCTCTTGGTTCGGATATAGGCCACCCCAAAAGTACCCGACTTTTCTGTGGCAAAATAAGTATTGGCAACCAAACTTTTATGACTGTTGGCTGAAATCAAATCTGTATATTGCAAGCGTGAAAGATCATAATAATCCTGATCGCGTTGGGTATGATTGAGACTAAATCCAAAACGTTGTTGGTTATAGCTATAACCTAGCGTGTATTGATTTCCCTTGAGGTTTTTATTTCCATTCAAGTTATTATTTAACTGATTAAGCTCTCCATCAGCCCAGCTTTGGGTTGCCGAACCACTTAACACCCCAAACCGATTCAACTTAAGCACTGAACCCAATCCTGCCAACTGAATTGAATCGGAGAGCTCAACTCGTCCTTCAGCCGTGAGCCAGTCATTAATCCCGTAACGTGCATCTGCTGAACTGGCAAATTTGCCATATTCAAAGTTCTTAATCCCATAGTCTTCGCGGATTTGTCCCATAGACACCGAATAATCCAATAACCCCGGTTTAAGCAACGTATTCGAAATATAAAATGGTACAGAGGTTGCCACCTGACGGCCAACACTATCTGTGGTGACAATCACCGCCTCGCCTTTACCATTGATAAATGGAACATTATTTAGAATAAAAGGGCCTGATTGCACATCGGTTGAATTGGCTTTCTGTCCATTGATCAATAAGTCCACAGTGCTCGGTAAGGCCGCTTGTCCTTTAAACTGAGGTAAAGGATAAGTAATCAAATCTGGACGGGTACCAAAATTACGTTGTAACTGTAATCCACCTAAACGCACTGAACTTCCCCAAGCGTTTTTACTTCCTGTAATTACATCACCCGCTAAAAATGAAAGTACCCTGACTGGGTCATCATATTGCCAAGTGGTGTCATAGCGGCGGTAGCCATCATTATCTTGATTTGAGTCGTTTCCAATCCCATCAGATTTAAAATCAGTCTTGCTATAAACCCCTGAATTTCTCAATACGCCATAAGGCGAGAAAAAGCGCTGTTCTGTAAACAGTGTACTGCTATAGCCACCATTCTCTGGGCGGTAGGTATAAAAGTCATAGTTATTTAATAAACCAATACCCGACTGCGCTGTTTCAGGTTGATACCAAGAATCCAAGCCGCGTATCTGCACAGGCATCCAGCTGGCAGGAAGATCTAGACTAAAATACTGTTGCGCTGAATTGTACTCATACTTCAATTCAGGAATCTGATTGAGGCTGACCCAATCCAAAGCCTTGCCCGAAAAGCCTAAAGTGAATACATCCAGATCCGTCAGGTTTTTTTCTGACTGTTGCTGCAGTGCATCCGCAGGCAGCTTAATCTGCAACTCATCCAGTTTCGACTGCTGGATAAAATAATGATCGCCTTTGACAATAACGGGGATCACCTGCCTTGTCGAATATTGATTGATCACCAAGTCCAGATAGAGCTTAAATAAGCTATTCACTTCTGAAACATCTCGTGGTGGCGGGGGTAAACCATTTGCATAGACATTGCAGCTCAGCAATGGGATATTCGCAACCAATATCAATGTCAGGCTTTTGCATAAAAAAGAAGGGGTGTGTAACCCTGATAAATAACCCATTTACCCCCCTCCTTCTTTTTTAATCTCAACCAATTCCTGTTTCACTCCTGAACTGTCAACCCCGTACAAACTGGTTTGACCACTTAGGCTGTTGAGTAACTTGTTGTCTAGATCAAACTTCATGGTGCTGTTTGCCAACACATAACCAAAGGCGGTTTTGCCAAAAGCCATTTGCTCTGAAGTCGGAGTTAATTTAATTCCCGAAAGTCGTGAAAATTTTGAACCAGTATTTTTAATATAAAGTTCAGGTTTGCCCTGTTCATTATTCTTGACCCACCAGCTTAATATCGGTTTAGCCAAAGGATTTTTAGTATTGGCTTTTTGTGAAACTTCAGTTAAACCACTGCCAAGTCCTTTGCCATAGCTAAACAAAGGAATCGAATAACGCATCTGAAAGCTGACTGTCGATGTTTCTTTATCCGTTTCTGGATTCACTTTGATGGGTAATTCATCGACAATAATTCGATAGGCCAGTTCTTTTGCATCAGGTACAGCAGCCGAGCGGGTTAAACGCAACATATGCTTTTCACCTGCCTTGATCTTTGCCACGGGTGGACTTGGAATAACTTCAGTTTGTTCCGCATAAGCATCTTGCTGATGATTCTGATCCCATTTAAATACCCGAATCTGTACCATGGCATCAGAGTTACCGGTATTTTGTAGCCATACCGCAGTGGCTTTTTCGTTTTCTTCAATTTTGGGATAGATTGGCCAGATTAAAAAAGTGGCCTGTGCAAATACTGGTGAAGTGACCATCAATATCGCGGCCGCAGAGAAAGTCCTGCCCGACCATATTTTCATTTTATTTAAGCTCATAGAATCACCATGTAATCGTAATTGCGACCGTGTCTTTATACAGGCCTGCTGATCGTGGTTGATTGTTATTATTCAAGTCTGCAACGCCGTAAACTGCAAAACCCAGTACGGTATTCAAAGTAGTGGTTGGTGTCAGTGAGTAAGTACTGCCACTGGCATATTCACCTTGCAAACTACTGTCCTGATAAAGCTGATAAGGTACAAACTCATTCTGCTGGGCATGTTTCATCCGTCGAAAGTTATTTGAAAAGTGATCACCACCATTCAACATCACCTTTACCGGTAGCCGTGCAGTACACTGAATATTCCAGCTTTGCGCAGTATTGATGACGGATCCTTTTAATTGCCCCTGTGCCACAACAGCATGACGACCAAAATCAAGTAACTGTTCGACATTGCTGAGTTTGCACCCATTTTCAATGGTCGCCTGCACTTTAAAACTTGCCGAAGTTACAGGATCAACAGCAAACCCACTTTGAACAATCGAAATCAGCAGAACACTTAAACCTATTTTTTTCATGATTTTGTTCTTTAAAATTCAATGGTAATTGGAATAGTGTCGGTATATTGTCCAAGCGAGACTGACCGACCATTATTAACAGTTTGACCCATGAGATTAAGCGTTTGCGGCTGACCATTATTGGTCAAAGTAATGATTTGATTAGGCCTTAACGCTTCCCGAGCAGTTCCATATAAGATGTTGTAGGCAAGGAAATCTGTGCCATTACTGATTGCACGAAAATAATTTGCGCCAAAAGGTGCTGGTACCTTGCTGTCATGTTGCCCCGCACCAAAGGTAACTTTTATTGGGGCATTGCCAGGGCATTGAATGGTCAAACCTGATGTAGAACCCTGACTTAAACTGGTCTCTATCACCTGATTAAATGCAGCTGTGGTTTCTCCGAAATCCAGCTGTCCAAAATTCAAGCCATTTGTTCCGTTATTCACGGTCTCATTGTTGATCTTGCAGGATGGCTCTAGTTCAAGTTGAATATTTAACTTAGCGCCCAACTGCCCAGCACTGGTGAGTGACGATACAATGCTACAAAGTAGCAATCCAACGCATTGTTTAAGTAACAGGTGCATACGTTCCTCCTAAAAACAGGCCTGTTCAACAACAAACCTGTTCACTGTTACGTATACTGATTAGAAATTAACAGTCACCAATAAAGTGTCTGTATAATCACCCTGTGCTTTTGCAGTGCCGTTGTTTGCAGCAATTGCACCAAAGATTGGAACTTCTTGAGCTACACCTGCCGCAGCAGTGAAAGTCTGAGCTGTATTAATGACATATGGATTAGTACGTGCTGCATCACGGTAGACGTTATAATTCACAGTATCCGCAGCAGTCGTATTTTTAAGGCTACGATCAGCACGTACACCACCATCAATTGCAACAGTAAAGTCAACAGGGTTTGCACCGTCACATTCCACAGCAAGATGACCACCTGTCGCTGAAGAAGCAACTTGTCCAGTCAAAACGTTTGACCACTGACCAGAAGTTTTACCGAAATCTAATGTACCAAATTGGTTCATATTTCCAGTAACAGTAGAACCCTCAACAGTACAACCCGTTGAAACATTCAGCTTGACATCAACTTGACCAGTAACAGCGGCTTGTGTAGTCGCGATATAACCTGTGCTTAACAATGCAGTTAGTGTTAGTTTTGTAAAAATATTCATATTAATTCCCATGATTTGTATTATTCGTTAACTTTTACACGAGAAGTGTGAAAGTTTTTACATAATCACATGTGATGAATAAGTGTTCAACAAATCAACGAATAACCAACACAAAACCACTATAATTAATTGTATTTATTTAAATTTTTATTGGAAATGTAGAATTAAATTAATAATATATTTAAAACACTAAAAAATACATTTCACTTGATAATTTAACAAAGAAAAAAATGGAATTAACTTAATTTTCGTTTAAATAACATCAAACTAAATATGCCAATCTAATGACTAAAAACTTCGCTTAGGCAATATCGTATTTTATCTTGATCAAGCTCCATAAAAACAAAATTAAACCCTATATTTCAAAATTTTACTTGATAAAATTTATGTTCCATAGATTAAACTAAACTCAATATGACAAAGATAAACTTAAATATTTTTTATTCTTTATAAAATTACAATTTTTTAAAATGTTTTATCGACTCATCTAAATTTTAAATTTTGCCTAAAAAATTTAGAATCGCCTTTTATATTTAATTATTCACTTCATAATTTTTTATAGATCTCATTTCAATCAATTAATCTAAGATATGATGATTAATTCATAAACTCTAATTTTAAATAAACTCGTGATAACAACGTAACCATGATCAATACCCCAAATTAATCTTTTACAATCATTGCTCACAATGGCTTTGTATTGGTAGATTAATCACCATGAGGCTGTAAACTAGTGGAGAGGACTTTATTAAAAATATGATTTAATCAATAAAAATTAACACTTAGCAGTTATTTTATCCATTTATAAAAAATAAAAAAAATCCCATTCGTTCTGGGGTGAAGAATGGGATACGTTATGACACTTTAACATGTCGACCGAAAATCGTGAATCTCTGTATACAGTTTGGATCATGACTAAATATGAAAAGTATTTCCGCTTGGTTTAAGAACATCTCGTTCTTTAACTCTTAAACAAATGCATTGATCAAATGTAGCAATTGCATCACGAATAAATTCAGCTTCCATTTTATCTACATGCAAATGGCTTTCTTTATGAACTTCTTCAAACAATGCTTTTAAATCGTACTGATCATCACTTAAGCATGTCATCTTAAAATTACTCAATTCAGCGTCAATATCTAAACGTATTAATTCGATAAAATGCTGACGTGAAGCATAGCTATTTTCACTATAAAAAAAATGAGTGCTTTCATCTATGCTTTTATGAAACACCATTTCATAAATTTTCATTATTTATTTATATCCAACATTCATATTTCTATCATTCAATCTATCTGTAAGGAACTTTTATGCTATATCCAGATAATGTGCTTTTTTTATCACTACTTATTCCATTTTGCAAACTTACACATCATCTTTATTCACAATTAAATACATAATTCACAAAAAAAATACTTTAAAAATAAATATTTAAATTTAAATAATTTTTAAAAACCAACTTTTAAATAGAATGCAAATATTATAATTTAATACATATTTCATGTAATTTATCACCAAACAATAGATGCAATTTTTGGTCAATTGAACAGGTCATATTTATAGTGATAATAAAGCCTATGCCCTTCAATATCCTTAGCAGCTCCAATAACATCAATATTGATAAGATTGAATAATTTAATACCATAAACAACAGAAAAGTCATTTTTTTGCCAAAGCTGTATAAACATTTTATGTATAAATAAATTAAATATTTATTATGAAAGATGTGTTTTATGTTGGATGCCAAGCGTTCCAATAAACATGGCATCCTATTTCCAATTTCTAAATGTTAAAAATTAGCTTTTAATACCAACGAAGCAAAATCTCGGTCATCGAGTGTACTAAAATCATTCGAGCCAAAAAAATTGGTATATGCAAGTTCAGCTGTATACTTTTGCTGATAACTCACTGAAATAGTGGCTGCAATACTCATTTGACCTTCTTGAAAGTTTTGGCTAAATCCAGCTATATCATGGCGAAAAATTACACTTGGTGTGATGACAGTCGCAGGTAAAATATCTTGATAACTTAAAGCCCCTCGTAAACGATAGCCATATGACCATTGCGTAAAAAAACCATCACGATTACAAAAGCGCTCATTCATACGATCAATCACATCATTTGCAAGGTGTGCGGTGCCATAAGGCGTACATTTATATTCACCTGTTTCAGGATTATAAGCACCAGATGAAAGCTCACTCCGTCCAAATGCACCGACCCGTCCAAAACGATGATTACCAATATCTGCAATATGATTCACTGCAAACTCTGCCGCCCAATTCAATGCGTTTGCACCCAAGATATTGTTTAAACGATCACTCGCACCCAGTGAAAATTGGGTTACAGGCGTTCTTACATAACCTTGTAGATATTGCCCAAATTCAGCCGCAACTCCTGGTGGTGTAAGGGGCGTATCTTTGTCTAAAACTTGGGCATAGACAATATCTGTTCCATTTAATTGCAAGGGCTGATTAGGTTTATGCGTTAATTCGCTAAAAACAGCAGTTGTCCCTACTTTTCCTGCTAGGCTTAATCCATACATTTTAATATTTTCTGGATAAATTGAAAAAAATCGAGCTGTATTAAAATATGCAGGCCCTGATGCAGTTACCGCTGTACCATCAAAATTGGCATTGCGACTGTGATAGTTCGCAAAATATGCGCCAAGCTCAGCATTATTCCAACGAGGTAAAGTTTGCTTTAAAGCAAAACCATATTGCCCACTATTCTTGGCATATCGACTTTCTGCACGCGGAATATAGGTCTGTGCATTTAAAGCACTTTCAGATAACTTATCCCCTGGTGTAACGGTCAAAATAATCGGGCCACAATTTTCTGGAACAAAGTCAGAAATCGCAAAAAACGTCCCACACCCGTCCACCACAGAAGGTCTAAACTTAAACTGATAAAAACCGTCCAGTTTTAGATTTGGCGTTATTCCAACCTCAAATGAAAACATTTCGACAGGAATTATTCGCTCTTTTGCCTCTCCTCCCGGCCGATTGATTGCAGCATAATCCAATGCACTGACTGAATTTATACCATTTTGGAAAAACTGCGATTTCCCCCAATTTAAAGTATGTTTGCCTAATTTTAGACTGGCATTTTGACCATTTTCTAAAGCAAAATTTTTCCAGATATAGGCATCCCAAAGATCAATGCCCTTAAATTTGGCTAATCTAGGCCACGCAGAATCATCAAAGGCTCTTAAATCTCCACGACCAGTTTCATAAGCATGGTCATACCAATATTTAGTGCTGAGTACTGCCCCCTGTTGTTGTCCTTTTAAACGAAATTCAGTCAACCCTTTTATAATTTGGGAAATATTATCGTTTTGACTAAAGTTCACATGGCCGTCGTCGCCATTCACATCAACGCTTAAACCGTCCTTTCCGATATGATTTGCATCAGGTTTATACACCAACTGATTTGAAGCATCTTGAGTACTCCAATTTGCACCTAGGCTGAGCATGGTACTGGTTTCAAATTTCCAATCCTCATTGATCTCAACACTTGTTGCGGACACTTTTGAAATACTTAAGCACAGCACTAAACAGACACTCAGCTTTTGAGTGAAAATAATCGTGTGTTTTGCATTATTGCTACATCTCACATTTTGCATCATTCGATCTCCATATCGATATGATTTAATTCGATTTAACTCCATAAATAGCCATATTGACTATTTTGAAATATGCATGATTTTTTAATTGTTTAATCTGTTATGAATACTGCTAACCAATGAGCAATGCTGTCTTAAAACGGCGGGTAAATTGAACCAAGTCAGTTCTCAATAAATTCCGCTATATAAAGTCTAAGCACTAAGCGATACATATCGAATCATCCACTTGGTCTAATTGTTGAATAAATTGTTCAGCTTGTGCCCAATACCCATATCCAGCAGCAGGATTAAGATGCCCCACTTCACCTAAACTCACCAATTGACTGCCCCATGTTTTTGCCATAGTCCTAACAGCCTCGTAACTGGCTAAATGGTCATTTGTACTTGCGACCACAATGCTTGGAAAAGGCAAAATCTTGTCAGGTAAAGGATCCCATCCTTGCTGTTTTAGCATTGCAGAACTTGGATAGTTTTCAGGCCATTTGGCCGATAAATCGGGTGGTGTCACCAACAAAGCCCCTTGAATATTCTGTTGATACAGAGCTGCCCAGTGAGCGGTCATTAATACCCCTGCGCTATGGGCAACTAAAATCACAGGACCATCAATTTCTTCAAGTTGCGCTTGGATCGCTTTAACTCTTTTTATGCAGTTGAGTTTATCTGTTTCTAATGCTGGGACAGAGCGTACCTTAACCAGCCTTTGCTCCAATAAGGTTTGCCAATGTTCAGCAACATGGTCACGTAAACCAGGAACAATTAAAACGGTTGCCTTTGTCTGTATTTTTTCCATTGATCTACCTTTAATTTTGAGTGAATGAATGAAGATGAATTCTATAAATTGCTTATTCACAATACGGTTTAGTTGATTTTGGTGATATACATTTGATGACAACCTCTTTTCATTTGATGACAAATAACTGCTCCAATACAGCATTCGAGCATGTATCAAAAAAACACATAAGAAATTGATTTAATTATTTTATTTTAAATTTCACTGATTTTTCATTAAAGTTTTGAATATGATTGATGAAATGAGTGCGATTGCTTTAACCAATGCCAACTTTAATAATGGGGCCGTGTTTCAGAAAGGATCCGTTGAAACCATAAAAAAGTGAACTACGAGGGAATTAAAATGAATCAAATTTGGAGAATAGCTGTGCCATTGGCATGTCTTTTCACAGCCAACTTACTCTTATATGACTGTTGTTTACTCCATAAAGTGCAGTCCTTTTAAAACACTCTTCTTTGTTAAACAAATTTGATACTCTATTTCTATGGTCTCAAGGTGTAATGAATTGAGATACTTCTTAAGAAATTTTGATAAAATTATTGAGATTAGACATACGCAAAAACTTTTTATAAATGCGTATTGGTAAAGTCTTCAAACAATGATGTATTGACCAGGATGGTTAATAAAAAAACAAGGAGAAAGTAAATTGGTTCCTCTTGCACATACAGCGGTACTCAAAAATTATCTGGATGTAAGCCGACAATTAGACCTTAATCCATACCATTTATTATCTGATGCTGGAATTTATTCTGCTCAATTAAATGATTCAAAACAACGCATTTCCGTCGACAAAGTCATGACACTATTAGAGCAATCTGCTCACATCAGTGGTTGTGAAGTGTTTGGTCTACATATGGCCGAACAACGTCAAATTGCTGATTTTGGTGAGCTAAGCTTATTATTAAGCTATCAACAGACGTTACGTGATGCCTTAAAAACAATTGTAAGATACCGAAATATCATCAATAACGCACTTGAAATATATATCGAGGAAGTTGGCAAAACGGTGATTATTCGGGTAGAAGTGATTTCTGCTTCAGCAAAGTATAGCCGTCAAGCAATTGAATTGGCTTTGGGGATTACCCATCGTTTTTGTGCTGCATTATTAGCTCAAAAATGGCACCCATTAAGTATTCATTTTACCCACGATGCACCAAAAGACTTAACAGTGCATCAACGTGTCTTTGGAAGTTCACTTGAATTCGGTAGCGAGTTTAATGGTATTGTCTGCTCATCATCAGAACTTGATAAAATTAATCCTCAAGCAAATACAGCAATGGCAAACCATGCACAGCGCTATCTCGATATTGACATCTTACAAAAAGACAATGAGTCATCACTTATTTTTGATATCCGTAAAAGTATCTATCTGCTTTTACCGATGGGACGTGCCACAATTGATCAAGTCGCGCAGACCCATGAAGTCAATGTCAGAACGCTGCAACGGCGTCTGGAAGCTGCACATACAAATTTTAGTGAATTAATGAATGATGTCCGCAGAAATTTGGTATTTCGCTATTTAAAAAATATCAATTATTCACTGGCACAAGTTTCAGATATTCTCGGTTACTCTATGCCGAGCTCTTTTACGCGATGGTTTATTGGTCAATTTGGTATAACACCCAATGCTTGGCGTACCCACAATAAGGCTGAGATCATTGATGAACATACGATATAAATTCAATCACGGTACGACTAACTTGGTATTAACATCAAAACAAAAATAAGAAAAGCCACTTAAAACAAAAGTTTTGCGGAGACCCTTTAAGGTTGTACTTTGCAAAACTTTTATTAAATCAAAGCCCGACTAAAATAACCAATGCATCAGGCTGAGTACTAACAATACCAGAAAAACGCTTTCTCCAATCATCAGCAGAATCGGTTTAATGCCCACCGCCGCTAACTCTTTTAATTGTGTTTTCATTCCTAGCGCACTAATCGAAATAATCAGACACCAACGAGATAATTCATTCATTCCAGTTTGAACAACTGTAGGTACCCATCCAGTACTATTTATACAAGCAAGAATTAAAAATCCTACTGCAAACCAGGGCAATAATGGCGGTCTTTTACCCGTAGAGGTTACGCCTTGCATACGGGTAATCATGGCTGCACAGATGATGACAGGTAAAAGCATCGCAACTCGCATCAATTTCACCACTGTTGCAGTATCGCCTGTTTCTGTAGACATGCTATAACCTGCCCCCACCACTTGGGCGACATCATGGATGGTTGCACCTAAAAAAATCCCTGCATGTTGTGGAGTCAATTCCAACCATCGCGCAATCATGGGATAAACAATCATTGCTAAAGTTGAAAGTGCAGATACTCCAATGACGGTGAATAAAGTTGCTTTTTCTTTTTGTGGATGACTGGGTAAAGCCGCAGACAAGGCCAATGCTGCGGAAGCCCCGCAGATCGCTGTCGCGCCGCCAGTCAGCATACCGAAAAATTTATTAAACCCGAGCACTTTTGCTGCGATGACTGAAGCAAGAATGGTAATGACAACTAATGAAATGACCAAAGCAACGGGCTGCCAACCTAGCGCAGTCATTTGCTCAAGGGTAATTCGCATTCCGAGTAAGGCGATCCCAAAACGCAGTACTTCTCGCGCAGTAAATTCGATACCCGCTTTACACTTTCCTTCTGTTGCAAGAAAGTTCACACCCATCCCGAGCAACAAAGCGAATAACATCACTGGCGCACCATAATGCTCAGATAAAAAGCAGGCCGCAGCGGCAACCACAGTACTGACAATAAATCCGGGCATAAGCGCACTTAGCCGTGGCTGCCAAGCCATAGAATCTAATTTACTCATCTAGCGCTGCTCCACAATCCAAACCAATAAAAACATTTTCGCCAATCACTTCTACTGGGTATGATTGAACTTGTAGCTGTGTTGAATTGAGTAAATAACCATTTGCCAAGTCAAAACGTAAACCATGTGCGCAACATTGAATTACCTTGCCTTCTAATTTCCCATTGAGTAATGAAGCACCCTGATGTGGGCAACTGTCATTAATCGCATAAAATTGTTCGGCAATATTAAATAAAATTAGGGATCGGTCACCAATCATCAAAAAGGATCGATTGCCTAAAGTTGGGATTTTTTCTTGAGGAACTTGAAAACGCAAGCTCATACCATTTGTCCTTGTGCTTGAAGGGTATCCAGCATTGCTTGATAAAGTGCGCCTGCAGGTTGCGCTCCTGCCATTGCAAAACTTCCATCAAAAACAAAATACGGTACTCCTTTACCCCCTGTATCTGCTGAGATAAAAGGAACAAATGGTTTTGCTAAAATACCTTCAACCACCTCATCCGCAAAACCGCAATACATGGCTATTTTCTGCAATGTTGAGAACTCGCCTATATTTTCCGAATGATAAAAATAGGCTGTGAATAGCGCATCTAAAAATCGCTCACTTTGATCTGAATGATATACTTTTGAAATATTTGCAAAAATATGATGTGCCATAGCTGTGTTTGGCATACGGCGAATTCGATCAAAATCAATATCGACATTGACCGCTTTGGCGGCTTGACGAACTTGAGTTTGGCGCATTCGAACCGCTGTTGAACTGCCTAATCTTTGTAAATAAAAGGCATCAAAAGGAACACCCACCAGCGGAATATGGGGTAAAAGCTGTACACCACGCCACTGGATATTGACCACAACATCTGGATCACTTTGTTTTAATTTTTGAATCGCAGTCTGTAAATGACGTTTTCCAATCAAACACCAAGGACAGATAAAATCAAAAAAAACTTCAATATTCATTTTACGCGTCATTACTGATTACCCATATTGCATGACTGTGCTTGTACTGTTTGACCTTGTCGTGCTGCTTGTGCATTAAATTTTTTAATATCATGGGCATAATGGCGTTTTGCATAGAAGAATACGGCAGCAGCCACAACACTCATCAGAGGCATCAATTGAAAAGCTTGGTGTAAACCAATCACGTCAGATAGCTTTCCAATCACTAAAGGTCCTAAAGCCAAGCCGAGAAAATTATTCGCCAAAGTTAATGTTGCAAATGCTGTGCTATGTACAGAATGATGTGTCAGGTTGGCAACCATTGCGCTGGATGGTCCATTGGTACCCAATGCAATAAACATCCCAATACAAATCATGATCAATTGAGCATTTCCAACAGACATGGCAAAAGCGATGGATAGCAACACACAACCGATCAAACAAAATGCAATCGCCAAACTGACTTTTCGGTCTGGTCGATCTCGTCCTAAACGATCACATAACATCCCACATAAAATCGTACCAACTGCACTACTGAGTACCACCATTGCCGCGACCAACCCCGCTTTATCTGTCCCCAATCCGTAATATCGATTGAGATAACTGGGAAGCCAAACGATGACCGTGCCACCCACAAACAATTGCAAACCACTGCCAATATAAGTGGCGATCACAGACCGACTTGAATAAATCGATCGTAAAGGACTTTCCGATCTATCCTGTTTCTGTTGGGTCTTAATTTTGCCTTGAACGGTTCCTATCTTGTTTTCTTTAACCACAATAGGATATAAAAATGCCAGAATCAGCCCAAAGACGGCCATTCCACCAAATGCCCAACGCCAGCCAAAATGTTCAGCCATAACACCGCCTAAAGCCATGCCTAAGAATGAGCCAAACACACCACCAGCCATAAAAGCACTTGCTAAAGTTGCACGCATATCACGAGGAAAAACCGATACAACAACAGCAATCCCGACACTGCCATAAGCAGCTTCGCCAACACCCACCATAAATCGGGCAATAAACATATGTTGATAACTTTCAGCAATTGCACAGCCTAAGGTTGCCATACTCCACAACACAGCCATCAAAGTTAAGCTTTTTACTTTGCCAAAACGATCTGCCAAGATCGACAAAGGTAAAGTTAATAAACCCACCATCAAGGCCACAATCCCACTTAATAATCCAAGTTGGCTGTCTGTCAAAGCCCATTCACTTTTGATCAGTGGGAATACTGCATTTAAGACTTGCCGTGACATATAGTCAGAAATCAACAAACCAAATGTCAGTGCAAAAACCAACCATGCATATTTACGTGGAATGCCAACCGAAGTATCTACACCGTCCGCAGGACTTGAATATTGATGCGCATCCATACGTTCTCCTTGTGTTTTTATAATTTCTCATTCATTTTTTGATGACTACGCGACTTCACAGTAACGTAATCATCTTTTTCTTACTGTTTGAATCAAAAATCCTTTTGGCTCAAAACATTATTTACGCTGTGGAACACCCTTTTGACCTGCTTTACGATTGGGCGCCATACCATTTTCCAACAAAGTTTCTTCAATCGTGTCGTATTGCACGCCAATACGATAAATTTCACGTGCTTCTTTACCTGATGCGACTTCACGACCTAATTCATGGGCAATACGCACGGTCTGTTGAATTTGCTGTACTGAAGAAAAACGCTGACCTTGATGATCGATAATGGTGTCTTCATTTCCGACACGTGCATGTAAGCCCATAGCCATTGACATGGTGTTAAACGGCAAAACATTTTTAAGTAAAGACTCTGAAGTTAAAGTACAACCATCAGGTACGCGATGAATAAAGTTAAAGAAGTTAAAAGGATTTGGCCCATCAAAACCACCACCAATTCCAATCCAGGTTAGATTCACCGGACCTTTATACAGCCCTTTACGCACCATACGTTCCAGCGTTTCTAAACCATGCATCCCAGTTAATTGGAAATGCGGTTGAATGCCATTTTGAGTTAAACGCTTTAAATGCTCTGCAACCCACGCTGGACCTGCGGGTACTGTCATTTCTGCATAAGCTGCCTGAATTGCTGGATGTGCCAAAGAAGTGCCTTCTAAATATTCAGGATAGAGCAACTCCATAATATTCATTTGAGTGGTATTGATCGCCACGGTTACTTGGTCTGGTTTTGGCATTAATTCGGCCAACATATGACGCGTATCATCGCTTAACCAAATTGCAGCTTCACCTTCACTTTCTGGGGCAAAAGAAATTGATCCACCCACTTGAATGATCATATCAGGCACCGCTTCGCGCACACCAGCAATGAGTTCATTAAACTTAGACAGACGTTTCGAACCTTTCCCATCCAGCTCTCGAACATGCAAATGGAGGACTGAAGCACCTGCTTCATAGCACTCTACCGCTTTTTGAATTTGCTCTTGCATGGTCACTGGGATATCTTCAGGAAAATCCTCAGGCATCCATTCAGGTCCATAAGGCGCTACCGTAATCACCACTTTGTCCATGTTTTCAGGGTGCAATGAATCATCAAAGAATTGCATAAACATCTCCATATGTATTTTAAAATTAGGGTTTAGATAAAATCGTTAACTGCTACGTTTAATAAGTTGCATCACCAATAATGCCTGCCCGTTCCATTTTTCGATGACATGGTGGATAGTCCATTACGGCATAATGTTGTGTACTGCGGTTGTCCCAAATTGCGATACTATTCGGTTTCCAACTCCAACGAACTTGGTACTCAGGAATATAAGCTTGGGTAATTAAATAACGTAGTAAATCGGTTGCACCGGGGTTGGCATCTTGTCCAAAACGGACGTGTTCTTTGGTATGGTAATTACTAAAATGAGTGGTAAAGGCGTTGACATAAAGAATCTTCTCACCTGTCTCAGGATGCGTACGTACCACAGGATGTTCTGCATCGGGGAACTGTTCTTTTAATGCCAAACGTTTTTCAATCGGCATCATTGCGCCAAAACTGGCTTCAATACTGTGATAGGCACGTAAATTTGCAATTTTTGTTTTGATTTCTACGGGTAGGTTTTCATAGGCCATCACCATATTGGTCCACATGGTATCTCCACCCACTGTCGGACATTCAATACAACGTAGTACACAACCCATTGGCGGAACTTTGCGCCAGCTTGCATCGCTGTGCCAAGCATTTTCATAACGATCAATTGGACTCTCTGGGCTTTTATAAATTTGTACCAGCCCAGGATGCTCTGGATGACTTCCAACGGCAGGATGGCTTTCTAGTTGTCCAAAGCGCTCAGCAAATGCTACATGTTCAGCTCGGCTTAGGTTTTGATCTCTTAAAAATAAAACCCGATGCTTTAACAAATTCTGACGAATTTCAGTAAATAGCCCATCATCGTCAATGGCATCTGCCAGATTGACGCCCAATAATTCTGCACCGATATTGCAACTTAATTGTTCAACTTGCATAAGACATCCCTTCAAATGACAAAAATTGATGATCCCGTGGTTTTACGTGCTTCTAGATCACGGTGAGCTTGAACTGCATCCTTGAGTTCATAGCGTTGATTGATTTCAATTTTGATGCGCCCATGTCGGACATGATCAAATAGCTCATTGGCAAGTTCTTGTTTTTCTATAGGATCAGCAATGAAATCTGCCAGTGCTGGACGGGTCATATAAAGAGAACCTTTCATCGCCAACAAGACGGGATTAAATTCTGGAATGGCACCTGAAGCAGTCCCTACACAAACCAATAAGCCACGGCGTTTTAACGAATCAAGCGATGCCATAAACGTATCTTTACCAACACTATCAAAGACCACATTTACACCAACCCCATCGGTTAATTCTCGTACTCGTTCGGCAACATTTTCATAACTATAATTAATGACATAGTCACAGCCATGTGCACGGGCAATTTGCGCTTTTTCTTCTGAAGAGGTTGTACCAATCACAGTTAAACCGAGTAACTTTGCCCATTGAGAAACAATCAAGCCCACACCACCAGCGGCGGCATGTAATAAAATGCTGTCCCCTTTTTTAAAGTCATAAATACGACGCATTAAATAAGCCGAGGTTAAACCCCGCATGGTCATTGCTGCGGCTGTTTCACAAGAGATTTCTTCAGGTAATTTGATTAATACATCAGCCGAGATTAAACGTGCAGTGCTATAAGCACCTAAAGTATTTAAAAAACCGGTATAAGTGACTCGATCACCCACTTGAATATGATCTACACCCTCACCCACGGCTTCGACTACACCAGACGCTTCTACGCCCATACCGTTTGGCAGCGGAATTTTATATGTGCCATCGCGAAAATAAGTGTCAGCATAATTTAATCCAACTGCCACATGACGCAGACGCACTTGCCCTGCCACTGGTTCACCAACGTCGATGTCTTCATATTGCAAAACTTCTGGTGTACCTGTTTCATAAAATCGTATTGCTTTATTCAATGCCATTTGCCTATCCATGCCGTATTTTTATCAATATTTAAAAATCATGATTAAAACTACAACACAGCAGATGCAGCTCACTTTACATAAGACGACACTGACTTAGCATTTTACGACATGCTTGTAGTTAAAATTGTAAGCTAGTTTAGTAAGGCTCTGTTTTTGAATTATTTTATGGAGTTGAATATTTTTTATGGTTTATCTTGAGTGGATTTTTTATCCCAAATTTTAATGATTTTTCTCAGCTACTTTGCTCATAAAATCTGTTAAAGGCATTGGACATCCCCATAGGTAGCCTTGAAATTCAGTACAACCATTTTCTTGAAAGCGATTAAATTGCTCAGCGGTCTCAATCCCCTCTGCTAAAACACGCAGGTTTAAATCAAGGCCTATTTTAACAATCCCATATACCAATTTATTACACCGTTCATCATCTAAAGCCGCTTGCACAAAACTCTGATCAATTTTGATTTGGCTAATCGGCATTTTCTGCAAATAGCTTAATGATGAATAACCTGTACCAAAATCATCTAAAGCAAGCTGAATGCCATTTTTATCCAGAAAGCCCATTTTTTCTATAACACTTTCAATATTATTTAACGCAACCCTTTCAGTTATTTCTAATATGAGTTGGGATGGAAGCACTGCATTTCTCTCCACCATAGAGGTCACGATTTGCTCAAAATTCTCTTGCATAAAATGATCAGCACTTATATTGACTGAAAGTGTAAGATCTTTTGTAGATTCATTTTTACGCCAGTCTTGTAATACCTTGCTTGCTTGAATCAGTATCCAATCTCCAATTTTAGGCATTAATTCCAAAGTTTCCGCTACAGGAATAAAATCTTTTGCTGGGATATAACCAAGTGTCGGGTGACACCAGCGTAACAAAATTTCAGCGCCTATAATTTTTTCACAAGAATTGACTTGAGGTTGATAAAAAAGTTCAAACTGCTGTTTTGAAAGTGCCAAGCGGAGATCCTGCACCAGCTTATTTTCTATCTGCAATTCCAATTGCATCACAAAAATTGAGATACAAATCATTAAGGTAGCAACAGATATTGCAATCCAACCACCATAAGCTCGAATGCTTTCAGCTAAAGGTATTGCTCCATCTAAAGTAAACGCACTCCCGCTAAAAAAGATAAAAGCGGCAATGGATAAGATAATTAAAATCAGTTGTAACGCATTGGGATCTCTTCGATAATTCAAATATCCCAATATGGCTCCTGCTGGAAGAAATAAATGCGCAACTCTGGGGTGATCTATTGTAGCGACATCAAATATTAAGCAAAAAACCACAGGAAAAACAAAGAGTACAATTTGTGAAACCAATATACCCGCTGAAATCCGATGGATATAAATCAAAAATAAGCTGAAGATCGACATTGTTGTAAAAAAAATATCAATACAAACAATGAACCACATCTCAGCAAAGCTAAAATATATTGTCCAAAATAGGCAAAATGCGATACAGATAACAATGTTTGCTTTAGCTGCAATCGTTATTTGTTGGTTTTTTATGGCGTTGAAATGTTTGTTTTGGTTTTTTAAATAGGATAAAACGACCATAAATACCCTCATTACAAATATTTATTGATCAAGTATTCGCATTGTTTTATACACAATTTCAGAATCACATCAATAAACACTAAGCGATTAAAAATACTTATAATTTATAAATATCTGACTTGTTAATATGCTTGATTAGCTTTAAAAAACGAATGTCGTCTTCAATTTAGTCCCTTAAATAATTATCCATCTAGTAATCCATCCATTTATATTTTTTGACATTTATAGGGCAAAAGTTTTCAAAATCAACGTTGCGAATAATATTAAAAATAGTCAAGAAGGTAAAAAGTATTTTTTTAATGAAATTGTATCAGCTCCTGCACTCTACTAAGCGAGTTGTACTCAATAGACCCTTTTAGTTGAAAGCCATCTGAAATACAAATGAAATATAACATGTTTTTTCACATGATATAGCACCAACAGATGAGTAGATAAAGTAAATATCTCTACAAGCACTGTGTAGTTAAAACACCACAATACTCATTTTTACTCACTCAAATAAGCAACTAAATTCACGTGAAAAAACATATTTTCTAAAATATTTCACAAACCCTACAAAATCCAATATAAAAACAATAAAAGTTTTACATCTGAATAAATTTTTTCAAAAAGATATCACAACTCACAAGTAAAACTTACCTATTAGAAAACAAATACATCACCATTCCTTATTGCTCAAGCCATAAGTTATACAGACTTCATCAGCACTTTTTAGCCCAAAACCTAAAAATCAAATTAAAATTAACGTATTAAAATACTTATAATTTAATCAAATTGTTAGAATAAATATTTAAGAATTTCTTTAATATTCAGAAAAATTTATCATTTGTAAATCTGATATAGAGTTTCTTTCATAATCTGTTGTCATTTGGTCTTTATTAAAGTTTACCGACACATTCTCATCTAACTTAGGCAGTTTGGTGTACAGCATGAAATAGGCTGTATCCAGATGCATATCAAACTTATAAATTTGCCGAGAATATTTATGCAACAGGAATTGGTTCCCAGAAGAAAGTTTTATACAAATGATTTGCTCTCAGGTTTAGTTGTTTTTTTAGTCGCTCTACCGCTCTGTTTAGGTATAGCTAGTGCCTCAGGTGCACCCTTGATTTCCGGTATTATTGCGGGTGTCATTGG
Organism: Acinetobacter sp. GW821-FHT01C12; assembly: GCF_059422625.1. NCBI lineage: Bacteria > Pseudomonadati > Pseudomonadota > Gammaproteobacteria > Moraxellales > Moraxellaceae > Acinetobacter > Acinetobacter sp. GW821-FHT01C12. The sequence goes on from NZ_JBWKXD010000002.1 coordinate 173,890, forward strand.
TGGAATCGTTATCGGTTATTTGAGTGGTTCTCATATCAGTGTGTCAGGCCCCGCTGCTGGGCTTACCGCTATTGTTTTAACACAGCTAGATAAGCTTGAAGGCAACTATCAAGCTTTTTTATTTTGTTTGGTTTTAGCGGGTCTCATCCAATTATTTTTCGGGTTATTTCGGTTGGGAACCTATTCAAATTTTATCCCAACCAATGTGATTATGGGGCTTCTTGTTGCCATCGGGTTAATCTTGATTATCAATCAACTTCCTCTGCTCTTTGGGATTAAAACCGAAATTTTTCAACAACGTTGGTCCGAAGGGACAGGCCTATTACAGCATCTTGATTATGGTGCGGCAATCATTGGTATCTCTAGTGTATTCATTATTTTATTGTGGGATAAAACACCTTTAAAGAAAATGGTTGTACCCTCTGCACTTATTGCGGTTATTTTTGCTGGACTCTTAAACTATTTTTTTATCAGTACCAATTCCAGCCTCGCGGTCAGCACTGAACATCTGGTTAATCTTCCCAATATCTTTTCAGGTGTTGAATCAATTATCAGCTTTCCTGATTTCACTCAATGGAATAATCCTATTATTTATACAGGCGCTATCACACTGGCGATCGTCGCCTCGCTTGAAACCCTATTAAATCTAGAAGCCGCGGACAAAATGGATCCGCAAAAGCGCGCCTCTCCGCCAAACAAAGAATTGGTTGCTCAGGGTATCGGAAATACCATGTCTGGTTTAATTGGAGGTATGCCGATTACCTCAGTAATTGTTCGAAGTTCAGTCAATGCAGCAAGTGGTGCAAAGACTAAATTCTCTGCAATTTTTCACGGTATTTTATTGATTATTGCGGTTTTATTCCTGACACCATTAATCAATGTTGTTCCATTATCTTCCCTTGCCGCTATTTTAATTTTAACTGGCGTAAAATTAGCCAGCCCTTCACTTTTTAAACGGATCTATGGTCAAGGATGGAAGCAATTTTTACCCTTCATTGTAACAGTTGTTGCAATTATCGCGACGGATCTACTTATCGGTATTATGTTAGGGCTGTTGATTAGCTTTATCATTGTATTAAAAAACAATTTATTCCGTGGTGTTCGTATCATCCACGAAGCACATTTGCATGGAAATATTACCCGTATTGAACTGGCACCCAATATTAGCTTTTTAAATCGTTCCGCATTAGTTTCTGCCTTAGAGAAAATAGTCAGTGGTGATACTGTAGTGATCGATGCGTCGAATACCTATTATATTGATCCTGATGTATATCAAGTGATTAAAGATTTTAGGGATGAAACAGCTGCAGAAAATGGCATCGATGTAAAACTAATTGGCTTTAAAATACATTATCCTGAAATTAAAGAAGAAGAACTGGATATTGACGTCAGTACTCAGGAAATTCAGCGACAACTTACGCCTGCACAAGTGTTTCAGCTACTCAAAGAGGGCAATCAGCGGTTCGTTAACCATGAACGGATTTATCATAATATTGCTCGTCAAATTCAAGTCACTGCACAATCTGGACAGCATCCATTTGCAGCCGTTCTAGGCTGTATGGATTCACGTGCACCAACAGAACGGATTTTTGATGTCGGTATTGGTGACTTATTTAGTCTACGCATTGCTGGAAATATTGCAGGCGAAAAAGTATTGGGTTCTTTAGAGTTCGCCTGTAAGAGTAAGGGTTCCAAATTAATTTTAGTATTGGGCCATACAGATTGTGGTGCAGTGACAGCAGCTTGTCAGATGTATGAACAAAAAAAGGATATTACTCAACTCAACGAAACCCCACATGTACAATACTTTCTTAAACCGATTATGCAGGCGGCAGAAAATGTGCATAAAGAAATGACCGATTACCAACTCACCAGTAATTTCATTCAGGCGGTGACCATTGCAAATGTACAAAATAATATTGCCTATATCTTAAGAAATAGCCCAGTACTGAAAAAGATGGTTGAAGAAGGTGAAATTGGCATTGCAGGTGGTATTTATGATGTAAAAACAGGAAAGGTGGATTTTTTATAAAGTCTATATCTGCATGATTTCGTTATGATCTGTATAAGGATATCAGCATAAAACTGGTCTTAAAGACAAGTGTAATGATCGACATGGATGTCATCTTCCCCTTTTACAAAGATCTCTAATAAATCTTTATCAGCTTTCTATTCATAGATAAAAAAAATCTAAATTTTTAGAAAAGATTAAACCTAAAGCCAATCATTGTGTTCTAAACAAAAGAAGCCTGAATATTCAGACTCCCTCATGATGCGCTGAGTGTTAGTTTTGAAAATATTAGGGTCTATTGCTTATAATATTGCCTTATAACCCTTCAAGTTTTAGACGATTGACCTGTTGACGATAAAGTGACACAGGATCTGGTCCAAACCATGCTTTTAACCCTAAAATCTGATTAATTTCATCTAGGTGTGTTTGATTATAGTCATCTCGAATCACCTGTCCGAAATGTGCATTGCAACGGTTAACCAAACCATCATTGTCATTATTTTTATAAGATCTCGGTGCCATGGTAGAAATGGCAACGTCAATGACATCAAGTAGATTAGTTGCTTGAGCTTTACCTGTCCACGAGTAATGATAAACCCCATTATTGGTAATCTTTTGACCATTGCCACAATCAGATGGGATTGCCGCAGTTGGGAATCTTGCATTGAATTCTGCTGAACCCTTTTCACTTAATGATTTCAATGAGCGATCCAGACTAATTGGCAAATCAGGATTGCCTTGTAGGAGTAGTTCCACTGGCGCAACGATATACTGTCCTAGAACGGTAAATAAAAATTTCTCACTAGGATTATCCAACATATCATCCCCCACTTTGGATCCTTTAAACGTTCCAGCAACAGCAGTGAGAGAGGCGACTTTTTCAGGTGCAATGGCTTCTATATAACGAATGGTTGGTCCACCATGACTATGACCGATCAAATTAACTTTTGACTTTCCTGAGAGTGCCAAAACTTCATCTACTTGTTGTAGCAACTGCTCGCCACGAACTTCGGTGGATTCTAGTGGAGAAACCTGTGTCGCATAAACCGTCGCACCATTACGTGCCAAATCGGGAAGAACCTGATAAAAATAATCCATCCCAAAAGCTGTAGGACCGAGTCGAGTAAAACCAAACATCCCATGATTAAATACGACTGGGTATTTAGTTTTTGCATAATCAGAAGCCACATAGTTGCTGCTAACACTCTGTAAACCAGAAGCAAAAACTGGCATAGCCAATGTGGCCAAAACCACAATACTAGCGGTGAGTAAAGTCTGTTTCATATATTTCCCTGCTATCTTGATTTCTTTTCTTTAGAAATCAGCATAATTCACGTTATAAATCCTCTATAACCATGCATTTTTTGTTTTTTTGCATAGTGCTCCTCATAAATAAAGCTGTCATCTAAAAGCCTTATTTACTCAATCCTATTTACCCTCCTTGGTCATGGATATATTCAAAGTTCTACAAGCACATTTATTCTGGTTGATTGCATAAATGAAGTGACTGCATTTGTTTGGTTAAATCACGCAGCGTCCTTATATCTTGTAGTTTTGGCAGTTGTTGAATTTCTTCTTTTCGGCCTTTCTAAAAGCACATTAAATTATTTTTCCAGTTTTTAGCTTGTTCAATAGCTGAATGACTTTCATGATCTATCACGTTTATTCACTTAACTGTGTAAATTTTGTAAGTCGCTTACTTGTCTAATTAGATCGCTAGCCTCTTCACCCAGAAGGAATAGGTTTTGTAGTGGTCTTAAATTAAAAGAAGCTCATTGATAATATTTAAAATATTCCTCAATCATATTACGGGGCGTTGATGACTTTGTTGTTTTGGATATGAAAAGAACGAAAAGTAACCCATCAGTTCATTTTACTGAAAATGCTGAGATACAACTTTAGAGATGCTGTGTGAAGCCAAGAAAATCGTCCCGTTGCTAAATACCACCTAAACAGATACATGTGAATAGTCATCATTATTTGTAGGGCAACTTACATGACAAAATTTTTGAATGGAAGCTATTAGGCAACATAGCTTGTATAAAAATAATTTTGGAAAACCGTACTCGCTTCCTTATAAAATCGATTTAACTCATAGCTTGGTCTACCACAAACAACCAAGCAAACACTCAAGTTAATTAAACAATTTCTCATGGATTCATCATTTTCATGCAGCATGAGGAAATTAAAAAAAGAATTGATATTTCAGCTCTAAAAAAATACCAGTCATAAAGACTGGTATTCATCATCTATTAAGGCTTTTCACCATTTGCTAAACGCTGTTCGATCGCATCCAATACCGCAGGTAAGTCAGCAATACTATCAATCACATAATGTGCACCTGAAGCATTCATTTTTGCGTATGCTTTTTCTTTTAAACCTAGTTGTTCAGACGCTGATAGTGCAGACCACTCTTCGAAGCTTAGCCCCACTTCATTACCACTGACGGCCAAACCCACAGTCCAACAACCACCGTTTAAACCTTCTTCGATGCCGACCACTGTGTCATCCACTTTCACCACATTTTTAACATCTAACACATCAAGTTCAATTAAGTTTTTCCACAACATTTCAGGATATGGACGACCATGTTTCACATCACTGGCTGTAATAGTACAGTCAGGCACATAACCTTGATCAGCTACATCTTGCACCAATTGACCAATCATCATCGAAGCATAACCAGTATTACTGCCAATTTTTGCACCACGGGCACGAATGTCAGCAAATGCCTCTAATGCCCCCGGAATTAATTTTGAGCAATTTGGGATACTCTTCAATTGGTATGGAATAAAGTCCTGATATAAACGGTCAATATCCGCCACAGTCACTTCTGCACCATGTGCCTGTTTCCACGCACCTGCAACACGTGGCATTTTCAAAACTGCCGCAATGTGATCGCGTTTTTCCAAACCCATTGGCGCACGTGCTTCTTCAATTGAAATTTCAACTTTATTATCTGAAAATAAGGCCATAAATGCCAAAATTGGTGCACGTGAACCAAAATCTACTGTTGTACCAGCCCAATCAAAAACCACGGCTTGTAATCCTGAATTTGAAGTGTTCATAAGTTTGTCCTATTCATTTCTCAAAGTTAAAAATAGCTGTCTTGCGTAAGTTAAGTTTTGCGTAATATTTAATTTCAAATGGAAGCGCCCGCTCCTTTCAAAGGAGAGAGCTAGGGAGAGGATTTATAATCTCCCCCATCCAAACCTCCTTCCTGAGCCATAAATGGCGCAAAAAATGAAGTTGTGAATTCCAATCAAATTCGATAGTGCTCAATCGCTGTTAAAAGCCGTTCAATATCATCTAAATAAACCTCTCCGATATTGCCGATACGGAAGCAATTTAAGTCGGTGACTTTGCCCGGATAGATTACAAACCCTGCTTGTTTCAGATTTTCATACAAGGCTTGGAAGCTAAAATCGGCTTCATTTGGATATAAAAATGTAGTGATAATTGGAGATTGTGGTGCATCTTGATCTAAGACCATTTCAAAACCAAGCGCTTGCATACCTGCGGCTAAACGTTGTTGATTATTGAAATAACGCTGATAACGTACGGTTACTCCGCCTTCTTGTTCTAATTCTAAAAGTGCTTGATAAAAAGCACGCACCACATGAGTGGGCGAAGTAAAACGCCATTTACCATTATGCTGTTCCATGGTGTTCCATTGGTCATATAGGTCTAAACTGACTGAACGAGCCAAACCTTTGCACGCTTGTAATTGCTCACGTTTTGCCAAAATAAAACCAAAGCCAGGTACGCCTTGGATGCATTTATTGGCACTTGAAATCAAGAAATCAATTTCGAGCTCTGCAATGTCCATTGGCACGCCACCAAAAGAACTCATCGCATCGACAATCCACACTTTGTTTTTGGCTTTGACAATGCGTCCAATCGCTTGAATTGGGTTTAATAAACCAGTAGTGGTTTCGCAATGCACACATGACACATGAGTGATGCTGTCATCTTCAAGTGCTTTTTCGATATCAGCCAGTTGAGGGACTTGCATTTCAGGGTAGCGTAATTCCACCACGTCAATTTTCAAACACCGAGCCATTTGCACCATGCGTGCACCATATGCCCCGTTATTGATAATTAAAATTTTACCATCCTTTGGAATCGCCGAACCTAACACGGCTTCTACAGAGAAACTCCCACTGCCTTGCATCAACACAGCACTATATTGTTCAGGTTTTGCAGTTGCCAACGCCACCAAACGACTGCGGATCTCCTGAACCAATGCGTTATATTCTTTGTCCCAAGTACACCAATCACGTTGCATCACACGACGCACACTTTTCGAGGTAGACAATGGTCCCGGTGTCAACAGTAAGTATTTATTTTCAACATCGTGTTCAATTGTGTTTGCAAGTTCAATTTGTGCGTTCATTTCGCCTAACCTTTGTTCAATTTCATACAGTATAAACAAATCTGGTTTAAACCAGATTACAGAATATAATTTTCTAACATTTCTTTCATAAATCCTGCGCCTGTGGTCATGCCTTTGCCTGCAATCGCACTGACAAGGAAAATATTGGTTTCAGCTTCCATCACACATGCCAATTCCGTAGGATGAGTCAGGTAATAACCATTCCAACGAGATTCAATTTCAGGTAGTTCTAAGCCAATATTTTCTTTGCAATATTGCAAAATGAATTGGTTAATTTCTTCACGTTGATTAAATTGTGGTATGTCTTCAATCGGATAATATTCATGGCTATCACCCAAAATAATTTGTCCGAATTCATTTTGTTTAATCAGGATATGAATACCGTATTTTTCAACTAAACCGATTTGTGATTCATTGCGTAAATCTTGATGACTAGGGCAAATCTCAAAAGCGGGATAACGAGAAATCGACAATCCTGAATAAATCGAAGCCTTGAGATTAACTTTTAGCGGTTTGGTTAATGCCATTTGTAAAGTACAACGTAATAAACCTTTTTGTTGTAAGAGCTCGGGGTACAACGATTGTGTCTCTTCACCATGACAAATCATGACTTTATTTGCGGTAAATGTTTGACCTAATGCCAAGCGAATGTGCGCCAAGCCTTGGTTAAATTGCGTCAGTACCACAGAGGCATTGCAATGAATTTGTACACCAAGTTTTTCGGCATATTGCAACAAACGCAGTCCCACCAAATGTGGCTCAACTGAATAATCTTCATGAAACACCATACCGCCACGTAGCGCAGTTTCTGGGTTCAAATAAGCATATTGATCAAACAGTTGCTGCTTAGACAATAGACTTACAGGAATCTGATAATCAGCTGCAGCTTGAGCAAACTCGTTTAATACTTGCCATTCAAGTTCAGTATTCGCAAGATACAAGCCGTTTCGCTGTTGAAATGAAATATCGGTTTGTGCCTGAATCCGTTGATAAAATTCACGGGTTGCCAAAGCATATTCACGCCATTTCGCATCAGGACGGCTTAGCGTCGAAGTCCCAACCATGCCAAAATTACGGCGAGTCGCACCTATAGGTTGTGCATGTTTTTCAAAGACTTGTACCTTTAAACCTTGCTCTGCCGCTTGGATCGCAGCCGATAATCCTAAAATGCCTGCACCGACAATAATTAAGTCAAATTGTGCTGTATTCATTGTCTTTTCCACCTTATCTACCTTTTTTAGGATGCGAAATCCCAAGCGCCTAAAAGAAAGCGTTCAATTCAAATGATTTAATTAATTAAAAAGATTGACTGAAAGATCAATTTGTTATGAATGTGTTTGCTCACGCCAACGTTGTGTCGATGCCATCATTTTCCGAGTGAATAACCAATGTAGCAACTTGACTGCACATGAGGTGAGTAAAATCAAAATACTCATCGCCACAGCTGCCACGGTATCACCTGCATCATCCATATTCAGCACCGCCACCGATGCCAAATTGGTATCAGGTGAATAAAGGAAAATCGCAGCTGAAACAGTTGTCATGGCATTGACAAATAAATACACCAACACATCACACAGCGCAGGAAAGGTTAAAGGCAAATATACTTTGCGGAACATTGTCCAATGTGAAGATCCTAAACTTTGTGCAGCATGATCAAGTTGATTCGGGATTTGTTGAATCGCATGCGTTAAGGTCAAATGTGGCACAGTGTAATAATGAATAATGGTTGAAATCACCAACAGCGTCATCGTACCGTAAACGAAAGACACAGGATTTTGCGGTGCGTTAAAGAACAAGATATAAGCAATACCCAACACCAAGCCCGGCACAGCCAATGGCAATAACACCAAGGCTTTTACATAGTTTTTTAGCAAAGGATGTGCTTTAAAACGGGTACTAAATAAGGCAATGATGAAAATTATCATCGTACCGAAAACTGTACTAAATAATGCCAATTTGATTGAGTTAAAATAACTTGCCCAGCCACCACCATCAACATATTCAAAACGATAATGATTTAAGGTCATTGACAAATCATAGGGCCAATAGCGAATGAATGATGCGAGAATCGCAGTCACAATAATCAGTAAAATGCCGCCTGAAATCATCCCACAAAATACAGTTAATGCTTTTTCAATTCGAGGATTGGCACGCAAACGATAAGGCTGAATTTGGAAATTTTGATAGCGTTCCTGATGACGACTTTGGTATCGATCAAAAATGAATGCCAACACCGCAGGACAGAGCAATAAAATCGAAATGACGGCACCCATGTTCATATTTTGTTGACCAATGATCTGCTTATATACATCCAACGCCATCATATTGAATGAGCCGCCAATCACTTTGGGAATCCCGAAATCGGTAATGACATAAGTAAATGCCACCAGACAGGCACTGACTAAACCATAACGAATCGCAGGAAAAGTCACAGCCCAATGGGTTTGTAGTGTATTTTTTCCTAAAGCATGAGAAGCCTCAATCAAATGTTGATCAATATGGCGAAATGCACCCATCATCAACATGACCATGGCAGGAAATAGCCAAAAGCAATAACTGATCAAAATGCCTAGTGGACCATAAATTTCCACCTCGCCTAGCATGCCCTTAAAAACACCTTGCTGACCAAACAAATACACCAAAGCCAATGAAGGCAAAAGTGAAGGCGCAAGAATCGGTAAAAATGCCACGGTTTTAAAGAAAGCTTTGCCTCGAATATTGCAATTGATCAATGCAAAAGCATAAACACTTGCCAAGCTCACCGTAATCAACATGGCTGTAATGGCGATCCACATCGAATTAAAAATCGATGAGATTAAGGCCGGATTGGAAAAATAAGCTGTAAAGTTATCCAACCCGACAAATTGATGCTGTTCATTTAAAAATGCGCTTTGCATCAATACGATTAAGGGTGCAATCAAACTCAAGGTGAATAGAATTGCTGCGACAAACAACACCGCACTTGAACGCAATGAATAACGAAAACGATGTGCTGTTTGACTACTTAATAAAGCATCTGCGGCAGACTGATTTAACATCTCGCATGCCCTCGTGAATCAAACACATGTAAGTCACGAATCGGCACTTGCAGATACATTCCATCTTGCACAACCGCCATATGTTGGTGATCCACATCAACTTGCAACATATTGTCATCGGCATGATTTTGGTTTTGCACCACGCAGAATAAACGACGTTTTGCGCCTAAAAACTCAGTGTTGACAATATACACAGCTAAATTTAAATATTCAGTAGAAGGTTCATTTCCAGCTACTAAATTGACATTTTCAGGTCGAAAAGCAATTTCATAATGTTCATCTTGGGCAAAGTTTAAATGTGGAAATTCAATAAAAGATTGCTCATTCATTTTTAAACGATGCGTATCGACCGCTACTGTCTGTATAAAATTCATCGAACCAATAAACTGTGCTACAAAACGAGTTTGCGGTTTGTAATAAATATTATGTGGCGTATCGAGTTGTTCAATCACACCTTTATTCATCACCGCCACACGGTCAGAAATACTTAACGCCTCTTCCTGATCATGCGTAACCATGATCGCAGGCAAATTTAATTGACATTGAATGGTACGAATTTTTTGGCGGAGGTTTAAACGTACCAACGCATCCAATGCGGACAAAGGTTCATCCAACAATAAAACATCAGGATTGGGCGCAATTGCACGGGCTAAAGCCACACGCTGTTGCTGACCACCTGACAATTGATTGGGATATTTTTCCGCAATATTGGGCAATTCAATTAAGTTTAATAATTCATTGATACGAAATTGAATCTCTTGCGCTGACCAGTGTTTTTTATGCAAACCAAATGCAATATTTTCCGCCACAGTTAAGTTTGGAAAGAGTGCATAGTTTTGGAAAACAATGCCACATTTACGTTTTGCAGTATTAAAATGAGTAATATCAATTTGTTGTTTAATCACTTTGCCATAATCAGGCTGTTCAAGCCCAGCAATGATGCGTAGCAATGTCGTTTTACCACAACCTGATGGACCTAAAAAGCTAACAAATTCACCTGCTTTCAGGTCAAGATTAATGTGTTCCAAGACACGGCTTGAACCAAATGATTTTTGAATATCCATCACTTCAAGCACTGTTTTTGATTCTGCCATTTTAAACGTTCTTAAAGTTGAGAGCAGATGCCCTGCCGAATTTGGCATGGCTTGCCCTGTCCTACTATTTTGTAAATGCGATGGAATTTGCATACTGCACCTAGTTTTTAATCGTTAATTTTGAATAACTGATTCTGAATAGCTTGTTGTGTGTACATGATTCAATTACTTTTCAAATTTTGCTGACCATTGTTTTAGAATTGATTCACGCTGTTCAGCTGCCCAATAAAAATCATTCTTCACCAATTGCCGCGCAAGATTTTTTGGGAAGTCTTGGTTTTTGCTGTGAACATTTTGATGTGCCACCATTGAAAAGTTTTGTGCATAAGCTTCATTGGCAGCTTGGCTAATGCTCCAATCAATAAACTTTTCTGCACTGCTGAGTTTTTTCGTACCTTTGACAATGGCTGAGGCTTCCATTTCCCAACCTAAACCCTCTTTTGGATAGACGATTTCTAAAGGCGCACCACGCGATTTCAACTTAAAGCCTGGATAACCAAACGAAATTCCAATGACCGTTTCACCCTGAGCCGCCATCTTGCAAGGCTTCGAGCCTGAATGTACATATTGAGAAATGTTTTTATCGAGTGCCTGCATATATTGCCAAGCTTGCTTTTCACCAAAAATTTGCATCCATGCAGTCACATCCAAATAGCCTGTACCACTCGATGCAGGATTTGGCATCACGATTAACCCTTTATAAATTGGTTTAGTCAGGTCTTGCCATGTTTGCGGAATCGGTAGTTTTTTCTTTTCCAATTCAACAGTATTGACACAAACAGCTGACTCCCAAGCGGTCATGCCTGTCCATGTTGGAATGTCCTTTTGGCTATAAAAATCGGTTTTAAGTTGTTCGACATGCTTCGGGCGATACGGTTGCAATAAGTCTTTTTTTTCCATGACCAATAAACTGGTCAAAGCAAGTCCCATCACCACATCGGCTTGTGGATTCTTTTGTTCTGCTAATAATTTTGCGGTGATCACACCTGTTGAGTCACGTACCCATTTTACTTTTAATTCAGGATGTGCTTTGCGTAATTCCCATTGATAACGCTTTAATTGATCAGCTTCAACCGCAGTATAGACCGTGATTTGCTCAGCATCATTCGAGGTTGAAGACGTGGTGCATGCCGTGCTGACACAAGCAAATAAAATACTTGTGCCCATGGCGAGGAGCTTTTTTTGCTGCTGTTTTAGATACGGGCTCATTATGACATTCCTAACGAATGCTGCTTCTTGATAGCCTGTATTTCAACAAAAGTTTATGACAATTTAATTAATCTGGTTTAAACCAGATTAATTATTTTAATTCTTTATCATGACGCTTCAAAATGCAAATCGAGTACATCATGTAACCAATATTCTTGGTCAACATCGGTAATTACTCCATTTTGATCGCAGTTGGTACGGCAAATATATAACCCCATACTACCAACATTGACATGCAAAGCTTTGGCTTCTTGTTCTGACAATACTGTTGGATAGAGATTAATATGCGCTCGGGTCAATTGCCGTTGATAGTGCTCTGCCATCAAAGTCGTAATAGAACCTTCTAATTGTTGTTCTAAGAATTGAGGAAATAAACTTGCATTGATACGTAAATGTTCAACTACCGCAGGACGACCATTGATACTACGACGTCGCCACATCGAATAAATATCATCACCCACCGAAATTTTTAAATGTGCTGCATCCCAAGAGGTCGCTTGCACCAATTCCGCAGAAATCAATTCCGTACTTGGTACACCCCCTTGCTCAGTCACATATTGGTTAAAACTTTTGGTCGATTGCGGGCGGTAAATAATTCGTGGCGCACGAACAAACCAACCACGGCGATCTAAACGATAAATCAGACCATCCATTTCCAAAGCCAATAATGCTTCTCGAACAGCGACACGTGTAGTAGCAAATTGTTCCATCAACACACGCTCTGAAGCGAGTTTGGTATTGGCACTCCATTGCCCTGACTCGATCTCATGGGCAATAGCATCTCGAATGGCAATATATTTGGGAATACGTGGAGAAGTCGTTTCTTGAACAGGCATACACATTTATTTTGTGAAAATTTCTTCTAATATACTCAAATATCATGTCTAAGCGATGACATTTTTAAAATAAGCATAGTTCATACGCAAATTTTATGTTTTAAAAAGCTCATCTTTTGATGAGCTTTTGGAGATCACAATGAAATGTGTTGAGTCTAAAAGACTCATCATTTTTCTCAAAGAATTACTTATTTGTTTTGTTTGGCATCTCCATATTTGAATGATCCATATCCTTCATTGAAGATGGCATATTGGTCATTTTTGAATGATCCATTTGTGACATTTCTGAAGCGTTTCCATGCTGATGTTGCATTGAGTTATTTGTTTGAGTTTTAGAATCCTTGTTTGTTTTACAATTTTTTTCACATTTCTTTTGTTTTTTGTCTATTGGCTGTTCATCGACTGTTCTAGTCAACACTTTGTCTTCATCCTCATGTGCCCATGTTTGAACTGAAGTCATTAAAGCACCCATACAGATTAAAGCTGTTACACTTCGACTAAGTACATTTTTCATGAGTTTCTCTCAGATTAAGTTTGTTCACTTTTACAATAAAATAATTTGCCAAACTTTAAAGTGACATGAAAATGATATTTTAGTCAGCCAGAATTATATTGGGTGGTATATCTATCAACATAACTGTAAAGGATTCATGGGTATCATCAGAAAAAGTAGGTAACTCTTTTATAAGCATGTTTGCAATAACCTCATTCATTACCTGCAAAATAGCTAAAAATGGCTTTTGTGAAGATGCTTATCCAACATACGATATGACAGGTAAATCTATAGTGGTCAACAGACTATGACCTTTATAACATTGCTAAACTTTACCTCCAATTACAGCTTCTTTTCCATTCAGTTCAGTTTTATTGGCATCAGCTGTACTAGCTACTTGTCGATAGAATTGAATAATAAAATGTTCATCTTATTCTTTAATACAGAAACTGCTGTTATTAAGCATTGCATCGAAATAAGTAGCGGCTTCTTGTTGAGACACTTTACGTTGACCGAGTTGTTTTATTTGATACAGGTTTCATCACATACCCGTACAGAAATACCCAACTGATGTTTGATTCCCTCCACATCATATAAAAGTGCAAACTGTGCAGATCTGGTAAGCTCTTTAATCCGTCCTGCTCTACGTTAACCACAATGAATTAACTAAACCTCATAATTGAGTTATCACTTAAATTTGATAAACTGAAAAAGATTTCAACGTCTAATTGTTTATGCAATAAAGGATATATCTCAAAGATTCGAACGTAAAACTTCATTAATGATTATGATCACCAAATATTTTTTCCTTGCTATTTATTGTATACATTTCATCAACTTGATCTTTTCTAAACACAAGTTGTCTTTTATTAAATTTTGAAGTTTCACCATCATCAGTATAGCTGTAGTCCATAATATTATCTGTATAGCCTTGCTGGTATCTGAATTTGTTCCCATGAACATTAAATGTATGTAACAAGCCAAATGTATGGCAAAGTTCATGAGAAAATGTTTTTAGGAATCCTTCTTTGGTCGCCATTGCATCCTTAAATACAGCAACTGTATTCGCCCATTTAAGCTCATTAAATGCTTCTTTAGAGTTCATATCTATCTTTTTAACTCTCGGAGTCAAAAATTTTGATTTAGGTTTATAACTAGCACTACCTAAAACATTCATCCACACTGGTTGGCTAATTTCTTTCTTTGAAATTGGATCATATACATTTTCAGTTTTTGGAGTTTCACTTACACAAATCGGTGCAAAGAAAATATAATTCTTTTGCTCAACTTCTGAATATATTGATAGTAACTTGTCTTCTACTTTTCTCTTCCTATCATATAGATCAATTAACTCGCGTTGAAATTCTTGAGACAAATCTTCTTCCACGTTAATCGTTTTATTTCTTATGCTATTTTGACTTTCTTGCTCTAGAGTATTTGAACAAACCTCAAGAAATTTTTTACCATAGGCTTCTGATATTTCTTTGGTCCACCATTTTTTTACAAAAGCACTTACCTCAGCATCTGTTTTCGACAATCTATCTAGATCAAAAATATCAGTCTTAAGGACTTGAACAACCATAAGGCACTGATTAAAAATATTATACTTTAAAGCTTTTTCGTAATTTTCAGGTCTTTTAAGTATTTCCCCATTTACTTTTACATCAACAATCACTAATCCTTTTGTGATTACTTGATCATTTCTGGAAAGATAAATTATGCCAACTTCCTTTTTGTTTTCGCCACATTTTGCTATAACAGTAATACTTTCATTTTGCTTTAAAACATCTCCTAAACAATGAACTGTTATTGCCTTTTTCTTTTTATAAGCATATCTAGTTTTGGTACCTAAATTCACCTTAACACGCTCTGAGTCAATAAATCGACTTAAAGGTTCTTCAATATAATCTGTCTGTTGATTATTATTAAATGTTGAAATTTTTATTGAGGTATTAGATGCTTCAAAGATCAGAACTGTACCATTGACTGTAAGTTTATCTTGGTAATATGCATCAATTACATCTTGATGTATTTCTAAATCAAGAACTGCACCTTGAGCATTTATTTCTTCACTACCCAAAACACCTTTACAACCAGAAGCAAAAATTGATAACCAAGAGGGAAAATAGTTAGGATAACTAATTTCTTTATTTACACTTCGAACATAGTTATCTTTCAATAATGAAAATGTAAAATCATGACTATATGCATAAATAACAGGGTCTTTTATTTCTTTTATTGTCAAAATAGGGTATATATATTCATCTCGAACCCAATCAAAACCAAATTCACCATTATATTCATCTACTGGTCTTCCAATTTCATAAGGCCGTCTAAAATGTACTGAAAAATCTCTTAAACAACTCTTAGACAATGCATCTTTCTTAGGGCTAGACATTATTTTATTCACAAGATTAGACCTCACACCTTTTATATCTGGCTAAAATAATTATTCTCGTAATTAAACTCAATATAAACTCCTAAGTAGTCTTCATAGAAAGCTTTAGAGTCTTAGTCATTTTAATTACATCCTTAGCAATTAAAAAATCATACTTTTTGGATAAATACGTTTTAAGTTTCTCATTTCTAAATCTTATACTTTCTAAAAGCTAAATTTTCTTTTAAAAAATTTCAGTATACATCAGATTCAATACAATACAGTTTAGCTAAGTATATTTTTCTCTTAGATTTATATAAAAGTAAACGAACACCAGCAGATATATCAAAAAACAGCATAAACTTTGCTTCTTTAGTTAAATTCTCTCGCTCAATAATTAACAATAAAAACATTATAAATAATATCCATACAACAAACACCAAATTATTATTAAAAAACAAATTATTACAGCAATAAATTTATTTATTTTTAGATCTAATTTTGGTGCTTCCATCAAACAACTAAGAGTAGCTCCAGCTAGTGTTTTTCTTTAGTTCATTTTCTCTAAATGTACTATTATTATACCTTTTAATCAAAACATTAATTACTAGTTAGATGAAAATTAAATACAATAAATCAACAAAAAAATAGCATTTAAGAGCTAAATACTATTTCCTTTATGAACAAGTCACGCTTTTTAAAAAAGCATATATTAATTCAAAAATTACTCCAGAATAGGCTGACAAATCGGCTTAATCTTCTGATCTGCTAAAACTTTTTTTGCAAAAGGAACAGCATCTTTCATGGAGATAGGCACAGCATCACTATGCCCATAGCCTGCATAAATATGCCCTTCAATAATTGTACCAGCCTGACAACTGTCTTTCATTAATTTAAGCTGACCTCTCACATCGGGTGTTTTGTCATTTGCACCTGTTGTAATAAATACAGGATGGTTAATTTTTAATGTTGGAAAATAGCCAAATTTTTCCTGCATTTCTTCAATAGTTTTAGTATAAGTCTCGTTTGGTTTTTCCTTTAATACATTGGCAAAAGTCAGACCTGCACTCGTCACATCACGTTGTAAAGTGATAATACATGTATTTCTTGCTCGCTCCACGAAAGGCAACGCTTTTTCAGTAAAGACATCCTCTGTTTTCAACTTTGGATTATAACTTTGTGCTGCGATGAAGCTATACATCGGTAAAGCAATTGCTGTAACAACTTCATGTGGATTAGAACGAATGATCTCTTGTTTATTTGCATTTCGATCTCGATAAATAACCCCCGTTGCAACCGTACCTTTAATATTGAGCTTTGGCGCATATTGTGGTGCATATGCAGCTGCAGCAAATGCACCTGCCCCACCTTGTGATTCTCCTGACAAAATCACTTTATTCGCAATTTTTAAGTTTGCTTGAATTACTGCCGTAGCACTATCGAGCATGTTATAGGCTAACATTTGATTGTTAATTAGCCAATGTGCGCCTTGCGTTCCTAAGCCTTCATAATCTGTTGCAACCACTGCAAACCCTTCGTCAAGCCATTTGTCTAAATGTTCAACACCGATATATAAACGACCTGCCCAAGAAGGTGCACATGTATCAGCTAAACCAACAGTTCCATGGCCCCAAACTAAAAGTGGCCATCCACCTTTGGGTGGCGTCCCTTGAGGAATGAATAATGCCCCCGAAACAATAGATGCTTTACTCGAATCTATACCACTAGTCGATGAATATAAAATTCGATATTGAGCTGATGCTTTTGATTGACCAATATAAGAGGGGGTTAAATCCTCTATTTTAAGTAAAGTACCTGATACTTTAGGAATTTCTTGATTCCACTCATAAAAATCGGATAAATAACTATCCCCAACCAAGTTCTCTGGGTACGTTTTTGCCTGTGTTAAAGGTGAAACAAGTAAACTCAATGCTAAAACAGCATTTAAAATACGCATTTTCATTGAACATCTCCTTAGAAATCATAGGTTAATTTGCTATACAAGAATGTTCCATTTCCCCCTTCAGGTGCATTAAAACTATATTTCACTACCCCACCAACACTGGTATTTTTTGCATGATCTGGAAATGAGTTGAATAAGTTATAAGCACCAATATCTAAACGTAAACCTTTTAAAATATCAGGTTTAAAACCAATATTTAAATCTGCAACCCATTGCTCTGAGAAATTTTGGTCAAATGCTGGACGTGTGCTATCAACTGTGCTCCATTCGCCATAACGACGAAGTTGTGCTGTCACATCCCAATTGTGAATACGCCAATCTGCGCCTAAAGTGAGCTTATTTTTAGGTGATGCTGATTCAATAATTCCTTGCGTACTACGCCCCGCAATTGATTCAAATGGAATTATTTCACCTTTGGCTGTAATTGCATTACGTGTCTTGGTAATTTTGTTTTGATTTGTACTAAAGCCTAAATTCAGCTTTAACTTGCCATATTTTTCCAAATCCATCAGATAATTTGAAGTAATTTCTAAACCACGAGTTCGGGTATCCAATAAGTTATTAAAAAATGCGACATTATTAATCTCGACATAAGGGGTACCTGCAAAGGCATTTTTAATTACATTTCCAGTAATATTATCTGATAATAAAATCCTGTCTTTTATATCAATTTGATATAGATCTAAAGTCGCAGATAAATTTTGTGTGGGTTTAAACACAAATCCAATAGACGCATTTTTTGACTTTTCTGGGTCTAAAGCCTTACCACCTAAAAGTAAAGCGGCTTCACTTCCAGGCAATAATGTTCGTTGTGAAACGTCTTGATATTCACCATTTGCTTGTAAAACAGTTTGACGACTATACGCAGAAAAACCCAACTGAGTAATTGAGGGTGCACGATAACCTGTACTATAAGTACTACGCACAGCAATTTTAGGGTCAATATCATATTTTAAAGACAACTTCCCATTGGCAGTACTACCAAAATCTGAATAATTTTCAGCTCTAAAAGCTGCCCCAGCAACTAATTTAGGAAGGATTTTTGCTTCTACATCAACATATCCACCAAATACATTTCTTGATATCTTACGTTCATCTTGGTCAGTAATACCTGAATAAATCTCTGGCACACCCACGCCAATGACTGGACTAGGATTAAAGTATGGACCACGTGTATAGGAAATTCGGTCACCTGCAATTTGTTGGTATTGTTCTTTACGGTAGGCTATACCTGTTGCAAAAGTGATTGGCTCATTTAAAAATGCTAAAGCAATTTGTTTTTGATAATCCAAGTTCACATTACTTTGTTCATTAATATTTTCGCCAACTTTATACTCAGATGGAGAGTCATAACCGTAACTTGGATTTATCCCATTAGTGTAAAGTTGAGCTGCTTTATTACGACCATAATTCACTGAGAAATCTAATTTTCCATCCAGAAAATCATTGTCTTTCAACCCTGCTGTAATTGCATGGTCATACAATGAATATACTGATGTCGTGATTCTTCCATGTGGATAACGTGCTAAATAATATGGGTTTTGATTTAAAGTTGTATTGGTTGAAGGTGGCTGATAAAAGTTTTGCCCAACGCTTTCTTTATAACCATAAGTTGCAAAACCATACAATTTAATCGTATCGGTAAGTGGTAATTCGCCATTTAACACTGAATTGACTTGGTCATTTACCTTTGGTGAACCAAAACGCCAATTACGATATGGTGAGTTTGCTTCTAAATATTCCGCATTAGGATAACTTTGTGGATAGAATCTACGGTTATCTGGGTTGGTATTATTCGCATAATCTTGACTGCCATATTCAATGGCGAAGGTTAAGCTTCCATCATTCGGCAAAGAAAATCCTTTCCATAATGATAACTTATGTTGTTCGCCTTCACCTGATGAAAACTGCCCAAAACGATAAGAGGCTGCACCATGGTCATCATCATCTTTGAGTATGATATTAATCACACCTGCTATTGCATCTGAACCATACTGCGCAGCAGCACCATCTCTCAAAATTTCAACTCGTTTAATTGCATTTAATGGAATTAAACTTAAATCTACAGATGCCGCACCACGACCATTCGCTAAATTTTGTCGAGTAAATATTGCACCTGTATGGCGACGCTTACCATTAATCAAGACTAAAACCTGATCAGAGGCTAAACCGCGTAATGATGCTCCTGCTGGTATTTGCGCAGCAAATGCACCCGCTGGTTCTAAAGGGAATGTAAATGACGGTGCTAAAATTGTTAGTGCTTTAGATAAATCAGACGTTCCAGTATTTTTCAACTGTTCTTCAGACAAAATATCGACAGGTGCTGGTGTATCCAACGGGCTTTTAACAGCTCGGCGACTTCCCGTTACGACCACTGACGCTAAAGTAACAGCATCAATATCCTCATTACTTTTTTGTGGTGTTTCATTTGCAATTGCGATGGCACTAGTTAGAGCACTCAGAACAAATATTGAAGATTTCAAGATAGATGGTGTGAGTATATTCATATGCATTTCCTAGAAAATGATCTGCTTTCTGCAAACTCAATGCCATATTTATTATTTAATACTAATCAGATACTTATATTATTTTAGTCTACTAATAGTTGCTTTGATTTAAACAAATTTTCACCAAAATGCTCATATAACAACTTAAAATTATTGAAAACATATAATTATGGTTATTGTCATTTCTAACTTAAAAATTATGCTACAGAGGAAACTATATGAAATTACAAGATTAAGACTCAATTGAAAGGTAATCTTGAGCCTAATTTAGATAATTTAAAATAGCTATCACGTCCACTAATCCTTTATAAAAAGGTAACTTACACAAAATAATTTAAGCGCTAAACCAAATTCATTTTATCAATTTCGGCTATATATAAACAACTTTCAGCATATTTTCTAAAGCTCCCATTGCAAGTGAGATTTATATCGGGGTATGAGGCTTTACCATCGTCTCAAAAAATTGATAAAACTTTAAATATTAATCTTTGTCTAAGTAGTTTTGATTTTGTGTGTTTATCTTTTGATCCAGTATATCATAGGTTGTTTGAGTCCAACCAGTTCGAGAGATGTCTGCGATTGATCAAAAGCGTGGTTGTAAGAAGATTAATTAATTGTGAGATAGCTTTTTTGGTACAGGCTTGTTCATCTTAAAATTATATTGCTGATTTCGCCTATACTTGTAAATAAACTCCAAACTAAATTTTAGTCTAACAAATGCTATTATGGAATTAAGAAATTTTAATTTTACCAGCAAAATTAAGAAATTATTAGAGGAACGCTGAAATGGATAAATTACAATGCATGGAAGCATTTGTAAGAGTAGCTGAGAGTGGCAGCTTTATTAAAGCTGCAGAACAATTAGGAGTAACTCGATCAGTAATTAGCAATCGAATTCAACAACTAGAAAATTTTATTAAAGCGCCACTTTTTCACCGTAGCACTCGCTCCGTAAGGCTTTCAGATATTGGTGAAAAATATTATAGGGAGTGCGCATCGCTTATAAAAAGTTTTGAAATACTAGCTGATGAAATGGCACATGCTACTTCAAAAATGCAAGGTCGTCTGAGAATCCATATGGCACCTGGTTTTGCCATAGATTATTTTGGTCATTTTTTAGCTACTTTTTTAAAAGAGTACCCTGATCTAGATATCGATATTGTCGTCAATGATCGAATTATTGATCCTATTGCAGAAGGTTTTGACATTGTTTTTCAAATGTTTCCTCCAACAGGTGAAAGCTTAATTGAACGTAAACTATTTAATGTCAATCGTGTCTTATGTTGCTCGCCTAAGTATCTCCAGAATATTAAACATATTCTAGTTCCTGAACAGTTAAAAGAAATTCAAATTGGATATTACTCTGGCTACCCTACTCGAAATAGAATTCAATATTTAAATGATAATGAATTTAAAGAGATGGAAATAAATATACAGATCGTATCTTCATCAGTTCATTTATTGCGTGATTTTGCGTTAAGTGAAGGGGGGATAGTATGTCTACCTACGTTAGTTGCCCATAAATACTTAATGAACAACCAACTTACCGCCATCCTATCTGACTTTCCATTATTAAATTATAGCTTACGAGCCGTCTTTCCTGCGAATTCAAAAAATCTTTCAAAAATTCGTAAACTTTTAGACTTTTTAATTGCTCGTCTAGATACAATTCCTGATTGGGATATTGAATTAATACAACATAATCACTTATCTGATAAAGTTAAGTTATTTGAATAATCAAGGCAATACCTTGCCCTACCCCAATACACATTGAACATAGGGCATATTTACCTTTGATCTGTTCAAGTTGATTTAAGGCTGTGGTCACCAGTCTGGCACCTGATGCACCCAAAGGATGACCTAAAGCAATCGCCCCACCATTGGGATTGACGCGTGCATCATCATCTGCCAAACCTAAATCACGGGTTACCGCCAAAGCTTGGGCAGCAAAAGCTTCATTCAGTTCAATCACATCCATTTGCGCTAAACTAAGATCAGCTTGTTTAAGCAGTTTCTTGATTGCAGGCGCGGGTGCAAAGCCCATAATTCTTGGTTCAACACCCACCGTGGTTGCTGCAATAATTTTGCCACGTGGTTTTAATTGGTATTTTTCTACAGCTTCATCTGAAGCAATCAATAACGCCGCTGCACCATCATTAATCCCAGAGGCATTGCCCGCCGTGACCGTACCATCAGCTTTTACCACACCTTTAAGTTTTGTCAGTGCAGCTAAAGTGGTTGATGCACGTGGATGTTCATCAGTATCCACAAGCACAGCATCACCTTTACGCTGTGAAATAGTGACGGGCACAATCTCATTTTGGAAAAAGCCTTGAGCTTGTGCTGCTGCGGTACGTTGTTGGCTATTCAGCGCAAACTGATCTTGATCCGCACGGTTAATATTGAATTGTTCTGCCACGTTTTCAGCAGTTTGTGGCATGCTGTCCACACCATACAATTCTTTGAGTTTTGGATTGATAAAGCGCCAGCCCATGGTGGTGTCTTCAATCTTTTGACTACGTCCAAAAGCACTGTCCGACTTACCCATCACATAGGGCGCACGGCTCATGCTTTCTACGCCACCGGCAATGATTAAATCTGCTTCATTGGCTTTAATGGCGCGAGCTGCCATAGCAATCGCATCCAGTGACGATCCACATAAACGGTTGACAGTGGTTGCTGGCACTTGGTATGGCACACCTGCCAATAATGCTGACATACGCCCAACATTACGATTGTCTTCACCAGCCTGATTGGCACAGCCATAAATCACATCATCGACTTGCTGCCAATCTACCGTTGGATTACGCTGTATCAATGCTTGAATTGGAATAGCACCAAGATCATCTGCACGGACTTGCGCAAGACCACCGGCATAACGACCAAATGGGGTACGGATGGCATCTATGATGTAAGCGTTTTTCATGTTGTTTATATCCTTAAATAATCTCCCTTGCGCTGCTACTACCGTAGCTCACCTCTTTGTAAAAGAAGAAGTTCCCCTCTTTCATAAAGAGGGGTTAGGGGAGATTTAATCATTCCGCAAGGGAGGGATTTATTATCCCTGTGTCGCATCAATCAATTGAGCACCCGTCAAAGCCTGTAATTCTTCAAAGCTCAGACCTGCAACTTTTTCAAGCACTCTTAAGCCATCAGTGGTCACATCAATCACGCATAGGTCGGTATAAATACGATCAACACAATGCTTACCTGTTACTGGATAGCTCAGTTCTTCAACAATCTTAGGTTCACCTTGCTTGGTCACATGATCGGTGGTGATAAAGACTTTCTTGGCTCCTACAGCCAAATCCATTGCACCACCCACCGCAGGAATCGCATCTGGCGCACCGGTATGCCAATTGGCAAGATCGCCATTGGCTGCCACTTGGAATGCGCCCAATACAGCAATATCCAAATGTCCACCACGCATCATGGCAAAGGAATCACCATGATGGAAAAACGAGCCACCCGTTAGCATGGTGACATATTCTTTGCCTGCATTAATCAACTCAGGATCTTCTTCACCTTTGGCTGGTGGAGGACCAAAAGCCAATAAACCATTTTCAGAATGCAGGAATACATCTTTATCTGTTGGCAGATATTTTGAAATCTTGGTCGGTAAACCAATACCTAAATTGACATAAGCACCATCGGGAATATCTTGGGCAACACGTTCAGCAATTTGGTCACGGCTTAGTTTTTGGTAGCTCATTGTTATTCTCCATTACCATTAGCTGCATCAACTGCAACCACATGCTGAACAAAAATTCCTGGGGTAATAATGTGTTCAGGATCGAGTTGACCTAATTCAACCACCTCTGAAACCTGCGCAATGGTGACATCTGCAGCCATCGCCATGATTGGACCAAAGTTACGTGCTGATTTGTTATAAACCAAGTTGCCCCAACGGTCGCCTTGATGTGCTTTAATCAGTGCAAAATCTGCTTTAATCGGATATTCAAGCACGTAGTCTTTGCCATCGATATGACGAGTTTCTTTACCATCTGCCAATAAGGTACCAAAGCCTGTTGGGGTAAATACTGCCCCTAAGCCCATTCCTGCGGCTTGAATACGACACGCAAGATTACCTTGAGGAACCAGTTCCAGTTCGATCTTGCCCGCATGATAGAGTTCATCAAATACCCAAGAGTCAGACTGACGTGGGAAAGAACAAATGATTTTACGGACTGCACCCGATTTAAGCAGTTTAGCCAGACCGTAATCGCCATTACCTGCATTATTATTGACAATCACCAGATCTTTAACGCCAAGTTCAATCAGCCCATCGATCAGCTCTGCGGGTTGTCCTGCTGTTCCAAAGCCACCAATCATAATGGTCGAACTATCTTGGATTTGAGAGAGCATCTCGGCTAAGGATGCCGCACTTTTATCTATCATAGGACTTACTTATCATTTATAGGCTTATATTTATTATATTGAATAAAGAAATTGTCTATTCTTTTAATTATACAAACTGATTGTTTCCATTTTAGAAACAAATTCCTCCTCCAATTTGAAATAGAATAAATGATTTAAACCTCGGATTTTATTTTATGGATTATATTCACCTTGTAAAAATGGCTGAGAAAGAACGCTTTCAAGCCTTAACACAAAAAGATTATAAAAAATTTGAAAGCTTATGTGATCCAGAACTGATCTATGTGCATAGTAGTGCTAAAATAGATCATCTTTCTAGCTATATGCAAAAATTAGAAAATCAGTATTATATTTATAAAACAATTGATTATAATATTGAAAATATTGTCGAGTTTTCAGATAACCTTTTAACTTTTGCAATATTTGAAGCTGAACTGCTTTTACAAGGTAAACCTGTTAAATTAAAAAATCGCACACTGTCGATATGGAAAAAAACCAAAGATAGTGTTGTTCTTTTTGCTTATCAACCGACGCCTATAAAATAAATCAAAGAGGGAAAAATCCCCTCTTGATTCTAAAATCTTTAAAAATTCATCGTATAAGTGGTAAAGAATCTATTCTCAATGTAATCACCTTTAAGATCATTTTTATAATTTAAGTTTAGCCACTGAAAACCAAGTCCTTTAAATCGTCCTTCATTCATACGATAATTCATAATGATATCAAATTCACTTTCATCAAATCCTTTTTGACCATTGATCATATAGTTTTGGCCATCTACATAACGGAGTAAAAGATTTAAACCTGGTAATGCCCAACTTGCATCATGATTGAAGGTAACATGATATGAAAGTTCATTTGCCTTATTGAATGTACCTTGTGTCCAGTTAATATAACTGAGGACAGGAACGGCACTATCTAACATTGGGAAATTACTATCTCCTTCAATTTTTTGGATGCCCAAACCAATAGTATTTGGCCCGTAACTAATCTCGTGAAGTAGCCCAATATATTGGTTATCTATATTACCAAGCAGTTCAACACCTGTTTCTTCTGTATAATAATATCTAAGTTTAGTATTGAATCTAAATTGTTCAATACTATTTTTATAGTTCAGTCCTATAGAGTATTGATTATATAAATCTTCTAATTCACTCACAAAAATCTGAGTCTGTAATTTATTATCGAAAGCTTTGTGCTTTAAATCAATATAAGCCAATCCATCAGATTCTTTTTTGTTGACAGAAATTTTTCTAAAATCTTCTTCATTTCGTGGTGAATATTTATCTAAATAGCCAATATCCACATTTAACTGTTCATTCAATTGACCAGAATATAATAGACCTTGATAAATAGTGATCAGTTGCCGACTATAATCTGTAGTCGCCAGTGGCGTATCTACCCATTGTTCTCCCCAAGTGACTTTGTGATTTTTATGCTGTACCCCCATTGATCCAGCTACTTTATTATAGCTTGAAGCCTGTTTTTGTGTATTTACATCAAAAGGTAAAATCATGTCATTTAAATGCTTATCTTCGCTCAAACGTCTCGCATATTGTACCGATCCAGTAAAAAGCAACTTTGTGTCATCTGATAATGCATATTGAGTATTACCACGTGCAATAACACTTTGACTCCAGCTTCCTACTGAGGGTTTGGCTGAGTCATCAAAATTCCGATCGGCATATAGGTTTTTTAGTATTACATCAACGTTAATCTCTTTTGCATAGGTGCAGTTCACCATTGCCACCATTGCTGTAAACAATGGCACTGCAATTATATTTTTATTCATATCTAATCCATTAAATTATTTAATATTTTTAATCGTCCTAAAACCGACATGGCTGATAGCCAAGTCAATTTCTTGCGGGTGCCGGGCAGAAGCTCGATAGCGCTGACAATAATTCGCTGCACAAAGAAATGATCCTCCTTTGATCGTGTAACGATTAAATGTTTGAGCTTGATCTGTATTGAGCTGTTGCATGCCCATGTGATCATCATGTGTGCCTTTGAATGGACTATTTGTGTATTCCCATACATTTCCAATCATGTCGAATAAACCAAATCCATTGGCCTTGAAGCACCCTACTGGGGCAACGTCAGTGAACCCATCTTTATTTTCATTTTGATATGGAAACTCTCCTTGCCAAACATTTGCATCAACATGTTCGCTATCGGCATGAGTATCATGTACTTTACTAAAACCTTTAGCTGCATATTCCCATTGCTCTTCAGTAGGTAAATCTCGACCTAACCAGTTTGCATACGCCACCGCATCTTTCAGTGTAATCATCCGGACAGGTTCGTTTGCCTGAATTTTCTGTTCAGCAATTTCTCCCCAAGGCTGCTTCCAGTTTGCACCTTTGACTAAACTCCACCATGCCAATTCTGATACTGGCTGTGTCGGCTGATAAAATACAGCTGCTTCACCCTGCTTTTCCGCTTCAGTCACATAACCTGTTTCGTTTACAAAACTTTGAAACTGAGCATTAGTGACTTCTGTCGCATCGATCCAGAAGTCACTGACTGTACGCTCACTTTTATAAAGTGCTTGCTCTTCTGGGTAGCTTTTATTGTTCCCAATATTGAACGTTCCACCATGAATTTTGACCATACCTGCCTGAGGGTCTTTTCGCCAATCATGAGGAAGCCCCAAATATTGTTTACATTGGGCTAAACTTCCTAACTTCAGTGAAGTTTTTACGTGTTCCTGCTTTGGAGGAGCACCACAGGCTGCTAGAAAAATACTCCCCAACAGCACTACACTATGAAAACTCTTCATGCCAAAATCTCTTAGACAGCCAGCAAAATGATATTTTCTAGTGAATACAAGATGAACCCATCACCAGTAGATGATCAATCAACATTGATAAGCTCGTACCTTGATTCAATAGGAAACTACTTTTTGTTTTTATATGGGTTATTGCTTAGATAATTTTTTTAAGAACTCAGGTTGAATACACTTATCGTAGAAGCAGTTCATTTGGCCATATTTATAACGAACAGGAGCCTCCACCACACCAACACGCTGTGCGTAATCCGCCCAATCTTTTGCTAACTCTTGCATTTTTGTTGGATTTTGAGATGACAAATTCTTCAAGAATGATGGATCAATTTTTCGATTGTAAAGTTCCCATTCACCAGTGCCATAAGGTGGTGCTTGATATTGAACAGCCCAATCGCCCTTATACAAAGCTCTGCGTGTATTAAATTCCCACCCTAATGCACGTTCTGGTAATGCTCTTCCCTTAAACGCAGATAAGAATGAACGACCTTCCATTTTTAATAATGAGTTACCTTTATAACTTTCAGGTCTTTGAGCACCTGTCAGCTCAAGTATTGTTGGGACAAAGTCGATCACATGAATCGTTTCAGGTTGAATCTGTCCAGATTTAATTTTGCTTGGATAACGAATAATGGCTGGAACATGAATTCCACCATTTGACAAAATACTTTTGAAATAAGGCAGTGGCGTTGATGCAACCTGCGCCCATTGAGGCCCAAGTGTTACATAAGAACCTTTTTTACCCATATTTTCTGGGCTGTTATCAAATGTGGTATCTACCCATTCACGAATACCATTTTTGTCTTCAGTGGTGCCTAATGATTCTGGTGTGGCAGACTCTGCACCATTGTCAGACATAAATAAAATCAAAGTATTATCAAGTTCACCACTACGTTTGAGATAATTAATCACACGACCAATATTATGATCCATGTTATCAATCATCGCTGCATAAATTTGCATGGTCTTCACTTGATCTTTTTTCTGTACCTCGGTTAACTTATCCCAAGCTGGGAATGCATCTACCAACGGGTTATTAACCTTGGTTCCTTTTGGCATAATGCCTAATTTGATCATACGCTCTAAGCGTGTTTGACGAATTTTTTCATAGCCATCTTTGTAGTATCCATCATATTTCTTTAAATATTGATCTGGTGCTTGTAAAGGCCAGTGTGGTGCAGTAAAAGCCAAATATCCAAAGAATGGTTGACCTTTTTTACGGTCATTTTCCATATAGGAAATCATTTTACTGGTAAAGAAGTCACTTGAATAAAATTCTTTTGGTAAAGTTGCCTCCTGACCATCTTCAAAATATCGTGCTTTATAATTTCCAGGGAACATTTGGCTAGCATCCATATGTGCAGCACCTCCTGGCATGAGTGTAAATGAGCGATCGAAGCCACGCGCTTTTGCATGGCTATCTTCCGTTGCACCCAAATGCCATTTACCTGTAACGAATGATACATATCCCTGCGTTTTTAAAATTTCAGCTAGGGTAATAACACGATTATTCAAACGACCTTCATAACCTGATTTACCTTTCTGTTCTGGTTGTAAATATTCTGCCATCGTACCAAAGCCAGCTTGGTGACTATCGTTACCTGTCAACAACATTGAACGAGTCACTGAGCAAGTAGGACCCGTATGAAAATTAGTTAAAATAGCACCTTCTTTAGCCAATTTTTTAATATTCGGGGTAGAAATCTCACCACCAAAAGGCTCTGTATCAGAAAAGCCAAGATCGTCAGCCACAATCACCAAAACATTGGGCTTTTTAGTGTCAGCTGCAAACGCCAAAGACGAAACAAGTATTGTCGGTATAAATAATGCGAGTATAAGTTTCTTCATAACCATTGAATTTTCCTTAATTTAGTTAAAATAAATGTCATCCTAAACATGTCTAAATTAATCTAGTTCCATCGCTTAAAAAATCATCTTTGATCAACTTCAGTGTTCACGAATTCAGAACAATTATTTAAAATAGAGATCTTGATTAATTTGTTCATTTTCAACTTTAATTAAACTTTGACCTTTGCATGGTCCATCGATACATAAACCTGTTTCTATATCAAAAAGTGCTGAATGGTGTGCGCACATAATCACTTGATTTTGGTAAATTGAAAATTGCCCTGAACGGTAATCAAGCTGTACTAAAAAATGAGGGCAAACATTTTCATAGCTGTAAAACTTCCCATCTTTGCGAATAATCACAATGCTTTTGTCTATTTTTAACGGATGATTGACTTTTAAGACCTGTTGATCTGAAAAATCACCGACCTCACAAAGCTTGATTCGTGTCGACATCATCATTCCCCTTGACTGAGAACAAAGTCATATTCGATTAAGTTATAGTTTTGATTGAAGGTAAATTGAGTCTGATCTTCCACGCTGGAACACTGTTGCTGAAAACCAACAATTAACCGATCTTTGACGCCAAATACGGCATCAGTATTCAAATATTCATCATCCTGAATAAATAAGTGAGTGACTAAAGGTTGATACCCTTCAGCTGTGATCATGAAATGAATATGTGCAGGCCGCCAAAAATGACGTTCGGAATAATTTAAAAGTTCACCTACTGTTCCATCAGAAGGAATCTGATAACTGACTGGTAAAATAGATTTAAATGCATATTCACCCTGCATCTGACTGATAAATGCACCACGTAAGTTGGAGATTGTTTGCAGAGGATCTTGCCCCGAATACATGCCATTTTCTGCTGTTTGCCATACTTCTATTTTGGCACCCACGATTGCTTCACCCTGCTGATTTAAAATTTTCCCTTTAACTAACAGGGGAATTTCATCACCAATATTTTTCTCAATAATACTTTCTGCATAGTTGCGGATCGGCATATTGGCAATAAAAAATGGACCAAAAACAGTACTCGGTGTTTGTGCTAGATTTTTGCTATGGTTAATTTCATCCACCAACATAGATACGCCAAGTACATCTGAAAGTAAAATATATTCTTGACGCTGGTCATGACAAAGTTGCCCTGTTCGCGTCAAGAAATCTATTGCCACTTCCCACTCTGATTGGGTTAATTCCACCTCATTGATATATTGATGAATCGCTTTAACTAATTTTTGGATTAACATTTTAGAACGTGGATTTTGAATCTGTTCAAAACTATTTATTGCACTCATCGTGACGTCATGCATATCAAAACTCCCTTTTTGATCAAGCAAATTATCTCGGCTCTAAACCGAGATAAGCCCTTTGAAGAAGTGTTTCCAATTCATCTCTTTCATAACTTCTCGGATTGTAATATGGGCTTTCACAGGTAATGCGAGCCACTTCGCTTGGACCGTCTTCTGGCAACCCAATATCTTTTAAAGCCAATGGAATACCCAGTTGTTGATTAAGTTTATAAATCAGTTGTCCAACTTGTTCATGACTTTGCCCACCGAGTGCCTGAGCAAGTTGATCCATGGCTTGGATATCTGCCTTGCGGTTATAATGTGCTGAATATGCCAAAGTAATAGCATGTGCCTGTGCATGGGGTAGATTATAAGTTCCACCCAAGGTATGACAAAGTTTGTGATGAATTGCCATGCCAACTGAACCCAAACAAATCCCAGCAAGCCAAGCACCATAAGTGGCTTGCTTACGCGCTTCGATATCTTGTGAGTTTTTCACAATTTTTGGCAAAGCCTGACTAAGTGACTTAATCGACTCAATTGCCATCATGCTAATAATCGGATTTTTATCCTGTGCATACAGTGCCTCAACCGCATGTGCCATTGCATTCATTCCTGAACTTGCGGAAATACCAGCAGGTAAAGTCAGACTTAATTCAGGGTCATAAATCACGACTTTAGGAAGTACTTTGATATCTTTGCCTGTTTTTTTGAGATTATTTTCAGTCAAACCATAGACTGTGGTCATCTCACTACCTGCATAAGTCGTTGGAATAGCGACAATTGGAATTCCAGTTTTTAATGCGATCGCCTTAGCAAGTCCAATCGTCGAACCACCACCCAAAGCCAAACAACAGTCAATATTCTTTTTGGTTGCAAACTGAATCGCTTCATCAGCAACACCGGTTGGAACATGCATCACTGCATGTGGGTAAACACCCACAGCCAATTCACCCAACTGCTTTGCCATCATTAAGCCTGTTTCTTCTTGTTCTGGTGTTGTAATCACCAGAACTGAAGAAAAGCCATTGTCCACTAAAATACTTTTGGTCTTTTGCGATTCTGCATTTCCAAAATAAACATTGATTGGGAGTGCTTTATAATGAAAATTTTGCATTTCATTCCCCTCGTTGAAAGTGCGGCGGTATTATGGCATCAACATTGATCCATACCGATTTAACTTCGGTATAGTCATGGATCGCCTCAAAGCCCATTTCACGCCCATAACCTGACTTGCCTACACCACCAAATGGGCTACCTGGATTGACACGTTTATAGCTATTAATCCAGCACATGCCAGCTTTGATTTTCTTAGCAAATAAATGTGCACGTTGTAGATTGTTTGTCCATAAACCACTTCCCAAGCCGTATTCAGTCCCATTGGCGATTTGTAATGCTTCGGCATCATCCTTAAAACGAATAACAGTAACAAAAGGACCGAAAACTTCTTCTTGCGCAACACGATCATCTACTTTTGCTTCAACGATAGTTGGCATGACGAAATATCCATTTTTCAAACGAGCATCTTGCGGCGCAGTACCACCGAGCAAAATTTTCCCACCTTGCTCCACTGCAATTTTGGCGTATGCCAAAACTTTGTCACGATGTAATTCTGATGTTAAAGGCCCCATTTCTGTATCTGGATCTAAAGGATCACCTAAACGAATAGATTGTGCTAAAGCAACGAACTTCTCTAAAAATTGATCTGCAATTTCTTCATGTAATACCAAACGCGAACCCGCAATACATGCTTGCCCCTGATTATGGAAAATTGCCCAAGCCGCACCATTTACAGCGGCATCAAGATTGGCATCTTCAAAGACAATATTCGCCCCTTTACCACCCAGTTCAAGCTGTACACGTTTCAAGTTGCCTGAAGAGGCATTGACAATACCGCGCCCTGTTTGTGTTGATCCTGTAAAAGAGATTTTTCCAATATCAGGATGATCAGCTAAGCGTTGACCTGCGGTATGGCCATAACCTGGAACAATATTCACCACTCCATCAGGAAAGCCAGCTTTTTTAATCAATTCAGCGATTTTGAGGGTGGATAATGGTGTAACTTCTGAAGGCTTCATCACCACAACATTACCTGCTGCAAGTGCTGGACCAAGTTTCCAACTGGTAAACATCAGTGGGAAGTTCCATGGCACAATTTGACCAACCACGCCAATCGGCTCACGTGTGGTATAGTTTAAAAAACCTTGTTCAACGGGAATCACATTGCCTTCAATCTTGTCAGCAATACCACCAAAATAACGGAAACAAGCTGCTGTACGTGGTACATCTAAACGGCGTGAATCCTTAATTGGATGTCCAGTATCCAAAGATTCAAGCTGAGCCAATTCTTCTGAATTTTCTTCAATCAAATCAGCCAATCTCAACAATAAACGACCGCGTTCTGCTGCTGGTGTTTCCGCCCATGCAGGAAAAGCTTTTTGCGCGGCTTGCACTGCAACATCCACATCTTCTGCTTCTGCCGCAGCAATTTTGGTAATTACTTCACCTGTTGCTGGATTGAGTACATCAATCGTTCCACCACTTATGGCAGGAACAAATTTACCATTAATAAAAAGTTGTGTATTTACTTTCATCAGATCCAATACCTTTTGTTCAGGTACAACTGTCCCATCAACACGTAATTGCGTATTCATATTTAAAAACCTTTTGAATAGGGCTAAATCTACTTCACTGTTCGACTTAGCCCGAGAACATGTGCTTAGAATGACACTGGATAAGGTGGTAACTCACCAGATGCATATTTTTCTGGTAAATCAGGTGTTGCATTTTCCCAAACTAAAAGCATCGAACGTTTTGTTGAATAGCCTTGATGACGAATATTGGCAGGCATTGCACAGATATCACCTGCTTTCATGAGAATACGTGCAAAAGGTTTTCCATCATTTTTATCAGCAATATCCCATGTAATTTCATCAGAAATTTGCATAAACCATTCCACACGGTCATTGCCATGGAAAATCGGTAAAATATATTCTTCTGTGGTTGGACAGAATAAGCTCGCCTTACAAACTGAAGTCACTGACGGATTCCACGTCACATCTGAACGAGACATATATTTAAACAAATTAAATGCGCTGAGTTCACCTTCAAATCCAGGCTCACAATGCACTAAAGGCTCGTCTTGATCTACATCTGCAAACTGGCGATTGACTGGTAAATCATCACGTAATGGCGAATCTCCTGTCATACCTGGCATGCGTTTGGTTGCAATACGATAACGATCAATCGCTTCAATATTTTCACCATTTTTTCGACCGAACGCGCTACCAGTTTCTTCCGGTGCTGCAAATGGATCAAAGTCTGCATTTACCCAATCATGTAAAATGGCTTTAAATGTTGCCATGATTTTTGGTGTTTCAAAATTTTCAACGTAGTCCACACCAACAGCATTGAGTACACCATTAAATGTACCGGCATACATATCGACGCTACCGTAGTGATTTTGAGTTCCAATCACATGATCGAAGTTGACCCAACCGTAGAAGAACCCCCAAGCAACATCACGCATAACTGCTCTTAAAAATGCATCGACAGACATTAAGTGTGAGTGCTCACTCCCTTTTGCAGTCCATGTAATCTTGGCAAAATACTCATCACGACTAAGCATGAAATTGCCAAGTTTAAATGTGATATACCCTGTAGTTTCATTTTTCCCAATGATTTCAACTTGCTCACTTGCAAATGTATTTTGTGCAGAGTTCATCCCTAATCTCCTATTACTTCAAACAAATTTCTGACCATTTCTCGACAGAAAGTGGTCCTTTAATTGTGTGTAAAATCAGCGTTGCTGGCTTTTGACTATTGAAACGATAGGCTGTGCCGACAGGCAGAATGGCTTGATGGCCTTTTTTTAGTACCACATAACCCATGGGTTTACCTTTCGGTTGATCACCTGCAGCCTGAGTCCCTTCGATTGAAGTATCTATTGCTTGTTCCAGTTTTAAAAATTCAACACGAACCTCACAATCCATTGAAATGACAAATTCATCGTGTGCACAACAGAACCACTCTGAAGTACCTTCTGCACGAATTGATTCGATCACATATTTTTGATTAATCCCTACAACCGTTTTTTCATAAGGCTCCGCTAGACTCGCAACTTCAAACACATTAGAAAATACATAATGTGATGGTTTGCCTTGAATCATTTCAATTGAACCTTTTTCGAAATTATCTATACTTCCGAATTTTGTTGTATATGTATTCATCCTATTTCCTCAATCGTCCTCATGACACAATTAAAAATTAAGTCATACCACAGTCGATAACAATGGACGTTTTATCGACAAGACTGTTCGGTCTAATCGAACAAAAAAGTCCAAAAAAGCAAATTATACTTTTTGTCAACTCGCAGGAATCGCGAGTTAAACACTTCGCGAATGACAAGGAATACAAAATGCAAAAACAATGGGACACGTCTTACGAATGGAAGATCGTACTTTTACTCACACTCG
The DNA here is from genome assembly GCF_059422625.1 of Acinetobacter sp. GW821-FHT01C12. Lineage (NCBI taxonomy): Bacteria > Pseudomonadati > Pseudomonadota > Gammaproteobacteria > Moraxellales > Moraxellaceae > Acinetobacter > Acinetobacter sp. GW821-FHT01C12. Next base: position 208,597 of record NZ_JBWKXD010000002.1, read on the forward strand.
GATTTGGTTTAGTCGGATTAGATCGCTGGATCATTGCCCCTCTTCTTCCGTCCATCATGAAAGATCTTTCTTTAAACTATCAAGATGTCGGTTTAATTTTTGGTGCTCTAGGTGTTACTTGGGGTGTTTTCGCAATCTTTGCTGGTCGGCTTTCAGATAAAATTGGTCATCGTAAAATCCTCATTCTTTCTTTGGTTGTTTTCTCACTCGCATCTGGCTTTTCTGGTGCTGCCATGGGGCTAACCAGTTTGATTCTTATACGTGCGCTCATGGGTGTTTCAGAAGGTGCCTTTTGTCCGACCAGTTTTGCAGCAACTGCTGTAGCAGCAAAACCATCACGTAGAGGAATGTTACAAGGACTACAACAGAGTGGATTTGCTTTATTTGGTTTAGGATTAGGACCCATCATTGCGACGCAATTAATGCTTGTTCTTCCTTCATGGCGTGAAGTTTTCTGGGTCGTGGCTATTCCTGGTTTTATTCTTGCAGTATTTCTCTTTTTTGTTTTACGTGAACCTGAACAAACGCAAGGTGGACAATTACTTATTTTAGAGAAACAAACTCAGAATCAAGAAAAAGTGAATTGGATTGCTGTATTAAAAAACCGTAATATTTTACTCAGTATGATTGGATTATTTTGCACAATGTCTTGTGTATTTGTCATCAGTGCAATGCTACCACTTTATCTAGAGAATCACCTTAAATTGAATGTACAGGACATGGGAATCATTGTATCTGCAATTGGTTTTGGTGGCTTTTTAGGACAATTCTTGATCCCATCATTCTCTGACTGGATTGGCCGTCGTGCAGCATCAATCTTAAGTTTCATTGGCTCAACCATCTTTATTCTTTTATTCTCAAATGCAGCACCTTCGTTACTTGGTCTATTCAGTTTATTATTTATCTTGTCTTTTTTCAGTTTAGGATTGATTGCACTTCTTTCTGGACCGATTGCGGCAGAATCTGCGCCCGCGGGTTTAGTTGCATCTTCAATCGGCTTAGTCGTCGGTGCTGGAGAAATATTTGGTGGAGGTATTGCGCCAGTCCTATCGGGAATAGTCGCAGAACGTTATGGTATTCAAAATATTTTTTATTTGAGCTTAGTCGGTACAAGTATTGGTGTAGTCATCAGTTTCTTTATTAAAGAAACAGCTCCTCGTAAAATACAGCGTATTGAATGATTTGAAATTAAACTCCCCATAGTAGTGAACTTGAACTGATAAGAAAGTATCTACTAGTGAGTATTGCCAGTTAATTAAGCTAAATTATTGGATAAAAATTCATAAAACACCCTCCTTTAAAAAAGGAGGGCTGATAATGCTTCAAAATTCTTTACTAAGCCACCTTGATTCATAGTGGGTGATTTTGCGTTCCTATCATATTAAATTATTTATCTTTTAAATATATTTACACCTTTTATTTTTATATTTTCTTTCCTCTTTAAATAAGGAGAGCAACAACTTTGTTTTATATACAATCAATTAGTTTTAGGCAATTTAGTTCCCTATTAAAATTTCGTTGGGTATAAAAAATTAGAAGCTATACTAGATTAACAAGGTGCTAATCTATGAAAATAAAGCGAACCAATTGTAAATTAAACAAGAAAACTCAATTAAAATTTCGAGTATTTTCGTGCTCGATCTGACTGCAAGAGCAGCTGCTGATTTATTAGAAATTCATCATAATTCGGCTACGCTGTTCATTACTAAAATTCGTAAAATTATTGCTTATTATTTAGAGATAAAAGCTCTCGAAATATTTGATGGTGAGATTAAGTTAGATGAAAGCTATTTTGGCTGCACTTCTAAGGGTAAGCCTTGTCGTGGTGCCACGAATAAAATGATAGTTTTTGGATTATTAAAGCGTAATGGCGTGGCCTATACCGTTGTTATTCGAGATACTAAATCAAGTACCTTAATGTCTGTAATTGCAAAGAAAATAACACCTGATAGCATCGTCTATACTGATCAATGGCGTAGTTACAATGCTCTAGATGATGCGGGGTTCTGCCATCATAGAATTAATTGTTCTAATCGCTTTGCAAATGGGAAAAATCATATTAATGGAATCGAAAATTTTTGGAATCAAGCGAAAAGAATACTGCGAAAATATAATAGTATTCCGAAAGAATCATTTCCCTTGTTTTTGAAAAAATGCTAGTTTTTAGAATAAAGAATTTATTTAAAATAATTCATAGCTTTCCTTATTATTAAGCCATGATTTTAAAGGAGTTTAATGAATGACATTGACAAATAATCAGTTTTTTTATTTATCCATTTTCTTTATTCTTATCATTTATTTAACTATTGAGAATGTACATGCTGAAGGGAATTGTCCTGCAGGCTATTATCCAATAGGTGGGCAAGGTGCTCAAGGTTGCGCACCTATTCCAGGTGGAGGAAGTGGTGGATATACGAATCAAAATCCAACTTTGTACCCTATGATTGAAACATTATGGGGTGCAATTGCAGAAGATAAAAGTAAAGGCTTAAAAGGGCGTCCAATTGGTTTTACAAGAAATTTTAAATCTAAAGATGAGGCACAAACAAAAGCATTAAAAGCGTGTCAACAGGATGGCGGACAAAAATGTGAAGTATCTAAAACATATTCTAATCGCTGTGTTGCTATAGCTGATCCAATTAATGATGGTCAAAAATCAAAAATTTTACTTGATTTTTCAGAGGATGGGGCTAAAAAAGGTGCATTAGTGTTTTGTTTAAGTGAAAATTTACAGCCTTGTCGTATTGTATATTCTGGTTGTAGTCTCGGATACTAGCACTAACAAAAACATAATTTACTGGTTCACACCGCAAATGATGATTTTGCCTTTATTAATCTGCATAAAGGTAAAACAACAGTATGCCAGAAACACTACTTGGACTTTTAAAACACGACAATTTTTTTGTTGCAGGATCTATTTTCAGTAATTTGGCTTATTAACTCGAATTATGGGTATTGCGCTCTATATGTAACTAAAAAATAAATGATAATTGATTTATTCCATTTCTTGATTTCAACGTATTCGTCATGTTTGTCCGATGTATCATTAAGATGATTAAAATATGAGCTATACCCAATTTCCATAAAGAAAATCAATAAGTAATACATTTTGAAATACAAGTTCCAAAAAGGAACTTTATTGGATATTATAAACTTTGAAAAATATTGGATAACCAAAATGAAAAAAATTGCTCACCAAATTCTACGAAAGCCATTTTTTGGAAGATTCGAAGTACCTTGGATTTGGCCTCAAGCTATTTCTAAAGAAGACTGGGAGGCTGTCACTATTCCCTTAACTGACCAGCAAACACTCGCTGGTTATTGGAAAAGTGCACCAGCGGCAAAAGCAACTTTAGTACTTGCTCATCCAATGGGAAAAGCGGCTAAAGCATTTTGGCTCCGTTACGGACATGCGGATCTATTTTTAAAAAATGGCTATAACGTACTTATTTATGATGCTAATGGTTTTGGAGAAAGTGAAGGATTCTCATTTGACTATCCCAATGATGTATATCATGCAGGGATATATGCTCAAAAGCGGACACCCGAATTAAATGTAGGTTTAATTGGTGCGTCATTTGGTGCGGCTTGGGGATTATGCTCATTAGCAAAAGATGGACACCCATATAAAATTGCAGTATTTGAAGGCGCATTTCCGACATTACCAGAGTTTTGGAAACATTATCCAGTCGCTCATGCAATGCTCAAGGTATCAAATACACTGCTACCTAAGCTTAATCAGGAACTCAATCCGTTAGCAAAATCTACACAGGTAAAATATCAACCCCCCATCTTATTAATGTATGGAGAAAAAGATATTTATACTCCACCCGAGTTTGGCCACCGGCTTAAAGTAGGGCTCGACCATGTAACAAAAGTAGAAATTAAAATCTTCGCGGATGCAGAACATACTTATATTTACCGAGATTTTCCTGAACAATATTCAGAATGCGTAATACCCTTTTTAAAGCAGCATTTTGCTTAGAAACGGTTTTGTTGCACAAACCTATCTCTAAAGGCTTATTCAGCACGATGATTCTTATATGAATAAGCCTGCAGCTAAAATCTATGAAAAAATATTTTGTCCAGTTTGGAACGGCTCTGGATGCCGCTATTCGCTGAGATCACGATCAATACAATAGCAGCCAAATGTTGTGTAGCACCGTCAATGGACTTGAGTAGTCATCAGCTAAAATTTCGAATAGTGCCAAAATTTTGCCAAAGAAAAAGGGAATCAAACTATTCATTTGATTCCCTTTAAGATATTTGGCGGAAGCGGTGACAGTCAAACTAAAAACCCAAGTTACTGTATATAAATAAACTTTATTTAAATTTTTACTACAAAAAATTCTTTGTTTCTAGTTGTTTCAACATCACATTCCAATCAACTATACCTTTTTGGAGTTCGATTCCCATTTTGTATAAAATTAGTTTTCGAATTATAGTAAATGAACTAAGTTAAAAATTTAAACAACTCAGTACCCATACGTCAATAACTTAGCCCTCTCCTAAACCAATATTCCAATAATGCAACATTAAATTATTAATAACGCTTTCCTCATGAGAATCTAAACCCATTGTTTCTCTAGCGTAATTTAACGCTGTTGTGAAACTTTCAATTGAATCATCCCTCTTCCCTAATGTAGCCAGACCTACTCCTGCATTGGTTAAGAAAATAATTTTGTAATAAGGTGATAGCTTATTATCCTCGCCTATTGTTTTATACTTTTGAATAATTTCTTCTGAAACTTCTTGATCAAGCTGTTCATCGTGATCCTGTTCAACTTGGTAATGAATATTTTTTAGATCATGATTTTTAAAGCTATCAATTTTCTTAGCAAAAGTTCCTAATTTGTTAATTAGTTTTTCAGTATCATTTATATTATTTTCTCTTAAAACTTTTGCGTGGGTGACAATATCTCCATATTGAACAATTTTATCTTCTGCAATATCACTAATTCTCTTTAAATTCTGATATTCAATATTATTACTAAATTGCAACTTACTAAAGCTTTCACTTAACTCATTTTTTATATCATTTAATGCAAATTGAGTTTTTAACTTTACCTCATCAGCAAAGAATGATTCATCTTTAAGAGATAGATTCACATCTTTTAAATTTTCTTCAATTTCTTCAATTAAAGTTGAGTCAAATTGATTGGTTAATTCAGCTATATTTGAATTATCACTAGGATCAAATGCATCAAAAAGAACATCTATGCTTTCTGCTAATTCAAGATTCCTATATGAATTAAATCTTTTCAATTCATCTTCATCTTGTTGTTTAAAATCATCAAAAGTTCCATTATAGAGTGAATAATCTAAACGGGCATGAGGACCATACACATCATCAATAATTCCTTTAAAATTATCGCCAGTATAATTTAACTTAAGTTCTTTTTTTATTTTTTTAATAAGTTCTTCATACAGATTACCATTGTGTTCAATATAGAAATCTTCAATAGCAGACTTTTCACCACCAAATAATCTGATATCAGGCTTAATATAGAATGACCTAGAATCCAAAGAAACTTTTAATTCTGCTTCAATTTTTTCAATTCTAATAACCCAATCTAAACCTTGACCTATACCCGCAATAACATCACCAATACGCTTAATAACTGATTCAGAAATTTCTTGAGATGCATCAAGCATGGCCTGAACAAGATCTAGCATAGCAAGAGTGGCTTCTAAAAGTCCGATTTGCCCCAATCTGTATGCTAGTAAAACGGCAATATCAACACCAACTGATGCTATGCGTATACCTAGCTCTATATATTTATAAGCTTTATACCACGGATATGATATTTTCTTTAAAGATGCCAAATCACGATATTTAACATCCAATTTATTTGAAGTTTCTTTAATATTTTTCGTGTATTTCTCCAACTCAGTTTTAACTAATTCAACTTTAGCTTTAGCTTCGTTTGTTCGACGATTTAAAGAATCTGAAATATTATAAAGTTCTTGTTTTATAATCGAAGTTATATCCGAAAAGCCTGATGATACAAACTTAAGCTGAAGCTCAATGTTTGCATTTTCAAATTTACCAAATGAACTTGAGACATATATAGAAGTTTTAAACCCCATGACTTCATGATACAACAGAAAAGAAATATGATTATTTTCCATCAATATTCGTGTTGCAAAATTAAGTAAACCATTCAAAACAACTAATTTAGCAGATAAGTAAAAATGCCGATTCTTATCATACGTTGATAAAGACAGAATTGGCCCTTTTCTATCATCCTCCATTCTTGATAATTTAATAAGATTCCCACTGCCTAGAGGTAGCTGAATTGATTTATCCATTTCGTAGTATAAAAACATACCCTCTTTAGGGTTTGCAGAAAAATTAACAACTTGTGAAACACCAAGAAAATTTAAATTACCTGAAAAAGCGAAACCTGCTTCAAATGTTGCTTCATTCAAACTAATCCCATTAGCACTGGTGCATGCATAAAGTGAAACATATTTGGACAATTTATACTTTCCAATTGCACTTCCTTCTGTATTTTTTGAGAAGAAGTACATTCTGAATTTATTTTTATTTTCAAGAATATAATTACCTTTCTCGATCCATCCATAAGTATTATGATCAATTAAATCCAAATCATTAGATTTAGTATCAGGATCATGAGAAATAACTATTTCTTTTAACTTTGTAACATCCGTATTTTCTTCAAGTTCGTTTGCAAACTCCAACGATTCAATGCTGATAGATTCAATAATTCCTTTTATTCCATCATTCCCCTTAAGATCTAGAACACTATAAACAATATCTGAAAGCCTAATTTCATTGAAATTTACTGCAAGTAATTGTTCATTTGGGATATTAGGACTAAAGTATATTGCTGTACTACCACTAAATTTTTTTCCACTATCAGCCGTATAGCTTAATTTGCCAATAAATCCAACAGCAAAAGCAGGTGGAGTATAAGTTTGATTTAAACTAATAAAGAACTGATCTAGCCCAAGTCCTTTAACACCAAATATATTTTCAATTTGACCTACTGTACCGCCATAGAAAGATACGCCTTTAGAACTAACAGCAAGACCACCTTGAGCACTAAATGTATTATCAAAAGCTTTTACTTCTAACAGTTTTGTCGATATTGATATTTCAGGTGCTTTTCCAATATTAAAATCTAGTACATTATCCGTGATGCTTATAACCTCACCTAGCGAAAAATTCTCTATTTGCGAATGAAGTTTGAAACCCTCATTATCAATTGTAATTTCTAACGCATTAATATCTAATTTAAAATGTTTCGATAACTCAGGATTTCTTAAAAAATAATCTATTACATCTGATAAATTAAGCTTTTTAATTGAAATTTTTATAATATTATCTTTAGCACTACGACCAATAGTTTGAGTGAATTCTGTATTTACACCTAAAAATATAACATACCCACTATATTTAACTTTAGATTCTTCATCGACTTCGAAAGTTGTAATTTTAAATGTTAGTGTCGTTGAAAGAATATTTCGAGAAAATCCAACAACTAGCTCTGTATACAATAAAAAAGGATTAAATTTAATAGATAATTTTTTTATTTCAGCTGAAAAGTATTCAGTTGGTGGTTCAATATTTACTAATTTTGTAATATTAAGTACATCAAAATCGTATAAATCCAAACCAATACTAAATTTTTTAATTTCAGAATTATAATTTGCTGTTAAGAAAATATTATTCTCATCAATATCATCTGCTTCTCTTTTATCTGTATCAAACATAGCCCCTAAGATTAACTCTACTTCTGTAGAATTTTCATACTTTTCAATACTCAATTCAATTTTCGAAACTGTTAATGAAACACTTTTGCCTTTTGCAAGAGATTGTTCAAATGTAAAAAGTGTATCAAGCTCAATATGTAGTGAGTATTTGCTTTCACTTAAATTTGCTGAAAAACTCAAATCAGATATTGATAAATCTAGAACAGTCTGAGGTATAAATTCAAGCCCATTAATTCCAAAGCCCATTGAATCCAAGATATACCTTAGAGAAATAGATTTACCTGAAAGATCTACATTTTGAAGTAATGCGCCTGAAATAATAGTGCTCTTTTGACCGTAAAATACACTTAAATCTAATATTATGTCTTTACCTTTAATCAAATCAACATAAAAGCCTATTTCAAACTTTTCGAGTCTACCATAATTACCCCAATTATTTTGCAAAGACATTTTTTTTAAATTTATTCTATCTAACTCTAATGATTTACACCAATTTTCTATTTTTTTGTTATCGAAATTCGGAATTATAGAAACTAAGTTTGCCAAATTAATATTATCTTTTATATCAATTTTTAAATCTGTAGTTGGCAAATTCAATAAACTCATACTTGCTTGTAATTCTTTTTCTTCCCCAAGATCATTTTTTATTTTAATGGTGGTGTGTAGCAATATATCATTAAATGATAATGGAGATTCATTTCCACCACTAAATAAAGAATAAAGCTTAAGAAAACCACTATTTATTTTTATTTTTTCATTTATTTCAATATCACTAGCAATTTGTAAAGATATGTCTACAAATGTATTATTTTTAAATTCGTAATTATGGCTAATAGACATTTCATCAATTACAATAAAACCATTTATTAATTTTAAAAAATCAAAATAATAATAATTTTCGAAATTTAAAAAATTAAAAACGTCTCTTAAATCTAAATCTGCGCCATCTATAACTTTTTTTGATGCAGATGAAACTGATGCTTTATATGTAGCTTTCAACTCATTTTTTAAAATAGCACCTTTTAGCTCAAACTTTTCTTGAATGCTTCCAATATCAAAATTTTCAATATCACATGTAAATCCTAAAGAATCACCATTATCAACAATATGACAATTATCTAGTTTAGATGAAAATGGATACTCAAGTGGTAAGTTGGGGATATTGCAAGTAGATTTTGTAGGATCATAATCAGTTTTAACACTTTCATCCAAACACCTTATAAAATTCCATAACGCAGTTTTGTTATCACTATAATCTGACCTAAAACTAAAATTAGAAACACCCTCTTTATATATATAAATATTCCCTACTGATTTCCCTGAATTATAATTAGTAACAGATGCTTTAATTGTATTTAATTGCCCATTCTTCGTATTTGTTGGCTCTTGTACAATATGACCACTATTTAAAATAAGTAAGTCACAAATGTTTGGAATTTTAGACTCTTTTTTAATTTTACTTGTTGAAATCATGACGAAGTTATTATTGGCTAATCTCTGCATTACATCTCCATGTGGGTGTCCATGACGATTCCCATGAGATAATATTGCTAGACCTGTTTTTAATCTATTATCTTTAGTTCTTGGTTTAATACTTGCCAAGAAGTCATTAGATGAAGAACCATTAGATCCATGATGACTCACTTTTAGGCTATCAATAAATGGGTATGGATCAGAACTATTTGCTAATTTTTTTTCTTGTAATTCAGTAAGATCACCTCCTGTATAGTATATAAATCCTGTTTTATTATCTTTAACTAATATCCCAATACTTGATTGATTTTTTTCTGTATGATCTAAAACGACACTACCACTAAAAGAAACTACCTTAGCATTTTTTGCGTATATATTTATTTCTATATCCTTGTTTTTCTTGTCTTTTAAAATAGAATAAATAGTATTTTCAGGGAAATTATTTTTCGAAATATCAAATTTAGAAACTAAATTAGAATTGAAGTGCTTATTTGCATAAAATATATCACACTTATATTTTGAATTTTCTAATGGTCCGAATACCTGTTCAAGTTCTAATTTATAATTTTGGTTTGATATCACTTCACTTAATCCTTGATGATGATCCGCATCCCAATGGGTTATAATAAGTGTATTAACTTGATAATATTCATCCGTAGCAGACATTGCATTAGTTTTTTTAAAGTTTTCTTGATGATATTCAACTATTTTATTAAAACTTCCTTTATTTCCAACATCAATTAAAATTAATTGAACAACCTCATTTCGACTATTAAATATCTCTATAAATTGACTATCACCCTGTCCTACATTTAATGTATGTATTCTTAAACCTAAATCATTACTCATAACCCACCCCTAGATAAAATTATATTGAAGAAATATTCTCACTAAAATCAACAAAAAATCGATTAAAAAACACCCTTCTCAAGAATATATTTTTAAATTTTCTACTCTGCAATACCTGAAATTAGTTATTTCTTATTTAGAGGCTTAGGGGCTTTGTTGCATAAAGTCTTTAAAAATAACGTTCTCCTAAGTACCTCAAATTTTATTTAGCATTGGTGCAAGGTCTTGTTCCTCAGTCACCGCAGCAAAATTCCCACCCAGTGGATTAGGTAATTCAATATCTTCGATTGGATTGAATCACCTTCTTTTTACGCGCTGATTTAAAGATTTGATTCAAATCTGACGTTTGGCGACAGACAATGCTTCACGGTCAATAATGCGCTGAAAGACTTTTGCTTCTAATACTTCTACAGTGATTTGTGGGAAGCTCATATCACCTATATAGGGATAAGCATCGTGATTTAAACGGCGAAGGGTCTCTTCATCTTGCTTGCCTTCCAATTCTCGTTTTTTAAGCCACTCTGCACTGACTACAAGAAAGGTATGCTCTGCTTCGATTCTTGGTTTCTAAGCGTACTGTTGCTGGATTAATTCCCTGCTTGAATAACTTTTTATAATCGTCACGAACTGTACGTGCTTCTTCCAAGGTAACTTTAGGATATGTGCCGAGCGATAAATCATTGCATTTACCAACATAAGGACGAGTATAGTTAAATCTCCAGTATTTGCTACCACTGGAATCAATACGTAAGTAAAGATTACCTCCATCGGGAAGCTTATACATTTTATCAGGATTTGCTTTTGCTTATTTTACCTGTAAAGCAGTCAGTTTATTGATTCCACGAGCAGCCATAACGTATAAACCAAAAAAAATGCAGTAAGAGATTATCTTACTGCATTTTTTACTACTTTAGAACCGCTCATTGACGTACTGTGTCATAGCTTACTATGTCATTTGTTTCCAACTTTAACCTTATAAGTAAATACTTATATAGTGTTAAACAGTGTCGGAAACTTCAATGTGGCGGAAGCGGTGAGATTCGAACTCACGGAGGACTCACACCCTCGTCGGTTTTCAAGACCGGTGCATTAAACCGCTCTGCCACGCTTCCATGTGCGCAAGAATACTAAGCTTTTCCAACTCTGACAAGAAAAAAATAGACTTAAACCATTCAAATGCATATTGTTTCATCAAAATAGATGATTTTGATTAAAGTTTAGCTGCTATTTCAGCACCTTCACGAATCGCACGCTTTGCATCAAGCTCACCAGCCAATTTTGCACCACCAATAATATGGTAATTTGCTAGAGTTGACTCACCCTCTTGAGGCATTAAATCCTTAACGGATTCCTGACCTGCACACACCACAATCGTATCGACTCGTAATAATTGATCATGACCATTGCTTTCAATCCATAATCCTTCATTGGTGACAGACTTGTATTGCACGCCACGCATCATTCTTACCGCATGTTTTTTCAATTGTGCACGGTGTACCCAACCAGAAGTTTTACCTAAACCAATACCAAGAGGTGTGGTTTTACGTTGCATCAAATATATTTGACGAATCGGTTGATCTACTTCAGCAGGAACAAAACCACCTTCAGTCATATAGTTTGGATTTGGGTCTACACCCCACTCGCGTTGCCAATCCGCCAAGGGTTGTGGTTGCTGCTGATGCTCAGGTTTCAATAAATATTCAGATACATCAAAACCAATACCACCAGCACCAACAACAGCGACTCTGTTTCCAACAGGTGCACCACGCAATACTTCCGCATAAGACAATACTTGCGGTGCGTTACTACCCTCAATATTTAGACCCCGTGGAATCACACCTGTTGCGATCACCACATCATCAAAACCTTCACGTTCTAGTTGCTCACGATTCACCTTGGTATTTAAACGTAAGTCCACACCAGTTTTTTCAATCTGAACCTTAAAATAACGTATGGTTTCATGGAATTCTTCTTTACCTGGTACAACTTTAGCAAGGTTAAACTGCCCACCGACCTCAGTAGAGGCTTCAAACAGAGTCACCTGATGTCCACGACTTGCCGCAATAGTAGCTGCTGACATTCCAGCAACACCACCGCCAACAACCGCAATTTTCTTCGGTTTTTTTGTTTTAAGATAAACCAGTTCAGTTTCATGCGCTGCTCGTGGGTTCACCAAACAACTTGCACGCTTATTTTGAAAACTATGATCTAAACAGGCTTGGTTACATGCAATACAAGTATTGATTTCATCAACACGATTGGTTGCGGTTTTACTCACCCAAAAAGCATCTGCCAATAATGGACGCGCCATTTGCACCATATCAGCTTTACCTGCAGCCAAAATTTCCTCAGCAGTATCAGGCATATTAATTCGATTGGAAGCAATGACAGGTACAGCGACATGCTTTTTCACTTCTGCGGTGTAATCTACAAATGCAGCACGCGGTACGGAAGTTACAATTGTGGGTACACGTGCTTCATGCCAACCAATCCCGGTATTGAGTAAAGTAATACCTGCTTTTTCTAAGGCCTGTGCAACAGTGATCACTTCATCCATGGTATTACCGTCATGGACCAAATCGAGCATCGACAAACGGAAGCAAATAATAAATTTTTCACCGACTTTGGCACGAATCGCTTTTACAATTTCGACTGCCAAACGCATACGGTTTTCAATTGGCCCGCCCCAACGGTCTTCACGTTGGTTCACATGGCGACTTAAAAATTGATTCAGCAAATAGCCTTCTGAACCCATAATCTCTACGCCATCATAGCCGGCTTTTTTTGCCAGACTAGCTGTTTCAGCATAATCTTGAATGGTTTCAAGAATCAGTTTGTCACTCATCTGACGTGGTTTAAACATCGAAATCGGTGATTTGATTGGGCTTGAAGATACAACAAACGGTTGATAACCATAACGCCCTGCATGCAGAATTTGCATCAGAATTTTTGCACCATGCTTATGTACAGCATGTGTGACTAAACGGTGTGGTGCAATATCACCTAAAGTATTCATCGTACCACCGGCTGGCAACAACCAACCTTGGCGGTTTGGGGAAATCCCCCCTGTAATAATTAGCCCAACACCACCTTTGGCACGTTCTCCAAAATATGCAGCAAGTTTTGGGTAGTTATAAAAACGATCTTCTAAACCTGTGTGCATTGAACCCATCACGACACGATTTTTAATAGTCGTAAATCCCAGATGGAGTGGTTTTAAGATATTTGCATAGCTATTTGTCATGATGAATCCTTTAAGTTTGGCTTTGCAACTTGTTGCATACTACTTTATCGAGTTTTATTTTTTTTTTGATGACAATTTTTGATATTTTCATCGTATATAGTGTCAATTCTATCTGTCTTACCCACAGCGAGAAGCAACATATCTTGATATGACTCAAAAGAAAAGTGTTATACAGTTTTATAACAATCTTCTGTGTCAATTTTCGTTATTTTGCAATATAACTGCTGAATAAAAGTAAATAAGAAAAGGCATCAACCTTATGAGCCACCCAGTATTTTTAACCAGTTCTACCTTTAGCCATATGCCAAGAGGTAGTCAAAATCAATGGGCAGAGTTTTTTCAAAGCGCATCTTTTGAACTCGAAGCAAATGCATTCATTCCGATTTTATGGTTTATGCTGTTTAAGCAAGAAAATATTTTCTGGACAAGATATATAGATGATCTTGATATCAACGATGAACGCAACCAAGTTGATCTTGAAGAACGCCAAGAGGACTTTGGTGAGAGTCAGTATGCTTATTTAGTTATTGATCAACAGCAAGCACTCGTCAATTTAGCAGCGCGTAAACCCTTATTTATAGAAATTTTTGGTGCAGAAAATAGCTATCATTTTGATGACTTTAAATCTTTAATCGAACAACATTATCCTGAGTACATTTTATTGCGCACCAGTGGTTTGCCCTTGGATTTAAATGATGCTCATTTCTTAACCCAATTGTTACAACACATTGAAAATTCGGCACAAGATCATTCACAACAAATTTCTTTTATTGAAATGCAACGTATCGAGCTTGCTCGTTTTGATGATCATCCCTATTTCTTTTATGGTGTGAATCTACATGACCCTATTCACGATTTAAATACCAAAGAAGACCCGTCCACACCAGATCAAATTGACCCAGCTCCATCTCAACAACCTTCAGCAACTTCAGGGTTGGCGATTTGGATTTGTACAGCGATCGTTACGATCTTAACCATTGCAATTTGGTTTACCACACAATCTGCACTCTACACGGTTGTTACCTTCTTTATCAGTGCTTTTGTACTTGGATTTATTTCCTCCAAATTAGGCGAACAGAAATAAAAAATAGCCATGCTTTTGCATGGCTATTTTCATTAAATAAATCAGTTCATCATCTAGCACTTTTTAAAAAGACTGTTTATCTGATAAACCACCATAAACAAATCAAATTAACATGCCTCAATATCATCACTTCCAGTATTTTAATTTACTGGTCTGCCCAATGCCGACATTAAAGCTATTGGTTGGATCAAGCTTTTGATAATGATTTTTTAAAGTAGGTTTCGCAATATATAAATGCCCTACATTGTGTTCCGCAGGATATTCTGCACCACGGTTATCCAGCAAATGCCACATTTGATGTTCCATCGCCAAAGGATCTACCCCTTTTTTGACTATATAATCTTGATGAAACACATGGCAGAGGAAATGTCCGTAATACAATTTATGGGTAATTAAATCATCCATCTCTTGAGGTAAAGTTTCTACCCATTCACGGTCGTTACGGCGTAAAGCAATATCCAGCGCAACAATATCTTCAACTTCCGAACGATGCGTATCACGATAACGAATTGCTGCACCTGCCACTGCGAAACGATGTAAAAAAGCCTTACGCCCTTCTTCATCCGTACAATGGAAAAAATCACCTGATGTTTTATGTTGAAAATAATCTTTTAAAAAAAGTTCAACTTGCTCAACATCCTGATTTTCGATACGAATCATCAAATGATGTTCATATAAATCACGAAACTCATTCATCCGTTTTGGCAAATGATTGGGCAACAGTTTAGTCACCATCTGCAACACTTTATCAGACAAACTACGTAAGCCAATTTTTTCGAGATATCCATCCACCTTATCTTTTAATGCAAATGCAGCAGGCACTTTTGCCGTACCAAATTTTTCGATAAACATAAAAGTATCTTTGCCATATTCAGCACCAATATCATAGGCAACACGATGAATGTATTCACCCGCAATCGGTAATCTTGGCAAATCTTTGAGTAAGAAACGACGGATTTCCGTCAAATCATCATGTGAGTTGGTCCCCACATAAAATACCTGACTTGGAATTTTTTCAAAGGTGTCTAAACGTACTGCAAAGACACAGACTTTACCTGCAGAACCTGAAGCTTCAAATAAACGTGATGGATCAGCATTGAAGCGTGCAGGCGTATTTTCATCAACCTGTTTAACATCATGTGCATAACGATGGTCAGAAGCACAACAACTCGCATTATTAATAACATCATTGAGTTGATAGTTTTTATTTTCGAGTTTTGTCAAAATTTCTTCAGGTGTGTCACCCAAGTTCACCCCCAAGTGATTGACCAACTCTAACTCACCTGACGCATTGACCTGTGCATAAAGTGCCAGTTCAGTATATGCAGGACCTCGGCGGACCAATGCTCCACCTGAGTTATTACATATTCCACCTAAAACCGATGCACCAATACAAGATGAACCAATCACTGAGTGCGGCTCACGATTATAATGTGCCAACTCTTTTTCAAGACGATCTAAAGTTGCACCAGGTAAGCAAATCACTTGCTGACCTTGGTTAATCACTTGTATACCCGCCAAACGACGTGTACTCATTAAAATAACGGGTCGGTCGTAATCATCACCAAAAGGTGTTGAACCACCCGTAAGGCCAGTATTTGCAGCTTGCATAATCACAATACAGTCTGCATTTACAGCAGCTTGTAGCACTTGCCATTGTTCAAACAAAGTTCCGGGAACCACAACAGCCAGCACTTGCCCTGAGCCATAACGACGCCCCTGACGATACAAGCGGGTAGCATGATCATGAGTTAAAACGTGTTGCTGACCGACGATGTTGATCAATTGCTGAATGGTGTGTTGTGAATCAATATTAGATTGCATTTTCCCTATCCTATTGATGAATCCTTATTCAATCTCATTCAATAAGGCATTCATTCCGACAGCGTTTTTTTCAATATTATTTGTATTGAGGGATCAACGATCAGTTCAAACTACTTTTTTGATGAAAAGTAGCTTGAACCCTGCTCATCCGAAAACTCGTTAAATCACATCTTTTCATTTGATGCTTTGCAAATACATCATGTTATAAGGTCGTTCTGCCTCAAAGCACTACAGATGAAATTTGCATGGACGATATTTGCGTCTATCAAATTGAACACTGTCATTTAGCTTGATGACGTATCAAAAATACATCACGCATCCAATGCTTTGTCTAACTTGACTAAACAATCAGCATTAATGTCTGCAATTGTTTTGGCACCTGTCAAAGTCATTGCGACACGCATTTCTTTGTCAATTAACTCAAGCAGATTAGAAACGCCTGCACCACCTGCTGCCCCTAATGCATAGACAAAAGCACGTCCGAGCATGCAGGTATCTGCACCCAATGCCAACATACGAACCACGTCCAAACCATTACGAATACCAGAGTCAGCAAGGATTTTAATATCCCCTTTGACGGCATCTGCAATTGGCGGAAGCGCACGCGCAGACGATAAGACACCATCTAACTGGCGACCACCATGGTTTGATACAACAATACCATCGGCACCGAAACGTACCGCATCTTTGGCATCTTCAGGATCAAGGATCCCCTTAATCACCATCGGGCCATCCCAAAATTCACGAATCCACTCAAGGTCTTTCCATGAAATAGACGGGTCAAAGTTATTGCCCAACCAACCGATATAATCTTCAAGTCCAGTCGGCTTTCCTAAGTATTTGGAAATATTGCCTAAATCATGTGGACGACCCAGCAAACCGACATTCCAAGCCCAATGCGGATGGAAGCACGACTGCATGTAACGGCGCATCGCTGCATTCGGACCACTCATACCAGAATGTGCATCACGATAGCGCGCACCTGGTACAGGCATATCAACAGTAAACACCAAGGTTGAACAGCCCGCAGCTTTGGCTCGCTCTAAAGCATTTTTCATAAAGCCACGATCACGTAGCACATATAACTGAAACCACATTGGGCGGTTAATTGCTGGTGCAACTTCCTCAATCGGGCAAACAGATACGGTCGATAAGGTAAAAGGAATGCCCTTTTTATCTGCTGCCACGGCAGCTTGAACCTCACCACGGCGTGCATACATCCCTGTTAATCCAACAGGAGACAACGCAACAGGCATAGATAAAGTTTCATCAAACAATTTTGTTTCTAGGCTTAACTGAGACATGTCATTTAAAACACGTTGCCTTAAAGCGATTTTTGATAAATCTTCTACATTTCGTTTTAGTGTATATTCCGCATACGCACCACCATCAATATAATGAAAAAGAAATGGGGGTAAACGACGTCGCGCGGCTTCACGATAGTCATTCGCAGAAGAAATAATCATGCTCATATCCTGTTTAATCGGCTCGCACGCTGACGACGGGCTTCTTCCTCATCAATCATACGCACTTGCTGTACTACAAATTCTATATGTCCACAGACTGCATCTCTTGCAGCATCTGGATCATGACGTTCAATTGCATCCATCACTTTAAAATGCTGATCATGCAATTGATCAAATCGATGTGTTTCTGAGTACACTTTGCGTCTACCCAAGAGCACGTTAAACTGCAACAGATCAAAAACGCCCCGCATCATCTGTATCAACACTAAATTGTGCGATGCTTCAGCAATCGCCAAATGAAATTTAGCATCGGCAAGTGAAGCTTGCTCATCATCTCCAATCGACTGAAAATATGAAATCTGATCATAATATTCGCGAATCTGAGCCAGATCTTTAGGGGTTGCACGTTGTGCCGCATACCAAGCTGAACCACCCTCAAGGATTGTTCGCGCCTCTTGCACATCAAAACGATATGCTGGATCTTCATCAATCAAATTACTTAAAGATTCAACAATCTGGTTTTGCGACCAGTTCACGGGGATTTGTTGTAAATAGGTCCCCGCCCCGCCTTTGCTGACCAGCATTCCAGTACTGGTCAGTTGAGAAATCGCTTCTCTTAAAGAGGAACGGGATACGCCCAGTTGTTCACACAATTTTCGTTCAGCAGGTAAACGTTCTCCGACTTGCATGTTTTTTTCTTCAATTAACATACGAAGGCTTTGTACCACTTTGTCAGAGACTTTCATCTGCTTTCCTCATTCAGTGACGTTTTATGCTCATGGAATCATCCATGGGAACACATAAGCTTGTAGTGTAATAATAATACCGATCATTACAGTAAACGTTATACTGTGTTTAACCGTAAAACGGAACAGATCAGACTCTTTACCTACCAGCCCCACCGCCGCACATGCAATTGCAATTGATTGAGGAGAAATCATTTTCCCAGTGACACCACCACTGGTATTTGCAGCAACCAGTAATACTTCTGGGACACCAATTTGTTGTGCAGTGGTGGCTTGTAATGCCCCGAACAAAGCATTTGCAGAAGTATCCGAACCTGTAAGGAATACACCTAACCATCCTAAGAATGGAGAGAAGAATGTAAATGCTTGACCCGTATGTGCCAATGCCAAAGCCAAGGTTGCAGACATTCCTGAATAGTTAGCAATAAAAGCAAATGCCAACACCATACCAATCGAATAAATTGGAATTTTTAATTCATTAATGGTTTCAGCAAAAGTAACTACTGCTTCTTTTGGCTTCATTTTTAAGAAAATA
The DNA here is from genome assembly GCF_059422625.1 of Acinetobacter sp. GW821-FHT01C12. Taxonomy (NCBI): domain Bacteria; kingdom Pseudomonadati; phylum Pseudomonadota; class Gammaproteobacteria; order Moraxellales; family Moraxellaceae; genus Acinetobacter; species Acinetobacter sp. GW821-FHT01C12. The sequence goes on from NZ_JBWKXD010000002.1 coordinate 227,558, forward strand.
ATAGTAATGATTGCAGCAATAATAATTGCGGTACCCGTCGCTGAGAACCAATCAAATTTATAAATTGCATCATAGTCTTTTACTTCAGCAACAACAGGTGGCATCTTTTGAATCATTTGATGCAAATATGGCACTTTGATAGAAATCACTAAATCATGTAGTGCACCATCTTTGGTAAATAAATCCTTAAATGGTTTTACACTCCAAATTGTGACCATCACAGTTAAAATCGCAAATGGAGACCATGCTTTGGCAATTTGAGCAAGACTATATTTCTGCTGTTTTTGTGCAGCAAGATTTTCGCTCATGCTGTCATCTTCATTTGCAAAACGGAAAATGTGCTTTGGCTGCCAATATTTTAATAAAATCGTTAATGAAACCAGAGACGCAATTGAAGCAGTAATATCGGGTAATTCTGGACCCACAAAGTTTGAAGTCAAATATTGTGCTAGCGCAAAAGAACCACCACCGACAATCACAGCTGGCCAGGTTTCTTTTACACCACGCCAACCATCCATAATTGCCATGATCCAGAACAGCACAATTGGAACCATAAATGGCAACTGACGTCCAACCATCTGACTGATTTCCATTGTTTCTACACCAGAAACCTGTCCAGCCACAATAATTGGAATCCCCATTGCACCAAATGCCACAGGTGCTGTATTCACAATCAAACATAGACCCGCCGCATAAAGTGGTTTAAAACCAAGCCCCACCAATAACGCAGCGGTAATCGCAACAGGTGCACCAAAGCCAGCCGCACCTTCCAAGAAAGTACCAAAAGCAAAACCAACAAAAAGCATTTGCAGACGTTGATCTTCCGTAATCGACAAAATCGAAGAACGAATAATATCGAACTGCCCTGTTTTTACTGAAACTTTATATAGGAATACTGCGCCAATAATGATCCATGCAATTGGCCATAAACCATAAAAGAAACCATAGACCAATGATGCCAATGCCATCATCGTTGGCATTTGATAAGCAAATAATGAAACCAGTAAAGCCAATACAACTGTAATTGTCCCCGCAACACTTCCTTTCATGCGGAATACAGCAAGGGCTAAAAAGAAAAAGATAATTGGTATCAGCGCAATGGCACTGGATACCCAGATATTGCCCATCGGATCATAAATCTGTTGCCAATGTTGAAGCATTGTCATCTCCTTGAAATGCTTGCTAGAACGTGGAATGTCATTGAATCATCCATTTATTTCTCAATAATTGGTATGACCAATTTAGTTTTAAATTAAAAAATTTTGCACTAACTGCTACTTAATATTAATTTTTGCTGATTTAAAGATCAATAGTTGGCACTCAATTAATTATTTTGGTATGACCAATATTGCAAATATTTCGACCTATTCACAGACCAATCCTTCAGCTTTCAGGGCTTCAAATCGAATAACTCATTTGTTTTATATCGTATTTTTTTAAATTAAACCAATTTTATACAACTTTAGTCGTATGCTATTTTTTAATGCACTTTTTAGTAACACTGATTTAAGTTTATTATCGGGTTTGGAAATACTGCAAAACCAAAATTAGTCAGACCAATTTAAAAATCAGTTAAAATAAGCGTAAAGGCATCGTATTAAACAAAAAATATAAAAAACAGAAAAAAAGCAAAATCAATGAACTTTCACTGATTTTGCTTTTTACTTTAATTGAAAAATTACATAAAAATTTAATCAACTATAAATTAATTCAACAATGTCCACTCATTGATTTAACGATGCTCACAACTCAATAAGGTTGCAGGTTTTTTCTTGATTTTAAGATTTAAAGAACTTGAAATAATTCCTGAACAAATAAATGCCGCACCGATAATAATGTTGATTGTAATCGGCTCATGCCAAAGCACATAACCAAAAAATAAACTTAGAATAGGAATACACATGATTGAAATAGACGCAACAAAGGTATCTACCTGACTCACAATCCAATTCCACAAGGCAAAGGCAAAACCAGTTCCAATCACAGCAATATAGAACAGGATTGAATCATTGAGCGGATTCATCCAAACTTTAACATCTACAGGTTCAAAAATTAAAGCGCCGATCAGAATCACCACCCCACCCATCAACAACTGCCAAAAGGTCAATTTGATTTTGTCATAAGTTGCAAAATTCTGTTTGATATAAACTGTGGTTAAAGCCCAGAAGAAGCCAGACAAGATTAAGAAAGCTTGACCAATTAACGATAAATTCAAATGAATATGATGTAATTGTGGCCAAAGAATCGCAACCAAGCCCAATGTGCCAAGAACCAACCCAATCATTTTTTGGCTATTTAAACGCTCATTTAAAATATAATGCGCCAATACACCAATAAAAATAGGCATAGTAAACACTAAAACCGCAGACAATCCTGAATCAACAAATTGCATGGCAAAGGTTTGTGTTGCATAAAAACCAATACAAATCATCAAACTTGAGATCATCAGTTTTTGCCATTCACCTTTTGCGGGTAAAACGGATTTTCTTAACAGTACTTGAACCAACATAAGGGTAAGCGCAGCTAAGATTAAACGCGTAGAAATAAATAAGAATGGCGGAAATATTTGCAAACTATGTTTGACCAATCCCCACAAAGATCCCCAGACGAGACACAATAATACAATTGCACCAATCACTCGAAGATTCATTTGCTGTACTCAACAGATGGAAAGTACATAGAGTATAGAAAATAAATGGCATCATGAATAATGCTATGTTTTAATGTATACATCATTTTTTTTGATGCTAAAGCAGGTGCTTTATTGTCAGTACTTATTCAATGCATTATTGAGGAATTAAAATGAATATCGATATGGGTGATATCAAATCATTTGTGACTGTTGCTGAACTAAAAAGCATTACCGCAGCAGCAAATAAACTCAATTATTTACAATCGAATATGACTGCAAAAATAAAAAAGATTGAAAATCACTATAAACGTCAACTATTCATCCGAAAACCCAAAGGTGTTGAGCTGACCGAATCAGGAATGAATTTATATCAGCAATACAAAAAAATGATCTTCACATGGGAAGAAACAGAAAATAAAATCTATCAGCAGGAAAAATATTTACGCTTTGGTACCAACACCAGTTTAGGCGGAATGCGTTTCTACCCGTCATTTAGCCAACTTTATGAAACCTACCCTGAGCTTTCAATCACTATGAAAACAGGTGCTACAGGCTATATTGAAGATGAAATTTTACGCGGAAACCTAGATATCGCTTATGTTTTAGGTCACCCAAAACAGAAAAATATTCAGTATATTCAAAAGGCAAATGATCAATTGGTGATTATTGGGAAAAATGTCATCAACCATGACAGCCTTGAAGACTGTCTCAATCATCAAAATATTTTACTTGCCTCAGAAGAATGCTGTTATGCAACCACTTTAGATCATATTTATACAGATTATCATTTAACCAAAGGTGAATTAACCCATATTTATGATCATGAAGCCTTAGTCAATTTCACTCAATTGGGTATGGGAATTTCAATGATTGCAAAGTCACTGATTAAAAAATTTAATATTCAATATTATCGAGAAACACCCGAACAATATCGAGATATTGGATTCTATCTGATTGCACGAAGTGAACATGTATTTACTCCGATTGAAAAGCAGTTTATTGGTTTAAATGATCAACTATGATCCTGAACAAATCAGATATATTGGATTAACTCTATACATCCAATTTATCTTACTTTTAACATAGGTCAATCCGCAGCCTGCCATTTGGCCTTACGCACATTCAGCAAAATCAGCAGCCCGATACAAGTTCCTACTGGAAATCCAATCAAGAATAAAAATCCAATAATGGTAGACATCAATCTCCCTATTTCACTCCCTTTTTCAACTTCAATAGCGGCTTTATAATGTAAGTATGCCAAACCAAACAACACCGCAAAAGCAAATACTACACCTACAAAACCAGTGGAATTAAACCCCGAAGTTAGTGCACAGAAAATTAATATAAGCAACAAAATACCGTAAAAGCCAAACAAAGTATTATGCGTATAGTAGAGCGTTTTATTTAATTGCATAGGATTAAAAGTTTTTAATAATTAGAAAATTATATCAATTTATTAAATTTCACATCTCGTTAATTTGACTTTTCTTATAAGTCTTTAAATGAGGTGCATGAGTCATTTAAGTAAATTAATTTCGCGCAATAAATTGTTATTTTTTTCAATGTTAACCTTCAAATCCAATAAAACATTGATTGAAAAAGTGCTACAATACTGCGTTTATAAAATTCTCTTTGGCCACCCATGTATGTGGTGCCTCTTTCGAAATAGTTAGGACGAGCAATGACTGATAATGCAACGATCTTGCAGAATGTACCAGTAGGCAAAAAAGTGGGTATCGCCTTCTCTGGTGGTCTAGATACTTCAGCAGCTTTATTGTGGATGAAACAAAAAGGCGCAGAACCTTATGCTTATACAGCAAACTTAGGTCAACCTGATGAAGATGACTACGATGCAATTCCGCGTAAAGCTGAAAACTACGGTGCTGTAAAAGCCCGATTGGTTGACTGCCGCTTACAACTTGCATTGGAAGGTATTGCTGCAATTCAATGTGGTGCATTCCATATCAGCACTGGTGGTGTTCCTTATTTCAACACAACACCATTAGGTCGCGCAGTAACAGGTACAATGCTTGTTACAGCAATGAAAGAAGATGATGTTAATATTTGGGGTGATGGTTCAACCTATAAAGGGAACGATATTGAACGTTTCTATCGTTATGGCTTATTAACCAACCCTGCACTTAAAATTTACAAACCTTGGTTAGATCAGCAATTTATTGATGAATTAGGCGGTCGCGCTGAAATGTCACAATTCTTGATCGACAATGGTTTTGATTACAAAATGTCGAAAGAGAAAGCCTATTCAACAGATTCAAACATGTTGGGTGCAACTCACGAAGCGAAAGATCTTGAATACCTCAATGCAGGCATCAAAATCGTTGAGCCAATTATGGGCGTTGCGTTCTGGAAAGAAGACGTAAAAGTTGAAGCTGAAGAAGTTTCTGTAACGTTTGAAGAAGGCTTTCCTGTTGCATTAAATGGCAAACGTATTGAAGACCCTGTTGAATTCATTCTTGAAGCCAACCGTATTGGTGGTCGTCATGGTCTAGGTATGTCTGACCAAATCGAAAACCGTATTATTGAAGCAAAATCTCGTGGCATCTATGAAGCTCCGGGAATGGCACTTCTTCATATTGCTTATGAACGTCTTGTAACTGGTATTCATAACGAAGACACTATTGAACAATATCGTATCAATGGTTTACGTCTAGGTCGCTTATTGTACCAAGGTCGTTGGTTCGATTCGCAAGCATTGATGCTCCGTGAAACAGCACAACGCTGGGTTGCTAAAGCAATCTCGGGTACTGTGACTTTAGAACTTCGTCGTGGTAATGACTACACGATTATGAACACTGAATCAGAGAACCTCACTTATGAAGCTGAGCGTTTAACCATGGAAAAAGGTGATTCAATGTTTAGTCCTGCTGATCGTATCGGCCAATTGACTATGCGTAATCTTGATATCACGGACACCCGTGCAAAACTTGGTATTTATACCAATACTGGTTTATTGGCTGTCGGTACAGGATCTGCAATCCCTCAGTTGAAAGACAAAAATAAATAATTTTTGATGAAAAATAAAACCGCCAAATCTGGCGGTTTTTTTAGCTTTAGCCTTAATGACTTTTCATTAAAGATTGCTTATCAAGACACTGCATTCTTCGTTTCAGGTTGCGATAAGTTTCGTTGCTCTAATTTTTGCTGTTGTTTTTGCAACTCAATCTTTTCAGCATGTTCTTGGCGAATTTGATCATATTCCCGTTTGGTTTCGGCATCACTTTTAGCCGCAAGAAAAGCCATTCCAACTAAAAATACTGGAAATAACAATGCTAATGTCGCAAAGATATAAAATTTTTTCGAACTTGTCTGTGACATAAATTCAAGGCTTTAAATAAATTTAACTAGGCTGGTTAATATAACAGAATATTCCCATCCAATACATTACTCGCCTACAGCCATAGGATTACAATCCTCTATTTATTTAAAGCGAGAAACTTACCTAAAAAGCATATTACCTTGTGATTTAGAAGCTTCAGCAATCACTTCCAACAATACCCTTCATCAATCAAGTTATTGTTTTATATTGAGCTTATTTCCAAAGCTATTTCAATAAAAACCAGTTGCCCATAAAACAAAAACGGTCTAAGCAAATTTAAAAAACAATTAACGATTTTTCGTTTGTTTATAAGCTTCTTGCGCTATAGCCAAGCTTTTCTTTTTACCTTCAACGGTATCTGGAATCTCATTGGAAGTTCCATTTCCTGAATGGCGTTGCAGGTGTTGCTGTTGAGAATACTGATGCATTTCAGACTGAGTTTTTTGTTGCTGTATCGAAGTTTGATTTGCAGTTCGTTGGGTTAATTTTTGTTGAAGTTGTTGCTGTGGATTTACAGTAGCAGTTCCAGCACAAGGCCTAGATTGGTAAGTTACCGAACCTTTAACTACACATTTGTGTACGTCTTTAGCAAATACATGATGAGAAATCCCTAAAGCTAAGATAACCAACAATACTTTTTTCACAACCAACACTCCATTTAAGTTTCAACAAAATATCAACAAATGATTTAAATTGCTATTTACACAGGAGTTTTCTTATTTACAGAAGTTTTCATCTACAATTAAGGTATAAATATGACTTTTTTTGCCAAGTTTTACAGCATTTTGTCATAGTTCAAATCCTTGAGTTTCAAGATTTAATTTGAAGGTTTTTAAGTGATTGCTGAACAATAAAACCATGAACCAAAGAAACAGGCAGCATATAAATTTTCCCAAAAAGATTATATGTCACTACACTAGTACATATCGTTAATTCATTTCTAAGCTCATCATATTCCTCGATTTGTAAAACCAGCAATACACTCAAATGTTTATCGGTTGACTGTAAAAAAAGCTCACGATCTGAGACTTTAACCACATCAAAAAAATCTGCTTTTCCACCCACTTGAAGTGGTTTAGTTGATTCACCAAAGCCTTGAATAGGTTGCACACCACCTAAATGCCGGCTTAAAAAATCTCTTAGCTTAAACGCAGCCCTCAACCAAACTGGCGGCTTACTGGTCATTAGATAATAGGCTTGAGTACTGGTAAGATTTTTATCAATATATTGCTTGGCTTCGTGTAAAAAATTTAATTGATCAAGTGGAGCAACCAGTATTTTAGGATCTTTTTCTATGTTCATTCGATTAACCCCTTAAAATATAATTAATATTTTTTCAAACAACGGCTAAAAACAGTCTACAGTAATCAGTTGTTGGTGCAATTACTCACATTCTAAAGTTTAATAAATATACTTAGATTCTAGAATAAAATAGCCAAACCATAAATAACAAAAAGGTCTGCACTTGGCAGACCTTTGATTATACTGACTTTAGTGCATCTATCTTTTAATTAGCTATCCATGTTATCAATGATTGCTTGACCGAATTCAGAACAGCGAAGCAAAGTTGCACCTGGCATCAATCGCTCAAAGTCGTAGGTAACAGTTTTCGCAGCAATCGCTCCCGACACCCCTTGAATAATCAAATCAGCAGCTTCAATCCACCCCATATCACGAAGCATCATTTCCGCAGAAAGAATAATAGAACCTGGATTTACTTTATCCTGGCCTGCATATTTCGGTGCTGTACCGTGAGTCGCTTCATATACAGAAATTGCACCACCAATATTTGCACCCGGCGCAATTCCAATACCACCTACTTCAGCTGCCAACGCATCAGAAATATAGTCACCATTTAAGTTAAGTGTCGCAATCACAGAATATTCAGAAGGACGCATTAAGATTTGCTGTAGAAAGGCATCGGCAATGACATCTTTAATAATGATCTCTTTACCCGTTCTTGGATTTTTAATTTTTACCCAAGGGCCGCCATCAATCAGCTCACCACCAAAACGATCAATTGCCAGTTCATAACCCCATTCTTTGAATGCACCTTCGGTATATTTCATAATGTTGCCTTTATGCACTAAAGTTACACTCGGCTTATCATTATCAATCGCAAACTGGATCGCCTTACGTACTAAACGCTGAGTACCTTCTTTCGATACAGGTTTAATACCAATCCCACAATTATCTTCAAAACGAATCTTAGTCACACCCATTTCTTCTTTTAAGAATTTAATGACTTTTTTCGCTTCAGGAGAATCCGCTTTCCATTCGATACCCGCATAGATATCTTCGGAATTTTCACGAAAAATCACCATATCAGTCAGTTCAGGGTGTTGAACAGGTGACGGCACTCCTTCAAACCAGCGTACAGGACGTACACAAACATAAAGGTCGAGTTCTTGGCGTAAAGCGACATTCAATGAACGAATACCACCACCCACAGGCGTAGTTAATGGACCCTTAATCGAAACCACAAATTCCCGCAGTGCCTCAAAAGTTTCTTCAGGCATATAGGTCCCATAGATTTTATCTGCCTTTTCACCACAGTAAACTTCCATCCATTCGATCGAACGTTTGCCAGCATATGCTTTTTGAATTGCGGCATCTACAACAGCTTTCATGGCTGGAGTAATATCAACCCCAATACCATCCCCTTCAATAAAAGGAATGATTGGATGATTTGGAACATTCAGTGACAAGTCTGCATTTACAGTAATTTTGCTACCATCGGCAGGTACTACGATCTTCTGATAACCCATTGTTCAGGTTCTCCCTTTTATTATAGTTGGCAAATCCAAAATAATTGCCAAATAGACAATACTTCTAACCCTTCTTAGCGCATATCAGTCTAGTCTAATTCGTACATTTTTTGAGATTTATACGAGGAATAACAACATTTCTCTACTGAATAAAGCACAATGTTTCATTATTTAATATCACTCAAACCATCATTTTTTATATAAATCGACAAGCTCAATCACTCCAATGTTTAAAATAAAAGTATTAGCTTTACTTTTCCATACACATAAATTTTCCAAGAGTCAGATCTTTAAAAGTGAGAGCTACTATACGTTTACACTATAAACATTATTTCTAATTTTTTGATTTTATATTCGCCATTTAATTTAAAAATCTATAACATTTTGACAATAGATTTATGACCAAACCAGCCACCTTAAAACCACAATATATTCTTATATTTCATTACATTAAATTATGCACCACAATAGATCACAAACAAAAATCGGTAATTTTATTTTTATTATTGGTATTTTTTGCCATTGATTTATATTTTAAAAAAATAATTTACACAAAATCACCATCAAGTTAAGATTAATTACAAAAGTAATTCACTTTTACTATATGTTTTCACATGAATTTTAATGAAAAAATAAATCAAAATTCATTTTTTAATTCTTTCTGCCTATCCTAAGACCTCCAATCAAATTAACCATCTTTGCAATTATTATTTAGTCTTAAAATCTTTAACATTATTCCTGTTTTTCAAATCGTAATGAATTTTGAATTTATTGCGATTCAACCTATCTCATGGATGTAAATAATGGATAAAACTTACACTAAAGAAGAGAAGCGAGGTCGTATACGCGGTATCGTCGGCGCAGCTTCAGGAAACTTAGTAGAATGGTTTGATTTTTATATTTATGCTGTGTTTGCGGCATATTTCACTAAAGCATTAACTGCACCTGATATGGACTCCGGTACTCAAGCAATTTATGTATGGGGTGTCTTTGCAGCCAGCTTCTTTATGCGACCAATTGGTAGCTGGGTTTTCGGACGAATTGCCGATAAACATGGCCGTAAAAAATCAATGGTCATTTCCATCTGCCTTATGGCAGTAAGCTCTTTCTTATTTGCCGCACTCCCAACCTATGAACAAGTTGGAATGGCAGCACCTTTCCTACTTTTACTTGTTCGCCTGCTACAGGGTTTATCTGTAGGTGGTGAATATGGTGCTGTAGCAACCTATATGAGTGAGCTTGGCTTAAAAGGTCAACGAGGCTTTTTTGCTTCTTTCCAGTATGTCACTTTGTCAGGTGGTCAGTTATTAGCAAGCTTGCTCGGTGTTATTATGTTGGCCTTCCTATCAGAGCAGCAATTGCTTGATGGCGGCTGGCGTATTCCTTTTGTCATTGGTGGTATTGCTGCAATTATCTCCCTACTTGCACGTAGCCGTTTGGAAGAAACATTATCTAGCGAAGACAGTGATAAAGAAGAATCTGGAAGCTTAAGTGAACTGTTTAAAAATCACTGGAAAACCTTCTTATTGGTTGTAGGTTATACCTCTGCGGGTTCTCTCACCTTCTATGTGATTACAGTATATTCAAAGACCTACCTCACCAATATGGGTGTAGATAGTAAAACTGTCGGATTCATTATGACAGCTTCACTCTTTATTTTTATGCTTGCACAACCTGTGTTTGGTGCTATTTCTGACCGCATTGGCCGTCGTGCTGCAATGCTTGCGTTCAGTGGTACTATGGCGATTTTCATCTATCCAGTCATGGTGATCTGGATGCCACATTTCAGTTATTCGCCATTGATGGTTGCTCTGTTACTTATTTTCCTCATGATGTTGCTCAGCTTCTATACCTCTATCAGTGGATTGGTTAAGGCAGAAATGTTTCCACCACATGTTCGTGCATTGGGTGTTGGTTTCTCTTACGCTGTGGGTAATGCAATCTTTGGTGGTTCTGCGCCGTCTGTCGCACTACAGTTCAAAGCAGCGGGTATTGAAAGCACCTTCTTCCTTTATGTGATTGTCATGTTAGTGATCTGTTTCTTATGTAGTTTTAAATTACCTAAAGAACCTGAATATCTAAAACATGACCACTAAACAACATGATCAACCAACTAATAGCTTGTGATCACTGATTAAAACTTGAGATCTACGCTATTCAAAAAAGCTGTACTACCCAAAGGTGGTACAGCTTTTTTTCTATCATAAGATTTAGGTTCATTGGATGTTGTTTGCAAGTTACGTTTAAATATTAGCCCTACCCATGTTTTAGCAAAAAAATCTACCTACCCCCAATCTCTTTTCTTCAATAGATCTAGCATTTTTGATCTTTCATTTTTTGGCTGTAAAAACAACTTGAAAAGATCATGATTAACGTCTATCAATATATTCCATATACCCACGACCTGTTATTTTTAAATCATTAAATTCACCTTCCCACGCATACGAAGTCACATAACCTGCGGCTAATCCAAAACAATATGGTGTATCCACAGTTGCATTGATTTCGAATATTTTTTTATGATCATGATATGCAATCCATTTAAACTGATCAGGCACTTGCATTGCATATCCATCAGGCGTTATTTCTTTATTGTCCTTAAACTTTGTGACCTCAAATACAATATCTCCATTGTATTGAATAGAACGACCACCAACATTTCGGTAATATACCGAGGTCAATATAGGCTGCGACTCATAACAAATCATCGCCAACAATAATTGCTGTTCTGTATCGATATTAATGACTTGATAGCTAAATATTTTTACTGGCAACTGAACATTCTCGGCTAACCATTTATTTTTAAGCATCGAAATCGCTACAGCTTTCCACGACTCAAGTGTACAAAGTCCTTGTACTTTTATACTCTTGTATTTTTGAGTCAGAGTCCCCTCATATCTCATTAAAACACTGAAATGTTTATAAAATGGACCATAAGCAAACCAAGAAATTGCTTTTGTTGGCTGAAGTCCGATATTAACTTGCAAATCTTCTCTATTGCTGACTAAAAAATACCCTTTAGCATCGTCTTCATACAATATAGATTGGTCGTTAAAATTCACAGAAAAAGGATTCTGAGTAAATTTTATATCGTCTTGTACAGAATACGTTGTATAGGCCTCTTGTGTTGTAGACAAAGCCGTTCCATGCACTAAAGAGGCTGTATCACCTTTACCTCTAGGTGATATTTGATATTGCATATCTGTGATCGGAAATCCAACATATCCAATAACTGAAGCCCAAGATAAATAATTAAATGGTTCAGGCAAATCAGGAATCATTACGCCATAATGCGTACTTCCATATCGTTTATAGTCTACATGCGGACTTAGCTCATACTCTCTTGGTAACTTAGCTTGTCTTTCAGGATTAACTGCACCCAATAAAGCTCCTGATACCTTTGCAATCTTCTTGTGTATTTTTTCACTCATTCCCAATGGCGGCAGCTTGCTATTCACTTGCATGGTTTACCTATACGACTTCTTATATTCAGCATCCATCTTATAATTTGCCATTAAATTGTATATATCAATTAGACAACTATTATTGTCTAATGAGGACATCAAGATTAAGTAAAAATATAGTCGCTCAAACTATAAAATTTTAGAGAGGTCGTTGAAAATTGGCTCAGAATTTAAGCCCAAAAATGCATGCTACTCGTTCATTTACTTAAGATACGCTCTAACAAGATAAAATCATCACCCCATTCTAAAAGACCTCGCACCTTAAGATCCCCAGCCTAAGAAAAATGTATTTACAACTCAGCCTAGGTAAATAAATAAAGTTGAAGAATACAAAGCGTAATCTGATATAGTAGCGCACATATCGTAGTCTTTATCTTTACCCAACTCTCTTCAAACGGGTAACTTTATCAAACTCAAAAATTTTATTGATATTTATTAGTGGTCTAAAGTGAAAATTGTCATTCTTAATAAACCTTATGACGTCCTCTCCCAGTTTCGTAAAGACGAAGCACATATGACGATGTCTGACTTCGTAGATGACTCGACTTTGCGTTTGGCGGGTCGTCTCGATATGGACTCTGAAGGTTTAGTTTTTTTAACTGATCATGGTGGTTTAAATCAATACATTACCAACCCCGCCAATAAGAAATTTAAAACTTATTTGGTGCAAGTTGATGGTGATGTGACTGAAGAAGCCCTAGAACAGTTGCGTAAAGGTGTTGAGCTAAAAGATGGTATGACTTTACCTGCTCAAGCGAATAAAGTTGAACAACCTGAATGGTTATGGGATCGTGATCCACCAGTACGTTTCCGTGCCAATATTCCAACATCTTGGATTGAAATTTCTATTTGTGAAGGCCGTAACCGTCAAGTCCGTCGTATGACTTCGGCTGTTGGTTTCCCGACTTTACGTTTGATCCGTACCAAGATTGGCGCAATTGATTTGGTGCAAATGGGTTTACAACCTGGTGAAACCAAAGAAATTGAACCATTACTTTATCCAGACTTCCAAAATATTCCAGCAGATGAACCTTACCGCTCACGCTCTTATGTGAAGAAACCTGGCGGTACAGGTGGAAAACCAATTGTTCGTAAGAATAAAGATGGTTCAACAAAGAAATCTGGAACTAAACGTATCTGGCAAATGGAAGATGGTGAAAAACCACGTCGTAAGACCAATGGTACCACCCGCCCAAATACCAAAGCACCACGTGGCCGTGGACGTAATGGTCGCTAGGATTTAATCCTTCTCAGCTATAAAGCAATTGCCGCTTATTGTAAAAATGCCCAATGAATTTCATTGGGCATTTTTATTTTATAACTAAAAAACTCAAGACCAATTAAGACCAATCACCCCCTCATCATTTAAATTGATTCATACAAAACCTTGCAAATACATAACTTAAACAAAGATTTATGCCATCAATAAAAAAAGCCGATGCGTATGCATCGGCTTTTCTCACCAACAAGATCGTCGGTTTATAGCATTTAAAACTTAAACAGTTGCAAGTGTAGCGTTAAGCGTAGCACTTGGACGCATTACAGCTTCAACCTTAGTGGTATCAACTGCATAGTAACCACCGATATCCGCTGGCTTACCTTGAACAGCTGCAAGCTCAGCAAGGATTTTGTCTTCGTTCTCAGCCAATGCTTTTGCAAGTGGTGCAAACTTGGCTTTTAATTCAGCATCGTCATTTTGTGCAGCAAGTGCTTCAGCCCAGAACTTCGCAAGGTAGAAATGGCTACCACGGTTGTCAAGCTCACCTGTACGGCGTGATGGAGACTTATCGTTATCCAACAATTGACCAGTTGCTTGATCCAATGTTTTCGCCAATAACTTAGCACGCGCATTGTCTTCTTTAATACCTAGCTCTTCTAAAGAAACAGCCAAGGCCAAGAATTCACCAAGAGAGTCCCAACGCAAGTGGTTTTCTTCTACAAGCTGTTGTACGTGTTTAGGTGCTGAACCACCCGCACCTGTTTCGTACATACCACCACCCGCCATTAACGGAACGATAGACAACATTTTCGCAGAAGTACCCAATTCCATGATTGGGAACAAGTCAGTTAAGTAATCACGTAAAATGTTACCAGTTACTGAAATTGTATCTAAACCACGAGCAACACGTTCAAGCGTATAACGCATTGCACGTACTTGTGACATGATTTGGATATCAAGACCCGCTGTATCATGATCTTTCAAGTATTTTTGTACTTTCTTAATCAATTCATTTTCATGCGGACGGTATGGGTCAAGCCAGAAGATTGCAGGCATACCTGAGTTACGCGCACGCGTTACCGCAAGTTTTACCCAGTCACGAATCGGTGCGTCTTTCACCTGACACATACGCCAGATATCGCCTTCCTCAACATTTTGTGACATCAACACTTCACCAGTTTCAAGATCTGTGATGTTTGCAACACCCGCCTCAGTGATCTCAAAAGTTTTGTCATGTGAGCCGTATTCTTCAGCTTTTTGCGCCATCAAACCAACGTTTGGCACAGTACCCATAGTACGTGGGTCAAAGTTACCATTCCACTTACAGAAATTAATCATTTCTTGGTAGATACGTGCGAATGTTGACTCTGGCATAACAGCTTTACAATCATACTGCTTACCATCAGCACCCCACATTTTACCGCCACCACGAATCATCGCAGGCATAGATGCATCTACAATCACATCATTTGGTGAATGGAAGTTAGTAATACCTTTCGCTGAATCCACCATTGCAAGTGCAGGACGGTGTTCTTGGCAAGCGTGAAGATCTTCAATGATCTCTTCGCGTAATGATGTTGGTAAAGTTGCAATCTTCTCGTAAAGACCAGCCATACCGTTATTGACGTTAATACCTAACTCATCAAATAACTTAGCGTGCTTTTCAAATGCTTCTTTATAGTAAATTTTTACACAGTGACCGAATACAATCGGGTGTGAAACTTTCATCATGGTTGCTTTTACATGCAACGAAAATAAAATGCCTGCTTCACGGCAATCATCAAGTTCTTTCTCATAGAAATCGCAAAGCGCTTTCTTGCTCATAAACATTGAATCGATGATTTCGCCATCAAGTAATGCAACTTTTGGCTTAAGCACAATGCTCTCACCATTTTTGGTGATAAGTTCCATTTTTACGTTACGCGCACGGTCAAGTGTCATTGACTTTTCACCGTGGTAGAAATCGCCCTCATCCATATGCGAAACATGTGTTTGTGACCACTGCTTCCATTCGCTCATTGAATGTGGATGTTTCTTCGCATAGTTTTTCACTGCTGCAGGTGCACGACGGTCAGAGTTACCTTCACGTAACACTGGATTCACCGCTGAACCAAGGCACTTACTATAACGTACCTTAATTGCTTTTTCTTCTTCAGTTGTTGGATTTTCAGGATAGTCTGGGATTGCATAACCCTTTGACTGAAGTTCCTTAATACATGCGCTCAACTGAGCAACAGATGCACTGATATTTGGGAGTTTGATAATGTTAGTGTCTGGATCTTGAGTAAGACGCCCTAAATGCGCAAGGTTGTCAGATACTTTCTGTTCATCGCTTAAGTATTCCGCGAATTCTGCAAGAACACGAGCAGCTACAGAAATATCAGTTTTGACAATCTCTACGCCAGCTGGCTTAGTAAAGGTCTCAATGATCGGCAGTAGCGAATAAGTCGCCAACAATGGCGCCTCGTCAGTCAGTGTGTAAATGATTGTTGACTTTCCACCAGCCATATATAGCCCCTTGCTTTAAATTGTGTTTTGAGAACCGAGCTTGTGACCCAGCCCTTACGAACCGACTTGCTTAAATTTAACCCCAAGAGTATCAGCCTTCCTGATATTACAGTCAACGTAAGATCTGTGATAACGACATTTCGTAAAAAAATGGTACATCACAAATATTGCATTAATATCAATATTTGTACAAAAATTAAGCATTTTCTTGTAAAAATAGTCATTCCGACCGAGAGCAATAATAATCCATGCTGTCTTGTGCTTTATTATTTTAATCATTAAAAATTTTATCTTGCTGATTCTTACAGACTGAGCAGCAAATTGAAAGCCATTAAAAACACATCGACGCGCTTCAGCGACATAAAACAAGTCAAACAGCTCAAACAAAAATCAGCTAAATACTGTTTAAATTTTTAAATCATTCAAGTCTGTCTAAAAAGTGAATGCGCAAATGAATGGAAAATTTATTTACTCCCCCAAGACTCTGGTCATGATATGACAATAAATATGCTTTGGTTAACTTATACTCACAAAACAACAATACTTTTACCTTGAATAGTAAGTGAAAAAATCGTTATTAATAAATTACATGTTTAATTTTTCATCACATCTTTGATGAAAGAATAAGCTTCAATGATGTATTTCCGATCCCAAAATTAATATTAAAACTGTAGAGGTAATATGTTAATGCTATTACTCATCGCAATACTTATTCAAATCATCTCACTCTGGGCCGTTTTCTTTTTTGCACTTCATCGAACAGTCGGAAGTATTACTACGATTGTCATTGCAATTCTGAGTGCAGTGATCAGCCCATGGTCTCTCATCCTTGGTCTTCCGCTTATTCTCATCAGTTTAGTATTACTGATTGAACCACTGCGAATGCAAGTTTTGACTAAACTGGCCTATAAAACATTAGCCAATGCAATGCCAAGCATGAGTACCACTGAACGTGAAGCATTGGATGCGGGTACCAGTTGGTGGGAAAAAGAATTATTTATGGGGGCGCCAGATTGGGAAAAATTTAACAATTATCCCTACCCGACGCTTAGTAATGAAGAGCAATCTTTTTTAGATCATGAGGTTGAACAACTCTGTCAGTTGCTAGATGAATGGGAAATTCATCAAAATAAAGACCTTAACGCAGAGACATGGCAATTTATTAAAGACAATGGCTTTTTTGGACTCATCATCCCTAAAACTTATGGTGGTCGTGAATTTAGCTCTTTTGCACAAAGTCGCATTATGAGCAAAATTGCCTCACGCTCTTTAACAACGGCTGTGACCTGTATGGTGCCTAACTCATTAGGACCGGGTGAGCTCTTACTGAATTATGGTACAGACGAACAAAAAAATCGTTATTTACCCGGCTTAGCCAAGGGCGAAGAAATTCCCTGCTTTGGACTCACCAGTCCTGAAGCGGGTTCTGATGCTGGAGCGATTCCTGACACTGGCGTGGTTTGTTATGGAGAGTTCGAAGGTCAACAAGTACTTGGCTTAAAGATGAATTTCTCAAAACGCTGGATTACCCTAGCACCCGTTGCAACAGTAGTCGGTCTCGCTTTCAAACTGTATGACCCAGATGGCTTATTGGGAGATAAAACTAAAACTGAGTATGGTATTACCTGTGCACTTATACCCGCTTCTCATGCAGGCGTAGAGGTTGGACCAAGACACCATCCAGGTGGTTCTCCATTTATGAATGGTACAGTCGAAGGTAAAGATGTCTTTATTCCAATTGACTGGATTATTGGTGGCGCAAAAAATGCCGGGAATGGTTGGCGTATGCTGATGGAATGTCTGGCTGTTGGACGTGGTATTTCCCTTCCAGCACTGTCTACAGCCGCAGGTGAAATGACGTATTTATCTGTAGGTGCATTCGCTAAAATTCGTCAACAATTTAAATTATCAGTAGGTAAATTTGAAGGGGTGCAAGAAGTCAGCAGTGACATTGTCAGCCATACCTATATGTTGGAAGCTTTCCGCTATTTAGTCACTTGTGGTTTAAATCAAGGTGGCAAACCCGCTGTTATGACCGCGATGGCAAAATACTATGCCACTGAAACGATGCGAAAAATCGTCAATCATGGTATGGACATCACAGGTGGTCGTGGTATTCAACAAGGTCCGCGTAACTTTCTTGCCAATATGTATCAAGCCATTCCGATCTCGATAACAGTTGAAGGGGCAAATATCTTAAGCCGTTCGTTAATGATCTTTGGTCAAGGTTCAATGCGTTGCCATCCTTATTTATTTGAGGAATTACAACTGTTACAGGCCGAAGATAAAGCCTCTGCCTTAAATACATTTAACACCATGTTATATCAACATTTAGGCTACACCCTAAACCGTGGCGCGCGTGCATTCACTTATGGATGGTTTGGGGCAAGTAGTCAAAGACCTGACTCATCAGATGCTCTTACTCAACCTTATTATAAAATCATCAATCGATTCAGTACTGACTTTGCCCTAACCGCAGATATGTGTCTTGGACTGTTAGCCGGTGATATTAAACGTAAAGAAATGCTCTCAGGGCGATTAGCTGACATTCACTCCAAAATGTTTATTGCAACAGCCATTCTCAAATTTTATGAAAATGGTCAGAGATCCTCGCAAGAACAGGTACATGCCAAACTTGCATTAGACGAAACGCTTTATGATGCCCAAGAAGCATTTTATGGCTTATTTGATAATTTTCCGATTCAAATTGCATCAAGTCTGGTTAAATTTGTTTGTTTCCCATTTGGTCGACCGATCAAAAAACCAAGTGATCGTCAAAAGAGTGAAGCAGCGGAACTGCTCATGCAAGATAACCCGTTCCGAGATTATTTAAAAACGCAGGTTTATTATACTGTTGATCCGAATGATGCTTTTGGACGAATGGAAGCCACCTTTAATCTACTCACAACTGTTGAAGACGATTGGAATAGCTTTAAAAAAGCGGAATCTAAAGGTGAATATCAAGGGCTAACATTTGAAGAGCGCATACAGGATGCAGTCACTCGTGGCTTAATCAGCGATGATTTAGCCACAAAATTAACCCAATATAATGCACTTCGTTATGACAGTATGCTCACAGATATTTTTGATGAAAAATTAGAGCAGGTGTTGGTATTAGAAAATCCTCATCTTCACTCAACTTAACTCGATTTGGTAAATGCCATTTAACAGATAAGGCAATATAAAACCTTAACCATAAACAGCGATTCACCATCGCTGTTTTTTAACATAGACATATTGCCAATGGGTTATTTGCCTATTTCGGTATAGTGTTAAAAATATAACAGCTGAGGAAAAAAGACGATGTCTCAACAAGATTATGAAAATGGCTTAAAAGTCCGTACAGAAGTAATGGGGGAAAGTTTTGTAAAACGCGCTCAAGACAACACTGTTGCTTTTACAAGACCTTTGCAAGACTGGATCAATGAGCATGCATGGGGTTCAACTTGGCAACGTGAGGGTGTTTTACCACGTAAATACCGCTCTTTGATTACCATTGCATTTTTAGTTGCACAAAAAAGCCCAACCGAACTAAAAGGTCATATTCGTGGTGCATTGAATAATGGCGCAACAGTTGAAGAAATTCAGGAAGTGTTATTACACAGCCTACCTTACTGTGGCGCACCCACAACCCAAGAAGCATTTCGTGCCGCGCTCGAAGTCATCAATGAATATCAAAAAGAATCATAAACAAGCAATACCTGCTAATTCTTCAATATAGGCCATGCTCAAAACTATGGCCTATATTGCCGAGTTAATTCCAAAACACATTAAAACTATAAAAAAACTCATCCACTTCAAAGCGGATGTGATACCCCAATTGGCTTAACTCAGAAGAAAGCCCACGAATATCCTCTAAAGCTAGATGTTTAGGCAAAACTGTAAAAACAGCAGTATTGCCCTGCTTGGCATTCTCTTCAATCATTTGAGCCAAACGAACTTTATATAGATCTATATTTAAGTTTGAATTGGCTGCCAATCGTTTCGCGTCTTCAGCATGAATAAACATTATTTAATTTCCATATTATTGTTTTCCAAGATGTCACTACAAGATATAAATAAATATCGGAATACGCTGTATGCTTTATGTTCGAAGGCACATATTCAAGAATATAGTCACAATAAGATCGTATAACCATCTAAAATTATAAGAATTTTTCAATTATTCTGGATAAACTTGTAGCCAAGCCTGCACATAAAAATTGAAATAAATCCAGTGCTTTATTTTAATCAAATTTAACTTTTGTATTTAAAAAGTAAATGATAATTGTTATTATTTACTTAATTTTTAACCTTTCCGTATTTGATTGCCTATGAATAGCCAGACTGAACTCGATGTACTAAACGCATCAGTTTCAACTCCGACTGTATCAACACGAGCTAAATTCGCACCCTCTCTCATACAATATCGCGTCATGATTTTCTATCGTTTTGCCCTGGCAATTCTTGGTGGTTATCTGCTTGCGTCTTTGTCCGCTATAGTGATTGCAAAAACATTTGCTGATTATCGTGCCACGGCTGCGATGAGTGCAACGCTACTTGCTTTCTGTATTCACTGTGCTGCATTCATTTGGGTTTTTATGGTCAATAAGACATCAAAAGCCAGCTTAGGCATACTGATTCCAAGTATCATTTTATTTGTCATTTATAAAATGATGGGGAATTAAGATGCGCGTAGATGCAAAAGTTGAAGGTCCACGCCAATCTATGTCATGGTTACATACATGGGCAAGCTTAATTCTTGGTTGGTTACTCTATGCAATTTTTTTGACAGGAACATTGAGTTTCTTTCAGTCTGAAATAACGGCTTGGATGAAACCAGAAATACATCAATCCGTTCCAAGTGATTCTCAAGTACAGCAAACCCAAGTTGCCTTAGATTATCTACAAAAGAACTATCCTGATGCTGGTAGTTGGACGATTCAATTACCCAATTCTAGACAGACCACAACTGAATTAAATATTCGTAAACAAGGTGAAGATCTACAAGCGCGTCGTGGTGGGGAAAGAATCACCATAGACAGTGCAACTGGACAAGTTATTCAAGCACGAGACACTCGTGGTGGTGGCTTTCTATATCGCTTTCACTTTGAACTGTATGGATTTGATCGTATTTGGGCACGTTGGATTGTTGGCTTAGCCACCATGCTGATGTTTGTGGCAATTATCAGCGGCATTATTACCCATAAAAAAATTTTTAAAGATTTCTTTACGTTCCGTTCAGGTAAAGGACAACGCTCATGGTTAGATGCACATAATGCCACAGCTGTTTTTGCCCTTCCCTTTCATATCATGATCACCTTCAGTGGTTTGTTATTACTGATGTTTATGTTTATGCCTTGGGGAATCAACCAAGTCTATAAAGATCGACAAGAGTTTTTTCAAGAGATGCGCGGCGGTGCAGTTCAGCAAAATAATGCTCGCAATAGAAATGCTGAAAACCGTTCTGGATCCGCAAATACAAATCAAACTCAAGGTCAAAATGAACAACGCTCGCGAGGCGAAAGAGGCAAAAAACATCAACAAGATGTTGGTCATCCTGCGCCACTCACCGACTTAACCCCACTTATTACCACAGCACAAGCGCAGTGGAAAGAAAATCCGATTGCTTCTATTCAAATCATTGCGCCAAATACATCCAATGCGACCATTGAACTTCGCGCTTTATATGCTAAAAGTGTGGTTCAGCGTGGTGTTTACCCCATTTTAAAATTCGATGGCGTGACAGGCAAAGACATCAGTGAAGCGGCTCAAGCAAACAATGCCTCTATCCCAATGGGGATATACAATGTGGTGACTGTATTGCATGAAGCACGTGGTCTTGATTTAACCTTCCGCTGGTTATTGTTCTTCTCTGGTGTAATCGGCACCTTAATGGTTGCAACGGGGCTGATCTTATGGTGCGTCAAACGTGCGCCGCAACAACAAAAACAAGGTTATAAATCATTTGGTTATCGTTTTGTTGAAGTGATGAATATTGCCGCTGTGATTGGATTACCTATTGCATGTGCAGCCTACTTCTACGCCAATCGTTTCATTCCATTTGAAATAGAAACACGCTTAAATTGGGAAATTAGAGCTTTCTTTATTGTATGGTTAGCTACGTTAATTTATGCAGCGATTCGCCCGCATCGTCAAGCTTGGCTAGAACTTCTATTGTTCTCTGGTGTTGCTTTTGCCCTATTGCCTATTGTCAATTTTATCACGGGTGGTCAAGCACTTTGGAACAGCATTGCCAATGACCAATGGATGATTGCGTCTTTTGATTTAATGACATGGGCGCTTGCGATTTTGTTTTTCTACTCATTTTATAAAGTTAAAAAACATAAAGGGCTTCCTGTCAAAAAAGCCAGAAATGTACCTTCAAGTAAGGAGATTTCAGCGTGATTTTCTTCTTATTAATTTGGTCTTTGTCTAGCTTGGCTTTTATCGCGCTTGCCAGCGCAATGTCGAAGCATCAAAAACAGATCTATGGACATGAACTAAGCCTCAAACAAACCCAACTTTCTTCTATTACTGGTTGGGCTTTACTGCTGATTTCACTGATCATTTGTGTCATGTCAGGGCAGCTGAGCAGCATGCTCAGCATTTGGGTTGGAGTACTAACCTTTTCAGCATTATTTGTTGGGGTGTTATTAAGCTATTACAGTTTAAAAATGAAATTGGCTGCCAGCTTTTGTGTGGGTATCAGCTTAATCACAAGTGTGATGCTACTCATTTAAACTGTTTCACAAAAATCAGTTATAATCATAAGCCAATCTGCGGATTGGCTTTTTTTTTATCAAATTTATTGCCTCGTATTGGTATTTTTATGTCTAAACCACTTTCAATCCCTTCAGAATTACTCAATCGTGCTGCAATGGGTAATCCAGCTGCACAATTTGAACTTGCTGAAATATATATGCAAAGTGAAGATGAAGATAACAATCAACTTGCAGAAGAATGGGCACTTAAAGCAGCACAATTAGGCCATGTTGAAGCCATGTATTGGTTAGGTGAAGGCTATGCTTATTATGCAAAAGATATCCTTGAAGAGGATCCTAAAGAAGCCAAGGCTTATTTTGAACATGCCCACCGCTGGTTAGAGCAAGCGGCCAAACATCAACATCCTGCTGCGATTTTAGAGTTATCCAATTTCTATCGCCGTGGCGATGTGGTTGAAAAAGATCTAGTGAAATCAGTAGAGCTGGTTGAGCAAGCAGCAAAACTGGGTGAAGTTCAAGCCATGCGTGATCTTGTTTGTATTTATGAACATGGGATGGGCGTTGATGTTGATGAAGAAAAAGCTGATTTTTGGGCTGAAAAAGCCAAGTCAGCTGAAGACACCTCAGTCTAATTTATAAATTTCAGCCCATATAAAATGGGCTTAAATTTGATTCACTAATTTAATTACCTAAATGCACAAAAATTACATCTAAATCTTGTTTAGGTACAAAGTTTTTCTCAACCATTTGGAATTGTGTCGGGCTAATTTTATTGACTTTACCTTTCCAACAAAACGATACCAACTCTCCCGGATCACGTTCAATAGTCAATTTAAAATTTTCAATCGGTTTTGCCCAATTTGCCCCAGTAGTCAAAATATAACTCAGTGCATTAAAAGGCGAATGTTCCGACTGTGCTTTTTTCAAGCCTTTCTTAAAATTACTGTCCATACAAAATTGTTGATTATATTCATCTGGATATAGTGCAACCGAACCACCCACTAAAGGTTTATATTGATGTTTTACCTGTGTAATTGAATTGGATTTAAAAGTTTGCTTCCAGCTATAAACCACTTGTGATGACCAGTTGATGACTTCATCTGGATTTTTAGGCAAAATACTTTTTACTTTAGGGTTTGAACAGCCTTTTAGTTTCTTTTCAAATACCCCATATTCATCACTTTTGCGATTCCAAGGATTTAACATTTCAGTTTGTGAAAAACCACATTGTTTAAATAACTCAGTGACATCAATCGCTTTAGACTTTTCATCTCTTTGTATAAATGTCTGCACATGCATTGTCGGTTGAACCGCTTTTCCATTAACCTGAATTTTAAAACTTTTTAATAAATCCTCAGTGTGGGCAAAATCGGATTCAAAAGCATTATCAACTCGTGGTAAAGGGAACAAAACAGTTTCAGTAATATCCTGATTACTGAGGTTCTTAAATTGATAATCGACCTTAATTAATTTTTTACTAATGAATAAGTCTTCACGCTGCATGGCAATATTTTTATTTTTAAGGTACCCAATTCCCCCTGTTCCCACATAGCCTGTAGAATCATTGGCGAAAGCTGATGTCGCTGTCAGAATCGATGTGATCAATACGATTTTTTTCATTCTCTTTAATCCAAATCAGTTAATCCAAATCAGGAAACTCTATTGTTTGATAATGCACACAATAAATGGATTCATCAAAAATAATATGTGTAGCAATCTGTTTGATAATCTGCTCTTGTAAAAGAATTTCTTTTTCTAAAACTTCATTCCAATAGATTGAGTTTTCTGAAAAATTCTCATAATAATCCAGTACTTCAATCATCGCATTAAACAAAGCCACTAAATGCTGACTTTTGTTTTGATTTGATACCATCAAGAAAAAGGCATCCAAAGAAATCACCTCAATGGCCGCTAATTCCTCATAATCATCGGCATATTCATCTACGGAAGCATTTGATTGTCGAATCCGCTTTTGATAATCAATTAAATTCTCTTGATCAATATCCTGAAACAATTGTTTTTTATCAATTTTAATTTGATAATTTTGTTCAATAGCAAATTGAAAGTTCGGTAATTTTTCATAAAAAGCAAAAACAGCTTTCACCAAACTTTTCCGCTGTTCAAGAGAAGCCTGCTCAATAGCTTGTCGCAATGCAAAGCTATGCTGATCTATTATTTTTACAATATCCATCAATTTAATCTCCCCGATATTCACTTTTTTAAACAAAAAAAACCAGAGATAAAAAAAGCAAAGCACGCAGCATAATCACAAATACTGTAATCATCTTGGTACAGCTCTAGCACTTGGCAAACGCTTAAATGCATCATCTTGATTTTATTTCTGTTTATAGATCAGTAAATACTGATCATATTTTTGCATAGCTTAGCGATTGAAAAACAATTCTATCTTTTAGTTGAATATTAACCAACTACATTTGAACTCTATTAAAATCTAGGTACAATAGTCGCCAGTCGAGGGATGCTGCGACTTTTTCACAGGCACATAAATGTGAAATCGCTAGGCTCGACGATTCGGTCAGACCTTCGTGCTGATCAACAACGGCATCCGCGAACTGAATGATCAATATTTTTTTAATATAAAGGAGATCGTGATGAACGCGGTTAATGCTTCATTTACAGATTATAAAGTTGCAGATATTTCCCTCGCTGACTACGGTCGTAAAGAAATCAAACTTGCTGAAGCAGAAATGCCAGCATTGATGGGCTTACGTAAACGTTATTCAGCAGCAAAACCTCTTGCTGGCGCAAAAATTCTGGGTTGTATTCATATGACCATTCAAACTGCTGTTTTAATTGAAACACTGGTTGAATTAGGCGCAGAAGTACGTTGGACTTCATGTAACATCTTCTCAACTCAAGACCATGCAGCAGCAGCAATTGCCGCATCTGGTGTTCCAGTATTCGCTTGGAAAGGTGAAACTGAAGAAGAATACATGTGGTGTCTTGAACAACAAATCAATGTTAATGGTACGCCTTGGGATGCCAACATGATTCTTGATGATGGTGGTGATTTAACTGCTGTTGTTCATGAAAAATATCCTGAACTTATTGCTAAAATTCATGGTATTACAGAAGAAACGACTACGGGTGTTCAACGCCTAAACGAAATGTTCCGTGATGGTACTTTAAAAGTTCCTGCAATTAACGTGAATGATTCAATCACAAAATCTAAAAACGACAATAAATATGGCTGCCGTCATTCATTAAATGACGCCATCAAACGCGGTACAGATATGTTGTTATCTGGTCGTCGTGCGCTAGTAATTGGTTATGGTGATGTTGGTAAAGGTTCTGCTCAATCACTTCGCCAAGAAGGTATGATTGTACGTGTAACTGAAATTGACCCAATTTGTGCAATGCAAGCATGTATGGACGGTTATGAAGTTGTTTCTCCATATAAAAATGGTGTACAAACAGGTAAAAAAGAAGATATTAACCTAGACCTTCTTCAAAATACTGATTTGATCGTTACAACAACAGGTAACTACCACGTATGTGATTCTGCAATGTTAGATACATTAAAAGCAGGTTCAGTGGTGTGTAATATCGGACACTTTGATACTGAAATCGATACGAACTATTTACGTGGTTACAAGTGGATTGAAGTTAAGCCTCAAGTACACCAAGTGTATCGTACAGAAAATGAAAATGATTACCTGATTCTTCTTTCAGAAGGTCGTTTGGTTAACCTTGGTAATGCAACAGGTCACCCTTCACGCGTGATGGATGGTTCTTTTGCAAACCAAGTATTAGGTCAAATGCACCTATTCGCAGAAAAATTTGCTGATCTTCCAGAAGATCAAAAAGCAGCACACATCCGTGTTGAATTGATTCCTAAGAAATTAGATGAAGAAGTTGCTGCTGCAATGGTTGTTGGTTTTGGTGGTGTATTGACGCAATTGACTCAAGTTCAAGCTGATTACTTGGGCGTTGCAGTTGAAGGTCCATTTAAATCTGAGGCTTATAAGTACTAAGTTTTAATCCCCTCTCCTTAGCTTTCTCCCTTAGGGAGAAAGCATATTCATTAATCTGTAAATGAATATAAAGGCGAAGTCCTCTCCTTTTAGGAAAGGACTTCGAAGAGGTTAGAACAAATTAAAAAGTATGAATAAAAAAGGATTTAACCATGACCAAACGTGTTCCAATTTCGTTTGAGTTTTTCCCGACCAAAACTGATGCAGGGGCGGAAAAACTTAAGCTTGTTCATCAAGAATTACAGCTTTTAAATCCTGAGTTTTTCTCAATTACTTATGGGGCTGGTGGTTCAACGCGTGAACGTACATTAGCCGCAATTGCTGACTTTAATGGTAAAGGCACACCTGTTGCCCCTCACCTTTCATGTATTGGTGATGACAAAGTACGTATTGCTGAATTACTCGATATCTATAAAGCTCAAGGGATTGATCGTATTGTTGCGCTTCGAGGTGATTTACCTTCTGGTCAAGTCGGCCTAGGTGAACTGCCTTATGCAGCTGATTTGGTCCGTTTTATTCGTGAACACTCAGGTGATCATTTTAAAATTGAAGTTGCGGCATATCCTGAAATGCACCCACAAGCTGACAACTTTGATGCAGACATTAAGCACTTTGCAGAAAAAGTCAAAGCTGGTGCAAATGCAGCCATCACTCAATTTTTCTTTAATCCAGATGCCTATTTCTATTTTGTAGAGCGTATCCAAAAACAAGGAATTGATATTCCTGTTGCGCCAGGAATTATGCCTATTACCAATGCAAGCAATTTAATCCGCTTTGCAGATGGGACAGGTGCAGAAATTCCGCGCTGGATTCGTAAGCAACTTGCGACCTATGGTGATGACACTGCAAGTATCAAAGCCTTTGGACATGAAGTTGTGATCAAACTGTGTGAACGCCTTATTGCAGGAGGTGCACCAAGTTTGCATTTCTATAGCATGAATCATACTGAGCCAAACCGCCAATTGGTACTTGATCTCGGTTTAGCTTAAATCAAAATTGCATCATCAACTTGTGAGTAAAACTGCATGCCCCGTTTTTATATTGAAACTGATTTAGCTGTCGAAACTACGGTTGAACTCACTGAAACAGTATTTCATCATTGGGTCAAAGTATTGCGTGCACAAGTGGGTGAAAAAGCCACCTTGTTCAATGGACAAGGCGGTGAATATGAAGTGACTTTAACAGCAGTCGCTAAAAAATCTGCTTCTGTTTTAGTCAATTCATTTAATCCAGATAATCGTACCCCTGCTTTTACAGCGCTACTTGGACAAGTCATGAGTAAGGGCGATCGTATGGATTATGCGATTCAAAAAGCTGTGGAATTGGGCGTATCTCAAATTCAACTGCTCACATCAGAACGTTGTGAAATGCGTTTAAAATATGATCGAGATCAAAAAAAATTAGATCATTGGCAAGGTATAGCGATTGCAGCTTGTGAACAGTGTGGTATGAATCTTGTTCCGCAGATTTTAGCGCCATTAAGTCTAAATGAATGGATCAAAACTGAATTACCGCAGAGTAAATTTGTCCTTGCGCCTGAAAAAGAGCAGACAGATGTACTGAAAGACATAAGCCCAGATATTGCCCTTTTAATTGGCCCTGAAGGTGGTTTAAATGAAGCCGAAATTGATCAGGCCAACCAATATGGATTTAAAAATTGGTGCATCGGTGATCGTATTTTAAGAACTGAAACAGCACCTGTAGTTGCATTATCAATTTTGAATTATCAAAGCTTTAAAAAGTGATGTATGTCATGTAAAATAATTGCAAATTGGATGATTTCACAGTATTTTAATTCCAAAGAAACTATTAATTAGCAAATTTTAAATAGTTGCTCCGTTAAACCTACACATTCTAAAAATAGCAGAGGTGCAAGCGCTAATGAATGATGTTCAGGAAGAGCTTCTTTCATATGATGTGAATTCGTCGAACATCAGAAAGATAATCAAAGATATCCGGATATTTTTTATTTGGGTATTTTTTACGTGTATCTGTGACGCTTTAATTTATCTTTACTTATTTAAGACCTCCTCTGAATTATTAAGCGGTTGGTTTATTCTGACTGTTTTATTTATATTATCGGGATTTTTGTCTTCTACCTATCTGTTACAACAAAATAAAGTTCAAGTATTTAAACATATTGATCTTTTCTTTCAGTTTTCTTGTTTGATCTTAGGAAGCTTATTTGGGATTGGCGTTTATATCATCAATTTAGAATTTATGATGATGCCAAATGTAGTTGACCCATTTTTTTCATTTCTGTTATCTAGCTTTTTGCTGAGTTTTTCATATGTTTTAGCAATGAATTTTCTCAACCAAAGATTTAGTTATTTTATTGCTTTATTTGTTCCTTCTGCAATTCCGGTGCTCACGCTCCCCCTGCTTTTCCCTCAAAATACCAATGAAATCTATAGCACTATTTTCATTGTTTGGTTCTCTTTATTATTCTTTAGCACTTATGCTTCACATAAAATTTATATTAATTCTGAAATATTAGATCTGAAAAATAAGTTTTTATTTAAGCAATCACAAGAACAACTTGCAAATTATAAAGGCTTAGAAATACAACTTAAAAATGAAATCTCAAAAACACAGGTCATGAAAAGTGAATTGCAGTTACATAATCATTTATTAGAACAAAAAGTAAAAGAACGAATTTTCGATTTTAAACAGATGAATGACCGCTTAGAAAATCATCAAGCCAATTTAGCTTTTGCCCATGAAACAGCGGGTATTCATTCTTGGGTCTGGAATATTGAAAAAAGAACTTTTGAGATTTCCGACTCAAAAAGCGGTGCAGAATTCAAGCAACTCAATCTAAAACACAATAGCGTAGATGAATATGTTCATCCTGATGATATTGTCAATTATAAAACCATCCTGAAACAACATCTCAAAGGCAAAACTGAGCGCTTTGAGGCAATCTACCGTGTTAAGCGAGATGGTCAATGGTGTTGGATTCAAGACATTGGCAAAGTGGTTTCTAAAAACATTAATAACAAACCGCTTAGAATGGTGGGAATCCAACGCGATATTCAAAAAGAAAAGACTGACCAAGAAAAGCTAAAACTCGCAGCAAATGTATTAGCTCAAGTGGCTGAAGGTGTTTTCATTTTAGATAATAATTTATGCTACTTAGAAGTAAACCCTTATTTTGAAAAACTCTTAGATTATAAACAACATAATATTGTTGGAAATCATCTATTTGATATCACAATCAATAATAATTCTCGTACCCAACAAATGTATAATGTGATTACTCAAAGTTTAATTCAAAAAGGAGAATTTGAGTCTGAATTGCAGATTGATTTTACCTCAGGAAAAAAACTTGCACTCTGGGTACACATCAATGCAATTTATGATGAAAAAAATAAATTTTCCAACTATGTCGGTATTATTACCGATTTAACTGATCGTAAAAAACAAGAACAACGACTCTCGTATTTAGAACATTATGACATCCTAACCGATTTACCAAATCGCTTTTATTTCAAACAACAACTGCATAATTATTTAATTCACTATTCTGATTCATTTAAAAATTTTGCGGTTTTACGTATCAACATTGACCGTTTTAAATTATTCAATGAATTTATGAGCCATAAAGAAGGTGATGAATTATTAAAACAAGTCGCTCACAGATTAAGATTATGTTGTCCAAATGCCTCTTTGATCGCTTATTTAAATAATGATGATTTTGCAGTGATCTATAATTTAAGTAGCAATAACATCAATATTCATCAACATACACAACATATTTTAGATGCCTTTAAACAACCTTTTGATGTTAATGAACAAGAACAAACCATCACCATTTCTATTGGCGTTGCGCTATATCCAGAGCATGGCTTACAGCTCGACAGTCTCAATGGTCATGCAGAATCAGCATTACACGAAGCCAAGCGTTTAGGTGGAAATACCGTATATTTTTATTCAAACAAAAAAACGCCGTTGCTCAATCAAGGGATCAACTTAGAAAACGAATTAAGAAAAGCCATAAAGCACAAAGAACTGACCGTACATTATCAACCTAAAATCTGTGTTAAAACTCAACGTATTTATGGTTTTGAAGCATTAGTCCGTTGGCAACATCCAACTTTGGGTTATATCTTGCCAGACATTTTTATTCCGCTTGCTGAAGAAACCAGCCTCATTTCAGATATTGGTTTAATTGTATTACATGAAACCTGTAAGCAAATACAGCAGTGGCAATCCCTTGGTTTTGATCATTTTAGGGTATCGATCAATATTGTGGCACAACAAATTTACCGTGGGCAGTTGGTTAAAGATATCGACTACGCCCTTAAAAAATATAATATTTCAGGTGATATGCTTGAACTAGAACTCACTGAATCGTCTTTGTTTGATAAGTCAGAAGAAGTTAATTTTCTCCTACAACAATTAAAAGATCGCCATATTTCGATTTCTTTGGATGATTTTGGAACAGGCTACTCATCTTTAGCTTATCTAACCAGTTATCCTTTTGATATCTTAAAAATAGATCGTGCTTTTATTTCAAAAATTGGCCAAGAAAAAGACGAAGCAATCGTCAATGCGATTATTGCTATGGGCAATGCAATCGGCATTACCTTGGTCGCTGAAGGCGTTGAAACTAAAGAACAAGCGTTATTTTTACAAAAACACGGTTGTTATATTTTACAAGGCTTTTACTTTTCCAAAGCATTGTCATCTGCGGACAGCACAAAATATTTGGAACAGCATAAACTTATAAAGATTTGTTAATTTTTTTAGACTTTATATCTATTACTTTGTTTGAAATAACTATTTTTTGACTGTCGGTATCGCTCAACAAATGTTATATTCGATGAAATTTAGTCAAACCACCAGCCTCGCTGGAACATGTAATAATCGAGATTCAGATGGATGATCAATCTTTAAAACAGCAAGCCCTTTACTATCACGAATTTCCAACACCAGGAAAAATTAGCGTTACGCCAAGTAAGCAACTTGTCAATCAACATGACCTTGCGCTTGCTTACTCACCAGGTGTGGCAGCGCCTTGTTTAGAAATTGAAAAAGACCCTTCAAAAGCAGCGCTTTATACTGCTCGTGGCAACTTGGTTGCAGTGGTCAGTAATGGTACAGCCGTTTTAGGTCTAGGTAATATTGGTCCATTAGCATCTAAGCCTGTAATGGAAGGCAAAGGCGTATTATTTAAAAAGTTTGCTGGTGTAGACGTTTTTGATATTGAAATTGCTGAAAATGATCCTGACAAAATTGTTGATATCGTTGCGGCTTTAGAACCTACTTTTGGTGGTATTAACCTCGAAGATATTAAAGCACCAGAGTGTTTTTATATTGAGCAAAAGCTTCGTGAACGCATGAAAATCCCTGTGTTCCATGATGACCAACACGGTACCTCAATTATCGTAGGTTCAGCCCTTCTCAATGCTTTGCAATTGAATGGCAAAAAAATTGACGAAATCAAAATTGTTGCTTCAGGTGCAGGCGCTGCGGCACTTTCTTGTTTAGACTTGCTGTGTGCAATTGGTGCTAAAAAAGAAAATATCGTGGTTGCTGACTCACGCGGTTTATTGACCACTAAACGTGAAGGCTTGGACGAGTCTAAAAAGCGTTATGTGCAAGATATTGAGGGTACTCAACTTGCAGATGTGATTGCAGATGCCGATATGTTCCTTGGCCTTTCTGCGGCAGGCATTTTAACCAAAGAAATGGTTAAAGTTATGGCGGCTGATCCAATCATCTTTGCATTGGCAAACCCAGATCCAGAGATTTTACCTGAACATGCGCATGAAGTACGTCCAGATGTAATCATGGCAACTGGTCGTTCAGATTATCCGAACCAAGTAAACAATGCGCTTTGCTTCCCTTATATCTTCCGTGGTGCACTAGATGTTGGCGCTACGACGATTAATGAAGAAATGAAAATTGCTTGTGTACATGCAATTGCACGTATGGCACATGTTGAAGCGGATGCTGCATCTTACGGTGAAAAATCTGCATCATTTGGTCGTGATTACTTAATTCCACGTCCACTTGATCAACGCCTAATTCTTGAAATTGCTCCGGCTGTTGCACAAGCTGCAATGGATTCAGGTGTTGCAAGTCGCCCAATTGCGGATTTCTCGGCTTATCGTCAACGTCTATCTGAATTTGTTTATAATTCAGCATTGATGATGAAACCAATTTTTGCACAAGCGAAAACAGCGCCTAAACGTATTGCTTATGCGGAAGGTGAAGATCTTCGTGTATTACGTGCGATTCAAATCGCAGTTGATGAAGGTTTGGCACAACCTATTCTGGTTGGCCGTACTGCAGTCATTGAAGCGAATATCAAGAAATTAGGTTTACGTCTTGAACATGGTGTAAATATTACCATCGTAGATCAAGAAAAAAATCCTGATTACGATAAGTTTGCAGATGACTATTACAACTTGATGCAACGTAAAGGTGTAACACCTGAGTATGCACAACGTGAAACACGTCGTCGTTCTACCTTAATCGCAGCAATGTTGGTTCGTCATGGTCTTGCAGATGGTATGCTATGTGGTACTTATGCAAGTTATGATATCCATTTAGACTTTGTGAGAAATGTGATTGGTTTAAAAGAAGGTCGTAATAACTTCTTTACACTTAATGCATTGATGCTTGAAGATCGCAATATCTTTATGGCTGATACTTATGTAAATACTAACCCGACTGCTGAACAGCTTGCTGAAATGACTATTTTAGCTGCTGAAGAAGTTCGTCGTTTCGGTATGACGCCAAAAGTTGCATTACTTTCGCATTCTAGCTTTGGTTCAGATCAAAATGATCCAAGTGCACAAAAAATGCGTAAAGTATTTGAAATCTTGACTGAAATCGCACCTGAATTAGAAGTAGATGGCGAAATGCATGCAGATGCTGCACTTGATGAAAATATTCGTCATTTTGCATTCCCAAATTCACGCTTCAAAGGTTCAGCGAACTTGTTGATTATGCCAAATCTTGATGCGGCAAATATTTCATTCAACTTGTTAAAATCAACATCAGGCAATAATGTGACTATTGGTCCTATCTTGCTTGGTGCTGCTAAACCTGTGCATATTTTAACACCTACAGCGACAACACGTCGTTTGGTTAATATGACAGCTTTAACCGTTGCTGAGATTCAACAAGCTGAAGGCTAAGCTTGAAGTCAATTTAACATCAATACCGCAGAACTTTAGTCAATCACTCAAGTTCTGTACTTGAGAAAACCTCTATTCTGATGCATGATGGCAGTAAGAATAGAGGTTTTTTCATGCAAGTTTATTTAGTAGGCGGTGCCGTTAGAGATCATTTACTCGGTCATCCCTATCACGAAAAGGATTATGTTGTTGTTGGCGCCACGCCAGAGCAACTTCTTGCCCAAGGTTATCAACCCGTTGGGAAAGATTTCCCTGTGTTTTTACATCCCCAAACAAAAGAAGAATATGCCCTAGCCCGTACTGAGCGTAAATCGGGACACGGTTATCATGGATTTGAGTTTTTTACCGATCCAGATGTCACCTTGGAAGAGGATTTAATTCGTCGTGACTTAACCATCAATGCCATTGCGATGGATGAAGCAGGTCAAGTGTATGATCCCTATCATGGACAAGATGATTTAGCACATAAAATCCTACGCCACGTTTCAGACGCTTTTGCAGAAGATCCGTTACGCGTACTACGTGTGGCTCGTTTTGCTGCTCGTTATGCACAATATGGTTTTCGTATTGCTGATGAAACACTTGCATTGATGCGTCAACTGGCTGAATCTGGTGAATTAGAAGCACTGACACCTGAACGTGTTTGGAAAGAAACCTCTCGTGCTTTAATGGAACGTCATGCAGATGTTTACTTTGAAGTGTTACGTGAGTGTGGTGCATTAAAAGTACTCTTTCCTGAAATAGATGCCCTGTTTGGCATTCCACAACGACCTGAATATCATCCTGAGATTGATTGCGGTATTCATACACTGATGTCTTTACAGCAAGCATGTAAAGCCAATTATTCTTTAGATGTTCGTTTTGCTGTATTGGTACATGATTTGGGCAAAGCTTTAACACCGAAAGATGAATTACCTCGTCATATCATGCATGAAGAACGTGGGATTCAGCCTGTCACAGATGTATGTGATCGTTTACGTGTGCCCACTCAAACAAAACAGCTTGCTCTAGCAGTATGTAAAGAACATTTAAAATGTCATCAGGCTTTTACCTTAAAACCAGGCACCTTATGGCGTTTATTACAGCGTTTAGATGTGCTACGTCGTCCTGAGCGTGTTGAAGCTTTTGCACAAGCCTGTGAATGTGATGCTAAAGGCCGTTTAGGTTTAGAAAATCGCGAATACCCACAAGCGCATTACCTATTAGATGCAATGAAAACTGTACGCACGATTAAAGCATCGGATTTACCCTCAGATATTCAAGGTCCAGATATCGGTGAAATGTTGATTCAAAAACGTATTGAAGCGATTGCTGATTTAAAGCATGAGTTAGGTCATCATCATCATACGGTATAAAAAAATGCCTCTCAGTAATGAGAGGCGTTTTTTTATAAATTCAAAATGCTTAGCTAAAAGGGTTTGGGGTATTCCACGGCTCATTTCTATAAATAATTTTTCCGTCTTCTACACAGAGTATCCATGTGAAAAAGAATTCTTCACCTAAACCTCGGCTTTCAAAACTTGCTTGAGGTAATAACGGTACAATTTTCACTAATAATTCAAATAGATAAAGTGAATGAACTGCAAAATCTGCTTTTCCCTTGCTAAAAGCATTCAGTAAATCAACATACACATCCTCATGAATAGCATCTTCTTTTAAAATTTCAAGAATTTTCTGCTTATGCTTAGAGATATCAATTTCTTCAAAGTCATTATTGTGTATATGTAATTCTGTATAAAAACTCATAATCGACTCCTTTAATCATTTTACTGATATTTAAATAATCGCAAAATTCTCATTTATCCAAGCTTGTGCTAATTCTTCTGATTCAAATTCTCTGATAGTAGCTTGATCAGAATCTATATAGATGATCTCAAAATACTTAAAAGTATTGTTTTCATAAATAGAGTTGATATGTGAAATTTTATCCCTATCCAATGCTGTATGTATTTCTGTATGGATTAGATCAGACATTTCAAATGCAAATAGCTCTTTGTTTTCGCATTTATATGTATCAGAAATCAAATCAAATTTTGGATATAAACAAATAAAGTTATTCATCCAACTACGCACATCAAGAGTATCTATTGATTTTTTACTCTCTAATCCTCCATTATTTTTAGCCTCTTTTATGCTTGATAATACAAAAAAAGAGGCTAAATTAGAAATTTTCACAACAAAGATATCAAAAATATAATCTGGATTTAAGTAATTTGCATCATCATCTTGTATAAAATATGGTTTCATTCGGTCATTCTTTAATTATTTGTTTTATTCAAATAATCATATATTAATCAACGCATTATTGCATACCTAATTAAAAGCTAACTAGGCATGCTAAATTAACTACGACACATCCGCAGGAAATGTAATCACCTTTTCCAACTTCATTTGGTTCATTACCACCATTAACAAACGGTCAATCCCCAAAGCTATACCCGCACATTCCGACATATTCGGTAAAGCAGCGAGCAAATACTCATCGATGGGCATTACATATAAGCCCAGCTTTTCACGCTCTGCATTATCTGTTTGAAAACGACTACGCAAAACCTCAGCATCAATTAACTCATCATAGGCATTGGCAAGTTCTAACCCTTCGATATAGAGCTCAAAACGTGCAGCAACGAACTCACCATCCTCATCCAATTTAGTCTTTGCCAACGAGGCCAATTCTGGGGGGAAATCAGTTAAAAATACCGGCGTATCAAAACCTAAACTTGGCTCAACCATATGAGAAAATAACAAATCAATATAGGCTAAACGATCATCACCCAAATCTAGATTAAGTCCTACACGGTGTGCTGCATCTTTTAATTGTTGCAATGTTGCTTGCAGTGGATTCAAGTCTAAACGATCGATAAATGCATGTTTATAACTGAGCACGGTTGGTCGAACTTCACCAAAACGTTCAGCCAAAACCACATTTAATAAATCAGTGACTTCTAGCATCAAATCTTTCAAGCTGAATTGCGGACGATACCATTCCAACATGGTAAATTCACTATTGTGCTTACGCCCATGTTCATCATCTCGAAAAACTTTACAAATTTGATAAATCGCACCACTGCCACTCGCCAATAAACGCTTCATGGCAAACTCTGGTGAAGTTTGTAAATAATGCGTTTGTTTTTTGCCATGTAGATGACGCTGAGCCTGTACAGAAGCCAGATGGACATCAGTTACACCTGCTTGAGACAAGATCGGAGTTTCAACCTCTAAAACATCACGCTCAATAAAAAATTGGCGAATTTGTCTATAGAGTTTTGCTCGTGCTTTAAGCGCCTGAATATCACAAGTCGGTTTAAAATCTATGCTCATGCTTTTGGCCCTCCATGAGCAGCCCACTCACGGCGCAAAGGATAAGTTTTACGAAGGTAATCAAAAGCTTTTTGATCCACCTTACCGTCCTTTAAGCAATCTCTTAAATTTTCATCATCTCGCTGAATATTGTAAATTTCAGCTAAGTATTTTTTTAGCGTTTGTTTAATGTTATTGCCATAAAAATATTGTTCACATGCAGGTAATTGTGATTCAAATTTCTTATGTGCAGTATAGGCAAATGTTTTACAAAATGCGTCATAAATCATCTGAGTACCACGTGCTTTACCTTCCAAACTGTAACCCGCAATATGTGGCGTCACAATTGTAATTAAATCCAATAGACGTTGTGAAATCTCAGGCTCATGTTCAAAAACATCCAACACCACTTTACGACGTGTTTTTAAGATATCTGCCATTAATGCCGCTTCTTCAACAACAGCACCACGCGCTGAATTAATTAAGATGGTTTCAGGCTGCATTAGCGCCAATGCATCAGCATTGATTAAATGATGTGTTGCAAACGGCCCTGTTTGGGTTAAAGGCACATGTATGCTGATCGCATCGGCTTTCTTTAATAAGGCGTCAAATTCAACTTGCTGAACATTTTCTCGTTGTACCAAGGGATCATAGCCAATTACATTCCAGCCCAACAACTGAGCCATATATGCTAATCGTGTTCCCACATTGCCTAGACCAATAATGCCTAAAGTAAACTTTTTCCCTAAATCTAGAAAATCCTGATTGAGATACAGTAAAGCCGTGATGACATATTCTGCAACGGCTTGTGCATTGCAACCAGCTGCATTTGACCATGCAATTTGATGCTTTTCTAATGCTGGAATATCTAAATGGTCTGTCCCTATGGTTGCACTACCGACAAATTTTAGTGCTGTATCTTGGATCAACTGTTCATTGACTTTTGTTATAGAGCGTACCAATAACGCATCTGCATCATTCACATCATGATGAGTCAAATTGCGTCCTGCTGCTTGATGAATGGTTCCGAATTCTGAAAAGAAATATTCAGTAAATGCTAGATTTTCATCTGCAACAATTTTCATAGCGTCATCCACAAGTTTAACTGCCGCTATGATAAACCTTTGAACCACTTAAGACTATGCAGTTCACACATCAAATCTTTTAAATATGGCATAAAAAA
This sequence comes from Acinetobacter sp. GW821-FHT01C12, assembly GCF_059422625.1. Classification (NCBI taxonomy): domain Bacteria; kingdom Pseudomonadati; phylum Pseudomonadota; class Gammaproteobacteria; order Moraxellales; family Moraxellaceae; genus Acinetobacter; species Acinetobacter sp. GW821-FHT01C12. The sequence continues at coordinate 265,819 of NZ_JBWKXD010000002.1, forward strand.
ACCCGCAAGATCACTTACGGGTTTTTAATTCTGAATATTTGTTTAGAACAAACGATTCATACCATTCAATGTTGCAACACGATAGGCTTCTGCCATTGTTGGATAGTTAAATGTCGTTTCAACAAAATACTTAATGGTATTGTTTCCACTTTGCATCACAGCCTGTCCAATGTGAATAATTTCGGCCGCATTATTACCGAAACAATGCACACCTAATAACTCTAAGGTATCACGATGGAATAACAGTTTAAGTTCACCAACTGTATCCCCTGTAATTTGCGCACGTGCCAAATGACGGAATGATGCTTGTCCAACTTCATATGGAATTTTTTCAGCAGTTAACTGACTTTCAGTTTTACCAAAGAATGAAATTTCAGGGATGGTATAAATCCCCGTTGGAATATCTTTCACTGGTTTAACATTTTCTTCGCCGCTCATATTTGAACCAGCGCAACGACCTTGGTCATATGCTGCAGAAGCAAGAGATGGCCAACCCACCACATCACCTGCCGCATAGATATTTTCAACTTCGGTTTGATATTGGTCATTTACCGCAAGTTGCCCACGGCTATTTGGTGTAATGCCTACATTTTCAAGACCTAAACCATCGGTATTTCCTGAACGACCATTACACCAAAGAATGGCATCAGCTTTAATTTTTTTACCGCTTTGCAAATACAAGACCACATGATCATCAAACGTTTCTAAATGATCAATTTGCTCATTGTGACGCATCAACACGCCTTGTTCACGTAAGTGATAAGACAACGCGTCAGCAATTTCATCATCGAGATAACTGAGCAGCTGATGCTGTGTATTGATCAAGTCAACTTTATGGTCTAAGCCAATAAAGATAGATGCATATTCACAACCAATTACACCCGCACCATAAATGATAATTTTATGAATTGGATAATCCAAATCTAAAATTTTATCTGAATCAAATACACGCGGATGATTAAAGTCTAAACCTTGTGGGTGATAAGGACGGCTACCTGTGGCAACCACAAGCTGTTTGAAAACTAAAGTTTCTTTAACACCATCTTCGCTAAAAATTATCACCGTATTTTTATCTTGGATATATGCGCGACCGTGAAATACATCAATATGGTTACGGTCATAAAAACGTGAATGGGTATCAACTTGCTGTTGAATCACTTTATGCGCATTACGCAAAACTTGCTTCATAGTGAATTGTTTCCAATCCCCTACTTTTTTAAACATTGGATCACGTTGGTAACGGATAATACTTGAAACTGTTTGACGTAAAGCCTTACTTGGGATGGTGCCGACATGGGTACAGTTACCACCAAGTTGCTCACGAATATCTACAATTGCAACACGCTTACCCGATTTAGCAAGCTTCATTGCCGCGCCTTCACCAGCAGGACCAGAGCCAAGTACGACCGCATCGTATTTCACAAATTTCCCACTAACGACTTCTTTCTTACGTGGCATTCAAAGCTCCTTATAGTAAATTCAGTCTATATCTTGTCTTATGCGATATTATGACCTAAACCAAAACAATTTTCTGTATTTCGCATGCATATATTCTGTGATAACGACATTTAGTATATGAATAGTGTTTTTGCCCTATCTTTTTGCATTTCCGCTATAATGAGCATAATCTCCCCCGTAGAAAACAGTGGAAAAGTTGAATATGTCAGAGAACCGTAAACCAGAACAGGGTGTCAAATTACGTGGCGCGGAAAAAGTTGCTCGTATACCTGTAAAAGTTATTCCCACGGTTGAAGCACCACGAAAGCCGGACTGGATTCGTGTCAAAATGGCTGCGCCTGATGAAGTTCAACGAATCAAAACCACTTTACGTGCACAAAAATTACATACTGTGTGTGAAGAAGCAGCTTGTCCTAACCTTCCAGAATGTTTCGGTGGTGGTACTGCAACCTTTATGATCATGGGTGATATTTGTACCCGTCGCTGCCCGTTCTGCGATGTTGCACATGGTCGTCCAAATGCACTTGATCCTGATGAACCTCGTCATATGGCAGAAACCATCGCCAATCTTGGTTTAAAGTATGCAGTGATTACCTCTGTAGACCGTGATGATCTTTTAGATGGTGGTGCGCAACATTTTGTTGATTGTATTCAAGAAGCACGTCAACTCAGTCCAAAAACATTATTAGAAATATTGGTTCCAGATTTCCGTGGTCGTATGGATATTGCACTGCGTATCATGACCGAATGTCCACCAGATGTATTCAACCATAACATCGAAACAGTACCTCGCCTCTATAAAGCGATGCGTCCGGGTTCAGACTATCAACATTCTTTAAACTTATTAAAAATGTTTAAAGAATACTGCCCGGATGTGCCAACAAAATGTGGTTTGATGGTGGGTATTGGTGAAACCGAAGAAGAAGTGATTGCCCTGTTAGATGATCTACATGCACATGGTGTTGATTATGTGACAATTGGTCAATACTTACAGCCTTCTAAAGAACATGCACCAATTGACCGTTTTGTTACACCAGAAGAATTTGAGCGTTATACTGCACACGGTCACAAACTTGGTTTCAGAAATATCTGGGCTGCTCCAATGGTTCGTTCAAGCTATTTTGCAGATCGTCAATATTATGGTGAACCTGTTCCAGTGGTACGTCGTAAAGTTGATCCTGCGAAAAAAATTGCGGTACAAGCCATCGAAGCTTAAGTCATTGTTCAAAAAATTTAAGCGTCAAAAAAGCACTCAATATTGAGTGCTTTTTTGACAGATATTTTTGATCTTTAACGACACTTCCCTATAGTTTTACCTTCAACACTACTCATACTGCTTTGTAGTTTCGTCAGTGTAGAGCATTGTAAATTTCCTGAAATCATGGATTTATTTAAGCTCAATGTTGACGAAACCTGACCTGCAAGCACATCCCCCTCAACAGAAGAATTGACCAATTTCAATACTTTGGCTGTATTGGCTTGCACATTTCCACTCACTGAAGAATTATTTAAAATCAAACTCCCACCATTGAGTACATTCACATTTCCCTCAACGGATGTACTATTTAAGGTACATGTTGCACCTGCTGGTACAGTTAAGTTTGCCACAGCATTATTGCTGATTGTACTTGAACAATTTGCAGCAAATCCAAGTGGAGCTATGCCTAAACCACATGCAATTGTGAAGAGCTTTAAGAAACGCTTTTTCATTGACATTACCCTTTTGTATTATGAATTTAGAATAAATTTATTGTTGGATGATTTTAAAATATACAGTTAGAAAGTTTAATGACAAATATGTTGATTTCTCTTAACTGGGAATCATGAATATAAAAATGGATGACGCTTTAGCTTATTTACCTCGTTTTACTTTTGTTGCAGATTTGGGTTGAAATAAATCATTGCAGATTTATCGACTTAGCGACTTTGACTGATTTCAAAATCAGAAAGTCGCTTAAATTAAAATAAATGTCTTTATTTTACTTTCTGCTTAAGTTCCTCAACGTAGTCTGCGTAATTCAACATTAAGCCCTTCCCTGTCAAATCTTCAGGGAGCAATTTAGTACAAAACCAATTGTCGGTCCACGTATGATTTTGTGGAAAATATAAGCTTACTAGCTCCCCTTTAACTTCTTTTTTGATCTCAGCAATAACCTTCTTTGTTTTTGCTGTCCCCATTTGTTTACTAAGATATTTAAATATCAGTTGTTGCAATTCCTTTTGATAACGTCCGTGCTGTTGATACCACTGATCATACAAGCGTTGTAGTTCTGGCTCTGTCGATGCGTCAAATTTCTTGCATGAAGCAAGTGTTTTTGGAAACAAGGCAGGTACATCCAAATAAGCGGTATATAGAAACTGTAGCTTGCCTGTACCGTCTGCTCGCGCAACAGATGTCACCAAGATTAGAACGCCACACAAAACTATACTTGGTATATTGAAAAGAGATTTTTTCATATTATCTTTTCCTTCTCACTGTCGAATGTATGAATTGCACATCCTGTTAGACCACGACGAAGCAGATACAAGACTAGATTTAAGCACTCACTACAAACAATAGATTAATATTTTATTTATAAAAACTTAATAATTAAATTTGACTATAACATTTTAAAAACCACAAGGCTAAGGTTTGCTTGAATTTTTTTGGCTGCCTCGAATCACATTATAATTAGTCTTATAAATCGCCAAGGATAGTATGTAAGTTTAAATCTGAAAAAATTTTTATAGGGTATTTATCCAGTCAAATCGGTTTCTAACTTATACAAGCATCTAAATAAAATATGCATCGTTTTTTAGACTGGCTCGTTTGCAAGCCTAAGCATTTCATTTAGAAATCTCTCAACGATACTGTTTTATCTATTATTTTAATTATCTATCTAATTGTTAAATAAAAATTATTTAATCCCCATACATCGTTAAATTTTAACAATTAATATAATTTTACATTTTTTTAACGGCAACACTTCAACTTAACCTTAACATAGTGATTTTAGTCTTAGTAAAAATTGATGATGAAAAAATTAACTTTAGCTATTTCAGCAACCCTCTTTTCTGGGCTTTGTTTTGCCCAAAACCCATTAAGCGTACATGTATTAAATCTTGAAAATGGCTTACCTTCAAGCAATGTTAAAGTCATTCTTGAAGCGCAACAAAAAGATAAATGGGTAAAAATTAATGAGGGAAGTACTGATAGTAATGGGCGAATTTCATCCTTATACCCTGAAAACAAAGTATTAGATAAAGGTGTCTATAAGGTTACTTTTCAAACTGGTGAATGGTTTAAACAAAATAACCAACGTGCTTTTTTCCCAGAAGTTCCAGTGGTTTTTGTGATTGATGGAAGTCTTGAACATTATCATATTCCACTGTTGATTAGCCCTTATGGATATTCAACATATCGTGGTAATTGATTGATCATACCACGTTAAATTTTAGGCGAAAAAAAACCGATGTGTTTTAACATCGGTTTTTGGGGGTACACAACTTAATTAAGCCTTTAACCATTTCTCAGCTTTGGCTTGATCTAATACAGTCAACTCAACCGTAGTCAATGCAACTTCGCCGCCTTGCAACTCAAATTGTAAAAACTCATCTCGGCGGAATGCATAAACCGTAAATTGACCTTGCTGTTTTGCATATTGGTTTAAAAGTTTTTCAGATGCTTTTAAACCATCAATCGCAATGATCACATCATTGGCAGACAGACCTGCTTTTGCGCCAACACCATCACGACGCGCTTGCTGAATGATAACACCCTCAGCTTTTTCAGCAACTTTCAAACCGAATGGAAGTGCTTTTTCATTTTGTAAGCTATAGCTCAAACCAAATTCAGGGAACAATTGATCCAGTGGTAGCTCATCTGTGGTATTAATCAAATGATTAATCTGTTCGATCCAATTATCGCCAGTCAGTTCATTACACAGTTCGACAATCGTACGCTCATTGACTTGCATGCCCTTTTGGGTATTTTCATACAAACGGCGCATTAACGCATCCAAACTAGAACCACGTAAACGTAGACCTAAATCTAAACTGAGTGCAACCAAACAGCCTTTATTGTAATAACTGGTTCCAGCATTATTTGAGTTTTCATCTTGACGATAAAATTTAATCCAAGCGTCAAAACTAGACTCTGAAACAGATTGAATAAAACGTCCCGGATTCTGTAGATAACGATCAATTTGCCCTTTTAGCAACTTTAAATAAGATGCTTGAGAAATCACACCACTACGATACAGAATCAAATCATCATAATAAGAGGTGAAACCTTCAAAAATCCATAACAGTGAGGTGTAGCCTTCCTGATCTAAATCGTAATTTGCAAAGTTTTCAGGGCGGATAAATTTAACCAACCATGAATGAAAATATTCATGACTACACAACCCAAGGAAGCGTTGATAATCCGCAGAAGGCTCTACAGGTTCATTTGCTTTAGGAAAATCATCACGTGGCGAAATCAGACTGGTACTATTCGGATGCTCTAAACCACCATAACTATTGCCAGTTGCCATGGTCATAAAAGTATAGTTTTCAAAAGGTGCTGAACCAAACATTGAAATTTCTGTACTACAGATTTTTTCAAGGTCTTGCTTCATACGCGCTGCATTCATTGTATGCTGACCAGAAACCACAAATTCATGTGGAATCCCATTCGCTTCAAAACTAAAACGGGTTTGATCCGCCAATTCAAATGGTGCATCAATCAATTGTGCATAATTGTTGGCTTTTAAGGTATAGCGCCCTTTCACCAAGCTTCTTGACTCTAAACCTGTGGCAATTTGAAAATGCTTTAATTCTTCAGGTAAAAATACTTCAACTTCGATTGCTGATTCTTCTTGGTCTTGCAACCCTAGGCAAATACAAGCAGGATTGACATATAAACGGGTTTGATCGACATATGCACCACGTACCGAAAGGTCATAGGCGTAAACATCATATTCAACAGTAATCAGTTCATGGTCGGTGTTATATAAACGCCATTTATTTTTTTCAAACTTATTAATTTGCAGTTGACGACCCGCTTCATCATAGGCTTTCACAGATTCGATATGTTTAGAAAACTCACGGATCAAATAACTACCAGGAATCCATGTAGGAAGTGACAAAACTTGAGTAGGGTTCGCCAAAAAGCGCAATGTGACATGAATGAGGTGCTGACGGTAATCGTCAAATTCAATCTGATAATGCAACATAAATATATATTCGAAAATAGACAGTGAGAAATTACCAATTAGATTAGCATTTTTTTACAAAGTCAGGCGATTTTAGTCGCAATTCTCTACGATTCTGACTAGCGAAGAGTGCAAAAAAGGCATAGCATTCGCAAAGTTTATGCACTCTTGCCATAGGATTGGCTTAAAGGTAAATCTGTTGAAAATTCTTGCTTCTTTTATCGCGATAACTGGCTTGGTTTGCTCCACGTTTGTTAACGCCGCTTTACTTAATATTAATCCGCAATCTGTTGAAGCTGAAGCTTGGACAATATTAGATACACAATCGGGTCAAACCATTGCTGAATATAATAGTCATGTACAGCGTGCGCCAGCATCCATGACCAAAATGATGGTCGCCTATATTGCGTTGAAAGAACTCAAAGCAGGTCATATCAAAAAAGAAGAGATTATTACTGCAACCCCCGTAGTTCAAATCGTGCAATGGGATGAATCTCAAATGTACCTGAAGCAAGGTGAGCAAATCTCAATTGACCAACTTCTTGCTGGATTGATTGTGATGTCTGCCAATGATGCAGCAGTAACGCTGGCAGAACGTATCTCAGGTAGCGTACCTGCATTTGTTGCTCGTATGAACCAAGAAGCACAAGCCTTGGGCATGACGGATACTCATTTTGCCAACCCTCCAGGTATTACCATGCCTGATCATTTTTCGTCAGCTCATGATATGGCGATCTTAGGTCAAGCAGTAACATCACAAACCCCTGAATATATGCATTATTCAGTGATGCCAAGTTTTAGTTATAACCAACATTTTCATCATGCCACCAACCTTGTTTTAAAGTCTGATCCAAGTGTAGATGGTTTAAAAACGGGTTTCACCAAAGCAGCCGGCTATAACTTAGCACTGACAGCGCATCGTCCTTCTGCCATTACAGAGTCTCCTGATCGTCGTTTAATTGTGGTGGTGATGGGTGCAAAAAGTGCAGTTAAACGCGCGGAAATTGCACATAAACTGTTAAACTTGGGCTATGCCTACACCCGTGATGAAGTCGCAATTAAAGACAAACAATTGATTGCTGAGCTTCCTGTAGTTAAATCCACCTTAAAAATGTTTAAGGTTGAAGCAAAAAAACCTCAACTCATTACCACATCTTTATATAACGATGCGACACCAATTGATTTAGCGACTTTTGATGTTGTAAATAGCCGTATCATGAAAACTGAGGCAAATGGTCTCTTGGCAGCAGTTGAACCGCTTACAACAACTCAAACCCATTTGAATGTTGAACTGAATGAGACATCACTTACCGCACCTTTAGAAAAGATCATGCATTTGGCAAAAGTGAATGTTTACCAAAACAATCAACTGATTCAAAGTTTTGATATTGAAGATGAAGTGCATATCGAACAAGCCTCTTGGTTTGAACGTTTAATCGAATGGATCAAGTCAATTTTTGGGATTTAATTAAAACCAACCAATTTAGTTAGATTTATTATAATTATGTAACCTGTAATACAAAAAAAACCTAAACAATTAAATAGAATGGCATATTTATGCCATTCTATTTTCATAACAACAATTTAGGTTTTCTATGTCAAATCTACATCATATCGTGATTGTTGGTGGTGGCGCTGGTGGTTTAGAACTGGTGACACAACTCGGTGATACGCTTGGAAAGAGTAAAAAAGCCAAAATCACCCTTGTTGACCAAAAACTCACCCATATCTGGAAGCCATTGCTACATGAAATTGCAGCTGGCACCATGAACCCAAGTGATGAAGAAACCAATTATTATGCACATGCAGCCAAGCATCACTATGAATTTGTCTTGGGTCGTTTTGAACATTTAGATCGTGATAACAAAACCATCGAGCTTAGCAAAACCCAAACCAGTAAATATGAATCCAATCAAGAGCAAATCACCCTGCAATATGACACCTTAATTCTGGCAGTCGGCTCAGTCTCCAATGACTTTAATACGCCTGGGGTTAAAGAGTTTTGTCATTATCTCGACAGTCGCCAACAAGCAGAAGTCTTCCAACAGGACTTACTGCACTTGTATTTAGATGCTCAAAATAAAAATATTGATCGTGAATTACACATTGCCGTGATTGGTGCAGGCGCAACAGGTGTTGAACTTTCAGCTGAGTTGGTTCAAGCCAAACAGAACTTTTATAAATATGGTTTAAATAAAATTAACCCAAACAATGTCAAAATTACTTTGGTTGAAGGCGCTGATCGTATCTTACCTGCACTTTCTGAAAAAATGGCTGAGCATGCCACACAGCAATTACAACGAATGAAAATAGATGTATTAACGGGCAAACGTGTTGAAAAAGTAGATGCTGAAAAAGTCTATTTTAGTGATGGCACATCCGTAGAAGCACAATTAAAAGTTTGGGCAGCAGGGATAAAAACCCCTAAAGTAATTGCCAATTTAGCAGGCTTTGAAAAAGATCGTATGGGGCGTTTAAACGTATACGCAACCTTACAGACTCAGGCTGATCCAAACATTTTTGCCTTTGGTGATTGCGCCCACTGTATCTTAGATGCAAGAGAAGCACCACTTGGTCCACGTGCACAAGTCGCAAGTCAACAAGCTTCGTTTCTAGTAGATGCAATGAATGCACGCATCAAAGGACGACCACAGCCAATGTTCCAGTTCGCAGACAAAGGTTCACTGGTATCACTCAGTGAAAATAAAGCGGTCGGTGAGCTACTTGGTCAGGTTAATGTTCAAGGCTTCGTGGCAAAATCGATGTATGTGTCTTTATATCGTATTCATCAAGCGACGATATATGGCTATGCTCATGCAGGCTTGTTAACGGCTAAAGATTTTGTTACACGAAAAATCGCGCCAAAAATAAAATTGCATTGAAATTTAAGTTTTTGCCCATATTTATGAAAAAATGGTCAAAATACAGATGAAAATGCAATTTTTTAGTAATTTTAGTCTACAAAAATTGCTTTTCACTTTATGATGTAGCCTTAAAATTATCGATTACCGAATGGATCAATAACATGACTGCTATTGCAAATAACAACGTGGTTTCTTTCCACTATACGCTGACTAACGCTGAGGGTGAAACTCTCGATAAATCACAAGGTGAACCACTTGCATATTTACATGGCGCAGGTAACATCATTCCTGGTTTAGAAAAAGCTTTAGAAGGTAAAACTGTAGGTGACAAATTTACAGTCACTATCCCAGCTGCTGAAGGTTATGGCGAATACAACCCTGACCTCGTTCAAGAAGTTCCTGCTCAAATGTTCCAAGGTGTTGAGAACATTGAAGCTGGTATGCAGTTCCAAGCTCAAACTGATGATGGTGTTCAAATCGTTACTGTTAAAGCAATCGAAGGCGACAACATCATCGTTGATGCTAACTTCCCATTAGCTGGCCAAGATCTTACTTTTGAAGTTGAAATCGCAGAAGTTCGTGATGCTTCTCCAGAAGAATTAGAGCACGGTCATGTACACGGTGCAGGTGGTCATCACCACTAAGATCTGCTTGATCTGATCGAAAAGGCAAAGTTTTTACTTTGCCTTTTTTATGCGTATTGGTTTAAATTGATGAAAACCTAGTGTGAATGAATCCATTCCTATCAATCCTATGCAAAAACAACTTCTTTGGTTCCGTCAAGACTTACGTATTCAAGACCATACTGCCCTATGGCATGCAGCGCAAAGCGGTCCTGTAATTGCACTGGTGATTCTTTCACCTGAACAATGGCGGATGCATGACGATGCACCGATTAAGCTTGATTTCTATTTACGACAAATTCAAGCCATTCAACAAGAACTTGCTTCTATTCAAATTCCGTTGATTATCCGCACTGTTCCCTTATGGGAAAACATTGCAGCAGAGATCGATCAACTCTGTCAAAAACTGGACATTGAAAATGTACACGCCAATATTGAGTGCGGTGTTAATGAATTAAATCGAGATTTCCAAGTTCAAACACAACTGAATCAAAGTAACCGTGATTTGGTTTTATATCATGATCGCACTCTGTTCCCTGTCGGTTCAATTCGCAATAAATCCAATCAACCCTATCAAGTCTTCGGTGCATTTAAAAAATACTGCTATGAACAACTGAGTATTTCGATCCCGCAATGCTTCCCTACTCCTGAGACTCAAGCCTTAAATGATGCAATAGATGTGGGCGAGTTGGATAACAATAGCCTGCCAACTTTGGCCGAGCTTGGTTTTACATTCGATCCGAATCAGATCAACAAGCAATGGCAAATTGGCGAACAATATGCTTTGAATGTCTTGGATGAATTTATTGAAAATAAAGTCCGTCATTATCAACTTGAACGTGATTTTCCCCAAATTGAAGCCACCAGCCAGCTTTCAGCATATTTAAATATAGGCATCCTTTCAATTCGACAGTGTTTCAATGCCCTATTTCGAGCACAATTTGGACATTTTTCTATTGATCATATTGGACAACAAACATGGCTTGATGAGCTGCTTTGGCGTGAGTTTTATCAGCATATCCTGTTTGATTTTCCGCGTGTGTCAAAGCACTTGCCCTTTAAAATGCCAACACAGCAACTACAATGGCGCGATGCTGCAAATGATTTAAGCGCTTGGCAAACAGGTCAGACAGGGATTCCTATCGTCGATGCAGGTATGCGCCAGTTACTTCACACAGGCTGGATGCATAATCGGATCCGTATGGTTGTCGCCATGTTTCTCACCAAGAACCTATTGATTGATTGGCGTTTAGGTGAGCAATGGTTTATGCAACATCTTATTGATGGGGATTTGGCTGCCAATAACGGAGGATGGCAATGGTGTGCATCCACAGGAACTGATTCCGTACCTTATTTCCGTATTTTTAACCCTATCAGCCAATCGCAGAAATTCGATGCACAAGGTGACTACATTCGACAGTGGGTTCCAGAACTTGCACATTTAGACGCAAAAACCATTCATGAACCTTATGCAAAAAATCCCAATATTGAGCTCAATTATCCAAAGCCAATTGTGGACTTAAAACAAAGTCGTATTCGAGCAATTGAAGCTTTTAAGCAGATTTAAAGTCACACTTAAAAGCGTTCTCAATGCGTTTGATTAAATCGCGTGTTGAAACAATTTAAATGGGTTTTGAGGATGGTTTTTTGGGCGTTCAATCGATTCAAAATAGCAGTAATATTTAAAGATGCGATCCAAAGAAACATAAAGCACTTTTTGTTCTGAAACTGACCAGATTTGCGCATGGTTAGAACCTGATAAGGTACTTCCACTCAATTGAAACAGATAAAAATCTTGTGTACGTTGAATGCGTTTTTGAGTAGCTTGCGTGTTTGAACTTGATGAAACCTGACTGGATGAATTTAATAATCGACACGGTGTATTAATGAGCCATTTTTCACTAAACCAAAGTTGTAACAGATCGCCCAAATACAGTTTTTTTTCAGTAAATGGCCAAACATCTAAATAGGCTTGTTCAACTTGGATAAAATATTGTTCAGGATCTTGCAGGATTGAAAGGTAATTTTCTTGGTAGACTGAGAAATTTTCAAAAATTTGAGAAATAGTAAGCGTATTCATTCGCTGTCTCCTATTTAGCCATTTAGTGCTGGCAAGTTGGTTTTAAATCCACACTGTTTAAGTCAAACTTAAACACTCTTTATGGTTTTAATCTAACAAGACCGTTTCACTATTGCAACTGTCAGAATCAATTTTTTTAAATTATCTATAGATTGTTCAAATAAAAACCATACAGTGTACAAATGAAGAAAAGATGACAGGAAAGGCTTGACCCATAAAGATATATCCTTATAATCGCATTCAGATTCTCCAATAGCTCAGTCGGTAGAGCGACGGACTGTTAATCCGCAGGTCCCTGGTTCGAGCCCAGGTTGGAGAGCCAAATTCTAAAAGCCCACTTATCAAAGTGGGCTTTTTTTATTTCAGGACTAGACACAGGCTGTGACAAATAAACAAGAATACCCATTCACTTTTATGGGGCAGTATCATTCCATGTTTGTTGCTGGAAAAATTCAGCTAACTCTTCAATAAAAACTCTTACTCGTGCAGGCATGACCTTTTGCGCCTGCCAAACAGCATAAACATCTCGAATTGGTAATTGCCAATCAGGAAGCACCCGTTTTAATCTGCCTGAATTCAAGGCATCTTCACATTGAGTCAGTGGAACATAACTTAATCCTAGTCCCTGTTCTGCTAGATTTACACATAAACTGATTTCATTCACTTTCAATCGATACGACTGAATTTTAAATGTATAACTGTGTTGATGTTGCCTAAGTTCAAGTTGTTCTAAGGGATATGCCAATAACCAGTCTTGTTGATCTAAATCTTGTGGTGTCTGAATGAGATGCCGATCTAAATAATCTGGTGATGCCACAATACAGGTTTGAACACTTCCCAGCCGCTTTTGAATATAGGCACTATTAGCCATTTTACCTACGCGTAAGGCGAGATCTGCCCCCTGAGCCATTAAATCATCTAAAGCATTGTCCAGTTGTAATTCAAGTTCAATCTCTGGATATCTTTGTAGAAAGGTATTCCAAAACTGTTTTAACGGAAATATTGCCAGATTCATCGGTGCTAGAATTTTGATTTGACCTTTAACCTGTGTAGTTTCCTCTTTTATTTCATGGGTATTTTGCAGTAACGCTCTAACTAAGGGTTGACAGCGATCGTAGTAACGTTGCCCTTCCTGAGTCAATTTCAAACCTCGGCTGTTCCTGTGTAATAGCTTACACCCCAAGCTCTCTTCTAATTTTTGCAAGCGACGCGTCAGTGTAGCTGCGGGTATATTCTGTTGTTGTGCAGCCCTATTAAAACTTCCCGCCCCAACAATTGCGATAAATAAACTCAGATCATCTAACATTTCATTTTTGGAATTTAAAACCATCAATAATGACTATTCTATAAAAAATGAAATTTAAGCACAATCTCTCTATTGTTTTTTCATAGGCTCAAAATATGTCATCTCAATTTTACATATTCCCTATTTTATTGGGTCTGTTCTTTAACAGTCCTCTCACACATGCACAAAATAAAAATTCATCTGAGGTCACCATGCAGCAGCATCATCACGCATCAGCACCAAATACCTTATTGCGTCCTATCAACCCAACATACGCCACAATTCCCAATGTTTCACAGGCAATCATTGTAGAACAAGGGCAACCGATGTACTTATCTGGGCATGTCCCTATCACAGAAAATGGCGATATCTTACAGGCTGGTCTTGAACAGCAACTGCTCTTGGTTTTTCAAAATATTGAAAAAACATTACATCAAGCGAATGTGAGTACTCAACAACTGGTCAAACTGACCATCTATGTCCGTAATTTACAACCTGATCAGCTTGCAACAATTCGTAAAGTTCGCGATCAATTTATTCAAGCTGAATTGCCACCAGCAAGTAGCCTGATTGGTGTTGCACAATTATTTCATCCAGATGTTTTGGTAGAAGTCGAAGCTATTGCCGTGATCCCCCCAAATAAAAATTCAACTTTTTAGGGCGTCAATCATATGAAATATGCATTCATTCTCAGTAGTACACTACTGATCACATCATGTTCTGCAAATGATCCAGCAGCAATAATCACAACAACGCAGGTGAATAATATGACTCACTTTTTGTCTGAATTTTTACCTTCGCATTATCAAAAAGTGTATCAACAAGATGTGCTGAGCGACCAACAGCATGTGCAATTGGTCCGCTATCAGAAATTACCATCTCTCAAACTGAATTGCGAAAATTTCAGTTATTTATCGGATCAAAGAGGCCATTTAAAAGGATTTTCATATTTAGATGAAAGCCTTCTCAACGGTCATTTGCCCACAAAAGCGCAAGCGCAAAAAATCAGTGATGACTTTCTACAACACTATGCACCAGACTTACTGCAACATCGAGAGATTCATTGGATCGATCAGCATGATGAAAACGTGCACATCAATGGAAAAACACAAAAGATTGCAGGCATAAAAGTCAAAATGCGCAACTTAAATGATGGTCGCTGGTTTTGGGTCATTATTGGTAAAAACCAACGGCCCATTATTTTTGAAAGAGATATTGTCTGGGTCAGTTTTCCTGGCCACCGCAAAACTGAAAAATGGTTACATGATTCATGGGCTAAAGATCACCTCATCATTAAAGGTCAATCAAAATGAAAAAATTAAGTCAAACACATCTTAAAATTTCACCAATGGGTTTAGGTTGTATGGGAATGAGTGAGTTTTATGGTCAAACTAATGATCAAAACTCATTACAGATTTTGGAACAAGCATTTCATGCAGGTACTAATTTTTTTGATACTGCGGATACTTATGGTCATGGACACAATGAACAGTTATTGGGGCAATTTATTGCACACTATCGAACTGAACGAGAGGCAATGGTAATCGCGACTAAATTTGGTATTGTCCGTGCTGAAAATCACTATAAACGCCGTATTGATAATACGCCAGATTATATCCGTAGCGCCTGTGAAGCTTCGTTAAAACGCTTAGGTATTGAACAAATTGATTTATATTATTGTCATCGGAGACAACCTGAAATCCCAATTGAAGATGTTACAGCTACGCTTGCAGATTTGGTTCAAGAAGGCAAAATTAAAAGTTTTGGCTTTTCTGAAATCTCAGCACAATCCTTAGAAAAAGCCTGTGCTATTGCGCCTGTTACAGCAGTCCAAAGTGAATATTCCCTTTGGTCACGTGAACCTGAACAAAGTTTATTAAACACTTGTCAGCAACTGAATGTTGAATTTGTTGCTTATAGTCCATTAGGACGGGCATTTCTCACAGCAGATTTAAATCCAGAAACAATGCCTGAGAATGATTTCAGAAAAAACTTACCCAGATTACAGGGTGAAGCCTTTCAGTCAAACCAGCTATTACTGAAAAAATTTAGCGACTTATGTCAGTCATGGCAACACAGCAATGCACAAATTGCCTTAGCTTGGTTACTGCGCAAACATGCTCATGTCACGCCAATTTTTGGGACACGACATTTAAATTATTTACAGGATAACCTTAAAGCCAATCAAGTTAACCTCACGAATGAACAAATTCTGCAACTTGATCAACTTTTTGCACCTGATCAGATACAAGGTGAACGTTATCCAGATGCAGGCTGGACAGGTATCGAAACTGCCTAAAGCAACAGTTCCATCTGGTTTTTCTTAAACAGCCCAACAAAATAGACCAAAGCAATGCTTTGGTCTATTTTTTAAATTCAGTTTTTAATTAGTCAAGCAGTTAAACCGGCACACCGCTATGGAAACGGAAAGTCTTATCAGGCGTTAAAATCAAATCCTTCTCTACTTCACGAATCAATTCGATGCGTTGCTGAATATCCTCTTCTGGATCTTTTAATTTAGCAGTTTTAGCAACATCTAAAGCCAAAGCTAAATAGTCCTCATAGTGACGAGACTCAGATTTCAGCAAGTAACGGTAATAACGACCCAACTCATCATCTACCAATGGCGCTAAGGCATAAAATCGTTCACAAGAACGAGCTTCAACAAATGCACCAATCACCAAAACATCAATCAAAGCTTCTGGTTCATAAGTACGAATTTCTTTACGCAAACCACCTGCGTAACGACCTGCACTCAGACCTTTCCATTCTTGACCACGTTTGCTCATAAACTCTAACACTTGTTCATAATGCAACATTTCTTCACGCACAAGTTGTGCTAATTTGATCTGCAAATCGGTAAAAAAACTGTAGCGAAACATCAAGTTCATTGCTGTTCCAGCCGCTTTCTTTTCACAATTCGCATGATCCTGCATGAGCAATGGGAGATTGTTCAATGCCTCATCCAACCATGCCTTTGGCGTTTCACAGCCTAAAAAAGCAATCACAGGTTGCATAAGCTCATCATAATTCATATTCGACATGATCAATATTCAACAACGTAAATCAAAAATTAAATTAACCAGCTGCATGAAGTGCGGCCTTCATGTCCTTTACAGCTTGTTCCAATCCAACAAATACACTTTCGGCAATAATCGAATGTCCAATATTAAGTTCATGAATCTGAGGAATTGCAGCAATTGCAGCCACATTGTCCAAATTCAAACCATGACCAGCATTAACGACCAAACCTTTAGATGCAGCGTACTCAGTACCTTTAATAATTCTTTCGAGTTCAATCTGTTGAGCTTCAGCAGTTTTAGCGTCTGCATAAGCACCCGTATGTAATTCAATAGTGGGTGCACCACAAGCAATTGCAGCATCGATTTGTGCAAAATCAGCATCAATAAACAAAGATACATCACAACCAATTGCAGTTAATGCCTGAGTCGCAGCTTTAACATCTTCAAAATGCCCAAGCACATCTAAACCACCTTCTGTGGTGATTTCTTGACGTTTCTCTGGCACAAAACACACATGATGTGGTTGAATCTCTTTTGCAAATGCAACCATTTCATCAGTTACAGCAATTTCCAAGTTCATTCTTGTCGTCAATACAGGTCGCATACGGCGCACATCATCATCTTGAATATGACGACGATCTTCACGTAAGTGTAAAGTAATGCCTTCCGCCCCTGCTTGTTCGCAAATTAATGCAGCTTTCACAGGATCAGGATAAGTCGTTCCACGTGCTTGTCTGAGGGTTGCAACATGGTCAATGTTTACACCTAGCAATGCGGCCATAACATTCTCCTAATTAACCAATAAAATAAAATTAACGGCTCAACGTTTTAGATTGAGCATTTTGAACCCAAAGCTGACGACTTTTTAATGGTCGATCACCTAAAAGTGAAGTAATCATTTGTCGATAGAGTTTAGCCAATAATTGTAACTGCTCTGGGCTAAAATCCCTACCCTTTTCATAATTTGCCATGCTTAGAATTTGTTGGCCCAGCAACGTCCCAGACGAGGTATATGACACTGGTGTAAAGCCTTCGGCCAATTGAAATTGATAACGTTGGGTCAGCATAATCTCTTGTTGATTTGAATCATGCCCATAATCCAGTGGATAACCCAACTCTTCTAACAGTGCGTGTTCAAACTGGCGTAAAATTTGTCGAAGAAATAAATCAGCTTGTGGATGTTCAGCCAATTTTTGTAAATGTTGTAAAGTTAAATGGTATTGCTGAAATGTTTCAGACATCATTTCTTCAAGCGGACATAAACGAAGTAGCAATTCATTTAAATAAAAGCCTGAAAAGAAAGCATCCCCATAAAAGAAAATCGGTTGATTGAGTATTTCGAGTTTTGAAAAGTTTTTAAGCTCGGATTTTCCCGACGCTTGTAAAGTAATCGGTTGATATTGTGGTGGTGGGGTTTGTCTAAGAATACCGTCGACACGACCATGCTCTTGTGTAAATAAGTGCACAATATGACTACGTTCTCTGTATTTTCGATGATGGATTAAATAACCATGCAAGATTTCATTACGCATCTAGCTTGAACTTAATCATCCTTTTGTTTTTTCTTATCATCGTCATCATCCCCGTCAGGAATAACAGCGCCTACAACCGCAGCAGTGCCTTTAACCACGCCTTTTGTGGTTTTATAAGCAACTTTGACGGGAACTGTCACAATTTTAGTGATACAGCCTTGTAACATGATTATGCAAGCAAGAATTGCTATAACTCGAATCATTTCAGTTCCCAAAAAGTCAATTAAATATCGCTGTAGCCTAAACTTTTTAAAGCACGTTCGTCATCAGACCAACCACCTTTAACTTTCACCCAAAGTGTTAGCATGATTTTTTGCTCAAACATTTTTTCCATGTCGACACGAGCATCCATACCAATTTTCTTCAGCTTAGCACCTTTTTCACCAATCACGATGGCTTTTTGCCCAGGGCGATCAACAAAAATTGTAGCATCAATATAAGTACATGCAGCCTTAGGACGACCAGTTTTTTCATTCACTGTCGCTTCTTCTATTTTAAATGACTCAATTTGAACCGTTAAATCATAAGGCAGCTCTTCACCTAACTGACGCATAATTTTCTCACGAATGATTTCACTGGCAAGAAAACGTTCTGAACGGTCAGTTAACTGTTCTAAAGAATATAATGGTGGCTGGAATGGTAGATACTTTTCAATCGCTTCACGCAAATGATCCAAATTTGCACCACGTAATGCTGAAACAGGAACAATTTCAGCAAAATTCATCAACTTCGCACGTTCTTGGATCAACGGTAAAATCATACGCTTATTTTCTAAGGTATCGATTTTATTGATAATCAAAACGACTGGCATTTCTGCATTTTGCAGTTTTTCTAAAACCAAGTCATCATTTGGTGTCCATTTCTGGGCATCTAAAACAAATAGAACCAAATTGACATCACGCAATGCAGAATGTGCAGCTTTGTTCATCATTTTATTGATCGCACGCACTTCTTTCTTGTGCATCCCCGGCGTATCAACAAATACAGCCTGAGACTTTTCACGACTATCAATACCAATGATTTTATGGCGCGTCGTTTGTGGCTTACGTGAAGTAATTGACAATTTTTGACCCAATAAATGGTTCATCAATGTCGATTTACCCACGTTTGGACGTCCTACAATTGCAACAAATCCACTTCGATAATCCGAAGGGATTTCTGTACCTTGCGAGCTAAAAAATTGATTAATTAACTCATTACCGTTTTCAGACGGCTCGTGATCAGCATCATTGTGATCGGAATGTGTACTCATGCAGTTTACTGCTCCAATATCTTTAAAAAATCCGCCGCGACTGCTTGTTCTGCAAAACGGCGACTTGATCCCTCACCCATCATTTTAGGCAAGCCATCTACCGTACATTCTACTTTAAAATGCTGGTTAGGTGCATCACCCTGAATATCTACGACCTCATAAACTGGGAGATGCTTTTTACGAGCTTGTAGATATTCTTGTAAACGTGATTTCGGGTCTTTGAGTTGATCTGTCGGTTCGATATGATCTAAATAGGGTTCATACCATTTTAAAACAATCGATTCCAACAAAGGCAAATCTCGCGTTTCGGTATAAATTGCGCCAATAATTGCTTCAACTGTATCTGCTAATATTGACTCACGATGATGACCGCCTGATTTCAATTCACCTGTACTTAAAATTAAACTTTGACTTAACTTTAAATCATTGGCAATTTTACCCAGTGCTTCTTGGCGTACCAAAGTTGCGCGCATACGCGTCAAACGCCCTTCATTTTCATGAGGGTACGCATGATATAAGTAGTTTGCGATGATCATACCCAACAATGCATCACCTAAAAACTCTAGGCGCTCATAGTTGTATTTGTGACTCACCGAGCGATGAGTCAGCGCGAGTTGTAATAACTCGTATTGTTTAAACTGGTAACCGATTCTACTCTGTAAGCGAGGATCACTTACTTTCAACTGACCTTTGATCAAAACTCTTCTCGAAAGTGAGGACTAAATCTATATTCAGCATGAAATTTTTTCGTACTTCATATTTTTTAGTCACTTGTAAACCATCTTTAGTTGATACAGTCGCAATATCCTCAAGTTTAGTATCTCGGATATTGTTCATTTCTAACCGTTTATCAACTTCTGTTGCAAATTTCATTGGTGTGATTTCAGCAGAGCTATTCTTTATCTGCTCTACAATTTGATTATTAATCACACGATCATCCCAGTATAAAGGCCATACAGCAACTATGATTTTCAACATAAAAGCTAAAGCAATTATCCCCAGTAAAATTCCAATATATGAAGCGCCTTGTTGATTTTTACGCATTTTTTTTATCCAACAGCTCAGAATGAATAATCTTTAATCGCAATTGAAAATAATCATATAATTGAGTCAAATATACTGCTGCAGACCCACTGATCATTTTCAATTGTTATAAATTTTTTATCCACTGCAAACCCTGGTGTGATAAAAAACTTTACCGCGCTATTATCCTTGAAACTGCATCAAGTTGCTAGTTTAAATCATTTGTTCTATTTCATTTTTCTTATAAATCAAGACAACTTGATAGCTTTAACAGATAAAAATAAAGGTCAATAAAAATTGACCTTTATTTGATTTTCTAAACTGTAACCGATTAGTTAATTGCTCCATTTCGACTAAACGAAGGTATTTTTAAACCAGGTTCCTTATGCATCCACACATATATTGCATGACCAGTTAAGTTCTCTTCAGGTACAAAGCCCCAAAAACGACTGTCTGCACTTTGATCACGGTTATCACCCATGGCAAAATAATGGCCTTTTGGAACAGTCACTTCCCAACTTTGACCATTTGATTTTACAAAGCGGTCATTTGCAGTTGCTACATAAGGTAGGTCTTGTTTTTTCTGTGCATAATTAAATGCTGAAACCAAAGTATTTTGACCTTCTAACAAACGAACTAAATGCTTATGTGTACCCATCGTTTCATAATAGTAGATTGACTTAGGCGTATCTAAAATATCTTTTTCACGACTAAACTCAGCAGGTACTTGCTCAACATTTTTACCATTAATTGTAAGTTGACCATTATTGAATTCAAGATGGTCACCCGGTAAACCAATAATACGTTTGATATAGCTAATTTTTGGATTTTCTGGATAACGAAAAACAGCAACATCACCACGTTGTGGCTCACCAATATCAATTATCTTGGTATTGGTGATCGGTAAACGCACACCGTACTGGAACTTATTCACCAAAATATAATCACCTGTTTCTAAAGTCGGTACCATAGAATCAGAAGGAATATTAAATGGTTCAAATAAGAATGAACGCAACACCAAAACCACTGCTAGAACAGGCCAGAAATCATATGCCCATGAAATGATGACATTTTCATTCCCCTTACCTTTTGTTGCACGTTGTTTCAGTACAAACTTATCCAGTAACCATAGCCCAAAAAATATAAGCGTTGCAGGAACGAGAATTAAATTAAAATCAAAATCCATGAGCAATAAGACCTCTAGTTTTTATCTTTCTACTTTTAACACAGCAAGGAACGCTTCTTGTGGGATTTCAACACTACCCACTTGCTTCATGCGTTTCTTACCTTCTTTTTGTTTCGATAACAGTTTCTTCTTACGAGAAACGTCACCACCATAACATTTAGCCAATACGTTTTTACGCATCGCTTTAACTGTTGAACGTGCAATGATTTGTGCACCAATTGCAGCTTGAATCGCCACATCAAACATTTGACGCGGAATCAAGTCTTTCATCTTTTCAACTAAAGCAATACCACGGTGACGTGCATCATTACGATGACAAATCATTGCCAAAGCATCAACCTTATCACCATTAATTAACACATCAACCTTAACTAGAGATGAACTCTCAAAACGCACGAAATTGTAATCCAGTGAAGCAAAGCCACGTGAGCAAGATTTCAATTTATCAAAGAAATCCATAACCACTTCTGCCATTGGAATTTCAAAGGTAATTGATACTTGGTTACCCAAGAATTTCATATCTTTTTGCACACCACGGCGCTCGATACATAAAGTCATGACATTCCCCAAGTATTCTTGAGGCACTAAAATATGACATTCAGCAATCGGCTCGCGTAAATCTTCAACCGTTGAACCATCAGGCATTTTAGATGGGCTATCGATATAAATCGTTTCGCCATTTTTCATCAATGCTTCATAGATTACGGTAGGTGCAGAGCTAATTAAGTCTAAATCATACTCACGCTCTAGACGTTCTTGTACAATTTCCATGTGTAGCATTCCCAAGAAGCCACAACGGAAACCAAAACCTAAAGCATCTGAGCTTTCAGGTTCAAAGAACAAGGCTGAATCGTTAATTTGTAACTTATGTAGCGCTTCACGGAATGGTTCAAAATCACTGGCATCAATTGGGAATAAACCCGCATATACCTGTGGTTTTACCTTTTTAAAACCCGGTAAAGTTGCAACATCAGGTGTGGTTGCCAAGGTAATCGTATCACCAACTGGCGCACCAAAAATGTCTTTGATCCCAGCAATGATAAAGCCAACTTCACCCGCTTCTAAAATACCTGTATCGGTATGTTTTGGATTAAAAATACCAACCGAAGTGATGATGTGCGATTGACCTGTTGATTTCATCAACATTTTATCGCCTTTACGCACACGACCTTGCTTGATACGAACTAGTGATACAACACCTAAATAGTTGTCAAACCAAGAGTCAATAATTAAGGCTTGTAAAGGTGCGTCACGGTCACCTTGCGGTGCTGGAATAATGTCAACCAATGTCTCTAAAACAGACTCTACACCTAGACCTGTTTTTGCCGAACATGTTGGTGCATGTGTTGCTTCAATACCGATAATTTCTTCGATTTCATGAATAACACGTTCAGGTTCTGCTTGTGGCAAATCGATTTTATTCAGGACGGGTAATACTTCTAGACCCTGCTCAATTGCGGTATAGCAGTTTGCAACAGATTGCGCCTCAACCCCTTGTGCAGCATCGACAACCAACAATGCTCCTTCACAAGCAGCAAGAGAACGCGATACTTCATAAGAGAAGTCCACGTGTCCCGGTGTATCAATAAAGTTTAATTGATACTCTTGCCCATTTGGATGGGTATAGTACAAGGTTACAGAAGCCGCTTTAATGGTAATCCCACGTTCACGCTCTAGCTCCATAGAGTCTAAGACTTGAGCTTGCATTTCACGGTCTTGCAATCCACCACACATTTGAATGAAACGGTCTGCAAGTGTTGACTTGCCGTGGTCGATATGAGCGATAATCGAAAAATTACGTATATTGTTGATATTAACGGATTTCTTAGCTACTGCCATACACTACTCTAAAAATATGTACACAATCATGTACTCAATATCAAAAGTACTTATGACGTGCAAAAAATGAAATATCTTAATTGCTGCACAGTATAAGCAGAACATGGTCAAAAATATAGTAATTACATATAAAAATAAGACGTCCTGTGTATTGTTTTATCAACTGTGCCAATCCATGCTTTGAATCTAGAGGTTCATAATAACAAGCAGTGTAAAGCCCTACTTACTCATCGTTATGTACCAAGCTGAACAATGCTCAAACACTGAATCGCAAAAGAAATATTCTTTTTTCAGAACAGTAATTATTAGAATTTCTTGCACTGTTATTTCATATTTAATCTGATAACAATATTTAAACATTTGTTTGTACTACTATGATTTGTATAGGCTAAATACCAAAAAACAAAGGAAAAATTTCTCAAATATTGTTCACCCCTATTATCACCCCCCTATTCAATCATTAAATATCAATGAGTTGTCCTTCTCAGTAATCGCATTTATATAGATTTGTTTATCAAATAATCTCATGATATTGTTCTATACAATAAATAATTTTGTCATAGGTCAATATTGTGTTAAACGAGATTATTTCAGACAGACTGAGTGAAGTTAAATTAACGATTGAGAAAGCTTGCCTCAAGGTAAATCGAGATCCTTCCGAAATCAGATTATTGCCTGTCAGTAAGACATTTTCAGCAGAACATGTTCGAGCAATTCACGCGCTAGGATATGACTGTGTAGGGGAAAATAAAGTTCTTGAAGCCAAGGGTAAATATGATGAACTAAAACAACTTAGCAATTTAAAATGGGTGCTGATTGGGCATCTACAGCGCAATAAAGTGAAATATGTAGCCCAATTTATCAGTGAATTCCATGCCTTAGATCGCGTCGAACTTGCTTACAAACTGAATAACGCCTTAGAGAAAGAAAAGCGGATTATGCCTGTCTTTGTCCAAGTCAACACATCAGGTGAAAGCAGTAAATATGGCATTCAGCCTCACGAGCTAGAACATTTCATAGAACAATGTATGCCTTTTACCTACATAAAAATTGTTGGATTGATGACTTTGGCAATACATAGCCATGTCCCTACTGAAGTCAAACAGTGTTTTCAGCTTTTAAAAACCCTAAGAGATCAAATTTCAGAAAAATACCCAGAGATACAACGGCTTTCAATGGGTATGTCTGGAGATTTTGAACTTGCGATCGCTGAAGGTGCAACAGATATCAGGATTGGACAAGCAATTTTTGGCGCACGTTCCAAACCAGACAGTTATTACTGGCCTACTGAATAGAGCATCACGATGAAAACTCACTATCAGATCAATATATATCGAGAAAAAAAGTTACTCGGTACTTTTACACCCAATCATCTTGCTTCACAAAATTCGATTCAGCAACTCATCGCAACATTGAAAGTGATTGATTCTATTGAAGTTGATTTTGTACAAGTGACTGAAGATATGCGTGTTCTTATTTATCAAAATGGTCAGATGAGAACGTTGTCTTCTCAATATTCTTATCAAAATACAACCGCTGATTCAGTTTTTCAACAGAATGAAGAGTCATCCAATTCAGTTTGATTCATAGCGCTGATCCACACTTATTTCACTGAGAGACAAACATGAACATGATAAAACACCACGTTATTAATGTGATCCAATTTTTAAGTTTTGAGGATACCGGAAGCTTTACTCCCGTACTAAAACAGATGGGCTATGACATTTGCGTTTTTCAAGCAGGTGTAGATGATCTGAGTACTATCTTACAAGAAAAAGACCCGCTTATCATTCTTGGCGGGCCAATCAGTGCATATGACTTAAGCACCTATCCTTATCTAAAAGAAATCATCGCGGGATTAAAGCAACGATTAACAGCCAATTATGCAACTTTTGGTATTTGTTTGGGTGCCCAACTGATTGCAACTGCTTTAGGTGCAAGAGTATATCCAGGCCATATCAAAGAAATAAGATGGGGCCGCTTATCCTTGAGTGCTCAGGCATTTGCATCACCTTTAAGGTTTCTTGAAGGTATACACGTTTTACATTGGCATGGTGATACATTTGATTTGCCTAGTGTTGGCACGCACTTAGCCAGTTCAATTTATTATCCAAATCAAGCATTTAGTGTAGGAAATAATATTATGGCATTACAGTTCCATGCAGAAGCCGATCCTAAACAATTTGAAAGATGGCTCATCGGTCATACTGATGAATTAAGGCAACATAAGATAGATATTCTGGATTTAAGACTTGAGAATCAATATTATGGCAATATACTGGCAGACAAAGCAAAACTTGTACTTGAAGACTGGTTAAATAACTTGATCGGGTTTGAAAGTAAATGATTGGATCTATATGGCTGAAATTAAAGGTAAAACATCTCAAGACATTCAAAATAGTATTCGAGAACTTATTCAGAATGGGATTTTGAAGGAGGGAGAATTATTACCCAATATTCGTGCTTTAGCCACTGAGTTAGAAGTCAATCGTAATACTGTTGCTGCCGCCTATAAAGATTTAGCCTTAATGGGGATTGTTATATCCAAAGGGCGTGCAGGCACTCAAGTCCGTAAAAATCCACAAATTAATAGTTTTGAAAACCATCAAAAAACCAATCAAACATTTTTTGACCTCGCGCATGGAAATCCATGCCAAGGTTTTTTACCTCAGTTACATGACATCAACTTTAATTTTAGTGCACCCTATTTATATGGTGACAGTACCAAGCTTCCAGATTTGGAAACCTTTGCTCGAAATGAAGTTTTTGCTGACATCAGCCATAAAATTGCTGAAATTGAATTTACTCATGGTGCGGTTGATGCAATTGAAAGAATTCTCAATGCACATTTAATCCAATCTGACAGTATTGCAATCGAGCAACCAGGTTTCATTACCAGTATTCATACTTTACAGGTGAATCGCTTTAATATGGTGTTTTTCCCAGTCACAGCACAAGGCTATGATATTCATAGTATAAGAAAAGCACTAGAGCAAAAAGCCAAAGCAATCGTCATTACACCAAGAGCGCAGAATCCGACCAGTTATAGTCTTGATGCTAAAACGGCACAAGAATTACATCAGTTATTTTCTGAATACCCTGATGTACTCATTATTATTGATGATCACTTTTCATTACTTGCCACAACCCCTTATTATCACATTGTGCCTGAATCTACCCGACATTGGGCGGTAATAAGATCTGTATCAAAATTTTTAGGTCCAGACTTTAGATTTGCATTTATCAATTGTGATCCTCAGACCGCGACCAGACTAAGGATGAAACTAAATCCAAACTGTACCTGGGTGAGTCATATCTTACAAAAGATGATATTTTCGCTCATGACATCGGACAAAGTTCATCAATTAATCAATAAAGCAAAAATACAATATCAAACAAAAAATCAAGAAATCGTTAAAAAATTATTGGATCAAAAGCTTCTAGATATAAGTTATTGTGATGGTTTAAATCTATGGATCGAACATGCACAAGCACAGGAAATAGCCTATCAACTCGCGCTAATGGGATGGAAAGTCAGACTTGGAAAAGAGTTTTCATTAGGCCTGGATATTAAAGCTATACGTATCACCACTTCTGAATTAGATGAACAAAAAGCGATGGACCTACTCAATGATTTATCATTTATCTTAACTAAAATAATGACACTCTAAAATTTATGCTTTTCATCCATTATTTTTGCTAACGATCTTAAACTGAGGAAAAGTAGAAAACTAATTTCCTACTTTCCTTCATAAAAAACATTGAATTTAAAAATCAGAAACCTGCCAATTTTAAACGATTGGCATGCTGACTATATAGCGGAACGGGGTCTGCACCAGCACCAGAGCCAACAAGTCCCAAGAACTGATTAATTTCATCTAGGTGGTTCTGTGGATAGTTATCACGAATGACATTACCCAAATGAGATGAACATCTTGGCACTAAACCATCACTATCACTACCAGTTCTTAACTTTATCCATGCCGCACCAGCAACCATCCCATAACCTGAAGGATCCAGTAAGTTTGTAAGTGTGCCTGTACCCGACCATGAATAATAATTCACACCATTCACTGTAGCAGCTCCTGACCCACATTCAGTCACGGGAATACCTTGAGGGAATGTGGCATTAAACTCACCCGCTCCTGCCTTGGTCAAACCCGCAAGTGCACTTAAAACATCTTGATCATATGTTCCACTATTACTAGAAGTACCACCCAGAAAACTTTCTATACCTGTAAACACATTTATTATAGCGCCGATAGTTTTATCAAGACCATATTCACTGGCTGGTTTACGTATGACTGTTTCCACCAAATCTGCAATATCGCTACCTTTATTTGAACCTGCAATACCTGTTACTGATGCGATCAAATCAGGACGAACACCCGCAACATAGCGTACAGTTTGCACACCTTGGCTATGACCAATCAAGTTAACTTTTTCTGCACCTGTTAAGGCCTGAATCGTGAGAACTTGTTTAAGTAATTGTTCACCACGTACTGCATCTGAGTTTGCAGCAGATGTATTGGTGACAAATACATTTGCACCCTGACGGCTTAAATCCTGGGGAATACCATACCAGTAATTGACAGGTCCAATCTGTGCAATACCAAATAAACCATGTGCAAACACCAATGGATACTTGGTTTTGGCATAATCTGTTTTTTTAGAAAATAGCCCCCAATCTGTTGCAGATGTTTGACTACAACCAGCTTGATTGTCTTTTATACCGCAATTCTGATAACTTGAAGTTACAATTGCTGAGCTATTAACTGATGTGAATATAAGGGCCCCAAATACCAAGGCCGGGATTACTTTCTTCATTGTTCAAGACTCCATATATTTGAACATTATTTTTGTATTACATTGATTTCTTGATACTTCAAAATATTTCCCTGAAAATCTCCTTGTCTAACTCTCAATGCTATATTTCTGTTGTTGATCGTTTCCTCATTGCCTATTCAGCCACTTTTTTATTCGAATTCGCCTGCATCTGTTCAAAAGTCTGTGCACGGATTCGTTCTTCTGGGCTACTAAAAGATCTATTGCGTAATTCATTTATTGCAGCCTGTTGTTGAGCCGCATCTTGCTGACTCGCCGTAATTTGTGCCCTTGCTGCAAGATAACTATCCACTTTTTTTTGCCACTGGCTTTCCTGTAAATCAACCTGAGTCAGGCGATCTGCTGCTGCTGCACCGACTAATTTTTTACGCATCTCGTACAGCTCACTCGCTGAACCTCCACGTTGATTAATTTCAGTGGTCAATTCCTGTAATTGGTTGTACTGTAAAATCGGCTGCATACTTGCTTTCAGGTCTTCTGGCTGTTCATTCAACAATGCTGCACTTTTTTCTGCCTTCTCATCTGTGCTTAAGCGTTTATCATTATTGATGGCATACTGAGCAATTGCATATTGGTCATAGCTTTCTTCTTGTGCAAAAAACACATCTGCTTCCTGTGGCGTAAAAATCTGCCTGCGCAGTTTAACCATAGCTGACGCAACTGTTTTAAAGTCCTTTGCACTATTGGACTGTGCTGCAGGTAACTTTTCACGCTGATGTAGATAATCAATATACTTACCAAGTAGTTGGTAAGAATAAGGTTGAGCGGTCGTTGGTAGAAGACCAGCAAGGTATTGACGAATATCAGCAACAATACTGCTTTCCGTTTTTTCACCAATACTTGAAAGAAAATAATCGAAGCAGTCACGAATTCCACGCGATAAAACCAACTGCCCTTTAGTATCAACCTGTAAAGGACAGTTTACCTCTGTCCCCCGCAGTGATGGTGCCAACTCAGGCATAACACCATGAAACTTTAAGACTTGCTGATTTGTATCAGAAACTGACGCAACAGTACTCAACGATTGCTGATTTTGTAACGCGGAGTTTGAACTTGATGGGGCTGTTACAGTATTGGTTTCTGGCTTTAAATACCATACTATTCCAACAAGAAATAATACAACCAACAGCAACAACAGATGTTTTTTGTAGTGGCTTATAACGTCCATGTTATATCTCTTTTTCAATATTTTATTATGCTTTTCACAACCTCAGATTTTCCGATATTTCGCAAAATCATTAACCAGCTAAAAAGGTAGCTGCTCCCTACAAAAAACATCTACCGATATAATCATAAGTTTTAAACCCATTCGCTACTCCATAAAATTATTATGTTCATATTCAAGTGATCTAGCTTTTCAAGAAGTTTCGTGGCATAACTATTAAGAGCGAATTAATAATTGATACTTTTGGTCAGTCAAAGCTTCTTGCAATGATTATTAGACATAAATCACAAGCTAACAATCACCAAGAATGCAAAGTTTTTGCAGAAACAGTATTTTTCTCGGAATTCCAAAAATATGCTTAGTTCGTTTTCAGATACTTTTTTTGATATCTATCGGTTATCAGGTATAGCAGGCAAAATCCATAGTATTTCAACTCTTTTGTCTGGAGAAATACTAGAATTTTCTCCAAATCATGGCTATATACATATTATTCAGAAAGAAAAATGCCTTTTAACAATGGATCATCTTGAACATCATCTGGAATTAAAACATTGCGACATAGTTGTGGTTTTACCTGGTAACTTTCACAGTATAAGCTTGAATACAGATGCATTTCAGGATGCTAAAATCATCACCTGTACAATCGATTTTTCAGGTATTTATGGCTCAGCTATTGCCGAGGGGTTACCTGCTTTTATTCATGTCCCTTTTACCTGTAAAGCCACAAATATTATTGCAGAATGGGTTCCAATCACTGTTCATGCAATTCAACAGGAACTTAAAGCACCTTCGATAGGCAGTCAGATTATGCTGACCAGAATTATTGATCTATTATTTATCTGGTCAATTCGGTGCTGGCTTAGCACTGTTGAACCGAATCATAAAAGCTGGATTTCAGCATTACAGGAACCGATGATCAGTAAAGCCATGTCTTTAATGCATAATCACCCGCATTTTGACTGGACCGTTGAAGAACTCGCAAAATCTACCAATTATTCTAAATCAAGCTTTTACAAGAAATTTACAGAATCTGTCGGGACCACCCCAATACAATATTTAAAATCGCTGAGAATGCGATTAGCCAGTGAATTGCTATTAACTACGCAAAAAAGTATTTTTCATATTGCAGAGCTTGTTGGCTATTCCTCTCAGGCTGCATTCAGCCGAGTATTCTCCCAAACGTTTAACTACTCACCTTCTGAGTTTAGAGAATCCTTTAAAAATAATCCTGCGCAGGAATAAACCACAGCTGCGTATATTAAAAAGGTATTGTGTAAAACATTTTTAACTCAAAGTATTTTCATGCTTAGCTTTTGTATTCATTTAAATCAGCTTCGGAATCTGGCATGCCAAATTTGAGTTCATCACCAATTTTGGCGATTGCGTGAATAGCGGGTAGGAATTTTGCACCAATAACTGTTAATTTGTATTCTACAGAGGGCGGCGATGTCGGGATTGGCAGACGTTGTATAATTCCTTTATTTTCCAAATGACGTAGACGTTCTGTCAATACTTTTGCGGTAATTGATGGCAAGTCAGCTCTTAACTCGCCAAATCGACGTGGTCCAGCACTTAAACACCAGATGATTTCTGCAGTCCAAGCGCCCCGTAGCAGTGCCATACTCTTACTCAAGGGACAGACATTATTTGGCGAAGGCGCACGGTTTTTCCGCAGCTTTAGACCCAAGGTTTCCTCCATTCATTCTTAAGATTTTCTCTGAGATTTCTTATTTATTCATATATTGAATATTAATTCCAAGGATGATATTCCACTGACATACTATGCTGAAAATATGCGCAAGCTGCAACCTGATGATTATCGTGAATCTGACTTATACCTGTTTTCGATGATTCATTCAGGTCTGTTCAACAGGTTGCAAGCGTTGCTTGTTGTTCTTAGAAGCGCATCTTTCACTCGGCAGGATTGATTATTTTTTTAAATATTAAAGCTACATTCAATTGTGGTGTATTAATTTTAAAATACTTCTCAAGATATTCGCGAAATTCATCTTCGCTTGTGAGCTCTTTTTTTATTGAATGATTTTTACCATGGATCTTTACAGTCGTTCCACTTAAGTTTATTCGTTCATCTGGAGTAACTGCAGCAAGCATCAAATGTTGAGTAAATATAGAATCTGGTGATGTTGCAATATACCAATTGGCAATCACAGCATCCGACTCCGAGATTTTCTGTTCTGGATCAAGTGCATAAATATTGACCCACTCATCACGTATATAAGCTTGAAGCATAATCTTCACACCTGTCAGGGCACTTTCAGCAACACCACTGTCTTTTACATCAATAAAACGGAAAGCTTCATGCGGTGTATTCTGAATTTCCCCGAGCTTATCCAGTGAAAGAACGGCTGTCGGAGTCGTTCCACCAAAACTGGGATCAAATAAATATAATTTATCCACCAGTTTTACCACAGTCACCAGATGAGTACGAATCGGAGCTTCTATAGGTTGAGATTGATAATATACGCGCCCCAAAAGATTAAAAGCCTCATATCCCAGTTCACTTAATACTGTTCTAGTCAGCGTACTCTGTTCCAAACAATAGCCTTCTCGTCCTTGATCAAGTAATTTATCTGCGATCTGTGATAATTCCATAGACACGTTATCACCAAGAAAAGAAGAAATATTTCCAAACGGGATGCTGGTTACATGTAGAAATAACAACTTTTTTAGACTCTCAAGCGTAGGTAAATACTCACCTTCCACGCCCAGTTTGGTTAAATATTTCTGTGAAATTGATAATTCTGAAGACATCGCTTTGCTACCTTATAAATCATAAAACTAGAATTTATTTGATTTTACAAAATCAGTGAATTTAATCGGATCTCGCCCCAGAACCTGAGTAACACCTTTGCCGATACTTTCATTTCGTCCATCTAATATTTCAAAAAATGCCTGCGCCATATGTTCTGCAATAAAATTATCCAATCCTGCATTTTGCAGATATTGTTTATATGCTTTTTGATTAAGATATTGATACTGTATATTTCGCTTAAGCTTTACTCCGATAGCATTCACCGCTTCTGCAAAAGTCAATAACTCTGATCCTGTGACTTCATAAATTTTGCCGTTATGTAAATCATCAGTCAGACATTCAACCACAACATCTGACAAATCCTCCAAGTCAACGAATGGTTCTTTTACAGTATCTGCCATAAACGTCACTTCGCCAGATCTTATGCCATGTAGAAAATGACCTTCACTGAAATTTTGGTTAAACCATGCTGAACGAATGACCGTCCAATCAAGTTCAGCCTGCATTAAAATTTTTTCACACTTTTCAACAGGTGCTTGACCTCTGCCTGATAATAATACAGCTTTGGAAACAGACTGATTCATCATTTCTGTGATCAATCCTTCAAGCTGTTGTTCTGCTCCTGACATTGAAGTATCTGGATGAACAATGTAAACGATTTCAATATTCTTCAGTGCTGGGCCAAATGTACTGCTGTCATTCCAATCAAAATACCGTTCATTTTCTACATGCGCATTGATGGTACGAGTAGTGACAATTGGATTAAATTTATGCGACTTTAATTTCTCTACGACGCGTCGTCCATTTTTGCCTTTTCCACCGATGATCAGAATATTCTTGGTCAAACTTTTCATAGATTACCACTTCATTAATTAAAAAATTACTAGATTCTAGATGCTGTTTAACGAAACAGTACATATTTAACTACATGAAAAATTTCATCAAATTAATAATAAAATTCATAAGCTAAGGAGCCTTTTGATGTAGTTATCATTGCACTTACTGTCTACATTGAGCAATCTCAGTATGCGCAAAGCATGATCCAATATGAATAGAATTACAGAAGACTTATACAAATCTATGGTATCCATTTGGAAACGGGTTTAATCACAAAATCGCTAAAAATTGCGCACAATATCCACGGCAAAAAACCATTAGCTCTGGTCTAATTTAATGTTTTTTTGAAATTCGCGATTGCTCATCTGAGTGTTTTTTTTAAGTGTATTTTCTCAGTGACACATGAAGATAGTCAGTCAATCAACGCATAAGAATTGATCATAAAAATCGTATAATTTTTACAATTATTTATGCAAAAAAAATTGATTATTTAAATCATTATGGTATCGTCCCATTATTTAATTTATTTTGTCACAGGACAAAATAAATTAAATAACATCCAAATGATTCATTTACTTGTCGAACGTAAAGGCTCGACAAAAAATATATAAACCTTGGTAAAATCATATATTTACAATATTAAATATAAATGATGGCATGGTTTAAATTAAGTTAAAAATCACTGAGTTATTTTCACTCCACATACATAAACGACAGAAACAAAAACTTACAGGGTTAAAAAATTTAGATGAAACGTATATTTAAAGAAAAAACGTTAAGCATACTGTTACGTAGTATTTTGCTGGGGTATCCGATTATTTCATCGTCCTCCTTTGCAGTACCACTGCGTGCTGAAACTGATGAGTTCAATGCCAATTGGGGACTAAGTCGTATTGGTGCGCAGTATGCTTATGAAAAAGGCTATACGGGTAAGGGAATTGCCATTGGGGTTGCAGATTCAGACTTTCCCTCAGGAATAAGCGAACTTACTGACAAACTCACATTTGTAACCCCCAATAAAGATGGTAAAGAACATAATTCAGACTTAAGTATCGGCAGTAAAGTAGCTGACGGATTCAATGCCGAAGATTATACCCATGGCGCTCATGTTTCTGGGATCATTGGTGCTAAAAAGAATGATCAAGGCATGCACGGCGTAGCCTATGGTGCAGATATTTTTGCACAACATATGAATAATAATATTTACCCTTTTCTCGACACTACGGCAGTTCGTCTAATTAATAATAGCTGGGGTACAGAGGGAGATAAAGACTATGGCATCAATCCTGGAGATCCTCAATGGAAAGACTTGATTGGTATCGATGGTATAAGCACATCAACAGTAAAAGACTTTGAAAAAAAGTCTGATAAAACCAAACCCTATGATTTTTTAAATCGAGTCATATATACGACCACCCCCACGAAAAGGGGGGAATCTAAAATTTCAATTACAGTGAAAGATGTAGTTGAAGCTGAAGACGGTATAATTGAACGTAATGGTCAAAAATTCAATTTTGGGGCAAATGACAAATCAAACAATGGGCTTGTCAACCAAATCAGGGCCCTTCGAGAAGCTGGAAAACAAGGCGTAGTCAACGTTTTTGCTGCTGGAAATTACAATCATTATAACGAACCTGGTGCCTTTCAAGGGATGCCTATCGTTTATAATGACTTACTGCCCAATTATCTTACTGTCAGTAATCTAACATTGGTTCGCAGTAAAGAAATCACTGTTCCAGAAGATAGTGAAACGCTCAGTGCGGGTGATGATTTACAATTTTTTGAAGTTACTTTTCAAAATAAAAAATATTTACGTCAAGCAAATCTTGCAATTGGCAAAGAAGACTATTTGTGGGAACAAGTCGGTCAAGGTCTTCGACAAACTCAAATTTTGGTGAATGACGATAGCACCAAAGAAACACTGTATACAGGGTCTTCACAATGTGGTTATACCGCATTGTGGTGTGTGGCAGCGCCCGGAACAGGAATTTATAGTTCAACATTTAAAGTTGAAGATGGAAAGCTTGCTGATAATTATGAGTATATGACTGGAACCTCAATGGCTGCACCACATGCCACAGGTGCTCTCGCTGTTCTTATGGAACGCTTTCCCTATATGAGCTCCAGCCAGACTGTTTCTGTTTTAAAAACCACAGCTGCTGATATGGATGAAAATGGTAGAGTAACTGACGGTCGTGCCAAAGTAATTGATAAATACTTTGGTTGGGGAAAAATTGATCTGGAAAACGCCATTAAAGGACCAGCAATGTTTGCTTCAGCGGATGATGTAAAAAACATGCTTGCTGAGGATGTAAAACAAAATTTGGGTGATGATCTGGATAATCTGGCCAATACTTTTGGAAATGGTGATTTCACCGTCAATATGGGCCAAGGGATAAAATATGATATTGGCACAACCAGAGAACGTAGTTGTGATGCAGCTGAATGTTCATTCGATACTTGGTCAAACAATATCGCTGGTAGCGGTGGTCTGATTAAAAAAGGCAGTGGAACATTACAGTTATCGGGAAACAATACCTATGCAGGCAATACTTTCATTAATGAAGGTGGTATTGATATCACAGGATCTTTATCTTCAGGCATTATTGTCAATAAATTAGGGACACTGTCTGGTCAAGGTCAGTCTGCAACAATCGAAATCAATAGTGGCAGATTTGCACCATCACTTTACAATCAAACAGGATTTAGTACATTTACTATTAATGGAGATATTAAATTTAGCCCTGACGCCACATATTCAGCCAAAATTAGAGACAAAAATGAGCAAGTGGACAAATTGGTTGTTCGGGGTAATGCTTATTTAAATGGAGCTAACTTCCAGACCTATGAACAAAGCCCAGATAAATTACTTGGGAAAAATGATACCCTCCGCTATCAAGGTAATGAATATACCTTAATGGATGCTACAAAAATTAATGGAATATTTAATAATAACTATCTTACATCGATTGCTACTGAAAATATTCAACCAGAATTAACAAAAACTGAAGAAGATAAGAAACTTAAATTACAATTCAGGGACTTAACTGCCGATAAAGCTGCCGCGGAAAAAGCTGCTGCCGATAAAGCCGCTGCTGAGAAAGCTGCCGCGGAAAAAGCCGCTGCTGAGAAAGCTGCCGCAGAGAAAGCCGCTGCCGATAAAGCTGCCGCAGAGAAAGCTGCTGCCGATAAAGCTGCCGCGGAAAAAGCTGCTGCCGATAAAGCTGCCGCGGAAAAAGCCGCTGCCGATAAAGCTGCCGCGGATAAAGCTGCTGCTGAAAAAGCTGCCGCTGAAAAAGCTGCCGCTGAGAAAGCTGCTGCCGATAAAGCTGCCACGGATCAAGCTGCTGCTGAAAAAGCCGCTGCCGATAAAGCTGCCGCGGATCAAGCTGCTGCTGAAAAAGCTGCCGCGGAAAAAGCCGCTGCTGACAAGGCTGCCGCTGAGAAAGCCGCTGCCGATAAAGCTGCCGTAGAGAAAGCCGCTGCTGAAAAAGCCGCTGCCGATAAAGCTGCCGCGGATCAAGCTGCTGCTGAAAAAGCTGCCGCTGAGAAAGCTGCTGCCGATAAAGCCGCTGCTGAAAAAGCTGCCGCGGAAAAAGCTGCTGCCGATAAAGCTGCCGCGGATCAAGCTGCTGCTGAAAAAGCTGCCGCTGAGAAAGCTGCTGCCGATAAAGCTGCCGCGGATAAAGCCACTGCCGATAAAGCCGCTGCTGAAAAAGCTGCCGCTGAGAAAGCTGCTGCCGATAAAGCTGCCGCGGATAAAGCTGCTGCTGAAAAAGCTGCTGCCGATAAAGCTGCCGCGGAAAAAGCCGCTGCTGAAAAAGCCGCTGCTGAAAAAGCTGCCGCTGAGAAAGCTGCTGCCGATAAAGCTGCCACGGAAAAAGCCGCTGCCGATAAAGCTGCCGTAGAGAAAGCTGCCGCAGAGAAAGCCGCTGCCGATAAAGCTGCCGCAGAGAAAGCCGCCGTAGAGAAAGCTGCTGCTGAAAAAGCTGTCGCGGATCAAGCTGCTACAGAGAAAGCTGCTAACGATAAAGCTGCCGCTGAGAAAGCCGCTGCCGATAAAGCTGCCGCGGAAAAAGCCACTGCCGATAAAGCTGCCTCAGAGAAAGCTGCTGCTGAAAAAGCTGCCGCTGAGAAAGCCGCTGCCGATAAAGCTGCCGCGGAAAAAGCCGCTGCTGAGAAAGCTGCCGCAGAGAAAGCTGCCGCAGAGAAAGCCGCTGCTGAAAAAGCTGCTGCCGATAAAGCCGCTGCTGAGAAAACCGCTGCCGATAAAGCTGCCGCGGAAAAAGTCGCTGCCGATAAAGCCGCTGCCGATAAAGCCGCTGCTGAAGCAAAGTTATTGGAGCAAGCTAGAGCTGAAAAAGCGACCCAAATTGCATCAATTCATGGCGATATTCTGACAGAAGAATTTCAGGATATGGATCGCAATCGTCGTTTAACCAATCAACGTCTACGCTATATTCAACGTAATCAGGAGAACAGTAATAATGCTTGGATAGATTTTTCAGACTCAAAAAGCAAGTCTCGTCTGGGGGAATGGAATAATCTCAGCAATGCCAAGATGCATGATTATAATGTTCAGAGGCAGGGTCTAGCTTTAGGCGCAGATACTACACTTGGAGATTGGGCAATCGGAATAACTGCAGCCATTAATACCAAAGATTTAAATAACAAAAATAATGCCAATGCTAAAATCGATAATTATCAGTTCGGTATCTATACAGGGACTCAAATTGATCAAATCAATTTTCGTTTCAGTGGTACATTGGGACGTAATGAGGTTAAATCACGATTTAATGATCAGAATGATGGTCAATTTAATGCAAAATACAATGGTCGTACTTATCAGTTGAACGCTGAGATGGGCTATGCATTGCAACGCAATAACCTATATATGGAACCATTTATCGGTGTTGCATACGACTACTTAGAAAATGATTCCATTCAACAAAGTAATGGATACTATTCACTAAATAGTGAAAAAACGAATATTGACCGTGTATCTTCAACTGTCGGTCTGGATATATCTCAAAAATGGAACGTATGGGATACAACATCTCTAAGTTTAAATGCAAGCTTAGCATGGCAAAACCGTCTAAAAAATAATGATAAAGCGGGCAAATTAACATTTATATCAAATAACTCACTGATTGCTGGAGATGCTGGTTATTTAGATGTTCCCAATAATCAGAACACAGGCATCATCAATTTTGGTTTCAATGTCGATATCGCCAACACCCACGGGTTTTCGGTCAATTATGAAGGACAGTTCGCGAAAAAATATAGTGAAAATGGCATAAGACTCCAATATGGCTATAAATTTTAATCCATAGGTTGCAATATTATTATGAAAAATAGTTTGTTTAAAAACATCATGTTGATATGCATATTCGGTCATGGACTACATAGCATGGCATTAAATGCAGCGCCTTACTCAAATCAAACGGGTCAATCACCACTAATTGTTGCACATCGCGGTGGAACGGCGGATGCGCCTGAGAACACAGCCTATGCAATTGATCTCGCTCTAAGGAATCACGCAGATGTGATCTGGATCAGCGTACAGTTAAGCAATGATGGTGTTCCTGTACTCTATCGTCCTAATAATCTGAATGCTTTAAGTAATGGCCAAGGTTTGGTCTCTGCATATACTGTAAAACAATTACAGGGCTTGGATGCAGGATGGAATGTCGCCCGCAATACAGGACAACAAACAATTTACCCATGGAGAGGTAAAGGAATCCGTATCCCAACACTTCAACAGGTGCTTACTCAATTTCCTCGAACCACTTTTTATATTGATATTAAATCGCCTGATGCAGATCCGGTGCAAATTGCTACGGCTATTAAACGTGTACTCGTTTCGACTAACTCACTTAATCGAGTTAGGCTCTACTCCACTGAACGCCGTTATACAGATGCTGTCAAACAGGTCGGTCAAATTCCGTATTTTGTTGCAAGAGATGATACTCGGGATATTTTAGCCCGTGTCGCGCTGAACCATAATTGTCAGGCTGCTCAAGAACCAATTGGATGGCACGGTTTGGAGTTAAGACGGCAGGTTGAGGTTGTAGAAACCTATACCTTAGGTGAAGGCCGTTCAAAAGCAGAGTTTGTTTGGGATAAGGAAATTATGAACTGCTTTAAGACACAAGCAGCAAATCGTATTGTCCTGTTCGGTATCAATTCTGAAGCAGACTATCGAATAGCAAAACAGTTAGGTGCTGAAGCCGTAATGGTTGATTCCCCTGCTCAATTTTCCAATCGATGAAGTGTTTAAGTTAAGTCATAAATCATTACACTAAGCATTAGACAGGATGGCTGGTCAACCATTCTCGGGGAGACATACCTACTCTGACTGAAAATGCGCGAGATAATGCTGATGGATTAGCATAACCCAGTTCTTCAGCCAATATTTTAATTGAATGCCCTTCACGCAATCTACTTTGTGCCAAAGCAATACGCCAGTCTGTTAAATATTCAGCTGGTGTCTGTCCCATCACATCACGGAAGGTATTGGCAAAAGCTGTTCTAGACATACATGCCAGTTCAGCCATGCGCTCTAGTGTCCACGATTCACCCGGATATTCATGTATTCCCACCAGCGTGCGCGCCAAACGTGGATCTGAAAGGCCAATAATAAGTCCAGTGCTTACCCCTGCTTCATGAGGATGATCTAATAGCCAACGTAATAGTTGAAGCACCACTACTTCAAATAAGCGATTCGCTAATAATCGTTGCCCACAATGGGCATGGTCGGTTTCAGCAAATAATAGTGCAAGCGCCTGATCCAATCCTTGTACACGCGCTAGAGGAAGTGCAATTACGGCAGGTAATGCCCTTACCAGTGGATTCTGTTGTCCACCATCCAGTATCAACCGCGCGCAGGTAAAATCAGCACCTTCTCTGGGCGGGTTATGAAAATGATGTGTAATTGGCCCAGGATAAAAAAGTAGCGTTGGTTCATCAAAACGCATGCGTCTTGGCAAATGCGTCATAGCTGGATGACTGACTTCCAGTTGTCCCTGACGTAAGACATGTAAATAGCCATACCCTTCACAAGCATCAAAATGGCTGACGCCACATAATACACCAGTATGGTACAACTCTGCCTGCATGCGGAATCGATCAAGCAGACCTGACAGGCGATCAATGGGGTGAATAGTTTTCATTTGAACGAATTGATATATTTTATGAACATATTGTATCTAATCATACAAAAAATTTACACATAATAATCAAAGTTTGATGCACTTCTACTATCACTACGATCCTTTTAAGGAGATCAATATGTCACGTATCAACCTTGACACTCAACTCGCACCCCAAGCAAGTCAGCCTTTATTAACTCAAATTCAACAAGCTTTTGGTACGACTCCAAATATGTTTAAGGCAGTGGCAAATTCGCCAGCAGCGTTACAAAGCATGTGGTCCGCTTTCGCTGCTTTAGGTAAAGGTACGCTTGGTGCAAAATTAGGTGAACAGATTGCTGTTGCAATCGCCAATTTAAACCGCTGTGAATATTGCTTAGCAGCACATACTGTACTCGGTCAAAATGCTGGCGCAAGCGCTGCTGAAATGGCTGAAGCACAAATAGGAAAAGCAGCTGATGATAAAACAGCAGCAGCACTGACTTTTGCTTTAAAGGTGGTCAATCAACGAGCTCAGATGACTGACGCTGATATCACAACTCTTCGCAATGTAGGTTTTAATGACCAACAAATCGTTGAGATTATGGCGCATGTGGCTTTGAATATATTCACTAACTACATCAATATTGCACTAGATACGCCAGTAGACTTTCCACGAGTCGAATTGATATAAAATTTACCGACCTCTCTTGTAAAACAGAGAGGTCGCTTTCATTAAATATAAGATTTTCTTTATGTGTTATTGCACTTCATCTAAAAATCCAAGTAATTTAAATAATTGAACTTAAATCAAAAGGATCTATTTCAGGATCAATGGGCTGATAGGCTTGGATAAAAGTCGGTGACATCCGTTTCGGACGCCCTGAAGCAATTTCTATACATGCCCATTTGGTATTGCCAGTAAAGAGCAAGCTTTGGTCTTTGGCATTAAAAAAAGCATACTGACGGAAAGAATAAAGTGCGTTGATCTCGTATAACCAAGTTCTCAAAATAACATCATCATCTAACATTGCTGCTTTGCGATACTGAACATGATGTTCTACAGCAACCATTGCATGTTTCATTTCTAAATACTGATCGAGTCCAACACCCAATGTTTCGATATGTGCAGATGCAACATCCTGCATCCATTGTACATAGACCACATTGTTTACATGACCTAAGACATCTATATGCTCTGGTTTTACTTTGATTCTTAAATCAAATACTGAACTCATATCTTCTTTCCTTTTCCACTCTTTCAACCATCCGTATAAGTTTGACATAAAAAAGCCACTCTTTGAGTGGCTGATTCTGATCAGTTGTATTTATTGAATACGTAATCCAATCATAGCATGTTGCCCTTCACGAACAATCGCTACACGCGCTACCGTATTTTTCTGTAGCTCTGAAATAGCATCTACAAAATCATTTGGTGTATTTACTTTCTTGTTATTTACTTGGGTGATCACATCACCAGGTAAAATTCGTGACTGTGCAGCTAAGCCACCTCTGGTCACATCTTGAATAAACACACCACCTTTAACATTTAAACGATTCTTTTCTTGTTCAGTTAAAGCACGAATCGCAACACCAATGATAGGGCCTTTATTTGGTTTAGCCGAAGTGTTGGTATTGTCAACTTTTGCAGGGGTATCATCTGGTGCAACAGTTAAAGTTGCTGTAATTACTTTTGGTTTATCGTCACGTAAAACTTCGAGCTTAACAGATTGATTAGGTTGAGTACGATTCAAATAATTCAATAATTCAGAGGTGCGTGATATTGGCGAACCATTATATTTTAAGATTACATCGCCTGATCTAAAGCCCGCTTTTTCTGCAGGTGAATTCGGTGCAACTTGAGTAATCAACGAACCTTCTGGTTTATCTAATTTATAAGCTTCTGCTAAGTTTCGATCGATATCTTGCAGCATTACACCAAGATAAGAACGGGTTACTTTACCATTCTTTTTCAACTGATCAGCAACATCCATTGCTACATCAATTGGAATAGAGAATGACAAGCCCATATACCCCCCCGTACCACTAAAGATACGAGAGTTTACGCCAACAACTTGACCTTGTTGGTTAAATAGCGGACCACCTGAGTTACCCGGATTTAATGCCACATCAGTTTGGATAAATGGAACAGAGGTTTCACCCATCATATTACGTGACTTGGCACTGACAATCCCTGCTGATGCAGAATAATCAAAACCAAATGGCGAACCGATTGCTAGAACAGGCTGCCCGACTTTAAGTTGATCTACATTACCCACAGATAATGATGGGAAATTATTCCCCTCAACTTTCAATAAAGCCACATCTGTACGTTCATCACTGCCCACCACTTTTGCATCAATTTCACGGCGATCATTCAGCATAATCGTCACTTTAGATGCATCTTCAACCACATGGTGATTTGTCAGTAAATAACCATCTTTACTAATAAAAAATGCACTACCATACGCAGTCTTTTCTTGTGGCGCGCGTTGTTGTGGAATAATGATTTGATTACCAAAGAAACGCTTTAGAATTTCAGGTACTTGTTGCTGTAACAACTCTTCCTGAGATAACTTTTTAACAACATTAACACTTACAACAGCTGGACTGACTTGTTCAACCAAGTTAGAAAAATCCACAGGTGTTGAAGCTTGAACTTGTGATGTTGCCGCAGCGACAGTAAATACTGCTGCATACATTCCTTTTTGTATTAGACCATTACTCATTTCTCACGAACCCGCATCTGATGATTATTTGCTTAAAAATGTTTGTAACATATTATTTAATATCGTTACGTAAAAATATGTTTACATTTTTTTATAAAACAAGACTTTACTTAATTTTATATTAAAAGCCTTGGAATATCTTATTTATACTAAAATCTGACACATGTGACTATTGTAATTTGTTAAAAAAAAGAGTGTTATTAGCAAACATTTTTCAAATTAGCTGATGGACATGTCTAATTTAAGTACAACTCATCAATTTGACGTGGTTATTGTGG
Organism: Acinetobacter sp. GW821-FHT01C12; assembly: GCF_059422625.1. Classification (NCBI taxonomy): domain Bacteria; kingdom Pseudomonadati; phylum Pseudomonadota; class Gammaproteobacteria; order Moraxellales; family Moraxellaceae; genus Acinetobacter; species Acinetobacter sp. GW821-FHT01C12. Next base: position 308,915 of record NZ_JBWKXD010000002.1, read on the forward strand.
GGAGTGGCGGTGCAGGCTTAAGTTTAGCCTTATCTTTGCCTGAACATTTTAATATTGCTGTTTTAGCGAAATCAACCTTAACCGATGCAAGCACATATTTTGCACAAGGTGGTGTTGCTGCTGTACTTGATGAAACAGATTCAATTCAACAGCATATTGATGACACTATGATTGCAGGCGCACAGTTATGTGAGATTGATGCAGTCAAACATACCGTTGAAGGTGGTCGACCTTCTGTCGATTTTTTACTCAACCATGGTGTGCAGTTTACATTAGATGAAGATGAACAATTACATCTCACTCGTGAAGGTGGACATTCACAACGTCGCATTATTCATTCAGCCGATGCCACAGGTAAAGCCATTTCGACCACACTGGTTCAACGCGCTCAAGAAAAGAAAAATATTCATATTTTTGAAAATTACATTGCGATTGATTTAATCACCACACATAAATTAGGACATAAACAACAGCCCAATCGTGCGGTCGGTCTTTATGCACTTGATGAAAACAACGAAAAAGTTCATACCTTTTTAGCGCCATTTACTGCCCTTGCTTGTGGTGGTGCAATGAAAGCTTATTTATATACATCAAATCCTGATATTGCCACAGGCGATGGTATTGCCATGGCATATCGTGCAGGCTGTCGTGTCGCAAATATGGAATTTAATCAATTCCATCCAACCTGTTTATATCATCCTCAAGCACGCTCATTTCTGATTACGGAAGCAATGCGTGGTGAAGGTGCGTATTTACGTTTACCTGATGGTGAACGCTTTATGCTGCGCTTTGATGAACGTGCTGAACTTGCACCACGAGACATTGTTGCACGCGCCATTGATTATGAAATCAAACGCTTAGGCATCCGTCATGTCTGGTTAGACATCAGTCATAAACCAGCTGAATTTGTTAAAGAACATTTCCCGACCTTATACGCGCGCTTATTGGAACTTGGTATTGATATCACTAAGGATATGATCCCAGTTGTTCCCGCTGCGCACTATACTTGCGGTGGTGTGGTGGTCGATGAACATAGCCAAACTGATTTAGCTGGTTTATATGCGATTGGTGAAACGTCATATACAGGGTTACATGGGGCTAACCGTATGGCCAGCAATTCACTGCTTGAATGCTTTGTATATGGTATGAGTGCTGCCAAGGACATAGAGGCAAAGTTTAATCATCACTTTGATATACCGACCGTGCCTGAATGGGATGCTTCACAATCGACCAATCCTGATGAAGATGTTGTGATTCTGCAAAACTGGGATGAGCTCCGCCAAACCATGTGGAACTATGTCGGAATTGTAAGAACCACAAAACGTTTACAACGAGCATTGCATCGTATTGAAATGTTGAAGAAAGAAATTACTGAATATTATCAGGATTATCATGTCAGTAAGAACTTGATTGAACTGCGTAATTTGGTCATGGTTTCAGAGATGATTGTTCGTTGTGCTATGCAGCGTAAAGAATCACGAGGTCTACACTACACGCTTGATTATCCTGAGCTTTCACCTGAGTTAAGAAAAACGGTATTAACACCACCAAACTTTACAGTTGAAACCCCATTGGTAAATGAAGCAGTTTAAAATCCTTTGAAATCACAAAAAATAGTCAGATCACTCTGGCTATTTTTTATGGAGATATTATCAATTTTTACTTTTAGCTTTAGTGGTTTCAAAATTTTATATGCATCAGCATAATTCACTGAATATAAATCAAAGCTTTTTTTATTATTTGATCATGTTTCATCAATTACTAAAAATGGGTTTTTTCATTCTGAGTAAAACAAAGCACTTGAGCAAGAACAAAGCACTGCTTTGTTTGTAGCGCAAGAATGTGATAACACAAGGAGAGGCACCGCTACAGATATAGTAGCGCAAGGTCAGACATCGTCTACGCAAATCAATTTAAATTTTTCAAGCTAAAATGCGACAGTGCAAATCTTTTAATAATTCATAAAGTTATAAATTCATTTTGATAAAATGCAATAAATTCTTCTACTTAAAAATAAAACCTTATGTTTGCTGCATATAATTTCGAGGAGAAAGCTGCATTATTTTCTTAAACATTACAATAAATGAGCTATCACTATCATAGCCTAATTTCATCGCAACCTGATGCACTGAATCTCCTTCTGTTAACCACTGTAATGCCAGTACAACATGTAACTTTCTTCGCCATTGATTAATACTCATCCCTGTCGTTTGATGAAAAGTTCGTGTAAGGCTTCGTTCACTCATACAGCATAACTTTGCCCATTCAGCCAAACTTTGATTCTGCTCAGGATGCTTTAATAAATGGCGGGTCAATTTAACTAAACGAAGATCTTGTGGAATGGGTAAATAAAATGTTGGCTTTACAACTAATTGAATTTCATCTAACAAGCATTGCTGCAAACGGAAGTCTTTTTCTGAAAATACCGTATCAGACAAGGTTTCAACTCTTTCCAATAAGGCATTCAGCAAATTTGTCACTTGCAACATGGTGCAATTCGGTTCTAAAAGATGATCAAGTTGGCGGTCAATAAATGCAACATAGCCAGAAGAGACACCATAACTACTGACTTTATGTGGCACATTTGATGGAATCCATAAAGCCTGTTGCGCAGGAACAACCCAAATACCAGATGGTGTTTCCACAGTAATTAAGCCATTCACTGTCATCATCAATTGGCTTTTTACATGCTGATGTGACGCAAGCTCCCAATCAGGAACTTGCTGATGTATTTTTAATACAATAATTGCTTGGTCTATTTGATCTACAAAAAAAGGATCCACATTATCAAGCATGGTTTGCCTATATATTTATCACTTTAAAACAGCGTCGATGACTTTCTGCGCTTGTTGTTGATTGTCTACAATAAACATCGGATAGCCTGTAAACTTAATAAAGTTATTGGCAAATTTTTGCGTCTCAAGTCGAATATTTTCATCAGGTTCAATATGAATCAATGCTTTCACATATTGGGTTAAAATTTCACGTTTTGCTTTAACCCATGCTGCAACTTGCTTGCGTTCTTCATGATCATTTTTTTGTTCAGGAAAGGCCCCTTCACTGATAAAAACAAAAGTTTCTTTGCGACTCAATAATGACTCATAAATTGCAATTGTTTCATCAACTGAAACTGCATCTTCAGCTTGATAACTAATACGAACGATTGGAAAGTTTTCTAAATTTTGAATAAACATGATAACCACCATAAATGAGAATAATTATCATTGTATGGATTTATACAGATCGTACATTACTAAATTCAGCCAAAAAATACGGTATTCCAGCCAAATTTAACAGCGAGTTTAGTCTTTATTTTTTCCATAATAAATACGATGCGCTATATGAAAAGTTTCAGCATGTAATTTTGCTAAATCATCTAAGTTCTGATAGCCCCCTGCAAGTACAAACATGATCGGAATATTGTCACGTTTAGCAAGGTTAAACACCATTTCATCTCTTTTTTGAATCAACTCTGTCGTAAACCATGCTGAACCATAAGGATCTGCTTGATGACAATCCATCCCTGCCTGATAAATAATAATATCTGCTTTCCATTCATTGGCTCGCTGAAACGCTTCATGCAATGCCATGGTATATTGAGCAAAACTTCCATGCTTGGTGTGAATATGACGGCTTTCCGCCCGCTCATACGTGGGGTAGCCAAAAGCCAATCCGTAAATACTAAAATTATATAAATTATCTAATCTGCGAGTAAAATCAGCCGTCCCATCACCACCATGCTGATCGCAATCCAAAATAAAGATGCGCTTATTTGCATAATGTTGTGCAATTAATGCCAAACCATTAAAAGTACAATATGAGCCGCCATATTCATAATTGGCATGGTGAAACCCTTGCGCAATATTGGCGGCAATCCCATGTTGGAATGCCAGTTCAGTTGCCAACAATTGCCCAGCATTGATGGAGAGTACCGCATCCCTTAATTGTTCATTCCAAGGCTTAAAACCAGCAAACGTTGCCAGTTTTGCCGGTTGTCCTGTTAAAAAAGCCTCAACATATTTAGGCGAATGTAAGGCCTTTAAAATTTCTGGATCAATTTGTTGTGGTTCATGAAATTTATAATGATTAAATTGCTGTAGTTGCTCTGCGACTGCAACAAGTTTTTCCATGCTATTGGTATGTGTTTGAGCAAAATAGCGTGGAGAAAAACAAACATTTAACATAAAGCTATCCGAGACTGAGTGCTCTCAATTGTGATTTTGCAACATCATTGAGTTGTTTTATAAGTGTTGTGTCAGGACTAAAAAGCCCATTATTCACTTGTTGTTCAAAATGTGTCGTAAATGCCCTTTGTCGATTCTCAGGTGAAATGGCTAAAGTGGTTAATCGCAAAAACCAAAAACCTTGAATTTCTTTATAGGGAATAATATAGCCTTTAAACTCTTGATTGGGGACTTTGTTGGCAATTTGTTCAATATCATAATCGACAGAAAATAAAGAACCAATCGGAATACGGATTCCATTCATCAATAAAGGTTGTAAATTTATACAGGAATGATTATCCCCCATGTTCATTTTTTCAATCAACAGCGGACGATTTTGATCATCTACAAAAATGTTGATTGAGCCTTGTCTTAACATGGAACGATGGGCAATCTTTAAGAAAAATGCTTCTGCCATTGGACATGAGCCCACTTTAGGCTTGCCGTCAAGCGTCGCAATTTCAACATAACCTGTTTCATCTGCTGTTTTGGGTAAAATCACATCTTCCAACATAGCGCAAATCACATGGCTTTCTTCTAATTGTGCTTGTTGCGATAAGCGTCTTAAGTTTGCTTGGATTGCAACTTCTTGTTCAACTAAGGCTTTAAACTCATCATCTTTGGCTTGAGTAAGAAAATTTTGAATCGATTTATTTTGATCTAAGTTATGCCAATCATCAATATCTAAACCATAAGCATTTTTTTGCTCAAGGATCTTTTTTAATTTCTTAAAATCATAATCTTTAAATATTTTTAAATCAGTTGCTTCAACTTGATCACGCGGAAAATTAATGTACTCAGCCAATACGCGTGTAGCCTGCGTATAACCGCAACCACGGCGTTCAGTTTGATGTGAATAGTGTTCATTCAACATCTCCGTCAATTTATCTGATAAAGGAAAAACCTGTTCCTTAAACAAATCTACGACTTCATGACCTGATGACATATTCTTTATTCCATTTAATCTATATTAATTTTCAAAATAAACTATTTATTATGAATAAATTAGCATTATCCCTTGCAGAACTCAATATATCACTCAAGTTGTAATTGCATCTATATCAATCAATACAATTGATTGTTTATTATTCTTTTGATATTCATGATTCCATGCCCATACATGATTTAAGTATCCATTAAAGATCTTTCATAAATCAAAAAATGGCCATGTTGAGTGAATCAGATTGGTATTGAAAGTCCCTTCTCCCTTTGGGAGAAGGCTAGGATGAGGGGGATTTTATGATGATCTATGGCTTTAAAAAGGACTAATGCAAGAAGTCTATTGTTAATGACGCTATAACCAAAAATATAGATTGATGATCAAAACAATTTAACCAGCACTAAAAATAGTGAGCATTAACACACCATCAAAAAACCCAGTAAGGACTATAAAAAATTTCGTCCAATACGCACTTTTAAAATCCCTGAATGATTTATTTTTGTGGTGGAACAGAATACGTTCCTGTCACATGCGCAACAGGATCATCCGAACCTAAAGAATAAATCCAGACCTCACCGACAATTAAAGCTTTACCCACTTTCATCAATTTACACACGCCGCGAATATCAACACCACCTGTTGGCTTGCGTAAAAAATTAATATTCATATTGGTCGTAACTGTCAAACCGACTAAACCAATTTCACCCATAATCGCAACATAAAGTGCAAAATCAGCCAAGGCCATCATGGTTGGACCTGAAACAGTTCCGCCTGGACGTATATCTTGATCACTGACGTGCCAAACCAAAGAAGCTCCTTTTTCAGTTACTTCTTCAATTTCACAACGTTGTAAGCTAGGTGAAAAAAATTGCTGTAAGAATTGTACGATTTCAGCTTTCGAGCTTTTCATAATTAAAGTCTTTATATCCCTGACCTAAAACAATATAAAGACTTTTTCGGTTCAAAACACTAGGGGCTGTTGACAATTCATCTATGTTTGCGACTATAAGTGTTTTTTAGGCAATACTAGGCACGAAATACGAAATTTAGTCATTCTAAATGAGTGGTTCGTAACGAAGTAGTGACAAAAAACACTTAAGTCCCGAAGGGTTGTGACTAAAATTATCTCAGTCTGCGTTATGAAACTCGAAAATAGTCTCGCTATTCTCTTCCTTTCATGCCTTGCCTGCTCAATTTTAGCCTCCAACGCAAGCCATTTATGAAATGCCAACAGCCCCTTTATCGTTCAAATCAATAGAATAAATTGCTCAATTTCACTTATTTAGAGAATTGATTGGTATTTATTTTAAGTAGCTCAACGCCTCAGCAAATACTTGCTCTGGTGCTTGAGTCGCATCTAAGCGTTTCATTCGTTGAGAATCACGCAAATGAATTTCAGAAAACCCACTGCGTACCGATTCAAAAAACACCACTTTTTCTTGTTCAAAGCGGTCTAATGCACCGCGTGCGCGGGCACGGTTCATTCCCAATTCAATTGGCGCATCCAACCAAAAAGTAATATCTGGCATTTTAGAAACAAAATTTTCATTGAGCAGCTGTAATTTCTCTCGGCTTAACCCGCGACCAGCACATTGATAAGCAAAACTTGAATCGACAAAACGGTCACAGAGTACAATCTTGCCCTCAGCCAAGGCAGGTAAAATCACAGCTTCCAAATGTTGTGCTCGTGCTGCATACATCAGCAATAACTCCGTGTCATTACTCATCTGTTCGTCATGATTGACCGACAGCAATAATGAACGGATTTGTTCAGCTAACGGCGTACCACCAGGCTCACGTGTTAAAACAACCTGTTGACCTTGTTGTTGAAAGTAATCAAATAACTTTTGAATGAGCGTGGTTTTTCCTACACCTTCAGTACCTTCAAAACTTATAAACATGCTCATTCCTTAATTCTTAGACCGCATAACTTGAATATATTCTTGCACTGCACGATTATGATCATTCAGATTGGCTGTGAATTTGTGCCCACCATTACCTGTAGCAACAAAGTAAATGTTTTCAGAGTTATCTGGATGCATCGTCGCTTCAATGGCTTTTTTACTTGGTAATGCAATCGGTGTTGGCGGTAAACCATTGATCGTATATGTATTATAAGCACTCGGAGTACGTAAATCCTGCTTTGAAATCTTACCCGTATATTTATCACCCATCCCGTAAATCACGGTAGGATCGGTTTGTAAACGCATGCCCAGTTTTAAACGACGATAGAACACACCTGAAACCTGACGTAACTCGCTGTCTACACTGGTTTCTTTTTCAATAATCGATGCCATGATTAAGGCTTCATATTTATTTTTATAAGGTAAATCTGGCGCGCGTTTTTCCCAAGCTTCATCTAAAATTTTCATTTGACGTTGGTACAGGTCAGTCAAGATTTGCTTATCCGTTACACCTTTATCAAAGAAATAAGTATCAGGTGCAAATAAACCTTCTGGGTGATCATAAGGAATATTTAAGGCTTTTAGCATTTCACCACTCGGAAGCTGAATCACCGATTTTTCAACCAATGGATCTTTTTTTAATGACTGAATTAATTGCTTCGCTGTCGTCCCTTCTATCACCAAAAGTCGGCTCATCTGGGCATTTTCAATATTAGAAACCATTTCTAATACTTGGCGTACATTCATACCTTTAGTGACTTCATACACACCAGCTTTCATGGTGTCATGAATGAAAATTTTCCGATAAAGCTTAAGAATGATTGGAAAACTAACCTTATCGTCCTTGGCCAATTGATCAATAAAACCGGTATAGGTTTCACCATTTGAAATAGACAGCTTTTGTTTTTGACCCGTCACTGGATACGCTTTAAAAATACTCATTTTTAAAATGATTGCAGTTATGATCAAAAAAACAACCAGAACGATCGCAATGCCTTTATAGATGTTATTGCTCACTTGGGCTTGAGTTTTCTTTTTAGATTTTGGCTTAGGTTTGGTTTTAGGCATGAGAATTAAACTGACTTAAATTTAAAGTATTAAATAACTCAACACAGGATTGAGTGTCTAGATGTTGATGATTCAACGTTTCGACCACTTTCATTGGACTGAGGGCATTGCAAAAGAACAGGCTTTGAAAATGTCGAATTTCATCCATATCGATAAAACGCTGTTCACAGGTGACACCATAATGTTGCATCCGTGACAAAATCTCGGCACGCATCACACCATGTACACCATTATAACGAAGTTCAGGCGTAATCCATCTATTGTTTATCCGAATAAAACAATTACTGCTCACACCTTCAACAACTGAACCTTGTACATCTGTGACTAATGCTTCTAACCAGCCTTTTGCCTGAGCTTCTTTTTTCAGTAACACTTGTTCTAAACGGTTTAAGGTTTTTAAACCCACCAAATTCGGCATCAATAAACCAATTGCTTGATCCAATACACCACTGTGAATTAATTCAGGCTGGAAGCACGCGGTTGTTTTTGGATAATAAACCACATAAAGATCGGCCTCATGTTCAGGCATCGCATAGCCACGATCGCCATCGCCTCGACTAATGATGATCTTCAATGTACCGTTTAATATTCCATTTTTTTGTCTTAAACATTGTAGCGTCTGATCCAACAACTCAAAATTCACATCTAAAAATAAACGTTCAGCTGCCAACTTCAATCGAGCACGATGTAAAAGTTCCAACTCCATAACATCTTGATGTAATCGAACTGTGCTAAAACAACCATCTCCATAATGAAATGCTCGATCTAAAAGTGAAATAGAATCAACAAATTGAGCATTTTTAAAACAGATCATTAAGCAATTTCCTATGGCTTTGCACGAATACTATAAGCAATATCAGCATTTTCTTTTTCTCTTTTATTCATATAAAATTCGTTTTTTATTATTTTTTATGGATAAAGACTAGCGTTATCCTCACTCCATCTTACCGAACTTCAGAATTAAATGGGGCAAAAAAATGCAGTTCTCTAAACTTAAATTTGCTGTGGCAGCAGTACTGATCTCAACCACATCTTTCAGCGTTGCTGCAAAAGATTTTTTAAATGTATCTTATGATCCAACACGAGAATTGTACGATAACTTTAACAAACAATTTGCAACGTTTTGGAAATCTAAAACGGGTCAAGACATCCAGTTTAAACAATCACATGGTGGCTCTGGTAAACAAGCACGCGCGGTTATTGATGGTTTGCAAGCAGATGTAGTGACTTTAGCATTAGCAGCAGATATCGACGCAATTGCGCAAAATACAAATTTATTGCCAAAAGACTGGCAAAAGAAATTCCCACAAAACTCTACACCGTACACATCAACAATCGTTTTCCTCGTCCGTAAAGGTAACCCGAAAGGCATCAAAGACTGGGGCGATTTGGTAAAACCAGGTGTAGAAATTGTAACACCAAACCCTAAAACTTCAGGTGGAGCACGCTGGAACTATTTAGCAGCATGGGCTTGGGCAAAACATAAATATGGTTCAGACGCGAAAGCACAAGAGTTTGTACGTCAAATTTATAAACAAACTAAAGTACTTGATTCTGGTGCACGTGGTTCTACGACGACATTTGCAGAACGTGGCATTGGTGATGTGTTATTGGCTTGGGAAAATGAAGCGTATTTATCTACACGTGAACAACCAGGTAAATTTGAAATCATTACCCCATCACTGTCGATCTTGGCAGAACCACCTGTCGCAATTGTTGAAAAGAATGCTGAAAAAGACGGTAACTTAAACTTAGCAAAAGCATATTTAAATTATCTGTATTCACCTGCTGGTCAAGACATTGCAGCGAAAAACTTCTACCGTCCGCGTAATGCAGCAATCTTGCAAAAGTATGCGACAACATTCAAACCGTTAAAATTGGTCACAATTGATAAAGAGTTTGGTGGTTGGACTAAAGTTCAAAAGCAACATTTTGAAAATAATGGTGTTTTTGATCAAATCGTCAAAGCCAATGCAAGTAGCAAATAACTGTTTAAAATAAACTTAAGCGAAAGGAAACAGGAGCATAGACATGATTCATACAATTATTGTTCCAGGCGTTGGTGGTAGTGATTACGATCACTGGCAGTCTAAATTACAACGTGAACTCATGTCTTGCTCGCGCGTACAACAACAAGATTGGAACTTACCTATTCTTAAAGACTGGATTGCCCAATTTGTTGCGACTGTCGTCAATGCTACGCAACCTGTTCAAATTGTTGCACATAGTTTCGGATGTTTAACCACGGTTGCTGCTTTGGCTCAGCACCCTGAAATCGCAGCTAAAGTAAGAAAAATTATTTTAGTTGCACCAGCTAATCCAGCACGTTTTGGTGAGGCTGGTTTTGCTCGAAACAGTATCGGTGACTATGAAGCTTATTTTCATGAGTTGAAAATTACAGTCCCTGCTGAAATGATTATTTCTGAAAATGATCCTTGGTTAAATTTTGAAGATGCACAGAAGCTTGCGAAAGCGTGGAAAATTAGGCCGCGAAATTTAGGTCAGGTTGGGCATATCAATGTTGCATCAGGCTTTGGACACTTTCCTGAAATTTATGATCATTTAATTTTTGATAAGCAAAACTTCTTTATCAGTAATACTGATGACAACAAGTTGTTATTTAAATTTGCAATTTAATCATTGCCTTTTAAGCTTGCAAAATCGTTTTAAATTTGCTTATTGATTTCAATAAGCTTTCTCTCTTTTGAGGAGTCATCATGTCGCAGCGATCCCGAGTGCTGCCAGGTTTTGGTCTTTCACTAGGCTTCACCCTAGCGTATCTATCATTAATCGTACTGATACCACTGTCTGCCGTATTCATAAAATCATTAGGCGTAGGTTGGGATGGTTTATGGGAAATCTTGAGCTCTGAACGTATTTTAAAATCATTACAGCTCAGTTTTACCACCGCCCTAATTGCAGCCTTGATCAATGTAATTTTCGGCTTTTTATTGGCTTGGTGCTTAGTCCGTTATTCATTCCCTGGTAAACGTATAGTAGATGCATTGGTGGACTTACCCTTTGCATTACCTACAGCGGTCGCAGGTATTGCGTTAACCTCTTTATATGCATCAACAGGTTGGATTGGTCACTTGCTTGAGCCTTTAGGGATTAAAATTGCCTATACCTCACTGGGTATTACGCTTGCTTTAATTTTTATTGGTATTCCTTTTGTGGTTCGTACAGTACAGCCAGTTTTAAGTGATCTTGAAACTGAGCTAGAAGAAGCCGCTTCTGCATTGGGTGCAAATCGTTTTCAGATCGTGACAAGAATCATTTTACCGATTTTGTTTCCGGCCTTACTGACTGGCTTTGCATTGGCATTTGCTCGCGGTGTAGGTGAATATGGTTCGGTCATCTTTATTGCAGGAAATATTCCTTACGAAACTGAAATTGCTCCGTTAATGATCATTACCCGTCTTGAAGAATATGATTATGCAGGTGCGACGACAATTGCAGTGGTGATGCTGGTGATTTCTTTCTTTATCTTGTTCCTAATTAACTTGGTACAAGCTTGGGCAAGTCGCCGTACAGGGAGAACCGCACGATGAGCTTAAATACCAACAGCAATGCTTTGGCTGAAAAACTGCAATCTCGTGATGCGACACGTGAACCAGCTTGGGTACGTAATACCCTACTGATTATTGGTCTGATTTTCTTTTTAGGCTGCTTAATTCTACCGTTGGTGCTTATTTTTGTTGAAGCATTTAAACAAGGGATTCAAGTCTACTTTGCCTCACTGGTTGACCCTTATACCCTGTCTGCGGTCAAACTCACCTTATTGACTGCTGCCATTGCAGTACCTTTAAATGTGATTTTTGGTGTTACAGCAGCATGGTGTGTTGCCAAGTTTAATTTCCGTGGAAAATCATTCTTAACCACCATTATTGATACACCATTTTCAGTCTCACCCGTGATTGCAGGTTTAATGCTGGTTTTGATCTTTGGCTCACAAGGTTGGATTGGATCATGGTTAATTGAACATGATATTAAAATCCTCTATGCGACACCGGCCATTATCCTTGCAACTGTATTTATTACCGTTCCTTTTGTTGCACGTGAATTAATTCCATTGATGGAAGCACAAGGAACAGAAGAAGAAGAAGCTGCAATTGTGCTGGGTGCTTCGGGTTGGCAAACCTTTTGGAAAATTACCATTCCAAATATTAAATGGGGTCTCATTTATGGCGTGATTTTGTGTAATGCACGCGCCATGGGTGAATTCGGTGCAGTATCTGTGGTTTCAGGTCATATTCGTGGCGAAACCAATACCTTACCGTTGCATATTGAAATTTTATATAACGAACCAAATTCGATTAGTGCTGCTTTTGCCGTCTCAACATTGTTAGCATTTTTGGCCATCATTACCCTAATTTTAAAAACATGGGTTGAATATCGCCAAGAAAAACAAGATCGCGAAAGTAAAGAATCAACTGTTTCTTAAGGAATTGCACATGAGTATTCAAGTTAAAAATATTGAAAAAAACTTCGGTGCATTCCATGCACTTAAAAACATATCGCTAGATTTTCCAGAAGGTCAATTGGTTGCCCTGCTTGGTCCTTCTGGCTGTGGTAAAACCACATTACTGCGTATTATTGCTGGTTTGGAATCAACGGATAGAGGACAAGTTATCCTTGAAGGTACAGATGCAACTAATATTCACGTGCGTGAACGTCAAGTTGGTTTTGTATTTCAGCATTACGCACTGTTCCGTCATATGACTGTTTATGACAATGTTGCATTTGGTTTACGTGTTCGTCCAAAGGCGACTCGACCAAATGAAACTGAAATCAAAAAACGTGTTACCCGTTTATTGGATTTGGTACAACTTGGTTTCTTGGCAGATCGTTATCCAGCGCAATTGTCTGGTGGTCAACGCCAACGTATTGCATTGGCACGTGCCTTAGCTGTTGAACCACGTGTATTGCTCTTAGATGAACCATTTGGTGCATTGGATGCCAAAGTACGTAAAGAATTACGCCGTTGGTTACGGACTTTACATGATGAATTACATATCACGTCAATCTTTGTAACCCATGACCAAGAAGAAGCCTTAGAAGTTGCTGATCAAATCGTGGTGATGAACAAAGGTGATATTGAACAGATTGGTTCACCGCGTGAAGTTTATGAAAAGCCTGCAACCCCGTTTGTATTTGACTTTTTAGGTCAAGCAAACCGTTTTGAAGGTGAAAACCATCAAGGCATCATTCAAATTGGTGAAGATCGCATCCAACTGCCTACGGCGACACAAACCGCAAATGGTAAAGTGATTGCCTTTGCTCGTCCAAATGAATTGAAAATTCACACGCAACCGACTGAAAATACAATTCAAGCAACCTTCTTACGTGAGTTGTGGATTGCGGGTAAAGTCATGGCAGAGTTACAAGATCGTCAAGGACAACTGATTGAAATTGCTTTAAATCCTGATGAAGCAAAATTACATCAATATCGACCAAATCAAACAGTTTGGGTAAGTGCATCTACACTTCACCTATTTGAAAATCAAGTCGCGTAATCGACGACAGGATGAATATTACCCCTATTCATCCACATTTGAGGTATCGAACATCATGAACTTTCAACAATTACGAATTATCCGAGAAACAGTTCGTCAAAATTACAACTTAACCGAAGCATCTGCTGCACTTTATACTTCGCAATCTGGTGTCAGTAAGCATATTAAAGATTTAGAAGATGAATTGGGTGTCCAACTGTTTGTTCGTAAAGGCAAACGGTTATTAGGTTTGACAGAACCTGGTCAAGCGCTGTTGAGTATTGTTGAACGCATGCTTATTGATGCTGACAATATTAAACGTCTTGCCGATGATTTTAATAAAGTTGATGAAGGTACGCTTACAATCGCAACAACACATACACAAGCACGTTATGTGTTACCACCGATTGTCAATTTATTTAAAAAAGCATTTCCCAAAGTTCATTTGATTTTGCAACAAGCTAGCCCTGTTGAAATCTCTGAAATGTTATTGCTTGGTTTGGCTGATATCGGTATTGCAACTGAATCTCTAACCACTGAAGATAATTTGGGCAGTGTATCTTTCTATAACTGGAAACACAGTATCATTACGCCACAAGATCACCCACTGACTAAGCTGAATCCTAAAGAGATTACCTTAGAAAAATTGGCTGAATTTCCAATTATCACCTACCACGGTGGTTTTACAGGACGTTCTAAAATTGATAAAGCATTTGAAGATGCCAATTTAGATGTAGATATCGTCATGTCAGCACTGGATGCCGATGTGATCAAAACCTATGTTGAACTGGGAATGGGTGTTGGTATTGTCAATGATGTCGCTTATGACACAGAGCGTGATAAGCGTCTAAAACAAATCGATACTGATATTTTTGGTTTAAATACAACATGGATTGCGGTTCGTAAAGGCCATTTACTTCGTGGCTATGGCTATGAGTTTATTTCACTCTGCTCACCAGAAGCCGATATCAAAGCATTGAAAAAAATTGCCTATCCTGATGATTAAACTTTGAGATAAATGATTAAGAAAGAAATTAAGTCATCAAGGAATAAATCGTCAATAAAGAAACCATCAAATAGTCATGATGATCAAAGATAGAGAGCTACGGCTCTCTTTTTTATCATTTAAAAATTAAACACAAACTTTTAAGAATAATTAATCTATTTGATTTTATTTAATATTTTATTATAAGCATGGCTTTTTAGTATAAAATTTAGTCTTATCTTTATCACTGATCAATTTATTTCGGGGGGGAATGAATGAATTCTATTGCTTGGGGCTTAACCCTTGGAAGTTTTGTTCCTCTTTTTAGCCATGCCGCAGGTATGGAGAAATCTGACCAGTCTATCCTTGCTTTTTTAGAACCGAATCATTATGTAGAATTGTCTTATGCAGGGCTCTATGCAGATGTTTCAGGGCAACTCCCTCAACATGAGCAATTCAAACAACTCGGCGTTGAAGATTTTTCCACAGGCAACCTTGTCAACAATTACCACTTTGTCAATGCTGCTGCAAAACTGCAAATGGCCCCACAACTTTCATTTGGACTGATTTATGATCAGCCTTATGGTGTTGATCTTAGTTATGAATATCGCCCACAGAGCTTTGCTGGAAAGCAACTTTTAGAATCGGGTCAATTTAATTTTAAAAGCCAAAATCTTTCGATGCTCTTGGGTTATCAACCTAATACGAATTGGAATATATATGCTGGCGGCATTTATCAACAGTTCGAGGGTGAACTCAAAGTCTTTGGAGCAAACTATTCAGCGATGAGTGGCTATCATGCACAGCTAAAACAAAGTTCAGGTCATGGTTGGCTTGCAGGTTTAAGCTATCAAATTCCAGAGTATGCAGTAAAAACTGCGATTACCTATCGCTCCAAGATCAATCATCAATCTGCAATCACTGAGGATGTGGCAGCGCAAACTTTAAGTATTATTCCTTCTGCGAAAACACAAATCACCACACCTCAATCCGTCAATCTGGATCTTCAGACAGGTTTAACACCATCGAATATTCTTTATGGCAATTTGAGGTGGGTCAATTGGAAAGATTTTGAAATTCAACCTAGACAATTTGGTGCAGTGGTTAAGATTGCTGCTGAACAATACCCTGAACTGATCAAACCTTTTAATCTGATTGATTACAACAAGGATCAATGGTCTGTAAAGCTTGGGCTTGCGCATGTATTTTCACAGCAATGGGTTGCCACTACAGATATTTCATGGGACTCAGGCAATGCTAATCCCGCTGGAACCTTAAATCCTTCTGATGGCTTTTATGCTCTAGGCTTGGGTGCTTTATATAACATCAATCCGCAGAGCTTTATTTCTTATGGGGTTAAATATTTTAAATTCAATAAAGCAAAAGTTAGCGACTTAGATGCCAATACTTCAATTGTCCAAAATTCAACTTTATCTGAAGTGGGCCATAATGATGCTTTTGCACATGGAATTCGAGTTGGCTATCGCTTTTGATTCATCTAAAAATTCAATTCAGCTATCAAAAATACCAAGTTCAAAATAAAAAACGAGCCGAAGCTCGTTTTTTATTACATGATAATCAATAAATTACCAATGGTAGCTTACGCCCACTTTACCAACTGGTAACCATTTATATTTGTCATCGTTACGGATTTTGTTTTCTTCAGCAGCTAAATCTCTATCAAAATTAGCACCGTTTACGTTTACGAACTCACCTTTTGAAGCTAAGTTTACAGATGGGTTACCAGTATAGTACGCACCAACTTCACCGAATACACCAATATTTTTAGTGATCTTAGGCGCAAAACCAAAACCTACATATGGAGCAATATTGTTTTCATAGCTCATTTTCCCTGAAACTTCACCATTAAAGTTATAGTTATTTCCATTTACTTTAATAGTGCCGTCATTTGAGCGCTTTTTCAGATCATACTCAGAATCTACATAGCCTACACCAGCTGCTACATATAAACCTTGAGCCCAAATATTCTGACTAGCACCCCAAGGGCGAATCTCAGCATTTAAATAAGCTAACTTATTGTCCATATCTGCATCGTATTTTGTACCGTTGATAGAAACATCATCAGTCCAAGAAATATCACCACCGTTATAACCCAATGCTAAACCAACATAAGGGTTTGCAGTCCAAAGTAAAGCACCACCGTAACCTGTTGTACCGACTTCAAGACGAGCGCCTGTAGGGATTAATTGGTTTGCTTCAAATGCATAACCTTGGTCAACAACAGACCCATCAGCCATTGCTAAACCAGAAGCAGATAATGCAGCTGTAACAGCCAATAATTTTAACACTTTCATTTATGTCTCCTCAAAAAATAGAGTTTGTTCTTTAATCATTAATGTGTTGGACTCGAAACGATCATATGTGATTCGTTCTTCACAATTAATAGAGAAATTGATTACTTTTTGTTATTTTTTGATACAATTGGATATTAATTGTTGTTTTTAAAAGAAATAAAATAAATAAAAACTTAACAATTCACTTATTTGGTTGTTTTATTTTAAATTATAAGATTAGTTTTTTCGATTGAAACTAGATTTTATATCTAATCCGAGTCGAATTTGGTGTAGAATCTTTTAAAATTTTTTGGGAAGGAAGATCATGTCTCAGCTTTCAACGATCATTGAACAAGCGTTTGAAAACCGTGCCAACTTTACAGCAGTAGATTGTCCTGCTGAAGTACGTCAAGCTGTTGAAGAAGCCATTGCTGGCTTAGATAACGGTACACTTCGTGTAGCTGAAAAAATTGACGGTGAATGGATTGTTCACCAATGGTTGAAAAAAGCTGTTTTATTGTCTTTTAAATTAAACGATAACAAGCCAATTGAATCATGTGATCTTCGTTTCTATGACAAAGTAGAGACTAAATTTACGGGTTGGACTGAAGAACAATTTAAAGCTGCTGGTGTACGTGTTGTACCACCTGCTGTTGCGCGTAAAGGTTCTTTCCAAGCGAAAAATGTCGTATTGATGCCTTCTTATGTAAACATTGGTGCTTATGTAGATGAAGGCACAATGGTTGATACATGGGCGACTGTAGGTTCATGTGCTCAAATCGGTAAAAATGTTCACCTTTCAGGTGGTGTAGGTATTGGTGGTGTACTTGAACCGCTTCAAGCAAACCCAACAATCATTGAAGATAACTGCTTTATTGGTGCACGTTCTGAAATCGTTGAAGGCGTGATTGTTGAAGAAGGCTCAGTCATTTCAATGGGCGTATTCATTGGTCAATCGACTAAGATTTTTGACCGTGAGACTGGTGAAATCCATTATGGTCGTGTACCAGCTGGATCTGTGGTTGTTTCAGGCAGCCTACCGTCTAAATGTGGTACATATAGTTTATATGCTGCAATTATTGTCAAGAAAGTTGATGCTAAAACGCGTGCTAAAACAAGCTTGAACGAATTGCTTCGCGAAGACTAATTTATATTCCCTCGTGGAATTTTAGTTATCTAGCGTAGCAATCGCTTCTCATCTCTACGGTCAATCGTGATCGTAGAGATTTTTCATTTTGTAATCTGTGGTAAATTTCATGAATTCTCTTCGTTCTTCGACTATTCCTGTTTCTGATCCGTCTGCGGGGCTGCGTATCACGGAGATTTTTTATTCATTGCAAGGTGAAGCCAACACTGCGGGTTTACCGACTGTTTTTATTCGTTTAACAGGTTGCCCATTACGCTGTACCTATTGCGATACCACCTATTCTTTTGAAGGTGGCGAACGCCAATCGCTTGACCAAATAATTCAAACAACATTAGATTATAAAACGCCTTATATCTGTGTCACAGGTGGCGAACCGCTCGCTCAGCCCAATGCCTTACCCTTAATGCAACGTTTGGCAGATTTAGGTTGTGAAGTTTCTTTAGAAACCAGCGGCGCTCTAGATGTCTCTAAAGTCGACCCACGTGTTTCAAAAGTTTTAGATTTAAAAACCCCAACTTCGGGTGAGGTTGCACGAAATTTACTCAGTAACCTTGATCATTTAACTCAACATGATCAAATCAAATTTGTGATTTGTAATCGTGAAGACTATGAATGGTCTAAACAGCAAGTTGAACAATACGCTTTAGCGCAAAAAGTCAGCACAGTATGGTTTTCTCCTGCTTTTGCAGTGGAAAAAGGTGCGGCACGTTTGCCTCAGCTTGCACGCGATTTAGCACAATGGATTTTAGAAGACCATCTCCCTGTTCGCTTCCAGTTGCAATTACATAAATTGCTTTGGAACGATGAAACTGGTCGTTAAATTTATCGTCAATTATTAATATTTGGAGAGTTGGATATGCGCCCTCGTGCCGTAGTCTTATTATCTGGTGGCTTAGACTCAACGACGTGTTTGGCTTGGGCTCAAGCAAACTATGACTGTATTGCCCTAAGTTTTATGTATGGTCAACGCTCTACCACTGAACTCGATGCAGCCCGCGCTTTAACACAACGTGCAGGTGTAGAACATCGTGTGATTAATATCGATTTAGGTAATTTAGGCGGTTCAGCGCTTACAGACCTTAACATTGATGTTCCTGATCATGAAACAGATGGTATTCCTGTAACTTATGTTCCAGCACGTAACACCATTTTCTTGTCTTATGCACTTGCAGCAGCAGAAGTTTTTGATGCTCAAGCGATCGTGATTGGTATCAATGCTGTTGATTATTCAGGATATCCTGACTGCCGCCCAGAGTTTATCGAGGCCTTTGCCAACATGGCTCGTCTTGCAACGAAAGTCGGTGTAGAAGGAAAACCTCTTAAATTTGAAACACCTCTGTTACATTTATCCAAAGCGAATATAATACGCTTAGGCATCGAACATGGCGTAGACTATAGTCAAACGGTTTCATGCTATCAAGCAGATGACCAAGGACGTGCTTGTGGCAAATGTGATAGCTGCCGACTTCGTAAAGAAGGTTTTAAGGATGCAGGTATTGCAGACCCAACACGTTATATACCGCAATAACAAGGTACTGTTTATGAAAAATTTAAAATCAAGTCTTATTCTTTCTGCTTTATTTTCAGCTTCGGCTTTAATGGGATCTACAGCTTTTGCTGCTGAATCAAATGCAGTTCAACAAGCCTATAAGAGTGCAAATGTTAAATCTGCACTTATTGGCGTGTGTAAAACAGAAACAGCTAAAGGTGGTAAATTAACTTCTGCTGAAGTAAGTAAATACTGTAGCTGTGCTGTTGAATCTGATGGTAAGTTAACCAACGATCAAAAATGGCAAATTCAAAGTGCCATTAACCAAAAGAAAAGCCCAGCAACACTTGCTTTCGTTCAAAAAAATAACCAAGACCTTCAAACATGTTTTGGTCCTCAGTTAACAGGTAAATTAAAAACCTTAACTGAAGAAGCAATGAAAGCAGCACAAGCGAAGAAATAATTTCTTCTTGTTGCAAAGAGCCTGCCCATGCAGGCTCTTTTTACAATTGGATGATACAAAACCATATGCAGGACCAATGGAATACTGTGATACAGCAACAAAAATTTGTTGCTTCATATAGTGGCGGGAAAGATAGTAGCCTAGCTTTATATCACGCTTTGCAAAGTGGGCAAGCCGTAGCTCTCATTGTCATGCTAGAAGAACATGGACAAAGATCTCGTTCTCATGCCATGCCGCTTGATATCATTGATGCCCAAGCAGAGCGGATTGGTTTACCTATACTCAAAGCATCAGCCACGTGGAATGACTATGAACATCAATTTGTAAATCTCCTCAATCAAACCAAACAACTGGGTGCAGAAGCACTTGTTACCGGTGATATTGATCTGATTGGACATGCGCAATGGAACCAATCTGTCTGTGAACAAAGCCAATTGCAGTTATGTATGCCATTATGGCAAAAACCTCGGCTCGACATTGTGGGTGAATTTATTCAATTGGGTTTTGTCAGCATCATTGTGACGATTAATTTAAACCTCGGTATGCAGGTTGAAGATTTGGGTAGAGTTTTAACAGCTGATTTTGTGGATGAATTAATCGAACGTGGGATTGATCCATGTGGTGAAGCTGGTGAATTTCATACCACGCTGATCGATGGTCCAATTTTTAAAAAGCCGCTTTTACTGAATAAAGGTGATATTCTCTATCATGAAAATTATGCCTTTTTAGCACTTGAACTTAAACACAACAGCATTTAAGGACAAACAATGACTGAACAAATACAACTTCCGAATCAGAAATTCCCAACGACGACAGGTGAAATCAACCTCACTGAGCTCTCTAAAGATTGGTTAGTTTTATATTTTTATCCAAAAGATTCTACACCTGGCTGTACCACTCAAGCGGTTGGTTTCTCTTGTATAAAAGACCAATTTGACGCTTTAAATACCACCATCATTGGTGTATCTCGTGACTCTGTAAAAGCACATCAAAACTTTACGGAGAAGCAAGCATTGACCATTAATCTGATCAGTGACAAAGAAGAAGTATTATGTAAACACTTTGATGTGATTAAAGAAAAAAATATGTATGGTAAACAAGTGATGGGGATTGAGCGCTCAACATTTATTTATCATCAAGGCAAACTGGTTAAAGAGTATCGTAAAGTTAAAGCGGCTGGACATGCTGAACAAGTTTTAGAAGACTTAAAAGCACTACAAAAAGCTTAACTGCAAAAGTCCCTACTCGCTCTAAAGTTAACATGATTTTAAGCGTGTCAGGGACTAGAATCTTCTTATTGAAAACATCCTCAAGCCCGATATAGATTGTTCCCTCTTTCCACATTAAAAAAGATCATTACGCTGACTTGATCCAACAATACCAATCAAAGCAGCAAAGAGATTGCAATTCCCCACATAACCAATGCAATAATAAAATCTAATATTTGCCATGAACGTTGATTTTGAAAAACCGGGAGTAAAAAGCGTGCACCAAAACCTAAGCTAAAGAAGAATAACCACGATGCTGTTACTGCACCAATCGCAAAATAAAGCGCGGTAGCTTCAAACTTTGTCGATATAGAACCAATTAAAACCACTGTATCCAAATAAACATGTGGATTAAGCCAAGTTAAAGCTAAACAAATTAGAAGCATTTTCATCAGCTTGGATTCATTTTTTTCACTCGGTTTTAAACCTGTCGATGTTCTAAAAGCTTGTAGAAAATGTTGCGCCCCATAGATCAATAAAAACGTTGCTCCAAAATATTTTGCCCAATCGACAAACTCTGGATGCGTTTGAATGACTTTAGAAAATCCCAGTACACCCAATAAAATTAAAATCGAGTCAGATGCGGCACAGACCACGCAAACCCAAAATACATGTTGCTTCTTTAAACCTTGTTTGAGTACAAAAGCATTTTGAGCGCCAATTGCAATAATCAAGCTAAACCCAACAGCCAACCCCTGCATATAACTTTGCAACATTTTAAAACTACACTTTTAAAGTTTTGAATGGACTGTGCTATTATCCAAACTTATCTCTTTAAATGAGTATTTTTAAATTAATATTATCTTAGCTAAGTTTTTCTTAGTTACCAATAATGTGGCATTTTTAAAATAACTTATATCTTTATATAAAAAACGCCCAATTTTTTAGAGGATCAGCATGTTACAAAGTAAGCATAGTGAAGCATTTCTAGCGGTTGCCGAAACAGGTAGTTTTGAACAAGCTGCTATTCGTTTAAATATCACAGCATCAGCGGTGACGCTACGTTTACAAACTTTGGAAAAACAACTTGGTCAAGTGCTGATCATTCGAGAAAGACCATGTAAAGTTACTCAAGCAGGTCAGGAAGTGTTACTTTTCCTGCAACATCATCGCTTGATGGAACAAAATTTAATTCAGAATCTTCAAGGACAAAGTTCGCAATCACAATTTTTTAAATTAAATATCGCCACTAATGCCGATTCATTGGTGACATGGCTATTACCCACAATTCAACATACCTTACTCAAAGAAAAAATTGTTATAGATTTAAAAATTGATGATCAAACCCAAACCCACCACCTTCTTGAAGCGGGATTGGTCAATGCCTGTATCTCGACCGAATCAAAACCTATGAAAGGCTGTGAGGCGATTCATTTAGGTACAATGAGCTATAGGATGGTTGCTACACCGAATTTTATTCACACTTACTTTCAGCATGGTATTCAACGTGAAACGTTACGGCATATCCCTGCTGTTATTTTTAATGATAAAGACCATGTACATGCCGAAGTTTTACAACACGTTTTTGGCTTGATGCCAAGCAGCTATCCATGCCACTTTATTCCTTCTGCAACATCTTTTGTAGATGCGATTTTGCTCGATTTGGGTTATGGCATGGTACCTAAAATGCAAATTCAAAAAGAATTAGCAACAGGACAATTGCTTGAAATCATGCCCAAAGCAAGAACCGATTTACATCTATATTGGCATCATTGGAAACAACAATCTAAACAATTGGAAAAACTCACATTAGATTTAATTCGCAATACTCAGTCTATTCTGGATTAAGCTTTATAGAGCTACGACTCGTCCTAAATTAAAGTATCTTATTTTAATGCCTATAATGAAAAACTTTTAGAATAACCCAGCCACGATTTTCGCTATAAAGCAGTGTTAAAACATCATAGAAATACTTTGCTTCAATCACATACTTCAAGCTTAGAGCTGCCGTAGTTTTACTCAGTATTTATAAAACATACGGCATTGGATGTTTTTCCTAAAGAAGACCTTCAGCTTGCATGGCTTTTTGTACAGATGGATGTTGTTGCATTTGCACCATAAAAGCCTGTAAAGATTTCAAATGACTTAAGTCCAAATTAATCAATGTTGTCCAACGAGTCACAACAAATAAGTAAATCTCTGCAATGGTAAATCCTTGCCCCAACAGATTTTCCGAATCATGAATTTGCTCGTCGACCCATATATATTGTTTTAATAATTTCTCTTTAAAAATATTTTTACTCGTATCATCAAACCCTTTTTGAAAAAATGGTGCATACGATTTATGTAATTCCGAACTAATGTAGTTCATCCACTCCAATACTTTATAGCGCTTTAAATCACCAAATATAGGTAATAAATCACTACGTTTAGCAACCTCAGCCAAATACTGGCTAATGATCGCACCCTCACTCAAATGTAAGCCATCATCACTGATTAAAAATGGCACTTGACCTTTAGGGTTAATTTTCAAAAAATCCTGACCTTGTTCCGTCTGGTGATTTTTAAAAGAAACTTTCACTAAATTAAAATCTTGGTTAATTTCTTGTAATACGATATGAGGGGCAAGTGAACATGCACCCGCTGTGTAAAAAAGTTGCATCTACTTATTCCTTAAGTTGCTTTAACTTCATGCTATTCTTAACATCATGAACAATAAATACTCATAATATCAATTCAGTTATTACATGGTGTATATAATGAACACAACATTCAAACGAACAATGTTGAGTAGTGTTGAAATATTTTGTCTCGTTGCTGAACAACGAAGTTTTTCCAAGGCTGCCTATCAAGCTGGTTTGACACCCGCAGCGGTAAGTCGATCCATTGCTCGTTTAGAAGGTCGCTTAGGGATTCAACTGTTTAATCGAACAACACGCAATGTTCGTTTAACCCAAGCGGGTGAGGAATATTTTTTAGAATGTCAGCAGGCACTCAAACAAATTGCTGAAGTCGAATTAAGATTAAAAAATAAATCAGCTCAACCTTCTGGAACAATCAGGATGAGTTTACCAACACCTTTTGGTCACTTTAGAATTCTACCTCTCTTACCTAAATTTCAGCAGCTTTACCCTGAAATTAACTTGGATATACAGCTCACCAATAAAAATGTAGATTTCATTACCGAAGGTTTTGATCTTACTATTCGGGGGCGTAATGTACCTGAATCCAATTTAATCGCTCGTTGTTTAGAAAAAGCCGACTTACTGATTGTCGCCTCTCCTGAATACTTAAAGAAACATGGCACACCTACTGAGATTGCCGATTTACAATATCATCAATGTATTCAATTTATCTTACCCAGCACAGGAAAAGAAGTGCCTTGGTCGATGCTCATTGAAAATGAAGTTGTAGAGATTCAGACGCAAGGACACTTAAATTGCAGTGAAGATATTTTAGCCACCATTACCTTAGCTCAACATGGTGGAGGCCTATTGCAAACCTGCCGTTTTATTATTGAAAATGATTTAAAACAAGGAAAGCTGGTCGAAGTCCTACAACAATATTCAGGTACTCAACGACAATTTTCTCTACTTTATCCTAAGAATAAGTATGAACAGCGACACATCCGCTTATTCATTGATTTTTTAATTGAACATCTAAAATATTAGACTCAAAAAACAGGTTCGAAATAACGATGAAATTAAAAAATAACGCACCCTGCCCCTTTCTATCTCTGCTGTTTTCTATTGTGCTTTCCACTGCCCAGACACTTGGATATTCACTTTTTCTCCAACGCCACCCACAGCTTTTTTCATTCCGAAATCACTACGCTTTATGACTGTAGTAGAACTAAAATCCAGCAATTTTGGATTATTTAGATTGGGTTTAATTGTCGCATTAAAAGTTACAGGCTTAGTCACATCACGCAAGGTTAAATTACCTGAAATTAGATACTTATTATTAGCAAGCGGTTTAAATGCCGTACTTTTAAAAGAAGCGGAAGGATATTTAGCAGCATAGAATAAGTCTTCACCCATAATCATATTTTTCAAGGAAGATTTATTAATACTTAGGCTATTTACATCCATCACAAATTCAGTAGATGCATTTTGCGGAGCGCTCGTATCAAAATTAAGGGCAGAATTCACACGCTTAAATTGCCCTTTGACGATGTTCATACCCAATGAGTCGATATGAAATCCAACATCACTATTGGGTGTCAATGTCCAAGACGCGGCATAACTTGAAATCGAAATAACGAAGCTCCCCAATAAAGCTCCGTTTATAGCGACTGATTTAAACTGCATGCAATACTCCATTCATATTCTATATATTTCTATTCAGTGTATTGCAATGCACACAAAAAACATTAAAGATTTGATTTGTCTTGCGTTTGGTATTTGTACTTTAATTGTTGGTAAATTTCCGTTTTTTGAAATTTCTCTAAAAACTCCGCTGTGCCCAAAGGAAATTCGACCTGATAAATTTCACCACGATAATACGCTTCACGTAACGGGGTCGCAGAGATAGAGCCGACTAAACTATCCAGTTCAACCATTTGCCATTCTGGAAATAGTTTTAAGTAATAAGATGAATCATCTTTAAAATGACCAATTAAACCAATCTTATCGGTCTCTAAAACTGTAGCATTGACCAAGGACTTAACCAGCTCTACCCATTTAGTATCATTATAAACATCAATAACATGTACAAATTTGATTCGTTTTTGATCCGCTTCAGAAAAATTAGACAAAATCATTTGTTCCCGTTCTGATGCCAGAAAAGGATTTTTAGTATTCCGTTCATTTTGCGCAGAACCCAAAGCCAAAATTACATATTGGCTTTGTTGTAATGCAATTTTAATAGTTTGCATATGCGCGAGATGAAAGGGCTGAAAACGTCCAATATAAACAAGATAATCAAATTTATAAGTCATAAAAGTAATTTTTTATGAACTCATCAGTTGCAACAGAATTTCAAATATGCGACATAATGAGGGCATAAAATCCAATTAAATTTTAAAGCAAGGATAGTACGATGACACTTAGTTGTATTCAACAGCCACATCAACATTTAAACGCAAATTTAGAGAATGGTGTACTGACTTTAGCAATTAATCGACCAGAAGCAAAAAATGCACTGTATGGCGAATTGTATCTATGGATTGCAAAAGCATTAGATGAAGCTGATCAAGATCGTGATGCTCGTGTGGTGATCTTACGTGGTGCAGATGCTGACTTTAGTGCGGGTAATGATATGAAAGACTTTATGGCTTTCATTCAACAACCATTTGAAGGTAAAGAGGGTGATGGCCCTCCATTTGTATTATTAAAATCTGCTGCACGTTTATCTAAACCATTGATCTGTGCAGTACGTGGTGTAGCGATTGGGATCGGAGTAACAATACTTTTACATGCTGACCTCGTTTATGCAGACAATACTGCCCTGTTCCAAATTCCATTTGTCAGCTTAGGACTTTCTCCAGAGGGTGCTTCAAGCAAACTCTTAATTCAACAAGCGGGATATCATAAAGCGGCTGAATTGCTGTTAACTGCACAAAAATTTAACAGTGGAAAAGCACTCAATGCTGGCTTAATCAATAGTATTGAAGACGATGTATATGGTCACGCTTTGCATCAAGCACAAACCCTTGCAGCACTTCCATTGGCTTCAATCAAACAAACCAAAGCGTTAATGAAGCATAATCTTGAAGAGATTATTCAATGCGTGGATGATGAAGCGGTGATCTTTATGCAACGCGTTAAATCACCTGAAATGGCTGAAGCCGTTGCCGCATTTATGCAAAAGCGTAAGCCAAACTTCTCTCAATTTAATTAATTGAGAGAATCTGATCAAAGCCACTGCATGACTAATATTCAGTGGCTTTGCTCATTTTGCATCCAATAAAACTGTTCATTTAATTATGGGTAAAGATCATGTCACAAGATACAACGACCAAGAAGCGCTATTACGAACCCGCTCCACAAGATATCGATATTGAAAATTTCCGTAAAGTCATAGAAAGTCGTCGCTCAGTACGTAAATACACTGAAAAGCAAATTCCTGCCGATGTTTTAGATGCTTGTTTAGATTTGGCTTTATTGGCACCAAACTCATCAAATCTTCAGCCTTGGACATTCTATGTGGTTCAGTCTCAAGCGAAAAAGAAACAATTAGTCAAAGCTTGTTTAAGCCAATTATCAGCAAAAACAGCCGCAGAACTGATTGTATGTGTGGCACGTATTGACCGTATTGATGAAATGGCAAAAAACAATTTAACCCATTTCCCGATGCCTGAAGCGCCAAGAGCAGTAAAACAATATTATAAATTTATCGCATATAACTATAAAACTGGTTATCTGAATGCTTTAGGTAACTTTAAAAAAGTGGCTTTTAAAGTTGCACGCACTTTAGATAAACAACTCCCTGTTACTGCGTTTAACCCAGCTGATGCAAAGCTTTGGGCCAGTAAAACGACAGCCTTGGCTTGTGAAAACTTGGTATTGGCTCTACGTGCTTATGGTTTTGACAGTTGCATGATGGAAGGTTTTGATGAACCCTTAGTTCGTAAGATCCTTAATCTAGGTGATAAAGAATTTCCAGTCATGGTGATTAGTGCCGGTGAACGTGCTGAAGATGGCGTATTCTTCCCACAATACCGTTTTGATCGTGATTTGTTTATTCAAAAAGTTTAATTTTAGCTTATAAATTCCTCCTCTCTGTTCAAAAGAGGGTTGAGATTTTTAAACTATTATTCAATATCAATCATTTGAATAAACTCAAAAGCAGGTTCTTCATAAGGATGACTTGCTTTTAAAGCGATTGCCACTTGTTTGGCCTTGTGTTCAGGAACGATGGTTTCCACTCGCCATTCAGGCAATTGCTCTAAATGATCTAACTCACCAATAAAAGGCTTTGCACCGCTTAACGGTTTAAATTGCCCTGTTCCTAACACTTGCCAAGCGCAATGTTCATAATCACCAATACCGCCTGCTCCTGCTTTAAAAATTGCAAGTTTAGTTGCTTCAAGGTGTGATTCTGGAACATAGTAGATCAATTTAAGCATTTATTTTATGTTCAAAAACTCGATTATAGCTTTGTTCGCATTTACTTTTATTTATTTTTTATTTGGTTTTCGTTAGAAAAAAGCTATGTAACGTTAGCTCAATTCATAAGATTTAAACAGAACTGTAGATTTTATAAGCTTGATCAGATTACAAAAAAAAGAGCGCCTAAGCGCTCTTCTTATTTCTCTAAAAATTACTCGTCAGATTCAGTATTATCAGACTCAGTTTCACCTTCATCCATAACAGTTTCATCATCAACTAATTTTTCAGAATCAATTAAATTCTCTGAATCTAAAGCAGTCTCGCCTTCGATCGCGTCTAACTGATCGATAATCTCATCATCAGCTTCTACAGCTTCAACCGCAACCACACCGACCAAGACTTCTTCATTACCTAAGCGGATCAAACGGACACCTTGGGCATTACGACCAGTTCGCGCTACTTCAGAAGCACGGGTACGAACCAGTGTTCCACCATCAGAAATCAACATCAATTCTTTAGATTCATCGATGGCAACAGCGCCCACTAACTCACCATTACGTTCAGATGTTTTAATGGCAATAACACCTTTACCACCACGTTTTTTGGTTGGGAAGTCATCTACTGGTGTACGTTTACCATAACCATTTGCAGAAGCACATAACACTTCGCCAGTTTCTGGTACAACAACTAACGAAACGATTCGGCTAACCACATTGGTATTTGAATCTGCAGTATCTTCATCATCTGAATCTACTTCAATTTCAACATCTTCTTCTGTTTGTGCTGCAGCCAATGCCACACGCATACCACGAACACCTTTCGCAGTACGCCCCATCACACGAGCATCAGTTTCAGAGAAACGGATTGCTTTACCTTCATTTGAGAACAACATAATTTGCTGTTCACCATCAGTAATTGCAACACCAATTAAAGTATCTTCTTCTTTCAACTCAATGGCACGTAAACCATTTGAACGAACATTACCAAACTGCTCTAATTCAACACGTTTTACTGTACCTGATGCTGTTGCCATAAATACATAGAAGTTTTTACGCACACTTTCTACACGTTCAGCAAATTCAGCAATTAATTCATCATCAAGATCAGAAGCAGAAAGCTCAATACCAATTTCTTTGAGTTGCTTACGTAAAGCATCTGATAAGTCATCTGGATTTTCACCAAGCTCTGCAAACGCAGCTTTTAGTGCTTCGTAATGTGAGTCGATAATTGTGTTTTCACGCAGTTGAGCAACGTTGGCACGGACAAAAGTTCTAAACTCAGTTAAACGCTCAGTAAATTTCTTCGGAGCATCAATTACAGGAAGAATCGCTGTAATGGTCTCTTCTGCATCCAATGGTAATAAGTTCACCATTGGGCGGCCTTTTGCACCACGTGACGCTTGAGGTACTTCAAATACTCTTAAGCGATAAACTTTACCTACATTGGTAAAGCACAGAACAGTTGCATGGTTCGATGTCACGATTAAATGTTGAATATAATCATCTTCTTTCATCGAGGTTGCAGATTTACCACGTCCACCACGGCGCTGAGCAGCATAATCAGACAATGGTTGAGTTTTTGCATAACCTGTTTTTGAAACAGTTAAAACAACTTGCTCTTCTGGAATCAAATCTTCACGAGAGAAATCAATACGTGATTCAACAATGTCCGTTTTACGTGCATCGCCATACTGTTGAAGAACCAATGCAAGTTCTTCACGGATCACATTCATCAAAAGATTGAAGTCATTTAAAATTGCTGTAAGTTCAGCAATTTGAGCTAAAATTTCAGAATATTCAGCTTGTAACTTATCTTGTTCAAGACCGGTTAAACGATGTAAACGTAATTCTAAAATTGCACCAACCTGAGCTGGAGATAAACGATAAAGCTGACCATCTAAACCAAATGGGCGACTTGGATCTTCACCTTCAATCTCATCCGGGCGAACTGAAATTGCACCCGCTTTTTCTAGCAATGCAACAACATTTCCACCCGCCCATTCGCCAGCAAGTAAACGCTCACGTGCTTCAGCTGGATTCGCAGAACTCTTAATGGTTTCGATGATTTCATCAATATTGGCTAAAGCAACAGTCAAACCTTCTAAGATATGACCACGCTCACGCGCTTTCCGTAATTCAAACATGGTACGGCGTGTCACTACTTCTTGACGGTGACGAATAAATGCCGCAATGATGTCTTTTAAATTCATCAGTTTAGGTTGGCCATTGTCTAGGCAAACCATGTTGATACTGAATGAATTTTCAAGTTGAGTATTTAAAAATAAGTTATTGACAATAACTTCAGCGTTTTCACCACGCTTTAAGTCAATTGCAATACGCATCCCATCTTTATCAGATTCGTCTCGAAGTTCTGAAATACCTTCAAGTTTTTTCTCTTTGACCAATTCAGCAATACGTTCAATGGTTCTTGCTTTATTGACCTGATAAGGAATTTCAGTGAAAACAATCGTCGTACGACCAGTTTTTTGGTCTTCTTCAAAATGGTATTTACCACGAATATGCAAACGACCTTTACCTGTACGGTAAGCATCTACAATTCCTGATTTACCATAGATAATGCCGCCTGTAGGGAAATCTGGACCAGAAATATATTCCATCAATCCTTCAATTGAGATGTTCGGATTATTTGCATAAGCCAAACATGCATTAACTACTTCTGTCATGTTGTGTGGCGCCATGTTGGTCGCCATACCGACAGCAATACCTGTCACACCATTGATCAATAAGTTAGGAATACGTGTTGGCATAACCTGAGGAATACGCTCAGAGCCATCGTAGTTATCTTCCCACTCAACTGTATCTTTTTCTAAGTCAGCCAACATTTCATGGGTGAGCTTACGCATACGGACTTCGGTATAACGCATTGCTGCTGCGCTGTCACCATCGACAGAACCAAAGTTACCCTGACCATCAACCAATTGATAACGTAGACTAAAATCTTGAGCCATACGAACAATTGTTTCATAAACAGCTGAATCACCATGTGGGTGATATTTACCGATTACGTCACCAACAACACGTGCAGATTTTTTATAGGCTTTGTTATAGTCGTTGCCTAACTCGTGCATAGCGAACAGCACACGACGATGAACAGGTTTTAAACCATCTCTCACGTCTGGTAATGCACGAGATACAATAACACTCATGGCATAATCGAGATATGAGCTTTTTAGTTCATCCTCAATGGCAATCGGTCTAATTTCCGATACGCTCATGCATACTCCTTATTACAAACAGTGCAAGCAGCAACTGCTCATTTATATAATCTAGCTAGTCAAAATTTAGCTCAAAAAGCGTTGAGCCAAAATCTAAAATTCAGTCGCACAGTATAGCATAAAACCAAGCGATTTTGTGCCTATCCGACCACACTATAATCATGATTTTTTGTAGTATTTTTAAACAATTTTAACGATTTATTGACAATAAAAAATCGCCTGATTGGGCGCTCAATTAAGCATCGCTAAATTTATAAATGATTGGGTATTTTTATCTCAAAACCTGACCTATTTTTATCTATCCAATCATACTCAATGGTGTGCTTCATTCACTATTTTTGCGATGTTTATCAGTAAAAAATCAATCACATCAAACAGGTTTGTATCGGATCGATTAAAACAACTCAAACATGAAAATTGCCATATAAAATCCGATATGGCAAAAAATATGAGAAAGTGATACTAAGTCCACCCCACTGATCAAAAAAATCTAAACACTTCCAAATATAGAGTGTTGTAAATTTCTATAATTTATATGGATCTGCCTGAAGCAATTCACAGTGTTGCAGCAAATCATCACTGATTGCTACGCGATAACACTGCCAATCACCAATTTGATTATTTTCCTGCTGTGGAACCATATATATTCGACTTGCAGGCGCATCAGTGAATTTACCCACTAAAATCCCTTGCTGTGTGATTTCAATTTGTTCAAAAATAAAATCACTAAACTGGGTCTGTTCAAACTTTTCAATATCTTTTAGGCTCGTCGCAAAACGATGCTTGGCATCATAATACTGTGCTAAGCGTGCTTGATAAGCTTGCATATCAAAATAACGTGCTTGGTATTCATTAGACACCACCTCTTCGCTTGCGGGTAGTGCTTCTTCTGTTGTCGCGGCCTCATCTTGATTGGATGACCCAATAACAGACATTACGATAGGAATAACTACACTTGAAATAACCCCAAGCACTGCGGGACCAAACATAAATACAGCTAAAAGTATCCAGACAATTTTAAAATTTTTCTTTTTAGGCTGATTTTGCGACTCTCTTTGAGTATTTGCGACTCTCTGCTGCCATGATTCAAGTAACGCACTCGCCTTATCACCTACAGAAGCATGCTGATTGCTCTCAGTTTCATTGTTCGGCGGAGTCTGACGAGATTTTATATTATGCGTGGGATTTGACTGCTCTTGCTTATTTTCACGACGTACAGAAAACTCAACATTGCTATTGCCTGTTAAATTGTTGGTCTGTTTAACCTGTTTTAAACGAGTACCACAAATACCACATTTCATGGCTTCATTGATATTCTCAGCGTAACATTTAGGACACTTCATATTTATAGCTGTTCTAGGTGAGATGATAAGGAATTGAGCAACAATGGAAAAGCGCAAGGATTTAAAACGATAGAATCAGCCAGTCTAACGCGCCAACAAGTATAGAATTAAAAGAATGGTCAAGAGACACTACAGGATTAAATACAATGTTATGCCTGTAACAGCTGATTTACACTGGAATTTTCTGTATATCGCCAGTATACGATGGAAAATTTAATTGTGTTTATACTTTGATCTTATCGGGTTTAAAATTGGACTTCAAGGTATTTATCCACTGATTCTCTCTTGTTCTTTTCGCCAAAGCATTGATCTCGTTACATCAATTACTTATTGATAAAATAATCACTCAAGATACAGCATCTTAAACATAAAAATTAAGATCAGAAAAAATGAAAATAGCATTTTTGATCACTATTTTTATTTTATGACAGCTTATGTTTAAAACCACTTTTATAAATCAAAAAAAGATCGTGTAGCGCGAATCATATGAGTTTTGCAAGGTTACTAACCCGTATGGGAAAAACGACGATAAAAGAGCTTTTAAGTTGAATAACGCTATAAAAAGGACTGATGAGAGAAGCTACTCAGAGTTTCTTTATTCGAATAGAGAATAACCCACTTATTAGAATAGTGAATAAACCACCATCACGACTTTATTTATCCGTGCACACCATCCATCTACGTATTCAATAAATTTCTAAAATAAAAAAACGCACTTAGGAAATCCTAAGCGCGTTTTTTGAAACTTAATTCGAGAATTAAAGTTTAGAAACTAATTCAGGAACAACAGTATTCAAATCACCAACTAACCAGTAGTCAGCTACAGCATTGATTGGTGCTTCTTCATCTTTGTTGATTGCAACAATCACTTTAGAATCTTTCATACCTGCCAAATGCTGGATCGCACCAGAAATACCTACAGCGATGTAGAGATCAGGCGCAACGATTTTACCAGTTTGACCAACTTGCATATCGTTAGGAACGAAGCCAGCATCAACCGCAGCACGTGAAGCACCTTGAGCAGCACTAAGCTTGTCAGCAAGTGGATCAAGTACTTTATGATAGTTCTCACCAGAACCAACACCACGACCACCCGATACAACGATACGCGCAGCAGTTAATTCAGGACGTTCTGATTTCACAATTTCTTCAGAAATGAACTTAGAAATACCTGCATCACCTGTAGAAGCTGCAGATTCAACTGCAGCAGAACCGCCTTCAGCAGCAACAGGATCAAAAGCTGTACCACGTACAGTTGCAAGAACAATTGCTTCGTCAGATTGAACTGTAGCAATTGCATTACCTGCATAAATTGGACGTTTGAAAGTTTTAGGACCTTCAACAGCAATGATGTCAGTAATCATGCTTGAGTCTAAAAGTGCAGCAGCGCGTGGCAAGATATTCTTACCTGTAGTTGTTGAAGCAGCAAGGATATGTGAATAACCTTTACCTAATTCAGCAACAAGTTTCGCTACATTTTCAGCCAATTGGTTTGCATAAGCTGCATCATCAGCAAGCAAAACTTTGCTTACACCAGCAACTTTCGCAGCAGCATCTGCAACTGCTTGAGCACCAGAACCTGCAACCAATACAGTGATATCACCACCGATTTTTTGAGCCGCAGCAACAACGTTTAAAGTTGCACCGTTAAGTGTCTTATTGTCGTGCTCAGCGATAACTAAAATACTCATGATTTTATCCTTCTGTATTAGATCACTTTCGCTTCATTTTTAAGTTTTTCAACAAGCTCGTCTACAGACTTCACTTGTACACCAGCTTTACGCTCTGCAGGTGGTTCAACTTTAACTGTTTTAAGTTTAGAAGTTGCTGTAACACCGAAATCTGCAGGAGTTTTCGTATCAAGTGGCTTTTTACGTGCTTTCATAATGTTTGGAAGCGCAGCATAACGTGGCTCATTCAAACGTAAGTCAGTGGTGATGATCGCTGGAGTATTTAACTCAACAGTTTGTAAACCACCATCAACTTCACGAGTTACTTGAACTTTATCGCCATTTACAGTTACTACAGAAGCAAATGTACCTTGACCAGCGCCAAGTAAAGCACCCAACATTTGACCAACTTGGTTAGAGTCATCATCAATTGCTTGCTTACCTAAAAGCACAAGTTGTGGTTGTTCTTGTTCAACAACAGCTTTTAGGATTTTAGCAACTTCTAAAGCGCCAAGTTGACTGTCATCAGCCTCAACTAAAATACCGCGGTCTGCACCAAGCGCCATAGCAGAACGAATTTGTTCTTGCGCTTCTTTTGGTCCAATAGAAACAACAACGATTTCTGAAACTGTTCCTTTTTCTTTTAAGCGAACCGCTTCTTCAACTGCGATTTCATCGAATGGGTTAATTGACATTTTAACGTTAGTAAGGTCTACCCCACTATTGTCCGGTTTAACGCGAACTTTAACGTTGGCATCAACCACACGTTTTACAGCAACAAGAGCCTTCATGTAATCCTCGGCTGTTTTAGCAAAAGTAAATGTTAAGAAGAGTTATAATAACGCTTCATTTAAAATTATTTAGGTGTCCTATCTTGCAATGTGATTGGCATTTCGGTCAAGTCACAATTCGCAAAACTGCTGTAAAAAGTCATAAAAAAGCTTGAACGTACAGTTCACATTTTTTCTAAATATTTTAACTTAGACACGTAAGGCTACTATTTCGACAATATTTATATATTGATAAATAACATTATTTGTATAGATTCTGTATAAATAATCAAAAGAATTAAGATAAATTATCAATCAATCAAAGGGATGACACCACCCGTTCATCGATACTGCTACACTCTGTCATTTTAGACAGATTCAGCAATTTTTCTAAGTATGTTTATTGATTAAATTTGTGAACTTTTTGGCATTAAACTTGTAACAAAATACTAAATATGCAAAAACGGGCTTCTTTTCAGAATCACCCGTTTGTTTCTGCTTGGATTAATTTGCCAATAACCATGCGGCTGCAATGGTCAACAAAGTCCCTGAACCACCATCAATCCATTTTTGCTTACGTTCATTGATGTGCTGCTCTTTGGTCAATTGAGCAATCAAAAGGCTCAAACCACAATACACTAAGAATATCAAAGCAATAAAAATTGCTGACAAGGCTAAGCCTTGAAACACGGTGTTGCCTGATTTATCGATGAATTGTGGCAAAATCGCAAAATAGATCAACATGCCCTTTGGATTTAACAATGCCGTAACAAAGCCTTTACGAATAGGATTTGAAACTGCTTTCTGCTCAATACGTAATGTCTTTTGGCTAAATACTGATTTAATCAAATGAAATGCCAAATACAATAAATAGGCGATCCCCAAATATCGAATCGTCTCAAACAATACTGGGAATGAAACAATAATTGCGGCAATGCCAAGCGCAACCAGAATCGAATGAACCAGATAGCCAGAACAAATACCGATTGTCGCCATCATGCCTGCTTTCGCATCTTTACCTATCACTTGTGACAGGATAAATAATATATCTGGTCCTGGTGTGAAAATTAACGGAAGTACCGTTAAGGCAAAAAGTACAAATACAGACATCTCTTTTCCCTTTCTGAAGTTTGACTGAGAGAAGAAAACAGTATCTTTTAAAATGCTTAAAATAGGATTTCAAATATTCTATAATAATGCTTATTTTTCAAATTAAATTCTAATTTATGAAAATTTCATCTAAGACTATTCTAATTAAGTTAGACCGTATTGATAAAAATATCATTCGTGCTTTACAAGCCAATGGTCGAATCCAAAATAATGATTTGGCTCGTGAGATTGGGCTCTCGCCCTCATCATGCCTAAGACGAGTTCGACTCTTAGAGGAAGCCAAAGTTATCCAAAACTATACAACAGTGGTGGATCCACAAAAAATTGGCTTTCAATTGATGCTATTCTCAAGAATCTGGTTGTTAGGCCAAGATGCTGAAACCATTGATACCTTTATTGAAGCAATGAAAGAACTGCCTCAGGTCATGGAGTGTTATATTATTTTGGGTGAATGTGATGCGATGTTAAAAGTGGTGGTACCTGATTTAGAAAGCTATCGTAAATTTCAGTCGACACATTTGACCAAAAAAAATGGTATTACCAGTGTAAAAACGGATGTCCCAAGTCAAATCATTAAACAAAGCTTTCAATTACCTCTTGAAGATTTGTAATTCAAAAAATACGATTGGTGAATATGAAAACATTCAATCCCTCCGTTCAACTAGAAACACCCAGACTTATGCTTAGACAATGGCAAGCTTGTGATTTTGAAGCTTTTGCAGATTTAAATGCTGATCCAGACGTTATGCGGTATTTTCCAACGAACTTGTCAAAAAACGAAAGTGACCTTTTGGCACATCGATACCGTATACAAAATCCAAAGCTGTAACGCTGGTCAATATGCGGGTTATCTCTGCGATGTAAAATTGTATATCGCAAAAGAAAGATCTGCATATCGAGCCAAATGTGACTGAGGCAATACGTTAACAATTATCGCTCTTTTCTATCTAAGCAGTACTTTGATCAGGATGCTCAATAAAAATGATTTATGAATTATGTACAGATCGTCTTTTACTTCGACAATGGCAAGCTTCTGATTACGATGCATTTGCAAAAATCACAGCAAACCCTGAAGTGATGCAATTTTTCCCCAAAATTTTAAATCGTGAGCAAAGTGACGAACTGGCAAATCAGATTAAATATTTAATCGAAATCAAAGGCTGGGGACTTTGGGCCGTTGAATTGATTGAAACCCAAGAGTTTATTGGGTGTGTGGGACTACATCAACAACCCTCAAAATTTGAATTTTCACCATGTATAGAAATTGGCTGGCGACTTGATCCAAAATTTTGGAATAAAGGCTATGCAACAGAGGCAGCTCAAGCATGCCTAAGATTTGCATTTGAAGAACTGAATTTTCAAGAGATTGTTGCATTTACAGCTAAACATAATCTTGCTTCGCAAAATGTCATGAAAAAAATTGGAATGAGCTTTTCTCATGACTTTCTACATCCTGATTTTGATGAGCACCATCCACTACATGAAGAGAAGCTCTATCGAATTCAAAAACAAGATTTTCAATTTGAGTATTGAACTATTTCGCCATGCTTGCTAAAAAATCGCGATGAATATGGCTTAAATCAATCAAATCTTGATTTTTGAGCTCCAGCACTTGCCAAATCTCAATAAAGTCTTCTTTTAAATCAATATGGTTAGACACTGTTTGAGCCGCTTGCCATTGTTGGTCTGATATCCATAAATAGGTCTGATTGGTTGCGGTATTTACAGCTTGAACTTTACCCTCAGCATTGATACCCAATACTTTTCCTTCTTGCGGTAAGGTTGCCTCAATTTTGGGGAGGCTGAATTCTACAAAATGTTTAATTTGACGTAAGCCATAGCCCTTAAAAATTTCTTTTTGAGCGTCAGTCAGTTGCTTATATTTTTGTTCAAGTTCAGGGATCATTGAAAGACCTAATTTTTCTGCAAAATTGAATCAATAGAAATGTATTGAATAAATACCAAACCTAGATATACATGAGAGCATTTTTAAAAACAATTATCTATTCGACTTTTTTCTGTGCTAAATGTGTTTAAGCACTATGCATTTTATTAAAAAACCAACTGTGCTTTTCACTAGGTCTATTCGCTACAGAATAGAAAGATCAACGCTTAATAAAGCCTTATATTCAAGGTCAATTTTTTATTTTTGATGCAGCAGCTCTTGGATGTGCTTGATCATAGACTTGTGCCAGGTGATCAAAATCGACATGGGTATAAATCTGTGTTGTGGTTAAATTGCTATGTCCTAGCATTTCTTGTACTGCACGCAGATCGCCACTATTGGATAACATATGACTGGCAAAACAGTGACGCAATAAATGTGGGTGTAAATCAACATTTACCCCTGCACGTAGTGCTTGGTATTTGACTCGATTTTCAATCTGACGTGGGCTAATACTTGTGCCGCGTTGAGTAATAAATACTAAAGATTCAGGGCTGAACTCCCCCTGCCAGATTCGATAGATTTTTAACCATTCAATCAGACTCTCTCTCGCTTTAGAGCCGAAAGGTACGATTCGAGTCTTATTCCCCTTACCCGTGATACGCAATAAATGACGGGTAAAATCAATATCTCGTATGGTTAAACTTTGCACTTCCGCCAAGCGTAGGCCACTGGAATAGAGCAACTCGAGAATAGCCTTATCTCGTAACCACAATTGCTTCTCGATTGGCTTTTCAGGTTCAGGCTGATCCATGATTTGATTAACCGTTTCAATATCGATCATCCCTGGTAATGGTCGAGCTTGCCGCTTTATCTGAAAATCATCCGCGGCATTGATTTCTAAATAACCACCTTGTTTGGCCCACTTCATAAACTGACGAATTGAAGTTAAATGCCGTTGTAAACTACTGGTCGAAAGCTGATCTTTTTCAACCCGATAAGCTACATACTCTCTTAAATCAGCAGCTTCGACTTGCTTTAACTCAATCTGCTTGTCATAACAAAAATCAATAAAGTTGGATACATCTCGAAAATAAGCATCTAAGGTATGTACCGATTGATTCTGTATTTTCCGATCCTTAATCCACATCGAGAGCAATTGCATTGCACCGTATTGCATAAGCTCTCCTTTGATCAAAATAGCAAATGATATAATCTGATTGAAAAATATCAGTCTTGTAAAACTGTATACACCACGCCATTGATGACTTCTGCCATCTTATTTAAATTGAGTTTTTCAACAGTATCCTCTTGGGTATGATAATGCTTATTTCTAAAAAAAGCCGTATCTGTGATCATAATAGCAGGGATATCGAAGCGCCAATAATTCAAATGATCTGAGAAATCCACGCCTTGTACAAATGATGGCGCTATCAATCTTTGACAATCAAGGCGTTTTAACGCTTTCATGGCATCACAATATTTTTCGCCCAAACCACGTGAAGTGAAATTACTCACTGCGCCAATAAAATTTCCATGTTTGGGATAAAACAAAGCTAATCCCGATGGATAATCCTGAACATTTTTATGGTCAAAATATCCAATCATTTCCAAAATATACACCGCTTGAATTTGATCTTTTTGTTTTAAAATGGATTGTGCATGAATATAACTCCCCATATGTTCAGTACGGAAATACGGAGGTTCTTCCAATGTATAAAAGACAAAATCAACATTCTGTTTAAGACTGGCTTTATTGGCTGCTAAAATTCGCGCAATCTCTATTAACCCCACCACACCAGAAGCATTATCATCAGCACCTTTGAAATTTCCATAAACATCATAATGTGCACCAACAATCACTTTTTTGGCATGACCCATTTGTAAGTGACAGATTACATTTCGATAGGTTTTGCCTTTGACTTGATAAGGCTGGTATTCACAAGGAATCGCAAACTGTTCAAGTTGTTGTTTAATGAATGCCGCAACTCGATCGAGCTCTTGAATATTTTGATAATTTCGAAACGCTTGTGGGTGAATCACTTGTTGTAAATAACTGTTTAAACGATCAGGTTCAGCTTGCTGATCATAGCGTTGTTCTGCAGCGATACTCCCTGTTGAAAGCCCACAGCTGAGCAATATAATGAAAAGATAGTTTAAATTTAAAAAATTTGGATAAGCTATTTGCATGTATAAATCCAATTTAAAAGCGTGTTGGTATAGCTATAATTTAAAAAAACAGCAATTAGACATTCAGTTCTTGTTGTACGCCTGAGAATAACCAATATCACGCTATAATGATGCAATTACCACGTTAGAAATTGTTAATATGAAAATCCGTATTCTGACCATTGGTCAAAAAATGCCTGCTTGGGTATTAACTGGTTTTGAGGATTACTTCAAAAGAATCCAACCTTTTGTACAGACGCAAATTATTGAACTCCCGATGGCAAAGCGTGGCAAAAATGATTCCGAAGCAGATATTTTAAAATATCGCCAAATTGAGGGCGATAGTATTCTTAGCCAACTGAAACACAATGAAGTATTGATTGCACTTGAAGTGGGCGGACGTGAATTTAGTACTGAAAAGCTGGCTGAAACCATGAAAGGCTGGATGCTTGAAGGTTATGATGTTGCACTGGCCATTGGCGGACCAGATGGGCATTCTGAAGCCGTGCGAAAAGCTGCTGCTTGGCACTGGTCACTGTCAAAACTAACTCTGCCCCATCCATTGGTTCGGGTTATGCTGATTGAACAACTTTATCGTGCGATGAGTATTAACCATAATCATCCGTATCATCGTGCAGGCTAGTCATGTAATTGGGCAAAAGTTGCATTGATGAAACAGTCTGTTGAAATAAAAGGCTTATTCAGAGCATACATTTTAGCTAGAATGGGCAATTCACGCTGTATTCAATGATCATTTAGGCACAAAGGTATGAACTTACAAACACTCCCAGGTTTATTCATTTCACATGGCTCCCCCATGCTTGCGCTAGATCCTGAACAAGTCGGTCCTGCACTACATCGTCTTGGTCTAAATTTGCCAAAACCACAAGCCATCGTGGTGATGTCTGCCCACTGGGAAAGTGAGGCTTTAGAAGTCAATACAGGTGTACGCCCTGAAACATGGCATGACTTTCGTGGTTTTCCTCAAGCGTTGTATGAGATTCGCTATCCCGCACCAGGAAATCCTGAATTGGCGGAAGAAATTCTACATCTCTTGGCTGAAGCTCACCTCCCTGCACATGCAAATAGTACTCGACCTCGTGATCATGGTGTATGGATGCCTTTATTACATATGTATCCTGAGGCAGATATTCCAGTCATTGAAATTTCTTTACCGATGAATATGCATGCTGATCAGATCTACCAAATTGGTCAAGCACTTGCTCCACTCCGTGAAAAACAAATTTTATTGATTGGTTCAGGCAGTATCACTCACAATTTAAGAGAATTGTCATGGAACGGCAAAGATGAGAATGTGCCTGAATGGGCATCTACATTTAGAAATTATGTGGTGAGCAAACTCAACCATAGTAATTATGATGCTGTATTGGAATGGGATAGCATTCCTTATCTACAGAAAAATCACCCAACACTTGAGCACTTTGCGCCTCTTTTTTTCGCCATGGGTACAGGCCATCGCTTTAGTATTGTGCACAGTAGTTTTTCAATGGGCGCGCTAGGTATGGATATTTATCGTTTTGACTAAAGAACCTGATTGATCAAAATTCAGCAGAAATGATAACAATTTGTTAATTATTGTTTAACTTTTAGTTATATGGATACATATTGAAACCGAATTAATAAATTGTATCCATATCTTTTAGTGTTTCATGGTTTATCCTATGCATAGTTTTTTTAAAACGTGAATAGAATATGAAATTCAAATATTTAGCATTAGCTGTACTTCCTTTAGCCCTAGCGGCTTGCCAATCTGGCGATATTCAAAAATTGGGTGATACCGCTGTGAAAGTATTACAACAACAAGGTAATGCAGAGCAAACATTAAATGCTTATCAATGGTCTTATCAACCAGCAGATACCAAACAACCTATCGTACTTAATTTTGCAGACCAACGTCTAAGTGTTGCGACTGGCTGTAACCGACTAATGACCAGTGCAAAAGTTGAAAATGGTTTATTGGTTACTGGCAATATCGCATCAACCAATATGATGTGTTCTCCTGAATTAATGAAACAAGAAAGTTTTGCTGCGGCATTGTTCCAATCAAATAAAACAGCATTTGTACTCGATACAGCAAACACTGAAAGCCCAACGCTTACTTTGGTAAACGCGACAGGTGGTAAAGTTGTATTTACAGGTAAAATGACACCTGAAACTAAATACCAAAGCCAAGGTGAAACAATTTTCTTAGAAATCAGCCCAGAAACTAAAGAATGTTCTGCTGGTGTAAGAAAAATGCAGTGCTTACAAGTACGCGAAATCAAATATGCTGACAATGGTGTAAAAACCCAAGTAGATAAAGATTGGACATATTTCTATGACCAAATCGAAGGCTTTACTCATAGCCCTGCTGAGCGCCAAGTGGTTCGTGTAAAACGTTATGAGATTAAAAACCCTGCTGCTGATCAGTCTAAATACGCTTATGTACAAGACATGATTATCGAACGTGAAACTGTAAAATAATTGTATAGAAAAGCTGAAGTTCAACTTCAGCTTTTCTTTGTTTAACTATTTATAAACACCTAGATTTAAATCAGTTTTATGCTTTTTCAATCAGACTATCAAAACATTTCTATCTTAAACTTTGCATCTTTATTTTAATCGATGCAGAACATCTAATATTGAACAATAATTAAAAAAAACAGTGAATATATACACTCAATAATAGAAACTTAAGCAATCCATAGTGATTGCAGCAAAGCTCATTTTTTAATACAGCAAGATCGATAAAGGTAAAATCATGAATCACAAATTAAGCATTGCACTACTCTTACCGTTGCTCGTCATGGCATGTAGCCAAGAATCCACAACTCAAAAAGTTCCAACGCCTGCATCTATAGAGACCCAAGTTTCAAATACAGCAACTCAACCACAAATTATTTTTTTAGAGGTCGGTCCTGAAACTCGACCTTGTACTGGTGTTGCACCACAAACCTGTCTTTTAGTTCGTGAATTAACATTGAGCGAAACTGGTCAAAAGAATTATACTGAGAAAGAAGCGAGTTATTTTTATGACTCTATTGACGGCTTTACCCATAATTCAAAGTCTACTCAAATTATTAAGGTCAAACGCACAGAAATTGCCAATCCTGCAGCTGATCAGTCTCAATACCAATATGAACTCGACTCAATTGTTGAAACCATTCCGAGCAAATAAGCTTGTCGCTGTTTTTCAAATCGCTCAAATAAAAAACCGATGCAAAAGCATCGGTTCTAAGTTCAAAATCAAACTGAGATTAGAATACGCCTTGCGCTAACATTGCATCGGCAACTTTGACGAAACCAGCAATATTTGCACCATTTACATAGTTCACTGTACCATCAGCTTGAGTACCGTATTTCACACAGTTACGATGAATTTCTTTCATAATTGCATGTAGGCGCTCATCCACTTCTTCAAATGTCCACCCCAAACGAATCGAATTTTGTGACATTTCAAGACCAGAAGTGGCAACACCACCTGCATTTGACGCTTTACCTGGTGCATAAAGGATTTTTGCTTCTACAAATTTTTCTACAGCTTCTAGTGTTGAAGGCATATTGGCACCTTCAGCAACACAGATTACACCATTGGCAAGCAGTACATCTGCATCTTCTTCATTTAATTCATTTTGAGTTGCGCATGGCAATGCAATATCACACTGAATTGACCAAGGGCGTTGACCTTCTAAATATTCAAAACCGTGTTTTGAAGCAAACTCAGAAATACGTCCACGTTTTACGTTTTTAAGTTCCATCACTTCAGCAAGAAGCTCATTAGTAAAGCCATTTTTTACATGTACTGTACCGTTTGAGTCAGATAATGAAACCACTTTCGCACCTAAGTACATGGCTTTTTCTGCAGCAAACTGCGCAACATTGCCCGAACCTGAAATCACCACAATTTTATCTTTGAAGCTTTCACCACGAGTTTTTAGCATTTCTTCAGCAAAATAAACTGTACCAAAACCTGTTGCTTCTGGGCGAGCCAAAGAACCACCGAATGATGAACCTTTACCCGTAAATACACATGAAGTGTCATTACTGAGCTTTTTCATCATACCCGCCATGTA
The DNA here is from genome assembly GCF_059422625.1 of Acinetobacter sp. GW821-FHT01C12. Lineage (NCBI taxonomy): Bacteria > Pseudomonadati > Pseudomonadota > Gammaproteobacteria > Moraxellales > Moraxellaceae > Acinetobacter > Acinetobacter sp. GW821-FHT01C12. The sequence continues at coordinate 353,438 of NZ_JBWKXD010000002.1, forward strand.
ACCTACTTCACGACCACCCACACCAATATCCCCTGCTGGAATATCTGTATTAGAACCAAGATGACGGTAAAGTTCGATGATTAATGCTTGGCAAAAACGCATGATCTCGCCGTCTGACTTGCCTTTCGGATCGAAATCAGAACCACCTTTACCACCGCCCATAGGCAGTGTGGTCAAGGCATTTTTAAACGTCTGCTCAAAACCTAAAAATTTTAAAATAGAAAGATTTACAGATGGGTGAAACCGCATGCCGCCTTTAAATGGACCAATAGCAGAATTATATTGAACACGAAAAGCACGGTTAACTTGAGTTTGACCCTTGTCATCTACCCATGAAACACGGAATTGAATCGCTCGTTCTGGCTCAACAAGACGTTCAAGCAAACCGTGCTCAGCATATTCTGGGTTTTTCTCAATAAATGGCCACAAACTGGTCATAACTTCTTCCACAGCTTGTAAAAACTCTGGTTGATTTGGATCACGTGCTTTAACGTAATTTAAAAAGTCATTCAGGCTATTATATTTCAACGCTCATTCCTCAGCAGAAAATGATACAAAAAAGGTCAACCCTTTTAATAAAATGATAAATTTTGGCGCAAAGTATTTAATCCCTTTTGTATATAATCCACAACCTTTTTTCAAATGTTTTTTCAAATAATATTTAAATTCAATATGATAATTTCTAATCAACCCCAAATAAAATGTCAATTTGTTGGCGTTTTTAACCAAAAAATATTCGATATTTTGATCTAAATTAGCGCATTCTTAGCGCCAAATTAGAGCAAAGATTTTCACTACAAAACATGCTAAAATTGCAAAATATTCTTCGCTTTTACCAAGCATTTGTTCATTTTTCTTTAAAGTTTTATTCACATGAATTCATCGCTTTCCTTCATTCAGCAAATAGATGCCATTTTGCCACAAACACAATGTGGACTCTGTGGTCACCGTGATGGGTGTCTACCTTATGCAAAATCTATTGTAGAAAAAGGCGAAGAAGCCAATAAATGTGTGCCAGGTGGGCAACCTGTTGCAGATGCGCTTGCGGATATACTCAATCGTAATAAACTCATTGCTGAACCAAGTGTCTGGCCAATTCAAAGCGATGGCCGTCCACAACGCATGAAAGCCATTATTCGTGAAGATGAATGTATTGGTTGTACCAAATGCATCAGTGCTTGCCCTGTAGATGCCATTATTGGTTCTGGTAAACTGATGCATACCGTACTTACAGATCTATGCACTGGCTGTGAACTATGCATTGCTCCCTGTCCAGTAGATTGCATTGATTTAGTTGAAGACATTCAGCCTATTCCAACTGACGAACAACGTCTCTTAGAACAAAATGACTTACGTGGTCGTTACTATGCACATATTCAACGTGAAGAAAAACAACGTATCCATCGTAAAGGCCCTGTGGTTCGTGCAGAAATCGACACTGAACTCTTTGCACAAATAACACAGCAAAGTCAGGCTTTACCTACCATTGAAATCAACCAACCCACAATAAAAAATCCAATTGTTACAGATGCGAAAACCACCATTGAATTGGCTAAACTACGGACTCAAATTAAAAAACTAGAGAAACAATTGAGTGTTCGAGCAGATGAAAATAAGCAACATCAATTAAATGAATTGATTCAACAGTTATCTGTTTTGCAAGAGGATGCATAATGACTGTAAAGAATATGACCAAAAAGCAGATTCAGATTTTCTTTGAACGATTACGTGAGCAACGCCCAAATCCTAAAACAGAACTCAATTACTCAAACCCATTTGAGTTGCTTGTCGCCGTTACCTTATCGGCTCAAGCCACAGATGTAAGTGTCAACAAAGCCACTGATAAGTTATTCCCTGTCGCCAATACTCCTGAACAGATTTATGCATTGGGTGTAGATGGTTTAAAGCAATATATTAAAACCATCGGTTTATATAATGCCAAAGCTGAAAATGTGATTAAAGCTTGTAAGATTTTAATTGAGAAGCACAATAGCCAAGTTCCAGACAATCGTGCTGATTTAGAAGCCTTACCCGGCGTAGGTCGTAAGACTGCCAATGTTGTACTGAATACCGCCTTTGGTCAGCCTACAATGGCTGTAGATACGCATATCTTCCGTCTTGGCAATCGCACTGGACTGGCAGTAGGTAAAAACGTGCTTGAGGTCGAACATCGTTTAATTAAAGTGATTCCAAAAGAATTTATTATAGACTCGCATCATTGGTTAATTTTACATGGCCGCTACTGCTGTATTGCACGTAAACCTAAATGCAATGAATGTATTGTGTCAGATGTTTGTAATTGGCCTGATAAATATGAGTTTGGCGCTGCACGCGAAGTCAAAACGAAGTAGCGAATAAACAAGAGATTTTAGCAAAGCATAATCATCGTTTAATTAAGATCATGCTTTGTCATTTTTCTAAGGAAGTTATTTTCTGAAGAAGCAGCTAGCATCTTAAAATAGTTCTCAATCAAATCTGACTTAATACCTCTAAGGGCACCCAACCAGACTGATCATCAGATAATCTGCTACACCAAATCCAGCCATTTAGTTGTTCTTCTCCAAGCAATAGATCGCCATGATCTACATTGAGTTCTTTCGCTGTGTAATCTGCGATTGCATAGCCTTGATGCTTATTGATCCATTCAATGATTTGAGTAGGAACCCACCCCTCTAATCCATTGTCGACTGTGCAGAAATACCAATTGTCCCAATTCTCCGAGCCTTGATACTTTTCGCCTATGTTCAGCAAAGTCCCCTTTGAAAAATGAATAGGCTCTAAATATTCGCTACGATGTGCTGCTATGGCAATCAATTTCATTTAGACAGTCTTCTTATAATATGAATGCTTTGAATTTAATGTAGATGGATAAACAAAACACTTAGAATTAATTGCTTACACATCTCAATCATACAAATTCATCAGTTAAATTCATCAATTTGGAAGAATGAAGCGCGATGATAGATAAGGATTAATTTATCCTCAGCATGAATCTCCCTGTTTATTTTACTTTTTATTTTCCAAATCTTTCTTTAACTTTTTAAGCCGTTTCCACTCTTCAGCCACCTGTGGATGCACTTGGTAATTGCCTGATTTTCTCATTTCACGGCGTTGCTGAAGCTCTTCTTTTTGTGCTTTGCGTAGCAATTTAAAGCTCATATACAATAAGCCCAAAAGAAGCAATATACTCAAAATGACCAAGGCAATTAATACGAACTTCACTCTTTACGCCACTCTTGCAAAAAAAAAGAGACCTAATATGAATCAGGTCTCTGTTATTGTCAAAGCTTAAAAAAATGCTTTGAATGCGATCTTATTTATCTAAAATCGCAAATAAATCTTTTTGGACATCTTCTATTGGACGTAAACCGTTCAATTTATTATAAGTCGGTGCATTTTCCCCAGAAGCTGCACGTCCTTGATAGAAACCAACAAGCTGTTCAGTTTCATTATGATAAGAGCCTAAACGCTTACGAATCGTTGCTTCTTCGTCATCTGGACGTTGCACAAGATCTTCGCCAGTTTCATCATCTTTACCTTCCACTTTCGGTGGGTTATAAATCGTGTGATAAACACGACCAGATGCTGGATGCTGACGACGACCAGAAAGACGTTTTACGATTTCTTCGTCTGGTACTTCAATTTCGATTACATGGTCAATGCTAATCCCTTCGTTCTCTAAAGCCTCAGCTTGAGGAATCGTACGTGGGAAACCATCGAAAATACAACCATTTACACAATCAGGTTGTGCAATACGTTCTTTCACTAAACCGATAATAAGCTCATCAGATACTAAACCACCTGATTCCATTACACTTTTAGCTTTAAGACCTAATTCAGTACCTTCACGAATTGCAGCACGGAGCATATCACCGGTTGAAATTTGTGGGACATTGTAGCGCTTACAGATCAACTGAGCTTGTGTACCTTTACCTGCTCCAGGTGGTCCGAGTAATATAATGCGCATAAAAAAACATCCTCATTTAAAACAATATGTATGATACCGTTTGCCATGACAAATTAAAACTTATCATCGTAATGGCATCAAATTTATAAGAAAGCCACAAATAAATGTATTAGACCAGCAAAAAATCCAGTCACACCACCGAGTACAATCAAAATCCATTCGTCTTCCTGAAATGCAGGACGTAACAGGTTTTGAAACTCTTTTGGGGTTAACTCTCTAATCCGCTCTTTAAACATCTGAAAAATTTTCTGTGCACGGCTCGCATTAAACGCAGGGTCGCAAACAGGCACCATCGTAATTTCAATTGACCGATCAATCAAGTCTGTCTTGAGTTTTGCATACTCTTTTAGTCCTAAAGACAATTGTAAAGAGGTCCGAACCAATGGAGTTTCCATAATTTCGTTAATATGACGCTTTACAATACGACGGGTTTTTTCTTTCTTAGGACCATACATCATTTCAGTCATGATTGATTTTAACGTAATCAAATCTTCAGTCACGACACTTGCAAAAACATCTGACACTTCTTCTTGGCGCTTCATAAACGCACCCTGAACATTATAAGTGCCAATTCTTGGAATAACAGGTTTAATCCATGGAAATTTTCGATCTTTTGTACGTTCAAAAAATTGTGGATAGCGTACGTAATGTGGCTCTACTGGATTGAAAACCATCCAGATTGCAATCCAGTTGGTTAAAAAGCCCCAAACTGCTGCAAAGAAAGGTACCGTCCAATGTTGTGGTACAAAGACATAAACAAACATTTGGAAAATACCAAAGAAACTCCCGATTACAGCACTAATATGCCAAATAAAGTTAATTTCTTTTTGCCCAACTTTTAAAAACATACGGACCATCAAACGGCGATCGCCTTCCATTTGAGTAACGACCATATCCCGCATGTTGACCAGTGACTCGACGTTCATGGTCAGTTCGGTCACGAGTTCTCTTAAGACACCCGGCAATTGTTTATGCGCTTGACCATAAATTCGTCGTTTAATCGAATAAGGTAAGTTTTCCCACAAAACAGCATTACGATCTAACATCACCTCATCAATCAAATGCTCAAGCTCAAAACCAACTTGTTCACCGATAATCCGAGCCATATCTTCAGGGTCCATTGCATCTAAAAATTCACGCAAAGAACCCAGTTTGGATAATGTATTGTCTGTGATGATGCCTGAAATTCGCCCAGCTTTGCGTGGCACAATCCCTTGCCAACCCACGGGTAAGGGACCAATATGAAACCCCCAAAACGTGATTGGATAAAATACCATTTTCAGTGCCATCCAAACGTGTGCCCACGTTACAAAGGCTGTCACTGGGATGATACTTAAAATGGCAAGATGATCAGGTCGAGCTGTAAAAGCGTGCCACAAACCATTAACGTATTCCAACATGCATGACTCTCGTATTTATTTCTATTTGCGGTCGAAGGATATGGATAAAATCATAAAAACTTTAGAACCCGACACTTAAGGTATAAGCAAATTGTATTTGTGGACGAGTTTCCAGGACCATATCTCCATTTTTATTATGAAGTTCACTACCTGCACCCATCCCCACACTAAATGTACTTATACGCTCTTTATTCAATAAAACATAAGATAAATCGGCACCACCACCATATTGGACTTCATCACTTCCGTCCACTTTTTTACTTTTAAGTGTTCCGCCATAGACCCCAAGATAGAATCCATTTTTATCTTTACCATTTAATACTACAGGAATTCTATAGCCGACTTGACCAGCAAATTCATGGTCGCCATTATAAAAAACACCTAATTTAGTATACGCAATTCCATAAGGATTTACCCATTCACCATTCGCATGGACCATCTGTTGCGTTACACCCGCACCGATATTCCATTTAGAAGCATCTTCAGGCTTAAACTTTGCCTCTGGTAAAATTCCCTTCATATCTGGCAAATAATCTTTAACATCAGCATGCGCGAAATTTCCGACAGCTACTAACATTAATAAGGGAAAGATTTTTTTCATTATTTTCTCCATTATCCCTAATCTTAACTTAGGTCGAATCTATTTATCCTTAAGGCTCGACTTTAACAGAATTATTTTGGCACTCATATACAAAACGCTATAAATTTAATGTCGCTAAGGTCAAATCCATACAGGCTCTGTTGGCAATTTCTCAATGTTTACAACGATGCGTATTTTTCAGGTGAAATGTCAACGGCCCTGCATAAGGCACAACAAATTTGTTGCAGAGATTGAGTTAAAATATATTTTGATGAGTTATTTGTGTTTTTTAATTTTTAAGACTCAATCTGGGGTAAAATGTTTGACCCCTAAATTCACCCATCTTTAAGTACTAAAGCCGACGACGTATGAAGCAGCAGTTTCCTCTAAAAAATGTCCAACAAGAAAAACGCATCTTTCGTAGTCGTGTCTTTTTTGCGATTGGTATTGTTTCATTTTTTATGTGCCTTCTGGTTGCACGTTATGCTTATCTGCAAATTTTTCATCATCAAGAATTTAGTGAAGCATCAGATAAAAACCGTATTCGACTCCAGCCTATCGCACCAGCACGTGGCTATATTTATGATCGTAATGGGATTTTACTGGCAGATAACTACCCTGTTTTTACTGCAACCCTCAGCAAAGCCGATGTCGAAGATATAGATGATACAGTTAAACGTTTAATTCCAATTTTAAATCTGAGTCAAGAAGATATTGACCGTTTTAACAGTCGGATTAAAGCCTCTAAAAAAACAGAACGAGTCACCTTAAAGCTTAACCTAACAGAACAAGATATTGCGCGCTTTAGTGAAGTCAAGTTTCAATTTCCGGGTGTTGATATCGAAACACAAATGACCCGCTATTATCCACATGGTGAGCTATTTGCCCATGTTATTGGCTATGTGGGTCGTATTAACGATAAAGAACTCAAGGCAATTGATAAAGATAGTTATGCTGGAACCAACCTGATCGGGAAAATTGGTGTAGAAAAATCCTATGAAGATTTACTGCATGGTGTTCCTGGTTATGAATCGATTGAAGCCGATGCACATGGTAATGTCTTACGTCATTTAGGCCGTAAAGAGTCAACTCGAGGCAATGATTTATATCTTTCACTCGATTATGGTCTGCAAACCATTGCAGCAGAACAGCTTAAAGATCGTCGTGGTGCAATCGTCGCAATTGACCCACGTACTGGTGAAATATTAGCACTGGTGTCAAGCCCAAGTTTTAACCCGAACTTATTTGTAACAGGTATTGGACATGCAGACTATACAGCCTTGCGTGACAACCTAGATCAACCGCTCTATAACCGTGCGGTCCAAGGAACTTACCCTCCCGGCTCTACCATTAAGCCGATGGAAGGCTTAGGCGGTATTCACTTTAAAACGGTGGATTGGGGAACTGCTATTTCCGATCCTGGCTATTTCCATTTACCCGGTGATTCACATAAATTCCGTGACTGGAAAAAGACTGGACATGGCTCAGTCAACTTACATAAATCCATTGTGGTTTCTTGTGATACTTACTTCTATATCTTGTCTTACCAGATGGGTATAGATCGCATGAATGAATGGATGCGCCAATTTGGTTTCGGTGAAAAAACCGGAGTAGATTTACCAAGCGAAAGTACAGGTCTATATCCAAGTCCTGAATGGAAAATGCGTACCCGAAAAAGCAAATGGCTCAAAGGTGAAACCATTTCTGTCAGTATTGGTCAAGGTGCGTTTACTGCGACTCCATTACAACTTGCGATGGCAACAGCAATTACCGCCAACCACGGTGCACATGTCACACCGCATGTATTACGTGAATCCAAAGGGGCGAAAAAGCATGAAGTACTCAATGCCCCGACAGGAAAAATCAACTTCAGTGGTACAGATGAAGACTGGATTAAAATGCGTGATGCAATGGTTGATGTTATTCAAACAGGTACAGGTCGTGGTATCCGTACACCAATGTACCAAATCGCAGGTAAAACCGGTACAGCACAGGTCAAGAGTATTGCCCAAGGCAAACGCTATAATGAAGCTGCACTTTCAGCACGCCAGTTAGACCACGGTTTATTTGTTGGCTTTGCACCTGCTGAAAACCCTGAAATTGCCATTGCCGTGATTTGGGAAAATGGTAAGCATGGTGGTTCTGCCGCTAAGATTGCTCGTCCTGTGTTTGATTACTGGTTGCTGACTCGCAAAAAGAATCCAATTGTACCGCTTAACCATCAAGTCAGTGGTGGCTTAATGACAGCAGGCATCAAACCGGGTGAACTGCCAAGTGGTGATGTTTCACTTGCAGCAGATCCAAATGCCTTGCCTAAACCTAAGCCAAATACACAGTCCAATACGGCTAGCCAAAACCGTATACCAGCTCAAGGTCATAATACGACCACAGCTCAACCCACTCCTCCACCTGTACCTGAGGCTGATATCAGTGAATAATAAAGTGAAAAACCAATTACGTATTATTGGTGGAGAATGGAAACGTCGAGTTCTTCCTTTTGCTGATATCGATGGTTTACGTCCTACCCCTGATCGAGTACGTGAAACATTGTTTAACTGGCTAATGTGGGATATTCAAAATGCCAAAGTCTTAGATCTTTGTGCTGGTTCAGGTGCTTTAGGATTTGAAGCACTTTCACGTGGTGCACGTCATGTCATCATGATTGAACCCAATGCCACGCAAGCTAAATTTTTAAAAGACAATATTCAGTTGCTTAAAGCTGAAAACTGTCAGCTGAAAATTCAAACAGCACAACAAGCCTTATCTAATTTAAATGAACAGTTTGATTTAATGTTTTTAGATCCACCCTATAGTTTGAATTTATGGGATGAATTGGCTCAAAAGGCAGATCAATACTTATCTGATCAAGCATTGATTTATGTAGAAGCGGATCGTGGCTTAAATCAACTGAATTTACCTTCAACATGGCAATTACAGAAACAAACCAAAGCTGGTGTAGTACAAGCAGGTTTATTTAAAAAAATAATCTAGGGTATTGCTCTCCTGCGGTATCCCCTACGAAAAAAGGGCAGTATTGCCTACACAAATATATTTAAACTTTCAATGTAAAGTGCAACAGTGCCACCCTACAAAAAAAAATTAATTAAAAAATGGGCATAGATTGCCCATTTTCATATTTAAGATAAAGAATTAACGCCCTTTCCAATTCCAGTCACGATCATTGCGATCTCGGTCATAACGACCATCACGACGCTGATCCCAGCGATGATCCGAATCATGTCGCTGATCATAACGACCATGACCACCTCGATGACCATCATCAAATGGTGCAACAATACAGCCAGTTAATGAAATAGCAACTACACCCAACACAATAACTTTATTTAACATGATGACTCACCTCTTCATCTCATTTTGTTTAAGTTAATCTTTTAATGTGTAGTGCTAAACAAGCTTATGTTTCAAGTTGTAGTATTTCCACCATGATTTCTTCATGGTAATAAAAAATGATCGATAAGATATTTATGATTAATAGGTCAGCGTTCTAATCCAAAACAGACGCAATAGTTGACCACGATCATAAGGAAAACTAGAGATGTATTCATAACCCACTTTGTTTAAAGCATTGATCTTAAATTCAATACCATAACCAAAAGAAAGATAAAGCTCACTTGACGCAGGATTATCATTTGAAGGATTGAGCAATGAGGTCTTTAATTGTTGTACATTATAAGCAGTATAATTAAACACACGAATACGCTCATTTTCATAAAATTTATTGGTTAAAATTGAATAATCTGCCAATTCATGCTCATGCTGTTCTGCTAACTTTTTTTGCAATTGATCTTGTTCAAAAAAAATATCATTTCGCTCAGTGGTCATTTCAGTATTACTTAGGCTATTTTCTTGATTTTCAATTTTAAATATTTGCTCATCTTGCAATTGATCTGGTTGTCCTAATAATTCATCTTGATATTCTACAACTTGATTTTGTGCCTCTTCTGGCATAAGTGCCAGATCATCAAAAGCATAAACATTTGAGTTTATAAAAAATATATACATGACCATTAAATTGAGCAGGTAAATAGGTCGCATGGTTGGTCTAATCAATTCATCATTTTTATCGGAGTTATACCAATCAAAAAACAAGATGGTTGTCTCCTCTATTTGTTTATAAGTAACTTAAATGATCAGCCTAATTGTAGCCTACATATAGATCAGAATGGATAAAGCACATCCAATATAAAATGCGTTTCATTTTAATTATAGATAATATGATCAATATGTTAAACCAATCCACTATCATTCTTAGCCATCATTTCATCGATAGGATTTAAAAAGTTTAATTATTTGAATATTCATATGTAATTAATGCACTAAGATGCTTAAATTCCTCTAGATATTTTTTATATTTTTAATTTTGCATCGGTGCAATTGATAAACTTTGTAACTCATCTCTCAATCGAAGTGTCTGATCGATAAAAGTGCTAAAATTAAATTGATATCAAACGAGTTGATTTGAACATGGAAATACGAGATCAAATTATTCTAGTAACTGGTGGCGCACGTGGTCTAGGACTTGCAATTACCCATGCTTTGATTCGTGAAGGCGCAAGAGTTGTGGTGAATTATTTCAATAGTGAAGAATCCGCACAACAACTTGCTAAGGAACATGCCGAACAGGTTTTTATTTACAAAGCAGATGTAACTGATACAGATCAAGTCAACACGATGTTTAAAAAGGCAAAACTGCATTATGGACATGCAATCACCTCAGTGATTAATAATGCGCTATTGGCATTTAAATTTGATGGTGATCTACGTCCAAAAGTTGAAACGTTGAGCTGGCACAGTATGCAACAACAATTGGACAGTGCAGTAAAAGCCGCTTTAAACACCACCCAAGCTGCACTAGAAGATATGAAAAAAGATCATTTTGGTCGAATCATCAATATTGGAACCAATCTTGTACAGAATCCTGTGGTTCCTTATCATGATTATACTGCAGCTAAAGCAGCACTTTTGGCCTTTACCCGCACCACTTCACATGATTTAGGTCAGTATGGCATTAATGTAAATATGCTTTCAGGTGGTCTATTACGTAAGACTGATGCCAGCAGTGCAACACCTGATCAAGTGTTTGATTTGATCGCTGCCTCTACGCCCTTGCAAGAAGTCACCACACCTGAGCAGTTTGCAGATGCCGTACTGATGTTTTTATCACCGTGGTCACGCGCTGTAACAGGACAAAATTTGATTGTGGATGGTGGTTTAGTCAAAGGCTAATCACAGATCACCCATCTTATATAAATCTCCTTTATCTTGATCACAAGATTAAACACTAACCATCAAGAAGCTACAACCAATACTCTACAACCAATAAAAATGGGAGCCGATTGGCTCCCATTTTTTAGCTTAAAAATTTAAACTTTGAATTAAACTAAGCCTTTCTTTTTTAAGACATCAAACATAGTTGAACCAAGTTCAGCTGGGCTACGCGTATATGCCATACCCGCTTTTTCAAATGCAGCAAACTTCTCTTCAGCAGTACCTTTACCACCAGAGATAATCGCTCCTGCGTGACCCATACGCTTACCTTTAGGCGCTGTTACACCCGCAATATAACCAACAACAGGTTTAGTCACATTAGATTGAATATACTCAGCAGCTTCTTCTTCCGCACTACCACCAATTTCACCAATCATGATGATTGCTTCTGTTTGTGGATCTTCTTGGAAAAGTTTTAAGCAGTCAATTTGGTTCATACCTGGAATCGGATCACCACCGATACCAATACAAGTAGACTGACCTAAACCAAGCTTAGTGGTTTGAGCAACTGCTTCATAAGTCAATGTACCAGAACGAGAAATGATCCCGATTTTACCTGGTTGATGAATATGGCCTGGCATAATCCCAATTTTACATTCACCTGGTGTGATAATACCTGGACAGTTTGGACCGATTAAACGTGCATTATTACCATAAGTTTCAAGGTAACGTTTCGCTTTTAACATGTCTAAGGTTGGAACACCTTCGGTGATCACCACGATTAACTCAATACCAGAATCTACTGCTTCAACAATTGAATCCAGTACAAATGGAGCAGGTACATAAATTGATGTTGCATTTGCACCCGTTTCTTTTACCGCTTCACGCATTGTATTGAAAACAGGTAGACCAATATGAGTTTGACCACCTTTACCCGGTGTTACGCCACCAACTACTTTTGTACCGTATGCAATTGATTGCTCAGAATGGAATGTACCATTCTTACCTGTAAAGCCTTGTACCAATACTTTTGTGTCTTTATTAACTAATACGCTCATGATTGATACTCCTTACGCTTTCACAGCAGCAACAACTTTTTCTGCGGCATCAGCTAAACCGTTCGCAGAAATTAATTTTAGACCTGATTCATCAAGTAATTTAGCACCTAATTCTGCATTGTTCCCTTCTAAACGAACAACCACAGGTACGGTTACATTTACTTCTTGAACCGCTGCAATAATCGCTTCAGCAATCATGTCACAACGTACGATACCACCAAAAATATTGATCAACACACCTTGTACAGATGAGTCTGAAAGAATAATTTTAAATGCTTCAATGACGCGATCTTTGGTCGCACCGCCACCAACATCAAGGAAGTTTGCTGGCTGACCACCATACAGTTTGATGATATCCATTGTTGCCATCGCAAGACCAGCACCATTCACCATACAACCGATATTGCCTTCTAAAGCAACATAGTTAAGGTCAAATTCAGATGCTTTTAACTCACGCTCATTTTCTTGAGATTTATCACGCATCGCAGCAATTTCAGGCAAACGATAAAGTGCATTTGAGTCGATACCGACTTTGGCATCTACACATAAGATTTCGCCATTTTCACGAACTGAAAGTGGATTAATTTCAAATAGCGCAAAGTCATTTTCAACAAATGCTTTGTACGCACCTGTCATGATGGTTACAAATTGGCTGATTTGCTTATCTTTTAAACCCAATTGGAAACCAACATCACGCGCTTGAAATGGCAGTAAACCAACCAATGGATCTACTTCGACTTTAATAATTTTTTCAGGTGTTTCTTCAGCAACTTTTTCAATTTCTACGCCACCCTCTGTAGACGCCATGAATGTCACACGACGACTAGAACGGTCAACCACTGCACCTAAATACAATTCACGTTCTACAGGATAAACATCTTCACAAACAAGGATACTATTTACCGGCTGACCATTGGCATCTGTTTGATACGTGACTAAACGAGTACCTAACAGGCTTTTTGCATATTCAGCTGCTTCTTCTTTTGACTTAACAACTTTTACGCCACCCGCTTTACCACGACCACCTGCATGGACTTGGGCCTTCATCACAGCGAATTTGCCACTAATTTGCTCAAAGGCAGCAGATGCTTCTTCGGGCGTAGTGATTAAAATGCCTTCTTGAACTGGCATACCATATTTTTTTAACAGCGTTTTCGCTTGATACTCATGTAGATTCATGTTTTACCTTTTACTACTTTTCACATTGTTATGACACACCAATAATTAGACTTCCATCGCAATAACTATCGGCATTTATTAAAGTTTGTTCTTTTATTTTTAGATGATTATTCAATCAAAAACAACCATCAAAAGTAAAAAGAGCGGTCGAAACCGCTCATTTTTGTGTTATTTACGTTTACGCTGAATCGCGTGAATCGCACGCCCATCAACAGCAAGCGCTGCTTCATGAACGACTTCAGAATAAGTTGGGTGACCAAAAGTCATCAATTGTAAATCTTCAACTGAAGATACAAATTCAAGTGCAATCATACCTTGGTGAACAATGTCAGAAGCACCAGGACCAATGATATGCATACCCAATAAACGATCCGTTTTTGCATCTGCAACAAACTTCACAAATCCAGCAGATTCATTGGCAGCTAAAGCACGACCATTCACAGCAAATGGGAATTGACCAGTTTTAACGTCATGGCCTTTCTCTTTAGCTTGCTCTTCAGTCAAACCTACCCACGCAGCTTCAGGGTGTGTATAAATCACTGAAATAATGGTGTCATAATTCACTTGAGCAGCATGACCATGCATACGCTCAACTGCCATTACACCTTCTTCCATTGCTTTATGCGCAAGCATTGGACCACGTACCAAGTCACCAATTGCATATACACCGTCAATAGACGTTGCACACCAATCGTTTACTTCAACCAAACCACGTTCAGTTAATTTAATGCCTGAATCTTCAGCCAATAAACCTTCTGCATAGGCTTTACGGCCAACACAAACGATTAATTTATCAAAAGTTTGAGTTTTATCTTCGCCTGCTTGGTTATATTGAACAGTCACTTCACGACCATTCACTTCAGTACCTGAAACTTTAGCGCCAATACGAATATCTAAACCTTGTTTTGTTAAAAGTTTTTGATAATCTTTCGCCAACGCTTTATCCGCCATTGGTAAGAATGCATCTAATGCTTCAAACACAACAACTTCAGAGCCAAGACGACGCCATACTGAACCAAGTTCTAGTCCGATTACGCCTGCACCAATTACACCTAAACGTTTAGGCACTTCTTGGAATTCTAACGCACCTGTTGAATCAACGATAAGGTCTTCATCAACTTTTGCTACAGGAATATTTACAGGTACAGAACCAGTTGCAAGAATTACGAATTTAGGTTCTAAAACTTGAACATCACCACCCTCTAATGGTGTGAATTCAACTTTTTTACCAGCAAGTAGTTTACCCGTACCTTGTAACCACTCGATACCATTGCCTTTCAGCAATTGAGCAACACCGCCAGTTAAGTTATCTACAACTTTGTCTTTACGAGCAAGAAGCTTTTGAAGATCAAGTTGGACATTTTCAACTGTAATACCATGAACATCTAAGCCATGAAGAGTGTCTTCATAGTGATGAGAAGAATCTAAAAGTGCTTTAGAAGGAATACAACCTACGTTTAAGCAAGTACCACCTAAAGATGGCTTACCTTTGTGTACACGTTTTTCGATACACGCAACTTTGAAACCAAGTTGAGCAGCACGAATTGCCGCTTCATAACCACCTGGCCCACCGCCGATTACCACTAAATCAAACTGAGACATGCTTATCTCCAAAAACGAGTTTAAAGGATCACTCTAAACTCGTGTTGTTATTCTAAAGAATTAAAGGTCAAGGATTAGTTTAGCTGGCTCTTCAAGTAACTCTTTAACAGTTACCAAGAAGCCTACAGCTTCTTTACCATCAATCATACGATGGTCATAAGAAAGCGCTAAGTACATCATTGGAAGAATTTCAACTTGACCATTTACAGCCATAGGACGCTCTTGGATTTTGTGCATACCTAAAATAGCAGTTTGTGGTTGGTTCAAAATAGGCGTTGAAAGTAATGAACCGAAAGTACCACCGTTGGTAATTGTGAAAGTACCACCAGTCATATCTTCAATTGCTAATTTACCTTCACGTGCTTTTGCAGCATACGCACCAATACCTGATTCAACTTCAGCATAGTTCATACGGTCAGTATTACGTAATACTGGAACCACTAAACCACGATCAGAAGAAACCGCAACACCGATATCATAGTAACCATGATAAACAATATCATCACCGTCGATTGAAGCATTTACCGCAGGATAGCGTTTAAGTGCTTCAGTTACAGCTTTAACAAAGAATGACATAAAGCCTAAACGTGCACCATGACGTTTTTCGAAAGCATCTTTATATTGCTTACGCATTTCCATCACAGGTTTCATGTTAACTTCGTTAAACGTAGTCAACATCGCAGTTTGTTGTGTAGCAGCAAGAAGACGTTCAGCAACACGCTTACGTAAACGTGTCATTGGAACACGTTTCTCGATACGCTCACCAACAGCAACGCTTAATGGTGTTACAGCTGCAGCAGCTGGTTTAGTTTGATGATTTGCAACATCTTCTTTGGTGATACGACCACCACGACCAGTACCATCTACATCCGCAGCAGCAATACCTGTTTCAGTTAAAGCTTTACGTACTGCAGGTGCTTGATCTTGTACTTGAGCACGTTCAACAACAGGTGCATTACCCGCTTGAGTTTGTGCCGCAGCTTGTTCTACTTTCTCTTCAGATTGAACTGCTTGAGTTTGAGTAGCGCCAGAAACAGCACCTTCTTCAAATGTCGCAATAACTTCAGAAGAAAGAACAGTGTCACCTTCATTTTTGATGATCGCAGAGATAGTACCATCAGCAGGAGCAACAACTTCTAAAACAACTTTATCCGTTTCAATATCACAGATGACTTCATCACGTGATACCGCTTCACCTGGTTGTTTGTGCCAAGTTGCAATTGTTCCGTCAGCAACTGACTCTGGGAACACCGGTGCTTTAATTTCGGTTGCCATTATTTAGATTCTCCTGATTGTTCAGCTACGATCGCAAGTGCGTCATTCACGAGCTGAGCTTGTTGTTTTGCATGCAAATATGGTGAGCCACATGCAGGTGCAGCTGAAGCTTCACGTCCTGCATAGCTAATTTGAACTTGTAGAGCAGACTTCATTACACCTTCGTATAAACGAGGAGCAATGAATAACCATGCGCCTTGGTTCTTCGGTTCTTCTTGACACCAAACAAGTTCTTTTATGTTTGGATATGTCGCAAGCACTTCAGCAAGACGTTTTTCTGGGTATGGGTACAATTGTTCAACACGTACCACTGCAATGTTCAAGTTTTCTTCACGACGTTTTTCAAGTAAGTCGTAATAAACTTTACCACCACAAAGTACAACACGTGTTACATCTTGTTTGTTGATTTGATCCACTTCATCAATCACAGTCTGGAATGTACCAGTTGCAAGCTCTTCCAAAGTTGAAGTTGCAAGTTTATGACGAAGCAATGACTTCGGTGAAGTCACAATCATTGGCTTACGAATTGGGCGAATTGCCTGACGACGCATTGCATGGAAAATCTGTGCAGGTGTCGTTGGTGTAATCACTTGCATGTTTTCTTCAGCACATAACTGTAAGAAACGCTCAAGACGTGCAGATGAATGCTCAGGACCTTGACCTTCATAACCATGTGGAAGAAGTAATGTTAAACCACACACACGTTCCCATTTGGTTTCACCCGATGAGATGAATTGATCAATAACCACTTGCGCACAGTTTGCAAAGTCACCGAACTGAGCTTCCCAGATTACCAAGCTTTTTGGCAATGTTGTTGCATAACCATATTCAAATGCAAGCACAGCCATTTCTGACAATAATGAGTCATAAATTGCAGTACGTGGCTGGTTTTCTTTGATATGACACAGTGGAATATAAACCGAACCATCAACTTGGTTATGTAGCTTAGCATGACGGTGTGAGAATGTACCACGACCAACATCTTCACCAGTCAAACGCACCAAGAAACCATCATCAAGGATAGAAGCATAAGCTAAAGTTTCTGCTGCACCCCAGTTTAATGGCATTTCACCAGTTTGCATTTTCAAACGCTCATCGATCACTTTAGACACTTGGCGTTGCATCACGAAACCTTCCGGTAATTCGCGCATTTTTGTACCAATTTCTTTTAAGCGTTCGATTGGGAAAGTCGTATCCCAAACATCTGTATATTCATGGCCTAGATACGGTTTCCAGTCCACAAACATTTTATCATTTGGTTCAAGCACCAGAGCATTCGCAACATGGTTACCTGCTTCAAGATCTTCACGATATTTTTCAACTAAAGCATCTGCATCAGAACGATCTAATACTTTTTCTTGTACCAATTGATCCGCATAAAGCGTACGTGTAGTCGCTTTTTTATTGATCACTTGATACATCATTGGTTGTGTTGCTGCTGGCTCATCTGCTTCGTTATGACCACGACGACGATAACAGAACATGTCAATCACAACATCTTTACGGAATGTATGACGGAAATCATGTGCCAATTGCGCAACAAACAATACAGATTCTGGGTCATCACCATTTACATGGAAAATTGGCGCCTGAATCATTTTTGCAATGTCAGTACAGTATTCTGTAGAACGTGCATCACGTGGATCAGATGTAGTAAAACCAACTTGGTTGTTGACTACGATATGAACCGTACCACCTACGGTATAACCACGCGTTTGTGACATTTGGAAGGTTTCTTGGTTGACACCTTGACCAGCAAATGCAGCATCACCATGTACGATTACAGGCAATACGTCATCACCACCAATGTCTTTACGACGTACTTGGCGTGCACGAACTGAACCTTCAACCACAGGACCAACAATTTCTAAATGCGATGGGTTAAATGCCAAAGCCAAGTGAACTTCACCACCAGGTGTCATCACATTTGATGAGAAACCTTGGTGATACTTAACGTCACCTGAACCTTTTTTAGCTAAAGTTTTACCTTCAAACTCACCAAACAAATCAGCTGGGTTTTTACCCATGATGTTCACAAGTAAGTTTAAACGACCACGGTGTGGCATCCCAATTACGACTTCTTTACAACCTACAGAACCTGCACGTTGAATAAGTTCGTTTACCATTGGAATGAAAGATTCACCACCCTCTACACCAAAACGCTTCGCACCAACATACTTATTGCCGAGGAATTTTTCTAAGCCTTCAGCAGCAGTTAAACGTTCAAGTACGTGTTTCTTTTGATCTGCCGAGAAACCGAACTGACCGCGTGCACCTTCAAGACGTTGTTGAATCCAGCGTTTTTCTTTGGTGTCAACAATGTGCATATATTCAGCACCAATAGAAGCACAGTATGTTGCCTCCATTGCGCTAACCATCTCACCTAAAGTTGCTTCAGTTTTACCAATCGCCAAATTTCCAGCATTGAAAACTGTATCTAGGTCAGACTTGGTTAAACCATGTGCAGCAAGATCTAAATCTGGCACATCTTCACGTTTAGCCAAACCTAGTGGATCAAGCTTCGCTTTTTGATGACCACGGTTACGGTATGCTGCAATTAGTTGCAAAACACCGATTTGACGACGTTCATGCTCAGTACTTACTTCACTTTGCACAACAGGCTGAACACGACTTGAATTACGACCTAATAATAAGAATTGCTCACGAATGTTTCCGTGTGGTTGGTCACCTTTAGGGAATTTATCGAAATATTGACGCCAATCCTCACCTACTGAGGTTGGAGAAGAAAGGTACTGTTCGTAAAGCTCTTCAATATACGCTGCACTATCAGCGGAAAGTTCAGTATCAAGACGCAATGCGTCAGCAACTTCTTGCATTTGTGGACCCATTTCCTATTGCAAAAACATTAGAGGGTGCTTTTTAAGCACTCCCATGATTGATAATGCCAAATCGGTAAATTGACATTCACCCATCAGATACTCATGACCAAGGGGCGTTATAAACATTAGCTTTTACTAATGCATACAATGAATCATAACGCCCTCAATGGCATCATCACTCACTTATATACTCAACCGAAGCTGAGCAATTTTTTGCAAATCGACTTAGAAAAAACAAAGGCTTTTTTGCTTTTTCTAAAGCGGTTCTAATCTTTGCTTATAAAATTATTTATAAACTGATCTGGATCACACTTATGTAGAAAAAATGTACCAAAAACATGGTGTGTTTTTCACATATAGTGGTTTGTTAAATCGTAACATGATCTGTCACTTCAATTGATTTTTTTGACACATACCACCTATAAATTAGCGAAATACATACAAGAAATAATCTATTATTATCCATCCATTTATATCGGGTCTGTTGATACTTTTTCAATGCTTAAAGCTTAGATCCCATTCACTCGAACAAAAAACAACCATCTCATTAAAAATCCAATAAAAAAAGAGCGTACATCCCAAGATGCACGCCCTTTTTTCACATCGTATTAACCCGCTTGATCGAGCAACATGCTACGGATATGACCGATCGCTTTTGTTGGATTCAAACCTTTCGGACATACAGACACACAGTTCATAATCCCTTTACAACGGAATAATGAGAATGGGTCATCAAGACGTGATAAACGATCTTGTGTCGCAGTATCACGAGAATCAATAATGAAACGGTATGCATTCAACAATGCTGAAGGACCCAAGAATTTATCCGGGTTCCACCAGAATGATGGGCATGATGTTGAACAACATGCACAAAGAATACATTCATACAAACCATTTAAGTGCTCACGCTCTTCTGGAGATTGTAAACGCTCTTTTGGTGGTGCAGGTTGATTATTGATTAAGAATGGATGAATTTTGTCATACTGATCGTAGAACTGATTCATATCCACAACTAAATCTTTAACCACAGGCAGACCAGGTAATGGACGAATGACGATTTTTTCAGGTAAATCGTTCAGGTTCCATAAACACGCAAGACCATTTTTACCATTGATATTCACACCATCTGAACCGCAAATACCTTCACGGCAAGAACGACGGAATGTTAATGATTCGTCTTGAACTTTTAATGCTAAAAGCGCGTCAAGCAACATACGATGCTTATCCGTCAACTCTAGTTTAAAAGTCTGCATATACGGTGCTTTATCCTTATCAGGATCATAGCGGTAGATTTCGAATGTACGTGTACCTCTACTCATCTTATTTCTCCCGATTAGAATGTACGTGGTTTAGGTTCAATTGGGTCTACAGACAATGGGCTGTAACGTACTGGCTTGTATTCAAGATGGTTATCCGCTGAATACCATAAAGTATGTTTCATCCACTCATCGTCACGACGACCATATGAATAGTGCTCATCATCAGCAGGCAATTCATAATCTACAACAGTATGTGCACCACGACATTCTTTACGTGCAGCAGCAGAAATCAATGTTGCTTTCGCTACTTCGTATAAGTTTTCAACTTCCAAAGCTTCAATACGTGCAGTATTAAATACTTTAGATTTGTCTTTTAAATGAATGTTACGTACACGTGGTTCAATCGCAAGAATCTGCTTAACACCCTCATCAAGCAAGGCTTGAGTACGGAATACACCCGCGTGGTCTTGAACGATATCACGAATCGCATCCGCAACTTCTTGTGCATTTTCACCAGAAGTAGAATCATCTAAATGATTGATACGTTTCAACGTGTTCACAAGTACATCATTTGGAAGTGGTTGGTATTCATCACCGTGATGTTTAGTCACGTAATCGATGATGTGTTCACCAGCAGCTTTACCAAATACAACCAAGTCAAGTAATGAGTTTGTACCTAAACGGTTTGCACCATGTACAGACACACAAGAACACTCACCAATTGCATAGAAGCCTTTTACAGGCACTGTGTAATTCATTGTACCGTTGGTTGTGTATTCGTTTGCAGCTTTATCAAAACCTGCATAGAAATCTGCTGCATTTTTCGCTGTTTCAGGAATAACCACTTGACCATGAATATTGGTCGGAATACCACCCATTTGATAATGGATTGTTGGTACAACTGGAATTGGTTCTTTGGTGATATCCACGTTTGCGAATTTCTTACCAATCTCAAATACAGATGGTAAACGCTTCATGATGGTATCTGCACCCAAGTGAGTCATATCAAGTAGGATATAATCACCTTTAGGACCACAACCACGACCTTCTTTGATCTCTTGGTCCATAGAACGTGATACGAAGTCACGCGGAGCCAAATCTTTCAAAGTTGGAGCATAACGTTCCATGAACGGTTCGCCATCTTTGTTACGAAGGATTGCACCTTCACCACGACAACCTTCCGTTAACAATACGCCTGCGCCAGCAACACCCGTTGGGTGGAATTGCCAGAATTCCATATCTTGTAATGGAATACCCGCACGAGCAGCCATACCAAGACCATCACCAGTATTGATATAAGCATTGGTAGATGCACGGTAAACACGACCAGCACCACCTGTAGCAAACAATGTTGCTTTGGCTTGGAATACAGCAATTTTGCCTGTTTCTTGGTCAATTGCTGTTACACCGAGTACATCACCTGCTTCGTTACGGATTAAGTCTAATGCAATCCATTCAACGAAGAATTGAGTACCCATTTTCACGTTACTTTGATAAAGCGTATGAAGAAGCGCATGACCTGTACGGTCGGCAGCAGCACAAGCACGTGGAACTGGTTTTTCACCATAGTTCGCAGAGTGACCACCAAATGGACGTTGGTAAATTGTACCGTCAGCATTACGGTCAAAGGGCATACCTAAGTGTTCAAGTTCATAAACAACTTTAGGCGCCTCACGACACATAAATTCGATTGCATCTTGGTCACCTAACCAGTCAGAACCTTTTACCGTGTCATAGAAATGATAGTGCCAGTTATCGTCTTGCATGTTACCAAGCGATGCACCAATACCACCTTGAGCCGCAACAGTGTGAGAACGTGTTGGGAATACTTTAGTTAGCACTGCAACTTTCAAACCTGCTTGAGCAAGTTGATATGAAGCACGCATACCTGAACCACCACCACCAACGATGACTGCATCGAAGAACTGGCTTGGAATATTTGAATAATCTTCTTTAGGGGTTAAAGCGCCCATGACATTTTCCTATCAATTCGCCCAAAAAATCTGGATTGCCCAGATCGCATATGCAATAACAGCAATAATCACTGCTGAAGTTAACACGATGCGTAAACCTGAAGCTGAAGGACCCATCTGACGAGTAGTCACATAGTCAGTGAATACTTGCCACATACCAATCCAAGCATGCGCAACAAGAGATAAGACTGCCAATAAAGATAAAATCTTCATCGGAAGTGTCATCATAAAGCCAAACCATTGCTCATAGTTAAATCCGCCATTGCACAGAATCCAACCTAATACCACAACAGTATAAACAGCTAGAACTACAGCACTTACGCGTTGGATATACCAATCACGAGAACCTGAACCCGTTAAACCTGTAGCACTTTTCATTAGAGAACGATCCATACAAATGAAGCGATAACTGATATCGCAGCCAAGATTAATGCAATAGTTGCTGCTACGCGACCACTTTGCAACTCTTCAGCAAAGCCTAGGTCAGCAAGTAAGTGCTTAATACCCATAATGAAATGGAATAATAAACCAGCGACAAATACCCATACGATAAAACGTACAATGAAGCCACCAAAGATTGCTTGAACTTGAGCAAAGCCTTCAGGCGAAGACAAAGACTTGTCTAAAAGCCACAAAAGTACCGGTACGAGTAAAAATACGATGACACCTGATAGACGGTGTAGAATTGATGCAATAGCCACAGGGGATTTTAAGTTTACATCTAAAACTTGACCCATGGACAAATTGACAGGTCTGTTGCTTTTCACAGCGGGCATCCTGTAAGTAAAAACTCCATCCGGAGTTTGTTGGAATTAATTCGAAGGAAAGCTAGCATTGTCAGACAAATTTAATTGCCTGAACTTTAAACGACACTGAATTATAAAACGTGCACTGTCAAAATACAAACCATCGAAATTGGCTTTTTCTTTAAAAATCACTCAAATAAGAATCATTTACACCCATTTGAAAAATAAAGCAGATCCCCCACCTCTGTTTTTCAAGGCTATCTCGTTATTTTTTATGACATTTAAACATATTACTTTTACACATAATTACGACTTATATTATTTTTATAAATTTAGACTAAAGCACAACATTACGGACAAAATCGTCCTGTGGTTGATTTCTCCCTGCTGTTTTATTTTTCATCAGCTGGTTAAGCTTTAGTAGATACCCAACATGTTATTTTAAAATAGTCCTTTATTCCTATTTTAAATGGGTGCCATTTAATTCAGTGATTTGACTGAAAGCTTTATAATAAGAAAGAAAGACTTAGTTTGTGAATAATTCATAATTTAGCTGCAAGATTTTATGGTATTTGATTATTCCTAAGGCAACTAAATGCCTATTTTTATACTGATTCGATTATTTTTTATCCTTTAAAAGCTTCAATAAAAACTATTTTTTAATCAATTAAGCATTAAAATGAAAATAAATATTTCATCAACTCATTTGGGTGTTTTTTACACAAAAATAATGGCAAAAGCTATGTAAGTCGTGAAATTCAGATGGTTTTAAAACAGCAACAATGCATTTCGCAACTTACAAAAGCCACAAAATATTGGTGAAAAATGCCATTTCCTGTCTAGCAATCACAATTATTTTTCTGCACCTTCTTTAGAATTTACCTTATTATACTGACCGACTCTGAAATTTAATGATCAATCTTACTGGTTAAAGTTAGACTAACTACTGATGAAAACATTGTTTTTTCATCCATAAGTATAATTGACAAAATTTCAGTACTCACTAAGCTAAATAGCAATTTTTGATCCGTCTGACTTGTACATTACAAGATGACTCAGCAAGTTAGATAAAATATCCACCAGGACAGGAGATCTATTGAATGTCTGCAGCAACTGGCAAGAAAGCCGTTCTAGAGCTTGATGGCAAAAAAATTGAATTACCAATTTACAGCGGCACATTGGGCCCAGATGTAATCGACGTTAAGGATGTGTTGGCTTCAGGTCACTTTACTTTTGATCCTGGTTTTATGGCGACAGCTTCTTGCGAGTCTAAAATCACTTTCATTGATGGTGATAAAGGCGTTCTTTTACACCGTGGTTATCCGATTGCTCAACTTGCAACTCAAGCTTCTTACTTAGAAACTTGCTATTTATTGTTAAGCGGTGAGCTTCCAACTGCTGAACAAAAAACAGACTTCGAAAACAAAGTCCGCAACCACACAATGGTTCACGATCAAGTTAGCCGTTTCTTCAATGGTTTCCGTCGTGATGCTCATCCTATGGCGGTTATGTGTGGTGTAGTGGGTGCGTTATCTGCGTTCTACCACAACGGTTTTGACGTTGAAAACGTAGACCACCGTGAAATCACTGCAGTTCGTTTAGTTGCTAAAATTCCTACTTTAGCTGCTTGGACTTACAAATATACAATCGGTCAACCGTTCGTATATCCACGTAACGATTTAAGCTATGCTGAAAACTTCTTGTACATGATGTTTGCTACTCCAGCAGATCGTGATTACAAAGTTAACCCTATTCTTGCTAAAGCAATGGATCGTATCTTTACGCTTCATGCTGACCATGAACAAAATGCATCAACGTCTACAGTACGTTTAGCTGGTTCTACAGGCGCTAACCCTTATGCATGTATTGCTGCGGGTATTGCTGCACTTTGGGGACCTGCGCATGGTGGTGCAAACGAAGCTGTTCTTAAGATGCTCGATGAAATCGGCTCTGTAGAAAATGTTGCACCGTTCATGGAAAAAGTAAAAACTAAAGAAGTTAAACTTATGGGCTTCGGTCACCGAGTTTATAAAAACTTCGATCCACGTGCAAAAGTAATGAAAGAGACTTGTGACGAAGTGTTAAGTGCACTTGGTATCAATGATCCACAACTTGCGCTTGCAATGGAACTTGAACGTATTGCATTAAGCGATCCGTACTTCATCGAACGTAAACTTTACCCGAACGTAGATTTCTATTCAGGTATCATCCTTAAAGCGATTGGTATCCCAACAGAAATGTTTACGGTAATCTTTGCGCTTGCACGTACAGTTGGTTGGATCAGCCACTGGTTAGAAATGCACAGCGGCCCGTACAAAATCGGTCGTCCTCGTCAGCTTTATACTGGCGAAACTCAACGCGATATCAAACGTTAATTCGTTACGCGTTCAGATCGAACAAGAGACCACCCTTTGGGGTGGTTTTTTATTACATATTCATACCAATTGGTATAATCTATTTATTTTAAAATTCATTTAAAATCAAAACATAACAATACCAATATAAGCATAGAAAACTGAAATTTATATTTTTACTATAAAACTTACAAATCACTACTTTAAAAAACACCCAACAAATAACTTTATTTTATATATTGTTTAAAAATTTTTAATCATACATTTTCAAAGGACTTGAAGATGCCTCAACATTTATCCAAACAAGTGCACGACCCAGATCAAGCTTTTTTTGGTCACCCACAACCATTAAAAGGCTTATTTTTTACCGAGCTTTGGGAACGTTTTTCCTATTATGGTATTCGCCCTTTATTAATCCTCTATATGGCGGCTTTAGTTGCTGATGGCGGTCTCGGTTTAGATCGCCCAACAGCATCAGCAATTGTCGGCTTATTTGCAGGCAGTATGTATTTAATGACCGTATTGGGTGGATGGGTTGCTGACAATTATCTCGGTCAAGAGCGCGCTGTGTGGTACGGCTCACTGATCATTGCACTCGGACATTTATCCATTGCATTGGCAGCTTTATTTGGACATTTCTTTTTTTATTTTGGTTTAGTTTTGATTGTGATCGGTTCTGGTTTATTTAAAACCTGTATTTCCGTCATTGTTGGCACTTTATATCAGGCTCAAGATTCACGGCGTGATGCAGGATTTTCCATTTTTTATATGGGAATTAATCTAGGTTCGTTGATTGCCCCACTATTGACTGGTTTATTGGTTAAAGAACATGGTTGGCACTGGGGATTCGGAATCGGTGGCGTTGGAATGTTAATCGCCTTACTGATTTTTAAGTTAATAACTGTGCCTCAATTAAAACAATTTAATCATGTGCAAGGCAATGAAAATAACTGGGCTCGTCCTGTACATTACAATCCTAAAGCACCTCAAATGATCATAGGTTTTATTGCCGTTGTTGGCCTGATTATCGGTCTAGTTTCTCTTGGGATAGTTAACATCAATCCAATTCAGATCGCCACATATTTCACGATCACAATCTGTATTTGTATTGCCTTATATTTCAGCTATCTATTGCTCTTTGCTGGTTTGAATAATACCGAGAAAAAACAAATCATTATCTGTTTTATTTTACTCATCACCGCTGCACTTTTTTGGTCAGCATTTGAACAAAAACCAACATCTTTCAATCTTTTCGCCCAAGACTTTACAGATCGCCAATTCTTTGGCTTTGAAATACCCGCAGTTTGGTTTCAATCGATTAACCCGCTTTTCATTATTATTTTCGCACCGATCATCGCATGGCTTTGGGTTAAATTAGGCAAACAAAATCGTGACCCTAGCTATATCACCAAATTCATTATTGCTTTACTTCTCGCTGCGGGTGGTTTTCTCGTGATGAGCATTGCCAGTTACTTGATCACCCAAAATGGTGGAACTGTTTCTGCATTGTGGATCGCATCAAGCCTCCTGCTTTTAACACTAGGTGAATTATGCTTAAGCCCTGTTGGTCTTTCAACCATGACTAAACTTGCCCCAACCATCATTCGTGGACAAGTGATGGGGCTTTGGTTTACAGCATCTGCTTTAGGAAACTTGATGGCAGGTTTAATCGGTGGTCATGTTTCTATCCATGAAGTTGACCAATTACCCTTGCTATTTGTGCGATGTGTCATCGCTTTACTTCTTGGCGCACTCGTTCTATGGTTAATGAGAAAACCGATTCGTAAATTACTCAATCAAACATCGACCCCCTCTCAAAAATCTATTGATATGCAATTGGAAAAAGTATGAACAGTTTGTCACCTGCCAACAAATTAGAAAACCTTCGTACAATTATGAAGAAATATCAGCAGGATGCTTTTATCGCCATGAGTGCAGATCCACATATGTCAGAATATTTACCTGATTATTGGAAAATACGTCAATGGCTAACAGGCTTTACAGGTTCAGTCGGCACAATTGTAGTTACTCAAGACTTCGCAGGTTTATGGGTAGATGGTCGATATTGGGTACAAGCTGAACAGCAACTGGAAAATACAGGTTACGTTTTACAAAAGCAGACACCTGATGAATCATCAACACATTTGGCTTGGCTTTCACAACATCTACCCAAAAACACAAAAATTTCAGTCAATGGACACACCATTTCCGCCTTACAGTTTGATGCGTTAAGTCAAGTTGCTCAATCCCAGCAATTTGAAATCCAAACAGACTTAGATTTAATTGATGAAATTTGGACTGAACGCCCAGCACTACCCCTACAACCCATTTGGCAAATGGCAGATGATTTAAATGCGCAAACACGCTTAGAAAAAATAACTGCGATCCGTCACAAACTTATTCAGAAAAAAGCAACGGGGCATTTTATTTCTGCACTCGATGATATTGCTTGGATTTTGAATTGTAGGGGGCGTGATGTTGAATATAATCCCGTGTTCTTAGCACACTTATATATTGACCATTCTCGAACTGTGCTTTTTATTGATGATGCAAAACTTTCAACTGAAATGCAGCAAAGATTTGCTTTGGATAACATTGAAATCTTAGCTTATAACGCAAGCATCGAGTTTTTGCTCGAACTTAAACAACAAAATATTTTAATTGATCCTGCTAAAGTCTCAATTTCATCTGCACAAGCCATTGAGCAGCAAAATCGTTTAGTCCAAGACATTAATCCAAGCACCTTATTTAAATCGCAAAAACAGCCTATTGAAATTACCCATATACGCAGTGCAATGACCAAAGATGGTGTTGCCCTATGTCATTTCTTTCATTGGCTAGATAACGCACTGGCTGATAAAGAATCGATCAACGAACTCACCATCGACGAAAAAATTTCAGGCTTTCGCGCACAACAAGCAGGTTTTATTGGATTAAGCTTCTCGACAATTGCAGGCTTTAATGCCAACGGTGCATTACCCCACTATCGTGCTACAGAAGAAAGCTTTAGCGAGATTAGTGGTGATGGTTTGCTACTGATTGATTCAGGCGCACAATATGATGAAGGAACTACAGATATTACTCGTGTTGTTCCTATAGGCACCGCAAGCATTGAACAAAAGCGCGATTATACACTTGTATTAAAATGTCATATTGCACTTGCTCAAACTGTTTTCCCAGAAGGCATTGCATCACCTCTTTTAGATTCGATCACACGTCAAACCCTGTGGAAATATGGTTTGGATTATCGTCATGGTACAGGTCACGGTGTCGGCTATGCATTGAATGTTCATGAAGGCCCACAAGTGATTTCATATTATGCCCCAGTCACACCATCCACCAAGATGCGTGAAGGGATGATTACCTCTAATGAACCAGGCTTATACCATCAAGGCAAGTACGGCATTCGGATTGAGAATCTTGTCGTCAACAAAATTAAGCATTTTGAAGATACGACCTATGGTCAATTTTTAGAATTCGAAACACTAACACTGTGCCCGATTAACCTGACGTGTATCGTTTTAGACCTACTCAGTCATGATGAAAAAGCATGGTTGAATCAGTACCATCAAACAGTCAGAGAACGATTAGCACCTCACTTAGAAGGTGATGTTTTAAACTGGCTAAATGAAAATACCCAAGCTATTTAACATTTTCCGTAAAATTTAAAAAGCTCAAAGCACCTGACTTTGAGCTTTTTAAAGCAAAAATAATGATATAAATCAAATTAAAATGCTTTTGCTTTAGCTATCATTTAAACCAGATATGATCAAAACATTGATCAACGACCCCATTCCATTTTCGCCATATACGGACGAATTTTTTTAATACGTTGGATATTGGTCTTTTCAAGCTGAGTTAATTGATTTTCAACATTGGTACTGCATGGCATATACCAATTATCGTTAGCAAATTGAGAGGCAATCTCTTTATTGGCAAATGAATAACCATGACGCGCATAAATTTCATTACGCATCCAGTCCAGTTCTTCAGGAGGAATTTGTAGATCCTCATCTTTTAATAAACGTTGTGATGCAACTGGATAATCACCGACATCTTTTTGATAGCGACACTGTTGCGGCTTTAAATCAAAATATTTTGGTTTAACCTTAGCCGTTGTAGATTCCCAACTAGACTCCAACACATTCGGCTGATTTTGTTTTACAGTAAACGTAAACACACCACTACTTGCTTTAGCACCGCTTTCTGTTGCGGTAATTTTATAGCCTTGTGAAGTCGTCTGTACTTTTCCTGAGAAATTTTGTTTATTTTTACCGAGAACACTATAGCCTTTGACCTGATTACGATCGATAGATTGGATGAAAACAGCAATTTTCTGCTCATCATATTTTCCAGACCAAGATTTTTGCAACTGTTGAATATCCAGTGCATAACTATTCTGGAAACCAATCATTCCTAATCCGACGAGTGCGATTAAACTTTTATTCATTGTTATACCTATTTGTTATGAAGATATTGGATGCATTTTCACATTGATTTTAGATTAAATTGTTTGCTTTGTGATCTACTTTAAGATAAATAAATCAGGATTCTCTGTGGTTTATTTTAAAATCTATGCCATACCCAAACATAAATATGCTGTTTCAACCTATCTTCCACTATAATTTCTCAATCACCATTCCATTATAAGCAGTGATGAACAAAACAAAAACTAACTTGGCATATTCAAGCTTGAGTCTAATTTCACTCGTGATCTATGCTTATTTATGCTATCTCATGGTCGCGATATGTCTACAATATTTCCCATGGCAAACTGATCAGTATTTTCTCTTGTTAAAGCAAGATGTAGTCAATACTCAACCTTGGCAGGCGGCTTTTAAAATCCATGTGATCAGCAGTAGTTTTGTACTCATCGCTGGATTTACACAGTTTTTCCGTGTCTTTCGCACGCGTTATCCCCGAATTCATCGCTGGAGTGGTTGGCTCTACATCATCACCATTTTGGGGCTGTCTTTACCCAGTGGCTTAATTTTAGCTTTTTCAGCGGCTGGAGGGTTATCCACACAAATCAGCTTTGTCTTATTAAGTTCACTTTGGGCGATCACCACCCTATCCGCTTTATACTTTTTATTGAAAAAGCGCTGGATTTTACATCGTGACTGGATGATCCGTAGTTTTGCACTGAGCCTTTCAGCACTGAGCTTAAGGACATGGAAAATCGTGCTTTATCAGTTACAACCTTATTTTGATTGGTTAACCCCAATTCACATCTATCAACTAGAATCTTGGTTAGGTTGGGTGGTCAATTTAATCCTAGCTGAAATCATTATTTTTGGATTATATCGTCGCACAAGACAAAAAAATAAAAGCCCTAAATTAATTTAGGGCTCTCATAAAAAGTGTTCAGCAATTGAATGCTAAGCTTATTTTTTACTCACATTATAATGGTTTAAATCTAGTTGTTTTAATTGGTTACGTAATTGTTGCAATGACCATGGCCATGCTGCAAAGTTACGACCATTTTCATCCAGATAATAAGACTTACACCCACCCGCATTAAATACAGTGGTTTTTAAATGTTTTTGCAGACGTTTGTTATGATGGGCAAGCAGATCCGCTTTGATTTCAAAGCGAGTGAATTTTTGCTCACGCATTTTTAACAAGCCATCAATAATATAGCCGACTTGTGCTTCCGCGATACCAATAAATGAATCATAGACCAGAATGTTTGGACCGAGGACCAAGAACGCATTCGGTACATGTTCAATACTGGCACCCAAATATGCTTCAGGTGAACTATTTTTCCAACGCTCAGCAAGGACTTGACCATTGCTATCATAAACCCGTTTACCAATCGGAGGATGTGAAACTTCAAAGCCTGTTCCCCAAATAATCACATCCACTTCATGACGTTCACCATTTGCTGCAACCACTGTATTTCCATCAATTTCAACCAAACCATGTGCAATCAGATTCACATTATCTTGTTGTAGTGCTGGATAATAATTGTTTGCAAACAATAAGCGCTTACATCCAATGGTAAAGTTCGGTGTCACTGCTTTACGCAAGGTTTCATCTTTAATTTGTAGTTTGAGTAATTGCTTACTTAGGAAATTCACGGGTTCCAATACTTTAGGATTACGCAATCCAAAGTTAATCCCATTTAAAATCTGTGCAATGCTATTACGCCAAGTTTGTTGAATGATTGGGAAACGAGAAATGATCCCCTTAGCCGTTTCGTTTAACTCCATATCCGCCTTGGGTAGTACCCACGGTGCTGTACGCTGGAATACGATCAGCTGTTTCGCTAAAGGTTGTACTTGTGGGATAAACTGAATTGCAGAAGCCCCTGTACCAATCACTGCAACACGCTTACCTGTTAAATCATAATCATGATTCCAACGTGCTGAATGGAACATTTCACCTTTAAAACTTTCAATTCCTTTTAATTTCGGCAAAGCAGGTTCAGTAATCGGTCCTGTCGTAAAGATCACCGTCTTGGCTTGATATTGACCTTTTGATGTTTCTAAGTGCCAAATATGTTGTGCTTCATCCCATTTGGCACTGATCAATTCATTATTAAATTCAATTTTCTCACCAAGGTCATATTTTTCCACCACTTCTTCTAAATAGCTTAGAATTTCTGGCTGCTTGGCAAATAAATGGCTCCATTTATGGCTTGGTGAGAAAGAAAATGAATAAAGTGCTGAGGGTACATCACAACCGCAGCCCGGATAATTATTGTCGCGCCATGTTCCTCCCACACGACTGGCTTTTTCAAGGACCACATAATCGTTATAGCCTGCTTGATTCATTTTATAAGCAGCAGCAATCCCTGAAATACCCGCACCAACCACAATGGTGTCATAAATATGCACAGCTTCTTTGTGCTGAGTCTTTGGCGCTTTTTCTTCAGCCGATTGTTCAAGCTTTTTAGATTGAGCGCTTATTTGTGTTTCAACTTTTACCTCAGCCTTATTTTTAGCTTTAGCTGGAGTTTGGACTTCAGCTTTAGGGTGATTTGCTTTCGCTGGCTTTGTAACTGTCTTTGCCTCAACTTGCTTCTCTACAGGTACTTTTTCTTTAAGCTGTTTTGCTTCAAGCGATTTGTCTTGTGCCGTATTCTGTTGAGTCACCTGTTTAATGTCTTCGACTGTAGTTTGTGCTGAGTTTTGCTCTACGCTTTTCTCTTTAGGCAGCGTAGCTAAAGTTGTTTCTGTTGTCATCTTGATTTACTCGCAGCTTATTTGATGTATTTGTTAAATAATGGATATCCGATACCCAGCGCTTTGGCATATAAGGTGGGTGATACACGTTTTAATATCCAAAACAGTTTTGCATCTGGCTGAGGAATGGTGTACAGCTTGCCTGCATCCAAATTATTTAAGGTTTTAATCACCACCTGATCACTGGTGGTAAATGCATGATTCATCAGTAAATCATCTGCTAACCCCGCATAATGACCAGGTAAACGACCATTTTTCATAATATTTGTAGGCACTAATGTTGGACACAGCACATTCACTCGAATGTTGTCACCACGAAGCTCTGCTGAAAGGGTTTCTGACAATGCCAACACACTGGATTTGGTCACATTATAAGCGGTCATTTCGGGAGCTGCTGTATACCCCGCAGCTGAAGCAACATTGATAATTGCCCCATAACCTTGTTGCTTAAACTGAGGAACAAAATAATGACAACCATGAATAACCCCCCAGAGGTTGACATGCATACACCATTGCCAATCTTCCAGTGACACTTCATCAAACTTACCGCCCAGCCCTACACCCGCATTATTAATAATCAGGCTTACAGGATGATTCATTAATTTTTCGGCTTGTTCTGAAAGTGCTTTTACTTGCTCTTTCACACCCACATCACATTGCACAGCAAATGCTTTAGCTGAAGTTTGTGATTCAATCAAACTGACCGTTTCTTTGGCTGCATCCAGATTTATGTCAGCACAAACAATTGTTCCTCCGCGTTTTGCAAGTTCCATTGCAAAACTACGTCCAATGCCACTGCCTGCGCCAGTCACGACCGCATAAGCATTTTGGCTCGGCTTAACTTTTTTAGAAAAAATACCCATAAACTTTAAATCCATCTCTTTTAGGTTTTTATGAACGCAATGCAGGATAAAATTCTTTCGTCAAATATGGCGTAAGAAGACCTGTCTTTGGATTCAGTAGTTTCTCTTTGTAATAGTCCAAAAATTCAGATGTATCATGATCATTTGGATGAAAATCGGGACGCAGATAATCAAAAATATGTTTAAAGCTACTGCCGTAAACACCATCTTTTAAGCCAAAGATCAGGCGAAAATTATATGGAATCTCCTTCCAATAACGTAAGCTAATCAGGTTCTTAGGATTGCGATAAAAAGGCACTAAAAATGATGCAGCTGAAATCAGCACCAAAATCGTGATCAATGCGGGAAAGAATCCAGCAATACGTAATAAATAGTTATTGGATAATTCTTGAAACACATCGAAAGCAATATCCTTATGCTCCGATTCTTCAAGCATATGCCACATCCAGATTGCCCGTTGTTTTTCATCTTGCGAACGGAAGAACACTTCTTCATGATTCATCATGTATTCTGCAAGTACCGCAGTAAAATGTTCGATACCAGCCATCAATGACAATTTCATCGGTTGTGGAAGACGCTCAAAACCATATTCAAACGCCCAGCCAGCCCAAGTACGAAACAGCTTTACTGGCAAATCACGAATTAAATAAGCGTCATTTAACTCTTCATGCATTTTTGAATGAATCGCCTCTTGACCAATCAATGAAGTAACACGTTGCTTCAATAATGGATCGGTAATGAAATCACGATGATAACGAGCAGTATCAATCACAAGATCTTCACCACGAGTTAAGAAAATCGACAATGACGCAAAATATGCACTTGCCAATTCTGCATCCATATAAAATCGGTGATCTACTTGCTCTGGATCAAAATCAAACTTCATATGACGAATTGGAATAATCGGCGTTTGATTTTCCAGACTGAATGGTGCCGCAGCAAAAACTTTAGCAACGGCTTTCTTAATTGGCTTAGCGAACATAGCTGGTACTCTTTATTCATTTAATATGGCAATCCATTTCATCGTCTTTACGCTGATGAGCTACAGATCGCCTTTTGAGTAAAAACTCTACTTTGATGGCTAAAAATTACGACATGCTTTGTCAATTACCATTGGCACATGCATTCATTCGGTTTGCAAATTATGACAACCTTAGATAATTGTCAGACAATCACTTTTAAGAGTTGCCTCCACTGATAAAGAATGTCCCTTAAAAACAATTTTTATAAAGTGCTTGGTTAAAATCACAGCTTTAAAAAAAACTTTTCCTTCAAAAATTGATGGAAAAGCTCAGTATCGATCTACAACATCGTTTTTATATTGAATAGAAAATTTGAATGCTAAGATTGAATAAAATTACATCCGTAAAGCAGGGGTAAACGCTTTAACAAAATAAGGGGTGAGTGTGCCTGTTTCAGGATCAAGTAATTCTTTTTTGAAATATTCTAAAAGCTCAGTTGTATCATGATCATTAGGATGAAAGTCTGGACGCAAATAATCAAAAATATGGCCTAAACTGCTACCAAAAACACCATTGTCTCGACTAAATAATAAATCCCAACTGCCCTTTGCCTCTTTCCAAAAACTTAGACTAAAGCTATTCATTGGACGTCGTAAAAATGGCAACATCAATGCGCCAGCACCTACGCCTAGACCCAAAGTAATCAACGCAATAAAGAATCCTGAAATTCGTAATGGATAATTTGCAGAAAGCACTTGATAAGTATCATAAGCAATATCTTTATGCTCAGACTCTTCCAGCATATGCCATAACCATAAAGCACGTGTTTTTTCATCAAGAGAATGATTAAAGATGTCTTGATGCGTCATGGCATATTGAGCAAAAACAGCGGTGAAATGCTCAATCCCAGCCATCATTGAAAGCTTTAAAGGTTGTGGGAATTTTAAAAAAGTATGATTAAAAACCTGTTCTGCTAAAAACCGATATAACTGCACAGGCAAATTATTTGGAATCATGGTTTCATTATATTCTTCATGGACTTTAGAGTGAATTGCCTCTTGTCCAATCAAACTGGTTAGACGCTGTTTTAAAACTGGGTCTTGTATTTGATCACGATGATGTCGTGCAGTTTCGATCACCAACTCTTCACCATAAGTTAAAAAAATTGACAATGCGGCAAAATAGGCAGTCGCCCACTCTTTTTGCATAAAAAATTTAACATCCAACTCATCTGGGCTAAATTTAAAATTGAAGTGACGAATAGGGATATTCGCAATCTGATCTTTTAAATTAGGCAATCGACTTGGAAAAGCTTTTGCAAACACTTTTTTGACAGGCTTAGCAAGTAACATATGAAGCACCTATTGTTTATTTAGGGATCAAGGATTTGACTGAAAACCAGTTCAAATTCACATTTCAAGTAAAAAATCCTATTTATGTTGGAAAAGTAAGTCATCTGGATTCAAATACCACTGACATTTCAGGTCAATCCATTGGCAATTTATGACTATTCAATAAAGTGTCTGACAAATAAGGGCTGAGCTTGCCTCTACTGATAAATAATGACCTTTGCGGATAAGTCATCAGCTTTGGCTTACTTAAATCATGATTTAATTTTTGGGTGTACTGAACCCTAACTACGGATACGCTACATAACTGAAATCAGGCAACAAGAAAAGTTTCATGTCAGCATATATACAATAGACAGTTTTTTATCGTGGTGTATCTGGGCCACAGTTAATCTTTGGGTCACACTGAATCAGTGCTAAACTTATGGATGTACTTTTTACACAGCACAAAATAAAACAATGTTCAATTTCATTTGGCGCTTTGTACAACTTCTTCAATTGGATCAATTCAAATATCGTAAATTGACAGACGGCGAAATTCGTATTAGCCAAAGTGTATTTGGAGAATTAATTGACTACAGCCAAGTCAAGGTGATGAATCATCCTTATTTACCGTGGCAGCCTGTTGGTATTTTGATGGCGCCCAATGGTTATATTCACTTAAAAGATGCAGACTATTGTGAAGACTTCTCCTGTATGAGCTTGGGTTATCAAGCTGTTTTTATTCATGAAATGGCTCATGTTTATCAATATCAGCGCCATGAGAATGTATTACTTAAGGGGGCGATTTTACAGTCCGCACTTTACCTAAGTTTTGGTAAATATAACCCTTATCGCTACACTCTCATTCAAGGAAAAGCTTATTTCGATTACAATATTGAGCAACAAGGTGATATCGCCAAAGATATTTATTTAAATCGAATTGAAAATATTATTCTGGATAAAAATTCAGTCAATCCTTCAATTTAAGCGCTTTATTTTGATGCTAATTTATACAAATTAAGTGATACATTTCACAAAAAATATTTAAAGCTGATTTTTTCCAATATAAAATCCAAAAAATAATGAAAAATCACTAGTTTCTATAAAAAAAATACACTAAATTCATGAGGTCATTGATGGTGTACTGAATAAACTTAATGAATCACTAGCTTCTGACGTTTTTTTAGTTAAAATACTCAATGTCTGAAATTTTTGCCTTGCAAGAAAATAAAGATTTTTGATGATTTTTAATGATTTTATAGTTTCGCCCTTTGGCAATTTCTGTGATATCTATATACATATGTTGAATAACTACATTTTAAAAATCAACAATTTGTATATAAATTACCCTATTGGAATAGGATTTGGTTTAAATGAAAAGTTTTAAAATTGCTCTCGCGCAATTCTCTCCATTCATTGGTGATATTGAGTCGAACGTTCAAAAAATGATTGAACAAGCCAATGATGCAAAAAAACAGAATGCTGAAATTGTTGTTTTCCCTGAACTTTCTATAATCGGTTACCCTGCCGAAGATTTGCTTTTACGCCCAAGCCTAGCAAAGCGTACTGCACAAGCTTTCGAGAAACTGTCTACTGTTAAAGACATCGTGATGGTATTTGGTTTTGCCAATCTTACTGACGATGGTCAACGCTACAATGCTGCTGCGGTGATGAAAGATGGACAAGTTCTAGGGGTTTACAACAAACAAAATCTTCCTAATTACAGCGTTTTTGATGAAAAGCGTTATTTTAATGAAGGACATCAACATCTTGTATTTGAGTACTTAGGTCATAAGTTCGGGGTACTGATTTGCGAAGATGTATGGTCTTTAAATACAGTTCAACAGCTTGCTCAACTCAATGTGGAAAGTGTTTTGGTCTTGAATGCTTCACCTTATGAAGTCGGCAAACCGCAACATCGTATCGAAACATTAAAAGAGTTGGCAAAACAGCTCCACCTCAATGTGGTTTATATCAACCAAGTGGGCGGTCAAGATGATCTCATTTTTGATGGGACCAGTTTTGTCATTAACCATTCAGGTGAAGTTGCGTTACAAGCACCAAGCTTTAAAGAAGATCTCTACTTTGCTGACTACCAAATAGAAAACAAAGCCTATCAAGTCGTTGAAGCTGCGCCAGCATTAAATACCATGGCTGAAATCTATCAAGCTTTGGTTTTAGCAACACGCGACTATGTACAACGCTCTGGTTTCCCTGGTGTGATTTTAGGACTATCAGGTGGTATCGACTCAGCTTTAACCTTGGCAATTGCAGTTGATGCGATTGGCGCAGATAAAGTTCAAGCCGTGATGATGCCTTATACGTACACATCACAAATTAGTGTGGAAGATGCCACTGAACAAGCAAAACGTATGGGTGTTACTTTTGGTATTGCCGAAATTCATCCTATCGTAAATAGCTTTATGCAGACCTTATTCCCATTCTTTGGTAACTCACCTGCGGATACAACTGAAGAAAACCTTCAAGCGCGTGCACGTGGTACATTGCTTATGGGCTTGTCCAATAAGTTTGGTAACCTTGTGCTTGCAACAGGCAATAAGTCTGAACTTTCTGTCGGTTATTGCACACTATATGGCGATATGGTAGGTGGTTTTGCTGTACTCAAAGATGTTTATAAAACCATTGTTTTTGAATTGGCTAAGTACCGTAACAGTATTTCTGAAACGCCTGTGATTCCTGAACGTGTTATTTCTCGTCCACCATCAGCAGAACTTCGTCCTGATCAAAAAGACCAAGACTCTTTACCTGCTTATGATGTACTTGATGCCATTCTATATGCATATATTGAGGAAGAACAAAGCCAAGAAGACATCATTGCCAAAGGTTTTGAACGTGCAATCGTGGAAAAAGTCATTCAGCTTGTCGACCGCAACGAATACAAACGTCGTCAAGGTTCAATTGGACCACGTATCAGCTCACGCGCATTTAGCCGTGAACGCCGTTATCCGATTGTAAATGGCTGGAAAGCAGGTGTATAAGCCTCGTGAATGTGAATAATTCACCTCCACCTTCGAGCTTTGCTCAGGAACTTGCTCAAGCACTTTTGCTTGAGCAAGTTCGCTTTATTAAAAAACAACTCTTAGATCAGAAAAATCCGCAATTTATTCAGAATTTTATTTCCCAAACCTACCAAAATGCAGACAAAATTCTTTTAAAAAATGTGATTCAACTTGAGCAACTGCAGTCTGTAGTGCAAAAATATGCTTTTGAATTGAATTTAGGCGCAGATATTCTTGAATTTATCGGTGTCGTCGCTCAAAAAATTCATCAATATGCCATTCATAGTCAAACCATTTTCAATGATCTACTCTCAGATGAGTCTTTTGAACTGTGGATGTTTAAAATCTTAGAATTAGAACAATTAAGAGACTATATTCAAGAAAACTTACAGCACAACCCGCAGATTCAACAGGTTAGCCTACAGCTTGCCAACCAGATTTTAGAAAGCAACACGCCTTGGCTCAACCAGCTGCGTCAATACACGGTTAAACACAACCGTATTGGCGCGAAAGTCATTAGCTTTATTCAAGATCAGCAACATAATATTGAGCTTAAATTAGAACAGCAACTCGCAACTGCCATCCGTAGCCAACTCAGCAATATCATTCTACTGCCTAATGAAGACCTAGCAGATATCGCTACACATGTTTGGAATGAAGTTAAGCAACGCTCATTAAAAGAGGCTTTCTCTCAAGTTCAATCGATTGATTTTGAAGAATTCTTTATTCTTGTTTATGAAACTTGGAAAGAATTACGTCAAACAGAATATATGCAACAGGTTATTTTAAATGTTGTCGAAGCATTTTATGAATACTTTGGCGAATATAGCTTACAAGAATTACTACACTCGGTTGGGTTAGATCAAAACGATTTATTTATCGAAGCAGATCGCTTTGTTCCACATACACTAGGTGCTTTAGATCAGCATGGCTTATTGGATGAGATCATTCAATCCTTGATTGCGCCATTCTACCTTGACACGCAAACACAAAGATTTATAGAAAATTATTTAGCAGAAAAAGCTTAATCAAACATTCAACTGAATTTTTTCAGTATTCTAAATATTCATAGCACGATGATAATTTTTATCTGTATCTAGTGATCTTTTGATGATGCACAAAAAAAGAGACCATGCAGTGAGCATGGTCTATAAAAATGGTGGCTATGACGGGACTTGAACCTGTGACCCCCGCATTATGAGTGCGGTGCTCTAACCAACTGAGCTACATAGCCATAAACTGTGTGCGCATTATCTAAAGTTATCTACCCTACGTCAAGCATTCAAACACACCAATGCTCATACTTTAAGCAATTGATATTTAAATGTTTAAATTTAATACATATTTATGTTTTTATCGAAAAAATCAGCTTAATAAGCAGCGTAAATAAGTAAGGAATTAAGCTCTCTCCCCTATTTATCTCTAAAAATCTATAGCAAAAAAAAGAGAGTG
This sequence comes from Acinetobacter sp. GW821-FHT01C12, assembly GCF_059422625.1. Taxonomy (NCBI): domain Bacteria; kingdom Pseudomonadati; phylum Pseudomonadota; class Gammaproteobacteria; order Moraxellales; family Moraxellaceae; genus Acinetobacter; species Acinetobacter sp. GW821-FHT01C12. Next base: position 393,715 of record NZ_JBWKXD010000002.1, read on the forward strand.
GCTTACCACTCTCTATTTGCAACAAGTTCTTCCATTTCAATATCGAGATATCCTTGGTCTTGCACCACCATCATCATTGCTTCAGCAATATAATCAGCTGCAGTACCATCCAAAGAAGAATCAAGATCCTCAAACTGTGGCTTCATTTCATTAATTTCAGTCACAGTCAGTTTTGCCATAGAATAAATTTCTGCATCACTAAAGCTGGTTTTTGCCACTTTTTTAGCAAAATTTTCAATAAGTTGCTTAACCTCAGCAACTAGAATATCTGGATAATATTCATCATCGAACATTGGGAGAAGTAGATCGTTAAACATTGCAACCTAAAATAAAACAGCAATTCACGCGCTTATATAACACAAACTATACAATTCACCAAATTGATCGGGCAATTTAACTGATTAATTTTTCAGATGTAGATGATCTTAATTTTAAAAAAGATCAAACAATATCAGGGACTATTGATCATTCATCATTAAATTGCAGAGCGCATGGCTTGCCATACTTTAATTGCATCCGACATTGCTTTGACATCATGTGCACGCACCATACACGCGCCTTGTTGAATACTGAGCAAGTGTGCAGTAACACTACCTACAGCACGATGATTGGCATCTGCACCATCTAAAGCGTCACCAATGAAGCGCTTACGTGATAAGGCTGATAAAATTGGATAACCCATGTTGTTCAGTTGATAAAACTCATTGAGAAGCTTTAAATTTTGTTGCGCATTTTTAGCAAAACCAAAACCAGGATCTATCATAATATTTTTAGGCTGAATTCCTGCCTGTAGTGCATCATCTACGCGTTGCTGTAATTCAGCAATTACCTCTTGAGTAACATCGTCATACTGGTCAAGATGATTCATTGTGGTTGGCTCGCCTCGCATATGCATAATAATCACAGGGATATTAAGCTCTGCAGCAGTCTCTAAGGCATGTGGACGAGTTAAAGCACGGACATCATTCCAAATATGTGCACCAGCCTTAACCGCCTCACGAATGACTTCTGGCTGTGAGGTATCTATTGAAATAATGACATCCAATTTGGCTAATTCAGCAACCACAGGAACAACACGACGTATTTCTTCGGCAATCTCGACTACAGATGCACCCGGGCGTGTAGATTCACCGCCAACATCTATTACTGTCGCACCATCAGCAATCATTTGCTTGGCATAAGCAACAGCTTGATCTTTTTGATCATGCTTCCCACCATCGCTAAATGAATCTGGAGTGACATTCAAAATACCCATGACATTTGCTTGCGATAAATCCAGACTCAAACGCCCACATTGTAAAATTTGCTTGGGCAGTGGCATCAGTTGCATGTCAATTCTCCTTATTCAATTCAGGCTAGTTTAGCAATTCAAATTAATAGCACAGTGATTTTTTTTCATCTGTGAATTTTTTCGTATAAAAAAAGAGCCTCGATTGAGGCTCTTGTTTATTCACTGACTGATCAGGTTGCTGGTAATGGTGGTGGTGTTGATGGACCATCTGTAGGTGTTACATCAAGCACTGGATTTTCAGCCACATAAACCTTAGGTGGCTGAGGATCACGACCTTCCATGATGTCACGGATTTGATCACGATCAATCGTTTCCCATTCCATCAAGGCTTTTACCATTGCATGTGCAATATCTTTGTTATTTTCAAGGATATCACGCGCAACACGATACTGTTCATCCAAGATACGACGTACTTCTTGGTCAACCTGTTGTTGTGTTGCTTCAGAAATCGTACGGCTACCGACATTTCCGAAGAAACCATTCTGGTTTTCATCTTCATAGACCATCACGCCCATTTTGTCTGACATACCATACTTGGTCACCATCGCACGTGCCATTTTGGTTGCACGCTCAAAGTCGTTAGACGCACCCGTTGACATTTGATCAATGAAAACTTCTTCAGCAATACGACCACCGAATAAGATTGAAAGTTCATTCAACATCTTAGACTTGTAATGGCTAGTTTGATCATGTTCTGGCAACTGCCAAGTTACACCCAAAGCCCAACCACGTGGCATAATTGTTACTTTATGCACAGGGTCAGTCCCTGGAAGAATTTCTGCAACAATGGCATGACCTGCTTCATGATAAGCAGTCGCGCGACGTTCTTCTTCACGGATCACCATCGACTTACGTTCAGGGCCCATGTAGATCTTATCTTTTGCATCTTCAAAGTCATGCATATCGACGGTGTTCTTGTTACGACGAGCAGCAAACAATGCAGCTTCATTTACAAGATTCGCCAATTGCGCACCAGAGAAACCAGGTGTACCACGTGCCAATACTTTAAGATCAACACCTGTTACCGAAGGAAGTTTCTTCAAATGCACGGCCAAAATCTGTTCACGACCTTTAATATCTGGCAGACCCACCATCACTTGACGGTCGAAACGCCCCGGACGAAGTAATGCTTTATCCAGTACATCCGCACGGTTTGTTGCAGCAATGACGATAATCCCTTCATTACCTTCGAAACCATCCATTTCAACAAGCATTTGGTTGAGTGTTTGTTCACGTTCATCATGACCACCACCAGTACCTGAACCACGATGACGACCAACTGCATCAATCTCATCAATAAAGATGATACATGGTGCATGGCGTTTCGCCTGTTCGAACATGTCACGCACACGAGATGCACCAACACCAACGAACATTTCAACGAAGTCAGAACCTGAAATACTAAAGAATGGAACTTTGGCTTCACCAGCAATCGCTTTCGCAAGTAAAGTTTTACCTGTACCTGGAGGACCAACCATCAATACGCCTTTAGGAATTGTTGCCCCTAAGCGTTTGAATTTTGCAGGGTCTTTCAAGAAATCAACGATTTCCACAACTTCTTGTTTTGCTTCATCACAACCAGCAACATCGGTAAAGGTCACTTTGATTTGGTCTTCTGAAAGCATTTTTGCTTTAGATTTACCAAAACTCATTGGACCATTTTTACCGCCTGCACCACCACCCATGTTACGCATAAAGAACATGAACAATAAAATAATTAAAAGCACAGGAAAGCTTGCGATGAGAAGTTGCATCAATAAACCTTGACGTTGAGGTGCAGTACCTTCAACAACAACGTTATTTTTGATGAGTGTAGGCATCAATTCAGGATCTTGAACTGCTGGGCGAATACTTTCAAAGTTCGAACCGTTCTTTTTTTCGCCGCTTATTCTTTCACCATCAATTGTGACTTTACTAATTTGACCAGCATTCACCGCTGTGACGAATTCTGAATAATTCATCGCAGAAGGCTTACTGCGGTCACTGAGATTGCTGAAGATTAAGATCAGCACACCCAGTATGACCAGCCACAATACGGCATTTTTGAAGTAATCGCTCAAAGCTTTATTCCCATATATAACTATTTTGATCAGGCTCAATCTTGCTTGATCGTAACAAAAAGCGAGTAATGAATTTCGCAATAAAGGTTAAAAAGGTACAAAATGCACAATTTTTAACAACTTGGCAAGCATTTGTTGGCAATTCATTACGAAGAATGAACATACCTCAAAAACACCAGCTATTGCGAAACTTTTTTACGGCCCTGTCCAATTAAAAAAACTTCTTTTGAACGTGCACGTGAAGCAGCTGGTTTTGCTGTTTTTAACACATCAAAACTATCCACGACTTGCTTTCGGAACTCATCAAAACCAGTTCCTTGGAAAACTTTAACTAAAAACTGCCCTTTTGGTCCAAGAACCTTGTTGGCAAAATCTAACGCAAGTTCACACAAGTAAATCTGGCGAGGTTGATCTACAGCCCTATTACCTGATGTATTGGGGGCCATATCTGAAATTACAACGTCTACAGTGCGTCCATTTAAAATATTTAACAATTTTTCGAAAACTTCTTCTTCTCTAAAGTCACCTTGTAAGAAAGTAACATCAGGTAAAGCATCCATTTCTAAAATATCTGAAGCAATCACTAAACCTTTATCACCGACCAGTTTACCTGCGATTTGCGACCAACTTCCTGGCGCAGCACCCAAGTCAACCACGGTCATCCCTGGTTTAATCATTTTGTGTTTTTCTTGAATTTCAAGAAGTTTATATGCAGCACGAGCGCGGTAACCTTCTTTTTGTGCTTTTTTCACAAAAGGGTCATCTAAATGCTCTCTCATCCACGCACGACTACTTTTGGATAACTTCTGGTTGGTAATGCGTGTAGCCATAACTCTCTTGATCTAAACCGATAACTAACTTCTGATTGTACGTGAAAAAAATTCTCATTGCAGTATTCATATTGATTTAAATCGACAGATATTGATATGTTTTTTTGAATAAGCTTCATCGATTATTTCTACAGAATTTACAGCGTAGTGATATGGCTTTTGTTATACTAAGTCGTTTCTAAAATTAGGTTATCTTTTATGGCGGCTCTATCTATCCAAGAACGTAAACGTTTACGTCAAATCGGACATGCGTTAAACCCTGTTGTAATGCTTGGCGATAAAGGCTTGACTGAAAGTGTCGTTGAAGAATTAAACCGTGCTTTAAATGATCACGAGTTAATTAAAGTCAAGGTTACAGGTGAAGACCGCGAAGCACGTGCTGCAACAATTACTGAAATTGCCAATGTCACTGGTGCGGAAGTTGTTCAAACAATTGGTAAAATTGCATTGCTTTATAAAAAAGCTGCGAAACAAAATCCAAAATTGTCTAATTTAGTTCGCCACGCTCATCTTTCAAATTAAGATTTATCTTCATGGCAAGTTTCGAACTGAATGCATTTGATCGTCGTTTTCAAAGTATCTCCCTAGTTGGCGCGATTGAACAAATTAGCCCATATACACTCAATGTCGGTTATTGGTTAAGAGATCCCAATCAATTCATAATTTATCCTGAACTGGTTACAGCAAATCCACGCCAGGATTTCCTTTGGGAAAATACCTGTTTTGAGATTTTTATTGGTGTGCAAGGTGAAGATTATTATCGTGAAATTAATCTATCCCCTTCTCAAGCTTGGCAAGCTTACCAATTTGAAGAATATCGTTATCCTGAAAATATGCCACCAGTCGCTGCTTATGACATTGAATTAAACCAGTTAAAGCGCACGCATTATGGATTAAATGTCAGCATAGATCTTAGCGAGTTCATGCTTGCCAATAAATTAAAATGGTCAGACTTATTTTTGGGTTTAAGCGCTGTTTTAAATACCACGCAAGGTCAACATTTCTTTGCTATGCAACACAGTGGCCAACAAGCCGACTTTCACAATAAACGTGATTGGTTACATACATTTTAAAATACGCTTATGTAAACTGTGCTTGAAAATAAAAAAGTGAGGCAACTAGCCTCACTTTTTTTTTGCCATTTCTCTTAAAAATGGCCTTCCTCAAAATATAAGCTTTACATATCTTATTGTTTTGTAGTTACTTTATTCCAAACTTCTAAAGTATGATCTTTTGAACGCTTTAAAGTTTCAGTTAACTGTACTTTATGTTTGCTCGAAATTTGTGAAACATCTTCACGAATTTCTTTACCAACTTCAGTTAACTCTTTCACTAAAATGCTTAATTCTGCTTTTAAGAAATCAGCCAATTCAACCAAATCTTTTTGTGAAGTTGAAAATTGTGATTTGATCACATCAAGACGTTGTACCAAATCTTGTTTAAAGTTTTGTACTTGATCTTGAACTTGCTCAGTTAATTGCTCTGATTCTGCTTCAAGTTTAGTTTTAGTTTCGGTAACCGCTTCAGCAACTTTTTGCTGTGCTTCTTTACCTAACTTCTCTAAATTTTCTGTAGTTTCAGTCACAACTTCTTTCAAAGCCGCAGTCTCTTTTGTTACTTTATTTGTAACAGTTTCTTTAGATATAGTCATATTGATTCCCCCTGGAATGTGAGTCAATAAGATACATTGAAAGGATAAATTTTAGATTTTGATTTGTCTGACAATATTTAAATACTTACAATTTCAAACAATTCACTTTAAAAGCAGAATTAATGCTAAATAGCAAGGTATTTATCTTAGATTATCCCTCGAAATAAAATAGACTTTCGAGAGGCTCATGCGTATAATGCGCTGTTAAGTTACAAGCGAGCAGACAAGAGGAGGGTAGGATTTAGTAAGCCTTCCTTTTTTTTCGTCTACTCGCTTTTTTACAGCCCTATTTTTGTGGTTTTAGTTCAGGAGCTATGGTTTGAGCACCCCCGCCATTTTAGCCCTTGCTGACGGTACTGTTTTTAAAGGTACATCGATCGGCGCTACGGGAAGTACGACTGGTGAAGTCGTTTTTAACACTGCCATGACTGGTTATCAAGAAATTTTGACCGACCCTAGTTATGCACAGCAACTTGTAACTTTAACTTATCCTCATATCGGTAATACTGGTTGTAATGAAGAAGACGCTGAATCAGGTCGAATTCATAAAGTTTGGGCGAATGGTTTAATCATTCGTGACCTACCGTTATTACACAGCAATTTCCGAGCTACTCAGTCTCTTGGCGAATATTTACAACAACATAATGTCGTTGCCATTGCAGATATCGATACTCGTAAACTGACACGTATTTTACGTGACAAAGGCGCACAAAACGGATGCATTCTTGCCGGCGATAATATTACTGAAGAAGAAGCTATTGCAAAAGCACGTGCCTTTGGTGGTCTAGATGGTTTAGACCTTGCGAAAGAATGTTGTGACCCAGAAGGTTTTGAATGGACCGAAGGCTCATGGACATTGGGCCAAGGCTTTTCTCAACCAGAAGCAAAATTTCATGTTGTTGCATACGATTATGGTGTCAAAACCAACATCTTACGTATGCTTGCAGACCGCGGATGTAAATTAACTGTTGTTCCAGCACAAACACCTGCTGAAAAAGTATTGGCGTTAAATCCAGATGGCGTATTTTTGTCAAATGGACCTGGCGATCCAGCAGCATGTGATTATGCAATTGCAGCAGTAAAAACCATTGTTGAAACTACAAATCTACCTGTTTTCGGTATTTGTTTGGGTCATCAAATTCTAGCTTTAGCTTCTGGCGCTAGAACTGTGAAAATGCCACATGGTCACCACGGTGCAAACCATCCTGTACAAAACCTTGAAAATGGTACAGTGATGATTACTTCTCAAAACCATGGCTTCGCAGTAGATGCAGAAACTTTACCTGCAAACCTCAAAGCTACGCATAAATCTTTGTTCGATCAAACCCTACAAGGTATTCATCGTACAGATAAACCTGCGTTTAGCTTCCAAGGTCACCCTGAAGCAAGCCCTGGTCCACATGACTGTGCCCCATTGTTCGATCATTTCATCGAACTTATTGAAGCATCTAAGAAGTAATTAAGGAAGCGATCATGGCTAAACGTACAGACATTAAAAGCATCTTAATTATTGGTGCGGGTCCGATTGTCATCGGGCAAGCATGTGAGTTCGATTACTCAGGTGCGCAAGCATGTAAAGCCCTTCGTGAAGAAGGCTACCGTGTTATTTTGGTGAACTCTAACCCAGCCACCATTATGACTGACCCGACTATGGCAGATGCAACGTATATCGAACCGATTACGTGGCAAACTGTTGCACAAATCATTGAGAAAGAACGCCCAGATGCGGTTCTTCCAACAATGGGTGGTCAAACGGCATTAAACTGTGCATTGGCACTTGATGCCAACGGTATTTTAGAAAAATACAATGTTGAATTGATTGGTGCGACCAAAGAAGCCATCGAAAAAGCGGAAGATCGCAAACTTTTCGATATCGCAATGCGCAAAATTGGTTTGGAATGCCCACGTGCTGATGTTGCAGAAAGCATGGAACATGCGCTTGAAATTCAAGCCCGTTTCGGCTTCCCTGTGATTATCCGCCCATCATTTACGATGGGTGGTTCAGGTGGTGGTATCGCCTATAACAAAGAAGAATTCATTGAAATCTGTGAACGCGGTTTTGATCTTTCTCCAACCAAACAATTATTGATTGATGAATCATTAATTGGCTGGAAAGAATATGAAATGGAAGTTGTTCGTGATAAAAACGACAACTGTATCATTGTATGTACCATTGAAAACTTCGATCCAATGGGTGTGCATACAGGTGACTCCATTACTGTTGCACCTGCACAGACACTAACAGATAAAGAGTTCCAATTACTGCGTAATGCTTCATTAGCGGTACTACGTGAAATTGGTGTAGAGACAGGCGGATCAAACGTTCAGTTCGGTATCAACCCGAAAGATGGCCGTATGGTTGTGATCGAGATGAACCCTCGTGTATCTCGTTCTTCTGCGCTTGCGTCTAAAGCAACAGGTTTCCCTATTGCCAAAATTGCAGCAAAACTTGCAGTGGGTTATACCCTTGATGAATTGAAAAATGACATCACTGGTGGAACAACACCAGCATCGTTTGAACCTGCAATCGACTATGTTGTAACCAAGATTCCTCGTTTTAACTTCGAGAAATTCCCACAAGCTGATGCAACACTCACGACACAGATGAAATCTGTGGGTGAAGTCATGGCAATTGGTCGTAACTTCCAAGAATCTGTACAAAAGGCACTTCGTGGTCTTGAAGTCGGTGCTTGTGGTTTCGATGAGAAAATTGCGGTGGGTACTGAAGGCGCGAAAGATAAAATCTTGGTAGAGCTTAAAGTGCCAGGTCCTGAGCGTATTTGGTATGTTGCTGACGCATTCCGTCATGGCTTCACATTAGATGAAGTATTTGCTGCAACCAATATCGATCGTTGGTTCTTGATTCAAATCCAAGACATCATTCAGTCTGAAGAACAAATCAAAACTTTAGGTTTTGGTGATTTGAACGCTGACAATATCCGTGCATTTAAGCGAAAAGGCTTATCTGATTTACGTATTGCAGACTTGATGGGCATTTCGCAAAAGCAATTCCGTAAGCACCGTTGGAACTTGGGTGTATACCCTGTTTACAAACGTGTAGATACTTGTGCAGCTGAGTTCGAGTCAGATACTGCTTACATGTACTCAACTTATGATGACGAATGTGAAGCGAATCCATCTAACCGTGACAAGATCATGGTAATCGGTGGTGGTCCTAACCGTATTGGTCAAGGGATCGAGTTCGATTATTGCTGTGTTCACGCTGCTCTTGCAATGCGTGAAGATGGTTATGAAACTATTATGGTTAACTGTAACCCTGAAACGGTTTCAACTGACTATGACACATCTGATCGTTTGTACTTTGAGCCGATCACTTTAGAAGACGTTTTAGAAATCGTACGTACAGAAAAACCAAAAGGGATTATCGTACAGTACGGCGGTCAAACACCTTTGAAATTGGCTCGTGCTTTAGAAGAAGCAGGCGCACCAATTATCGGTACGTCTCCAGATGCGATTGACCGTGCAGAAGATCGTGAACGTTTCCAACAGATGATTCAACGTTTGAATCTTCGTCAACCAAGCAACAGCATTGTTAAATCTGCTGAAGAAGGTATGGCTGAAGCATCTAAAGTGGGTTATCCGTTGGTTGTACGTCCATCTTATGTCCTTGGTGGTCGTGCGATGGAAATCGTATACAACGACGACGAACTTAAACGTTACTTGCGTGATGCTGTACAAGCGTCTAACGAAGCACCTGTACTGCTTGACCATTTCCTTGATGATGCAACTGAAGTCGATGTTGACTGTGTATCTGACGGCAAAGATGTGGTGATCGGCGGTATTATGCAGCATATTGAACAAGCAGGTATTCACTCTGGTGACTCAGCATGTTCGATTCCACCTTACTCTCTTTCTCAAGAGATTCAGGATGAAATGCGTCGTCAAACCGTTGCTATGGCGAAAGAGCTTGGTGTGATTGGCTTGATGAACGTACAGTTTGCTGTTAAAGGTAATGACGTTTATATTCTTGAAGTGAATCCACGTGCGTCTCGTACAGTACCGTTCGTTTCTAAATGTATCGGCGAATCATTAGCAAAAGTTGCAGCACGTTGTATGGCGGGTCAATCTTTAGAATCTCAAGGATTCACAAAAGAAATTATCCCAACGCATTTTGCTGTGAAAGAAGCAGTATTCCCGTTCAACAAATTCCCAGGTGTAGACCCGATCCTTGGACCAGAAATGAAATCTACTGGTGAAGTGATGGGTGTTGGTACAACTTTTGGTGAAGCTTTCTATAAAGCTGTGTTAGGCTCTAATGATCGCTTACCGGGTAAACCAACTGAAGGTGAAGTGAAGCACGTATTTATTTCAGTACGTCATTCAGATAAACCTCGTGCCGCGGGTATTGCGAAACAATTGGTTGATTTAGGCTTCAAAATTATCGCAACTGGCGGTACTTATGATGTCATTAAAGAAGCTGGTATTGAATGTGAACGTGTGAATAAAGTAACAGAAGGTCGCCCAAATATTGTCGACCGCTTGAAAAATGGCGAGATTCACCTCATTATCAATACTACAGAAGGTAAACAAGCTCAGCAGGATTCATTCTCAATCCGTCGCTCTGCGCTTCAAGGTAAAGTGTATTACACAACAACCTTGAATGGTGCTGATGCTGTATGCCAAGCTTTAGCAATTAAATTGCCAATGGATGTATATCGCTTGCAAGATTTGCAAACACTAGGTTAATTCGTTTCCGATAAGTCCCGTCATCTTATCGGTGGCGGGCTTTTTTCATTTTATAAACCTGTATTTTTTAAAATACTGAACTGAGGGACAACAATGCAACGTTATCCTATGACTCCTGAAGGCAAGGTCGCCTTAGAGAAAGAATTGCAACAGCTAAAATCTGTTGATCGTCCACGTATTATTGCTGCAATTGCAGAAGCACGTGAACATGGGGATTTAAAAGAAAACGCAGAATACCATGCAGCGCGCGAGCAACAAGGTTTTTGTGAAGGTCGTATTCAAGACATCGAAGGTAAACTTGGTGCTTGCCAAGTCATTGATGTTAAAGGACTCGAACAAACAGGTCGTGTGGTTTTTGGTGTGACAGTAACCATTGAGAATTTGGATACTGAAGAAAAGAAAACCTATAAAATTGTAGGTGATGATGAAGCTGACTTTAAGATCAATAAGATCTCAGTGAACTCACCTATTGCGCGTGGTCTTCTTGGTAAGAATGAAGGCGACGAAGCCAAAATCACCACACCACAGGGTGAAGTGGAATATGAAGTGGTAAGTGTTGAATATATTTAACACATACTAGGGCTGATGATTCAGCCCTTTTTATTGGGCTAAAAATATAATATCAATAACAAAAAACGAATCACTTTTATATTCCGTCATCAATCATTGACTAAGACAAACAGGCTCAAAATATTTTTGTCAAAAACTCAAGATATATAGTCAAACCACCTCATTATTCTTAAAAGTGAAGGGTGACTATAGATAAAAAAATTTAAAAACAGTCAGATCAAAATAATCCTGCATTCACCTAGAAAATAACACTGCTCGCATATCCATTTAATCAACATCAAGCATCATCCATACATCGCTCAGATCTTGCGCCAAGCTAAATAAGATACCTCGGCCATATAGACACCAAGAAAACTAGCAATTTTCACCAACTGCTCAAAGTAAATTGCCATTGTTAAATATTTTCTATGCATTACATTGAGGAAAAATTAAAATTCATTGAGGACGAGGATGAAAGCAGGACGAGCAAGTAAAACTGCTGAAGCGGCAGCAGCAATTAGGGCCAATCACCATTTAAATGCCAACGATCCCGTATTCTCTGACCCTTATGCATTTGAAATGACCAATTCACAATGGCGCTTACTTTTAAATAACGCCCTTCTACGTAAAGCGTTAAATTCCAATTTGATGAATCAAACTTTTGGTAAATTGACTGGACAAGTGGTTGGACGTTCTCGCTATACAGAAGATCTTTTAAAGCAAGCGATTGAACATGATCATATTCAACAGTATGTATTGGTTGGCGCTGGTCTAGACTCTTTTGTATTACGCTTGGCCCAGCAATACCCTCAACTCAAAATATTTGAAATTGATCATCCTGATACACAAAGAACCAAATTAGAAAAATTAAAAAAGCTCAGTAATACAGGTGAGCTCCCAAGCAATGTGGAATTTGTAGGGATTGATTTTGAAAAAGAAAAATTGTCTGATGCTTTGGCGCGTAGTGGATTTCAAAATACCCAAGCTGCATTTTTTTCATGGCTGGGCACAACCCATTATTTAACCCCACAAGCAACCCTAGCAACCTTACACAACATTGCAGCCTTTACTGGCAAAAATAGCCAAGTCGTGATGGATTATTCGATTGATTATAGAGCCTTACAAGGTATTGAGCGTTTGGGTAGCTTCGCAGTGTCACAGTTTACCCGTTTCTTAAAAGAGCCGTTGATTGGTGCGTTTTCTTCGCAAGCATTGCATCATGCAGTTGCAATGATGGGTTATCAGGTGGTTGAAGATTTATCAGGTAAAGACATTACCCATCGTTACTTTAACCATCGTGCTGATCATATTCGTCATACCCATGCCACGCATTTGATCCATTTAAAAATAGGTTAATACTTGAATACCAGCCAAGGCATCGCTGAAGAATTGATGTTTAAACCCAATGCACTGAATATTTTTTAATTGCTGATCAAGATCTAAGTTCAATCTAAGGTTACAATACGCGCTCTAGCCTTTGCACTTAAGCTTTTGTACTCCCATGACTGACGCTATTCACTCCCCCGTAAAACACTGGTGCGAATTTGAGTTTATTTCTAAGACTGTGAAAAATCCCAATATTCATATTAAAGGAAATTATTCTTATTATTCGGCATATTGGGATCAGGGATTTGAACGTTGCGTGGTGCGTTATTTGCATGATAAGCCATCAACTGTAGAGAAACCAATTGACCAGTTATATATTGGTAACTTTGTTTGTTTTGGGGCGGAATGTGTGATCATGATGGGTGGTAATCAATTACATCGCCCTGACTGGATTTCTACATTTCCTTTTGATACCCGTAGCTTTTTACCCGCTGGGGATACGGTGATTGGCGATGGTTGTTGGATTGGCAGTCGTGCCATGATTATGCAAGGGGTAACGCTAGGTGAAGGTGCCATCGTTGCTACAGGTGCAGTCGTCACTCAAGACGTGCCAGCGTATGCAATTGTCGGTGGTGTACCGACAAAAATCATTAAATATCGGTTTTCTCAAGATCAGATTGAAAAATTACAGTCAGTTAAATTGTATGATTTAGATGAGAAGCAAATTCTAAAAATTCGAGAGCGATTACAAAGCGATGATATCAATCAATTGATTGAGTTTTTAAAAGCAGCAGAATAATTTCCTCGGTATAGGTTAATAATCACACAGAAAGAAAAAAGGGCTAAATATCAATTTAGCCCTTTTGCAAAGATTAAAATCTTTTGCTATACATCAGAATTTAACACAACATTTTGCTGTGCATTTTTTAACTTTCGTTGTTTCAGATAATAAGCAAGCATCAAACAAAGAATCCATGCTGGAATCATCATTACCGCAATACGCATATTCTCGGTGAATGACATTACCACCAGAATACCCAACATAAAGATAATGCAAAGATAATTACTGAATGGATAAGCAATACTTGGAAACTTGGTGGTCTGCCCTTGTGTTTGCATGGCTTTACGGAACTTTAAATGCGTCCATGAAATAACCACCCAGTTAATCACAATTGCAGCAACCACCAACATCATCAATAAACCAAATGCTTTTTCTGGAAATGCATAATTGAGTAGTACACATAAAACTGTGACAAAAGCTGAAACATAAACCGCATTGGTTGGAATACCACGCTTATTAATATGCTTAAGGAACTTCGGTGCATTACCCTGTTGCGCCAAACCAAGTAACATCCGACTACTACAATAACTGGTCCCGTTATACACCGAAACAGCTGCGGTAAGGATGACAAAATTCAGTAAGGTCGCAACACCATGACTATCCAGTGAAGCAAATACCATTACAAATGGGCTACCGCCTTCTGCCATTTGGTTCCATGGGAAAAGTGCAAATAAGATAAACAGTGTTGCAATATAGAAAATCAAAATACGATAAATAATTTGATTGACTGCTTTAGGCAGAGTTTTATCAGGATCACGCGCTTCTGCTGCAGTAATACCAAATAGCTCAATCCCACCAAAGGCAAAAATAATCACAGCCATTGCCATGACTAAACCTTCCACACCAAATGGGAAAAAACCGCCCAATGCCCAAAGGTTACTAATGCTTGCCTGTGGCCCTGCTGTACCTGTTGCAAGTAAGTAGGAACCAAAGCCGATCATGGCTAAGATTGCCAAAATTTTGACAATAGAGAACCAAAACTCCATTTCGCCAAAAAATTTAACATGCAATAAGTTGATACCGTTGATTAAAACAAAAAACACCAATGCTGAAATCCAAGTCGGAATTTCAGGCCACCAATATTGAATATAAAGACCAATTGCGCTCAGCTCTGCCATACATACCAAAACATTGAGTACCCAATAATTCCAGCCAGACATAAAACCTGCAAATGAGCCCCAGTATTTGTAGGCAAAGTGACTAAATGAACCACTGACGGGTTCTTGAACCACCATTTCACCTAACTGTCGCATCATTAAAAACGCAATAAATCCAGCAATCGCATAACCGAGTATGACTGAAGGACCTGCAAGCTTAATCGATTGCGAAATACCCAGAAACAATCCTGTACCAATAGCACCACCTAGCGCGATAAGCTGGATGTGCCGATTGCTTAAACCATGTTTCAGGTTTCCTTGCTCATGTTTTGACATATGATTATTCTCATCCTTGTCTCGTAATTTTTGTATTCAAAATTACGTATATCATAAGTTAATCAAAAATGCCTATATCTAATCGAAAAATAATTGATTTACTTTTCTCATAACCGCGCATATAAGCAGAAAATTCAACAAATAACAATTATTATGAATTATGTAATCAAATTATGTATTGCGTAATTAAATATTTTCAGTATGATAGAAATGATAAGACACTGACAACTTGCTTGAGTCATTTGAACAAGGCATCTAAATAGCTTTATATTTATTTGTTTTTCAAATACTTAAGAAAATACATTAAAGATTTTGATCACCCCTAACAAAATTAAAGACAAGGAAAGCAAATCATGAACTCACATTTAACTTGTTTTCTTGAAATTGACTCACAATCAGATTTCACAATACATAATTTGCCCTACGGTATTTTTAGTGAAACACCCCAAGGCACAAAACGAGTGGGTGTTGCCATTGGAGATTGGGTCATAGACCTTGCCCACTTAGAGGTACATGGACTATTAGTGATCAATGGACATCAAGATTGTTTTAATCAAGCGACACTGAATAAATTTATAGAAACGGGTAAACACAACTGGCAAAAGGTTCGTACTACATTACAAAGTCTACTCTCTGCTGAAAATCCAATACTTCGTGATGATGTGGTTTTACGCCAAAACGCATTGTTTAAGCAAAATACAGTCACTTTACACTTACCTATTCAAGTCTCTGGCTATACAGATTTCTACTCGTCCAAAGAACATGCTACCAATGTCGGAACCATGTTTAGAGATCCAAAGAATGCATTGCTTCCAAACTGGAGCGAACTTCCTGTGGGATATAATGGTCGTGCCAGCTCTGTGATTGTCAGTGGCAAAGATATTGTTCGCCCTTCTGGGCAAATCAAATTACCAGATCAAGAACGCCCTGTTTTCTCTGCAACACGTAAACTCGATTTTGAATTAGAAACTGCCTTTATCGTTGGTAAAGCGACTGAATTGGGTGAGCCTATCGCGATTGCAGATGCTTGGGAGCATATTTTTGGTATGGTTTTGCTCAATGATTGGTCGGCACGTGATATTCAACAATGGGAATACGTACCATTAGGCCCGTTTAATGCCAAGACTTTTGCAAGTGCAATTTCACCTTGGGTAGTGACCATGCAAGCACTGGAACCATTTAAAGTCAAAGGTCCAGAACAACAGCCTAAACCACTTTGCTATTTAGAGGAAAATATTGCCAACAGCTATGATATTCACCTCAGTATTGAAGTTCAAAGCCCTCAATCAGCACACGCTGATGTAATTTGCCAAACCAACTTTAAATATATGTATTGGTCAATGGCACAGCAACTCACCCACCACACGATTGCAGGTTGCAATGTCCAAGTCGGTGACTTGATGGGTTCAGGCACAATTTCAGGTCCTACAGAAGATGCTTATGGTAGTTTGCTTGAACTGACATGGAATACCACCAAACCGCTAACCCTCTCGAATGGCGAAAAACGTGGTTTCTTGCAAGATGGTGACCGTGTTGTGATGAAAGGCTATTGTGAAAAAGCAGGGATCAGAGTGGGCTTTGGTGAAGTTGCTAATAGCATTTTGCCAGCACGCCAGTTTAGCTTTCATCAAACAGAAGACTTGAGCTATGAAACTGTATAGTTATTTCCGTAGCTCTGCGGCTTATCGGGTTCGGATTGCACTGAACCTCAAACAACTGAGTTATGAAATACAGCCCGTGCATTTGGTCAAGAATGAGCAACTGCTAGAGTGTTACCAAGCACTTAATCCAAGTCAGTGTGTTCCAACTTTAGTGGATGAAGATCAAAGCTTTTTACAGTCACTCAGTATTTTGGAATATCTGGAAGAACGTTATCCAGCAATTTCATTATTGCCTGAAAATATCATCACACGTAGTAAAGTACGTGCTTTTGCACAAGCGATCGCCTGCGATATTCATCCGTTAAATAATTTAAGAGTCTTAAAGTATTTACAACATGATCTCAGTCTCAGTGACGAACAAAAAAAACACTGGTACCAACACTGGATCATAGCGGGCTTTAACAGCTTAGAAGCCCAACTAAAAGATTCAAATGGGCAATTCTGTTTTGGTACACAACCGACATTTGCAGACTGTTGTTTGATTCCTCAAGTCTATAACGCCAAACGCTTTAAAATTGATTTAAGCGCTTTTGCAAAGATTGAGTCAATTAGTCAACACTGTTTAACCCTTCCTGCCTTCTTCAATGCAGCCCCAGAACAACAACCAGATTGGGAATAGAGATAAAGGAGTTTTATCATGAGCTTTGCGATTAAAAAAATTCACCATGTGGCTTATCGTTGTAAAGATGCCAAAGAAACCGTGGAATGGTATAAAAAAATGCTCAATATGGATTTTATTTTGGCCTTTGCTGAAGACCATGTGCCTTCGACCAAAGCCTTTGATCCGTATATGCATTTATTCTTAGATGCTGGACAAGGCAATGTATTGGCATTTTTTGAACTGCCCACTCAACCCGATATGGGGCGTGACGAAAATACCCCTCAATGGGTTCAACATATCGCATTTGAAGTTGAAGACCTCGATACGTTATTGATTGCAAAAGAGCATCTTGAAACACAGGGTGTTAAAGTTCTTGGTGTCACCAACCATGGCATTTTCCACTCGATTTATTTCTTTGACCCCAATGGTCATCGTTTAGAACTGACCTATAACGATGTGCATGCAGATGCAAAAATCGCACGAATTACCGAAGAAATGAAATTAGAAATGCTGGATGAGTGGAGCCGTACCAAACGTGCGCCTCAACATACTCATTTTTTGCATGAAGACGAATTGGGCGCATAATCATGCTCAATTGAGTATATATGGGTGCCAAAGCCAACTGAGTACTTACTCAGTTTATTAATCGTATGTTTCGTGATTTGGCATCCTAGATCTAGTTGAACACGATATTAAGCAGCTTTAATGGCACACAATGCTAGTTTTGCTGAATCTTAAGCAATAACAGCAATCAGCATTTAAAATATTGCTGTGGGACAATGCTAGAATTCATCGGTATTGAAGCCTTGTGACTCCAATACCGATTTTTATCGACTTAACTTTAATGGTCTAGATCTTTTGATGATGTACTGTTGTTTAATAAATCATATGCAGCACTTCAAAAACAATTGTATGCTGATAACATTCATTGAGACTCTGTTGAGATTTCATTTAAAAAGATAAGTTCTATTTTGTACAATGCTCAGGCACTATGTGTTAAATATGTAAATCAAATATCGACAGCACATCAAAACTGCTAGATCGTATGCAGATTAAGGGTTATTCAATGATTGAAGAAAAGTTGTCTGGTGGGGTTCAATCACTTGAGGTGGGCTTAGCCGTTCTCAATGCCCTTTTGGAACATAATAAGCCGATTATTTTAAAAGAGCTGTCGAGTAAACTTGATATGCATCCAGCCAAGGTACATCGTTATCTTGTCAGTTTGATTCGGATGAATTATGCAAAACAACTTGAGGGTGGTCAGTATGCGCTTGGTGATCAAGCTTGGCGTTTAGGTTTAAACTGTATCCAACACACTGATGTTTTACAGCTTGTTCAGCACCTTATTTATGAACTACAAAGTAAAATTGGTTGCGGGATTCAAATCAGCAAATGGTCACCTAAAGGCCCATTAGTTGTACAGTCGATTGAATCAAATCATCCGATTTCAATTGTGACCAAAGTCGGTTCGATCATGCCTTTAGTAAATTCAGCTGCTGGGCGGGTTTTTGCCTCCTATTTACCCGAAGCGCTAATCAAACCATTGATGCACTCTGAATGGGAAAAAGCAACGCTGAACCATAGTCAGGTCAAACCCACCAACTGGGACGAATTTCTTGTTTTAAAAGAAAATACTTTACAGCAAGGTATGGCAATTGCCCAAGGTGACTTACTTGTTGGTATCAATGCTGTGGGTTTACCTATTTTCAACGCTCATCTTGCAATGGAATTTTGTATTGTTGCATTAGACAGTGAAATGTTTTTACCAGTCAACGCGGGTAGTGAAAAACTTGAACTATTTAAACGTGAAGTTGCTGCGATGAATCAATACATACAAACACGTTAATTTTTTAGTGAAAGATCGCAAAAAGCCAAGAATTAAATTCTTGGCTTTTTTGTATTGAGTACGATTTTGTTATTTGGCTTCTAATACACCACGGCGAATTTGGTCACGTTCAATTGATTCAAACAATGCCTTAAAGTTGCCCTCACCAAAACCATCGTCGTCTTTACGTTGGATAAATTCAAAGAATACAGGTCCAAGCATATTTTCAGAGAAAATCTGTAATAACAGTTTTTTCTGACCGTCTTTGGTATTGCCATCTAACAGAATACCGCGCTTTTGCAGCTCTTCTGTCGGTTCACCATGATCAGGTAAACGATCTTTTAACATTTCATAATAAGTTTCAGGAGGTGCCGTCATAAATTTCAGCCCTAAACCTTTTAACTTATCCCATGTTGAAATTAAGTCATCGGTAATAAAAGCAATATGTTGAATGCCTTCACCATTAAAGTCAGCCAAAAACTCGGCAATTTGCCCATTGCCTTTGTCTGAGTCTTCATTCAAAGGAATACGAATCATCCCATCAGGTGCAGTCAGCGCCTTAGAAGTTAAACCCGTATATTCACCTTTGATATCGAAATAGCGAATTTCTTGGAAGTTAAAGATTTTTTCATAGAAATTTGCCCAATAATCCATGCGTCCTTTATAGACATTATGGGTTAAATGATCAATTTCATTTAAACCAGCTCGACGTGGATTTCGATTTTCGTCATCAAAGAATACAAAATCATTTTCATAAATATCACGATCGACCAAGAAAATTGGCATACCGCCTATTCCTTTAATCGCTGGGATATTTAATTCCATTGGTCCTGCTTGCGAATACATTGGCTCTGCGCCAAGTTCAATTGCATTTTTAAAAGCTTTAGCTGCATCACGCGTTCTAAAACCCATTGCACATGCTGATGGGCCATGTTCTTTAAAGAAGAATGATGCATAAGATTCAGGTTGATAATTCAAGATAATATTAATATTACCCTGACGCCATAAATAAACTTTTTTTGATTTATGCTTTGCGACTTTAGCAAAACCAATTGCTTCAAAGATTTGATCTAATCCATTTTCCGTCGAAACAAACTCAATAAATGCAAAGCCACATAGTTCTAATGGGTTATCTAAAATATCCATCTAGTTTCCCTTATTTGAATAAATTCATCCGTTTTTTAATGCCGAGAAAAGATCACAGGTATTTAGGTCAATCGACAAAATATCCTGATTTGAACTCTTCCTTTCCATAATTTAGTCCATGTAAAGCGCTAACCTTGAGCTGTATTTACACTGACGCTTAACTCTAAATTTATCCTACAAGAAAGCTTAAATTTATGCAATACATAATCAAATTATGTTATGTGTAATTTTATTTCTTATTATAATAACCTCGAGCACACTATTTTCGCGCAAATAGCATTACATTATTATGAGACTTTTCTACTAGCTTTGATGTTTCAGGTTGAAAAGCGTCCCAACTTAAATCGTTATTTATCGTCCTTTAAAATTTGGCTTATCTTTCATTAAAAAAGCGCGAACACCTTCTAAAAAATCTGCTGACTGCCCTGCCTGTCTTTGCAAATCCTGCTCAACTTTAACTTGGCTAGTAAAATCATTTTGCATGCTGACCCGCATCGCTTGCTTAATCAAGGCAAAACTCAGGCTGGCTTGGCTTGCCAAATGCTCAGCTAAAGCAACAACCTCTATCTGTAACTGATCATCTTCTACCACTTTATAAATCATTCCCAATCGTTCAGCTTCATCTGCACTGATTTTTTCGGCAGTCAGCATCAATGCTTTGGCCTTGGCAAAGCCGATCATACGCGGCAATAACCAAGTTGCACCACAGTCTGGAATTAAGCCAATTTTACTAAAGATTTGTGAAAAGCTTGCAGACCTTGCTGCAATCACGATATCACATAACAATACTAAGCTCGCTCCCGCACCAGCTGCAACGCCATTTACAGCACAGATGATCACTTTTGGTAGTGTATTGATGAGCGCTAATAAGGGATTAAAGTATTTTTCCAAGACCAAACCCAAGTCTATAGCACCGCTATCAAATAAATCTGGGTTTATCGCCTGACCTGCACAAAATGCTTTTCCAATCGCAGCAATCACAATAATGCGGATTTCGGTATCATCTTTCCATTGTGTTAAGACCTCTACAATTTCAAGGCACATTTGCGGTGTAAAGCTATTGAATTGTTCAGGCCGATTTAAGCTCAAATATCCAACTGCATTTTTTTCTTCGACTATAATTGTTTGATATTCCATTGTCTTTTCCTTTTAATCCATGGTTTAAATTGTAAGGTCCTATTATTTTCAGTATTTATATTTAAAAACATTTTAAAGGAAGAACTGGATTTACAATTTGCCAATTGTTTCATTCAGCCTCTATATTTTCTCAATTGTGTATGGCTTTTGTTTAAACAATTTAAAGCTTTATTTTGATCATGCTTGATTGCATCTCGATCTTTATTTTATTGATTGATTTATCTTTTTATTCAGCTGCATTTGCAAGTAAAAAAACGATGTAACTTGATGCCAATGCTTTTAATTAAATTTATGATATTTATATGAATTATCCCTACACATTTACTCGGTTTTATTCATCTCATATTCACGTTATGATGATTCTATAGACTTAGAATTGTAATAAATATTCAACTCAGCTTTTCGGTAAAATAAGGAAAATAGACATGGCTTATCAAAATATCCTCGTTCCTGTTGATGGTTCAGAAACCTCATTATCTGTTGTGAAACATGCGGTTGAATTTGCCAAAGCATTTAACAGTAAAATCACGGTTGTACAGGTGATGACTTTAGACCCTTATATTGCATCAGAATATTTGGCGCATGGTCAAAGCAATATGCTGATTGAGCGTGCTCGTGAATTTATTCAATCCAATATCAATGTGGCAAAAGATCAATTTGCCGCAGAAGGCGTGCAAGTTGAAACACGTTTACTCGAAGGCGAAAATATTGCACATACCTTAAATCAAGCTGTACAGGATTTAAAAATTGATTTGGTCATTCTCAGTTCACATGGCCGTACCGGACTGAAAAAAATTATTATGGGCAGTGTAGCGCAAAGCTTATTAACTGAATTACAAATCCCTGTTTTAGTAATTAAATAATTTTCACCGTTTGTTTTAAACATTCCTCACTATCTTTATAGTGAGGAACTAAGGTGACCATTGATATTTTTTTAGATTTATTTTGCCATCAATAACCACAACATCCTCAGCCAATAACTTTGCAGTCTGAATACACATTCCCTTCTCATCCAGCTTTTTTAGGCTGATTCGCCCTTGTGAATTAACCACGCGATACCAAGGGATATCATGATCTTCAGGTAACTGTCCTAATACACGCCCAACCAACCGTGCATGTTTGGGTAAGCCTGCATATTTGGCAACTTGACCATAACTGGCAACTTTACCTTGGGGAATTTGTATGATGACATTTAAAATCATCTGAGCGAGTTCATGATTTGACATTTTTTAGATCAATCAAATAATAAAAAATAATATTCATAAGCATCTTGGCAAACAGCGTTAAATTGACTTTGAAAATAGGCTTTCAACATTTTAGGCAAATGTAATTTGACTGTACATAATCTAATCTTAAATCGTACCTCAAATACAACAACAAGAGTATTCAAAGATGAAAGGAATCTTCAACAAACTGATTTTATCGACGGCTTTGGTAATGGGTTCTGTGGTAACAGTAGGCTTATCAACCACAAGCTATGCTGCCCCAGCGATTGACATTCAAAGTGTGCTTCAACAAGAACGTGCATGGGCGGGCATGGAAACCAAACGTGTAAAAGTCGGTGATATTGATTGGGCCTATAGTGAAGGCGGACCAGCTGGCAAACCTACCATTATGCTTGTTCATGGACTAGCTGGAAGTCGTGATAACTGGAATCGTGTGGCACGTTACTTAACGCCTTATTATCATGTGATTATTCCTGATCTTCCAGGTCAAGGTGACAGTAAAGTCCCTAATGATTTTGATTATTCATTGCCCAATCTCACTGAAAAATTACGTCGTTTTGCTGAAGCCATTAAAGTAGACAATGGTTTAAATATCGCTGGTCACTCGATGGGTGGCTCGATTTCCTTACTTTACGCAGCACAATACCCTGTTGATACCAAATCTTTATTTTTAATTGATAGTGCAGGTGTATTTAAATCTGCCAATACTCCTTATTTAAAAGATCCGACAACTTTACGTAATATGATTGTCAGCAAACCTGGCGATTTTGATCGTTTAATGAAAATTGCCACCAGTCTACCGCCTTTTATTCCTAAAGAATTAAAAGATGCTCAAGAGAAATTGATGATCAGCCAATCAGCAAACACCACCAAATTGGTTGAACAGCTGATTGTCATGTCTAAATTATTTACCCCAGATTCTTTTGCCATTGCAGCACGTTCGATTGACCAGCCAGTATTGATTGCATGGGGAGATAAAGACCAAATTATCAATGTTGAAGCTGCAGCTGAACTCAAAGGCCTATTGAAAAATGCACAAGAGCCAATCATTCTAAAAGGAGTCGGGCATTTACCGATTTTAGAACAAGAGCAACTTCTGGTGAAACCTTACCTCGATTTCTTAGGCAAAAACGCAAAATAACAGCTCCAATAAAAAAGCCAGTATTGTTACTGGCTTTTTTATTGCGACAAACCTTTAAGAATATTGAAGTTTTAGTTGCTCAATTTTATGCCTTAACTATTCATTTGGCAGAATGCGCTGCATTTAGAAGTTACCTGGATTTTCCAATCGCTTCATTTCTTGCGCTTTTTCAGGATGATGTACAGAGGCCACACCATCTGCAGCTTTCTTGTCAACCAACGCTTCTGGGTTATAAATGGTGATGGTTTCATACCCTTCGTTATCTTCACCCACAATATATTTAATGCCTTTACGGTTCATTTTATTGCACATGCGCTGATACCAACCTTTGAAACCTTGGGTTTCTTCATTTGGATTGTAATAAAAGGCATTCATGACTGCAGGTAAACCCAAACCACAGACGACACCTGAAAGTAATACGCTGATAAAGGTATAACCAATTAGAATACTACTGTAGTCACGTAACTCAGGGACGTTTGCCACAGCAAGGATCAATGCAAGTGAAATCCCCCCACGAACCCCTCCCCAAGAAAGAATAGCCAGACTACCGTTATAGCTTTTTTTGCGGAATGATGGGAAAAATGCAAAAGCTAAGAAATTTGCGGCAAAACGAGAGAGATGCAAAGCAAAGAAAGCAAAAATACCACCAAGAATCAAACTTGTGCTTAAATCTAAAATAAAGATTTCTAGACCAATCAAGGTAAAGAGAAAAGAATTAATAATCCCTTCTACCGTATGCCAAAAATGATTGACCTCACGAATTTCACGATCCTGTAAAATTTCTTTCCATTTATTACCTACAATTAAACCACCGATCACACAGGCAATCGGAGCGGATGCATGGGCAAATAATGCAACCAGATAAGAACCACATGCCAATAATGCAGTGGTAAGAATCAAGGACTCCATCTCATGTTTACCACGTAATAAACGCAAGATTCCCAGACCAAAAGCCCAACCAATGATGACAGCAACCACAATCTCATATAAGAAAGTTTGTAGCGTTGCCATTAAACTAAAATGCTCTCCTTCGAGGACATTTAATAATGTCATGAAGACTGCGATACACATTGCATCGTTAAATAAGGACTCGCCTTCCAACTTAACAATCAGATGATGCGGTGCACGTACTGAACTGAGCACACCTTTGATCCCAATCGGATCTGTCGCACCTAAGGCAGAACCCAATAACAATAAAACTAAAATTGGAACGGGATTGCCAATCAAGAATTGAAAACCAAACACCAATCCTGCAAAAAATACAGCACAGAGCAGTAAAGCAATCGTTGCCAAGATACTGATCGGCTTCCAATAAACTTTTAAATCTGAAACCTTAAATTTAAGTGCTGAAGAGGTCAAAATGAAGCAAATGACACCATTGACTAAAAAATCATAAAAATCGACATGCCGTACAGCTTCTTCAATATTATGAATATTAATCGAGATAAATTGATTGCCATTGAGTAAGCTGGCACCCCATTGCAAAATAAAGACAAAAATTGCTGAAACAATGGGAACACCAATGGCTTGAGGGAAACCTAATATTCGCTTATTAAAAATTGTAGTCGCAATAGAAAGCGCAAAAATGACTGTAAAGACCTGAAGAAAGAAATAGTTACCCATCCGAAACCTGTTTTAGATTTTTAATTTAAATGCACATCAAACACTCAATCATTTTTTTATAAAATATAAAATAAGAGACCATTTAACAATCTAGATAATTGTACAAAAAAAACTGAAATATGATGATTACTGGTTATATTTTTTAACATAAAAAGCGCTTAAAAAAAATTGATTGAGAAAAAAAGAGAACATGATGTTCTCTTCTTTAACCCAACAATCTATAGCTGTCTATTTAAAGGTATCACACGCATTGATATCACCAGAATTCATACCGATGTTAAACCATTGCATACGTTGCTGACTGGTGCCATGCGTAAAGCTGTCTGGTACCGCATAACCACGTGCTTTTTTCTGCAAGTAGTCATCACCAATTTTTTCAGCAGCATCCATCGCCTCTTCAATATCACCCTGTTCTAAAAACTGCGTGCGTTGTTGTGTACGATTGGCCCAAACCCCAGCCAAACAATCCGCTTGTAATTCTAAACGTACTGAAAGTTGATTGCCCTGAGTTTCACTGGCACGCTGGCGTGCTTGTTGAACCTGAGTCGATATTCCCAATAAATTCTGTACATGATGCCCAACTTCATGCGCAATCACATAAGCTTGTGCAAAATCACCCGCTTCATCTTTAGCTGAAAGCTCAGATTGATTTTTTTCCCCAGAGATGCCCATCTGTTGGCGCATATCTTTAAAGAATTGGGTATCGATATACACTTTTTGATCTGCTGGGCAATAAAATGGCCCCATTGCAGATTGAGCTGTACCACAGCCTGATTGTATCGCACCACTAAACATTACCAGTTTAGGTGAAACGTACTGTACACCTTGTTGTTGGAAAATCGGTTTCCAAGTATCTTCGGTATCTGCCAAAACGGTTTTAACAAAAGATGCCGTTTCCTGCTGTTCAGGGGTTAAATTGGTGGGTTCGGAATTTTGACTTGCTCCAGCCGAAGTCACCTGTTTGGTCGCTTGATAGGCTTGCTGTGGGTCAACACCAAAGAATTTCCATGCAACAAAAGCGACGATTAAACCCAGGATACTAATCCCACCCGCTTTTACGCCACCACCGCCACGGCGATCTTCGACATTATCACTTTCTCTACGTCCTTTCCAACGCATAGATCGGTCCTTTTTATTTTAAATTGGCTATCGTTTAGGATGTGCTTTGCATTTAGGTTGTTGTTGATTTACCACGAACTTTTTGAATAAGTCCAACAACCAATACCACGGCTAAACCTGCGACGATACCAATCAGTAAATTGATTAACGTTGGTGTTAATGCACCAATAACACTACCAACAGTTGGAATATGTTGAATATGATCAACGGCTTCTTCTGACCAATGATGCAAAGTTGATACCGCATGGGTGATGATCCCCCCACCGACAAGGAACATTGCGATGGTTCCGACAATCGTTAAGGTTTTCATTAACTTTGGTGCAAATACCAGTAAACCACGGCCAATGCTTTGTTTAATATTTGATGTTTGTTGGGTTAAGTACAAACCTAAATCATCAATCTTTACAATCATAGCGACAAAGCCATAAACACCGACCGTCATTAAAATTGCGATGACAGATAGCACCATCACTTTGGTACCAAATGCTGCCGTCGCAACAGTGCCTAAAGAAATCACCACAATTTCAGCAGAAAGAATAAAGTCTGTGCGTATCGCACCTTTAATTTTATCTTTTTCAAATGTGGCTAAATCAGTTTCGATTTGTTGTAATTCTTCTTGTGCAGCCTCACCTGTTTTAGCTTTTTTATGCTGCAAACTATGTAGAACTTTTTCAACGCCTTCATAGCAAAGAAACAAACCACCAATCATTAACAATGGATTAATCAACCACGGTGCAACCACACTGATCAGCAAAGCCAATGGCACTAAAATTAATTTATTGATAAAGGAGCCTTTCGCGACACCCCATACTACAGGAAGCTCACGCTCTGCTCTTACACCACTCACTTGTTGTGCGTTCAGTGCTAAATCATCACCTAAAACACCCGCAGTTTTTTTAGCCGCCATTTTACTCATGACGGCAACATCATCGAGCACTGCTGCGATATCATCTAATAATATTAATAGACTACTTGCCATTTTTTATCCAAAATTTTAGTTATCCTGTCATTTTAAAGTGAAAATTCATTTTTCTATATAAAATTTTGTAGATTTTCACATTTATTGATAAAAATTGGTTCTACACCATTTTTCGCTGACATTAAAATAAATTATCTCGTACAATAGTGCCCATTCATAAAACACGACTGTCTATACAAAGACTTTGGAAGCGATAATGACGAATCAAGATAATCGTCCTGTGATTTTGACAGGCGACCGTCCTACTGGACAACTACATTTGGGACATTTTGTAGGTTCTTTGCGCTCACGAGTAGGCTTACAAGATTCTCATCATCAACACCTCCTTCTCGCAGATGCTCAAGCTTTAACAGATAATGCGGATAACTTTGAAAAAGTTCGTCGTAATATTCTTGAAGTAGCAACAGACTATTTAGCAGTCGGCATTGACCCAACAAAAACCACAATCTGTGTTCAATCTTGCTTACCCGCGTTGAATGAACTCACCATGTTGTATTTAAACTTTGTGACGGTTTCTCGTTTAGAACGTAACCCAACCATCAAAGCTGAAATTCAATTACGTGGTTTTGAGCGTGATATTCCAGCAGGTTTTCTTTGCTACCCTGTTGCACAAGCTGCCGATATTACTGCATTTAAAGCCACTGTCGTGCCAGTTGGTGAAGACCAAATTCCAATGATCGAACAGACCAATGAAATTGTTCGTCGTTTAAACCGTCAAATTGGACAAGAAGTTTTACCTGAGTGTAAAGCGCTTTTATCCAATATGAGCCGTTTACCTGGCTTTGATGGTAAAGCCAAAATGTCGAAATCATTGGGCAATACCATCGTGTTAGATGCAACAGATAAAGACATCAAAAAAGCAGTCAATGCAATGTATACCGATCCAAACCATCTGCGTATTGAAGATCCAGGTCAGGTTGAAGGAAATATTGTCTTTACTTATTTAGATGCTTTTGATCAAAATAAAGAAGAAGTTGAAGAACTTAAAGCACATTATCGTCGTGGTGGTTTAGGCGATGGTACTGTGAAAAAACGTCTTGAAGGTGTATTAAAAGAGTTGATTACACCAATCCGTGAACGTCGTATGGAACTAGCCAAAGATCCAGATTACATCATGGATATCTTAAAAACTGGTACGGAAAAATGCCGTATCATCACTCAAGATACTTTAGACGAAATCAAAAATGGTTTAGGCGTATTTCATTTCTAAAATGCGCTGATTATCTAAGTAAAAAAAAGCCACTGAATTCAGTGGCTTTTTTTACAACATCTTTTATAACATCATAAATTAATTTTTATGACGCATATGTGGGAATAAGATCACATCGCGGATACTTGCTGCATTGGCAAATAACATCACTAAACGATCGATACCAATACCTTCACCTGCTGTAGGAGGTAAACCGTATTCTAATGCTTCAATAAAGTCAGCATCGAAATGCATTGCTTCATCATCGCCCGCATCTTTTTCAGCAACTTGCGCTTGGAAGCGTTCAGCTTGGTCAATTGGATCATTTAATTCCGAGAAACCATTTGCCAACTCACGACCACCGATAAAGAATTCGAAGCGGTCAGTGATATGTGGATTATCATCATTTCGGCGTGCTAACGGCGAAGTTTCCGCAGGATATTCAGTAATGAATGTCGGCTGACGTAATTGAGTTTCAACAGTTTCTTCAAATACGATGGTTTGTAGTCGACCTAAACCAAAACCTGGTTTAACTTGCTCTTTTAACTCTTCACGAATAAATGTTGCCAAGAATTCACGATCCGAAACATTTTCAGCAGTGAAATTTGGATTATGCTCAAGAATCGCATCAAACATCGAGATTTTCTTAAATGGACCTTTGAAGCTATACACTTCTTCACCATAAGGAACATCTGTTGAACCCAAGATGTCGATTGCTAATTTTTCAAGCATACCCTCTGTCAAAGCCATGAGATCTTTGTAATCAGCATAAGCTTGATAGAATTCAATCATGGTGAATTCTGGGTTATGACGCGTTGAAACACCTTCGTTACGGAAGTTACGGTTAATTTCAAATACACGCTCAAAACCACCAACAACCAAACGTTTTAAGTAAAGCTCAGGTGCAATACGCAAGAATAATGGCATATCTAATGCATTATGGTGTGTTTCAAATGGACGCGCTGACGCACCACCTGGAATCACATGCATCATCGGAGTTTCAACTTCCATAAAACGTTCATTGATGAGATAGTTGCGAATACCTGACACAACTTTTGCACGAATTTCAAAAGTTTTACGTGTTTCTTCATTCACAATTAAGTCTAAATAACGTTTACGGTATTTTACTTCTGTGTCATTCAAACCATGAAACTTGTCTGGAAGTGGACGAAGCGATTTCGTCAATAATTCAAAATGTTCAATATGAACATATAAATCACCTTTGCCAGAACGACCGATATAACCTTGAACAGCAATAATATCGCCAAGATCTAGACTTTTCACAGTTTCTAGAACTTCAGGTGCAAGCTCTTTACGTGGCACATACAATTGAATACGGCCCGTCATGTCTTGAATCACGATAAATGAACCACGGTTCAACATCACACGACCCGCTACAGATACGTGAACTTGCTCGCCTGCTTCAATTTGTTCTTTAGATTGATCTGCAAATTGTTCTTGTAGATCTTGCGCATAATGCTCACGCTTAAATGTGTTTGGCCATGGGCTAACACCGGTTTCCTTGGCGTGATCTTGAATTTGCTTTAACTTGGCATGACGCTGTGCAATTAAATCGTTTTCGGAAATGTGTTGTTCAGAAGTCGATTGAGCGTTATGTTGCGTCATCTCTGCCTCGATTATATTAAAAAACGGAAGTTGCATAGCATAGCAGATTTACAACATAATGCGTATGAATATAACTCTACGAACCATGTAAAAATTAAAAATCATGAATAAATACTGGCAAGGATTCGCCCAAAGTATCATTCTTTTCAATGTTTTGTGGTTTTCAACTGTGGTTGATGCCGAGCAAATCGTTGTTATGAGCAATACTCAAAAAGATCTTCCTATAAAAATTGAAAGCACCAATCTCAATAATCAAGATTATATTTGGCAATTAGAAATCGTTCCAAATCGAACTAGTTTACAAAGCCTAGTCAAATTAATGAATCCACACCCTACTCAAAAAGCACTCAATTTAAGGGCTTTAGAACTGGCAAAAAAACTTACTCTAGATCAATTACCGCAAGTCAGTAATGATTTTAAAAATAAAACCCTCAATTTTGATGAACAAAACATCGCAAAAATAAAATATTATTATGGGAAATACATTCTGTTTATTAAATTTCCAGCCCGCGTCCAATACGCCATAAAACCCAACTTTTCACAAGTACAAAGCGCTTTAGAACCCTTTTGTGACCAAAGTAAGACACCCTCTCAGAATAAAATTAAATTTGATCAACAAGGTAATATCTCGCTCTCAGCAAAATTTTTGGTAGATGCACAAGGGCAAATCCTAAATATCCGTTACACCCCTTTAATTCACGAACAAATGAAATCGATACTGCAACCTTTACTAGAAAAAATTCGCTTCCAACCGCGTAATGAAAATGGTGTGGCAAAATCATTTTCTATTGAACAACCACTGATTATTCAATGCCATTAAACAATAATGAAAGTGCTAAGTTTCTCAATGGTCTTGTTCAGCCAATGATTTGACTATGGCAAACCCTTGCTGGAAAGCACGATCCATCATGTCCTTATATTCCTCAGAGGTTTCTATTTCAGCAGATAATGTGGTTGTTTCACCCTGTTCATTTAAGAAATATTTTTCTAAAGAGCCACTCCAACTTTGAACATCTGCACTTGTTGAATCTAAAACACCATTTTTCAAAACACCCAAATGTTTAAATACCACTTTTTTAAACTGCTCCAACTCTACAATGGTGGCGACCATACCATTGCCGCTGGCATCTTGAAATAAGGTTTCCCCGCCAATTTTCCAGTCAGACTGCATCTGCGAAGTTTCCGAAAACGGTTGGGTCCATTTGGAATAAGTATGGGTATCCCACAGGATATTCCATACTGTTTGTGCATTCGCTTGAATGACAATGTCATAGCTTAAAGTCATCATTTCTTTCTCTTATTTTATTGATCCAATCTATAGCTTAGTACAATAAAAACCCAGAATGATTAATTTTTGTTAATAAAAATCCATGACCTAAAAAATTTAAACCTAAACATTCAATATGTTAAACAATAAATAACAAGCATATTGATCTGTTACACAACACTCTTAGACCAAAATCTAAGTTTTTAAAAAAGTGCAGCTAAGTAGAATATTTGAATATAAAAATAGTTAAATGGAAAATTTTAAATCCATTGATAACTTTTTCTAGCTTTGTTCAATTTCTACCTTTGCTCAATAAAGAAAGACCATATGAAAACGATAACAATGAAGAGTATTCATTCTAAAATTTTATTTTTACATGGACTAGATTCATCTAAAGAATCAACAAAATTCCATGCCATAAATGCTGAAAAAAAATATTGTATTAATGTGGATTATCGTAACCTTAACTACAAAACGGTTGAGTGTTTTTATCACGATATTATCGAAAAGATTAAACCCGATTTACTGGTAGGTCATAGTTTAGGTGGGTATTGGGCATTAAAAATGTCACAGCAACATCGAATTCCTGCAATCCTTGCCAATCCAAGCTTAAATCCAGATTTTCGTGAAGACTATGCAGCGATTAATGAACATGATTTAGACCACGACATTCCACAAATTGCTTATCTGGAACTGGGTGATGAGGTTTTAGATATGTATAAAGTGCTTGAACAACTAGAGTCATATATGCAGATTGAAGCTATTGAAGGTGGACACCATCGTTTAGTCCAACCTGAAAATTTAAATCATTTAATTGAATATATGGAACAAACCTTTATTGCTTGAAATAAAATCATCAAAGTACAGTTCGTTGCTCTCCAACTAAAAAAGCCTTGTATTTACAAGGCTTTTTTCACGTCGAGACAGACAAACAAATGATTTAAGTATTCAATCACAAGAATGTAGCCCGAAAACTTAACTTGTTATTTTGTCTTTAAGCAACCGCTTTTTCAACTGGCTTGGAATGCTCATCGAGCACTGACCAAACCTTTAAACCAATATCTTGATGTAAATCAGGTAGGTCAAGAAAAATACTTGCACCCAATACCGTATGTTGGCATTTATGCATCAATTGATGGACTGCTTTTAAAGTACCGCCTGTAGCCAAGACATCATCTACAATAATCACTTTTTGTGCTGCGATATCCGCTGACATTTCCAAGCGATCTAAACCATATTCTAAGCTATAGCCCACACCAATCACTGGAGGTGGTAACTTCCCTGCTTTACGAACCAACAATAAGCCTTTGCCGGTACGTTGTGCCAATAAGCTGGCTAAAACAAAACCTCGTGCCTCAACTGCAACAAAACTATCCACTGCATCCAATTGCTCTACAGGAATACTTGCAATCAATGCATCGGTTAACTCCACAAGATTGTTCATAAACAATGGGGTTAAATCATAAAAACAAATACCTGGTTTTGGAAAGTTTTGGACAGTACGAATACTTGACCACAAAGCAGTAGACATGTTCATCATGGGGGGAGATTTAAAAAAGATAAATAATACGTGAATTTTAACGCTTCTTAGCCAAAATTGACAGCAACTCACTATCTGTCCGATATTAAAGTCACGCTAAGTTATTGAATTTATTAAGTCCATTTTTACACAAAATAATGGCTATAGAATAAGCTAATTCTAGCTTAATCTTTTTGGCTAAAATATTCATCTAGACCTTTGTCTAAATTCAAATATTTTTAAACTTTTATATCAGCACTCATCCCTTGTTATGACAGGATTGTAATTAAAATTGTCTGACAAAGTTGGCATAATAAACATCGCTTTTGTCCTGAGCTGCCATTCAGCTTTGAGATTAGTTAGATAAACTCCGATATTTACTTTACTTTAGATACAGAACTGCGTAAGAATTTAGAGGAATATGTACACATTTTATTTGCATATTATTTGAGTCAAGCAGCAGAAGGAATTTTACTGACAGAAAAAACAATGCATCTGTCAGATATCGGAGAATCAGATGAAGAAATATCAATGCATCGTTTGTGGTTGGATTTATGACGAAGCAGAAGGTTGGCCACAAGATGGCATCGCAGCAGGTACCAAGTGGGAAGACATTCCTGATGACTGGACATGCCCAGACTGCGGTGTTTCTAAAGCAGACTTTGAAATGGTAGAAATCTAAGATATTGCGTAAAGACCATGTTTACATGGTCTTTTTACATTTATTTTCAACAATATAAAATTATTCAATTCACCTCTAAATTTGAAACAGGTATGGAGAAAGATATGCAACCGATCATCATCATAGGTTCTGGCATGGCGGGTTATACCCTTGCAAGAGAATTTCGTAAGTTAAACACCGAACAGGAATTGGTGATGATTTGCGCAGATGATGCGGTGAATTATGCAAAACCTACCCTATCTAATGCATTGGTTGGGAAAAAAGCGCCTGAACAAATTGGTTTAGGCGATGCTGAAAAGATGAGTACCCAACTGAACATGCGGATTGAAAAAGAAACATGGGTTAAAAGTATTGATGCAGAGAAACATGAATTAACCCTTGAAAAAGATGGACAACCTTCAACTCAAGGCTACTCAAAACTTATTCTTGCCGTGGGCGCAAATCCGATTCGATTAGCGATTGCTGGGGATGGAAGTGATGATATTCATGTGGTTAACTCACTGATTGACTATCGTGCATTCCGTGAAACTTTAGACAATTGCAGCACGGGTGAATGTGGTAACAAACGTGTGGTGATTTTAGGTGCAGGCTTAATTGGTTGTGAATTTGCCAATGACTTACAAAATACTGGGCATCAGGTTACGGTGATCGACTTAGCGCCACAGCCGTTAGGGCGTTTACTGCCTAATCATGTTGCACAAGCGTTTAAAGACAATCTTGAACAATCAGGAATCAAATTTGCCTTGGGCACCACTGTAGAAAAAGTTTCTAAGTCTGAGCGTGGTTATATCGTTTCATTGGCCAGTGGTCAGTCCTTGCTCGCTGATGTTGTGCTTTCTGCAATTGGCTTACAACCTAATATTGCCTTGGCCAAAGCTACAGAAATCAACACCAGTCGTGGTGTGATTACCAATACCTTGCTCGAAACCAGTCAAGCAGATATTTTTGCCATCGGTGACTGTGCCGAAGTGAATGGAACACTCTTGCCATTTGTCATGCCAATCATGCAACAAGCGCGTGCATTAGCCAAGACCTTGAGTGGACAAACCACCACTGTACACTACCCTGCAATGCCAGTCGCGGTGAAAACCCCAGCTGCACCTTTGACTGTACTTCCTGCTCCAATTGATGTAGATGTTACATGGGAGAATGAAGAGTTTGAAGATGGGATGTTATCTAAAGCAACAGATGCTGAAGGTACCTTACGTGGTTTTGTATTGTTAGGTGCAACTGCTGGAAAACAGCGTTTAACATTAACAAAACTGGTTCCAGACTTGATTCCTGTATCGGTTTAAGGTTTTAATAGTAAGGATATTTTTTAATCAAAGAATATCCTTGCTTAGGAAAATAACAATGAATAGCGCACTTCAATTTCAAGTTTCACCTTATGCATCGTTCATGAATGAAACCAAAGTCGATTTAGGTAATGGTATTCAACTTCATGTTGAAACTGGTGGAAATCCACAACACCCGACCATTCTGTTGATTATGGGTTTGGGTGCGCAAATGTTATTTTGGCCTGATTTTTTTTGCAAATCGCTGATTGATCAAGGCTTTCATGTGATTCGCTTTGATAATCGTGATATTGGCTTATCTTCAAAAATTCGCCACCAAGGTCCACGTTTAAACTCTTATAAGTTGATGGGTCGCTTTGCTTTGGGCTTACCAAATGACGGCGCGCCTTATAACTTATTTGATATGGCGGATGATGTTGCATTATTGATTGATCGTTTAGGTATTGAAAAACCACATATTTTGGGTGCTTCAATGGGTGGTATGATTTCTCAAATTTTAGCTGCAAAATATCCTGAGAAAATTGATAAAGTCGGCTTACTCTTTACCAGTAATAATCAACCTTTGCTACCTCCACCATTTCCAAAACAACTCTTTAGTCTCATTGGTAAACCTGAATCACGTGATGAAGAAGGAATTGTGAATCATTCCTTGAAGGTTTTTCATATGATTGGTTCACCTGGTTATATCAACCAAGTTGAAGCAATTCAAACTGCACGTAAATTATATCGTCGTAGTTATCACCCAGCGGGTGTACTTCAACAGTTTTTAGCAATATTATGTACAGGTTCCTTACTTAAATTGGATAAGCAGATCAAAAAGCCAACTTTAGTGTTACATGGCTCTAAAGATCGGTTACTACCTCCAAGTCATGGTAAGGCAGTTGCTAAAGCAATTTCAGGCGCTAAATTTGAATTAATTGAGGGAATGGGGCATGATATCCCACCGCATTTTGTTCCTCAACTTAGCGGGTTATTTGCACATCATTTTAAATCATAAGCATTAGGACACTATGGCTGCATTACCATCCCTAAGACAGTTGTCATATTTAGTGACACTGTCTGAGACGCTGCACTTCACTGAAGCAGCGCGCCGTTCGTTTGTAACTCAATCTACTTTATCTGGTGGAATCATGGAGTTAGAACGTTTATTGGGTGGCGTACTCGTAGAACGTGATCGCCAAAACGTACGTTTAACTCCTCTAGGTGAGCAAGTTGTTGCCCGAGCCCGTGTTCTACTCGCCGATGCTCAGGACTTGATGCGGTTAAGTCGAGAAATGAGTGAACCGTTAACTGGTGATTTGCATTTAGGGATTATTCCAACCATCGCCCCTTTCATTTTGTCGCAGCTTTTGGAAGAAGTGCATAAACAACTTCCAAAAATTCAGTTGCATCTGCATGAAGCACAAAGTGAAAAAATTGTTGAAAAACTTGAGCATGGCAATTTAGATGTGATCATGCTGGCTTTACCATTCGACACACGTGGTTTGAAAGTTGCTGAAATTGCGAAAGAAGATTTATTCTTAGTCTGCAATAAAGCAGATCAAAATGCGATGAATGCAAGAAGCTTAGATGATTTAGATCTTTCTCATCTTATGCTCCTTGAAGAAGGTCATTGCCTACGTGATCATACCTTAAGTGTTTGCCCAATCGGTGAGCGTAAAAATGATCACCGTTTAAAAGCGAGCTCATTGCCAACTTTAGTGGAAATGGTCAGTTCAAACTTAGGCTATACACTGCTTCCTGAGATTGCAATTCATGCACATATGCTGAAAAACAATGATCAGATTGTGGTTAAACCTATTGAGAATGCACCATCACGCACTTTGGCTTTGGTTACACGTAAAAGTACACCACTACAAAGTGAATTTGATGTGTTGGTACAAATTCTTCAAAAAATCACGCCAAATTTACGTTAATTTTCCGATACTAAAAAGGAGTCATGATTGACTCCTTTTTTATTGAATATCTAAAAAGTCTATAGATCACATCAGCATAAGCAAAATTACAACGATCTTGTTTTTACTAGATCAAGCATGATAATATTTGAGCAGTACAAAATACTCGCTTATTTTTGTATGTATTGTTACGATAAAAATCGCGAAAAATCGACCTATCCTCAGCTTGTTTTTTAAAAGCATGCATCCATCTCGTCGACACATATCCAATTCTTCGCATTGGTCAGCGTTCCACAGGGCTTGAATCTTTCAAGCATCGTTAACAGGTTTCCACAGTTTTCTGTGCCTGAATTTTCGATAGGACGCGTATGAACCGACCTTTATATATTATTTTTTCAACGATTGTCTTAGATGCAATTGGCATTGGCATCGTATTCCCTCTGATTCCCTCACTACTGAAAGACCTGAGCCATCAGCATAATGTTGCCTTGTTAATGGGGGTTTTCCTAAGCCTGTATGCGCTTATGCAATTTATTTTCTCCCCGATCTTAGGTGCTTTGAGTGACCGTATCGGTCGAAGACCTGTTCTGCTGATTTCCCTTGCGGGTTCTGCAATCAACTATTTGTTTCTTGCTTGCTCATCCTCTCTTATCTTGCTGTTCATTGGACGGATCATTGCTGGAATAAGTAGTGCCAATATGCCTGTGGCTTCAGCCTATATCGTTGATACCACGTCAGAAGAAAATCGAGCAAAATACTTCGGTTTAATGAGTGCCATGTTTGGTATTGGATTTATTATCGGTCCTATACTCGGTGGATTATTGGGCGGGTATTGGTTACGGCTACCTTTTTTCGTTGCGGCAATTTTAACAACCGTCAACTTGCTTATCGCATTCTGGCTACTCCCTGAATCCCGAAGCAACAATCCACTCCTAGCCCCCCCTCAAGCTTCTATTTCACAACGTTCGAGTTTAAAAATAAATCCCTTGAAAAGTTTTGGTTTTATCCTTGCTCAAAAAGGTATATTACCGATTTTGCTGATATTTTTTCTGTTTAGCGCCTGCGGTGAAGCTTATGGTGTCTGCTGGGCACTTTGGGGACACGATACCTTTAAATGGAATACATTTTGGGTTGGTCTTTCTTTAGGCACTTTTGGTTTATGCCAAGTACTGGTTCAGTCATTTATACCGCAACATGCCGTCCGATATTTTGGTGAAAGAAATACCGTGCTGATCGGTCTGGCATGTATATGTATGGCATTAATCATCATGGCTTTTACCCAACACGCTTGGATCATTTTTGCAATCATGCCGATCTTTGCCCTAGGAAGTATCGGCACTCCTGCACTACAAGCTGTTGTTTCACAAAAAACCCCAGCTGCGCAGCAAGGACAGTTTCAAGGTGTTATCGCATCAACCATAAGTCTGGCCTCGATTATTGCCCCATTGTTGTTTTCTACACTTTACTTTCATTTCCAAACACGATGGACTGGCGCTATATGGTTGGCTGTCGCGATGATTTATTTAATTGCATTACCTGCAATTTTATCGAGTTTAAAACCACAACAGCTTAAGTCATCCTAGTATTTAAGAACTTCAATGCTTTATTAAAAGCGTTGATTGCTGATTTAAAAAAGCTTAAATCTAAAATAACCAAGTCATTCAATTTCATTAAAATCCGATTGATTGATACAAAAAAGCCCGATTAATTTTAATCGGGCTTAAGACAATCAAATTATCTTGGCTTAACCATTTACAAAGTGCTCAAGCAAATTTTGTTGAGCATTGTAAATTGCCTCGCCTTCTTTAGGTTTCACACGAGTCCAAGTCCCATCGCCTTGCAACAGCCAA
Organism: Acinetobacter sp. GW821-FHT01C12; assembly: GCF_059422625.1. NCBI lineage: Bacteria > Pseudomonadati > Pseudomonadota > Gammaproteobacteria > Moraxellales > Moraxellaceae > Acinetobacter > Acinetobacter sp. GW821-FHT01C12. The sequence continues at coordinate 432,184 of NZ_JBWKXD010000002.1, forward strand.
GCGCGGATATTATCTTTTAAGTAATTGACTAAACCTTGCTGATAAATGCGTTTTTTTAATGCTGGATCTTCGATCGGGAAACACACTTCTACACGATTAAATAAATTACGATCCATCCAGTCTGCACTCGAACAGTAAATACGTGGATTGCCATTATTTCCGAAATAATAAACACGGGTATGTTCTAAGAAACGCCCGACAATTGAACGAACTCGAATATTTTCAGACAGATTTGGTAACCCAGGACGTAAACAGCAAATTGAGCGAATAATCAGATCAATTTGTACCCCTGCTTGCGAAGCTTCATATAATTTATTGATCAATTGAACTTCAGTTAACGCGTTAACTTTAACAATAATTTGTGCAGGCTTGCCCGCTTTGGCATTGGCAATTTCATCATCAATAAAAGCAATTAACTGAGCATGTAGAGTAAACGGCGCATGTAACAGTTTTTTCAACTTTGCCATTTTCCCCATACCAGTCAATTCTTGGAAAATACGATGTACATCTTCGCAGAGCTCTTTATCTGTAGTGAGCAAACCATAATCAGTATAGATACGAGCATTTGTTGCATGGTAGTTACCCGTACCCAAATGCACATAACGTACTAGCTTATTATTTTCACGGCGTACCACCAAGATCATTTTGGCATGCGTTTTATAGCCCACGATGCCATAAACTACAACAGCACCCGCCTCTTGTAATACATTGGCAACGGCGATATTCGATTCTTCATCAAAACGCGCCCTTAACTCAATCACAGCAGTGACTTCTTTACCATTACGTGCCGCTTCTGCAAGTACCTGAACAATTTCAGAGTCAGCACCACTACGATATAAGGTTTGTTTGATCGCTAGCACTTGGGGATCACGTGCAGCTTCACGCAACAAGTTAATAACTGGTGCAAATGATTCAAATGGATGGTGTAAAAGAATGTCTTGTTTTTGCATTGCTGAAAAAATATTTTCAGACTTTTTCAATACTTTTGGAATCGCCGGCACATGCGAGTCATAACGCATATGTGGACGTTTAAAATTTGACACAAGACGTGCCAGATTTACCGGCCCATCCACTTTATAAAGTTGTTCTTGTTCTAGATCAAATTCTTCAAGCAAATATTCATAAATATGCTTTGGACAGTTTTCTGTCACTTCTAAACGTACTGCACGGCCAAAACGACGTGAACTCAATTCGCCTTTCAATGCTTTGGCTAAGTCTTCTACATCTTCATTCAGCGCCAAATCCGCATTACGTGTGACACGGAACTGATAACAACCTGTAGCTGTCATCCCAGGGAACAAATCCGATACATGCTCATGAATAATCGCAGACAACATCACAAAATGTTCTTTACCGCCTGTAAGCTCATCAGGTAAACGCACTACACGAGGGAGCGAACGTGGTGCTGGTACAACTGCTAAATCAATTTGTCGACCAAATGCGTCCTTTCCTTCTAGAGTCACAATAAAGTTCAAGCTTTTATTAACCAATCGTGGGAATGGATGTGCAGGATCAAGGCTAATTGGGGTAAGTACTGGTGCAACTTGTTCTTGGAAATATTTTTTAATCCACACAGATTGTGCAGGCGTTAACTCGCCACGACGTAAAAAACAAATGTCTTCTTCACGTAACTTAGGAAAAATTTCTTCATTAAGAATACGGTACTGACGCTCAATCGCTTCATGTGCCGTTTTAGAGATTTGGTCTAAAACTTGTTTTGGCGTCAAACCATCTGGTGAACGACTTTCATTCCCTAAAGTTAATTGCTCCATCATTCCTGCAACACGGATTTCAAAAAATTCATCCATATTACGAGAAAAGATCAACAAGAAATTCATACGTTCAAGCAAGGGGTGTAAAGGATCAACGGCTTGCTCTAAAACACGTAAATGGAAATCTAAAATTGAAAGCTCACGATTTATATATCGTTCATTATAAGAATATTCTGTAGGCGTTGTTGTCGTCACTGCGGTATTCATGCAATAAACCTGCATCAAAAAAATGTCTTAATTCTAGTATGCTTCAAATTTGTGACAATTTCATAAAAAAAGCATCGCTTCATAAAAAAAGCACATCAATTTGTGCTTTTTTAAATTCATTTATTTAGCGTCAATCTGGAATACGGGTATAACGCATATACTTCAAAACCAAACGCTTACGGTATTGAAGCTTAGAATCATCACGATTTTTTTGATAATACTTCGGATTGGTTAAAATCACTGCTAAAAATGCGGCCTGTTCACGACTTAAACTTGCCGCGCTCTTAGAAAAGTAATGTTGTGATGCAGCTTCAACACCATAGATATGATCACCAAATTCAACAGAGTTCATATAGACTTCTAAAATGCGCTGTTTAGTCCACATCCGCTCCATCATGGTGGTGGCAATCGCTTCCTGACCTTTGCGGATAAATGAGCGACGATTATAGAAGAATAAATTTTTAGCCAATTGTTGAGAGATCGTTGAACCACCGGCGACTACTTTGTCTTTTTTAAGATTACGTTGTAGTGCATTTTCAATACCATCCCAGTCGAAACCATGATGATCGAGAAATTTGGCATCTTCGGCTGCGACAATTGCATGTTTAAAGTTATCACTGATCTTGTCATAGTCGCGCCATTGATGTTGAATCGGCTCAAAATCAGACAGATATGTCCAACGCATAAACATGGTGGTTTCTACATCATGAGTACGCCAATAAATTAAACTTGAGAAAATCCATAGCTGAATCATGATCAAAATACTGACCACAATTAACAAAGCACGAACAATAAAAGCTTTCATGTCAGCTGCTTACTCCGAAAATTCTGACGTTTCATGTTAAGCTGAATCTATCTATAAAAAGCTAAGCAATAGCATGTCTAAATATCAAGATCTTTCAACTTATAGCCAACCCAATTCTATTGGTAAAATAACCTTATTGCTGATTGCCATCAATGTCGGTTTATTTGCCATCCAAGTCTTATCAGGTGTCAACATTACTGACCCGACAACGTTGGACGCGTTGCGTTGGGGTGCTGATTATGCACCTTTAACCTTCTTAGAGGAACCATATCGCTTATTCAGCAGTATGTTTTTTCACTTCGGTATCCTGCATCTAATGATGAACATGTGGGCACTGTATATTTTTGGTGATGTTGCTGAAAAAACTTTAGGAAAGTTTTATTTTCTTGGACTTTATATCCTTGCTGGACTCATGGGAAGCTTATTAAGTGGTTATTTGGATATTCGAAATAGCTACGAAATGCTGCAAAACTTTGATCAAAAACTCTTTCCGCATGTATCTGCAGGTGCATCGGGTGCTGTAATGGGACTTGGTGGTGCACTGACACTACTATCGTTGTTCCCACCTACCCCGAATCAAAGATTCATTTTAGATAAAAGATCACTTTTAACGGTACTTGCGATCAACTTAGCTTTTGGCTTTTTAGCCTCTGGAATTAACAATGCTGCCCATATCGGTGGGATGTTAATGGGTGCGGTCATGGCTTTGGCTTGGTATGCAACACAACGTGCCAAAATGGGTAAAGCTGCCAATATTATCATTGTGATTTTAGGGATTGCAGCAACCTATGGCGTTTATCTCTATTGCCAGCATCTCGTTGGACCACTTAGCCCACTTTGGCAACAAGCTATTGCACAAATGCGTGAGCAATTAAACTTTTAATCTCTAAAATAGCTTGTCTATGCCGTAATAAAACATTGCAGAGTACACTCAATTCAAGAAGCATAAAAAATGGCGGCCTATAGGTCGCCATTTTTTAATTTACTGTCTTCACTGGGCAGTCTTTTAAAGACTCAACTGAAATTAAACAGCCAGATAAAACCACTTAAACAAAGCGATTTAATTCAACTCTCGTAGACTTTGCAATGGTGGAATTTCAGATAAATAGCTCAATCGGTAACGCCCAATCAATGCACACAACACTGCCATCGAAATTGGTAAAATCAACCAAATTTCCCAATGCAATTGCATCACCATTTCCATACGATAACTGGCAACGGCACTAATCACCTCCGCAAAGAAACAGGAAACGATTCCCGCCAATAATCCAATAAAACCGATTTCAAAACTCATCATATTTTTTAACTGACGCTTTGAACTACCAAAAGAACGTAACAATGCCACTTCTTTTTTACGCTCATCCATCAGCAAATTGATACAGGCAATCAGTACCAAAAAGCCAGATAAACTCACCAATACTGCCAAAACTGTAATGATTTTGACCAACACAGAAACCAAGTTTTTAATTTCATCAAAAATTAAAGAGACATCAATAAAGACCGTATTGGAAAATTGTTGAATCAGATTAACCATCTTGATTTTTTCACTCGGCGGTACATAAAAACTCCCTAAGTAGCTGCCTGCGTTTTCATCCAACGTCTTTGGAGTAAAAATAAAGAAAAAGTTTGGACTAAAGCTTTGCCATTCTACTGTACGCAAATTCACAACTTGCGCGTCCAAATTTCCTTCAGGCAAACTAAAGGTTAAACGATCGCCAATTTTGATGCCCAACTCTTCAGCCAGTTTGGCCTCTACAGATACCTGTCCAATTTGAGTCAATTGAGCATCTCCAGCAATAATGATATTGTCTTGTGGATAATGATCTGCTTGGGTGAGATTTAACTCACGACGTAAAGAATTATTGGTTTTTACCAATTGAGCAGGAAAAGCTTGACCATTTTTTGCCAATAAGCGCCCTTTTACATTGGGATATAACGGTGTGCTTTTCCAGTGTTGCTGTACCAATTGTTGTTTAAAAGCCTCCAGTTCAAATGGTGGTAGACCATAAATAAACTGGTTAGGCGTCCCCTCAGGCAATTGTTGCTGCCAACGCTCTAATAAATCAGTTCTCAATACAGCAAGTACCGTGATCAGACTTAAACCCAATGCCAAAGCGGTAATTTGTAAAGCGGTTTGCGAAGGGGTTCGGATATAGGCTGAGAGCCTATTTTTCATTGATTTTAAAGTCTTTAAAATCATCCAAACCACTGCATATAACAAACCTGTTAACACAATGACTGCACCCATTACCAATGCAGTAAGTATCAGATTTTCGGTCAAGACCAAACTAAAAATAATCAGACTAACTAAACCTGTAGCCATCATCCACAACATTGAACGTGCCGACTTTTCTTGTTGGCGTATCACCCGAATAGGCGGTGTATTTAACAGTTGCCACAAGCTCGGTAAAATAAATCCAATCAATACAATTGCACTGGTAAAAATTGCAATAGGCAAAGGACCAACCAACATCTGCAACATTGAAAATTGCAACTCTAGGTTCGGAATCATCTGCAACATCAATTGCAATAATGAATAACCTAAAATCAGTCCTAAAATACTGCCAATGACAATGGCGATTAAAATAACGACGCTCAGCAACCCAAGATAAGTTTGGAAAATCTGCCGTTTCGTTGCACCCATACAACGCATCAGTGCAATATGATCTTGGTTCTGCTGTACATAACGCTGACTGGTTAAAGCGATGGCTAAACCGCATAAAAGAATCGTCAGAATATTGGCCAATTGTAAGAAAGTATCGAGGTTTTCAATCGGTTTAAGTAAGCGTGAATTGCCCTCATCTGCATTACGTAGTCTTAAATTACTTTGTGCATCTAATTCATTATTCGCAGTTTGTTGATCTTGTATGGATTGATCTGTTTGTGAGTGTGTTGCTGGCTGATTTTCAGTCAATGTGTTTTCAGTCAATGCATTGGCACTTGATGCACTTAAAGCTGAATCTGCATCCGAATTTCGTGCAATCTTTGGATTCACATTCTGCTTTTCTTGCGCTTTAAATGTCTTAAAAAATTGCTGATATGTTGCAATCGACTCCGCATCCCCTGCCATCAACAAACGATATTCAATTCGACTTCCAACTTGAATTGCACCCGTTTTTGCAACATCTGCTTGAGAGATAATCACGGTTGGCGAAAAGGCAGAAAAGCCTAATTCTTGATTTGAATCATGTTCAATGATACCAGTAACTTTAAACTGACCATTGGCAATTTGAACGCTATCGCCTAGGTTTAATTTTAATAATTCTTGTGCGCGTTTGCTTAGCCAAACCCCGCCACTTTGTAAGGCTTGTTTTGGCGCAATCCTTAATTCACCACGTAAGGGAAATGCTGTGTCAATGGCTTTCACATTGACCATAACAAACTGATCCTGCGTAGAGGCCATTGAACCAAAAATAGTGACATGTGACTGTTTTAATTTTAAATCATCAGCCTGTTTGATCCATTGTTGGTCAATTGGATCTGTATCACTAAGTTGTAAATCTGCAGCTTGCATTTTAGCAGCTTGTAAGGTCACTGCTTGTTTGACTTGATCATTGCTAAACTTTAATGCAGTAGTTGCACTAATGGCTAAACTCAAGGCAATAATCAGCAGATATATACCTGAACTGGCAAAACTTTGCCTAAATAAGGGTTTAAACAAGGTTAACATTACACCACCTCATTCGATTGAGGAGTCTGCACATGTTCAATCAATTGACCATCTTTTAATTCATAATGACGTTGGCACTGTGCGGCCAATTGCGAATCGTGAGTGACAAGCACTAAAGTTGTACCGAGTTCTTTATTTAAATCAAATAAGAGTTGTTCAATTTCAAATGCAGTATGTTCATCTAAATTGCCTGTAGGTTCGTCAGCAAAAATAATTTTGGGGTCAGAAATTAAAGCTCGTGCAATGGCAACCCGTTGTTGCTCCCCACCAGACAATACTTTCGGTGTTTGTTGGCTTTGTCGTTCTAAACCAACTTTGGCCAATAAACTTAAAGATTTTTGTTCTGCGTGTGCATAATTAAAATTCTTCTGTAAACGTAATGGTAACATCACATTTTCTAAGGCAGAAAGATGTGGGAGCAACTGGAAAGATTGAAATACAAAACCAATATATTGAAGCCGAATCAACGCACGTTGTTCTTCGTTTAAATGTTCAATCGCTTCACCACAAACACTGAGTTGTCCTGCACTGGCTTGATCGAGAGTAGCAAGGATGCCCAATAAAGTTGATTTTCCGGAACCAGAACGTCCAGTAATCGCGACCTGTTCACCTGTATAAATATTAAGATTTAGATTTTCAAAAATTGTAAGCGTTTGATGAGGTAATTCTATCTTTTGTGTAAGTTGCTGTGCAGAAATTATCACTTGTGGCATGATGGGAGAAGTTGAATCATCCTGAACCTTAGACATCATAAAGTACCTTATATGCAAATCAAAAAATTGTTAAATTTGAAAATGATGAAAAATCTAATTCATTGTTTATTTTTTAGCATAATCTGTCTGTTGCCCGTTAGTAGTTTTGCAAAAACGATCATGATTTTAGGTGATAGCTTAAGTGCGGGTTATGGTATCAACCCACAACAAGGCTGGGTTTTCTTGCTACAGCAACGCTTAAACCAACAATTTCCTAAACAACATAATGTGGTGAATGCCAGTGTAAGTGGTGAAACCACCAGTGGCGCGTTAGCGCGTTTTCCAAAACTATTACAAAGCCATAAACCTGATATCGTGGTGATTGAGTTGGGTGGCAATGATGGTTTACGTGGTCAACCGCCACAAATGATTCAGAAAAATCTTGCCCAATTAATTCAACAAAGCCAGAAAAGCCAAGCCACGGTCATTTTATTGGGAATGAAAATTCCACCGAATTATGGTGCAGCTTATAGCCAAGCTTTTGAGAAAAACTACCAAACCCTAAGCCAACAATACAAAGTTAAAATGCATCCGTTTTTTATGAATGGAATTGCAGGCAATAAAAGTTTGATGCAAAAAGACTTAATCCATCCCAATGCAACGGCACAGAAAATTCTACTCGATAATGTCTATCCGTTGATTCGAGGCGCGCTTTAAGTTTTTCTCAAAACCCGAAATGATTGCACCTGTTTACTTCTCAAAATCGGATGTCGTGTTTTTTAAGACATCCGCAAAATTAAATAAACGTGCTAATAAATGGTGAATATAGTCCAAATTCGATTCTTGTTCGGTAAATAGAATCCGATGCAACATGGGTGCAATCACAATTTCAATAATCAGTTGATTGTCGATGCTTGTTTCATTTCTTTGCTGGGCACGTTGCTGAATATTGTCTAACTGTTGAATCAAAAAGTCATAACACTTACCAGAGGTTGGCGAATCATTTTCCGCCACAATATCGCTTAAGATTGTACGCCCAACGGGTGAGGCATATTCCTCAAAATATTGCTCCATCCATGCATATAAGTCTTGCTTAAAACTACCAAGATCCGCAGGTACACTGTCTGGATGTAAAATATTAAAGGCAACATCTGCAAGCAGTTGAGATAAATCTCCCCACCGTCGATAGATCGTAGAGGGCGTGACTCCTGCATATTCAGCAATCATCGGAATCGTCAAATCTGCCACAGCAACATTCTGCTGTAATGTTTGCACTGCATTATGAACTGCGGCTTGTATTCGTGCACTGCGTCCACCGGGACGCAAACCTGTAATCACTTTCGTCATCAGCAAATCACTACAAATCTATAAATGAAAATCGATCAATGGGTTAATGATTAAAGAACAGCTTTAATCAAAAATCATCTTAGCTAAACCTTTGTGTTTAATCCAAAATACGGTATAAAAGCTAATTAATAGCTTTTATGTACATGTTGATTATGCGCAACTCTAATTTTAATCGTCAAGTGACTTCCTATAAATTAAGCCATAATGCTGCACTGTACACACATACTTTTACCTTGATGGCCTTTTTGGCAGCCTCAAGCGCACCAACACCGTTATATCGTTTGTATCAACAACACTTCCATTTTTCTCCTGTTTTATTAACGCTTATCTTTGCCACCTATGCGTTTGCATTGCTATTAACCTTATTGGTGGCAGGATCATTGTCTGATTATATTGGACGTAAGCCGGTTATTTTTGTGGCTTTGATTTTAGAAATTCTGTCCATGGGCTTTTTCTTGTTTGCATCCAATATCGAAATGCTGTTTATCGCACGAGGTTTGCAAGGTATTGCCACGGCTTTAGCTGCATCTACGTTTGGAGCAGCTTTGCTTGATCTGAGTAAAACACAGGGTTCTTTAATTAATAGTATTTCTCCAATGCTTGGTATGGCTGCGGGTATGCTGATGACCTGCATTGTTTTAGAGTTTTCGGCTGTTCCATTGACACTTATTTTTGAAATACTCATCTTTCTTTTTGTATCTACCACATTTATTGCAATTTTTAGCCCTGAAACCGCAACTAAACGTGTGGGTGCTTTGGCATCATTAAAACCGCAACTGACTGTTCCAGTACAAACCCGAAAAGCACTCTTGATCGTAAGTCCAATTAATATCTCGTTATGGATGGTCAGTGGGTTCTTCCTCTCGTTAATGCCTTCATTGCTGGCTCAAGCTTTCCATGTGCAATCGGCATGGCTGAATGGCATGATGTTTATTACTCTATCAGTTTCAGGGGCTGTTGGGATTTTAACCCTGCGCAATGCGCCAACATTTAAAATTTTAGTCACTGCTGCAATTACGATTGTCTCGGGCTCAAGTGTTATTTTGCTTGGCATTCATCTGGTGCAACCAATCTTATTGTTTATTGGTGCTGTAGTAACAGGGGTTGGCTTTGGTACAGGTTTTATGGGTGCAATTCGTGCTGTTATGCCCTTAGCTTTACCTGAACAACGTGCAGGTTTAATGGCCGCATTTTTTGTTGAAAGTTATTTGGCCTTTAGTATACCTGCGATTATTGCTGGATACTTTGTCAATAAAGTGGGCTTAATTTTTACTGCAGATGTCTATATTTGTATGATTATCTTGTTAGCCAGCTTGGCGTTTGTTTTTGCGCTTAAAAATAAACAGAACATTCATTAAAGCGTGTTAAAAAGCAAAACAAAAGGCGCATTGAGCGCCTTTGGATTTAAATCTTAGATTAAGCTGGAATATCACGAATAGATGCTTTACGAATTGCTTCTTTAAGCGCGTCATAACCATGAATTGGCGGGAACTGTGGAAATTCACGAATCACATTTTCAGGCGCATCAAATAAGAAACCATGATCAGCTTCACCCAACATGGTTGTATCGTTATACGAATCGCCTGCTGCGATTACACGGTAATTTAGACCATGTAAGGCTTTTACAGCTTCACGTTTTTGATCAGGTTGGCGCAATTTATACGCAGTGATCATACCATTTTCATCAGTTTCTAATTTATGACAGAAAATTGTTGGCCAACCCAACTGTTGCATCAACGGATGTGCAAACTCATAAAATGTATCTGAAAGAATAATCAACTGAAAATGGGTACGTAACCATTCTACAAACTCTTTTGCACCCGGAAATGGCCCCATGTCTGCAATCACAGCTTGAATGTCATTTAAGCCTAAACCATGCTGTTTAAGAATATTTAAACGTTGAGTCATCAACACATCGTAGTCAGGGATATCACGAGTTGTTGCTTCTAATTCTTTGATTCCTGTTTTTTTAGCAAAATTGATCCAGATTTCTGGTACCAATACACCCTCAAGATCAAGACATACGATTTCCATGGGTTCTCCCAAATGTCAGTTAAAAATTTTGGGCTTATCATAGCACTAAAGTTTAAAAAGAATGCTGAAAGTTTTTACAGCAAATCCATTTCATTTGGTTATGCATAAGACTTGTGAATGTTTACAAATCTGTTTTATTCATAAGCATTTTAATTAATCTGCTAAGTGGCATATTTCATTTACTTTAAAATATCTTGATCGTCAAAAGAGCAATTCACAGAAGTTGAATTGTGCTAATTTTTGCCAAAATGCTTAAATTCAAATATCTTTTGAACATGTTTACGAAAATTGTAGCTTCAAGCTAACTGCCAGGAGCAGATATGACCGCCATTCCAACCATAGATCTTGTGGACGCACTTGCGACTGAGTATGCCGACAAATCACCTTCTGAAATTTTAGAACTTGCACTTTCTCAGCAAGGTGAAATCGCAATTTCATTTTCTGGCGCAGAAGATGTTGTACTTATCGATATGGCACATAATTTAGGTAAACCATTTCGTGTTTTTAGTTTAGATACAGGTCGTTTACACCCTGAAACCTATCAATTTCTTGAAACCGTACGTAAACACTATGGGATTAAAATTGAGATTTGCTTTCCAGAAGCCGATGCCGTTCAACAGTTGGTCAATGAAAAAGGTTTATTTAGCTTCTATCAAGATGACCATAAAGAATGCTGTGGTATCCGAAAAGTTCAGCCACTACGTAAAAAATTAGCCACTTTAGATGGTTGGATTACTGGACAACGCAAAGATCAAAGTCCGGGCACACGTACGGAAATTCCAGTCATTCAAGCGGATAGTGGTTTTTCTGGTGAAGGAAAACAACTGATTAAATATAATCCATTAGCCAATTGGTCAAGTGCGGATGTATGGAACTATATTCGTATGATGGAGATTCCTTATAATCCATTACATGAAAAAGGCTTTATCTCAATTGGCTGCGAGCCATGTACCCGTCCAGTATTGCCAAATCAACATGAACGTGAAGGCCGTTGGTGGTGGGAGGAAGCAACACATAAAGAATGTGGCTTACACGCAGGCAATTTAAAAAAATGATAGTAGAAAAAGTCATTAAATCTCATGATTTTTTATTAACTTAACGTTCATCGAAATGCTTGGATTTTACGCTTAGAAAAGTTTTATACTAGGTTTGTTGATATTTCATCTATAGTTTGTGTTGTGAGCTAAAGTTTAGTAAGCAAAGGCATGAAAAAAAATAGTGAGACTATTTTCAAGTTTCATCACTCAAACTGAGATAATTTTAGCTATACCCTGAGTGCCAACAAAGCGCTGCATTGTTGGCAACACAAAATGTAACGATGTACCTGATGTTTTCTAACATCACATTATTGTAAACATGGACGAATGATCAACAGACCCAAGTTACACGGTTCTATAATTCTAACAATTCACCAGCTCATAAATGAGTTGTTGTAGAAATTGCAGTGAGGCAATCCAAGACTATGCGCCCATTACACCCTATTGATTTTATTTTTTTAAATTTAGAAAAACGTCAACAACCCATGCATGTTGGTGGGCTATTCTTATTTGAAATACCAGAACATGCACCTTCTACCTTCATTCAAGATCTCGTTGCGGATATTCGTAATTCAAAATCTATTCCTGTTCCACCCTTTAACAACCGCTTAAGCGGCATGTTTTGGGATGAAGATGAAGAATTTGATATTGACCATCATTTCCGTCATATCGCATTACCTCATCCGGGACGTATCCGTGAATTATTGGTTTATATTTCACAGGAACATAGTTCGCTGATTGACCGAGCAAAGCCACTTTGGACCTGTCATATTATTGAAGGGATTGAAGGTAATCGCTTTGCCATGTATTTTAAAATCCACCATGCCATGATTGATGGTGTGGCAGGTATGCGTCTGGTAGAAAAATCATTTTCAAAAGATGCTGACTCCAAAACCATTATTCCACCTTGGTGTGTCGAAGGTAAACGGGCAAAACGTTTAAAAGAAACTAAACTGGATAAAGCTAAAAAAATATTCTCTGCTTTAAAAGGACAAGTTGAAGCAGCACCTAAAGTGACTCAAGAGCTGTTCCAAACAGTATTTAAAGAAATGGGGAAAAACCCCGATTATGTTTCAAGCTTCCAAGCACCAAGCAGTTTATTTAACCAACGGGTAAGTTCATCACGTCGTTTCGCCGCTCAGTCTTTTGAACTTGATCGTTTTAGAGATATTTCCAAAGCCCTTGGTGTTACGATTAATGATGTGGTACTTGCAGTGTGTGCAGGTGCATTACGTGATTATTTGATCACACAAGAAGCTTTACCGAAAAAACCGTTGATTGCGATGGTTCCTGCCTCATTACGTGATGATGACTCAGATATGAGTAATCGTATCACCATGATTTTGGCAAATTTAGGTACACATAAAGAAAGTCCTTTAGAGCGATTAGACATCATTAAACGCAGTGTACAAAATGCAAAAAATCGTTTTAAACGTATGAGTTCTGATCAAATCTTAAATTATAGTGCTTTCGTTTTTGGTGCAGCAGGCGTCAATATTGCATCAGGACTTATGCCAAAACGTCAGGCGTTTAACGTAATCATTTCCAATGTACCTGGACCACGTGAACCTTTGTATTGGAATGGCGCTAAATTAGATGCTCTCTACCCTGTTTCTATTGTTTTGGATGGTCAGGCACTAAATATCACCATGACCAGTTATTTAGATAAATTAGAAGTCGGTTTAACCGGTTGCCGTAAATCTCTGCCTAAATTGCAGAATCTTCTCACGCATTTGGAAAATGAAATCCAAAAGTTTGAGCAAATTATTGCAGAAAAAAATGCACTAGAACTCGCCGATAAAAAGCCAAACGCTCAAGCCAAGGCAAAAACGGATACTCAAGATGTAACGAAGGAATCTGTTGCTGCACGAAAGTTAGTATAGGATTTTATAATTGATTTGATTTTAGTGTTGCTTGAGAGATAAAAACATAAATTGATTCAAAAATTAAGGGGCTAATATATGCCCCTTAATCTTTAACATTACGACACTTATTTAACAGTTGATGACAGACATTAACTACCATGTCTTTGGTGATTTTCACTTCTTGACCATTGTCATCTAACATAACACATGTATTTTTAGGCTGGCTTTCCAACACATGCTTGATACTACGACTGATTAATTGTTCACTTACACTCATTTTATGACCTCACTTGCTAAGACTGTGAAAGGGAGAAAGTCTTTGGCTACCTTTGTAATCTAGTATTGTGAAATCAGTTGAAAAAGTAAAATTTCAGATGTAACAACTGTTTAACGACATCCTGTTACAATTTCAACTCAAAATGATATCGTATTGCTCTTGCGTGTATAAATTTTCGACTTGGAATTTAATCACGCGATTAATAAAATGCTCTAAATCCGCGACAGCTGGGGCTTCCGCCGTTAATAGGCGATCAATCACCGATGGATGACCGATAACAGTAAAGCCACTCTTAGACTCATAAGCACGGGTATATCTTAAGATTTCTCGAAAAATTTCGTAACATACTGTCTCTGCTGTTTTCACAAATCCGCGCCCTTGACAGGTCGGACATGATTCACACAACAAATGCTCTAATGATTCACGGGTACGTTTACGTGTCATTTCAACTAAGCCAAGTTCAGAGACTTGGGTAATCTTGGTTTTTGCATGGTCACGTTCCAGCATTTTATCAAACTGGTTCATGACCTCTTCCCGATGTACAGCTTCCTGCATATCAATGAAGTCAATAATGATAATGCCACCCAAATTACGTAAGCGTAATTGGCGCGCGATCACCTGCGTCGCTTCCATGTTGGTTTTAAACACCGTGTCTTCAAGCGTGCGCCCACCAACATACGAACCTGTATTGACATCAATTGTGGTCATCGCTTCAGTCTGGTCTATCATCAGATAGCCACCTGACTTTAAAGCTACACGGGTTTGTAATGCTTTTTGGATATCTTCTTCGACATTGTACAAATCAAAAAGTGGACGCTCACCAGGATAATGCTGCAAGCGGCTTTCCATACTCGGTACAAATTCACAAACGAACTCTTGCAACTTGGCATGTACTTCTCGTGAATCTACATAAATCGTTGCCGTATCATCATTGGCTAAATCACGAATAACACGTTGTGGTAAAGGAAGCTCTTCAAAAATCAACGAAGGAACTGCAATAATTTTTTGTTTTTTCTGAATAAATTCCCAAAGCTTGGCTAAATATGCCATATCTTGAGCAATTGAAGCCTCTTCAATTCCTTCAGCAGCTGTACGTACAATCACTGAACCCGGCAACTTATGCTCGCTTTGAATTCTTTCAATCATCGAGCGTAAACGGTCACGTTCTTCTTCAGACTCAATCCGTTGCGATACACCAATATGACTGCCATATGGCATCAAGACAAGATAACGAGATGGGATAGAAAGATCGGTACTCAGTCGTGCACCTTTGGTCCCCAACATGTCTTTCATCACTTGAACCGTCAGAATTTGACCGGGTTGTAATAACTCAAAGACATTTGGCGTAGGTTGATTACGCGGCCAAATCATATCATTGATGTGTAAGAATGCAGTACGAGATAACCCGATATCGACAAAGGCTGCTTGCATCCCTGGAAGTACACGGACAACTTTTCCTTTATAAATATTCCCGACTAACCCGCGTTTAACAGTTCGTTCAACAAACAGTTCGTTGACCGTACCATTTTGAATTAGCGCCACACGACATTCCATAGGTGTGACGTTAATCAATAACTCGTCAGACATAACTAAACTCAAAACATTATAAAAATTCTTTTCAGCAGTTAATTTAGTGCCTCAACTGCGCTGATCTATACGATCAAGTAACTGTATCGTTTCATGCAAAGGTAGCCCAACCACATTGCTATAACTACCCTTTATACCTGTCACATACTTTGCCGCAATACCTTGAATTGCATATGCGCCAGCTTTCCCCAAAGGTTCGCCTGTAGCCCAATATTCTTCCATATCATTCAGACTGAATTGTTGGAACTCAACTTCCGTACGAACCACGACACTCAATAATTGATGTGCATTTGCAACGCAAACACCTGTCAATACTTCATGTTTTTGACCTGACAATAATGTCCATATTTCAAAAGCATGCTGCTTAGATGTTGGCTTACCAATAATTTGATTGGCAAAAACTAAGCTTGTATCTGCTGCAATAACAGTGCTTTGCGGGTACAAATTCAGTACCACTTTGGCTTTGCTTTCAGCCAAACGTTGTACATACTGCTCAATCTGTTCATGTTCCAACACAGATTCATCAATGTCTGGGCTGTGGATGCTAAAATCCAAGCCCACTTGTAAAAGCAGCTCTTTACGCCTTGGTGAGCCTGAGGCCAGAATTAAATGCGCCATCTTCTTAATAAATAATAAAGAACTGGCCAGCAAAAAATACTCGAAACCAATGTTTGCCAATGACGGGTAATCGAAAAATGCGTACCTGCCATCACTTGTGCCATAAAGGTAAAGACCAAATGCGCAAGAATTGCAAACATACTAATAATCCAAAGATTACTAAATGTCAGTACACGTCTTTCTCGAATAAAATAGCGAGTTAAAAATGCAATCAGCACATAGCTCAATGCATTCATCCCCAAAGGTGCATCTAACAATAAGTCAGTAAATAGCCCCATGGTAAATGCAAACCAAATTCCACACCATGTAGGCTGACACAGCACCCAAAACAGCATGATTAAAAACATATACAGTGGTCGCCATCCTGCTAATGCATAGGACATCGGATAAACCACTAAAATTGAACCAATAATAATTGATACAACAATGATCCATAATGGATCTTTACGTTGCTTTTCAGAAGGTAATTTCTTAGCGATCAACATTTGGCTGCTCCATCGCTAAAGAATCAGAGAAAAGTACCACAACATGATGACCACCTGCTAATTGTGCAGCGGGAACCACATCAATTTGCGCAAACTCACCCGTGTTATGACGCATGACTTTAGATACTGAACCAACCAAATAGCCTGCTGGGAAATGTTGCCCCAAACCTGAACTATAAACTTTATCACCCACTTTGATATTGGCACTTGTTGGAACATATTCCATTTTCAAATGTCCTAAATCACCAGTACCCGTCACGATGGCGCGCATACCTGAGCTTTCTAAACGTACAGATAAAGAATGTTCTTTATCGGAAAGCAACATGACGCGGCTACTATGTGGATAGACGTTGATGATTTGCCCCATGATACCTTTATCATCTAAAACGGTTTGCCCGACTTTTAAATGATTGGCTTCACCACGGTTAATGATAATGATATGACGCAATGGATCGGCATCAGTTCCAATCACTTCTGCAATTTCCATACGCCCATCGATAATTAATGGCGTATCGAGCAAACCACGTAAACGGGTATTTTCAGCAGAAAGTTCAGAGAGTTTTTGCAGACGTACTTGAGCCTGAAGCAGTTCAGCTTGCATCGCGGTATTTTCACGACGTAACTGAGCCTCAGATTTAGTTTGTTGATTTAGCCATTCTTTCGACAATACAGGATAGCTTGCTAAGGCATAAATTGGATTATATGCCGCATACAAGACATCTCTTGCAGGTTGAATCACTTGTGGCATGCGCCAGTTAAAAAACAGCACTACCAAACAAGTGATGACCGCAATGATGAACGAGCGAAAAGATGGCGGTTGTCTTGAAAAGAGATTCGGTTGCACCGCCTCATCCTTAAACTTAATCGAGTATAGTTTAGCCTACAAAAAGCATATCATGGTTTGGATTGTCAAAGAATTCTAAGACTTTACCGCCACCACGCGTTACACAAGTTAAAGGATCTTCTGCTACAACAACAGGTAAACCTGTTTCTTGAGCAAGCAACTTATCGAGGTTACGCAGTAATGCACCACCACCTGTCAACACAATACCACGCTCTGCGATATCAGAAGATAACTCAGGTGGAGTTTGCTCAAGTGCTGATTTCACAGCAGAAACAATACTTTGTAATGGATCAGAAATCGCTTGGGTAATTTCATCTGAAGTTACCGTAATGGCACGCGGTACACCTTCAGCAAGGTTACGACCACGAACTTCAATTTCTAAAGTTGTGCCGTCAGCAACAGCCATACCCACTTCTTTTTTGATAGTTTCAGCTGTTGTTTCACCAATTACACAACCATGTGCTTTACGTACATAGTTAATAATTTGTTCATCAAAAACATCGCCGCCAATACGTAAAGAATCTGCGTACACACAACCTTGTAAGGAAATGATGGCAATTTCAGTTGTACCACCACCCACATCTACGACCATAGAACCACATGCTTGCTCAACAGGCATACCCGCCCCAATCGCAGCAGCCATAGGCTCTTCAATCAAACGTACATCACGTGCGCCTGCGTTAAACACAGCTTCACGAATCGCACGGCGTTCTACCAATGTTGATTTACATGGTACGCATACCACTACACGAGGTGCAGGTGGAAATAAACGTTTTTCATGCACTTTACCAATAAATTGATTTAACATGGTTTCAGTAACTTCGAAATCTGCAATAACACCATCTTTCATCGGACGGATTGCAGAAATATTGGCTGGGGTACGACCAAGCATTTGCTTAGCATCTAAACCCACAGCTGCAACAATTTTCTGCGAACCACTGTGACGAATCGCCACAACTGTCGGTTCGTTTAATATAATGCCCCTTCCTGGTGCATAAATAAGTGTATTTGCAGTACCTAAATCAATGGCGAGATCTGGCGAAAACAAGCCAATTAGTCGTTTTAGAATCACGGGTCGTTCTCAGTTTAAACTTTATATGGACGCAAGATGGCAACTTTAACTAAATGTGATGATTTGAACAAGTCAATCGCTTATTATAACGCACGATATTTTGAATTTTTTTAAAACTGATTAGGTGAGACATCATGTCAAGTTCAGATGTTCAGCATTCTGCAGAATTAAATGCACAAACTGTATCACAAATCGCCAATCTTGCTCGATTGTCGCTGAATGATACGCAATCTGCTGAATATGCTCAAAGTTTAAATAAAATCTTAGGGATGATGGAGACCTTAAAAGCGATCAATACCGATGGTGTTGAGCCACTTAAGAGCCCATTTGATAATCCGCAACCACTTCGTCCAGATGTCGTGACTGAAGCGAACCATCGTGAAGAATATCAAGCCATTGCTCCTGCAACTCAGGATGGTTTGTACCTCGTTCCGAGAGTGATTGAATAATATTTGATCAAATGAACTTATTTTAAAAAATTAATCGTAAAGAATTGTACTCATGACTGATTTACACCGTTTATCGATTCGTGAAATGACAGAAGGCTTAAAATCTGCCCAATTTTCATCTCGTGAATTGACTCAGCATTATTTGGACCGTATTGCGAAAATTGATGATCGTGTCAAATCGTATGTAACGGTCACTCCCGAACAAGCATTGGCTCAAGCTGATGCTGCTGACAACTTACTAAAATCTGGAACTGCTGGCGTATTGACTGGTGTTCCACTGGCGCATAAAGATATTTTCTGTACCCAAGGGATTAAAACCACTGCGGGTTCAAAAATGCTGGACAACTTCATTTCACCTTATGATGCAACTGTGGTGGCGAAAGCCAAAGCAGCTGGCCTAGTGACTTTAGGTAAAGTGAACATGGATGAATTCGCAATGGGTTCAACCTCTGAAAGTTCATTCTATGGCGCGACTAAAAACCCATGGAACTTAGAACATGTTCCAGGTGGCTCTTCTGGTGGTTCTGCGGCTGTTGTTGCGGCTGATCTTGCACCGCTTGCAACAGGTACCGACACAGGTGGTTCAATTCGCCAGCCTGCTTCTTTCTGTGGCTTAACCGGTCTTAAACCGACCTATGGCCGTGTCTCTCGTTTCGGGATGATTGCATTTGCGTCATCACTTGATCAAGGTGGCCCAATGGCACGTTCTGCTGAAGACTGTGCCTTTTTGATGAACACTATTGCTGGACATGACCTCAAAGATTCAACCTCAATCAACAAAGAAGTGGATGACTATGTTGCAAACTTAAATGCAACAGCAGTGAAAGGTTTACGTATTGGTATTCCAAAACAATACTTCAATGTTCAAGGTCTCGATGCAGAAGTTAAGGCACGTGTTGAAGAATCTTTGAAAAAATTACAAGACATGGGCGCGACATTGGTTGAGATTGACCTCAACATGACTGAAGCCTATGTACCAACTTATTATTTGATTGCGCCTGCGGAAGCGTCTTCTAACTTGTCTCGTTATGACGGTGTTCGCTATGGTTACCGTTGTGAAAACCCAACAGATATTTTAGATCTCTATAAACGCTCTCGTTCAGAAGCGTTTGGTGCAGAAGTACAACGTCGTATCTTGATTGGTACTTATGCGCTTTCTGCTGGTTATTACGATGCGTATTATGTGAAAGCACAAAAAGTTCGTCGTTTAATCCAACAGGATTTCTTAAAAGCTTTTGAAAATGTCGATGTGATTGCAGCACCATCTGCACCAACGACAGCATACAAAATCGGTGCAAACCTAAGCCCAACCGAAATGTATTTAGGCGATATCTATACACTTGCGGTGAACTTGGCAGGCTTACCAGCCATTAACGCACCTGTTGGTTTTGATACGAATAATCTCCCAGTAGGTTTACAGTTAATTGGTAACTATTGGTCAGAATCACAATTACTTTCAATTGTGCATCAATATCAACAAAATACAGATTGGCATACTAAACGTGCGGCTATTGCTGAGGAGAATGCATAATGACTGAAGCTCAAAAGTTAGCACCATCCGTGTCAAAGCTGATTGACGGTTGGGAAGTCGTTATTGGTATTGAGATTCACACACAGCTTGCAACTCAGTCTAAAATCTTTTCAGGTTCATCAACTGAATTTGGTCAAGATCCGAATACTCAAGCCAGCCTTGTTGATTTGGCAATGCCGGGTGTACTTCCTGTGTTAAACCAAGAAGTGGTTGATCTTGCAATTCGTTTTGGTTTGGGGATTGATGCCTATATCGACCAAGCCTCTGTGTTCGCGCGTAAGAACTACTTTTACCCAGACTCGCCAAAAGGCTACCAGATCAGCCAGATGGACAATCCTATCGTTGGGCTAGGTCATATCGATATCCAGCTTGAAGATGGCACAGTGAAGCGTATAGGCGTGACTCGTGCGCATTTGGAAGAAGATGCAGGTAAATCGATTCACGATCAATTCGAAGGCATGTCTGGCATCGACTTAAACCGTGCTGGCACACCTTTACTTGAAATCGTGTCTGAACCTGATATGCGTTCAGTTGAAGAAGCTGTTGCTTATATCAAATCGATTCACACTTTGGTGCGTTGGTTAGGGATTTCTGACGGTAACATGGCTGAAGGTTCATTCCGTGCTGACTGTAACGTATCGTTACGTCGTCCAGGGCAACCATTTGGTACCCGTTGTGAGTTAAAAAATCTCAACTCATTCCGTTTTATCGAACAAGCCATCAATGTTGAAATTCAACGTCAAATGGACATCTTGGAAGATGGCGGTCGTATTGATCAAGAAACCCGTTTGTTCGATCCGAACAAAATGGAAACACGTTCAATGCGTTCTAAGGAAGAAGCCAACGATTACCGTTACTTCCCTGACCCTGACTTGCTTCCAGTGATCATTGCAAATGAGCAAATTGAAGCTGCACGTGCTGCACTTCCTGAGTTACCTAAAGCACGTCGTGCGCGTTTTATCGCAGACTTTGCAGTGACTGAATATGATGCACATGTACTGACGCTATCTCGTGAATTGGCTGACTTCTATGAAGCGGTTGTTACGGCTTCTGGCGGCGCAGCTCAAGGTAAAGTTGCTGCAAACTGGGTGATGGGTGAATTCTCAGGTGCTTTAAATAAAGCCAGCCTTGAACTTCAAGACTCTCCTGTTTCAGCAGAACAACTTGGCGGGATGATCGCACGTATTGTTGACAATACCATTAGCGGTAAGATTGCTAAGCAAGTGTTTGGCTTTATGTGGGAAGAAGGCAAAACTGCAGATGACATCATTGCTGAAAAAGGCTTGAAACAGGAAACTGATACAGGTGCCATTGAAGCCATCATCAAAGAAGTGCTTGCTGCCAATGAGAAGATGGTTGAAGAGTATAAATCTGGTAAAGAGAAAGCATTCAATGGTCTAGTTGGTCAAGTGATGAAAGCCTCTCGTGGTAAAGCCAACCCTGCTCAAGTCAATGAATTGATGAAGAAATTGATTGGTTAAGCTGATTTAATTTTTATATTATCTCCCTTACTTAATGTGAGGGAGATATCGTTTTAACGTTTCAATCTTCGGATAAATGTATCCCATGATTCTAATCTTATTGGTGGAATTCTATTTCTTTCATAGTTCTGCCTAATAGAACTTTCTAATAAATCATCCTTTGTTCTCCCGCCAATAATAATTGTTCTGATATTAATATCTTTATTTGGATCCACTAGAAGTTCTCCAGATGGGCCAATAAATGAATTATATAATTTTTCGTTATTCTCAACTCTTTTACGAATTTCATGGCAAAATAATCTAAAAGACTCTAACTTTTTAAATATATTCCCAACTCTTAACTCTATTTGTGAAGAAGCCTTACTTATATTAGAGTTAAAATTATTATAATGATTTGAATTAACAAGATTAAAATTTGCACCTTTAATTTCAATCAATATGACATCCATCCTTGATCTACCAGTAAAAATAACAAAATCAATAAATCCATTATCTAAAGGAAACTCTGAAAAACAAATATATTCTTCATTATCAGTATAGGCTTCTGCTAAAATCGATAAATCTTTTTTTATTAATTTCTGAATTTCCATTTCTGTACCATCACTTACAATTATATCCATTAATTTATCTCTCGAAACCATTGAATCTTTAATTTCAAGTTTACGTTGAATAAAACTATTTGAAGGTTGATAACAAGAATCAAAGAAAGGATTATTTTTCAAACATATTTTTTTTACTTGATCAACTATTTTATAACTATTTGATGACTTAATAATTAAATCTTTAAATAAATCCTCACTAATTAACTTACATACATCTTCTGATGAAATTTTCCTCCAATTTGTCCTCGGGAACAACTCAACTATATCAAAAGTATCACTTCTAAAATCATTTTTCTCATAATGTTCAATGAATGTAATATTCTTTTCACTTAAATATCCATATTCATATAAATCTTCTATTATTACTTCAATAGCATTAGTTATACTTTGACCAAAATTCAAATCATCTAAGTCAGTTATTATGACAACATGTTGATCTTTTATTAAATAATACCTAACTCTACAAAATGCTAAACTAGAATAATTACTATTTTTGTTAAAATTCAATACAAAATCAGATATTTTCATAAGTACCTCATATTTTCTTAATTTTTCAAAAATATAACGTCAATCAACCTAAAAAACAATCTACATACGACATATATTGTCGCTAAAATTCAAGTCACTTAAAAGTTTTAGAAAAAATTTAAAAATATCTACTTTTACTCAATATTGCAACAAAACATCAAACATAGCTTGCTCAAGCACTCAATATATCAATACAATCGAAATAGATAAAACTATATTACATCAATCAAAACTTGGAAAAAATGAAAATATCTATCCTAACTCTCTCAACACTTGTCCTTTTTACAACTACAACTTTTGCAGAAACGAAAATTAATATTCCTTCAAAAGAAGCCAGCTTGATTTTTAAAGCAGCAGGTTTTGCAAAAACCAAACATGGTTGGGAAGGAAAATGCGAAACAGGTGAAATTACTGTATATCGGGATTTAAATAAAGATGGGCTAAATGATGCTGTTATTTCAGACTACAGCAGTATGTGTTATGGCAATACAGGCGTGGGATACCACCTTGTTGCACAACAGAAAAATGGGAAATGGAAAACTATTTTTGAAAACGCAGGTATACCGACTTTTCTAAAAAGCACAGGCAAAGATGGTTGGCCTGATATTGAAAATGGAGGTCCAGGTTTATGTTTTGCGGTGTATCGTTGGGATGGTAAAAGTTATGAGCTAAATCGCTATGAGTATCAGGGTAAAGCCTGCTCATTAAACTAAGCCCTATAGAATACAGGGCTCAGTCATTTAAACCGCTTAATTAATCCGTCTAACTTAATTGAAGTCAGATCATTAGAGCAGGTATTTTTTACATAATTATGGATTTCTAAAATGGTAAATCATTATCATTAGCTACTTGTTTTACTATCTGAACTAAACGCTTTCTATCATCCATAGTCAAAGGACTAATAAATTCAATAATTATCCTTTCCATATTATGGTCATAATATAAATTCTCAATATTACTTAAATTCTCACTAACGCCTTTTAAAATAAGAGGAATATTGTCTTCGTTGGATACAGTATAACGAACAGATAGCTTTTTAGGATTTGCTATCCTATTATCAGATACGTATCTAACATTTTCTTCTTTGGGGGTAACGGCCTTTAATTGAGATTCAATGGAATTCATTTTATTCAATAACTTTTCTAATGCTTCTTCTTCGCCAATCGATTTATTTTCTATTTTAGCGACTTCGAATTTACCAAAATAACTTAAAAAAGATTGGTATTCTTCCTTCTGCGATGCTTCATAAGTTTTGATAATCTTCCTACTCAGATCTTCAATAAATTTTTCAACTGTACTATGTCTCAAATCTTTACGGTAAGGTTCATGTTGAATATTGCCTGTATCAAACGAATAATCCGTTTTGTCATCCTTAACAATTACAACTGGCTTATTGAATGCTAATCTCATTCCTAGTTCAAACATCACATTTGCATTCTTATTACTTACATCACAAACGATAATTGCATCATTATAAATATTATTGATAATTGAACCATGAATTACAGTACTTTCTTCAGAATCACTTACAATACGAGGAATAAAACCTGCTTTTTCAATTGCTTTATGTAATATATGTCGAATATCAGACCAATGATCACTCGTGTACTCTGATGACATTGTAGCAATTGGCATAATAATTCCACATGTAAGTCTTACTTTTTTTTCTAGCTCTTTTTTACTAGTAATTTCTTCATCATTTTCTAATTCAGTTTTTTTGTTCACTACATGAATTCCAATTATTTTAACTACCTACAAATGTAGAATAATTAAGTAAACACAACAAGCTTATAATCCCAAATATTTCTAGTCATAATATATCTGAGTAATTTTATCTACTCTACGCTCAGGTTCATACTGATGAATAAAGACCGTATATGTATCAGCAGGATGAACCACCTGAGCATGATGCAAAGCATGCGCGATATTGCCTCTATGGTATGTTCCATGATTGATGATATGAAAGAGGATCTCTTCTATTGATAGGCTACCCGTTTTTTTATCTATAAATTGAAAATGAATAATTTCTGCAAGTTGATCCAATTGAATATTTTGTGCAAATTCAATAAACCATAAATGTGATTCAGCAATTCGATGTTTAAGTTCATCTAAGGCGGGTAAAAATTCTGTATTGGTTTGACTGTGCAACGCTTTTTTGTTTTCTAGCCGAGATCTAAATAACTCTTCGACAATGATCATATGATTAAATTGTTGCTTGGCAAAATTATAATCTTCTAAATATTGCACTTGATCAATTTGATCTATGGCTTTAAATAAACGCTGATCTGACCATTGTTTATATAAAAAGAGTTTTTCAAAATTCATTAAATTGACCTAAAGCTTTCTTTGAATCAAATCATCAAGATAACATGCAATCACTGAAAAAACCCGATCTTTTAAATACCCTCAATCACCAATTTTTTACAGACCAAAACTCAATCTAATTTTAACAATGCCACTTTAAACAAGCTTTCTTGATGTATTCATTCCACTCCCCAAACCCTTTCAATAGTAAGAGGAGCTTCGTTGAGATTTCTATAATGATTTCAATTGCATCATGAATATTTCATCCCCTTTAAACAGATAAGAAGTCTTGCTCCGTAAAGGTTAAGTGATTTATGGGCGAATCACACCCAACTTATTCCAAATATCAGGGGTTAAAAAAGTCATCACCAATTTATTTAAGTCTACATATCGCAATACACCCTGTAACTGTTTTTTCACTTCAGGGTTTTTAATAATATCTTCACCTGTCGTACGACCTAATTCTTGGAAACTGTCACCTACTGCTTGCACACCTTCAGCTGCAATCACTGCTTTGGTCTGTGCGGAACACTGCTCTACAATCACCCGTTGCAAAACCTGAGCAAACTTTTGATCGAGTTGTGTTCTTTGTACATCACTGACATTACTCAATGCTTTTAGATCAGGGTGTGTAGATAGTGCAGCAAAGGTCCACTGTAATACTGTAGTTTTATCTGTTGCTGTGGTTGCTTTTACCAAACAATCGCTAAGTTGATCAACGGTTGGCCCTGCGACAGCAAATTGTGCTGTTCCCATTAATGCCGTCGCCATAAACACAGAACGACCCATATGGGAAAATTTAGAATGCATTGAGGAGAAAATTTGGCGTGACATAAACAAAGTCCAATTCGAAATTAAATCCTTTGTATCACAAGCGCTACCTATTCGCCTGTTATGACTCTGTAAACAACCTATACTGAAAATAATCTTATTTGCTGAGCTAAACTGGATTCAATATTTATGTTGTATTTAAAATAGATAGCTTTATAGATTAAAACTAAAATACTTTCTTAATCTGTCATCTAGCTTAAACTAATAAAGATCTAAAAAGACCAATATCACATGAATCAAATCTCAATCAATAACTCACACTCAAAAACCTACATTTGTTGGATTTATTGACACAAAAAACAATCCTCATGGTCATTAGTTCATCAATAGCACATACGTTTTAATAAGATATGCCATAACTGTTTATAGGGAAATATATATGAAAATGGTTCAAGCTCTCACAATAACTACTTTATTCGCACTTTCGATGCCTGCTTTAGCAAAGCAAGTTGTATGTGTTTTTGATCCGGTTGGTAAAGCAGGTGATGCATATGCCCTAGCTAAAGATTATGCACTTGAAGCAAAAAATTGGGGTGCTGATATAGATTTAAGAGCCGTTACTGACGAAAGGCTCGCTGCAGAAGACTTAAAAGTGGGTAAATGTGATGGTGCCATTATCAGTGGTTTACGTGGTCGCCAATTTAATAAATATATTGGCTCCTTAGATGCGATCGGTGCATTAACGGATATGAAAACAGCCATTTCAGCCTATAAATTATTATCTTTACCCCGAGCAGCGGAAAAGATGATCAATGGCCCTTATGAAATTGCAGGATTGGGTACAATTGGCCCAGCATATCTTTTTGTAAATGACAAAAATATCAACACATTAGCCAAAGCTGCTGGTAAAAAAATTGGTGTGTTCCGTTATGATGAAGCGCAACCAAAATTGGTTCAACAAGTAGGTGCACAAGCTGTTTCTGTTGATGTCACCAGTGCAGGCGCTAAATTTAATAATCATGAAATTGATATCCTTCCTGCACCTGTTGTTGCATTTAAACCCTTTGAGCTCTATAAGGGCTTAGGAGAAAAAGGCGGCATCGTAAAATTTCCACTGACTCAAATTTCGGCCAATTTTATTATTCGCAAAGACAAATTCCCTCAAGGCTTTGGACAAAAATCTCGAACTTGGGTTGCGAGTCAATTGGGCAGAACATTTAACATCGTAGCCAAATATGAAAAAGAAATTCCTGCAAAATATTGGATGAATATCCCTGCCAATGAACAACTGAACTATATCAAAATGATGCGTGAATCTCGTATTGCACTGACTAAATCAGGTATTTATGATCCACAAATGATGAATTTCCTCAAAAAAGTTCGCTGTAAAGAAAATCCGAGTAGTTTTGAATGTTCATTGAATGATGAATAACGCTTTTCATTTATTCGGGTGTTTCACTCCGTTGAAGTGAAACACCTTATTCCATTATTTAATCTGCTTTAGCATATGTTTGGCAACTGCATGATTTTGATTACTCGCCAAATTCTGCAAAATTCGTTTGGCTCGATCTTGCGGATTAGAAAAGCGCTGACTATAACTTGGCACATTGTTTAAACATCTTGCTACCAATACACCTGATTCAGCATAGACATTAATTCCACTTGTTCCATGCAAGCGCCCATAATTATAAGCACGTTCAGCATTGTTACAGGCATTGATCTGATTTTGCCCACGCCCTAACTCTTTGCGTGCAGAAATATATAATTGCATCTGTTGTGACTGCGGTGTCGTTATTGTTTTTTCAGGCTGAGGCTTTTCTTTCACTTCTTCTGCAACTGCGGCGACTGGCTTTTTTTCTTCCATGACTTTAACAGGGGGAGTTTTTACTACATTGTTAATAGCAACATTTTTTGAATTATTCGTTTTTATATCAGTGCTTTTTGCATCACTGCTTTTTGAATGACTATTTTTAGATTTCTTTTCTTGGACAACTGCCTCCATATTGCTTTTGTTGTTATAGAATTTATTAAGCTCATCCAAAGATAAAACTTTGGTTTGCAAATTTACAACTCGAGTTCCAGTTTGATCAAGTTTACGTTCAGATAAAGGTTCGATGGATACATACCATTGCTGACCATTACTTTCAGTACATTGGTATGCACCGATCCCCTGTTTAACACTGCTATAAGTATTTAATAATTTTTTTGCCCAAATATCTTTAACCGAACTCATTGTGCTTTTTTGCACTTGAGTAAAATGACCACCTTTAGCGCTACAATAACGGCTTAAGTAACTTTTCGGTGTTAAAGACTGCACCTGCTGATCGCTTTGTTTTGATCCCCAATCATAAACATATTCTTTAAATGGGCTATTATTTTCATTAATATTGTGCTTATCAATGAGTTCTTGAGCAGAAGCATATTGTTTAAAAGCGTCTGATGTTGATGTATTCATGGTTGTACAACCCTGCAATACAAAAGCGACCCCACCCAACAATAAGAATGTTTTTAAATTCACCTGACATTTCTCAATTATATTTATGCATAAAAATATCTTAAAATGCTCAAAACAACAAACTTATTACATTGAATTTATTGACTATTTATCGAAATAAAGTGATAAGAAAATCACAGAAAAAATGATTAGAGATAATCAATTAAGTTAAAACTTAAAAAGCTCTATCTAGACATCTATTCCACTGCCATTTATTTATACAACATGTGAAAAAAATATAAAAAAGCCTGCCAAGTCTTGATACAGCTTGGTAGGCTTTTAGGTCAGATTATTACCAAATGGTCACGCGTTTATTGGTAGGCAAATACATTTTATCGCCCTGCTGAATATGAAAAGCATCATAAAATGGCGCTTGATTTAGCAAGGTGGCATTGCCACGAACTTTATCAGGTGAATGCGGATCTCTTTTTAAGAATTCAACTTGCATTGCATCAGTAATTTTAGAACGCCATGCTTGTGCCCAACCAATATAAAAGCGTTGTTCACCTGTTAAATTATCCAACACTGGTGCTGCCTTGCCATTTAAAGACAGTTGATAAGCTTTATAAGCAATCGCCAATCCAGAGTTATCAGCAATATTTTCGCCTAAAGTTAACTCACCATTGACATGATAGCCTTTGATTGGCTCATAAGCGTTGTATTGAGCAACCAATGTATTGGTTTTTTCTTTAAATTTTCGATGGTCTTCTGCCGTCCACCAATTTTTCATATTGCCCAATTCATCAAACTGGCTGCCTTGGTCATCAAAGCCATGACTGATCTCATGACCGATAATTGCCCCAATCGCACCATAGTTCACCGCGTCATCGGCATCCATATCAAAGAAAGGTGGTTGTAAAATTGCTGCTGGAAAGACAATTTCATTTAAAGAAGCGTTGTAATACGCATTGATGGTTTGCGGTGTCATGCCCCATTCATCACGATCAACAGGCTTGCCCAATTTATTCAAGGCATATTGATGTTCAAATTCGCGTGAACGGATCACATTTCCAATCAAGTCATTATTTTTGATTTCTAAAGCAGAATAATCACGCCATTTGTTTGGATAACCAATTTTCACCGCAAAACTTGCTAACTTTTTCTGCGCCTGAACTTTCGTGGTTGGGCTCATCCAATCCAGTTTGTCTATGCTTTGAGAATAAGCTTTCATTAAGTTTTGCACCAAGACTTCCATGCGTTGTTTTTTCTCAGCAGAAAAATACTTTTTCACATAAATCTGGCCCAAACTTTCACCTAAAGTTCCCTCAACCAATTGCACGCCACGCTTCCAACGTGGTTTCTGTTCCTTGATTTCTCTGAGCTGTTTGCTATAAAAATCAAAGCTGTTATCGACAAAAGCTTGACTAAGCAATGATGAAAAATCACTAACTAAATGAAATTTAAAATAAGCTTTCCAAACCTCTAGTGAGGTATTGTCAACAATTGGGCTTAAACCTTTGAAGTAACTTGGTTGAATAACTTGTATGGTTTTAATCTTATCGGACAATTCTTGTTTTTCTAGATAAGTTTGCCAATCAATTTTTGGACTAAGTTTGGCTAAGTCTTGTGTTTTATAAATATTATAGAGCTTTGTTACATCACGGTTTTGAACATTACTCCATTGTATCTTGGCGATTTGCGTTTCTAATTTTAAAATCCCTTGCGCATGCTGTGCTGCTTGCTTGTCTCCAGCTAGGCTTAAAGTTTTTTCAATATACTTTAAATATTGCGAACGGATTTTCTTAAATTTGGCATCATTTTTTAAATAATAATCACGATCAGGTAACCCTAAACCACTTTGCCCAAGCATTGCCACCATTTCAGTTGAGTTTTTCATGTCTTGGTCAATACCCACATCAAAAGGGCTGGTTACACCAATACGTGAAAAATGTGCGGCCAATTGCGCAATATCTTTTTTACTTTTCAATGCATCAACATTGGTAATTTCCGCTTGAATCGGCTGAATACCCAATGCTTCAATACTTTTTTCATCCATAAAATTGGCATATAGACTTGCCACTTTTTGCTCTGAACTTCCTTCCACCAATTGTTGTTTTGAAAGCTCATCGACAATATCATGCAATTGTTTTAATGATTCTTCATGCAAAATATCAAAAGTTCCCCAACGTGATTTATCTGCAGGAATTTCGGTATTTTTCAACCATCCTCCATTTACATGTTGATAAAAATCATCATTCCCTTTTACATTTTGATCAAAATATTGATGATCAATCCCCGATTTTTTTTGATCTTTCACAATAGCTGAAGTGGTTTGAGTGATTTGCCCTGTTGTTTCAGCCCATACTGGTGCAGATGACAACATGATTGCAGATGCTAAAACACTTTTTACAAATCCAAGTTTCAAAGCGATATCCTCAATTCTATTTCTAAGGTTTGAATTTAAAACAATAATAGTAATCTTGAGCTCAGGCTTTATGTGTAGCAAAAATGCAATGATTCACTGATTTTATTTTCAAGATAGAATTTCAAAGCATAAATTATTCCAAAATAGCTCAATCTAAACCTAGATCTTTAGTCCCAGTGAGCAACACCAACATCCAAAATATATAAATCCACTTATTTAGCTAGAGCTTTAGCAAGTCAACCTATAAATTAAGCGAGCAAATTTAAAATATGTTTTAAACGGATATTTTCAGCATCCTGCTTATAGACTGCATAAATTGGTGCAATACACGGCGTATCCGCTTTAAGCGCTTTGTAAATAATTTGCTTGTTCCAAAAATCTCGAATGGCCTCTGGAACTATCGACAAACCAATCCCTGCTGCAATCAAATTTAAACTCGACGTTAAACGTGGGGCTTCTTGAACAATCTTTGGACTAAATCCAGCCTGATAACAGCTAGCCAAAATATTATCAAACAAGTCTTGTCCTGCTAAACGGCGATACAGTACAAAATCATAAGGTTCTAAATCAAGTAATTGGATGGCATCAGGATGTTCGGCTAAGGGATGATTATTGGGCAGTGCCACAATTAAAGGCTCATCAAGTACATGCAAACTGGTGAGTCCCAAACCAATCGGCGCAGGCTTACGCAAAAAAACGATGTCATTCTTTTCATTGATAATCGAATCAATCAATGAGCTACTGCCATCTTCTTCCAAATGAATAGACACCGCAGAAAATACTTCACGAAAATTACGCAGTAAAGCAGGTAAAAAAGAATGTAAACCAACTGAGTTGGTAAAGCCAATATTGATTTGCCCTTCCAAACCTTTAGAAATATTTTGCACGCGTTTGGGAATAGCCTGTGCATGCGCAAGTATGGTAAGTGCCTCTTGGTATAAGGCCTTACCCGCTTCAGTTGCTTCTACGCCACGCGGTAAACGCTTCAATAAATCTGTGTCTAATTCATCTTCTAAGTTTTTGATAATCCGTGTTAAAGGCGGTTGCTGCATATTCAGACGTACCGCTGCCCGAGAAATATTACTTTCCTCAACCACAGCCACAAACGCATTAAGCTTATGAATATCAATCATCTTTTAGCCTCAATATCGATCTTTTCATTTTTATCGTGCTAATTCACGTTTAAAGCATACTTTTTAGGTATGAATAACAGCAAAAATAGCATTTTTCTTCATGACTCAACAAGCAGATAATCACATTCAAGCCAAGTACATTACAGCAAATTGAAGAGGTCTAAATGAATACTGAAGCAATCCCAATGGAACAATCCATGACCACACCGAATTGCAAAGCATTATTTTTAGGCTTTATGAAACTTGGTCTCATGGGATTTGGTGGGGTACTTCCTCTCGCACATCGTTTAATTGTAGAAGATCAGAAATGGTTAACATCTGAAAAATTTACCGACTTGTTGGGTGTCTGCCAAATCTTACCCGGTGGGAATATTGTAAATATGGCAGTCGCGATTGGTTATGACTTTGCTGGAGTAAAAGGTGCGATTAGTGCGGTATTTGGTCTTATGCTGGCTCCGACCATTATTGTGATCTCGTTGTACCAGCTATATAGCAGCTTTCAAGATATCCCAATGGTGCAACACATGATTCAAGGTTTAGCTGCCGCTGCTGCGGGTCTACTGTTTGCTACAGGTTTTAAGATGTTAAAACCAATTATGAAAAGTAAGCTGACCTATTTCACCATTATCTTGACCATTATTTTTATGCTGTTGATTAAATTGCCCTTGGCACTGACATTGTTGATTTTAGTCACCGTGAATATGGCAGTTTTAGCATTTAATCAAACTAAAGTAACTCAGGAGTAAAATAAGATGTATGTTCTCATCGCACTGACTTTAGTGTTTACTCAACTGTCTTTATTAGCCTTTGGTGGAGGGAATGCGATCTTACCTGAAATGCAACATCAGGTGGTTGTGATTCACCAATGGATGACTGCTGAGCAATTCAGTTCTATGTTTGCAATGGCACAAGCTGCACCAGGTCCAAATATGATGATTGTTCCCTTGGTGGGATGGCATGTCGCAGGGCCTATGGGATTGATCGTGACGTCTTTTGCAAAGTTTGGTCCGTCTTCAATCATCACCATTTATGCACTTAAATTTTGGAATAATTTTAAAAGTCATCCACTTCGGGCGAAATTTGAAAAGGCGTTAAAACCTATTACAGTCGGTTTGGTTTTAGTCAGTGCTTGGATTATTGCCCAAGCCTCTGCTCAAAATATTTTACTGATCGTAATCGTCGCCATCACCATTTGTCTAAGTCTGTTTAAAAACGTTCATCCAGTTTGGTTAATGGTGATTGGTGCTGGTACAGGCGCTTTAATTCTGTAGATATTGATTAAGATCGCCTACGCAGGTTCATTCATAAAAATTCAGTCAAGACATCAGCCTCCCTCTAAACCATGTATCACACAAAGCAAAGAGGGAGAAAATTTATAATGCATAAGAGATTTAAATCACGACTGCTCTATATAGCTTAATTTATCTATTTTACTGCTGGTTTTCTAAATCACGTTCTCGGCAAGAAAGCTCATAATATTCTGCTGTTGGCAATGCTTTCAGTTTAAAACCATAATAATTACTGGCATCTGCCTCTACTTTGCTTAATGAACACTGGTTGGTTTTGGCAAATTGAGTCAAGAGTTTCATATCACTCTTTTTAGCTAAAACCGCTCCCCAGCCCTCGCTGACACAACATCCAGCATACTGTGTCATATATTCGTCTGATAGCAGTGCAACCGTTTGTCCCATAAATTGAAGCGGTTTTTTTAATTTATATACATCATTATAGTCATTTCTTGAAATATCCGGTTTTTTATTGATTAGCCCCTGCTTTTGCATCTTTTTAAAGCTTGGAAACTGTGCAGATGCCTCGCCCATTCCTCTATACACTGTTTCTTCTACCGCAGCATGGCTACTCATGGCAGCCGCCGCAATCACTAAACCCAATAGATACTTTTTCATATTTTTCTCATTCATCACTGAATACAATTTTTATTACAGTTAAGTCTGTTAAATTAAGACTAAAGCCGTATAAATTCAACTTAAAACTGCAACTAGAGCATGCTATTTTACATGAAATAAATCATAAAATTTAAACAAAAGGTGTAAAAATGTCTAAACAAATTCTAATGTTAGTGGGTGATTATGTTGAAGATTATGAAACCATGGTTCCTTTTCAGTTCCTCACTGGATTGGGCTATAGTGTTCATGCAGTCTGCCCTGATAAAAAAGCTGGTGATACAATCGCAACAGCGATTCATGATTTTGAAGGTGAGCAAACCTATAGTGAAAAGCGTGGTCACAACTTTGCAATTAACTATGACTTTAACCAAGTCAACAGCGAAAACTATGTCGGTTTAGTGATTCCGGGTGGCCGTGCACCTGAATATTTACGTATGAATGATCGAGTGATCGAAATTGTTCGCGAGTTTGATGCGATTAAAAAACCAATTGCCGCTGTTTGCCATGGCGCACAACTGCTTGCCGCAGCCGATGTATTAAAAGGACGCTTATGTTCCGCTTATCCTGCATGTGCCGCAGAAGTTAAACTTGCAGGCGGGCAATATGCAGATATTGCAGTCACTGAAGCAGTCACAGATGGACACCTGGTAACAGCGCCAGCATGGCCAGCACATCCTGCTTGGTTAGCCCAATTTGTTAAAGCGCTTGGTGCAACGATTACTTTATAAAATTTAAAACTGTCTAAGCTAAGTTTTCCGCTGAGAGAAAACTTAGCCTTATACAACAATGAAGTTTTATAAATGTTTAGGCTACATAAAGCCCCATCAATGTTGCGTTTTTTAACGCTGTATCTCAGCAGAGTGCTTTGCGCTGTGCAATAATTATTTATAGAATTTTATATTCAAACAATAGGTTAGTATAAAAGTGGAAATCATTGAATTACTCCAACCCGTTACCTTAAATAAAGATAATTTAAAACCAATTACTATTGAAACAGGAACTTTATTAAAGGTACTGATGATGAATCCATCCTCATATCTTGTTGGTGATGAATCAGGTGTTTCGTTTCTGGTTAATTTCTCAGAAGAAAACCGACAATGGAAAAAGATATAAGCTTTCAATTCGGAATCAGGATAAGGCTCAGTCAATAATTAATCATTGTGATAAATAAAATATAATCTTCTAATTTTACAGATTATTAATGTAAATTTACACTCAAATACAACACCCACACTTCACAACTTAAACTTAAACTTAAACTTAAAAATCATATACTTAAATTAAAAACACTGCCCAAACCTCATATTTATATCATTCATAAAAAAGTTTAAAAATTATGTTTTATTTGTATCTTTTTGTATGTTAATTGATAATAATAATGATTCTTATTTACTAATTTCTATTCTTATGGACAATCTACGTAAACAAACGGCATTAAACATTGCAATAAAATCAATACTTATTTGCAGTGCTATTTCCCATAGTGCTTTTGCACAAGAGCAAAAAAGTAATGACGCGAATACTTCAGTACTCCCAACCATTACAGTTAAAGCAGATGCTCAGGATGAAAAAACTGAGGGAAGCGGGAGTTTTAAAGCAAAATCCTCAAGAAGCTCATCAAAATTAAAATTATCTTTAAAAGAAACACCACAATCTGTAAGCGTCGTCACCCGTGAACAAATTGAACAACGCGGGCTGACCATTCTGGATGATGTTCTTGCCGCAACACCAGGCGTTACTGCCACTAAAAATGACAGTGAACGTTCTAACTACTATTCCCGTGGTTTTCAAATTACCAATAGGCAAATTGATGGTATGCCTGTAGGAGACAATGCTCCCCGCTTTGATAGTTTTTTCTTTGACCGAGTTGAAGTGATCAAAGGTGCTTCTGGCTTAACTGGTTCAACAGGCAGCCCTTCTGCAACCATCAATATGGTGCGTAAGCGTCCTGAAAAAGAGTTTAAGGGCAATGTCAGCTCAACTTATGGCTCATGGGACAATACCCGTGTAGAAGCAGATGTATCCATTCCACTGACTCAAGATGGCAGTGTTCGAAGTCGATTCATGGCAGCGTATACCGATAAAGAGTCCTATATGGATCGTTATAAGCTCAAGTCAACAGCCGCAATGGGGATTATCAGTGCAGATTTAACCCCAACAACAACAGCCTCAGTCGGATTTCAATATCAAGACAACGATCCTAAAGGCTCAACGTGGGGAACAGTGCCATATTTCAATGCTGATGGAAGCAAAGCAAATTTTCCGCGAAACTTTAGTTTATCTGCGGACTGGAGTTCAATTGCCAATACCGATAAAACCGTTTTTGCTGATATTGAACATACTTTTGCCAATGACTGGCTGGTTAAAGCAGCGATTGCCCACAGCACCTCGGATAATAGTTGGATGGTGGCTTATGGTGGTAGTGGCTTTCCAGACCCAAACACGGGGAAAGGCTTAAGTCTATGGAGTATGGTCAGCCCTTATGCTGAAAATAAAAAACTCAATTTAGATCTTTATGCAACAGGACCATTTCAATTGTTAAATCGCCAACATGATTTAATTATTGGCTATAGTGGTTTTAAAGGTGAAAGTACTGAATTAGATGTGACTCCAAGTATTAATTATCCAGCAGTCATACCAGATTATCGTAATTGGACAGGTAATATTCCAAAGCCCACTTATGAAAAGAATGGGGCTGGAAAGAAAACAACAACTGAACTATATGGTTTATATTCGACTTTGCGGTTAAATTTGGCAGATCCACTTAAACTTATTTTAGGTGCACGTTATAGCTCATATGATTATAAAGTCGATGAGTGGAATCGCAATACTCTCCCTACAAAACCACGTAGTTTTGACCAACTGATTCCTTATGCAGGGATTTTGTATGACATCAATGACACTTATACCGCTTATACCAGCTATACCAATGTATTTAACCCTTCATCCAAACAAGATCGTTACGGTGACTATTTAGATCCTGAAATGGGAAGCACCACTGAGCTAGGAATTAAAGCGGATCTATTAGATGGTAAGTTATTGACCAGTGCTGCTTTATTTTGGTCAAGTGTTAAAGATCTTGCCGTTGTAGATGCAGAATATCCCGATGACGTACAAAACGGCACTATTCCCAAAGTCAATGGTATGGAAACCGCTTATATGTCATCAGGCAAAGGACTTAAAGTCAATGGTATTGAGTTAGAAGCCATTGGAAAGTTACAGGAAAATTGGAATCTTAGCTTCGGCTATACCTATGTAAATAGCGTGAGTTCTGCAATTTCTAATGCTTTAACAATTACTCCACAAAATCAGTTAAAGTTATTTAGTAGTTATACCCTTCCAGCTAATCTTTGGACAGGTTCAGAAAAACTAACTTTCGGTGGTGGATTGAATTGGCAAAGTGAAATTTCACAAAAATGGGGGCGAGCTCCTGCAAATGCCTATAACGATGGTGTAGTCACACAAAAGGCCTATGTATTGGCCAATGCTTTTGCCAGTTATAAGTTAAGTGATGAACTGACTGCAAGTGTGAATATCAATAACTTATTTGATGAAAAATACTATTTAAATGTAGGTTTCTATAATGGTGTTTATTGGGGGGAACCACGTAATGTGACTTTCACCTTAAGAGCTAAATTTTAATAAAATATAAAGCCAAGCATGAGCGTATAATTAAAAGCGCTCATGCTTGCAAGTATTCTCAGCAATGCTTTGGCTGAATTGAACGAATCATAATGAATTAATGGCTAATGATAGAATCAGTCCACCCACTAAAAGGATTTTCAAACTCTTGCCATTTTTCTGCTCCTAGCGCCATTTCATCATCGTTTAATAAACAAGCATCAAATTGACGAATAAGTTCAGATTGATCCATCTGCATCCCAATCAACACGATTTCTTGTCGTGCATCACCTGTTTGAGCATCCCAGCTTTGTTGAATTGCGTCTCGACTTTGTTGATCTGTAGGCCAATGTTCATCTGGCACTGCTGCCCACCAATATCCAGCAACACCATGGCGTGCCATCGCCCCTGCTTGAGACCAAGATCCAGCAAACTCGGGATTTGAGGCTAACCAAAAAAAGCCTTTGGAACGGATTACGCCTTTCCATTCGGAGTTGATAAAATCAAAAAACCGTTGTGGGTGAAAAGGTCTGCGCGCTCGATAAACAAAATTATTGATTCCATATTGCTCTGTTTCAGGCGTATGCTCACCCCTTAATTCCTTTAACCAACCCGGAGCTTGTGCCGCTTCGTTAAAATCAAATAGCTGGGTATTTAACACCCGATCAAGATTCACCTTGCCAAACGCAGAAACTTCAATTTTTGCTCTTGGGTTTAAAGACTGCAAAATTCCAAATAATTTTTCCAGCTCGTCTTGATCAATCAAATCTGTTTTATTCAATACAATCACGTCACAAAACTCAATTTGATCAATCAGTAGATCAACAACATTTCGCTCATCTTGTTCACCTAATGATTCACCACGCGCTTGTAAGCTATCCAGCGAACTATAATCTTTTAAAAAGTTATAAGCATCGACCACAGTCACCATTGTATCTAAGCGGGCAAACTCATTGAGAGAAATCCCATTTTCATCTTCAAAGGTAAACGTTTCTGCAACAGGGAGTGGTTCAGAGATCCCTGTAGATTCAATCACCAATTGATCAAAGCGTTGATCCTGTGCTAAACGACGTACTTCAACCAGTAGGTCTTCTCTTAAGGTACAGCAGATACAACCATTACTCATTTCAACTAGCTTTTCATCCGTTCTTGAAAGCTCAGCACCACCCTCTCGAACTAAAGCGGCATCAATATTGACCTCCGACATATCATTCACAATCACTGCAATTTTTCGGCCTTCGCGATTGTTTAAGATATGATTGAGTAAAGTGGTTTTTCCTGCCCCTAAGAATCCAGAAAGTACGGTGACTGGAAGTTTTTGCGGAGTGGCTAAAAGAGTATTCATTGGCATTCTCACTTTATATTTTTGTGTTTTCATATCGAGATCGACATAAAAATACTGACTGAATAACTCCAAACAGATCGCTTTAGAGTTAAATTTTAGCTGTGCTTGCACATACATTTTCAACACTGCAATTTGATGATTCGGTTTTAATCATTCGGTGATGATTACAGCGTTTTTCAAGATCCTATAAATCTAAGCTGAGGATTAAAAAACATCAGAATTTAGATTGTTTAGTGGCAGATAAACATGTGTCGCTTGAATTTCTCGTATTAAAAGTTGTCTGATGTCACGGATGAAATTTGACTTCATGGCGATTCACTCACTTTTTTATTGTTGCTAATTAAAGCGTTATTGATACATGGTGATGAGCTATAGCGATGGTCTGCACCCCAAGTACGAAAACCTGCACTATCAATATGAATCTGTCCTGATGCATAGACGCCTAAGCCCATGTGAAGTTCCTCACCAGAATCCAGCCAAAATTGACATAACTTTGCTTTGCGCTCTTGAATCATCAGCTGTTGGTTTAAGTCCGGATTTTCATCACCAATACGAAAATCTAATGCAGCATTAAAAATATGTTTGGATGAAGCAGCGCCTTTTGCACACTGATTAAGCTTGAAATTTCGATAGACAGAAGTCACGCTAAACTGGGTTAAAATTTTTTCATCCACAAGACGATTTAAAATTTTTAATGTTGGCACAATATTGCCCCACAGCTCTTGTGGTGGAACTTCAAATTCAGATGCATCACATTGTTGCCAATCTCTGGCTGTTTGTAAAAATTCAAAAGTAGGAATATAAGCAGAAATACCTTGTTGCTTTAAAAAGCGCTGATAAGCCTGAACGCTTTCAGCATTTTTCGGTTCACTAAGCCATTTTAAATAAGCAGGCGGCAGATTTTTTCCTTGTTTTAAAATACCTTGCTGCTGAGGAAAGCCTGCTTTTAATGGCACTTGTGGTGACGTTTGCTGAACTGTACGCATAGCATGAATTGTATTTGAGTTGTTATGACTACATGCAGAAAAGCAGAGTATGAATCCGATCAAATATTTTTTGTTCATCTCAATTTGCAATGATCTCATAGCGTAAATTTAACTCAGATGAGTAGTGTTGATTAATATTGTTATGTTATAACATAACAATATGTATTTCAACTTAAGCTATTCCCCCTATGAATCTTGTTCTTCCAGATGTTTCGGCTGAATCCTCACTCACAAGAAACTATTACTACCCACTCGATTGGGTCGGTATGGAAAAAATCGCGCTTCCGCTTTATCTCGAAAATAGCCTTTGCCAAAGCCAAGTAAATGCTTATGTCAGTTTGGATGATGTGTTTGCCAAAGGTATTCATATGTCGCGCTTGTATACCCGACTTTTGAAATTGAGCACGATCAAAAATTTAGCGCTACTTGATATTAAAAACGCTTTATTGGATTTCTTAGCCAGCCATAAAGATTTATCAGCGCATGCCAAAATCGAAATTCATAGTGAGCTTTATCTCGAGCGCCCAGCCTTAGTCAGCCAATTGTCTGGCTGGAAAAGCTATCCTTTTGTGTTGTCCTGTCAGCTTTTAAAAGATGATTTTTATGCTGAATTAAAAATCGAAATTCCCTATTCATCTACTTGTCCTTGTTCCGCAGCACTTGCCAGAAACATCATTCAACAAAGATTTGCATCCGCATTGGAAAATCATGAGATTCAGTTAGACCCACAAGAAATCCTCAGTTGGCTAAATAGCACAGACGCAATTGCAGCAACGCCTCACAGTCAAAGAAGTTTTGCTCAGTTAAATTTCAAATTAGATCAAAACATTCAATATATTCCACTGATTTTATTTATTAATCAGGCTGAGCAAGCCTTGATGACACCCGTACAAACGGCGGTAAAACGTATTGATGAACAAGCCTTTGCTGTTGCGAATGGTCAAAACCTGATGTTTTGTGAAGATGCATTAAGACGCTTGTATGCCACATTTATCCATCATCCCAGCATTCTAGGCTTTAACTTTAAAGTGATTCATGCGGAAAGTTTACATGCTCATGACGCAGTTGCTCAGGGCGCTTGGCAATGGTAATGCCTTATCTCAACCACCCTCATTGTTTAACTTATTTAAAATGGTCTAGTCATGCTTAGAAAAAACCCATCTGGTGATCTCCCTGTTATCGATCAATCAGCCTATGTTGACCAAACAGCGATTATTTGCGGAAAAGTCATTGTCCATGCCAATGTATTTATTGGGCCTTATGCAGTGATCAGAGCAGATGAAACCAATGACGCGGGTGATATGGAACCCATCATCATTGGTGCAAATTCCAATATTCAAGATGGAGTGGTGATTCATTCCAAAGCGGGGGCAGCAGTGATCATTGGAGAAAATTCTTCAATCGCA
This sequence comes from Acinetobacter sp. GW821-FHT01C12, assembly GCF_059422625.1. NCBI lineage: Bacteria > Pseudomonadati > Pseudomonadota > Gammaproteobacteria > Moraxellales > Moraxellaceae > Acinetobacter > Acinetobacter sp. GW821-FHT01C12. Next base: position 473,416 of record NZ_JBWKXD010000002.1, read on the forward strand.
CATCGCTCTATTATTCATGGTCCCTGTGAAATTGGACATCATGTTTTTGTTGGCTTTAACAGTGTGTTATTTAATTGCAAAGTGGGTCATCACAGCGCGATTCGTCACAATGCAGTGGTTGATGGTCGTGATTTACCCGATCATTTTTATGTACCTGCAATGAGTTATATCAATCCCAAAACCGATTTAAAGCAATTTCCACCCATTGATATTTCAATCAGTGAGTTTTCAGAAAGCGTTGTCAGCACCAATATCAAACTGGTTCAAGGCTATAAGGCATTGCACAATGAGTTTTAAAAATCCGCCCAATCTTATTATTCGTAATGCCAATATTGTCAATGAAGGCAAGCAGTATTATTCCGATGTACTGATTCGACATGGACGGATTGAAAAGATTCATCCCAATATTACAGGGGCTTATCATGCGAAAAATATAGACGCTGAAGGTTCGTGGTTAATTCCTGGCATGATTGATGACCAAGTTCATTTTAGAGATCCCGGCGCAGCGCATAAAGGCAATATTGCTTCGGAATCAATGGCAGCAACAATTGGTGGAATCACCAGCTATATGGATATGCCAAACACCAATCCAGCCACCTTAACCCTAGACGCTTTGACCCAGAAAAAGCAGATTGCAAAACAACATAGTCGGGCCAATTATGCTTTCCATTTTGGAGTCAGTGCGCATAATTTAGATATTATTGAACAACTTGATCCTAAATCAATCAGTGGTGTTAAAGTTTTTATGGGTGCTTCTACGGGTGATATGCTCGTCGATGACCCTAAAGTTTTGGAACGTTTATTTGCAAATGTTCCAACGGTTTTATTGACCCATTGCGAGTTTACCCCTGCCATTAAAGCGGAAGAAAATTTCTATTTTCAAAAATATGGGGAAAATATTCCAGCAGAAATTCATGCGCAGATTAGAAATAAACATGTCTGCTTTGATAGCTCAAAATTAGCTGTATCTTTGGCCGAGAAATATGCCACACAGTTGCATGTTTTACATATCACCACCGCGAAAGAACTGTGTTTGTTTAAAAATCTGCCTTTAAATCGAAAACATATCACAGCAGAAGTGTGTATCCATCATCTCAGTTTTGATGATGCTGATTATGCTACTTTGGGCCACTTAATTAAATGTAATCCCGCGATTAAAACCCAGCAAGATAAAGATGCTTTGATTAATGCCCTTGCGAATAGTAATCGCTTGGATATTATTGGTACTGACCACGCCCCACATACTTGGGATGAAAAACACCAGTCATATTTTTATGCCCCTTCTGGTCTGCCTTTAGTACAACATGCGTTACCTGCACTGATGGAGCTGGTTGCAGCAGGTAAACTGAGTATTGAAACACTGGTTCAAAAAACTGCACATCAAGTGGCAGACTTATTTAGGATCAAAGACCGTGGTTATATTCGAGAAGGTTACTGGGCTGATTTAGTGATCCTTCGAGAAAATCAACAGCACATTGCAGTGAAAGATCAAAAAAACTATATGAAATGCAATTGGACACCATTTATGCATAAAACATTTGCTTATGAGGTCAGCACCACAATTGTTTCGGGGCAACTTGCTTGGCATCAACAACAGCTGTTTTTGAATTGTCAGGGGCAACAACTTGAAATTAATCGTTAACATAGCAAGTAACGAATAAATGGCATGAATTTATTGCAAACTTTTGATATTTAAATTTATATTTTTTAAGTTTAAATATCATTCATCATGGAAAAATGTTCTTATGATTTTGATTCAATAAGAGAATTTCCATCGAAAGGACTCCCAATATTTAATATTCTTTTAAACCTGATTGACCTCAGCTTTAACGTTATTTTTTAACTTGCTTTTGCCTGAGTATAAGTCTAAAGTTAACTTTAATGTCAAGTGAAAGTCAGTAAAATGAACATTAGCGAGTTATCCAAACAAAGTGGTTTGAGTACCCCAACGATTCGTTATTATGAACAAATTAAACTACTTCCCAAGGCAAAACGTAAATCTAATGGTTATCGTGAATATAGCGACAATGACCTCAAACAATTATTTTTAATTCAGCAAGCGCAACAAGTTGGATTTTCATTGGCTGAAATCAAAGCTTTCCTGCCTTCAAATGTAGGCAAGTGGGATCATAATATTCTGATTGGGCGACTTGAAAGTAAAATCAAAGATATTGAAGATCTAGAACAAAAGTTGTTGATCAGTAAGCAAAACTTACGCAGCATGATCACTGCAATCAATAGTAAGCCTGATGAAATCACCTGTGAAGAAAACGCCAACCGTTTACTGAATCTTTATTATGCCAATGATAAAATTTAAACATCTTTAGCTTATCGCTTAATCCTAAAAGCGATTGAGCTTAAATCTTACTTTAAGCTCATGATTGTGCATAAGTCATTGATAAATTATCTATGATGTTCAAACCTTGGAGTCTACAAAAAGATTGATCAGTATTCTCATCATTACTTTAATGGGTGATCATACCTAAGCATCAAGTATAGCGTCTTCGAGCCGCAGTACAGTCTGTCGGATCACATCAAATCCAACATCTGAACAACGCACTGTACTTAAGCTGAATGTGAATACTCACGCATACGTTTTTTATACTGACGTGTGCGGCATGTCGTTTCTGTCTGTTGTACTATCAAGGCCCATAAAGGTGAAACCTTAGGATTGGGTGTTTTCCCATGACTAAGCTTCTGTAACTGGAATTTGACTGTTGCCATATTGGCAAGTGAAGCTAAGGTTTTATTTTCCCAGTGAATTGGTTTCAATTCAGGTGCGATATTCTGACCTTGTTTCCATGCATTGGGTAAGTTAGGGTCGATTGCTAAGGCTGTTGCAATCCCCACCATATCGATCCCACTGTCAATGACTTGTTCTGCAACGGGTTTGCGACGAATACCACCAGTCACCATAATCGGCATATGGGCAACCTTGCCAATCTCTTGAGCAAATTCTAAGAAATAAGCTTCACGCGCCAAAGTCCGTCCATCTCTGGCTTGGCCTTGCATAGCTGGTGCTTCATAACTGCCACCTGACAATTCAACCAAATCAACTGACAGATCATTTAACATTTTAACTACTTGCTGCGCATCCTCAGCACTAAAACCACCACGTTGGAAATCGGCAGAATTCAGTTTAACAGCAACTGTAAATGTTGATGACACCACTGCACGTACTGCTTTGACAATCTCAATCAAAATACGTGCACGATTTTCCAATGAACCGCCCCATTGATCTTGACGTTGGTTGCTTAAAGGTGAAAGGAACTGACTGAGTAGATAGCCATGAGCTGCATGAATTTCTACACCGGTAAATCCAGCCTTTTCACCCAAACGTGCGGTATTGGCAAAACGTTGAATCACTTCGTCAATCATGGCTTGAGTCATTTCAATTGGAGTATTAAAACGATCTGACATTTTACCTAAATCTAAAGCCACAGCAGAGGGTGCCCACGTTGGCTGACCTAAATTTGACTGCATTTGGCGACCCGGATGGTTGATCTGCAACCATGCTTGCGCGCCTTGAGAACGTGCGATTTTCGCCCAACGTTTGAAGTGCGCTAAATGCTGTTCATCTTCCAAGACCACCCCACCCGGTCCTGTCATCGCACGACGATCCACCATCACATTACCTGTAATGATTAAACCAACACCACCATCTGCCCATGCTTGATACAAACGCATGAGCTCTTCTGATGGTGCATGATTGAGATCTGCCATATTCTCTTCCATCGCAGCTTTTGCAATACGATTTGGAATCTGAGTACCATTGGGTAAAACTAATTTTTCAAAGACGTTCATTTTTATAGCCTCATAGAGTATGGACTTACTTTAAGATTAAAGCTCACTTTAATGTCAAGCCTTTTTTCACATTTAATTTTTATTATTTTAAGAACTATTTTTATTCAAAGACTTACATCATAATAAGAGAATAACGACCTGATACTTTAATAAAAAAATAGAGGCCGCAAGGCCTCTACTTTTATTCTGCTTTAGATCAAACGACAACTGTTCACTCGCGAATAAAAGCCAATAAATCTGGATTAATTACATCGGCATTGACGGTTAACATACCGTGTGAATAACCTTTATAGGTTTTTAATCGGCCATTTTGAACCAGTTTGGCAGAAAGTACCCCTGAGTTTTCATAAGGTACAATTTGATCATCATCCCCATGCATGACTAAAACTGGCACTGAGATTTTTTTCAAATCTTCGGTAAAGTCAGTCTGTGAAAATGCAACAATTCCATCATAATGCGCTTTTGCTCCACCCATCATGCCCTGTCGCCACCAATTCAATACCACAGGTTCTGAAGGTTGAGCATCTGGTCGGTTAAAGCCATAGAATGGCCCCGCAGGTAGATCATGATAAAACTGAGCACGATTTTTAAAAAGCTGATTCTGTAAGTCATCAAAGACTTCTTTGGCTAAGCCTTGCGGATTTTTTTCAGTTTTCAGCATAATTGGAGGTACAGCACTGACCAAGACGGCCTTGGATACATTTTCCTCACCATGACGTGCAATGTAGTGAACAACCTCACCACCACCAGTGGAGTGACCAATATGTACTGCGTTTTTAATGCCCAAGTGTTTGACCACTTCTGCAACATCATCGGCATAGTGGTCCATATCATGACCATCCCAGACCTGACTTGAACGTCCATGTCCGCGACGATCATGTGCAACCACACGAAAACCTTCATTTAAAAAGAACAATAACTGAGAATCCCAGTCATCCGAGCTTAATGGCCATCCATGATGAAAAAATAATACTGGGGCATCTTTCGGTCCCCAATCTTTATAAAAAATATCAACACCATCTTTTGTCGTAACATATGCCATGTTAATTTCTCCTGTGTATGATTTACACTTTGAATAACTTATTGCTGTTCTCATTTATGTCAGTAAATTACAATGTTTGATACGATTCGTATGGACCGTCATTCTATACTAAGGTTAAAGTTAACTTTAAGGTCAATGCTTTTGGTGATTTTCTGATAGCAGAAATGTAAATCTATAAAAAATAAAAATACGCAAATATCAGGATTTATTATTGAAAGAAAACAGCTTTATTTTTTATATAGGATTGTTGAGGCTTTATGTCGTTACATGATTTAAACCATTACAAGTTTTCTGTTTAAGGCTTCAACGACAACCCACAGTATTTTTATTAAGATAAAAATGGATATAAAAAGCCAAGACTGGTTTAAAAATCTTGGCTTTAACCAGTTACAATGGGAATTAGGCAATACGATATTTTGCCTCTTCAGGAATACGCTGTAATGCCTGACGCTGTTTTTTAAAATAAGGTAAAACATGTTCGCCAAGGCGATAGGCTTCTTCTAAATGTGGATAGCCCGCCAAGAAAAACAGATCAATTCCAATACTGTTATATTCTTGAATTCGCTCGATAATCTGCGAATAACTTCCCACTAAAGCAACACCTGGTGGAATACCAATATAGCCAAAGCCTGACCAAACATTGGGATGAATAAAGAAATCATCGACGTTTTTACTGCCTGCTTTTTCACTATATTCTTTTTCAAAACTCAATACACGTGCCGATCTCAAACCTGCATGTGCAGCAGACGCATGTAAGCGTTGTTTTTCAGCAGCTTCATCCAAATAACGTTGTGCCTCTGCCAACGCTTCTTGTTCACTACGGCGTGCAATCGTATCAATGGATAAGCCGAATTTAATATTATCCCGCCCATATCTCGCAGCACGTTTGCGCACATCTGCAATCAATTCAGCAATTTCACTGGGTTTTTCAGCACGCATTAAATAATAATCAGCATGCTTCGCACCAAACTCACGGGCAGCCTCAGACGATCCTGCCGTACAAATGATCGGTAGTTCAGCTTTATTCAGAGGATATTTTAAACCACCGCCTTCAGCAGAATAATATTTGCCTTGGTAATGGAATGATTCATTATACCAATACCCTTTCACCACATCTAAAAATTCAGTCGCACGGATATAACGGTCATCGTGCGGAGTAGCATCCCCAACTTGGCGCTGAATAACCTCAGAGCCGCCGTTGATAATATTCCAGACTAATCGATTCCCAGTGGCACGCTGATACGTTGCTGCACTTTGTACTACATTATAAGGACTAAAATGATAAGGCTGGAATGCAGTCACAAAGTTTAAACGCTTGGTTTCTCTTGCCAATAAGGAACACACTGTCCACGGTTCTTCACCTGTAGGTGCATTCACCATCAGCGCACCTGCAAAACCATTGATTTCAGCCGCACGAGCCACTTGGCTAAGATAGTCGATATAGGTAAAGTCATCACCAACTTGGTAATTCGATGTTGCACCAGTATTTTCTACACCTGCGACACGTGACCAATCACCACGATTGCGTGGATCACCTGCTAAGTACTCTGCTTCACCATGCAGTGGTAGACGGGTAAAAAATTCAATTCCCATGATGTTCTCCGTATAACTTAGAATTTAGCAGTAAGAGAAACACCAACTTGACGTGGGTTTCCATAAGTTAAAACATATTGTCCAGCGGGACCATTTGGACGGCCATGTACTTGATATTCTTCATTCAATAGGTTTTTAACGTAAGCATTGACTTGGTATTTGTTATTTGCGCTATGGTAGCCAACATTGGCATTCCATAAGGTATATGCTTTTTGGCTTAAGATTGGATCTACCGAATAATCTTGACGGTTTACGAGGAAAAACTCACGGTCACGGTAGCTGGCATCTGTGCCTACAACAACACGAGCACCATCATTGAGATTAAAGGTATATTCTCCACCCAGACCGACGGTGTATTTTGGCGAACGGACTAGACTGTTGCCTGTATTATCTGCATTAACCACATTGGTTATTGGGTTTTTATCGACGAAATCGGTATATTCGCTGTCAAGATAAGCACCAGCAAAACGTAAACGTAGATTTTCAGTCACTGAATAATCTAATTCTAATTCAGCGCCTTTAACTTCAGCTTTTGGTCCATTGGCGAGAACCGAGGTCACCCCACCACCTTGTCCCTCTGTTGCAACCAGTAAATTGGTTTGAATATCTTTATAGTCATAATAAAAAATATTGGCATTTGCGATTAAATCTCCGTCCAATAACGTAGATTTTAAACCGAGTTCATAACTATTTAAGTATTCAGGATTCACGTCGGCAAGTTGGGTTAAACTGCTGGATAAACCAGTGTTAAATCCACCTGAGCGGAAACCGCGTGCGAATCTAAAATAAGTATTTAAATTAGGATTAATTTCATATTCTGGGGTGATGTCATAGGTCAACTCATTCCAAGTTTTATTGCGACTTGTTGACCCATTTGCATTTGGGGTTGGGTTATAAACAGCATTGCTATAACCATCTTTTTTCCACCAACTGCCTTTTGTATAGTCTCCCGTTGTGATCTGAGTCAGATTGAGATCAATATCTTTTTCTTCACTGGTCCAACGTAAACCACCTGTCACTTTAAATTTATCTGTAAATTTATAGGTACTGTTACCAAAAAGTGCAAAGCTTTGAGTGGCTTGGTTATAGGTTATATCTCTAAATGCTGGCGTAGATGCAGTTTGAGAAGCAGCGCCATTTGGCAATGTTTTATTGACACGTGCACTGACTCCAGTGGAATCTAAATCCTCATTAAAATAATGAAATCCTGCGATCCAGCTTAAGCGTTTTTCAGCATCAGAAGCGATACGGAACTCTTGGCTATATTGACGCCATTCATTATCACTATAGCTTCGTGCGACATCATAAGGGGTGTAATCACCATCTGAAATCGACTTTTGTGTGGTCTTATCAAAGGCAGTAATCGAAGTAAAGCTATATCCGCTCCCCAAATCTCCAGTTAAGGTTAATGACGCACCATCATGCTGAATCTTATTGTTTTCATCTAAATCTAAATTGGTGTCTCGTCCTTTAGGTCTTTCATAAATACCCCAGTATTTACCCACACTTAAGGAACCATTACTGCCTAAACCATTATAAGTTTGGCTGTGTAGATTGACCAAGGCATCCCATTCATCATTGATTTTGCCTAGCACTTGGAAACGAAAAGATTTTTTATCCACGTTGCCATAATCTTCACCATTGGCAATATTCTTTGCATATCCGTCACGGTCTTCAGAGTAAAAAGCCCCGCGCACCGCAACATTTTCCGAAATTTTGCCGTTTGCAGCACCTTCAAATGTTCGCAGGTTATGATCCCCTAAACCAATGGTTGCATATCCATTGGGTTTATCTGAAAAATTAGGCTTTTTAGAAATATAATTGACTGCACCCGCAGTGGTGTTTTTCCCATAGAGCGTACCTTGTGGACCACGTAAAACTTCTATACGCTCTAAATCAAACAAGTCACCTGCACCTGCAACTGGCGCATTTAAATAAACCCCATCTGCATACACGCCAACAGGAAATACTGTCGATGCAGCCACATCTCCCGTACCTAGACCACGAATATACCAACGTGGACGACTATCCCCATCTGGGTTTTCAGCTGCAGCATTTGGTGTATAGGTTAAAACATCCCCAATAAAAGTAGAGCCTTTCGCAGCCAAGTCCTTACCCGAAACAGCAGTAATTGCAGTTGGAACTTTTTGAATATTTTGCGCCCGATATTGTGCAGTGACGATCACATCACTTAATTTTTTGACATCTTTGGCTTTTTCAACCTGTGCTTGTTGTGCTGGTGTAGTCTCGATCTCTTCATTTGCAATAGCCAGTGTTGAAACACTCGCCGTTACGCCCCACATAGCAGTTAAAATACTCTGCCTAATTTTTGTAACCTTAAACATGCTGACTCCATTTAAATAAATCTATTCTTGTTATTGGCAACTTTTGTGCCATTCCATTTATTTAAATATTTTCAAAGTGTTATATAAAAAATTATAAAAAAATTATTTATTTTTGCTGATAGATAGACATTTTTAATTGTCGTATTGTTGTTATTTCAACATTTTGCTGTTTTTTATTTTTAATGATATCTACTAAGAATAAATTTATAAAAAGCCATACAAAAGTATGGCTAATGTAATCAAAAATAAAAATCTGTTTAATTTAGAATTTATAGCTAAATTGTCCTTGTACCGTCAATGGACGCATTGGCTGTAAAAACTCGCTATTTGCACCAGCTAAACCATTTACGAAATTACGCTCATTGGTCAAATTAAGAATATTTAAGCCCACTGTCCACTGCGGTTGACGATAATAAAGTCCCAAATCTAAATTATAATTATTGGGTACCTTTACGGTCTGACTTAAATTGGTATACCAGTTACTTGTCCACCAGCCCGATAAGTTTAGCCCAAAACCTGACTGGTGCTGATAGTCCACATAAGCACTTGCAGAATATTTAGGAATGCCTGCTGCATCATAACGTCCAGCTTTGCGTTGGTTTAAAGCATTGCTATCGCCCCATACCGTCGCATTGTCTGCATGGAAACCAAAAGGTGAAAAACCAGCCGGAATAATGGAAGAATATTCAGCATTGAGATAGGTTAAGTTTGCCCCGATCGCGATATTTTTTTGTAGCTGCCAACGTAATGATGATTCAAGGCCTTTGATTTCAAAACGCGCCATATTGCCATTGGTATCAGGTGATAAATCGCGCTTCTGTTCAAAACCACTGAGCGTTAACAGAAGTTGATCAGTGATCGGCTCGTATTTCACTCCCACTTCTTTTAATTCACTTTGGCTGTCAAAAGCCAAAGGATTTAGCTGATTTCCAGCGCCCCAAATTAAAAATGGACCAAATACACCCGTATTCAAAGCTGTACTTTTATCATAAGTAAAATATAGGGTACTTTTTTCAGTAGGTTTAATAAAGGTACTGGCTTGATAGCTGAGCAAACTATATTTATTGGAATCTGAGCGGACATCTGTAGGGACTAAAACCAGTGGATTCTCTAATTTTGCTTTTATAGAACTGTGGTTAATTCCCAGATTAATCCCAAAAACATCATTAAAGGTAAAATTTTGCTGTGTAAATACGCTGTAAGTGTCCCAAAAGCCTGTTCCTGTATAAACTGCACCACCTCCATTGGGAGGAAAACCGCCTTTTTCAGCATATAAGCCATGACCCACAGGGTACATTCGAGGTAGATTTAAATAGCCAAAATACTGCGAATACTGTGGAACACCAGCCTGCCCAATCCAGCTTCCAGTCGAACCGCCATGATTGACCAACCCCAATAAATCCCCCGGGTTTTTCTGTGATGGATCATTGGTTAAATCATAAGGATTGATATTAAAACTATTGTTTGCTGCGAGAGAACTAAATTTCTCATGCCGATAAGCGCCACCTGTACTGCTTTTATTGTTGATTTTGACACCCAATAGCTCAAAGTCATGATCGCCTAAAAACTCTAAGCGGTTATCCAATAACTCATGGTCCAAATCGGTAAAGAAACTCCCAAGAGAATCACCCAAATCACGACTCTTTTGATATAGCGTACTATTGGCCACAGACCAATTTTCATTGATATCTTTGACCAGTTTAAATTGTGTACTAAAGCGCTTTGCACTGTTTTTATCTTCGCTCCGACCAGAAACATCATCATCTAATTTGACTAAGCCATTGCCTGCGATTGATGGATCATAGACCCAGCCTCGAATTGTACCCGCTTGATCAGCAGTAGAACTTGGCAAAGGAGAAGTCTGTACTGGACCTACAGCAATATATTGATTTTTGTCATTCTTCTGCCGAGTTTGCCAACCAATCACTTTAGAGTGAGCTGCACCAGACTCAAAGACTGGAGACCAAAAGTTTGAACCGTTTTGAATAATCGGGGTCGCTCTGCCTTTATAGTAAAGTCCTTGATCAACGGATTGTTGTGTCGCTCTGTTCCAACCATGCGTCACATTAAAATCTGAATAATCGTCATAACTGATATTCCAGTCAACCCGTAGACTGTCATCTGGACGCCAAGCCAAAGCACCATAAAATGCATTAAAATTATTTTTTACATTGTCATAATAGTCATCTGTTCGTTGTGCTGTTGCACTGACACGAAATGCCAATTCTTTAGAAATAGGTGCAGTATGATCAATACTGACTGAGAAATTAGGCTCCGCACCTTGCCCTGCATAAATTGAACCCACTGATCCCGAAATCGTGGTTTCTGCTTTATTAAAATTCGGTTTTTTGGTGAGATAATTAATATATCCCCCTGAACCTGAGGTTGGTGCAAAAATTACCCCCGTTGGTCCTGCAACAATATCAGCAGCTTCATAGGCATTTAAATTGGTCGGATGTCGGGTACTGTATATTCGTTGGCTATCTTGAAAAACTTCGGAATTTTGCCCACGTATCTGTGGCGCGAAATTGGCATTTTGCCCACCTCCTCTGGTGATACTTGGAGCATACTTAACCAAATCATCTGCACTACGAATAACATCTTCACGAAACTGTTGTTCTGATACTTGTGAAACGACACGTGGGGTATCTAATACAGAACTATCCGTCCCATAAATCGAAGTGACTTTACGCTTGGGGAGAATGGTGGTTTTTTTATTTGCTCCTGTCACCACAACATCAGCTAAGGTAATTACATCACCATCAGAATCCTTGGCTTGCTCTGAGGTTTCTTCAGCAAAAATAGCACATGGAAAAATTGCCCCAAATAGCCCTAGCACAATCAACAGTGGCTTTAATTGAAAGTTCTGTTTCATATCACACTCAGTAAAATAAATTTACACTGCGTTACGCAAAGCCTATGCCAATCTTTAAATAGGCAAAGTTCAAATATAAAACATTGATTTTTATTACTTTTAAATAACCTTCATTGATATACAACTTTTATTCATGTTTATTTTTTCAACAGAAATGCTGAAAAAGCAACAGTGACAAAAAACACAACGCTTATAATTAATTGATAAATATTAGAAAAATATAAAAAAAAATTGGCATTCATTGTGCAATCTCCTCTGGATATGTTCTAACTGAGTATTTTTAATGACACATGAAACCTTGTTACTCTCACGTCGAAAATTTTTAACCCAGAGTCTTACTGCGCTCGGTGGCGTTTCTTTAATCAGTGGTTTATCTGCTTGTGGACAATCTCCACAACCTAGCGCTGACTCCCAAAGTTCACTTTCCAGTACCCCTAAGCATGGTGGAACAATTCGATTAGGGCTGATTGGTGGACAACAATCAGGTAGCCTTGACCCTCACCTTTCAGCATCAGGAAGTGGGATTACCCGTGGCTTTGCGATTTATAATAAGCTCTGGGAATGGGACGAAAACATGCTTCCTCGTCTTGCTTTGGCTGAATTTGCAGAACCTAATCATAATGCCAGCGAATGGACCATACGACTGCGTAAAGGTTTAGAGTTTCATCATGGTAAAACCGTCAGCGCAGATGATGTCATTTTTTCATTGCAACGATTAACAGATCCAAAGCTTGCCTCACCTTTTCGAAATCTTGTGCAATGGATTGATCGTGATCGTATCCAAAAATTAGATCAATATACAGTACGCATTCCTTTTATTAGTTCAATTGCTGGCTTTGTGGCGCTGCCTGAAACTTGGGTCAATTTTGGCGGTATTGTCCCCACTGATTTTGATCCCATTCATAACCCTGTGGGCGCAGGTCCTTATAAAGTCAAAGAATTTATCCCCGGTCAACGGTCAGTCTTTACTCGGTTTGAAAACTATTTTAAAGCAGATCGGCCTTATGCAGATCGTTTTGAAGTCATTGACTTTAAAGATCAAGTTTCTCGACTAAATGCATTATTGGCAGGACAAATTGATCTTGCAAATGCGATTTCACCTGAATACATTAAAATTTTAGAGCAAGCAAAACATATTCAAACGGTTCGTTCTCAAACCAATACCCACAATAGTTTTGACTTTAATACTCAACAGGCACCATTTAATGATCCCAAAGTCCGCCAAGCATTTCGTTTAATCGCCGATCGTCAAGAGCTGATACAACGGGGTTTAAACGGTCAGGGACGCATCGCCAATGATCTATATTCTCCACAGGATCCAGCATTTCTAAATTTGCCACAACGTCAACAAGACATTACGGAAGCCAAGAATTTATTGGCTCAAGCGGGCTTTAAAGATGGCTTAAGCGTTGAACTGATTACCCCCGTTGGCAACGCCCAACCTGCCCTGATATTTGCAGAACAAGCAAAGAAAGCCAATGTCAGTATTCGGGTCAAACAAGTTGATTTAGCTACCTTTAATGGACCTGATCGGAGTAAATGGCAATTCTCCAGTAATGCAACCAACGTGGGTACACCGTATTTATCCACTGCTGTAGTGAATGATGCGCCAATTTCAACAACCAATCGTGTCAACTTTAAAGACCCAGAATATAGTGAGCTGTTTTATAAAGCACTGGCTGAACCCGATTTAGCCAAGCGTAAAGTGTATTTGGCTCAGGCACAAAAAATTCAACATGAACGCGGTGGAATGCTGATTTGGGGTTTTAGCCATAGCATAGATGCTGCATCGAAACAGATCGGAGGATTAGCGGCAGAACACACTATTTTCCCAACGTGGCGTTTTGAGAAATTATGGAACAATCAAGCCTAAAATAAAATTTACAGAGCCTTAAAACCATCAAGCGGCTACTGTAGTCAGCGATCTTCTGACTTTTCAAGGACGAAAAGTCAATTCAGTATAGGGCTCTGATGGTACATCCCGTCTATTGCTGCCCAACACAACGACCTTAATGTTGCTGATCAAAATCGTGAATAACACATTCAGTTTATAAAAATCAGGCTTATATAAATCATGCTTATACAAAGCAATAAAATTTGAACACTGTTTTAATTTTAACTACCCATATTTTTAGACACTAAAAAAGCTGCCGTAGCAGCTATTTCATTCAGCATCCAAAGACTACTTGGGTACGGTAATCACGGATAATTTTTCTACCCCTACTCGCTCAATACTGGCAAGTAATTTTGCAACTGTCCCATAAGGAATGGTCTCATCGGCATTTAAATTCAAAGCCAATTTAGGGTTACTGTTTTTACGTGACTGGATCTCTTTTTCAAAACTTGCCAAAGTTACTTTATCCTTGTCAAGGAAGATTTCTCCTTGCGGATTAACACTAATGACAACCGCTTTATTCTGATCCGTTGACTGCGTCGGTGCAGCCTTGGGTAAATTTACTTTCACGGTATTGGTTAACAGGGGTGCTGTAACGATAAACACGATGAGTAAAACCAGCATCACATCAACCAATGGCGTAATGTTAATTTCACTCACCACATCATCTTCTTGGGAGGTTGAAACGGCCATTATGCAAACACTCCTTTTTCTTTGACTTCTTTAGTGGATGCATCATGATTGACTACAGTATTTCCAGTGGTATTTTTTGGCTTAGCGACAGGTAACTGAAAGCCCGCTTTTTGATTTAAACTGACAAAATCAGTAGCAAAATCATCTAGGTCTGCACCGATGGTTTTAACTTTACGTATGAAATAGTTGTAAGCCAACACAGCGGGTACCGCCACAGCAATACCAATACCTGTAGCAATCAAGGCCTCACCAATTGGACCAGCAACCACATCCATACTTGCATTACCTGAATGTGCAATGGCCTGTAAAGCATGAATAATCCCAAACACGGTTCCAAATAGTCCAATGAACGGTGCGTTATTACCAATCGAAGCCAATAATGCAGAACCTTTTTCCAATTGACGACGTTCAGTTAAAATTTGCTTACGTAAATGACGCTCTAATAAATCCTGACGACTCCAACTGTTTTGCAAATCTTGATGAGTCTTTTCATCTGCCTCAATCAAGGTTTGAAAACCTGCATTTGCAACACGGGCTGTAGGGCCTTCACCTTGTTGTGATTGAGTCACTGCCTCAGGCAAATTTTTGGCTTTCCAAAATGCTTCAACAAAGACCTTACTTTGCTTGCTGGCTTTTTGTGTCTGTACCACTTTAACCACGATCAACACCCATGTGACGATGGAGAAAGCAACCAATAACCAAATTGTGCCGTCATGGATCAATGAATTTATGTCTGTCATGTAGATATCCTCTTAATTTAAAATAGTTTATTTCGGTAATTGATAATGAATTGGAACATCAACCCAACCTTCAACAGGTGTTTTACCTTTTAAGGCCGGTGAAAATTTCCATTGCTTTACTGTTCTTACAGCCGCACTGTCTAAAAGTTTTTTGCCGCTACTTTGTTTGACCGTTACGCTATCTGGGCTACCGTTTGGCAATACTTTGACCCTTAAAATCACCGAGCCTTCCCAACCACGTTCTAAGGCCTG
This sequence comes from Acinetobacter sp. GW821-FHT01C12, assembly GCF_059422625.1. Taxonomy (NCBI): domain Bacteria; kingdom Pseudomonadati; phylum Pseudomonadota; class Gammaproteobacteria; order Moraxellales; family Moraxellaceae; genus Acinetobacter; species Acinetobacter sp. GW821-FHT01C12. Next base: position 488,654 of record NZ_JBWKXD010000002.1, read on the forward strand.
TTCTGGGTACTCTGCTGCGGGGTTGCTTAGATAACCTGCATAACCCTTGGCTTCTGTCACAGGTAAATTGTCATCAACAGGCTTCACTGGTTCTGCTGTTTTTGGAGCAGGTTCAGTGCTCAGTTTTTTGCTTACAACAGGTTCCTCAGTTTTTTGAACTGTGTCTTGCGCAATGGGTTTTACAATCGGTTTGGCTTGCTCCACAGTTTTTTGAACAGGTTTCGGCTGTTCGATAGGTTTCGCAATCGGTTTTGGTTTTTCGACCACAGGCGGAATTTTGGTTTTTTGCGTCACTGGTGGAATTTTAGGTTCAATGACTTTAGGTGGTTCCACTGGTTTGACAATTTCAATCACCACGGGTTCTGGCTTTGCAATGTCCAAAGCTGGTGTCGGTAATTGTTTTGCGATATACCAAATACCCAAATGTGCTACAGCAACCGCAATGATCGCGATCCACAATTTATTCAATTTTGCTGGAGGTGATTGACTCACATCCAAATGATGTCGTGTAAATGGGTCTGATATGCCAGTTGCAGTTGAAGCAGATGCATATTGCCCAAATAGCAACGCCCGCTGATGGGGATTAAATATTCGTTCACTCATGGCAATTTAAACTAAAAAATAAAATACTGTATTGAAAATTGCACAAGTCATGCCAACAATATAAGCCACTAATTTTTATAAATTTAATTAAAAACACTCTTCGATTTGTCAGCAAAGCTGTTGGTTTTAAGACAGTTCTATGCTGTTGAAACAACAAGATCCCTCTGATATCTCAAAGGGATCTAAACTTATTATTTTAATTTATATCCAACCAAGGGTAAGACTTCTTCAGCAACCCGATATGCTTCTTCCAAATGTGGGTTACTGGCGAGAATAAAATGCCCAACACCAATGTCGATATATTCTTGTAAGCGCTGTGCCACTTGTTCATAGCTCCCCACTAAAATACAGTTTGGCCCACCCCTTACATTTGACATACCAGCCCAAACATTTGGACTGACAAATAAGTCTTCAAAACGATTGCCTTGTGCTAAGGCCTGCTGACGTTTTGCACCAACCGACTCAGTATCTTTACGTTCAAATGCATTGCCATCAACAGCGATGGTTTCATACATCTGTTTAAGTTCTTGAAACGCTTGTTCCTGTGTGGGGCGTGCCAAAATATCAATACGCATACCAAACTTTACCTTATGGTCTGGGGTATTTTGTGCAAGGAAGGATCGCGCCTGTTCAATCACTTTTTTCTGCTGTTCAACAGGTTCCCCCCAGGTTAAGTGGATATCGGCATGCCGACCTGCAACTTGCAGTGCCGCTGGACTTGCTCCCGCTAACCACAAACGAGGAACGTCATATTGATTCATTGGATATTTCAAACCACCTTGTTCAACATGGAAAAACTTTCCATCATAGTCAAAAGGTGCCTGATGCGAATACCCTTTTACAAACTCTAAAAATTCATTGGTTCGCGCATAGCGCTGATCATGTTCAATAAAATCACCATAGGCGCGTTGCTGTGCCCCACCGCCACCTGAGATCACGTTCCATTCAACCCGTCCCTGACTGAGACGCTGCAAACTTGCTGCCATTTGGCTTGCGTATGCAGGATGGATAAACCAAGGTTGAATCGCAATCAATAATCGGAGTCTTTTGGTTTCTCTTGCCAATGCCGATGCCAGCACCCACGGTTCTTCAGTATGTGGAAAAGCAGGAATCAATGCGCCGTGAAAACCCACGATATCTGCGGCTTTTGCTACCTGTTGTACATAATCATAGTAGGCAAACAATTCATCTTGATGTTGAGGTGCCACACGTTGAGGGGATTGTACTGCTGGGCTCAGCTGGTTCCATTCACCTCGTGTATGTAACTGATGTGCTCGACGACCATCCCCATGCACAGGGATTCTCCATAAAAATTCAACAGACATAATACTTCTCAATAATTTAAAGGTTTTACACGCTATCGTGAGTGATACAACTCATGAGCAGAAACCATGCCGTTTTTTATTCAATATTGAATTCATCTATATTGTTGTTTTATCTAAATATTATAAAAACCCAGCTAAACATGGTGTTGAAATTTCAACACTTATCCATCCAATACTGTCGGTTTCACAACATAACCTGTTTGATCCATTCAAATAACACCAATCATAAAAACATAACAAACTGATTTATATAAAATAATTATTTTGGCTTGGTTCTTGCTCTATCCCCTTATATTTCTAGATTTTTATGATGATATGCGTATTTTTTCTGGTCTTTTTTTAAGTTTTAGTCTTTTAGGATTGGTTGCTTGTGGCGTACACAAAACCGAAGATCCAAACCAAAGTAAAACCAGTCAACAACAGCTTCGTATTGCGGTTGTGGCCAATGGAACTTCTGGCGGTCTGGACTTTATTGGTGTACCACAACTTATTGCACAGGACCCCATTTTTCTAAAAGCATTAAAGCAGAAAAATATTGAATTAAAGTGGGAACCTGTAACCACTGCGGCTGTGGCCACCTTAGTCAATGAAAGCTTTATCAACAATAAAATTGATTTTGCTTTTTATGGCAATCTTCCTGCGGTAGTACTCAATGCCACTGGTGTTAGAACACAAATTGTCGTCCCTGGCGGAGTCGGTAATAATGTTTATTTGGTGGTTCCAGCGGATTCACCCATCAAAACCATTGAGGACCTCAAAGGTAAAAAGATTGCCTTACATCGTGGTCGTCCTTGGGAAATTAATTTTGCTCAATTGATACAGAGCAAAGGTTTAAAGCTTAAAGATTTTCAAATCATCAATCTCAATCCACAGGCGGGAGCTGCTGCTTTATCCGCTAAAAGCGTCGATGCATTTTTTACCTTAAGTGATGCGCTCACTTTACAAGATCGCCATCTTGGCAAAATTATTTGGTCATCGCAAAGTCTACCCGCTGACTGGAAAATGCGTGCTGAACTATGGGGACGCAAGACTTATCTGGATCAACATCCAGACACAACCCAACTACTTGCTGATGCGACAGTACGGGCAATGCAGTGGATTTCACAGCATCAAGATGAATTCCAACAAAGCCAAACCAAATTTGGTCAGCCTCTAAGTGTGATTCAACGCGAAAGTCAAAATACCAGCAGTAACTGGCAACAAGATTGGTCACCTGAGTACCAAGTGGATTTTCTTAAACAGCATTATGCAAAAGTCATCGACCATGCTGTAAAAAACCAATTGATTCAAACGCCAATCAAAGCTGAAGAGTTGCTCAATGCTCAGTTTACCAGTCAAGCCATTCAAAATTTACAAACACTTGATATTCAACATAAGCAAGGAAACTAGGTCATGAAAATCCTCGTAAATCCGCTTATCGAAAAAAAAATCGTGGCGATCAAAGCACCATTATGGAGGCGATTGTCTTCTGAGCAGGTCTATCGCTTGCTCTCATTCCTTTCACCCATCTTGGCGTTACTGGTTTGGCAATTGATTAGCTATTTACAGATTTTTCCAACCCAAATTTTAGTGCCACCTATAACGGTATGGCAGACATTTCTTGCCTTGTTGCAAAGTGGTGAACTACAACTGCATTTAAAAGATAGCCTTTCTCGACTGCTGATGGGTTTTTCAATTGCGGCCACCTGTGCGATTTTGTTTGGCATTGCCTATGCATCTCTCACCTCTTTCCGAAATTACACTTATATTTTGTTCAATATCCTTTATCAAATTCCAATCTTTGTGCTTATTCCTATTTTTATTTTGGTTTTTGGAATTGGTGAACTATTTAAAATTTTACTGATTATTAAAGCCTGTTTTTTTCCAATCGCACTCACAACAGCTGATGCTGTTAGAAATATTCCTAAAAAATATATTGAATTGGGCCAGATCTACAAACTAAAAACTCCAGCATGGTTGAGATACATCATCATCCCTTGCATCCTCCCACCATTAATCGGTGGACTGCGGATTGCTCTAGGTCGTGCTTGGTTGATTTTGGTGGCCGTTGAATTACTTGCTGCAGGCACTGGCATTGGTCAAATGATGGAGCTCGGACGACAAATGTTACGTTTAGACGTTGTCATGGTCGGAGTTTTTATTACAGGAATCATTGGTTTTGCTTTAGATAAAACTTTACGTCAGCTCGAACAATATCTTGTATCACCTGCATTGAGTTCAAGGGGGAAATAATGTCACAGCATCCACTGAACTTAAAAAGTGCTTTTGCGCAACCACTGATCTTGATCAAAGGTCTGCTGCTCCCGCTCCTTTTACTGGCTTTATGGCAATACAATTCAAGTTTAGGCGCCAGTCATGCCTATGCATTTGTGCCTTTACAGAAGGTGTATTTTGCTTTTATTCAGCTGCTTGAAACAGGTGAATTATGGTTAAACACATGGGGAAGTCTTAAAAAAGCTGGACTGGGATTTTTACTTGGCTCGACAACAGGGCTACTACTCGGTGCCTTACTTGCCTATTCAAAAATTTTAAATGCCTTGGTTTCACCATTATTTAATAGCATTCGCCAAGTACCCTTACTTGGTTTAACCCCATTGATTGCACTGTGGTTTGGCAATGGTGAGCAGGCAAAAATCTTTATTATTGCGCTTGCTTCTTTTTTCCCGATGGTGATTAACAGCTTTCAAGGGCTAAGTCATTATGACCAGAAATACAGTGAAGTCGCTCGTATTTACAAATTATCTTTTTGGCAGGAATTTAAAAAAATCCGTTTCCCTCAAGCTCTCCCATATATTTTAACGGGGTTGAATTTAGCGGTGCCTTTTACATGGATTACCACAACTGCCAGTGAGCTGTTATTCAATGCTGGTGCAGGCTTAGGCAATTTAATGATGAAAGCTGAAATCAATGCCGAAATGGATATTTTGTTGGTGTGTGCAATCACGGTCACCCTCAGCGGTATTGGCATGACGCTTTGCATTCACTTGATTTCTAAACGACTACTGCAATGGCGTGTTTAACTGAATCACCCATCTCATCAGGATATTGATATGAGCTTTTCCTTACTCTCGATTAAAAAACTCAATAAATCATTTTATCGAGATCAACAAACTTTCACAGTATTAGATGGTATTCATCTCGATATTCAGCAAGGAGAATTTATTTCTATTGTCGGAAGCAGTGGCTGTGGTAAATCGACCTTGTTGCGCTTAATTGCAGGATTAGATAAAGACTATCAAGGTGAGATTTTACTGAATCAAACACCAATACAAGGGACAGATTTAAAACGAGGTTTAATTTTTCAGGAGCACCGTCTATTGCCTTGGCTCAGTGTTTCCGAAAATATTCATTTAGCGCTCGAAGAAACCGACTTAAGCCGTGCCGAAAAAAATGCCCGTGTGGCAGAACATCTTACAATGGTGGGTTTAAAAGGTTTTGAAAATGCTTATCCACATGAGCTATCGGGTGGTATGGCGCAGCGGGTAGCGATTGCACGAGGCTTGGTTAATCAGCCTGATATTTTACTTTTAGATGAACCCTTTGGTGCTTTAGATGCAATTACACGTAGCCATCTGCAAACTGAATTACAACGTATTTGGCAAGATCAAAAGATCACCATGATTCTAGTTACACATGATATAGAAGAAGCGGTTTATCTGGGTGATCGTGTGATCGTAATGTCTGCTCGACCAGGAAAAATTAAACAAATCATTCAAGTTCCTTTGACCCATCCAAGACATAAAGACAGCGAATTATTATTTAACTATCGTAATCAAGCACTCAATATGCTGGACCATAGCGCATAATGAAATCGAATATTCATCGATATAAATATTATTTAGAAAATATATTCAAGCATGATATTTATATCAACACGTTTTAAATTATTAAGGAAATATGAAATGGGTTTATCAATTTGGCATATATTATTATTTGCCGTGATCGTTATTTTATTATTTGGTACATCAAAACTTAAAAACTTAGGTAAGGATTTAGGTGGTGCAATTAAAGATTTTAAAGACTCGGTTCATTCTGATGATCAAAAACTGTCTGAAACAAATCAGCCTAAAGAAATCCATCATCTCGATTTAAATAAAGAAAAAAACACTAACCGGTGAGTACTAAATCATTATGTTCAATATCAGTTTTGGTGAACTCTTGGCTTTTGCTGTTATTGCACTGATTATATTGGGACCTGAAAAGCTCCCTCAAACATTAAGGATGGGATTACTTAAATATAGAGCCCTTAAAAATAATCTTAACAAAATCCAGCTAGAGTTAGAAAATGAACTGGAATTGCTTGAACTAAAAAGGATCATGCAAGAAGAGCTGCTCAAAATAAAACAAAACGAAGAGCTGCTCAAACAGCAGCTTGCACAAATGCAACACGAAATCCAAAGTGTACATAGCGCTGTTGCTATAGCACATCAAGCGCCCCCTTATCCCACACATGATTATGTTTATCAAATCTCTGCGCGTGAATTAAAAGTACCCTTTTTAATTTACACAACATCATCCAATATCTTGCGTGAGGATCAAGCTGCATGACCGAACAAATACTCAGTGAAACACTCACTGAAATGAAATATAGCGAACATTTAAAAGAGCTTAGAAAGCGTTTGATCTATAGCATTGCTACAGTCTTAACTATTTTTTTACTATTATTGCCCCTTGCACAACACAATTATCATTTTTTGGCTCAACCCTTAATATCCCGATTGCCTAAAAATTCAACCATGATAGCTACAGATGTGATGAGTACATTTTTAGCGCCCTTTAAACTCAATATTTATTTTGCAATTTTATTGGCGATTCCCTTTATTCTTTATCAATTCTGGCGCTTTATTGCACCTGCTCTATATCAAAGTGAAAGAAAATTTGGCATGGCGCTTGTGCTCTCCAGCATCAGTTTATTTTATCTTGGCATCTTATTTGCCTATTATTTGATTCTGCCTTTGGCGTTAAACTTCTTTGTCTTAGCTTCACCAGATAATGTTTTACCGATGACTGATATCAACAGTTATCTTGATTTCTGTCTCAAGCTTTTTCTGGCTTTTGGTATCGCCTTTCAAATCCCTGTACTCACCTACATTCTTATTTTTATTGGTATTCTTTCTATTCAACAATTGGAACATTACCGTAAACACATCATTGTTTTGTTTTTCTTTATCGCAATGTTTATTACACCTCCTGATATTTTTAGCATGCTTGCACTGGCAGTACCAATGTGTCTTTTGTTTGAACTTGGTTTATGGATCACAAAAATGACCAGCCCAAAATAAAACATCCATGGGTAAAATGGATGTTTCTATTGCACAGCCCAATTAAACAATTTCATTTTTATTTGGTAATAAATTATATCTTGATAACAAATTACGTAAAACATTGCGCGACAGTCCTAACATTTTTGCAGTCTTAACCTGATTATTCCAGCAACTTGAAAAAGCGGTATTGACGATTTTATCTTCAATGATGTGCCATGCTTCACCATCATATTCTTGAAATAAACGCTTGAGTACATCCTCAAACTCTTGAATCAAATCATTATCTGGTAAAACGCTTGAGCCACCCTCCTCTGAAAACCTTAAATGTTCAATATCAATGGTTTTGCCACCACTGATGAGCAGTGCATAATGGATATTATTTTCAAGCTCACGGATATTTCCCGGCCAACTATAGTTGAGCAGCGCATTTCTGGCGCGATCACTGATGTTGGGTTTCGGCGTAATCATCTTTTGCGAATAGGAGTTTAAGAAAAAATCCACCAAAGGCAAAATGTCACCCTTACGCTCTCGCAATGGTAAAATATTTAGCACAACCACATTTAGGCGATAGTATAAATCTAAACGGAATTTATTTTCCGCGACAGCTTTACGCAAATCAACATGTGTACCAGACAAGATGCGTACATTAATCGGGATCGGTTTACGTCCACCGACCCGAACAACTTCCTTTTCTTGCAATACACGTAACAGTTTTACTTGCAAAGACAACGGCAACTCACCCACTTCATCCAAGAACAAAGTTCCGCCGTCGGCTGTTTCAAAAATACCAGGGCGTGTCTTATGCGCACCCGTAAATGCGCCTGCTTCATAACCAAACAATTCAGATTCTGCAAGTGTTTCAACTAAAGCACCACAATTGACAGCAAGAAACGGCTTATTTTGGCGATCACTTTTCAAATGAATTTCACGTGCGATTAATTCTTTACCTGTACCTGATTCACCTTGGATGATCACACTGGCAGAACTTGGTGCAATGGTTTCAACTTGGCTTAATAGCTTACGAGAGTTTTGATCAGAAAATATAATCGCTTTTGCTCTTATTGGCTTAATTGGCACACCATTATCAGGCAAGGTAATTACTTTATAATCATTATCCAAATAGGATTTCATAATTAACCCTTTAAATAGCTGAGGAGGATATTAAAATAGAATAGTACAATTCTATTACAAAGCTGATAAATAATAATTACAGATATTTAATCCTAAATTTATATATTGAATGATTTAATAGGCGTTTTTGCTTATGCATTTATAATCAATATATTTCTATTTTTATGCAATGTTGCTTTTTAAACAATATGTCTATCAATTGATCATATATAAACAGCTTACAATAATATTTTTGAAAAAATTATATATTTTATCTCCCCTCACTATTTGGCATCTATTTTGCTCTTTTATTTAAAATTTACAGCATAGGTTAAATGATGAGCATAGAGTTTGTGGGTATGGTTTTTCCAAATCAATGGTCTGAAACCAAAGGAACCCGAATTGGTCATAAAATTGATCTCGAATATTTACGTTATCATGCTCGTGCACATGAATATGCAGGCTTTGATAAAGTTTTAATCGCCAATGGACCAAGTAGCCCTGATAGTACCCAAATCGCAGCTTATCTGGCACAACAGACTGAACGACTTGGATTTATGATTGCACATCGCCCTGCGCTGATGACGCCTAATCTGGCTGCACGTTCCTTTGCCACACTGGACCATACCACTGGCGGAGGACGCATTCGTTTACATGCCATTACGGGAATTACCGCTGAACCGCAAGAAGGTGATTATATTGTTGATAAAATTCAACGTTATGAACGCACGGGGGAATATCTAGATATCATCCAAAAGCTTTGGAAAAGTGAGCAACCGATTCACTATGAAGGCAAATACTTTAAACTGGAAAATGCTTTCTGCCCTTTAAAACCGGTCAATGGAACTTCTATTCCGATTTCATTCGGTGGTTCTTCGGATATTGCCTACGATATCGCAGTGCGTCATGCAGATCTTTATTCGCTTTGGGGTGAGCCCTTAGCGGGCGTGAAAGAGCAGATAAATAAACTTAAAAAGGCAGCAGAAGCTGCCAATAAACCCCAGCCTCAGGTCAGTTTATCAGTACGTCTTATTATTGGGCCAACAGAACAACTCGCATGGCAACGAGCACAACAAATTTTAGCTGATATTCAGCAAAATCCAACGTTCCAAAATAATGGCTCACTTTCGGGACATAAAATTAAAGGCGTAGGTTCACAACGGTTACTGGCAGCAGCACAACAAGGTGATCGCCATGACCGAGCCTTATGGATGCCAACTGCAAGCGCAGTTGGGGCCTATGGTGATACCACCGCCCTTGTCGGAACGCCTGATACGATTATTGCCGCATTACTTGATTATGTAGATCTGGGCGTCACCACCTTTTTAAATCGTGGTTATGATCCAATTTACGATACTGTGGACTATGGTCGTTATATTATTCCTGCGGTACGAGCTGAGGCGGCCAAGCGAAACAAACAGATTGCCTAAGTCCTCAAGCTAAATAAAAACCGCTCATTTAATCGGATTGAATGAGCGGTTTTTATTGCTTGCTAATTTAAGGTCTTGTCATAACCATGAGCATCATTATGAGGGATGGTTATTTTCTTCTGATTTTCTATTGTAAATCTGGTTTGCAAATGGACTGAATCTTCTCCCCTGCAATCACCTTTTTGGCAAATGGAATAGAATCTTGTAGGGAAGCATTCACTGTCTCACTATGTCCCAATCCATGATACAAATGCCCTTCAACGACTGTACCTGCCTTACATGCATCCGCCACCAACTTCATTTGATTACGTGCATCTGGTGTACGATCATTTGCCCCAGTGCCAATAAATAATGGATGATTGATTTTTAAGGTCGGGTAATAGCCATAATCATTGGATTGTTTTTCCTGTAATTTTTTATAGATCGATGGTGGATTCACCTTATAGGCTTGCGCAGGTGAAAGTCCTGCTGTTTGAATATCTCCCATAAAACTGGTCAAACAGGCATTTCTTGCTTGTTCCACCAAAGGTACTGCTTCAGCGGTAAAAATATCTTCAGTTTTGATTTCAGGAAATAAGCTTTGCGTCACTAGAAAACTATAAATACCATATGCTAAGGATGGACTGACTTCATAAGGATTTAACTTTAACTGATTCTTTTCAGCTGTTGCCTCGGGGTCCTGATAAATCACCCCTGTGCCAATAGATCCTTTAATATTTAACTCTGGTGCATAGGTTGCTGAATAAGCTGAAGCTGAAACAGCCCCTGCCCCACCTTGAGATTGCCCCACAATAACAAAACGATTTGCTAGAGGTAATTTCGTTTTAAGCGCAGCTCGACCGCTGTCTAAAATACTATAAGCAAGCATTGGATTATTGATCAGCAAGTGCGGGCCAGCCACACCAAGTCCTTCATAGTCAGTTGCTACTACAGCGAATCCTTCTTTTAACCATCGGTTTAAATATTGTACATCTCGATAAGATCGTCCATTCCAAGAAGGTGCGCAGGCATCTGCTAGACCAACCGTACCATGTGCCCATAACACAACAGGCCAACCTTCTTTCGGTGGCGTACCTTTAGGAAGATGTACTGTCCCAGAAACCACAATGGGGGTCTTACTATCCCTTCCACTTGTTGAACTATATAAAATACGAATGGCCGTACTATCATTGTCCAAACGGATATAAGGGTTGCTGATGTCCTCTGTCTTTAACAGTTTTCCAGCTTGTTCTGGAATCGCAGCTTTCCATGTATAAAATGCTGAAACACGTCCATCCCCATAACGATCTTCAGGCTGTGGGGCTTGCTGGGCATTTGCCATTCCAGCAGACGTTAGTATGCTTGCGACAAAAACGGATTTAACCACATTAGATATAAAAGTATTTTGCATTTTCATGACCTTGAAACCTATTTAAAAACTGTTTTAAAAATTTATTTTTTAATTTAAAAGTCGTAACTTACACGGCCATATAAATACGTTCCAAAGGCACCTTCTGGCGCATTAAAACTGTATTTGACGATGTTCCCTACAGATGAGTCTTTGGCTTTGTCTGGGTAACTGTTAAATAAATTATTTGCGCCCAGATTGAATTTTAGCCCTTTTACCCACGCATCTGCTTTGTAGCCAAAGTCCAAATCAGCAATCCATTGCGGATCAAAGGTCTGATCCAATGAAGTATTGGTATTATTTAAGGTGGTCCATTTATCATAACGACGGACTGCGGCATTGATACTCCACGCTTGATTTGACCAAAGTGCACCCAATGCTAATTTGGTTTTTGGCGCTGTAGATTCAATTAGGCTTTGGGTATTTCGACCAGCAATACTAGAGACTGGAATTCGCTCACCTTTTGCAGTGATTGAGTCTCGGCTGTCAGTGATTTTATTTTTATGATAAGCCAAGCCTAAATTCAGCTTTAACTTGCCATATTGTTCAAGATCAAGATCATGTTTTAACGCGAACTCCAAACCACGCGTTTGCGTATCTAATAAATTATTAAAAAACGCCACATTGGCAATATTTGCATACGGCGTATTTGCAAAAGCATTATTGATCACGCTGCCAGTAATATTGTCAGAAAGTAAAATACGATTTCGAATATCGATTTGATAAAGGTCTAAAGTTGCAGAGGTATTGATAAATGGTTTGAGTACCAAACCTAAAGAATAATTGGTGGATTTCTCAGGCTTAAGTGAAGTTCCACCAATCAGTAAAGCCGCTTCACTTCCCGCAACTAAAGTCCTTTGCTGTACATCTTGCCAACCTGTCGGAGTTTGCACCGTTTGTACACTATAAGCGGAGTATCCTTGCTGGGCTAATGACGGTGCGCGATAACCTGTATTGACAGATCCACGAAGGGTCAACTGCGGAGAGATATCATATTTGGCAAAGAGTTTGCCGTTGGTTGTCGAGCCAAAGTCTGAATATTTTTCTGTTCGAATGGCAGCACCAACATTTAAATCTTTTACAATATCGGCTTCGAGATCCAAATAAATGCCGTACACATCTCGACTAATTTTGCGTTGGTCTTGATCTGTAATACCCGCGTATATACCTGGGATACCCGTACCTAAAGCCGTACTTGGATTAAAATAGGGTCCACGGGTATAGGCAATCGGGTCGCCTGCATTTTGTTTATATTGTTCCCAACGGTATAGCGCTCCCGTCGAAACAGTCAATGGACTGGCTAAACCATCAATTGCAAAATCACGACTATAGTCCAGTCCTGTATTGAGTTGGGCAAAAATGTTTTCCCCTAAATCATAATGAGAGGGTGAATCTGCACCATAACTTGGGTTAATACCATTGCCTTGTTCAGTGCTGACTTTGTTTTGTCCATAAGTGGCATACAGGTCATATTTCCCTAAAGTCTGGTTGCCTTGTTTAACCCCAAACGTGGTCGCAAAATCATCCACACTGACTAAACTCAAAGGTGAGCGTCCATCAGGATAACGTTGCTTAAAATAACTGGATTGATTCAGTACTGTTTTGGTGGTTGGAGGTTCATAAAAATTTTCCCCGATGGTCTTACGATGCCCATAACTACTAAAACCATACAAGGCAATTTCATCAGTTAAAGGTAAATCTAAATTCGCAGTGATATTGATTTGGTCTTTTTGTTCAGGAGAACCAAATTTCCAAGTTCTAAATGGTGTGTTCTGCTCGGTATATTGGGCTTGGGTTGAACCATCATAAAATGTTCGCGTATCTGGTGCAGTATTACTTGCAGCTTCACGCTTTCCTAAATCTACGGCAACAGTTAAAGCACCATCATTGGGTAATTCAAAGCCTTTCCAAAGATTGATTTTATGCTGTTCACCATCCCCTTGTGTATAGCCTCCAGTTTGATAACTCACGCCACCACCATGATCACGTGATTTCAATATAATGTTAACCACGCCCGCGATCGCGTCAGAACCATATTGAGCTGCGGCACCATCTCGTAAAATCTCTATACGTTCAATGGCACTAATCGGGATTAGGCTTAAATCTGTTACCGCAGCACCTCTCCCCCCAGCATACGCTTGTCGAGTGAAGTAAGCCGCTGTATGGCGACGTTTACCATTGATCAAAATTAAGGTTTGATCTGCAGATAAACCTCGCAATGCAATACTCGGCGGCACCGATGCACCGAAACCACCCGCAGGTGATGTTGGTAAACTCACTGACGGCGATAAGCGTGTTAATGCAGCGGCAAGATCACCTGCCCCTGTTTCTTGTAGTTCTTTGGCTGTCACAATGTCTACTGGAGCAGGAGCCTCTAAAGCACTATTGATAGCTCGCCGAGAACCCGTTACAACAACTGATTGCAATGTCACGACATCCTCTTTTTCTGATACAGGCCTTTGTTCATTTGCCAAAGTGATTGAGGCGGTAAGTGTACTGAACGCAAAAACAGAAGAATGAAGAATGAATTGAGAAAAATATGTACGCATATAAGCTTCCTTAACGATCTGCACCGATATAGCAAAGCCAATGCCAAAATTTTTATTATTGAATATCAAAAACTTGTCATTAAAAATAAAAAATCATTGTTTATATTTAAACAATGATTCGAAAAAATGTTTATAAAACCACAGATTTGCTAGTGGCGCATAAGCTTATACAAGTTGATTGTGTAAATAAGATTGATACAACTGATAGTAAGATTGTTGCTGTTGAATCAGTTGTTCATGAGAACCTTGTTCCACTACAGCCCCATTCTCAATCACCACAATTTTGTCTGCTTCTTGAATGGTACTTAAGCGATGTGCGATCACAATACAGGTTCTATTTTTACATAAGCGTCGAAGGGCATATTGGATTTTCTGTTCCGTATAAATATCAATCGCAGAGGTCGCTTCATCTAAAATTAAAATTTTAGGATCAGCCAAATATGCACGTGCGAGACAAACAAGTTGGCGTTGCCCATGACTTAAATTTTTTCCGAGTGTTCCAACTTCAGTAAAATAACCATGAGGAAGCTGTCCTAGAATATCATCTGCACCAAGTTCTTCAATCGCCTGAATCAGTTGTTGATCTGTAGCTTCGGGTTGAATTAAACGTAAATTGTCTAAAATTGTGCCGCTAAACAAGACATTGTCCTGTAAAACAATACTGACATTTTGTCTTAAACTGTCCAGATGGATATCCTGTATCGGATAACGGTCTAAGAAAATCCCACCCTGCTGAGGCTCATAAAACCGTGTCAGTAACTGAACGATCGTGCTTTTACCATGACCTGTCGGCCCCACGATCGCAACCACCGTTCCAGCGTCGATCTCTAAATCAAAATTTTGTAAAACAGCTTTGGTGGTATAAGCAAAATCTACAGACTGAAAACGAATATGCCCGTTAAGTTGCCCTAATTTCAAAGCATGCTGTGAATCTTGAATGCTAGATTGGGTATCTAAAAGTAGAAATATCCGTTGTGCACACGCTGCACCATTGGCATAACGCTCAAATAAATCGGTCAATTCCTGTAAAGGTGCCAAGAATAAAAACACGTAAAAAATACTTTCGGCAAACTGTCCAATACTGATGACACCTTCACTATAAGCATAACTTCCAATCACAATAAAAACCGCGGTTGCCACTGTCGAAAGCAATCCAGTAAATGGGGCAAACCAGCTGGTCCGCTTACTTCCATAAATAATAGAATCATTAAAATCTTTTAAGAGCTGCTGATAGCGCTGTTGATTGGTTTCACTATAATTTAATTGCTGAATAATTTTGGCGCCATTTACCGTTTCAACCAAATGTGCAGTAAATCGACTGCGTTCTTCGGCAACCCGTCCCCAATGCCGTTGTGATGACTTTTTAAATATTGCAGTCATTGTCAATAAAATCGGCAAAGTAGCAAATAAACACCAGAAAAATGGGGGATAGATATGCCACAAAAGCACAGATGCTAATCCACAACGTAAAATCGCAGAAAGTAGTTCAGGTGGTCCTTGTATCAATACTGGTTCTAAAGTATCGACATCACGATCCGCTCGTGAAATAATTCGGCCCGCTTTAGTTCGATCAAAATAACCAATATTTAAAGCTTGAATATGTTGAAATAATGAACGTCTTAGATCATTAATAACGCTTAAGGCCGCTTTTCCAGACAAGTATTTTGATACACCTGCTAATCCAAAACGACACACCCAGCTGAATGCCAAAATAGCAATTGCCATAAAAAGTACAGGCTGAGACAACACCAGTTTCCCAGCCACTTGCTGAAATCCAGAATCTAAAATGTACTTGACTGCCCATGGGCGTACAAAGATGCTCAGCACTTGTAAGATCTCTACTGAGATCATGGCTAGAATTAAATAACGAATCGGATAAAGCAAAGGAATGAGTTTTTTTAACATTCCGCGATGTAGCGCGGTTTTTGCTAAGTTTTCTTCGATCTGCAGATCAGAGATTTTCGTCAGCGGTCGGAAATTTTTAACCGTGGTATTCATGCTTGAATCTCCTGTTGCGCCTTCTGAAATCCCATCAACTCCCGATAAAATTCGCAATGCTGGAGCAATTCTGTGTGGCTCCCTTGAGCAAGAATTTGTCCCTGATCTAATACGATAATGCGATCTGATAAAGAAATCGTGGTCTGTTTATTTGAATTGATCAGAATGGTTCTTTTGAGCTGATTTTTATTGTCAGCCAAGCCTGATAAACGCTGTAACACCTGTTTTTCTGTAGTGGAATCTAAAGCACTGGTTGAATCATCAAGCGCCAAGATTGGCGAGT
The DNA here is from genome assembly GCF_059422625.1 of Acinetobacter sp. GW821-FHT01C12. NCBI lineage: Bacteria > Pseudomonadati > Pseudomonadota > Gammaproteobacteria > Moraxellales > Moraxellaceae > Acinetobacter > Acinetobacter sp. GW821-FHT01C12. The sequence goes on from NZ_JBWKXD010000002.1 coordinate 504,603, forward strand.
TTTTTAAAATTGACCGTGCCAGTGCAATCCGTTGTTTTTGCCCTCCAGATAAGGTGACTCCCTTGTCCCCTATTCGTGTCTCCAGACCAGCATCGAGTCGCTGTAACAGTTCAGATGCTGAAGCCAAATGCAATGCGTCTCGCATCTCCTGTTCAGTCGCATCCTGTTTGGCTATTTTTAAGTTATCCGCCAAAGTTCCTGAGAAAAAGAAATTATCTTGCGGAATAATCTGAACCATATGACGTAAGTTAACCAAACTAAGATCTTTAAGATTGAGCCAACCGCGTTGATCTGAACCAATCCAGACCTGCCCTGCGGTTGGATCGATAAAACGATTGAGCAAGTTCATCAGTGTGGTTTTACCCGCTCCAGTTTTCCCCACAATGGTGACGATTTCACCTGCTCGGAATTCAACATTACACTGTTTTAAAATATACTTTTCTGTGCTTCGATCCTGAAAACTGACATTTTCCAGTCGAATATTTAAACCTTCATCCCCATCAGCATCCCCTTGTAGTGGCAAAGCATGTGCAGCATCTACAATTGCCGATTTCTCATCTAGCATTTGCCATATTCGAGTTGCCGATGAACGTGCATCTGCAAAAATATGTAAGACCTGTCCAATACTTTCAATACGAAACACCAATAAATTTGCCATAAGTACAGCAGCCACAAATTGCCCAATCTGTAATTGATTTTGTCCAATTAAGTAACCACCAAACCCAATCACCCATAAGTAGGAACAGGCAATAATCATTTGAGGAATCGGTAAGCGTTGTGCACTGGTGCGAATGGTTTGAATGGAATGACGAATAAAGCTATCAACCGCAGCATTAAAACGTTGTAAGAGCTTTTCCTCAAGTTGAAAGGCTTTGACCACTCGAATGCCATTGACGCTTTCAGCCAAAGTATCACTGACTTTTTCATAGGCATAGGCAACTTGATGATCCAGCACCACCAACTGATTGGTCAGTTTAAACAGCACAGCTAGGCCTAGAAAAATAAAAATAAGCGGGACGATCCCCAACCAAGGATGATACCAACACAACAATCCGACTGTTGCGGCGACCACTAGACTGGATTCAAACACTTGTCGCCAAAAATTAATTAAAGCTTCTTTTAATTTATCTGAATCTCGGGTGGTTCTTGATAAAACTTCACCTAATCCGTGTTTCCAGTGCCATGAAACATCTAAATGCTGGACCTGGCTAAAGATTCTTTCTCTTAAAATACTTAACAATTGCTGTCCAATCGTCAAGGCACTTAAACCCGCTAAATATTGAATAATGGCACGAAGTAAAGCGATACTCGTCAGTAGAATAAACCAAAACCACGGATTTAACGGATCTGTAAAAGCATGCTGAAATAAACTTTCAGGTTGGCTGTGTTTTAGCGTATCAATCGCATGTCCGATTGAATATTGCTGTAGTGCTAAGCCAAAATTAGCAAGGACAAATAATGTTGCCGTCAATACAAAGCGAAATGGCATAAAACGATATAAGGCCAAACTTCGCAGCAGTGGATAATTTTTAAACATAAAAATAAAACAACAACTAAAGATCTATAGCTCACTGCGAGATCTATGCCAAATTTTTCAAAGGCACAAATATTTTAATCCACTGTTTTATATTGTTTTTTTAAAAAAAGTGTTTGATGAGATGTTTGATTTAAAACATCCGCACTTGTTATCTGTTGTTATTGCAACAATATTTGATATATCAACATCATAAAAATAGATATTAAAAATATATTTTAAATATCAATAAGTTAAACAATGGCATCAATATTGCTTTAAAGCATTCAAATCACAACAGGATGTCACAATGACAACACTTCAAACGCAACCATTAAATACACTTTGGTATACACGCTGTCCAGTTCCTACAGGGCTCGGAATCTCGATTCAAAAAGGCTGGCTAAAAGAAAAATTTATTGAGCAACAAATTGAAATTAAATCAATTCGTGAATCGAACTCAAAAGAGGTTCGTAACTCACATTTTAACCATACCCTTGCCAATTCAGTTCGGCATGGTGGCAGTATTCCTGCAATTTGGGCATATGCTTCTGGACAAAAAACCAAAGTCATCGGTTTATCTTGGGCAGATGAAGTCCAATTACTGCTGACTCGATATGATTCCCAAATTAAGACGGTTGAGGATCTAAAAGGTAAACGCTTTGGGCTCCCACTGAATCAAGATGCCATCATCGATTTCTCTCGTGCTCAAGCCATTCGCGGTTTAGAAAATGCATTAAAAACAGTAAATCTTAAGGTCAGTGATCTGGAACTGGTGGATTGTCTGCGTGCTGATATATTAGTGGCGCAACAGCAAAATCATACCGAAGAAAATGATGCGAGTTTCTTTAGCAATCGTAATAAACTGAGCGCAAGTGCAGAGATTGTGGCTTTAATCAAAGGGGATGTCGATGCCATCTTTTTAAAAGGCGCACATGCAGCACAAATTGCCCATGATTTTGCCCTGCATACCATTATTGATATTGGTTCACATCCCGACCCTATCCTACGTTCAAATAATGGTACCCCTCGAACACTAACTGTGGATGAAGATTTTCTATCGCAATATCCACGACAAGCTCAATCCATTGTCGATGCGGTTTTACAAGCTGAACAATGGGCGCATGTGCATGCAGATGAAACTCACCGCTATCTGGCTAAAGAATGTAATAGCAGTGAACAATGGGTCCATGCAGCTTATGGCGCAGATGCACATCTCAAGCTGAATACCAATTTTGATGAAACATCGATTATTGCCTTACAAGACCTCAGTGACTTTCTCTATCGCTGGAAGTTTATTCCAGCTCAAATCAATGTTCGTGAATGGCTAGCACAAGACATTGCTATTCATGCACAAGTGGCTTAACAATACGAAAAAATAAAAGGTTGTCGTGATGACAACCTTTTATTTTTCAGCTTTCAAATTTAAGGCATCGCCTATACAAAAGCTTCTGACTATTCTCAACGCATAAAGCGCTGCTTCTCACCGAAAAAAATATGCGATTAAGTACTGCCTCAAACAGTTGTGGATGAGGTTTCCGAGTCGCATATTTTTGTCGAACTCAAATTATGACTTAAATTTGGTCACATTTTCAGCCTGTTTCTTTAAAAGTACAGAATTATACTCACCAGGTGGAATATTATTTAAATAATAATTTCCAACATGATATAAACGCCAACGAATCGGATCATGTGTGGTATGTGTACGAGCATTACGCCAGAAACGATCTAAATTCCATTTTGACAAAGTAGAGCTTGCTCCAAGTAAGCCAAAGATTTCACTGGAAATTTTCAAAGATGCATGGTCTGACTGACTCCGTGTGGCAGCCACAGATAAAATCAATTCAGTTTGTAAGGCTTCATCTTCCAGATTGGTTAAATGCTGCTCAAAAATCGCTGCTGAGCGATCTAAAAGTGCTTCTGCTGAACGGACCAAAACTGCAAACTCACCAATTTGCTTAATGATATGCGGTTCCTGTGTCGGGGAGTCAACGCCACTTTCCACCCAAGGACGAGCATTCTGTTGCAAATAATCAATCCCCCCTTCAAGTGCACCTTTAGCAATACCTGTATCCATAGCTGCATGCAAAATCTGAGGCCAAGTTAAACCTGTGCGTAGCACTGTCCCTAAACCACCAGTATTGCGCTTGGCAACATAGCGTTCATCGACAACAACATCTTTAAAATTGACTGTGCCACTGACACTATTGTTTTGCCCCATTGCATCCCAATCATCGAGCAGCTCTACCCCATGCGTATCACGATGAATCAAGATCGAAACAGGTCCATCATCACTGCCTGCAAATAAAGAGATCCACTCGGCCAATAAAGAGCCTGTGGAATAAAATTTACTGCCATTTAAGATTAACTGCCCTTGTGAATTTCTTTCTACACGGGTCTTATGCTGAAATTTATCTTTTCCGCCCACTTCTGCGAGTGCATTGCCTAAACGTTTACCACTCAATACATCACGCAATAATTGATCGCGAATATCATCCTCATAACCCGTTAAAATTCCTCGAAACATGGTGAAATGAATTTGTAGAAGTTGCCCCACACCACCATCTGCAGATGAAATGATCTTTACCACATTGACCAATGTGGTAATACTCGCGCCTAAACCACCAAATTGTTGAGGAACAATAATCGCTGTCAGACCTGCTTCCGAAATTAAGCGGGCCTGTTCATAAGGAACACTTTTGTTATATTGAGGATCTTGAGCAAATTCAGTCAGTTGTTTTGCTACTGCCTTGGCAATATCCAATGCTTCTTGTTCACTTTGAATATGTCTTATACTGCCCAATTCTAAAAAATTGTGTTGCTGAATATCGTTCATTTTAACTCCGGAAAATCTCTTGTTTTTTATGCACAGATACGCTGTGCTGTAGTCTTAAATAAGCTGGGTGCATGTGTGAGCAAAGTTTTGGTATACGCATGTTGCGGATGACTCAGTACTTGATCGGTTTCACCGTATTCCACCAGATGGCCATTTTTTAAAACGGCAACTCGATCAGCAATTGCTCTAACTACCCCAAGGTTATGGGTCACAAAAAGTAAAGTTACGCCTTGCTTTTGCAGTTGTTGCAACAGTTTTAAAATAGATGCTTGTACTGACACATCTAAAGCAGAAGTAATTTCGTCGCAAATCAAAACATCAGGCTGGCATAACAGCGCTCGTGCAATCGCTACACGTTGCCGTTCTCCGCCAGATAAATCTCTTGGGTAGAGTTCTTGAATCTGTGAAGAAAGCGAGACTTGTTGAAGTACCTGAACGACCTTTTGTTGAGTTTCTTGCTGAGATGTAGCAAAAAAGTGTTGAACCACTTTAGTGAGTGTCTGTCCTATGGTATGTGCTGGATTCAAGGCTTTATATGGATTTTGAAAGATATATTGCAGTTTATGTCGTTGTGTTAACTGACGTTTTTGTCCCTGCAAGGACAATACTTCATCTGCTAAAATCACCTGACCTTCTGCATTTTCATTCAGTCCTGCAATCACTCTAGACAGTGTAGTTTTACCTGAACCAGACTCCCCGACTAAGGCCAAACATTCTCCACGCTGTATTTGAAAAGAAACATCGAAAAGTGCTTGTTGCTGGCCATACCAAGCATTGATATGTTCTACTTTAAGCAGTGCCTGTTGATCTGTTTTTACTTCCATCAGATGCGAATCAAGCTCTTGAAAATTGATCACGCCCACTTCATCCCAATGATGACAAGCAACAAAATGTGGATCAAATGCTTGAGATAACAGGGTTAATTTCGGTTGCTGTTGATGACATATTTCGCTAGCGAAAGTACATCTTGCGGCAAAGGCACATCCTGTTGGACGGTCATTCGGTGCGGGTGCATGTCCTTCGATGGGGGATAAATATTTACGAATCGACACATCGGGGATGGCATTGAGTAAACCTTGAGTATAAGGATGTTTTGGCGTTTCAAATAACTGGCTTAATGCAGCATCTTCTGCAATCTGGCCTGAATACAGGACGATTACGCGATCTGCAATATCTTTCACCACAGTCAAATCATGTGATACATAAATTGCTGCGACATTATATTCCCGACATAATTTACGAATAATATTCAGCACTAAAGTTTGGGTCGTAACATCCAATGCTGTTGTCGGTTCATCCAAGACAATTAAGCGAGGCTGTAACAAAAATGCCAATGCTAATAAAATCCGTTGTTGTTGCCCGCCGGAAAGCTGATGAGGATAGCGTTTTAAAAACACATCATCCTGAGGCAATCCCACTTCATCTAAAATTTTAGCAACTTTATGATTTCTTTCACTACTGGATAAGCGTGATTGATGAACTTCTAATAACTCAAGTAGATGCTGTCCAATTGTTAATGCTGGATTTAGTGCCGTTCCCGGATCTTGGGCAACGTGACTGATTTTATAACCTCGAATTTGACGCAAGGCGTGATCGTCAAGACTGAGGATATCTTGTCCATCCAGCGCAATTGTGCCTTGAATAATTTTGGCACCATGTCGTGCATAGCCCAATAACGCACTCGACAATGTGGTTTTTCCTGAACCACTTTCTCCCACCAACCCAAGGACTTCGCCCTCGTTTAAATGAAAAGAAATATTCGAAACCACATGCTTGCCTGTGTTGACCAATGCCACCGTTAAGTCTTTTACCTGTAGTACCGTATTCTTTAAAATCTCTGTCATGGTTACTTTTCCTCAATCCGCGCCGCGGCACGCCCTACACCTTCAGCCAACACATTGGTTCCCAGCGCAAACAAAGCAATTAAAATCACTGGTGCAAATACTGCCCACGGTTGAACCAATAACCCAGCACGATTTTCATTAATCATCAGGCCCCAATCGGCTGCAGGAGGTGCGATACCATAACCAAGAAAAGCCAGACCAGATAACATGCCAACAGCCCACGTCAACATTACCCCAAGATGAATTAATAAGGGTGTCAGCATATTGGGTAGGATTTCACGGAATAAAATATAGCTTTTCGAATAACCTAAAATTTTTGCGGCCTCTACATACTCTTGCTCAACCAAATTTAGCGCAACACTTCGTGCAAGACGTACTACCCCAGGAATAAAAGCAATCGAAACAGTGAGCACAATCAGCCATGGCTCACGCCCTAACATCGAAACGATTAATAACACTAAAATCAGATCAGGAAATGCCATAAAAACATCGGTAAGCCAAGTCACAAACTGGTCAACTTTATGTCGTGCAAAAGCAGCCAATATGCCTAAACTGGAACCAATCATTAAAGCCACCAGACTGGCAGCGAGGGTCATCCAAATAATTGAAGCACCTCCAGCTAATACACGAGACCAAACATCATGCCCAATATAGTCATAGCCAAGAAAAGCCTGTGCTTCAGGCGCACCATAGGTCATGCCCACTAAGGCCGTTGGTTCAAAAGGAACCAGCACTGGGCCAATAAGCGCAAATATCAAAACTAAGCTTGTCACCACAAAGCCAAAACGGACTTGTCGCTCAGAAATCAAGGCTTTAAAAAACTTACGTTGATACCAATGAAGTGTACTCATTTCCCCTCTCCTGAATTGATATTCTTCAAGGCATTACGGCGATCGACAGGCTTTACCGTAATCGGTCGGCCAGATTTCCATAAACGTAATGCCTGACGTAAACCAGGTGAGCGGGCTTTATGTTTTTTTGCAGTGCGTATTTTCGGTGTGAGTAAAGTGGTCATTAAGTCTGCAATTAAATTGACCACCACCACACAGATGGTCAGCAATAACACAATCGCTTGAATGGTAGGAATATCCCGCATTTCAATTGCTGCATTCAATGCATTGCCAATTCCGGGATAACTAAATACAACCTCGATAATTAAAGCCCCACTGAGTAAAACCCGTATGGTCAATGCCGTGCCTTGTACTACGGGCACTAAAGCATTAGGTAAAACATGCTTCCAGATAATGCGATGCTCTGGAATACCGCGTAATCGTGCTGAAGTGACATAATCAGACTCTAAGGCATCGATCATTGAGCCTCGCACAAGACGCATGAGATAAGGAATAAGCGATAAAGCTAACGTTAAAATGGGTAAAATTAAAAACTCTAACTGGCTAAACGGAGACTGCCCAGGAATCAGCAATGATGCAGCGGGTAATACATGCAAGATCGAAGTTGAAAACAACATCATCAGCCAAATGGCAATGACAAATCCGGGCACTGCTTTAAAAATAATCGAGCTAGATACAATGATTCGGTCTAGTTTGCTATCACGACGTAGCGATAACCAAACCCCAAGTAAAACTGAAATCGGTACAGTGATTGCCACCACCAAGCTACTCAAAGCAAGCGTATTACCAAAATAGTTTTGAATAATCTGTAACACAGGTACATTGGAATCAATTGAGCGTCCAAAATTACCTTGTAATAATTGAGTCAGCCAATTCCAGTATTGCACCAATATCGGTTGAGTCAGCCCCAATTGTTCACGCAGTATTTGAACCGTAGCTTCTGGTGCTTCTGGCCCTAAAATGACCCGCGCAGGGTCAGATGGAAGTGCTTGAGTCGCGATAAATACAATTAAACTAATCACAAAAATCACCAAAACTCCTGACACGATACGGGTCAAAAACCAAGGTAACCATGCAGGAAATTCAAACGACTTGGCGATAGCTGAATGTTGAATCGAGGTTTCAATTTTGCTGGCTTGAGTCGTCATCATCACTCCCCTTTACGCCAAAACTCATCAGTTCGCCATGCTGCAAAACCGGTTCGATCAGGTGTTACACCACCAATCTGATGAGAATGTGCATCTAAAACATTGTTAAAACCCCAAATCAGTAAGCCACCTTGTTCATGCTGAATTTGCTGTGCCTCATGCACCAGAACTTTGCGTTTTTCCAGATCAGGCTGTTGCAATGCGTGATGCACCAGCTCAGTAAAACGGGCTTGATTAAAACGGGTTTTGTTATTGGCTGCACCGGGTCCATCAATCTGCAATACCGTCAATAAAAATGGACGAGAAACATTTGAACCTGTACTCAATGCCCAATCTTGTTTGACTGCATCTGCAAATGTTGCAGCTTCAACTTGTTTAACGTTTACAATCACACCAGCTTGCGCTGCATGTTGCGCAAACACCAAGGCGGCATTGCTATCAGGTCCCGTATATAAATCAACTTTTAAGTTTTGATCAAAACCAGCGGCTTTTAATAGTGTTTTAGCTTTGGCTAAATCTTGCTTACGTTGTGGAATTTCATGGTTATAAACAGGATCACTAAATGAATACAGATCGTTGGCAATTCGCCCTTGTCCCGCCAATGCCCGTTTCACTAAATCATCCCGATTGGCAATCAAACGAAATGCTTGTCTGACACGAGGATCATTAAACGGTGCTTTAGTGGTATTCATGTCAAAGGATTGCCAAGCATCTGTTTCAGATGAAACAACACTCAGCCGTTTATTGGCTTGAATCAAAGATAAATGCTCGGCACTAATACCCGATGCAATATCAATTTGCCCTGATTGCAAAGCAGCAAGACGCCCGGTTTGGTCTTTAAAATCTATAATTTCAATGGCATCTGCATAAGGCTGATTGTCTTTCCAATAATTTTCAAAACGTACGAAACGGGAACGTTGACCTGGGGTAAAACTTTCCAGTTTAAACGGGCCTGCCCCGACGACATTCTTGATTGGGTCATAATCTGTTGGAACAATACCACCCCAACTCATCCATGCTTCAGGTAAGGCTACTAAGCCTTTGCCTTGAGCAAATGGAATTTCAACGGTGTAATCATCACGCTTTTTAATCGCATCGCGCTGTAGTGAATACAAATAAGCCGCAAAGGGAGACGCCAGTTTAGGATCGGTCAAACGACGTAAAGAGAAAATGACATCATCGGCTGTAATGGTTTTACCATGATGAAATTCAAGCCCTTTCTTTAACCGAATCGTCCATTTAGTCCCATCCTCATTAGGTTCTGCAAATTCAGCAAGCGCCAATTTAGGTTGAATATCTCGCCCCCACTCCCATAATTTGGCATATAACGGCCAACCTCTAAAGGCACTCGACATTCCAATCGGCTTATGGGCATCTAAATTTCCAGCTTGATTACCATTAATCACCCCAATTTTGATCACTCCACCTTTTTGCGGTGTGGCATGCTGGCTTGTATGTGCAGCAGCTTCATTTGCTGCTGAGGAATCGGAACGAGAACACCCGATCAGGCTTGCTGCTGCAATCGTACCTAGACCTAAACCAGTATTTTTAATTAATGCTCTACGCGTAATTTTACTCATAGGATTCTCCTTTTAAACCACAGTTTCTTGATTCAACAGAGAATCTACAGAGGAGCGTTTTTTTAACTTCGGTAACTCAAAACCATGATCGAGCTCAAGTAAAGGAAACAACAAGTCTGCAACACGGTAAACTTCAGTGATTAAAGGAAAACCCGACAAAATAAATGCAGATGTACCGTAGCTTTCATATTCTTGGATACGTTGAGCAATATTTTCAGCGCTTCCGACCAATGCGGTCCCCGCAGCGGGATTTAAGATATCAAAGCCAAACAGTGATGGCCCTGTCCAAATATTTGGATAAATTTCAAAATCTTTAGCTTGAGGTAATATCCCCTGACGTAAGCGTTCTAAATTTTTTTGAACAATCGGGTTATTACTTTGATAGCTTTCAAAAGTTTCATTGGGTGGAAGCTGACGTTTTACTGCTTCAATCGCATAATTCACATCAATTTTATCGAGTAGAGACTGCGCGTATTGCCACGCTTCTTCTTCGGTTTCACGAATGATAATTTGTAAGCGAGTTCCATACTGCAAAGTTCGCCCAACTTTAGCGGCTTCTTTTGCAACTTTACTGAATTTTTCTCCCAGTAGCGGCGGTGTGTTGGCAAAGCTTAAATACACATCCAGCAATTCCACTGAATGTTGTACCCCTTTCGCTGATGTGCCAGCGCCCCACAGTGGTACGCCTTGTTTTTGGGTTGCCCCATGCCATTTTGACATCGGTGAAGCACCCTCTTGGCGTGGAGCCACTTGAATAAACTCACCCTGAAAACCAGATTTATCGCCTAAATAATTCTGTTGAAATGTGCTCCAATATTCTTTACTAAAGTCATAGCGTTCATCATGTGAATAATGAATACCCAATGCGGCAAGTCCCTGATCATTGCCATTGACCACATTAAACAACAAACGTCCCTGAGAAAATGCATCAAAAGTTTGTGCATATTTGGCTAAAACTGCGGGTTGAACTTCACCTGGATGCTGCGCAACCAAAAACTTCAGGCGTTCAGTAAAAGGAATTAAACTCGCAGCAACCGCCAGTGTTTCATACTCACTTGTACCCATGAGCGAACCGTAAAACCCCAGACGATCTGCGGTAATTGCAATTTGTTGCAAATGTTCATAATCGGTATCCCAGCGTCCCGACTCCAACCAAGGATAGGGACCATCAGGCGAGGTGAGATACCATAAAAGTTTTACAGCCATAATATTCTCTATATTTGTTTTTAAATCATGTTTCTAATGGAGTGGAAGTAATCCCAGTGATTTTGCTTTTTCAGTCAATCCGCTCATTTTCCACTGTTGCTGTAACACCCCTTGCCCATATGCACGACTTCCTCCAACCAGTTCTGCTAACAGTTGAATTTGAGCACCTTCTTCAAGCAATAAAATAAATTCAGCAGTTTCCTGTAGACCTTGACGCCCCCAAACTGTGGCACCGCCATTGGCTTCCAAAATAGCCCGATGCTCAATATCAATCTTGAGTTGATCTAAAATGAAATCGACTTCTGCCTGACGGCGATCGATATAAATCGGTAATTCATTAAATAAATGAAAACGCTGAACAGGCACATATCGAATCGGTAGGGTTCGGTGTGTTTGGGCCCAAGCACCTAAATTCGGTGCATGTACATGAGAGATTGTGGTGACATCTGCATGTTCACGAAACAGTTTGTTATAACGGCCACCAGCACCTTTTCGCCCCAATAAAACTTCACCATCAAGTTTCTCTACCAGTACTTTGCTTTTTTTATCTCGTGACCAAGGACCTGCATAGTTAAAGGTCACCAAGGTATTCTCAGGGGCGCGTTCAACAAAATTGACTGTGCCATTGGCAGTGATTGTGCCCGTCTCACGGAACACCTCAAATGCAAATTCAGCTTTTTCACGGTTACGTTCAATAAAATCATTGAGTTCAGGTGAAAGTGGCGATTGAATCAGTGTAGTCATGATAAATATCCTGTTTTAACGTTGTTTATTTTGGCGACGCTTTAAAACTTCGAGTAATGGGCGATGATCGACCCATGTATTAAGGTCGACGTCTTTTTCAAGGAAGCCATGTAACCAAAGAAAATCTTTTTGTTGTTTTAAAAGCTCAAGGCGTTCTTCACTTAATGAAGGGTGTAAAGATTTATGAAAATTATTACGATACGCTGTAGCCACACTTTCAGCACCCGCAATGGTTTCATCTTGTAGAATAACCAGCACTTCATCTAAATGATCTTCTGCCCAGTCTGCTGTATCAAAAAGCTCTTCCAGAAAATCCACGACGACATCAAAGTGATGTTCCAATAAATCTTCATGTACCGTGATAGGACGAGGTGTCCCGTTGTTCACACGTGAAGTCACATCTGCAAATTGATCTAAATCGATACCGACTTTTAAACCACGTTTGGTGGCAGCCTCAACAGCCGATGCCCCTTTGACATACACGGCATCCACCTCACCTGTAATCAAGGCATCAAGGCCTGACCAATAGGCACTGGCATCACGATCTTGTTTCGATTCAGCTCGCTCAGGAACTTCAATAAAATCAACATCACGAAAACTTAAATTTGCAAGTTGTAAAGCCCCTCGAATACCTTGTAATGACATGGCTCTAAAAATACTGCCTGCACGTTTATCGGCATATTCAGGTAAAGCCACTTTGGCATTTTTTAAGTCTTCAGGTTGACGAATTGCTGAATCAGGTCGAACAATAATCACTTGCCATTCATCAATCCAAGTTAATCCAATCAGACGACTTGGGGCACCTTCTGAACGTGCAGCCAAAGCAGGTACATTGCCACCCTCACGGAATAAAGCCGGAAGCTGATGATCAAAATGATGCACAGACAAGCCTTTACGTGCATCTTGCAATACCGCAACATCAATACCATGTCGCTCAAATTTTTCGACCAAGGTGCCGCGTTTTAATGAGATTCCTGTTGCAGTGGGTACTGGACATCGTGTGACCCAAATTTCAGATAAAGTACTTTTTACAAATTCTTTAGAATTTTCTTTTTTATCGACGACAAGTGACATAGGTATTCCTTAAGATACTTCCAATTTCATATCACTTGTATTGAGCAGCTTTTATGCCAATATTTATTTTTATAATTTTCAATGTTTTATGTAAAATCCAATTTTAATAAATGTTTAGATTTCATCACTTGTTTTAGATTTAGTGTTGTTTTATCAACAGCACTTTAAGCAAGCCTGCCCTGAGACAAAAACCCCATCCGCTTTATTTTTGATTGAACAGATTTAAATGATTTAAAGCCCTTCATTGAATCAACATACAGCACCATATAAAAATATAGTGCTGTATCGCTTAAATTAAAAATCGATAGAAGCCGACAGCATATAAGTTCGAGGTGCGCCCAAGGCTAAACTGGACAATTGTGGCATGCCCCAATAGGCCTTATTGGTCACGTTATTGATACTCGCTGCTAAGTTCAGTGGAAAACTTGAAACATTGGTCTTGTATCTCGCCCCAACATCAAACAGTGTCCGTCCAGAAGCATGTAATGTATTTTCCTGATTGATATATTGCTTTGAAACTGCTGTGGCATTTCCAGTCAAGGTTAAACCCTGCAACATCGAAATATCCCACTCCATGCCTAATTTCGCCTGTTGCTTGGCAACCCCAGTCGCAGTATTGCCTTGGTTTTTACCACCTGCAGTTTTGGTTAATTCAGGATCAATATAGGCAACACCACCGATTACACGAAGATTCGCAATAGGTGCTCCAAAGAAGCTCCATTCAATTCCTCTATTGCGCTGCTCGCCATCAGCAGTAAAAATATTGCTGATAGGATCGGTATAGCTACTTGGTTTTTCAATTTCAAACAGACTCAAAGTATTTGAGAATTTCCCTAAATCCATTTTAATCCCAAGCTCTTTTTGTTTTGTTTTAAAAGGTGCAAAAACTTCACCCGCATTTGCTGCAGTATACGGTGCAGTTGAGCCTTGGCTTAAGCCTTCAATATAGTTTGCATATAAGGAAATATGTTCTGTGGCTTTAAACAATATCGCAGCCCCAGGTGTGGTGGCACTTTCATCATAACGAGATGTTCGACTGCCTGTAACAATATTAAAAGCTTCACTCAGCACATTCTGTTGTCGTACACCCAAGGTCAATTGGACTTGATCTTGAGCAAAAGATAAGGTGTCCGCAATCCCATAACTGTTTAAACGAGATGCTGTTTTAGAAATATGTGGCGCATTAAAGCGAACTGGATTTCCCCAAACTGGATGATAAAGATTGGTGATCCATTCAGCCCCAGCCACGTTTCTTACCCCATAGTCATTTTGATCATGTTGGTAATACGTTGCATTGACAACCCATTGGTGACCAATAGATCCTGTATCAAATTTTCCTTTTATGCCCAGATCAGCTGATTTCTTTTCAAGATCAAAAGCCAACTGACCAATCTTGGTTTCGAGCCTGCCTTGACTGTCGAGCACGGTCGCTGACATGGCACCATTATATTTATAATCGGTTTTACTTTGTCCATAAGCGGCATATGCCATAACTCGATCACTTAAGTCATATTCGCCACGAAGCATAGCGCCCTTATCTTTGGTTTCAACAAAAGACCAGTCTGGATTTAATAGTGTGTCTGGTTTTGGTGGTTTAGGAATCGCAACCCCTGAGAGTAAATTAATCCCACGGTTGACACCATCTACTCGATCCTCAGCTGTATAGAGGTCTGCTGAAATACGTGCACGTTCACCACGCCAATCCAGACCTACAGAAACTAAGGCTGTTTTTTTATCTTGGTCCTTAATTGCCCCTATTCCATCACGATATACTGTATTTAAACGTACACCAAAATCTTTATTTTGACCGAAACGTCTGCCGATATCGAGATGACCACCAAACTGTGAATCAGACATATAGGTCGCGCTAAAACGTTGCAATGGATCATCGCCTGCACGCTTGCTGACTAAATTGACCATGCCTCCCACAGATCCTGCTGGCGGCATCCCATTGAGTAATGCTGTAGGTCCTTTGAGTACCTCGATTCGTTCAAACATTTCAGGAGAGCTTCGATAAAAAGGTGTGATGCCAAACATGCCGTTCATTGACATATCACTTGTACTCGAAGCAAAGCCACGAATATAGTAGTTTTCACTCCAGCCGCCACTGGCACCATTGGTAAATACCGATGGGTCGGTTTTAGCAATGACATCTGTAATATCTTTTGCCTGTTGATTTTCAATATATTGGTCTGTATAGCCAATGCTATTAAATGGCGTTTCTAAGAAGCCTTTTTCACCTAAAAAACCCAATTTATTCTGCGAAGAAATCTGCCCCGCTAAAACACTATTTTTTTCATTCACAGCTTGTACATGGATGGTGGGTAAATTTTGCAATGCCTCGCGATCTGATGATGGCAGATCAGGTGTTTGCGCATGAATTGTTGAGATCGGAATCACCAAAGTTAATCCGAAACTTAACAACAGTTGAGCAGAAATCAAGTTTTTCAGTTTAAATTGCGGGCTTAAATCTCGGCACTGTGGTTTCAAAGCGTGCTGAAAAAGTCGACGACCATATTTCATATACAAATTTCCTTTCATTTTTTAAGCACAAGTTTCCCTATCACACTTTTTTTATTGAAAAGTATGCTGTAGTTACTTGTTCACGGTATGGGTGTTTTGGCTAGAGCTTATCTGGCTATAAATTTATCGTGTAAAGACCTAATTCATAGCTGATACCCCTTGATGACATCATCAATTAAAATATGCATGGAGGTTGGGCTTGCCGCAGTGATGTACCAAGCATCTGCATCAACAAAAACTACTTTGCCATTTTTCCATGCTTTGGTTTGGCGTAATAAAGGATTACTCATCCGCTCAGCATCAATCGTCGGACGATGTTCCATGACGGCTGTACGATCGACGATATACAAAATATCGGGATCAGCCTGTTTGATAAATTCACTAGAAATCGGTTGACCATGCAAACTTGTATCTACCACTGTACTGGCTGGTTTTACTCCAAATGCATTAAATACAAAGCCATAACGTGACTGAACCCCAAAGTTGCTAAAGGCACCATTGTTATGTAAGACCACCAAAGCTTTTTCAGGACGATTTGCAGTTATTTTGCGTACTTCTGCTAATTTGGCATCCAATGCATCTACTTTTTGCGTTGCCAATTGCTGTTGATTAAAGATCTGGCCTAAAGTGATCAAATGCACTTTAATCGCCTCAATGTGATGCTGCTGACTGTTATTGAAATTGATGTCATAGTGCACAGTCGGAGCAATTTTACTCAACGCTTGATACTGATTTGCTTGCAGTGGCGTCATTAAGATGATGTCTGGTTTGAGTGTGTAAATCCGTTCCATATTGGGTTGAACAATCGCACCTAGATCTTGAACCTGTTGATCATCTTTATACTTTTGCAAAAAATGCGGTACATAATCTTTGGGCATACCCGCAATAGGAATACTCAGTTGATCAAGAAAATCAGCTTCATTCATATCCAATACCGCAGCACGTTGTGGATGATAGGCAATGCTGGTGGTTCCTAGTTCATGTTTAACCACGATCGGGGTTGCTAACTTTTGAGCGCCTTGGTTCGCATCAGCAGCAGGTTTTTTGTCACATCCTGATAAGCTGATTGCGGCTATCAGGGTCAGTGCCAGTGTCCAGTCGTTATTTTTCCATTTCATGTGTATTCAAGCTCCTGTTGAGTTGAAGTAGTTGCACATACAGCCTTGTTCACTGTAGGTAATTTCAAAATCAAGTTCATACAAATCATCTAATTGTTGCGCAGTAATCACCTGTTTGACTGGACCACTAAAACGCAGTTTGCCATTCTTCAATGCAACAATATGGTCAGAATAATTCGCTGCAAAATTGATGTCATGAATCACCAGAATCACGGTACGCCCCTGTTCATCACATAAACGACGTAATGCATGCATGATCTGAACAGCATGTTTCATATCAAGGTTATTTAAAGGCTCGTCCAATAAAAGCACCTCAGTCTGCTGAGCAATGGTCATCGCCAGAAAAGCCATCTGCCGTTGGCCTCCACTCAATTCATCGATATAGGCTTTACGTAATGCTTCTAAATTTAGAAATTGAATTGCCTCATCAATCACCTGATGATCGTTTGCGGTCAAAGCACCACCGCTATAAGGGAACCGCCCAAAAGACACCAGTTCTTCTACGCTCATGCGTAAGTTAAAGCTTGGAGACTGTCGTAAGGTTGCAACATATTTGGCATATTCAGCCGTTCGGATCTGGGTAATATCTTTCTGCTGAAATAAAATTTGACCTTGATCAGGGCTGGATAAATTCGCCAGCATCATCAATAATGTTGATTTACCCGCCCCATTTGGACCAATGAGTGAAGTCACCTGCTTTTCAGGAAATTCAATATTGACATCCGAAAGCACACTTTTTCCCCCATAGGATTTATGGATATTACGCACCCTAATCATGAAACACCTCTGGCACGAACTGTCAGTACAAGAAAGTACACACCACATACCAAATTGACTAAAATACTGACTGTCGTTTTATAATTAAAAACATGCTCAACTAAAATCTGAGCGAGAATAAATATGGCAATCGCTACAACACAGCCGATAGCTAAGGTAAATTTATGTTGATGTGTTCCTGCGAGTGCATAAGCAATATTGGCAATAAACACCCCCATAAATGCGGTAGGGCCAATCAAGCTGGTTGAAATTGCAACCAAGATCGCAATCAAGGCAAGATAAAATTTGACGTATTGATGATGATCAATCCCCAATGAAATTGCCTGTTCACGACCGAGCACCATCACATCCAAAACAGCATATTTTTTTCTCAGTAACCCAAGAACCATAACAACAGTCACCACTGCATAAATTAATGTTTCAGGTTGAGAACGATTAAATGAGGCATAGCTGAGTCCTTGAAATACTGAAAACTCACCGGGGCTTATTTTGAGCTGGATAAACTGAGTGACGGTACTAATCACCATAGTGAGTACTAAGCCAAATAACAGCAGTTGAAAGACATCATTGCGCACTCGGGTCAGCAACCAACGGTGCATTGCCCACGAATAAAACAGCATCAGCAAGATTGAAACAAAGAAATTTCCATTTAAACCCAGCCATGACAATCCAGAAGTGCCAAGAAAAAACAGCAACATGACCTGCCATAACAAATAGACGGCTTCATAGCCCATGATGGATGGGGTTAAAATACGATTGCCGACGATGGTCTGAAAGATAATCGAAGAAAATGCAACACATATTCCGCCAAGCACGATGGTGGCGAGCCGAACCAGCCGTTGCGGAATGACATAATCAAAATCAAATCCTGCATTTAGAAAGACAAACAATACCGCCAGTACCATTACGCCGAATACCAGCATCGATAGCTTCAACTTTGTCACGATCGAAGCCCCCTCAGAATCAACATCAGGAATAAAACCCCACCGACACCACCTGCAGTTAAACCAATCGGCACTTCAAAGGGATAAAGTACAGAACGTCCGATAAGGTCACAGACCAGCAGTAAAGAAGCACCTGCCAAAGCCACAATAGGTAAAGTTTTTGCCAAGTTTTCGCCATACATCAAGGCAACCAGATTGGGAACCACCAATCCTACAAAAGGAATAGCGCCAACGGTAATCACCGTTGCTGCAACAGTGATTGCAACCAGCAACAAGCCAATTGCAGCCATCCTTGCATAGCCTAGCCCCAGACTTGAGGCCATTTCCTCGCCCATCCCCAGTACCGTAAAGCGATGAGCAAAAATATAGCTCAGTACCACGATGGGCAAAATGATATAAATCATTTCATAGTGGCCTTGAATGACTCTTGAAAAGTCCCCCATCAGCCAGCCTTGCATGCTCTGCAAAATATTATTGCGATAAGCATAGAACTCTGCCAATGCACTCAATATGCCGCCATACATCAAACCAATCACAGGCACTAAAACGGTATTCCTAAATTGGATACGGCGAATGATGGCGATATAAATCAGACTGGCAAGGAAACAAAAAAGCATCGCAAACAGCATTTTACTGAGTACACTTGCGGCTGGAATAAGGGTTAATGACACTAAAATTCCAAGCTTGGCGGCATCCAAACTCCCAGTTGTACCCGGTTCAACAAAACGATTTCGGACAATATGCTGTAAGATCACACCACACACTGACAAGCCCACACCCGTTAATACAATCGTGATCAAACGTGGAATCCGACTTGCACTAAGGGTGAGCCATGCATCACTCGATGCAGAAAATAAATCTGACCATGCGATTTGCTGAGCACCCAGCAGTAAGGATGCGATGCACAACATACCAAACAGCAACAATAAAACGACAGGCATTAGGCATGCTCTCCGACCTGTACATTTTTGCCTAGTCGCCATCCTTTAACCGCCTGCCCCTGCGCTAAATAACGGGCATAATGTCCATGCAACAAGCGTAATTGTGCGGGTGTTCCCTGCTCAATCACTCGGCCTTTTTCCAATACCGCGATGTGATCTGCAGCAGCAATTGTCGAGAGTTGATGTGCGATCACCAATATTGTTTTTTGACCCCGTAAGCGATTCAGCAATTCACAAATAATCGCCTGATTTTCTGCATCTAAAGCAGCAGTTGCTTCATCCACCAAAAGAATAGGTGCGTCTTTAATCAATGCGCGTGCAATGGTAATCCGTTGTCGTTCACCGCCTGATAGTCGTACACCACCCTCTCCCACCATGCTTTCAAGACCATCAGGAAGGCGCGCCAGCATTTCTGTGATGCCCGCTTGCTGGACTGCCTGCATCACCTGTTCATCGGTTGCATTGGCTTTACCCATACGAATATTCTGAGCAATCGAGCCCGAAAACAAATAGTTGTCTTGGAAGATTTGACTGATCTGTGTAGTCAGTTGTTCATAACGTAATTGCTTGACATCCACCCCACCTAACAGCACTTGCCCGTGATTGACATCAAAAAAACGAGCAACGAGCTTGGCTAAAGTGGTTTTTCCAGAACCAGAAGCACCTATCAGCGCCATCATACTGCCTGAAGGGATATATAAATCCACACCCTTTAAGACATCAGGCTCATCCTCTGCATAACGGAATTGAACATTTTTAAATTCAATCGATGCATCATTGGGGCTTTTAGAAATCTCAACTTGTGCTAATGCTTTGGCGTTAAAAATCTGTTGTATGGCTTCAAGTTGACTGCCTGCACTACGCAATACTTCGCTATAGCTTGCAACCTCAAGCAAGGTGTCAATAAATCGACAAACGAGGAGCAGTGAAACGGTAATGTTAACAATGTCTGCCAATAAGAGCTGATTTGCGCTGTGGATGTTTAGCCAAAACACCGTAACAATCAAAAATACCGCAAACACAATTTGAATGGCCCAGCTATTCAATACCGCAGATAAGGACGACATTAAAATAAGCTTTAAACCGAAATGTCGTTGCTGGTCTACAGCTTGATGAATAAATCGGGTGCTACGACCTTCACCATTAAAAGCACGTAAAACGGATTGAGCTTGCGCGAACTCCACCATACGTTGGCTTGTTTCAGCAAAACTCTGTTGGTATCGCTCATCTGTAAAACGGGCAATTTTACTGGTCAATCTAAATATCAGCACAATCAGCGGAAGCGCAACCAATGCAATCAAGCCGAACACACCATGTATACATAACAATGCGATGACAATGACCAAAGGCGTGATCACACTGCTAATCACAGGGGTAAAAACGTGCGCTGGTAATTGCGCAACCGACATCATGCCTTGAGTGACAAGATGATTGAATTGAGTGGTATTTTGTTGGGTAAACCAACCGACTGGTAGACTTGCGGCATGATGCCCCAAACGCAGACGGGCATTTTCTAAAACAGCAATACCAACCGCAATTCCCATTTGCTCCACTACGCGGCGAAGACACCAACACAGGATGATTGCAAAAAATAATAAGATCAGCCAAAGCGCCATTTGATCAAGATTAGCAAGCATCAATTGAGACAAAATCAACGCCAACATGATCAAGCTCAGGCCACAAAACACAGCATATACAACTGCCATCGCCAGATAACGGTGAAGAATAGTGACATCATCACCCAGCAATTGAGAAAAGGTTTTTAGCATGATGCTTCTCCCATTTGCGTGTGAACATGCTTTTCGGTATAGGACCATAATTGGTGATATAAACCTTGCTGAGCGAACAACGCTTCATGGGTCCCCTGTTCAACAATTTGTCCTTGATCAAGGACAAGAATTTGATCAGCATTCATAATGGTATCTAAACGATGTGCAATAACTAAAAGGGTTCGACCTTGAGCAAATTTTGAAAGTGCATCCTGAATTGCAATTTCATTTTCAATATCAGCGGCAGCTGTGGCCTCGTCCAGCACCAATATCGGGGGGTCCAGTAAAATTGCTCTGGCAATACTGATCCTTTGTCGTTCCCCTCCTGACAACTGGGCATCTTTCCCCACAATAGATTGATAGCCCTGCGGCAACGCCATAATTCGATCATGAATATTTGCCGCCTTTGCTGCGTGTTCTATTTCTTGTTGGCTAGCATTTAGACGTCCGAGTGCAATATTGTCACGTACACTGGCATGAATGAGACGGGTATCCTGCAAAACAAATCCGATCTGTTGATAAAGTGTGGTGGTTTGAATATCACGTAGATCTACGCCACCAAGGATGATCTTTCCTGCAACAGGATCAAAAAAGCGTAGCAACAGCTGAGCAATGGTTGACTTCCCTGCACCCGATGGACCGACAATTGCAGTGATGGTTCCAGACTTAAGTGAAAAATTCAGATCCGATAGCACTTGATGCTGCGCTGTATAGCCATAGCTGACTTGATGAAAATCAATACTGCTGTCTTTAATCTGTAATTGTGGATTCCCTTTAGCCATTGGCAATACTGGTGTATCCAATAATGCCAAAATTCGCTGCGCGGCAGCCTGACTGGCCTGTAGATCATGTAATAAGGTATGCAACAATAAAACAGGGGCACAGATGGTTGGTGTAATCAACATAAAAGGCAGTAAATTTATGGGTTTAAGCCAACCCAAAGAAATCAATAGTGTTCCACTCAGCAGTACAACACCTAATATGGTGATCGGTGAAATCATCGCATGGGCATGCGCCATAGATTTGACTAAGGGACGAGTAAATATTCGAAAAGCATCTGCAAAGGAATGAACGGCCTGCTGATAGCCCTGTGAAGCCTGACCAGTTTTGCCAAAGGTTTTGACGACGGGTATCGCATGAATAAATTCAACAGCGGCACTATTGATCTGACCCAGCTGAGTGGCAAATTGCTGAATATTATTTTCACTAGCACGCATGGCCTTACGTAAAAATATGACAAAGCCTAAAAATGGCAACAATGCTAAAATTGCCATGCGCCAATCCATCATCAATAGAAAAATTACAGCAACACTAATTGTGCCGAATGCACGTCCAACAGCGGGATAAAAATGTGCAGTTAAACTATGCAACAGACCAATGTCATCCTGCATGATTTGTTTAACTTCTCCCGAACTTCTGCCTGTAAACCAACCCAGAGGAACTTGAGTCAGATGCTGGGTTATATTGCTTTGCAATTGCCCAGTAATTTCATGATCAGCCAAATGCGCGATTAACTCACTGACAGTCAACAAAAACATGCCGAGCAACAAACACCCGATACTGAGTAACATCATCCATAGGATTTTATCATCACCCTGTTGTGCTCCACCAAGTGTAGTTACTTCGGTAAATATAGTACTGATCACCCATGTAATCGCAATCAAAGGCACCAAGGTGAGCATTGAACCAACCGCTGCTGTGACCGAAGCCAGAATTAACTTGAGCCGAATTGGATGCAATATAAAATTCAATGGATTTGAATACTGAGTCTGAACTTCTTTTACATGACTTGCACACATAACAGTAAAAATCCTGTGTCTGATCGTTCATATCCATCTGCTTTTGGTCAGTTGATTCTGACTAAAACTCCGCTAGATATGCCATCAAACAATAATGAGAATTAATATCAATAGATTTAGTTGCATTGTAGTAAACTAATTAAGCAAAGTAAACGATTTGACCCTCATCCATTCACATGGCAACATTAAAAAATTAATTTTTACGGAATAAATATGTCTTCTCTGAGCAAACCGTCTTCTCGCGGTCGCCCACGTACCATCACCCATGAACGCATCATGAATGCTGGGATTGAGATCGGTTTATTGAACCTTACATTTGTTGGCGTTGCAGCTGCACTTGGGGTCAGTCATATGGCGTTATACAAACATATTGCCAGTTTAGAAGATCTTAAATATTTGATTGCAGAAGAAATTTTTATTCGTTGGGAAATACCGCAGCCTTTAGAAAAAAATCCGATTCCATTAAAACAATACCTGTTTGAATTTATGCATTCAATTCGGGAACTGGTGAAGTCCAACCCTGGTTTTACCCCCTATTTAATTCGTCGCATGGCATCTACACCTTCAATGATTGCCAAAATTGAAAAACATCATCATCAAGTTGCGGCGGCTTATTCTCTTTCTGAAAAGCAGGCGGGCTGGTTAAATGCAACCATTGCATTTCACTGTATCGCGGTTGCAGATACGATTTATTCTGTAGCGGGTAAAGAACCGATTAAAGACACCCAACGTGCCGCTGAAGAAGCAGAAATGGAGGCGGAATTTATCCAGAGTATGGAAGCATTAATCATTGGGGCACTAACCATGATCAATGAAAGAGATGATTTAAAATAACCAGATATAAGACTTTATAGATTCAGGCTGTCTTTAACAGCTGATTCGCTAAGATCATTGTGCAATGGCTAAGCTACAAATTAAATTTTCCCTAAATTAAAAAAATCAGTCTTGAATGGACAAGACTGATTAGGGTCTGTAGACAATTCGTCTACGTTTGCGACTACGTGTGTTTTTTAGGCGATACTAGGCGCGAAATACGAAATTTAGTCATTCTAAATGATGAGAAACATCGTTTCGCAAGGTAACACGTAGCGGCAAAAAACACGCTAGTCCCGAAGGGTTGTGGCTAAAATTATCTCAGCCTTCGTTATGAAACTCGAAAATAGTCTCGCTATTCTCTTCGTTTCATGCCTTGCCTGCTCAATTTTAACCTACAACGCAAGCCATTTATGAAATGCCTACAGACCCTATTAAAAAGTATAAAGCATGATGAAAAGAACGTATTTATGCAGATAAATCCACACATAGATATTTCATTTCGAGATATTCATCAATACCAAATTTAGAACCTTCACGTCCCAGACCTGATTGTTTGATTCCACCAAATGGCGCAACTTCATTTGAAATAGCACCAGTATTAATACCAACCATGCCATATTCCAATGCTTCACCTACACGCCATTGACGTGCTGAACTCTGTGTAAACACATAAGTCGCCAGTCCAAACTCAGTATCATTTGCCATTGCCACAGCTTGTTCTTCATTGCTGAAACGGAATAATGCAGCCAAAGGACCAAAGGTTTCTTGCTTTGCAACGTGCATGTCTTGAGTCACCTCAGTTAACACCGTCGGCTCAAAGAAAGTTCCGCCTAAACTTGAACGTTTTCCGCCAATTTTAATCTGTGCCCCTTTGCTGATTGCATCTGCAATATGTGATTGCACTTTAGCAACAGCATCTTCATCAATTAAAGGGCCTTGAGTTGAGCCTTCTTGACGACCATCGCCAACTTGTAAGTTCGCCACAGCAGCCGTCAATTTTTCAGCCAATGCATCGTAAATACCATCTTGTACATAGATACGATTCGCGCAAACACAGGTCTGACCACTATTGCGGAATTTACTCAGCATAATGCCTTGTACGGCTTGTTCCAGATTGGCATCATCAAAAACCAGTACTGGTGCGTTGCCACCAAGCTCCAGTGATAATTTTTTGATTGTTGGCGCACACTGTTGCATTAAAATACGGCCCACTTGAGTTGAACCCGTAAAACTCAACTTTTTAACAGTATCACTTTCACACAGTGTTTTACCAACTTCAATTGCATCACCACTGATATGAAGCAATACATCTTGTGGCAAACCCGCTTGCACTGCCAAGACTTCTAAAGCATACGCCGTTAATGGCGTTTGCTCCGCAGGCTTAACCAGCATCGAACAACCCGCAGCAATGGCAGGCGCAGCTTTACGGGTAATCATCGCCGCAGGGAAATTCCATGGCGTAATCGCAGCTGTTACCCCAATCGCTTGCTTAATAACCAGCAAACGCTGATTTGGCTGTGTTGGGGTCAGTACCTCACCATCAATACGACGCGCCTGTTCGGCAAACCAGCGAATAAATGATGCCGCATAAGTAATTTCACCACGTGCTTCCAACAAAGGCTTACCTTGCTCTGCGGTCAAAATTTGTGCGAGTTGCTCCTGATTTTGCAAAATCAAGTTGTACCATGCCCACAACACATCCGCACGCTGCAAGGCTGTTTTTGCTTTCCACATTCTTTGTGCAGCTTGTGAACGGATAATTGCTTGTTCGACCGCCTGACGATCATATGCTTTCACCCATGCTAATGGCACATGAGTTGCAGCATCACTCACTTCGATGTAACCACCATTTAACGGTTGTTCAAAGTGAATATCTGCATGCTGTAATAAATATTTCAAATGATCTTGAAGCATTTCAATCTCCCATTTCTTATGATGCAACCAGTTATGCTGCAACCAGCGTTGCAAACCCTTGTTTTAAAATAGCGAGACCATCTTTGAATTGCGCTGTTGGAATTGTTAATGGGTATAAGAAACGAATGACATTACCATTGCGGCCACAAGTTAAAATCAGTAAGCCATTTTCCATTGCATGCGTCTGTATAGCTTTTGCTTGTTCAGCTGTTTCTAGTTCAATTGCAACCATTGAACCCAAAGCGCGAATATCGGTAACAATGCTGGTGGTGGCCTTAATTGTATTTAATACTGAAACCAACTCAGCACCCAATACATTGGCGCGATCACATAGATTTTCACTTTCAATAACATCAATAACTGCATGTGCTGCAGCAACCGCAATTGGACTGCCCGCATAAGTACCGCCTAACCCGCCAGGATTCGGTGCATCCATCACATCAGCACGACCAACTACACCTGAGATAGGGAAACCACCACCTAAGCTTTTTGCCATAGTGATGAGGTCAGCTTTAGTTTCATAGTAATTCATAGCAAATAATTTGCCTGTGCGTGCAAAACCAGACTGAACCTCATCTGCGATCAGCAAAATACCATGCAAGTCACATAGTGCACGTAAACGCGTTAAGAATTCCGCTGGGGCCACATTGAAGCCACCTTCCCCTTGCACAGGTTCAAGTACAATTGCAGCCACATCATGTGCAGCAATATCTTCAGCAAAAATATCTTCAATGCTTTGAATTGCGTCATCAATCGTAATGCCTTTCGACGCCACTGGATAACGCGCATGGAAAACGCCTCCAGGCATCACACCGAAATCACGTTTATAAGGTGCTGTTTTACCTGTCATTGCCATGGTCATAAATGAGCGACCATGGAATCCATTTCCAAAAGTTACAATACCGTGGCGACGTGTATATGAACGGGCAATTTTTACTGCATTTTCTACAGCTTCTGCGCCCGTAGAAAAGAATGAAGTTTTTGCAGGACCATCTATCGGGGCGCGTTGATTAATACGCTCGGCAAGAGATACATAGCTTTCGTAAGGTACAACTTGATATGCTGTATGGGTAAATTTTGTTAATTGTTCAGTAACAGCAGCAATAATTTTAGGATGACGATGACCTGTGTTGAGTACCGCAATTCCACCAGCAAAATCGATAAATTGATTGCCTTCAAGATCCCAAATTGTCGCATTTTCTGCTTTCTCCGCATACCATTGACACATGACACCAACTCCTCGAGGTGTTGCCTGCTGTTTACGCGTATTCAAAGCAGAATGTTTACTGTCCATTTTATATCCTCAATCTTGATTCATACATGATAAAATTTCAGCATCCATATCACCCAATTGATGATATGCAAATGACATGTTGATTTGTCTTATTGTGCGCTTTTATGGATATGAAACGAGAGCCACTTTAATTAAGTGCGAGAGAGCCAATGTATACAGTTGCTCTATTTTTTTAAAATTTAAAATTCAATAAATACTGATAAATCTTAGCCTTAAAATTAGCTGATAAAAAAATGGCACCTTTTAAAAGGGTGCCATTGCTTGAGTTATCCGAAAAAACTAAAAACTATAAATAAACAGTAAATTAAGGAGTTTGCTCTGCCCTGATGCATCGCCCTTTGCTAGAGAATTGGCATCACCACCAATAAATACATCATTTTTCCCCACGATATATTCTGCTGCTAACGAAAATTGCTTCATGCTCATATATGCACCGAGGATTTGTCGGGTTGATGTGGCAAAACCTGACTTATTTTTATCAAACACGGTATAGCTATAATAAGGGGTAATATCATAATCTCTATAAAAATCATTGATATGATAATCAATATTCGCTACATAGTAGTTGCTTTTGTTGGCAACAAAATATTTAGATTCAAATGAACCAACCGTTGTATAATCTGTAGCGTTTAATGACTTGGTATCACTACGATTCTGCCCAGCGGTCAAGGTTAAATTCGCCTTTTGGTAATTTAAGCGACCAAAAACATTCCATGCATGACGATGACCCGTTTGCCCATTACTATTATTTTCCAAATCCGAATACCAATACGATCCCCCTACATTGAATTGAACAGGATAATCATCGAAGTGAATTTTCTGATTAATCCGTGCAACCCACATATTTTTTTCTTCGATATTCTCTGTCGTTGTATCTTCAGGCTCAACATAATTGGCAGCATAACGCGCTGAATCTCCACCGCCCCCTGCAAAACTTCCGCCATCACGAGCAAAATAAGCCAAGTCCAAAACAGTATTGGTGCTGAGTTGCTGCTGCCAATTGATCCCTAAATTATGCACATCTTCTAAACCGGCATTGTCCAATAAACTCCCATACCAACTATTGGTCCAGAAACGACCTATACCAAAAGGCATATCCTGCAGTCCAAGCCTAATCCTGCTCGTATCACTTAACTTATAACCAAAATTGGCATTGACCAAAGTTGAGAAATCACACAAGGTATCATTTTGATAGCAGCGATATTCCACGCCACCAAACAAGGTCTTGGCATCATATTTTAAGTCGAGTTTCGCAGCATTAAACTTTAATTTATGGTCACTGTCCGAATAATCTTTATCTTGGTAATTCGCACGTACCCACCCTGACACCGTTAGTTTCCCCAATGCCGTATCAGCATTTCCCCAAGAAAGATCCTCAGCATAAATAGCCGTAGATACCGTCATTACGCTGAGCAGCGTAACAAGCAAAATCAATTTTACTGGAATATCAGGCCTTAGACTCCACTTGTGGCAGTTCAGCATAGCTTCCCTTTCGCTAAGTTCATCATCGCTAAGTGCATCAAAATATGCAGATGACTGAAGATCATTATTCCAAGCAATTGCCCCTTGTTGCGTATGTGTAAGATCGTTCACTATCCTGTTCATTATATGATCCTTTTTCTGTATGTAGACGCATTTCCTCGCGACTGCAAAAACTAAAACTGATGTAGTGTTGTTGATATTTACGATTCCATATATTTCAGCAGCGCGATCTAATCTAAAAATAAGCTTGTTTTTTTTGCTTGGGCTTTTAGTCAGATCTGTGTATATTTTTTTCTGCCATTTACTGGTTCGTGTTTTTAGCCAGAGATGAAGTAAAATTTTACAATCATGGTCTGACTAGATCATTTTGCACGTGTTGACATTGTGCCCACGAGAGCCATTTTCAATTTGTAGGAGAGAGCCAATTGCGTAGCTTGCTTGGAGATTATTTACTACAACGATTGCAGCAAGATATCGATGGAACCTTGCAGTTACGGCTATTTCGCTGCTTACGCAATGCCATAATTGATGGTGTGTTAGCACCTAAAACTCGTTTACCAGCATCGCGTGACTTGGCAAAAGAAATTAAAGTTTCTCGCAATACCGTGTTAAGCGCGTATGAA
This sequence comes from Acinetobacter sp. GW821-FHT01C12, assembly GCF_059422625.1. Classification (NCBI taxonomy): domain Bacteria; kingdom Pseudomonadati; phylum Pseudomonadota; class Gammaproteobacteria; order Moraxellales; family Moraxellaceae; genus Acinetobacter; species Acinetobacter sp. GW821-FHT01C12. Next base: position 533,399 of record NZ_JBWKXD010000002.1, read on the forward strand.
CAATTACAAGCACAAGGTTATGTAAATGCCCGTACTGGGCAAGGGACTTGGGTCGCAGACGAATTACCTGAATCTTTTTTAGTCAAAGCAGAAAATCCCCATCAACCCATTCAAGAAAAAAAATCTCAGCAAAGTTACAGCTTATCTCAACGTGGTTCTTACTTAATCGGCTATTCTGCTGCATCACCCTACCAGTGGGGAGCATTTGTACCAGGCGAACCTGATGTAACGGAATTTCCGCATCATATTTTTAGCCGAATTCAGACCCGTTTAAGCCGTGAACCAGAAATTAATCAATTAATTTATAGCAATGCTGGTGGCAGTTTGGAGCTACGTCAGGAACTCGCAGAATACCTCAAAATTGCACGTTCAGTTCAATGCGATGCAGACCAAATCATCATTACTGAAGGTACCCACCAAGCTATTGATTTAGTTTCGCGAACCTTGACTGATATCGGTGATGAAGTTTGGATCGAAGACCCGGCTTATTGGGGAGCCCGCAATATTCTACGCATTAATGGGGTTAATTTACGTTCACTGCCAGTTGACCAAGATGGGATTATTCCAGACCTTCATCCTCAATGCCCACCTAAGCTGATCTTTGTTACGCCTTCTCACCAGTATCCATTGGGTTCACATCTAAGTCTTGAACGCAGAAAACAATTGATCGCGCTTGCACGTCAACATCAATGCTGGATTGTCGAAGATGATTATGACAGTGAGTTCAGATTTTCAGGACAACCCTACCCCTCTTTACAAGGCTTAGAACCAGATTCACCCGTCATCTACATGGGAACATTCAGTAAAACCATTTATCCAGCGCTACGTATTGGTTATTTGGTCGTGCCCAAAAAATTGTTTTCACCATTACGCATTGTCTCAGCAGAACTCTATCGAGGTGGACATCTAATCGATCAAAAAGTATTGGCTGAGTTTATTCGTGAGGGGCATTATGGCGCACATATTCGACGTATGCGTTTACTTTATAGCAAACGCCATGCATTTTTAATTGATTTAATTTACCGTCATTTGGGACAAGATTTCCTACACGAATACAATACAGCAGCAGGTTTACACCTAATTTTAAAATTACCAAGTCACAGTGATGATGTTTTGATTGCCTCGAACGCGCTTGATCAAGGGGTAAAAGTCAGAGCACTGTCACAATACTATACAAAACAATATTCTACTCAACAGAAAGGTCTATTACTCGGTTTCGCCTGTGTTAATGAACAAGCCATTTTTGTCGCTTTCGGTATTTTACTGAAATGCTTACGTGACGCTGGTATTCCAACACTCAATCATTAAAAAATCAGAGATCCTTTAAAATTTAATTTTGAAGTTTAACTTCATTTTTACCCGCTTTAAACCCTCAACACAACCATAAAATATTGCTCATTTTATTGAGCAACTTCATTTTTCTGTACATTTTTTTTCCTTGCCCTTTTCACATTTTTAAAATAATTGGCTCCTTTGAATAGATAAAAAGTGGCTCTCGTCACCTGATAACAAAAAAGCCAAATTAATCGAATACATAAAAAGTATGTAAACAGTTTAGTCGCCAAAGGGTAATCCTTCCCCCTGTTTACAAAATATACGATTGAGCAAAGTTAACCTCATCTTCATTCAGTGCTTAATCATTTAGCTGCATTTCAAAGGATAGATCATTAAAAAATAGCATAGCGCTCAACTGCAATTATATGCTTGATATTAAGGGAAATAATATGACTGCAAATCAATCTGCTTCCAAGCTAGATTCGTCACAAGGCTTAAAAAATGGACTTAAATCCCGCCATCTCACTATGATTTCGATTGCTGGTGTTATTGGCGGTGCATTATTTGTTGGCTCGGGAAATGTAATCTACGATGCAGGACCAGCTGCAATCCTTGCCTACACTTTCGGCGGATTATTGGTTCTACTGATCATGCGTATGCTGGGTGAAATGGCTGTACTGAATCCTGACAGTGGTTCATTTTCAACTTATGCAGACCGTGCCATTGGTCGTTGGGCTGGATTTTCGATTGGCTGGCTGTATTGGTCCTTTTGGACTTTACTGATGGGATGGGAAGCCTTTGTTGCAGGCAAAATTCTCAATAACTGGTTTCCATTTATTCCCATTTGGGGCTATATGCTCCTTGTTATTGTAAGTTTAGTTTGGATTAATTTACGCGATGTAAAAAACTATGGCGAATTTGAGTTTTGGTTTGCCCTAATCAAAGTCATTGCCATTATTCTATTCTTGGTGATCGGAAGTTTAGCCATCTTGCATATATGGCCTTGGGGTGATGCCGCTATGGTCGGTGGTGTTACATATTTAACAGCTGAAGGGTTTATGCCGAATGGCTTTTCTTCAGTCATTACTGCCTTGCTCGGTGTAATGTTTGCCTACATGGGCGCAGAAATTGTGACTGTTGCAGCCGCTGAAACCAAAAATCCAGCCAAAGAAATCCGCAAAGCATCCAATTCAATCGTATGGCGGATCATTTTATTTTATGTCGGCTCAATGTTGATTACTGTTTGCTTAATTCCACATAACAACCCTTTATTAAAAGATCCAACTTGGGGGACATACAGTGTAACCCTAACAGCACTGGGTATTCCTGAAGCACGTCATATTGTCAATTTTGTGGTGTTAACATCAGTATGTAGTTGCTTTAACTCGGCGCTTTACACCTGCTCTCGCATGGTATATTCACTTTCTAAACGAGGAGATGCACCGAAGAGCTTTGCATTGACCAATCGTAATAACAGCCCATGGATTGGCGTCATTTTTTCGAGTCTGTTTTCATTCGTTGCCGTTTATTTTACCGCGACTGAAAGTATGAATATTTATGATGTACTCATGCTGACAACAGGTACAGTATCCCTCTATGTATATCTCGCAATTGCGTTTTCACAATTAAAGTTACGTAAAAAACTCGAAGCCGAAGGTGAACATATTCCATTTAAAATGTGGTTATTTCCTTGGCTGACCTATCTGGTGATTGTCTTTATTATTGGTGCATTAATTACAATGGTTATTGAAGGAACTTATTTTAAAGAAGTTGCATATACCAGTGTACTGGCCTTACTTATCGTAGGTCTTGGGATTTGTGCACAAAAGTTTAATTGGGGTGCTCATCAAGCATCGGAGAATAAGGCTTCACAAAGCAAGGTTAAGCTCAGTGACAATAACTCTTAATACATCAGCAGAAATCAGCTTAAATCGATCTGTGAACAACATTCATATTTGTTCACAGATCATTTTCATTGTTTGCTTACTGACTCAATATTGGCATTGAATAAAGGCGCATTCGATCTACTAAGGATGCACAATAATCTTGACCGCAGATTCGTTGTTATGAATCAAGGTTTCAAAGCCTTGTGAAACCAAATCATCTAAAGCAATTCTTTGGGTAATAAAAGGTTCTAAATTAATTTTACCTTGCTCAACCAAGCGAATGGTTTCTTGATGGTCATTGACATAGGCAATCGTGCCGCGAATATCCAGCTCTTTCATCACCACACTATGCACATTAATTGTTGCAGGATGACTCCAGATTGAAACGATCACCACCACTCCCGTCGGTTTCATGGCTGCCACCAGTGTATCCATGACCTTATTGACACTACTGCATTCAAAAGCCACATCCACTCCACGGTCTTGGGTGATTTTCATTACTTCAGCCACAACATCCACTTGAGACGGATCTAGCACATAGTCGGCAACACCTGCTTCTAAGGCTTTTTCTTTACGTTTTGCACTGAGCTCGGTAATGATGACAGTTAAGCCTTTGGCCTTTAAAATTGCAGACAATAACAATCCAATCGGGCCCGCCCCACCAACCAGGGCAATATCACCTGACTGTGCTCCACTTCTTACAAATGCATGATGTCCGACAGATAAAGGTTCAATCAATGCGGCTTGATCCAAGGGAATTTGGTCAGAAATGGGATGTACCCAACGGCGTTGTACCGCAATTTTTTCAGATAGCCCACCACCGCGACCACCTAGACCAATAAAATTCATATTTTTTGACAAGTGATAATTGTCATGTGGTCCAGTCGGAACATCATCTGCAATGATATAAGGCTCAACCACAACATGTTGCCCCACCTGAATATCATCCACGCCATCCCCGACAGCGTACACCACACCTGAAAACTCATGCCCCATGGTCACAGGTGCAGCTTCACCTGAAATCGGGTGCGGATGACCACACGGAGGAATAAAAATTGGACCATCGATAAATTCATGTAAATCTGTGCCACAAATACCACACCATGCGACTTGGATTCCAACGGTTCCTGGTTGTACCAGTGGTTCTGGAATATCCTCAATACGGATATCCCCTTTATCATAAAAACGAGCTGCTTTCATTGATGCATTCCTCATTCAAGTATTAACGATAAACCATTCCGCCATCGGTCAAAATTGACTGCCCAGTAATATAGTCAGCATCCTCACTGGCTAGAAAAGCAACCAATGCGGCAACATCATTTGGGGTTTCGGCACGTCCTAAAGCAATTCCATCCACATATTTCTGATAAGTTTCCCCAACGGGTGCACCAGTGATATCAGCAAAACGTTGATCTATCTCTACCCACATATCTGTACCGACTACACCGGGACAGTAACTATTTACCGTGATACCAGCACTGGCATATTCTTTTGCTGCGGTTTGAGTTAAGGCACGAACGGCAAATTTAGTGGCTGAATAGACACCAAGCAAGGCAAAACCTTCATGCCCAGCAATCGAACATGCATTGATGATTTTGCCAGCATGTTGGCGCTGTTTAAATTTATCGGCAGCGGCCTGAATCCCCCACAGCACACCGCCTACATTGATATTCATAATCCGATTAAATTCATCTGGACTCACCTCCGCCAAGGCTTGAACTTGGGCAATCCCTGCATTATTAATAATGATATCAAAGCCATTTAATGTCGATTCTGCATGATCAATCGCACTGCTGATTTGTACAGGATCAGCAACATCTGCAATAAATGTGGTGGCTTTTACCCCAAATGCTTGAATCTCTTGCTGAACAGCAATTAACTTTTCTTGGTGAAGATCAACCAAGGCAATATGCACGCCCTCTTGTGCCAAGCGTAAAGCAATACCGCGTCCTATGCCCTGTGCGGCGCCAGTAATTAATGCGACTTTATTGTTTAGACCTCTAGGCATGTTGCGACTCCTTAAATATGGATTGCACGTTGCATTGCCGATAAAACCGACTCATGCATCGCCTCAGATAACGTAGGATGTGGGAAAATCACCTGTGCTAGGCTTTCATCAGTGGCTTCTAAATATTTAGCGATGGCAAAGCCCTGAATATGTTCAGTGACCTCATGCCCCACCATGTGTGCTCCCAACAATTCCCCTGTTTCTTGATTAAAAATGGTTTTTACAAATCCTGTGGTCTCGCCCAAAGCCAAAGCTTTACCATTGGCTTGTAAAGGGAACTTACCCACATTGATTGTAAAACCTGCTGCTTTGGCTTTTTGCTCGCTTAGCCCAATACTTGCCACCTGCGGATGGGTAAAAATACACCCTGGAATTTGGCTACGATCTAAAGCATGTACATGTGCCAGCCCTGCAATTTTCTCCACGCATAAAATTGCTTCATGACTGGCTTTATGTGCCAAGCATGGTGCACCTGCGACATCACCAATGGCATACACTCCAACCACATTGGTCTTACACCATGGATCAACTTTGATAAAACTATGCTCAAACTCAATACCCAATCTTTCTAAACCCAGATTTTGAGTATTGGGTTGCACACCGATTGCGGAAAGGACTTTTTCAACAGTGATGATTTGTACACCTGTTGCGGTTTCAACATGACAATGCACCTGGTCCTTGACGATTTCGATGTTTTGTACAGCCGCTTCAGTTAAAACCGTCATGCCATGCTGTTCAAATTGCTTTTGCACATATTTGGCAACTTCAAGGTCTTCACTGGGTAGGATCTGTTTGGCAATATCAACCAAGGTGACTTGGCAGCCTAAGTCCTGATATAAACTGGCAAACTCACTGCCAATGGCCCCTGAACCAATCACCAGAAGTGATTTCGGCAATTGTTCTGGGACTAAAGCCTCTTTATAACTCCAGACATGCTGTCCATCGACAGGAACATGCGCTAAATTGGCGGCTCTGGCACCCGTTGCCACGATAATATGCGGTGCAGAAATCTGTTGTTTTTGACCCTTTGTATCAGTCAGTTCTAAGCGTTCTTTCTCGATAAATTGAGCGCTTGCATTAAAAACAGTAACTTGATTCTTTTTTAGTAATTGCCCAATCCCTTGTACCAACTGTTCTGACACCTGACGGCTATGACGTACCAGTTGTTGGATATCAAAATCAATCGCACCCAAAGAAAAACCAAACTGTTGTGAATGTTTAAATTGCTGTGCAAGTGCCGCGCCACTCAATAAAGCTTTGGTTGGAATACAGCCCCAATTTAGGCAAATGCCACCCAAATGCTGTTCTTCAACAATGGCTGTTTTTAAGCCCAGTTGGGCTGCACGAATCGCAGCCACATAGCCCCCTGGACCAGCGCCTATCACAATAAGATCAAATTGTGTGTCTGACATGCTCATGCTCCTACACCAAAATCAATGCAGGATTTTCAACAAACTGCTTAAATGCTGCCAAGAACTGTGCGCCTAACGCACCATCAATCACCCGATGATCACACGACAAAGTCGCGGTCACCATCTGTCGAATCACGATGCTCTCATTTTCAACAATTGCCCGTTTTTCTGCTGCACCTAAAGCTAAAATCGCACCTTGAGGTGGGTTAATAATCGCGTCAAACTGTTGAACACCGAGCATACCTAAATTCGAAATACTGAAACTGCCGCCCTGAAATTCATCAGGGGCCAATTTGCCGGTTTTGGCACGTGTTGCAAGATCACGCATATCATTGGAAATTTGTGCCAAAGACTTGGTATTGGCAGCTTTAATGATTGGAGTGATAAGGCCATTCTCAATCGCTACGGCAACAGAGATATCTGCCTGATCAAACTGCAAAATCTGCTGATTCTCTTCATCAAACTGAACATTGACCTGTGGCACTTTGATCAATGCAGCTGCTGCCGCTTTAATCAGCATGTCATTGATTGACAATTTCACTTGCGGCACAGTGGCATTAATCTGCTGACGTAACCCCTGAATAGCATCCACATTTAAATTTACGGTTAAACGGAAGTGTGGTGCATTGCGTTTTGCTGTCTGTAAGCGTGAAGCAATGGCTTTACGCATACCATTCATCGCAACGGTGGTCACCTTGGCAGTTTCAGTCAACGTTACATCAGCGCTATTTGAGGCAGGTGCAGGGTTTTCACGCTGATAAACTGCTTCAACATCTTCCTTACAAATACGTCCTCTGGAGCCTGAGGCACGGCAGTCATGTAAATTTATGCCCCATTGTTTGGCTAAACGACGTGCAACTGGTGTTGCCAACACTTGGCTATCATCTGCTTTAGATTTCGCCACTTTACCACTCGGTTGCTGTCGAATATCGGGCCATGATCCACCCGCAGCTTGAACTGCGGTTTGAATGTCTTGCACACTGATACGACCTCCACGCCCTGAGCCTGAAACCAGCGCCAAATTCACTTGATGCTTTTCAGCCAATTTCAAGGCATGCGGTGTTGCAAAAACATCCTCAACAGGTTGGTAACCTTGTAATGCCGCAGGAATTACATAGCCATTTTGGGCAACAGCTTTTGATACCTGCTCAGTACGATTCTGTTTAGGCACAGCTTGCGTCTTGGTTTCAGGCTGAGTCGCTGTCAGCTTTTCACCAACCTCTTCAACAGCTTTGCTTTCATTGACAATAGGTGCACCAGCCAAAGATTGAGCAAAGGCATCAATTTCAGCATCAGAAACTTGCGCATCTGCACAAATTGCAATGATCCCGCCAACCACTAAAGTATCGCCATTATTGGCAATGATTTTACGCAAGGTACTATCAAACGGTGCTTCAAGGACATTGACGATTTTTGTGGTTTCAATTTCACAAATTTCTTGTCCTTTACTAAACTGCTCGCCTGCTTGAATCAACCATTGGGCAATGGTGCCCTCTTCCATCGACAAACCCCATTTTGGGATTTCTAAAGTTTTAATTTCGCTCATCCTAAGCCTCCAACGTTTTACGTACAGCCTGTTCGATACGTTCTACACTTGGTAGCCATTGTTTTTCTAATACGGGTGAAAATGGTACAGGTGAATGCGGTGGTGTCACCAGTTCAATGGGTGCTTTGAGATAATGAAAGCCTTTTTGTGCAATCAATGCAGCCACATCATGCCCAAAACCACAACGGGCAGCAGACTCATCAACAATCACCACACGCCCTGTTGACGCGACAGATTCTAAAATACCTTCTTCATCCAATGGAGAAATCGTTCTTGGATCGACAACTTCGACGGAAATCCCCTCATTGGCAAGCTTATCCGCGACTTCATTGGCACGATGCACCATTAAACTTAGTGCAATAATCGTGACATCGGTTCCTTCACGGGTGTAGTTTGCTACACCAAAAGGGATGGTATATGGTTCATCTGGAACTTCACCTTTGATGTCATAAAGCAATTTATGTTCACAAAAAACCACGGGATCATCATCACGGATGGCTTGAATCAATAAGCCTTTTACATCATACGCACTGGATGGCACCACGACTTTTAAACCGGGTACAGCAGCAAACACGTTATACGGGGATTGTGAATGTTGTGCGGCAGCAGAAAAGCCTGCGCCGATCATGCCTCGAACCACCAAAGGCGCTTTGGCTTTTCCACCAAACATATAACGAAATTTGGCCGCTTGGTTATACAACATGTCATGACATACGCCATAGAAGTCCATAAACATTAGGTCAGCCACAGGTCGTAAACCTGTTGCAGCAGCCCCTGCCGCCATTCCAATAATTGCAGATTCAGTAATTGGGGTATCGATCACACGCTCAGAGCCAAACTCTGTCCATAGCCCTTTGGTGACACCAAGTACGCCGCCAAAGCCTTCGAGTTTATTGTCATCTGTATTTTTACCGCCATGCCCGCCACGGACATCTTCACCGACAACAATCACGCTTGGGTCACGGCGCATTTCTGATTCAATCGCTTCTTTAATCGCGTTTCTATAACTTTTATTTGGCATTGCTTTACTATTCCTTTAGTAAGAGACATAAACGTCGGTAAGAAGTTGAGAAAGTTCTGGATAATTGGCAGCACGTGCTTTTGCGACAGCAGCATCGACATTGGCTTTTGATTCAACATCAATTGCATCCAGTGTGGCGTCAGCAATCTTGCCTTTGACTTTTTCACGGAAAATTTTCAACGGATCTTTATGCTCTTTGACATAATCGAGCTCTTCTTTTGAACGAATCAGTCCTGGATCACCTTCAAAGTGTCCATAAAAACGATTGGTAATGGTTTCAATCACACTTGGGCCTTCACCACGACGTGCACGTTCAATGGCTTTTTGGGCGACCTCATACACAGCAAAGAAATCTGTCCCATCTACTTTTTCAGCAGGCATACCAAAAGCCGCAGCACGACCAGCAATGTCTTTGCTTCCGACTGCATAATCATGTGCAGTACCTTCACCAAAACCATTATTTTCAAAAACAAAAATCACTGGGAGTTTTAAAACCACAGCCATATTCATGGCTTCAAAGGTCAAACCTTGGTTAGAACCACCATCCCCAGTAAATGACAGACCAATTCCACCCGTCTTTAAGGTTTTTGCGGTTAACGCAGCACCAATTGCCAAAGGCGGCCCACCACCAACAATACCGTTGGCTCCCAACATACCTTTGTCTAGATCAGCAATGTGCATTGAACCGCCTTTGCCGCGGCACAAACCATCGTCTTTACCAAAAATTTCCAACATCATGCCGTGAATATCACATCCTTTGGCAATGCAGTGACCGTGACCACGATGGGTTGAGGTAATAAAATCCTTGTCGGTCAAATTTTCACAAATTCCAACGGCTACCGCTTCTTCACCACTGTAAAGATGGATAAATCCGGGAATATCACCTGTATTATTTTCATCGTGAAGTCGATCCTCAAACTCACGAATATCTCGCATCCGTCTGTATGCTGCTAGCAATTGCTCTTCCGTTAATTGCATATATTTATTCCTTCATGTTCACAGTTAAAAGTAAAAATCATATATTTAAAAACAAACACTGGCATTTAAAACTCGTATATTTATATAAAATTATTTCATTTAAAATTAATATTAGACTAAAAAAATATTTATTTATAAAACACAATAAAAATATTAAAAACAGTACTTTATAAAGCAAAAAATATTTGTAAATTTTTATAATTTTCAAAAACTTAAAAAACCAAACCTTTAACCAACCTTTATTTTATAATATTAATATTTTGCACTCTTTTATTATATTGATAAATATTTTAAATATATTTGACAAAATAGATAAAAATGTCATTTTATATTAAATTATTTTATTTAATGGACTATTTAAAATGGATTTAAAAGTTTCAGTTACCACGGGACAAAAACTACGTGGTGCAGATAAATTGGCACGTATTCCAGTAAAAATTATCAGTACTGAGCAGATCCCACAAAAGCCTGAATGGATTCGCGCCAATATCAGCCAGCCTGAAGAAGTGCAACGTATTAAAAATTTATTACGTCAACAAAAACTATATACCGTATGTGAAGAAGCCGCGTGCCCCAATTTGCCACAATGCTTTGGTGGTGGAACAGCGACCTTTATGATTATGGGAGATATTTGTACCCGTCGATGCCCATTTTGTGATGTGGCCCACGGACGTCCCAATATTTTAGATGCTGATGAACCGAAACATTTAGCAGAAACTGTTAAAAATCTAAATTTAAACTATGTGGTGATTACCTCAGTAGACCGTGATGATCTTATTGACGGTGGAGCACAACACTTTGCTGCATGTATTCGAGAAATCCGTAAAAGTAGTCCAGATACGCTGATTGAGATTTTAGTCCCTGATTTTCGAGGCAGATTAGAAGTTGCCCTCAACATTCTGAGTGAAACCCCGCCAGATGTTTTTAATCATAATATTGAAACGGTCCCTCGTTTGTACCGTGCAATGCGTCCAGGTTCAGATTATCAACATTCCTTGGAACTGTTAAAACGGTTTAAGCATCTACGTCCAGACATCGCAACGAAATGCGGCTTGATGGTGGGATTGGGTGAAGTCGAAGCAGAAGTTATTGTGTTGCTGAATGATCTCAGTGACTATCAGGTGGACTATGTCACCATTGGTCAATACTTACAGCCGTCTAAATCTCATGCCCCAATACATCGTTTTGTTTCATTGAAAGAGTTTGAACATTATCAAGCGCATGGTGAGTTATTAGGGTTTAAAAATATATGGAGTGCGCCAATGGTTCGTTCCAGCTATTTTGCTGATCGTCAATACAAGGGCGAGCCTGTACCCAAGCCGTTTACACGGGAAAAGATTGCAACAGAAATTTAGGATGATTCAGTGTTAAAAGTGAATATGGATGCCTAAACATTAAACAATGAGTACTAAAAAATAAGTACTCAAAAGAATACGCTGTCTTTTTATTGGTAACTTTATTTAACATTTGTGAGCAGAAAACTCATTTCAAAGTGAAACATTAGCTTCTAAAGTGAGACAAATGAATTAATAAAAAAGAATACAAGGTATTAATGGCATAACCATTCATCATAAAGGAATATGATATGAAGCTATTGAATCAATTACAGCCACAAGCGCTTCGTTTACAGACCACACATTTTGTCAATATCGAATCCGTCACTGCTGCGCCACTTCTCGCTTTACCTCCCGAACCAGAACCGTCACTGTTTCGTCGTTCTCTTCAGCATAATTATGCGGATTTACTAAAAATTGCAGATGATTCTGAAATGGCAATTGGAATCACAGATCATCATGGCACATTACTTTGGACATGGAGCAGCCGTGCTATGCTCTCCTCTGCTGAGCAAGTGCATTTTGTCGAAGGTGGACACTGGTCAACACAGGCTGTCGGTACAAATGCGATTGGTTTGGCCTTAAATAATCATCTCTCTAGCTGTGTTTATTCACATGAAAATCAGATGAATAGTGTACAGGATTGGGTTTGTTATGCCGCGCCGATTGTTGACCCTGTATCTGGACAATTTCATGGTGTGATTAATTTATCGACCAAGTACAAAAAGCATACTTCACTGGGTGTATTGGCTGTAGAACGCTGTGCAGAGTTGGTTCAACGTGCGATTCAATTTGAACAAAAAAACATGCTTTACCTCAAAGTTTTTGGTACACCCAAAGTTCAATTTAACCAACAGCTTTTAACTTTGACCCATCGACAAATTGAAATTCTATGCATTCTTGTGTTACACCCAGAGGGTATTAACCTAGATGAACTGCACTATGCCTTATACGGTGATCGGGATATTAGTGAAAAGACTTTAAAAGCAGAAATGTCACAATTACGCACTTTGCTCCCCAACTGTATTTTATCGCGCCCTTATAAGTTAGTTTGTGAGATTCAAACCGACTTTACCAGAGCTGAGCAATCCCTCAATGCAGGTTTTCTCGCCAGTACATTTTCCCTCTACAAAGGAAGTTTTTTGGCAAAATCAGAAAGCCCATTCTTGACCACATGGCGTGATTGTTTCGATGCGCGTTTAAGTCATCTGATTTATCAAATTCAGGATATTGACCCACTTTTAAAAATTATTAGTCGTCTTCCTGAACGTAATGATGCAATACAACGGGTACTGGAGTTATTGCCTGAACAAAGTCAGCATCGCGCGTATTTTTTAAAATTACTTTAGGCTCAATGAACTTAGATATTTTATTGCACAACTTGTAGTACAGTGCCGTTTTGCTCCGATGTTTAAGGCTATAAAGTTGCTCTGTATAAAAAATAATAAGTGAATCGATATAAGACTAATTTTTAAGGCCAACGACAGAAAATGCACGGTAAATATAGTCAACCTGTCAAAAAAAATCAGACACAATAATATAATTTCTCTTAATTAATATTTTTAATTAAATCAAACATATGATGAAATAATATTGTTTAATTATATAAAAGCTTACACTGCCACATCTTACATTCAAAGTTTAAATCCCTTTGCGTAGGCGATGCCTCACTTTTCAGAGATGAAAAGTGACAAAAATCTTCTATTGGGCGAGGGGTACGTCCTGTACCCCCGCCCAACGGCGACATCCATGTCGCCTCACGGTAGGATCACCAGCTATGATTCAAAAGTACAAAAATGAATTGATAACCAACAATTTTTAAAAGTTCATACAAAAACATAAGCTTCATTTATGCTCAATGACTTGATGCAAATCACTTGTATGAAATAATTAGGTGATTTAACTATATAGAAAATTATAAGATTAAAATTAATATATTTTTCATGCAATTAAAATAAACCATGAGCCTGATCAATAGTACAAGGCCTCATAATCTTACCTCTCTCCGCAATAAATCAATTGCTAAAATTAAAATACAAGTAATTTAAACATAAATGCTCTTTAAATGATAATGATAATGATTATATTTTACATTTAACACCATACAGATCTTCTCGATCCGCTCAGCACTGAAAGAAAGGCAATTGTGGTTTATTGCTCAATAAATATAGGTAGACTTAATAATGAATAGCCAACAACAAACGACATCAAATCAAAAAACAACTTTAGATCAAAAAATAGTGCCAGACAAAAAAACAGTACCAGACCAAAAAGCGATACTGAAACAAGATGATCATATGCGGAATCTGGAAGTCATTGAGATGACGATAACGGCGATTTCTCATCCTTTTCCGTCAATTGTACGTATTCAGGGGAAAATCAATACAACACAGCAAGACTTATGGACAACACCCAACCTTGCCATTCGTTTAGAACTGCGTCAACAAGCAGACAGCTTACCTATATCACGTGTATATACCGTGCGTTGCTTTGATCCAAGTACCCGCCAAATTGAAATTGACTTTGTTCTACATGCTGACCCAAGTCCAGCAATGCTTTGGCTAGATTCAGCAAAAATTGGCACTAAAATTCAACTTACGGGCCCAAGACCGCACTTCATCCCCAATTTTACCCCAGGCAAACGTGTTGTGATGTTTGCTGACGAAACCGCCATTCCTGCCGTTTATTCAATTTTACAGCATTGGCAAACGGGAATTCAGGGAGAGATTTATATTGAAAGTTGTGAAGCCAATATTATTGATGATTTGCCAAAACATCATGGAGTAAATATTCATTTACTCCATCGGGAAAAACCACAGCAAGCGGGTAAATTGGGCATGCTACTTAAAGTTGCCGAGCAGTTTAAAGATCGTGAAGATATAAGCGTTTGGGCAGCCTGTGAACGTAATGAAGCAAGAGCGATACGTAAGCTGTTTACCCAACACAGTCATTTGAATAAAGATGATATTCGTGTTGCGGGCTATTGGAATGTCGGCATGTCCAGCTCAACATTAGATCTGAGCCGAGTCGCATATTATCAAAAACATCTAGAACAAGGTAAAACACTAGAAACATTTGATGATCTAGATATGCCTGTTTAAATCAAGCCATTGCCTGATTTAAATCACTCCCTCTCACTGTTCTTAAGACGGTTATTTAGGGGAAGTATTTGGAATGGAAATCAATCCTTGAGGTTGATGCTCTGGCTTTATTATGGCCTAACTCAATGATGATTGAACACAATTGACAGCAGCCGACTCGGATCTCGCGATCCGAGTCTTTTTTATTATTCATTGCTCAGGCTGTGTTGCATAGCTATACATCATGGTCTGCTTAAAGATCCAAAGCGAATCCACTACAACATTTTTTCATGATGACTAATTATAACTACCGCGAAAACATGGTGATGTAATTGCTGAAAATAAGATTACCAAGGTTGTTTTTCTCTAGCCAAGTGCAAAACTTAAAACCAATCTACCCACCTTAACAGATGAGCCAATGTTATCTCAAAATGACAGGGATAAATTAGTGTGATCCTTTTTTAAATCTCAAACGACATTATAAGCGTACTCCTCACATCTTATAAGGCCGCTTTCGATGTCATCAACAAGAATGCAAATGACAGACAAAAAATACCTGTCAAAAATGATTCAAATGATCATGTTAGGTCTCACTTCTGTAGCTGCTACTACCCTTTTACATGCTGCTGAAGAGACGACTCAAAATAATGCAGAACCTCTCGCATTGCCAACACTCAAGTTTACAGCAAACCAATTGGGTGAAATTACAGAAAACAGTGGTGTCTATACTCCGGGTTCAATTGCCACAGCAACGCGTTTGGTTTTAAAACCCAAAGAAACCCCACAAACGATTAGTGTGATTACTCGCCAAGAAATGGATGATTTTAATCTCAACTCTATCGATGATGTTATGCGGCATACCCCGGGTGTTAGTGTGGTAACCTATGACAGTGAACGGACAGAATATTATTCCCGTGGTTTTGCAATACAAAACTTCCAGTATGATGGGATCCCGATGCATCGTGATTCGGCCTACTCAGCAGGAAATACCCTGAGTGATATGGCGATTTATGATCGTATCGAAGTTTTAAAAGGAGCAACGGGGCTTTTAACTGGGGTGGGTGATCCTGGTGCAACCATTAATCTCATTCGTAAAAAACCAACCAAAGATTTCCAAGGAAATGTTTCTCTTGGTCTAGGCTCATGGAATAACTACCGCGGCCAAATTGATTTAAGTGGTCCACTTAACGAAACGGGCAGTATTCGTGCGCGTGGAGTTGCTGCGTATCAAGACAAAGAATCTCAATTAGATCGCTATGAACGCAAAACCCCTGTGTTCTACGGCATATTAGAAGCAGATTTAAGCGACAATACCCTACTGACTGTAGGCGCAGATTATCAAGACAATAAACCTAAGGGATCAACATGGGGCGGTATCCCGATTTATAATTCGGCGGGCCAATTCAATAAAATGCCGCGTGGCTTTAACAATGGTGCAAATTGGAGTAATTGGGAGCAATATACCCGAACCATTTTCTCAACCTTAGAGCATAAGTTTGATAATGATTGGGTCGCAAAAATCCAGTTAAATCATCAAATCAATGGCTATGATGCACAATTAGGCGCAGCGGCTGGTGGTCATCCAAATCCATCGACTGGCACTGGTGTTTCAATGTGGGCTGGAAACTATAAAGGCGAAACCAAAAGTGATGCTGCAGACATCTATGCAACAGGTCCATTTCAACTTTTTGGCCGTGAACACGAGCTGGTTGTCGGTGCAAGCATTTCTGAAAGCACTTGGAAAAATAATGGTTATGGTACACCAACTGATTATAAAACCAGTGTAGATCAATATTATCAATGGAACGGGAATGTTGCAGAGCCTGATTGGCAAAAAGGTAATCATTGGTCAAACAATGAAACCACCAAGCAGAATGGATTTTATCTCACCTCACGTTTGAATTTACATGATGATTTAAAAGTCATTTTGGGTGGACGTATTGCAAACTATAAGTCAGAAGAGACGAAAGAGTCAGGTATCTTTATACCTTATGTTGGCGCAGTTTATGATTTAAATGACCAATACTCAGTTTATGCAAGCTACAGCACCATATTTAAACCTCAATCTGCACAAGATCCAAACGGTAAAACACTTGATCCGCTTGAGGGAGAAAACTACGAAGCTGGAATCAAAGGTGAATTTTTTGATGGTCGCTTAAATGCAAGTTTGGCATATTATCAACTCAAACAAGACAATTTTGCCAAAGAGATTCCAAACGTCCTTACACCATCTGGTGGTGTCGCATCTGAAGCGCTACAAGGTGTCAAAACCAAAGGGGCTGAACTCGAAGTTACTGGTGAAATTCGCCCGGGTTGGAATTTACATGCTGGCTTTAATCATAAAATCTCTAAACAAGATGGGATAAAACAGAGCACTTTGACCCCTGAAAATGAATTTAGCCTTTATACCAGTTATAAGCTCAATCAATGGGTGGAGGGTTTAACTATTGGTGGTGGTGCACGTTGGCAAGATAAGACTTGGGGCGATGTCACCAATCCACTGTATAAAGATCCTGTTAAACATGTGGTGTCTGATTATTGGCTATTTGATGCAATGGCAAACTATGAAGTCAATGATCAACTATCTGTTTCTTTTAATGTAAACAATCTTTTAGATGAAAAATATTATACGATTTTTAGCTGGTATAGCACGTATACATGGGGCGAAGGCCGTAACTATAATTTAGGACTTAAATATAAGTTTTAATCAGGTTTAACTGACTTCCTCTAGGCAATAAGCAAACTCCATACTGCCTAGAGGAATTTCTTCTATTTAACAGGCGCAATCAACTTTTGCTATTGCGCCAAAATCACTGATCTCATTTCATCCTGCGCTAGCATCGACATACTTTTTATTCAATCATTATGCCGATCTACAGATTTTATTATTTATTTTGATCATGTTTTAAGCATTGAACTTTTAAACTCAAACCCTATCTTTATCAATGCCTTTTCACTGTCGAGTACAGGAAAAGGCATATCTAAATCAAGTGCAAAGGAAAATCATAAAACTATAGTATTTCTGACTTTTATTTGACGGGTTCAGAAGAATCAGTCGTTTTATTGACAGTTTGTGGAGGTTGCGGGCTGGCTAAGTCCTGATTAATTGCTTTGGTTAAACCAAACATATACAGCAAAATAATCACTGAGAATGGTAAACCACATAGCACCACGGCACTTTGCATCGAATGGAAACTACCTGCTAACAGTAAACCAATACTGACAATGGTAATTACTACAGACCAGAAAATTCGCAACCAAATCGGTGAATCACTTTCATTGCTTCCGCCTTTTGTAGATAGATTTGCAATCATCAGCGTACCCGAACCCACTGGGGTCAAGAACAGTACAAAACAAATCACCACAACAATCCCAGCCACATAAGGATTAAAAGGTAAATATTCCAGCAATTTAAACAAAGACAAAGCTGGATCGGTGAGAACCATATCGCCCAAAACTTTTTGTTTTTGATTCAAAATTAAATCAATTGCGGTATTTCCGAAAATGGAAATCCAAGCCAAAGTAAAGCCTAAAGGGATCAGACACACACCCAAGACCACTTCACGAATGGTGCGCCCTTTTGAAATACGCGCAATAAACATCCCAACGAAAGGTGCCCAAGCTATCCACCAAGCCCAATAAAACACCGTCCAAGAACCGAGCCAGCCTTTCGCTTGTGGATTGTATAAATACACATCAAAACTTTTCGCGACAAAATGGTTGAGATAGTCACCCACGTTCTGTACCAAACCATTCAGTAAATGATTGGTTGGTCCTGTTAAGAACACAAATAACAATAACGCATAGAGTAAACGTAAGTTAATCCGTGAAAGCCAAGCCAGTCCTTTTTCAATCCCCACCACCGTGGTGATGGTCGCAACAGACATCATCACCAATACCACTGCAATCAGGGTAACATTGTTGTCTGGAATGGCTGGGACTAAATAACTAATGCCCGAAACCAACACCAGTGCACCAATGCCTAGATTGGTGACCAAAGAAATCACCGTGGCTAAAATCCCAAAGCCATCCACAAAGTCGCCGATCAAACCATAGATCCGATCGCCAAAAATTGGATAAAGCGCAGAACGTAAAGCC
Organism: Acinetobacter sp. GW821-FHT01C12; assembly: GCF_059422625.1. NCBI lineage: Bacteria > Pseudomonadati > Pseudomonadota > Gammaproteobacteria > Moraxellales > Moraxellaceae > Acinetobacter > Acinetobacter sp. GW821-FHT01C12. The sequence continues at coordinate 552,037 of NZ_JBWKXD010000002.1, forward strand.
AGAGGTAAATCTAAGCGAAAGGCAAAATAGCCCAAGGTCACACCCAATAAGGCATAGAGTACCCAGCCATGTATACCCCAATGTAAAAAGCTATACATCATGGCATCTCTGGCAGCTTGGATTGTGCCGCCCTCGCCTTCAGGTGGTCTTAAGAAATGATCGACAGGTTCAGCAACACCATAATACAGTAAGGCAATACCGATACCTGCTGAAAACAGCATAGACACCCAAGCCAAGTAACCAAACTCAGGTTTATCGCCATCTTTTCCAAGTGGAAGTTGTCCAGCACGTGAAAAAGCCAACCATCCGACAAAACCCAGACATGCCACAATCACCAGCATGTAATACCAACCAAAGAGTTGATTGGCCTGCTCTTGCACATAGGTCAGCCAAAACTGACTTCTTTCTGGAAATAAAACAAACAATAGGCCAAAAATACCGATACTGATTGCAGAACTTCCAAACACAAATAAATTTAATCGAATCCGTTCGGATGAATATCCTTTATGGCTATTTGACACCATGCTATTGCTCCTTGCAATCGGTGTATCTTCTTAAAAAATAATAGGATATGTACTATTTTTACTGAACATCCTGATGGATCAGAATGTTGATGTATACACTTACACTTCTTATTACTCATCAAAAAATTATTGATTTTTGCAGATTATACTTTTTATTGATTGAACGTTCAATCAATAAAAAGTATTATAAAAAAATGCTAAGATGTTCTACATTGAGTAATGTTAAATAAAAAGTGCCTTTTCAGCACTTTAAGTGGATATACATGACAAAACGTAGAGTCAAACCAGAGCATGTGCGACGTGAAGAAATTATTAACGCCGCATTTGATGTGATTTATGAAGTGGGCTTATCCAATATGACCATTGCACAAATCGCAAAGAAAGCCGAGCTATCCACAGGTATTGTGAGTCACTATTTTGGTGATAAACAGGGATTAATAAATACCTGCATGCAAGAAATGCTGAATGTTTTACGTCGCAAAACCGACCAAAATAAAACTGAAGCAGACGAGCATCCAGAAAGCCAACTTAAAGCGATTATTGACTCTAACTTTGATATTAGTCAGGTCAATAAACAAGCCATGCGCATCTGGTTAGACTTTTGGTCTGCAAGCATGCACCTACCCGAACTTGGGCGCTTGCAACAAATTAATGATCAACGCCTGTATTCAAACTTGAAGTTTCACTTTCTCAAGTTATTAGATAAAGAACAGGCAAGCATTGCCGCTCGTGGTTTAGCGGCATTGATTGACGGATTATGGTTACGTGGCAGTTTAAGCAGTCATGATGAATTTGACAGCCAGCTGGCACGTTCCATTGCTTACGATTATGTAAAAACGCAATTGCAATTTGCGAAAAAACCTTTGCAGGAGAGACAGAATGAGTGATTCACAAGTTCATCAATTGTACATCCATGGTCGCTATGTAGCAGCGACCAGTGGTAAGACCTTTACCAGTATTAACCCTGCCAACGGTGAAGTGATCGCAACCCTTCAACAAGCATCACAACAAGACATAGAAACGGCTGTTCAAAGCGCTCAACAAGGTCAAAAAATTTGGGCCGCAATGACAGCGATGGAGCGTTCTCGTATTTTACGTCGCGCTGTCGACATCTTACGTGAGCGTAATGATGAACTCGCTCGCTTAGAAACCCTCGATACAGGTAAAGCCTATAGCGAAACATCGACCGTTGATATTGTCACAGGTGCCGATGTACTTGAATATTACGCAGGTCTCGCGACTGCAATTCAGGGAGAGCAAGTTCCGCTTCGTGAATCAAGCTTTTTCTATACCCGTCGTGAACCACTTGGTGTTGTCGCGGGAATCGGTGCTTGGAACTATCCAATTCAAATCGCATTATGGAAATCTGCCCCTGCGCTAGCTGCTGGGAATGCCATGATCTTTAAACCAAGTGAAACCACACCACTAAGCGTATTTAAACTTGCTGAAATCTATACTGAAGCTGGACTACCAGATGGCGTATTTAACGTAGTACAAGGTGCAGGCCGTGAGATTGGACAATGGTTAACTGAACATCCAATTATTGAAAAAATTTCTTTCACTGGTGGTGTTGAAACAGGCAAGAAAGTTATGGCAAGTGCCGCAGGTTCTACACTCAAAGAAGTGACCATGGAACTCGGCGGTAAATCCCCTTTAATTATTTGTGATGATGCTGACCTCAATCGTGCAGCAGACATTGCAGTGATGGCAAACTTCTTTAGTTCAGGTCAAGTCTGTACCAATGGTACACGTGTCTTTGTTCCAAAAGCCCTGTTGGCAGATTTTGAAGCCGCTATTGTAGAACGGGTAAAACGAATCCGTATCGGCGATCCAATGGCGGAGCAAACCAACTTTGGTCCACTCACCAGCTTCCCGCATATGGAAAAAGTCTTGTCTTTCATTGAGTCAGGCAAACAACAAGGTGCCAAACTGCTCATTGGCGGTGGCCGTGCGACAGAAGCTGAATTGGCGCAAGGTGCTTATGTGTTACCGACAGTTTTCAGTGACTGCCAAGATGATATGCGCATTGTTGAAGAAGAAATCTTTGGCCCTGTCATGAGCATTCTCAGTTATGAAACTGAAGAAGAAGTCATTCGTCGTGCCAATGACACCACTTTTGGTTTAGCAGCAGGTGTTGTGACACAGGACATCACCAAAGCACATCGCATTATTCATCAAATCGAAGCTGGTATTTGCTGGATTAACACATGGGGCGAATCCCCTGCTGAAATGCCAGTGGGTGGCTATAAGCAATCAGGTGTCGGCCGTGAAAATGGTTTAACCACACTTGGGCATTACACCCGTATCAAATCAGTTCAAGTTGAGTTAGGTGAGTATCAAAGCATTTTTTAATGCACTCACACTTTCTCCGTATATCAATCCTATGTGCCATGTCATCACCTGATTGCATTGGCACTTTTAAAAAATACAAAAAGGATAATTATGACTACTCAAGCATATGACTACATTATCATCGGCGCAGGATCTGCCGGAAATGTGCTCGCAACACGTTTAACTGAAGACAAAGACGTTACTGTTTTACTCTTGGAAGCAGGTGGCCCAGACTACCGTTTAGATTTCCGTACTCAAATGCCAGCAGCATTGGCCTACCCACTACAAGGACGCCGTTACAACTGGGCATATCTCACTGACCCTGAACCACATATGAATAATCGCCGTATGGAATGCGGTCGCGGTAAAGGTTTAGGTGGTTCCTCATTGATTAACGGGATGTGTTATATCCGTGGTAATGCAATGGACTTAGATAACTGGTCGACGCTCAAAGGGCTAGAAGACTGGAGCTATGCAGACTGCTTACCATATTATAAAAAAGCTGAAACCCGTGATATTGGTGGCAATGACTACCATGGCGCCAATGGCCCTGTATCTGTGGCAACCCCTAAAAATGGCAACAATGTCTTGTTCCATGCCATGGTTGAAGCAGGTGTACAAGCAGGCTATCCACGTACAGATGACTTAAATGGTTATCAACAAGAAGGTTTCGGTCCAATGGATCGTACCGTGACACCAAAAGGCCGTCGCTCTAGTACCGCACGTGGTTATTTAGACATGGCAAAAGGTCGTCCTAATTTAACGATCGTGACGCATGCCACCACCAATAAAATTTTATTTAATCAAAAACAAGCGATTGGTGTGGAATATATCATCGGTGCGGATAAAACCAATCTCACCCAAGCACGTGCAAACCGTGAAGTCTTGCTTTGTGCGGGTGCTATCGCATCACCACAAATTTTGCAACGTTCAGGTGTTGGTGAAAGTAGTTTCCTTAAATCAATGGATATTGATGTTGTACATGATTTACCGGGTGTCGGTGAAAACTTACAAGACCATTTGGAAATGTACTTACAATACAAATGTAAGCAGCCTGTTTCACTCTACCCCGCTTTAAAATGGTTTAACCAGCCTGCAATTGGCGCTGAATGGTTATTTAATGGGACTGGTATTGGCGCAAGCAACCAGTTTGAAGCAGGTGGTTTTATCCGCAGCTCAGATGAATTTGACTGGCCGAATATTCAATATCACTTCTTACCCGTTGCGATTAACTATAACGGCAGTAATGCAGTGAAAGAACATGGCTTCCAAGCGCATGTTGGTTCTATGCGCTCACCAGCTCGTGGTCGAATTAAGCTGAAATCTAAAGATCCATTTGAACATCCAAGTATTCTGTTCAACTATATGTCGACCGAGCAAGACTGGCGTGAGTTCCGTGATGCCATTCGTATCACCCGTGAAATCATGCAACAGCCTGCATTAGATGCATATCGTGGCGATGAAATCAGTCCTGGAAAACAGGTGCAAACTGATGCTGAACTGGATGATTTCGTGCGCAACCATGCTGAAACTGCTTACCATCCTTCATGTAGTTGCAAGATGGGTGAAGACGAAATGGCAGTGGTTGACGGTCAAGGTCGTGTACACGGTCTACAAGGCTTGCGCGTTGTTGATGCTTCGATTATGCCGCTGATCATTACTGGAAATTTAAATGCCACAACGATTATGATCGCGGAAAAAATCGCAGATCAAATTCGTGGCAAAAAATTGCCACGTTCTGAAGCGGGTTATTACAAAGCTGGCACAGCACCTGTGCGCAAAGCGCCTTTACGTCCGATCGTGTAAAAGTATTCATATTTTAGCGACACCTCAGTTTTGACTGAGTGTGTCGCATCTTTCAAGGACGAATAAAATGAGAAAAAAATTATTATTGACCATCCCTTTGAGTTTATTTTTTCAAACCCTACATGCCAATGAATCAGGTACAGAAACGCCGTCTCCGTATAGTGCAAATTTGACAGTGGCCAGCCAATATATCTCACGTGGTTTTCAACAGACCTGGGGTAACCCTGCTGTACAAGGCGGATTTGATTATGCACATCCCAATGGTTTTTATGCAGGAACTTGGGCTTCTACTGTGAGTGATGACTTCATCCGTGATGCCAATGTTGAATGGGATGTCTATACTGGTTATAGCCGTAGTTTCGGTCAGTTAAATCTAGGTACTAAAGTCGCTTATTACTACTATCCTGGGGCAAAAACCACTGCTGAAACAGGTCATACCCGTTTTGATTATGGTGAAATTATTCCAGAAATCAGCTATGGTCCGCTGAGTGTTAAATATGCAATCACTTATACCCAAGATTATTTTGGCAATAATTCTGACACTTTAGCAATTGGTTCCAATAAGCACTCTCGTGGTTCAGGCTATTTAGATGTGAATTGGTTACAGCCCATCGCTCAAGGTTGGTCAGTAAATATGCATTATGGCAATCAACGTATAAAAAACTTTTCTGCCGCAAGCTTTCAAGATGCCAGTTTTGCCATTAACAAAGCGCTGCCTTATGGCTTATCTTCCAGTTTAAGTTATAGCAAAGCATGGGACAAAGACGGATATTATCAAAAATACAGCAATGGCAATCCCAATGCCAAAGTTTCAAATCCAATTGATTCCACCCTCACTTTTTCACTCACTAAAAAGTTTTAAGCTAAAGTTTAAATATTTAGGGTCTGTTATAGATCAACCAAAAACCATGCCCTTCATGAGCGTGGTTTTTTAATGTCTATAGTCACCCCCCTAATTATTCATACAAGTGATTTCTATCAAGTCATTGATCAGAAATGAACTTATGTTTTTGTATGTGCTTTTAGAAACTGTTGGTTATCAATTCATTTTTTTTACTTTTGAATTATAGATGGTGATTCTACCGTGAGGCGACATGGATGTCGCCGTTGGGCGGGGGTACAGGACGTACCCCTCGCCCAACATGAGCAAAAACAGAGCACTGCTTTGTTTGCAGCGCAAGGTTTGGCAATCCCTACGAAAAGTGAGGCATCGCCTACACAAAGCTATTTAAACTTTGAATGTAAGGTGTGGCATTGCAAGCTTTTTATAATTAAATAATTTATTTTCTCATGCAATTGATTTAATTAAAAATATTCATTAAAAGAAATTATATTCTTGTGTCTGAGCTTTTTTGACAGGTTGACTTATATCTTGGCTTATTTCAATAAAGCAAATTCAAATCCCCCCATACTGTTTGAATTATCATTAGACAGCCATTGATTGTTTGTATAAAGTATTAGGAACGATTGTTCCAATATAAATTAACATTATGCGTACTAAAGAGTTTGATCCTGAAGAAGTTGAAAATGCGGTTATGCAAGTTTTCTGGCGTAAAGGATTTGCAGCGACATCAATTCAAGATTTGGTTGAGGAAACTGGACTCTCACGCAGCAGTTTATATAGTTCCTTTAAAAATAAAGAGCAGCTCTATCAACAGGCCTTATCGCGCTATCAACGCCTGATCAGTAAATCAAATATTGATTTATTATCCAGTGATGGATCAGTCAAAAGTATCATCCAACAATTACTATCTCGTATCATTGAAGATGAATTAAATGATCCACAACATCGGGGTTGCCTAATGGCCAATGCCTGTTTGGAGTTAGCAGGACACGATCAAAAGACCGCAGAATCTGTCACGTACAACTTTGAACGATTACAGCTCGCACTGGAACAGCTCATGATCAGAGGAAAGCAATCTGGTGAAATCACCCTACACAGTTCTCCACAAGCCTTAGCACTTTTTTTCGTGAATACCATTCAAGGCATTCGCGTTTTAAGCAAAGGCTGTAGCGCAGAAAATCGTCAGCAATATCTAGAGAATGTTGCTGAAGTCGCACTGAATACCTTGTATTAATTTTTAGTTTCCCCCCCTTAGCCGACTGGGTAGTTTGCAATGCTGAGGGTTTTATTTACCTTAAAATGGAACGATCATTCCAGTATAAATACAACATGGAGTCCACAATGAATATTGATCTTGAAAATTTTGGGATGCCTATATTCGTTAAACGAGATGACCTTTCTGTCAATCATACACAGAGGTATAGCGCATGAATCAGTTCAACAATAGATCAGGGCAAAACCAATCTGCGCCCAGCTTACCGATATGGAAATTATTGGCATTTACAGTTGCAGGTTTTATTACAATTATGACGGAAATCATACCTGCGGGCTTATTGGCATTGATCAGTCATGACTTAGAGGTGTCTGAAGCTTTAGCAGGGCAAATGATTTCAGTTTATGCTCTAGGATCGGTCATTGCGGCGATCCCTGTGGTTGCTACAACAAGGAGTTGGTCAAGAAAACCTTTATTGTTATTGGCAATCACAGGCTTGTTTGTCTTCAATAGTCTAACTGCGCTATCTTCCAGCTATATCATCATCCTGATTTCACGATTTATTGCAGGAATGTCTGCTGGAATTATCTGGGGTATCTTGGCGGGTTATGCTCGAAGTCTGGTTCCTGCCCATCTGCAAGGCAGAGCGATGGCAATCGTTGGAGTGGGTCAACCCATCGCATTATGTCTGGGTGTGCCTTTAGCTATTGGGTTGGGTAATCTGTTTGGCTGGCGTGGGGTTTTCTGGATGATTTCAGGACTTGCTTTAATCTTGATCATCTGGATAAAAATAAGCCTTCCTCATTTGGCAGGACAACCAGCAAGCAAACAACGATCCATTCTCAACATCTTGGTACACCCCGGTATAGGTGCAATTTTAGCGGTTATTTTTGTTTGGATTTTGGCACACAACATACTTTATACCTTTATTTCGCCTTATTTGTCTGCTGTACAGCTGAGTGAGCATATTGATCTTATTCTTCTTATTTTTGGTCTTTCTTCAATATTCGGCATTTGGATTACAGGGATTTGGATCGATAGATCATTACGCAGATTAACCCTGATCAGTTTAACAGGCTTTGCCATCGCTGCCCTTTTCATGGGCTTGAGTAGTCATCACATCTGGCTTGTGATGCTAGGTATCGTACTTTGGGGAATGACTTTTGGCGGTGCACCAACCCTACTACAAACTGCGCTGGCAGATGTCGCAGGTGAAAATGTGGATATTGCCCAATCCATGCTGGTGACGGTGTTTAATCTTGCGGTTGCAGGGGGCGGTATTTTAGGTGGCATCCTACTGCAAAATGTAGGCATAGACTCATTCTTTGTTTGTATCATCGCATTATCATTATTGGGGTTATCTATTGTATTTTTTGCGCATGAAAATGGTTTTAAATCAGGACATCGTTTGGACAGCAAATAAATTTAAAGCTGTCATTTAACACCATGCTTCGATGACAACATCTATTGGATTGGATCAAACAGCGCCATCATCGTTGATTGGGCTATTTGATCCGTCTCTTAAACGATAGGTATGGCTTTATTGACTAAAAACAGTTGCACAAATTGCTGAATCTTATCCGCCACTGCCTGTGGTTGACTTAAAATCCCCCAATGCCCTGCCGAAACTTCGCTATAGCGAATATCATCCCCCCACTCTTCCATCCCACGGCTTAAAGCAAGCGGTACAAATGGGTCTTGATTCATCAATAACATTTGCACAGGAATGGTTGTGGTTCGACCTGTCGGCTTGAATAATGCTTTGGTTAAATTTTGACGATATAGACCTAAACCACTGATGGCATTGCGAAGTTGGGTCGGGCTCTTTTCAACTGAGGTTTTTTCTAAATACCCCACCAGTTTTGGCCATACTTTGCCAAGACCTAAACGCCAAGTCAGTTCAGGAAGTACAGGGATTTGTAACATTGCCATATAACTTGATGCTGACACTCGCTTAATCACGTTGAAATAGCCTTGTAAGTTACCTTGGGCCAACTGGCGATGAAACCACCACCCTACATGATCTGTACTTGGCGCCAATGCAGTATAAGACGCAATTTGAGACTTTAAACGGTCAGCCAATACCGCTTCCCAACCTTGTAAAGCGCCCCAATCATGTCCAACCAAATGGACCGATTGATGTGGGCTCACTGCTTTAATCACTTGGGATAAATCTTCGATCAAATATTCAAAAGCATAATCTGCTGTTGTTTGTGGAATATCAGATAATCCTGTACCACGTACATCATAAGCAACCACATTAAAATGAGGGGCTAAATATTGTGCCACCGCGTGCCAGACTTCAGCAGAATCTGGATAACCATGTATCAATACAATAGTATCTTGTTCAACATCTAAGCTGCCCCAATGGTAAGCAGCCAAACAGATATTTCCTGAATGAACATATAGCTTGGTCTTATCAAAATGCTTCATGAAATCACCCGCGGAACAGTTTCAGTTTTTTGCTGATATGCAAGTACCCCTGCTGACTGTGCCAAGTAGGCTTGAGCAAGTTCAGTTGAAGCTTCGTAATAGGGATGATAGTTGGGCTTAAAAAACCGTAAACTGGTCTTAAAAAACCACACTGGTCCTGGTATATAACCATTTAAATCAGAACGATGCCAAGCTTTCCAAAAAGCGGGTTGCCATAAGCTTTTTTGGTTTTGTGGAATAGCGGGATCATCTTGAGCCAGTTGTACAGTACCTGCTGCCATGAGATAGGTAAAAATAGGAGCGGTCACAGCCATCACCGCAACACGTAATAAATAACTCCCTGAAATATGCTGATAAACATCATAAGCAACTGTACGATGCTCAACTTCCTCAGCACTATGCCAAGTAAATAAGTCACTTACCACTGGATCTCCACCACGTGCCTGCCAATCTGAACGGGTTAATACATATTGACCAATTGCTGCAGTAAAATGTTCAGCCGCGGCCACTAACCCAACTCGCGCATTTAACCAAGGTCGCTGCCAGACTTTAGGTAAGTTAAAACCCAAAGGTTTGTCCGCGAGTAACCGATCAAATAAGCCAACAACTCGTTTATATTGGCTCTCCACATCCACCCCATAACGTAGCAAATATTCTTCGATTGAATCCTTGTGCGCTTGTGAATGAATGGCTTCTTGTCGAATGAAAATTTTGGCATCTTGCTTAAGTTTTTCATCATGAATAAAAGGTAAAGCTTTATTGAACATTCGACAGAAAAAATACTCTCCTCGAACCAAGGTAAAACTAAAATGATTGACACCATGACTTGCCAATGGGTCTTGTGGTATCCAGTGTAAAGGCGAGTGCTCCCATTCAAATTTAACCTGTCGAGGAATCATTGCCCAACTTGCTTTTGATGCTTCAGATCGCATAATTCTTTCCTCAGAGCTATGATGGTAAATGATGAGGCGTTTCAGATAGGCCTATTTTTACTTTGGTTTTTGCCACGATTTCAGACTCATCCGTATCATTGGGATGGAAATTAAAACGGTAGTAATCTATAAATTTAGGAATAAAAACTTTATATTTTTCCACACCATGCTGAGCAAATTTGCGCCATGATTTTAGATTTAATAATTGGCGATCGCGTTTTAACAGCACAACTTGATAAACACTCGACAATGCAGTAATCAAAACCAGACTAAATGTGAAAATCGCCACGCGAGGAATATAAGCAGCTAAGCCCTTTCCATATAAGTATTCATACATGTCATAAGCCACAGCCTTATGTTCGGTTTCTTCAACACTGTGCCATAACCATAAATTACGAATGCTTTCATCCGTCATCAATTCATTGACATCTTTCATCATCTCCACCACCAACACGGCGGTGTAATGTTCCAGACCCACAGTCACCAAGAGATTCCACTTTTTAGGAAAAGTACTTTCAATTGCTTTTAATATGATCCCTGTGACTTTTTCCAAAGATTCCGGATCTAAGCCATATTGTTGTGCACTGACATGAAAAGCATGATGTTCTTTAGAGTGCATGGCTTCTTGTCCAATAAAGGCTCCAATATCACGGTCTAATTGTGGATTATTTTTAATTTTTTTACGTAAGGCTCGCACTGAACGGACAAAGTACGACTCACCTTCTGGAAAAAGTGTTGATAGACCTGTGAAGTAATGAGTAAAGGTTGGTTCGTCATTACACCAATACTTGGGCATATCCTGAAACTCATAATCCATACGACGTACTGGAAATGATGCAGGTGTTTTTTGCTTTGATTTTTCTTTCACCGCTGATATAGACATGGTTCACCTCAAGAATTTATCTCAAAATAACAAGTTCCAAAAAGGAACTAATAAAATCAAAATAATGATCCATGCTGATCTTGTCAATCAAGTGAATATGCTTTGGCTCAAGGTTGTCCTTAAATGACAGTATCATTCCTATAAAGACATCTCGATAAAGACAGGCTATAAATATAAGGTGAAAAATAAATTAAAATATTGAAGATGAAATAGCTTTAATACAGCCCAAGTCGTCTTTAGGCTGTTCAGCACTAGGTTAAGCATTCAAAAATATTAAAAAAATAGTGATATCCATCATTATTGGACATCACTATTTTAGCTGCTAGATATACTTTTAAATTAAAACAATACTTAACTTATCTTATAAGTATTTAAGAATAGCGATATGTTTGTTTTTATGTTTGTAATCAGAAAATTTAACCATTAAAGGATATAAAATTATGCTGAGAATAATCGCAATCCACCACAATGTAGACACCGAATCGACCCCAAAATAATCTCCATGATTTTTCCCCAAAAAGGCAACCACGAGCAAATATAAAGCCTTTAAAACATATAAGTGAACAATATAAAAAAACATTGGTACAGAACCAAATATGATCAAGGGTTTGATCCAAGGTTTTGTTTCGATTTTTTGCAGACAGACCAAAAGAACCAGTCCAATACCAACGTTCCATAAAATGAAAAATAAAGATGGTGGATATTTGGTTAGATTCATAAAACTCATGAATGTTTCAGTCCATGTCGGCATGACCGTCCAAGCATGATCTCCATATATATTGATCGCTCTTAAAAGCAAAAATAAAGCGATGCTGAAAAAACCAAAAATGAGTAATTTTGTATTTCTAGATTGGTTTTGTTGAGATGAAGCAAAAACACTTGAACCAATACAATATCCTAAAGTAATCACACCAATCCAAGGTAAAACAGGATAAGAGGTTCGAATACGAATCAGATTGCCAAACTCAATCCAGCCCCGTTCATGCAAAATGAACCATAAATTCTGTATGAAAGGTACATTTTCAAAAGACACTTGATCAAGCACATTGTGCCCAAAAATAATCACAATGCTGATTATCCATAATAATTTTTGTGGCAATCCAATTAAAGCTGCCAACGCCAGCATACTTAAACCAATCGCCCAAATCACTTGTAGATAAATCACATCAGGTGGGAACTTGCCAGTCCATGCAAAATTGATCACCACCAACTCAAGAAAGATCAGAAATAACCCGCGTTTAATCAAAAACTCACGTGTCATCGCTAGACTATTATTTTTAGCTTGATAGAGATAGGCGGATAAGCCTGTCAAAACAATAAATACTGGAGCGCATAAATGGGCCAATATTCGGCTAAAGAAAAGTGACGTTTCTGTGCCTGGAATCAGCATTGGATCTGGAACTTGATGATGGAGGTAAAAAGTTTCTCTGACATGATCAACCATCATAATCAAAATCACCAAGCCTCGTAATGCATCAATCTCTTGTAAGCGTTGCGAAGGAATAGACATAGAAAAAACAACAAATTAAACGTTATGATATAATATAACAATTAATTTCATTATTTTAAAACCATCTCATTAAAAAACATCAATTTGTACCGTTAATTCACGGCAACACTAAAAAAATTTACCGATTATCACATAGACTTTTTTTAAAATTTAACTGATAATGATTATCAATTTCATTATCTGAAAATTGGTGAACACTTTGGAACAGCCTACTCTAGCGACTGAAGCGATTCGAGCATTTTTTACCTTACAATGCTGCTGGTTAAACAGTGAAGAAATTTATCTTGAACAAGGTTGTCTGCATTGTGGTTCGGCAGCAACTTATTTAATTTATTTTACCCATGCCCCTATTCAAAAATTAATGCTTGATTTTATTCAAAAATATAACTGCCATAACAGTAAAAAATCAGACTTACTCGACTTATTAGACTTTGAACAGAATTATAATGATTTTTTACAAGTGCTTGAAAGTGCAGTAAACAGTTATGCTCGACAATATCAAAACCAAGCTTGTCATTTGGCATTTGAAAGTGTTGAATCTATTTTTGAACGTGAAGCAGCCATCGCATGTTAAACAATTGCTGCTGCAATAAATCAAGCTGTAATGATTAAATCGAATAGACTATTTTTAAAAGCTATTTTTTAAATTAATTTTAGGGTCTGTTGACATCAATTTGTTACTCTCAATGTATCGAAATAAAGGGGCCAACATGTTGCTTGAAGTCTTCTCGACAACAGCAACTTGTTGACCCCGATAATAAATCTTAAGTTAAGACCTAACATATAAAAGCTTAACCAACAAAAGTTAAGCGATTAAATTTTCATACTTATACCCAGCTGTACCCCACGCCCAGGAAGTGGTGCAATGTATTTTAATGGCGAGTTCTGTGGTCGTGCATCTTCATTTAACAAATTAGATCCATTGAGAAAAACATCAAAATTGGCATTTTGTAATTTGAAGTGTTTCTGAATTTGTAGATCCAGCAAGTTATAAGATGGCAATGGAATTTCTTTAGACACATTTTTGCCTAAATACTGAGCTTGATCATAGTAAATATTGGATAAGCGTGCTGACCAATCATTTTTATTCCATTCAAGGTTTAGCCCATAACGGTTCGTTGGCATGTTGGGTAAGTAATTTCCATCATTTGCCAAACTGGTTTTGTTTGGATTAAGGTTTTTATTTTTCACCAAGTCAGCAAAAGCAGAGATCAAAAGATTGCCATACTGATTGAGTTCAAACTGTTGTTTTAAATCAATTTCAAATCCAGTAATTTCAGCATCTGTCTGGGTCCAATATTTAAGTGGCAAGCGATTACGCATTTGTGCCCCTGAATGGGTCAAATACAAATACTTGTCATATTTCATCTTATATACAGTTGCTTCAAAATTAAAATTTTTATAATTGAACAGACCTGTTAACTCAAGATTTTTGGATTTTTCTTCTTTGAGTTTTTGATTGCCTTCTTCTTGTAACATAATTGAATAATGTGGATTGCTGGCATAAAGTTCATTAATTTCAGGCGCTCTATCTGACACTGAATAACGCAACTTTAAACCCAATAGATCATTATATTTTAGGTATGAACCGAAACTGTAGCTTTCAAGATTAAATTTTGTATCGGTGAGTTTTGTATTTGGTGAATTTCTGGATGTCTCAAAATCACTTTTTTGAATTTTATGCTCAACCTTTTCGTTACGATAACCTGCATCGAGTTCTAGCCAATCAAAGTCTAATTTTTCCTTGATAAACATGGCTTGTGTTTGCGTATTGATATTCGGTAAATAACGTAAATTTCCATGCCCTACCACTTTACGATCAATCTGATTAAAGCCAATAAAACCATTCCAAAATTCAACAGGTCTATGCTTCAGTAATAATTCAGCCTGTTGAGTATCAAATTTATAGTTATTGGCCATTTTTGATCCTAAATATTCCCCTGATGTATTGATACTCTTGCTCACATCAAATTGTATTTGTTTCAATAACAACGGGCTAAAATTAAACTCGCTGTCTAAGGCATATATTCGCTGATCTGTTTTTACCCCGACTGGTATGCTGTCACTGGTAGATTGAAAAGATTTATTTTCAAGAGAAAATCCGGGTACCCCATATTCACTTTTTTTTGAATCAGCACTGAGCCCAATACGTCCATTGTCGAGAAAATAAGTGCTTCCAATCGCAAAGTGTTGATTGTCTAAATAGCTATTGCCCAGCTTATTTTTATAGTTGGGTGTGACATCTTTATTAATTTTGTTTTCAGTATATTGCTGGGTATTGGGTACATATTTAGGGTTTACTGGATTGGTATAGGTTTTTCCGCTCCAAACTGAGGTAGGTTTATCTGTATAGAAGGAAAATGAACCATCTGCCCAATCAGGATTTTCCGTCATAAATTGGTCAATATAAGGCTGTGATGCCGTATTATAATTTTTTTGAATGCGTGCTTCTTTTTGGCAAGCATCTGCCAATGCTGTATTTACCCCACCCGTCGCTGGAAATACACCAGTATTACATACGCTCGCTTTACCCTCTCCCGGAATTTTATAAGCTGACATATCTTGGCTAGAAAACAATACATTGGTAGAAAAATTACTTTGGTTATTAAGATTGAGTTTAAAACCTTTGGCATCAAAATCATTCCAGCCCTTTTTCGCTACAAGCTCTAATTGAGAACTTTTATTCGGCATCGCTGTATCGATTAGACCAGAATCAATATTCACACTTCCGCCAATGGCATTACCACCATAACGCACACTGTCTGAAGATTTATTGACAGTTACAGATTGAGTGAATAAAGGATCAAAAGGGATATTAATATTGCCGCTGATACTATTCATTCCATAAATAGACTGACCATTTTCCAAAATCTGCACCCGGTTTCCACTTAAACTGCGAATCAC
The DNA here is from genome assembly GCF_059422625.1 of Acinetobacter sp. GW821-FHT01C12. NCBI lineage: Bacteria > Pseudomonadati > Pseudomonadota > Gammaproteobacteria > Moraxellales > Moraxellaceae > Acinetobacter > Acinetobacter sp. GW821-FHT01C12. Next base: position 567,417 of record NZ_JBWKXD010000002.1, read on the forward strand.
AGGCGCACCTGAATTGGGACCAAAAGCGCTGCTTTGTACCCCTGAAAGATGCTTTAAAGCATCACCTAAAGTTTTATTGTCTGCATTTCTATTTTCTACAATGATACTTTGATTGATAAATGGATCATTTTCGGCATTGACTCGAATCACTGGAAGTACAGTCAGCTGTTTATTTTCAATCGCATATGCAGGAAAGACCGGTAAAGAAATAGCGATTGCTAAAGTATGGTGACGCATCATGGATTCCGAATTGTAATTTATTGTTATGTTATAACATTACATAAACAGATATACAACAATTATCATCAATGCTTATACAGCTAGACCAGCTAGCGCTTTATATAGGAAATGAAGAAATATAGAAAATGAAACAGGAAGCCGTATTAGGTCTGCTTGATCTGTTGCGCCAGCTTCTGAATATTCATGCTAATCTCATCTGGAGTATGCGCTGCATAGCCAAACAATACCGCAGCTTTTTCATAAGGCTGTTGACAGTAGCGAGATAAAGGCTGAACAGCCAGATTAATAGCAAGACACTGATCAATAAAGCTTTGCTCAGTCCATGGGGCTTTTAGCCAACAAATCACATGAATCCCTGAGTCGGTTGGCTGAACAGTCAATACATCTGCAAGAAACTGTTGAATCGCAGCAATTAATGCCTGTTGACGTTCTTGGCAAGCTTTACGCACTTTACGTACATGGCGTGCATAATGCCCCTCTTTGATAAACAAAGCCAAAGCCGCTTGTTCTAAATAAGCACTCCGCGTATCGGTATAATATTTTGCCAGACTCAATGTTTCTATCAGCGATTCTGGAACCACCATAAATCCAAGTCGAAACTCAGGAAACATCATTTTAGAAAAAGTACCCGAATAGATCACTCTTTGCTGTTGGTCTAAGCCCTGTAAGGCTTGAATTGGGTGCGTTCCATATCTAAACTCACTGTTATAATCATCTTCAAAAATCCATTTTTGCTGACTCGCTGCCCATTCCAATAGGGCCAATCGTCGACTTAAACTGAGTGTTCCACCTAAAGGGAACTGATGAGAGGGTGCGGTATAGATGAATTTACTTTTGGAATAATGCTGAATAATCTCAGCAATTTTCATCCCTTCGTGATCACTTGATACAGGATGAACTTGGATGCCAAAACTCCGAAAAATATTTAAAGCGGCATCATAGCCAGGCTCATCTAAACAGATCTGATCCAAAGGTTGTAATAATGCATAAGCTGCAAGGTGAATCGCTTGTTGGGTACCATTTACAATCAAAATTTGTTGTACATCGCATTTTAGCCCCCGCGTAGAACGAACATAATCACAAATAGCCTGACGTAAAGGCAAATAGCCACGACAATCATGAAACTGACCCAATTGCTGATGAGACTGCCGCCAAGCACGTCCCAATAATTTACCCCAAAGTGAATGGGGAAATAAATCGGTACAACCAACGCCGACATGAAATATTTTTTCACCCTGCCCAGATACATTTTGTTTCTGCCAAGCAGGTAATAAATTCGCGATATGCGGATTAATATTTAGCTTGTGACAGATGTCAGATGCAGATTCTGTCGCTATCTCTTGTATAGAAATTAATTGGTCAGGAATGAGCTCTGCGACATAAGTACCAGAGCTCGGCTTAGTCACAACATAGCCTTCATCCAGTAAACGATCCATTGCAGCCAAGACTGAATTTCTAGAAATCGACATCATTTCCGCCAAGACACGACTAGAGGGCAGTTTGGTTCCAGAAGCCAGGCGACCATCCAAAATTGCATCACGTAAAACGCTATATAACCCCTCTTTAATCACCCCTTTAGGCAAGATCAAATGGGGGAAATAAGCCGATGCTGCTGTCGCCATAAGTAAAACTGGTACTGTTAAAAATACTCAAAGTGTATCTTATTTCAATACCACAATCACACTTAAACTCATTTCTCCTCTTTCTTTCCCGATGACTGGAGAATACCTGTGGAAAATTTAGTGGTTCAAATTGTGCCTGTTGCACAACAAGACTATAAACAATGGGTGGAGTATTGGCTGGCTTATCAAGACTTTTACAAAGTGGTTTTATCCAATACTGTTACGCAAACCACTTGGCAACGTTTTTTTGATGATCAAGAACCGATCTATTGTGCTGTTGCTAAACAAGCTGAGCATGTTCTCGGCTTTGTACATTACGTGATCCATCGCTCGACATGGGCCGAGACCAACTTTTGCTATCTAGAAGACTTATATGTTTCTCCACAGGCAAGAGGTCAACATGTAGGCAAGCGCCTGATTGAATATGTACAACAGCAAGCGATTGTTCAACCCTGCGCGCGCTTGTATTGGCATACTCAACAAAGCAATCAAACTGCGCAAAAACTCTATGACTGGATCGCTGAAAAACCAGGGGTCATTGAATATCGTATGGCGTTAAATTAATCCATAAAAAACCAGAAACACAATGCTTCTGGTTTTTGCTTAAACCCATCTAAAGTCAGTTCAACAAGATTCAAAATACTTTCTAAGTTTCTTGAGCATCATCAGCTCACAAAAACCTGATACAACTTTTCAACAGTTTGACGGATTTCCAATTCGGTCAGTGCTGCAAAACCAAAACGAATATAGAAACTGTGATCAGAATGATGCCATTCCGAACCAAAATCATATTCAGAATCAATATGTAATTGTTTTAAAACCGTTAAAAACTGCTGTTGAAAAGGTAACTTAAACTTTACCCACAACGCCATGCCGCCTGCGGGTGGGGCTATTTCAACCCACTCCTCAAAAGTCTGCTGAAAAGCCCTCACAGCAAAATCTCTACGTTGCTGATAAATCTTACGCATTTTACGGATATGCCGCTTAATTTCACCCTGCTGCATCAGTTCAGCCATTGCCAATTCAGTAATCGCATTGCCCTGTTTATCGATCAGCAAAATGTCTTGTTTCATCGCCTGAATAATCTGTACATTGGTCACCACATAACCGATTCTTAAACTGGGCGCAAACACTTTAGACAAAGACCCGATATGAATCACTTTGTCTGCTGCCGGTAAGCTGATTAACGGCGGAATGGGGCGGCTGTCATAATGAAACTCATGGTCATAATCATCTTCAATAATATAAAAATCAAAGGCTTTAGACAGCTCTAACAGCTTTAATCTTCGATCCATAGACATCGTCACTGTCGTTGGATATTGATGATGAGGTGTGGTGTAAACCGCAGCAACAGCATGGCTGGACAAAATTTCAGTTAAATGATTGGTATCTAGACCATGCTTATCCAAACGCACGCGAATAATTTGATAATGATTAGACAGAAATGTTTCCACTGCAGGTGGGTAAGCCCATTGCTCTACCACAATAATATGACGCTGAGACTGATGTTGAGCCAGAACCCGCGCAGCTAGAAAAATCCCCATTTGACTGCCACGAACCACACAAATGTTTTCCATAGAGGTCTGTATAAAACGCTCCATAGACAACATCTTTAATAAGGCTTGACGAAGTTCTAAACTGCCCTGCGGATCTCCATATCCCATGGTTTGATGACGTGTTACTTGAATCAATGCATGCCGATAAGCCCGTGAAAACAATTCATACGGGATCAGCCGATTATCTGGCACACCATCATTTTTGATCAGCACCGGAGTTGGCAAAACTGCTGTGGTATCGACCTGTTCGAGTGTAGGCGATGACTGCGCTTTTAAGTCAGGTAAATTCTCAGAGACAAAGGTGCCTTGCCTAGCTTTTGAAACCAGCCAACCCTGTGCCTCCAAATCTTCATATACCGATTGTACGGTTTTTCGGTTAATCCCGAGTTCATCCGCCAGTGTACGTGAACCTGGCAAGCGTGTTGCCTGAGTAATTCTGCCAGATAAAATCTCTTGAATAATCTGATTTGCCAACTTTAAAAAAAGGGTCTTTTCTTCACGATCTTCTAAATGTAGCCGAATTTTCCAAGGCTGACGCATAACTCTCTGGCCCATATAAGTTTTAGAAACTGGATATTTTAATCCATCCACAGAATTTTTATTCTGTACTTAGGCGATGTGAAAATCAACTCAGCGAGAGGTTTTATTTATGCAAACGGCACAACTCGATAAACAGCAATTGATGCAAAATGCACAGCAAAATATGCAGCAATTTATTCAAGATTCAAACTACACAGATCGACAAAAGTTGGCATTAACCTGCCGTATTTTATTTGACCACGGCCATGATGCTGGCTTAGCTGGACAAATCACTTGTCGTACCACGCAAGGCAATAGCTTTATCACCCAGCGTTTTGGTCTCGGCTTTGATGAAATTACCGCGCAAAACTTATTGGAAGTTGATGAAGATCTAAAGCCACTTGATCAACAAGGCATGGCAAATCCTGCAAATCGCTTTCATACATGGATTTATAAACAACATCCTGAAGTGAATTGCATTATCCATACCCATCCAACACATATTGCAGCGTTGTCGATGCTCCGTGTGCCCTTAGCGATCGCACAAATGGATACCTGCGCTTTATATGAAGATTGTTCTTTTGTGGAAGAATGGCCGGGAGTCCCTGTCGGCAATGAAGAAGGTATTTTTATCTCAGAAGCCTTAGGTAAAAACCGCGCAGTACTGCTATCACATCATGGTCAGTTAGTAGCAGGTAAAACCATTGAAGAGGCTTGCAACTTAGCCATTTTAATTGAACGCGCTGCCCGACTTCAGCTTTTGGCAATGGCTGCTGGACAAATTCAGCCTATCCCACATGAACTGGCAAAAGAAGCCCACGACTGGGTCTCTACCAACAAGCGTAATAATGTCAATTTTGCCTACTATGCGCGTAAAGCTTTAAAAAATCATGCGGACTGTATCGAGGAGTAATGAAAATGAAATTAGAAGGCATTATTGCATACCCAATCACACCATTTCACCCAGACACACAAGCTGTCGATGTTGATGCACTGACCATCACATTAAATGCTTTGCTGGAACAACAATGTAATGCGATTGTGCCATTGGGCAGTGCTGGTGAAAGTGCTTATTTATCTTGGCAAGAATGGCAACAAGTCGCACAAAAAAGTATCGAAGTCGTTAATCAACGTGTCCCGGTCATGTTGGGAATTTCTGAACTCACAACGGCGATGGCGATTCAAAAAGCACAAAAAGCCGAGGAGCTTGGCGCTGATCTAATTATGGTGATCCCAGTGTCTTACTGGAAACTCAATGATCAAGAAATTTATGATTATTATCAGCAAATTGCTGCATCGACCAAACTGCCGATCATGGTCTATAACAACCCTGCAACCAGTGGCGTAGATATGTCACCAGAATTGATCGTGAAAATGTTTCAAGAAATTGAGAATATTTGCATGGTTAAAGACAGTACGGGTGATATTCAGCGCATGCATAAATTTCATGAATTATCTCAAGGACAGTTGCCCTTTTATAATGGCTGTAATCCTTTGGCGCTTGAGGCATTTTGTGCAGGTGCAAGTGGCTGGTGTACTGTGGCGCCAAATTTACTTGGTCAACTACCAAGTCAGTTATATCAGGCAGTCAAAGATGGTGATTTAGACCATGCCAAAGCCTTGTTTTATCGTCAATTGCCTTTGTTGCGCTTTATTGTACAAGGCGGCCTACCGAAAACAGTCAAAGCAGGTTTAAATGAATTAGGTTTTTCTGTAGGTGAACCAAGAAAACCGTTACAACATGCCACTCCACTAGAAGTTCAGCAATTAAAGTCGTTAATGGCCTTAGCAAAACAAGCGTAAACGGATCGTCGTATGTGCTTGTGAAGTTATAAAATTGATCCGATAAACATGCTTTGTTGCATACACAGCCATCCGCTGCTTTGACAGATACTCAAATGATAAGTAAATGTCATCCAGCGGTGTTTAAATCTAAGTGCAACAAAGCGGTTATTGCCATAGCAAATATCGGCATAACAAACAAATCAATTCCCAAATCAGCTTTCTAAAAACTAAATCCAAGGTTTAAATTGATACGATACAACCATTGGTCACTATAGGGTGAAACGGTCGAGCTAAAACCGGTTGAATTCATTGCGCCACCAATAATATTGGCATTTTTCCCCCAAGTATAATCGGCCCACACCAAAAAGGGTGACGCAATAAACATCATCCCAGTGGTATTCATTTGAGAATCTGACCAATCATCACGTTTCTTATCCATATAACTATAATCATTGTAGAATCGGATCGCTTTGAGTTTGCCCATATTTTGCATAGGTAAGGTATAGGCAAGATTTAAACTGGCAACTGTCGCTTCAGAGGCAATAAAATAAGCAGGGGTAAATCCGTTATTCCCCATTAAAGTCATATCATTATTGACCCCATCAGGATTCTTTGCATCATATTGATAATGAATCACAGAGCTTTGAAAATTAAAGCGTTTGTAATTGTTATCGCTATGCACCCCTACTGCATAATATTGGCCATTTTTATCGGTGGTTTTATTATGCAATTGCGCAATTGCCCCCGATACCCCGACTTCCTGCTTACCCACTTTGGTGTCTAACTTGCGCACAATCCGCGTATTGAATTGATGGCGCTTTTCATTTTGATAGGCTTTTTGACTTGGAAATGCATTGTCGGCTAGGTCATCATAAGTGGCACTTTCGGGCGAATAGCGCAGATTGGTTGCCAGCATTTCAGGGTAATAGCCCAGTTTTACATCCCAGTCCTGATTATGAAAATTCCAGTTCAAACCTGGTGCAATGTTATTGCCATAGCCCAAAAAGAATGGGATATGGTAAGTCCAACCATTTTGCGGATAAGGATAAATCGCAAAAGGTTTATATACAAAGCCGGCTTCTAGACTATTCTGTTGATCTAAATTGTAGCCCACGTAGGCTTTTTCGATCGAGCGTTTCTCTTGGTCTTGAAACAAGTAGCTTGCATTAAAATAGGCATCATCAAATTTACCTTTGACATCGACTCTAAAAATATCAAAATAGAGTTTGCCAAAGCCATCATTAGGTCCTTCCCAATTTTCATAGCGTTGGTTTAATCGCACCACACCACCCAATTTTATAGAGTCCGTCTCATCTTCACTTTTCCATTCTAATGCTGAGCTTTGCGCCAAAACATTGGATGTGCTACCCAAATACATTGCTGCAAGTAGCATCGCGATAGCTGTCTTTTTCATAATTGCTTCCTTCCCTTGTGTTCCAACGATCCTGTTGGACTTTTGTTTTACCTATAAAACATAGTTTTTATTGTATTTTGAGCAAAAAAATTTGCTGGTGAATTTACTGAACATCCGATGCCAACATCGAATGTTCAACTGGGTTTAATAGAGTTTTTTCTGCGGCGGTCCTGCAAAGTTCAGTGGTCCAATCGAATTCATATCCAATTCGATCACACTTGGCCCTTGAAAATCGACTGCTTGTTGAATCACGCTTTTAAACTCATCTGCACTGCCCACTTTCCAGCTTTTCACTCCCATTGCTTCCCCTAAGACTTTATAATCTGGGGTATGCAATTCGTTGAAATATTGACGCCCACCAAAGTAATTCTTTTGAATACCACGCATTACGCCATAACCGCCATCGTTCATGATCATCAGCACCATGTTGGTATTTTCTTGTGCCATGGTGGCAATCTCACCGATACCGAGCATCAAACCACCATCGCCCACGAGACCAATCACTTTTTTATCTGGATTGGCAATAGAAGCGCCAATTGCCGTGGCTAAACCTAGACCAATTGCCCCAGCAAGTGAGTGAATATTTTGATTCGGTGCTTGTACTGGAAATAGTCGGCTGCCCCAAGTACTGCCTGACATGGTAATGTCACGTACAAAGATACCGTCTTGTGGCAGTGCCGCACGTAAGTGATCACAGATCAGTGCATATTGATCCAGCTGAGTACGCAGTGCCTCAATAGCGGACTGTTTTGCTGCAACAACCGCTGCATCATAATCTGCATCAACTTTTGAGATACCGCTTAGCCCTGTGAGCACACGTTGTAATACATCTTTGGCATCAGCACAAATGAAGTTACGAACTTTATAATTACGTTGCTGCGCCACTGGATTGGCATCAATCTGAATCAGATTATCAGGGAACTGCACAGAATAGGTTTTGGTTTCATTGCTGCGTAAACGCGAGCCCACCACCACCAATAAGTCAGCCTGTTTTAACAGTTGCTCAACCCCTGCTGAGTTATGGAATGCACCTAAACTGCGTGGATGCTCATCCGCTAACACACCACGGGCATGAGTCGAAGAAACAACAGGAATCCCAAGATCTGCAATGGCTTTCACTTCATCAACACTATTTAACGTGCCGCCACCAATCCACAAGATGGGGCGTTTGGCTTTTTTAACTTCTTCAACAATTAAATCAATTTCAACTTGCTCAGCCTGCGGTAATTCAAGCGCTTTGACAGGGCCTAAATTCAATGGCAAGTCAATTTCTGCAGCTTGCACATCAATCGGGAGCTCAACGCTTACAGGCCCCATCGGTACTGTGGTTGCAACACGAATTGCTTCACGAATTACACCCACTGCATTGTCTGGACTGGTAATACGAAATGCAGCTTTGCTTGAAGCACGTAAGAAGGTCAGTTGATCTTTGGTTTCATGGATAAAGCTGGCATCACGATCAAGATATTCACGTTCAACTTGCCCAGTTAAATGCAACACAGGACTCCCAGCATTCATCGCTTCAATCAATGAGCCTACTGCATTGCCTGCACCTGCACCTGTACTGGTCAAAGCAACCCCTAAACCTTTAAAGCGTGAGTGACCATCTGCCATCGTGACTGCACCTGCTTCGCCACGCGCTGCCACAAAACGAATTTTTTCACGACGCCCTACGGCATCTGCAATTGGTAGGTTATGAATCGAAATCACCCCATAGATACTTTCCACTTGGTGTGCTTCTAAAACACGCGCGATTGCTTCGCCTACATTTACACGTTCTGTCATTGTTTATTCCTCAAAAACTTTTTCATTCCATGAATTTATTATTCACACCAAGGATTTGGCTGTTCGCTTAATCCCATATAAATACTTTTTTGCTGCATATAAGACAAAATACCTAAACGCCCTTTTTCACGCCCGATACCACTTTCCTTAAAGCCACCAAACGGTGCCGAAATAGAGAATTTTTTATAGGTATTAATCCAGACTGTACCGACTTCCAAAGCCCGCGCAATTTGCCAAGCTTTACGGTAGTTTTCAGTCCAGATTCCTGCTGCAAGCCCAAAACAACTGTCGTTGGCTTGGATGATTAAATCGGCTTCATCGTGATACTTCATCACCACCAAGACTGGACCAAAAATCTCTTCCTGACAGGTTTGTGCAGTATTATTTAAGCCCGTGATGATGGTCGGTAAGTAATAACTTCCTTTCGCCAAATCACCATCCGTCAGCGCTTGACCACCCACTACAACTTGACCACCTTCTTGCTTGGCCAATTGCACATAGGCATCGACAGAAGCCAAATGCTTTGGATTAATTAAAGAGCCCAAATGTACACCCGCTGTTTCTGGATGTCCCACTCGTAAAGCTTTGGTAATTTCAACCAAACGCTTAAGGAACTGATCGTAAATACTGTGATGCACGAAGAGTCGTGAACCTGCAATACAGGCTTGTCCTGCGGAACTAAAGATCCCATAAGCCACACCTTTAGCAGCCAATTCAATATCTGCATCAGGCATAACAATCGTAGGGGATTTTCCACCAAGCTCTAATGAGGTGGTAATCAATTTATCTGCGGCAAGATGAGCCAAATGACGCCCTGTAGTGGTTCCGCCAGTAAATGAAATTTTGCGGACCAAAGGATGCTTTACGATGGCATCACCAATTACAGAACCACGCCCCACTAAAACACTGAGTAAGCCTTTTGGCAGTCCTGCTTGTTCAAAGATTTTGGCGAGTTCCAAGGCAATTAAAGACGTTGCCTCTGCCGGTTTAAGGATCACCGCATTTCCAGCAGCAATCGCAGGGGCAAGTTTTTGAACTTCACTGGCAATCGGTGAATTCCACGGTGTAATCGCGGCCACCACACCGACAGGTTCATGCACACTCATGGTCATAAAGTCAGCCGCACGTTGTGTGGTGAGTTCATCATTCAGCGTTTCACATGCTGCGGCAACATAGCGTGCTGTAGCGGCTGCACTCATCACTAAACCACGTGTTTCAGCCAGTGGCTTACCATTATCACGGGTTTGTAATTTTGCAAGCTCATCTACACGCGCTTCAATAATCTCTGCCACTTTATACAAAATACGCGCACGTTCATGTGGCATGCTATTGCGCCAGCCTGCTTGTCGCCATGCCAAATCTGCTTTTTCAATTGCTTCATTGACATCATCTAAACTCGCTGTAGAAATTTCAGCATTTACAGATTGATCTGCTGGAAACAGACTTTGAATCGTATCGCCTTTACCTAATCGCCATTCACCTGCGATATAAATTTCCTTTACCATGATCAAATCCTTTTAAATCTGAATTGCTTCAACGCTATTGCGACATGCACGAATCACGCTAAGCGCAGCCAAAGTTGAGGTTTTGGGATTGCTTGCCAAAGGCACACCCACCAATTCAATGGTCATTTCACCAAACACGCCTTCTGCCACAATGGTGTGCTTGTTTTTATTGGTTTTTGGATCAACCGTAAGCTCAACCATGGTTTCATCCATGCCTAAACCTGCGAGTGCAATGGTTGCTGCAACATTGGCATTGGCTGGAAACTTCAGTGCTGCTTCTCTGGCTGTACCACGAAAAAAAACCATAGCTTCACTGACCTGATCGAGATCAACCAATTGTTCAGCATAACTGCCACGCCAACTCTTCGGACTTTTACAGCCTTTATAGGTGACCTTTTCCAAACCACCTTCTTTTGCCGCAGAGATACCATCGATCCCCGCAATCGCACCCGCTAAAAGATGTAGATGGGCATCGTGTTGTTCCGCAGTCTGTTTCAGTTGAGAGAAAAATTCGCTATCGGCTAAGGTTCCCACTGAAATCAGACCAATAGTCCATCCTTTCTCTAACACCTTTTGGGCATGTTCTTTTACCGCCGCTTGGCCTGCCACTTCGATCACATAATCAGGTGTGCCAAGGCATTGATCAATCGAACTAATCACCTGTACCTGAGCGGATACTTGTGCCTGTACTTTTTCAACACTGCGTGCAGGCACCACAATCCATTTAAGCTGTAAATCTTGTGGCATATGTGCGTACACTTCTGCTGCCATTGCACCGAAACCAATCATCATCAACTGTTTCATGGGCACACCTTATAAATGTTTGTTAAATCCACCAGAGACATCCAAGGCTGAACCAGTGGTATAGGATGCCAATGGTGAAGCCAAGAACACTAAAGCGCGTGCTGGTTCTTCAGGTTTACCTAGACGTTGCATTGGAATACCACGGTTTTTTGCAATATTGCCTGTCCACTGTTCCCATGGCACTTGGCTATCTGAACGTGTTTCAAAACGGCGTTTCCACTGTGCTGACTCCACCATGCCCAATAAAATTGAATTCACCCGAATCCCATATTGGCTGAATTCATGCGCTAAGGAATGAGTTAAATTCAGCAAAGCGGCGCGTGCCGATGAAGTCGCGATCATGTGTGGTTCAGGTTGCAAGGCCAGTAAGGAATTGACATTGGTGATTGATCCACAGGCCGACTGTTTTAAATCATCTAAAAATGCACGGACAGGATGCAAGACACTGAAATACTTCAATTCAATTTCTTTCATCCAATCTTCATCTTGAGTGTCTTCAAAATTGGATACACGCCCTTGACCTGCGTTATTGATCAACATGTCTACATTGCCTAAATTTTGATTGACCTGTTGTGCAAAGCGTTTTACATCTTGTTTGTCTAAAACATTACAGGCTTGAGTAAAAATATGGGCTTGCGGATACTTTTCCAAAATATAATTTTTTGATTCTGCTAGACGCTGTTCATCCCGACCACACCATGCCACTTTGGCACCTTCTGCAACTAAAATTTCGACAGCAGCCAAACCAATGCCTGACGAGCCACCTGTTACTACTGCTACTTTTCCTTCAACTTGGAAGCTCATATTTTTCTCTCGTTTGAGTCTTAACACGCCGATAAAATGATGTCGTTAAACTGTTGTGGTTGATCGACATAACTCAGATGACCTGCATCTGTAATCAGATGACATCGGCTCAATTGCATTTCTGCGGCAAGGTCTTGGATACCTTGTGCAGGTGTAATTTGATCCTGATCGCCTGCAATCACGACGCAAGGAACACGAATATCTGTTAAATAATTTCTAATTTCGTCATAGGCCAGCAAATACGATGCATGGGTAAAACCGTCTAAGGTCAAATCCTGCATCACCGCTGTGACCAAAGCCAAAGCTTGAGCATCTTGTTTATAAATTAAATGCGGTCCACGACTTGCCGCCATGCCTGCATGACCTAAGCTTTTCAACAGCATTGGTCGTTTTTGATAAACCTGTGTTTTGCTTTTCTCATCTGAACGTTGATAACCTTGTGCCACATTGGCAATCAGCAAAGTCTGTACACGTTCAGGATAAAGATGAGCAAAAGCACTGGCTTGTAAAGCCCCGAGGGAATGACCAACCAGAATGGCTTGCGGAATTGCCAAAGCGTCGATTAAACCCAACAAACGTTGTGCATAATCTTCTGCATTCGGTTGCGCTGTATTTAAACCTTCTGATAAGCCATAACCCGGTGCATCCCAAGCAATCACACGAAAAGACTGACTCAGTACATCAAGTTGGTTGATCCATGAAGCAGAACCCGAACTAATCCCGTGTAGCAAAATCAAAGGCTGGCCTTGACCTGCCTCACGATAGGCGTGTACTTGACCATCCACTACAATGGTTTTGACTGGATATTTGGCTAATCGATCAAGCAATGTCATGGCTGGATTCCTTTGCTGTAGGGCTGGGTTTTGTCGATTCAATCAACGTTTGATTTGCGACAATGGATGTTCTGGTGGATAGTTCGGAATAGTCGGTTTACCCGCACCTAACATCACACACATCAAGGCATCTTCCTGACCCGGATTAAACAAGCCACGGTAAATTCCAGGTGGAATTGAAATCAGATCACGCTCTTTAAGTTTGGTTTGAAATTTTTCGCCGTTATGTTCGATAAACAGGTCAATCTCACCACGCAACATAAAAAACACTTCCTCAACATCATGATGAATATGCAAAGGCCCTTCGCACTGCGGAGGTAAAACCATGGTTGAAAAAGTGAAGTTTTCTGCTGGAACAGTGTTGCCATCATTGACTACACCTGTTGCACCCGTACCCATATAGCGCATTTGGGCACGGCGATATTTTGGGTCATAGTCCGCTTGGAACTTCAAGGCATCAAAATCATATTTACGTGTTTCAAAACGTGCGATACGTGTATTTAACCAATCTTGTAAGCTTGTACCTTCAGGCTGTGACCATGATTCGAATTGTTGAGTAGTCATGTTTTAACTCCTAGATATCTTGAATTAATAACGTTTTAGTAAAGGAACCAAGAAGAACGATCCAATCACAGCAACTGCTGCTAAGAAGGTAATTCCTAAATTAAAACTGTGGGTTTGCATCACGATGTAACCGATCAGAACGGGTGCAATTGCACTGGCAAAATTACCCAGTCCATTAAAAATCCCACCCGCAGTCGCGCCCACATCAGCAGTGGTCACACGAGCAAGTAGTGCAAATATTGCTGCGACACCAAAGCCCCAAGCCATTGCGCTGAGAGACATTGCAACAATCACTAAAATTGGATCTGTCATAATGACCATGACATACATAAAGATGCCGGCCACCAGTAAGCCACTGAATACCTGAATGGCACGACGACCTAACTTGTCAGAAAGAAATGCACCAATCACTTCACCAATCAACATGGCGATAAATGGGAAACTTGAATAAATACCAAACTCTTTAAGGTTAAAGCCCTTGTCTTGAATCAGGTAGGATGGAACCCAACTGTTTAATCCCCACAGATAAGTCATCAGTGCAATATTAAAAATACACACCAACCAAAATGAACCGTTCTGTAATAGCACTTTGGTGTTATGGATATGCCCTTTAAAATTGACACGTTTACTGGTCGATTCCAGCTCAATGGTTTTCTTGAGTTGTAAATTACGTAAGCCAAACACAATCGCAATCAGTGCAATTACAGTTAAACCAGCCATCACAAAGAAGGTGGTATGCCAATCATGGTTTGCGAGAACAGCCGCTGTAATTGGAAAACCCAAGAAGGCACCGATCGGTGTACCCAACAAAAACATGGTGGAAGCACGTGCTTGCTGACGATCTGTATAGGTTTGTTTCACGATGGTATAAGCCAAGGCAAATAATGGGCCTTCAGCTAATCCAAGCAGAACGCGGAGAATCAACATCCCTGTATAGTTGGTGGTAAAACCCATACAGAACATGAGTATCCCCCAAGATAAGACGCTCCAAAACAGCATTTTTTTAGGGCTAAAAATATCGCCTAAGAAGCTTAAAAACACAGAGGAAAAGCCATAAGCCAATAAAAAGCTGGTCATTAACCATCCAAGCTTTGCTTTGTCTTGGGCAATCCCCATCGCGCCCTGAAAGTGCGGATCCGCAAACAAGACTGCGATACTAATTTTGTCGAAAAATGCCAGAACGACACAGATCATCAGGACAAAAGCAGGAACCCAATGCTTCAATCCACTTTTCTCTTCATTACTCATATTTCATTCCTTCGATTGAGTCATGAACCGGATTTAATGTTTACGGTTTTAATTTCATTACATTAAATTCAGGGTCTGCTAATAATTTGGGGTCTAACACGGTATTGGATTGCATCCAGCGCTTTGCCAGTTTGACCAGTTTTGAGTCATTGATCGCAATCATGTTGATCAAACAGTTTTGCTCATCCAGATAAAGATAACTGCACTGATCTGCTGCGTTTTGACGTAGCACAATCTGCTTGGTTTTTTCAGGTTGGTAAGTCCCTAAAATCTGAATATTGTAGTGATACTGGTCTGACCATAACCAAGGAATATCCAGATATTGCGTATCCATACCTAACATCGACTTTGCAGCGGCAATGGCTTGATTTTGCGCATTGGCCCAAGACTGAATGCAATAGCCCAAACTTGGATGTATCGCCACATCACCTGCGGCATAAATGTCTTGGTCTGAAGTTTGTCCAAAACCATTGACGACAATGCCATCCTTAACGTCTAAACCCGCACTCACACCCAGCTCTTTGGCAATATCTGCACCCGCACCCACCACCACACAATCAAACAGTTCACTGGTATTTGGATGATTCACCACTTCAACTTGCTGTTGACCTGCTTCAATCAAATGCACATTTTTACTATTTAAATGGATCTGAGTACCTTGTTGTTGATGCATATTTTGCAAAAATTCAGACACATCAGGGCTAACACTACGTGCACAAAGTCGATCACCGTATTCAAAAACATGCACTTGTTTGCCTTGTTTCCGTGCCGTTGCTGCAATTTCCAAGCCGATCCAACCACCACCAATTACTGCTAACTTTTGCGTATGTTGTAAGATTTCGGCTAAACGTTCACAGTCTTGTACATTCCGTAAAGTCACCACATTGGGAATAAACTGCCATGTATTGACTGGTACACGTGCTCGACTTCCAGTCGCAATCAATAATTTGTCATAAGGCAAAACTTGACCACTTTCTAAAACCACATGTTTTTGTTGGCGATCCACTTGTGTTGCCACAGCAGGCTTGTGCCACTCGATATTAAAATCTTGCATCTGTTCAGCAGAGAACAGATGCAAACTGTCATAACTGGCTTCTTTGGAGAGGACTTGTTTTGACAGCGGTGGGCGTTCGTAAAATACCCGTTCCTCATTGGATACCACATGAATTTCACCTAGAAATCCATGTTGACGGAGTGTGCTTACTGCCCAACCCGCAGCTTGTCCTGCGCCAACAATGACAATTCTTTGCATAGCTTAATCTCCCTGTTCCAACTGCTTATACAGGTTTGACTTGGCGACGAGTGTGGTCATCTAAACCACCTTCAACCGCCCACTCAGTAAAGAGTTCTAAACAATGTTCTTCAACACGTGGTTGCCATTCTTCCGTCAAATAATCATCATTGGTGTAGTATTCAAATGCACCACCCAAAGGTGAGTTGACATACCAAAAGTAAGCCGAAGAAATTGGATGACGACCCGGACCAATAAAAGTAGACCATTCAGAACGGTTCATGTTTAAGCCACCGCCAATCACTTCATGAATATCACGCACCACAAAGGCAACATGATTGAGTCCAGCAGGTTTATTGGGTACTGAAAGCAAGAACAAATCATGATGATAGCCTTTGCCACGACAACGTAAAAAAGCACCACGATTACGATAAGCATCCGATAAGAAGAAACCGAGCTTTTCGATATAGAACGATTCTGTTTTTTCTAAATCTGGGGTAAAGAACACCACATGTCCAATCGCAATAGGTTGCCCTTTTTCATACACTGGACTGGCTGCATTGACACGAGTGATACTGCCGTATTGATTAATCCCTTCAGTTTTTAACGCAGGTAACTCTTGGGTAAAGCTGGCTTGAAAGCGAATGGTCATCCCATTTGGGTCTAAGCATTGCAGCATGTCAGCCGTAGCTTGATAACCATCTACATCTTTCAGGCGAGTCGCTAAATCAGCCAAATCCTGTGCTGCATCATCCAAGCCCCAAGTCACTTCACGTAAAGTTGAACCTGACTCGATGGCCTGTGGTAGACGCGGGTCATCACAATCAAATAAATAAATTTTACTGCCGTTCTGGGTTTGATAAAGATCTGTACCCTCAATATCTGATTGGCTTGGCTTTAAACCAAAATCTGCCAAAAATTTATTTGAAGCAGCCCGATCCTCAACGCCAAACTTTAAAATCTCGATCCCTGTAATCATGAAACAATTCCTTAATTAAAGACAAAACCACCATTTACGGGAATATTCTGTCCAGTCACAAATGAGGACAAATCCGAAAGTAAATAAAGTGCTGTTCCGTTCAGATCCTGTGGTAACTGCTGACGTTGAATCGCACGACCATTTACATATAAATCATGACGTTCTTGCGGTACATATTCTGTTGCTTCAACCAGTGTCAATCCTGGAGAAAGCGTATTGATACAGATATTAAATGGCCCTAACTCTCTGGCCATCGAACGGGTCATTGCCAGCAAAGCACCTTTACTTGCAACATAAGCCATCAAGTTAGGTGCGCCCCATAAAGCCGTATCCGATGCCACATTAATTACCTTGCCTGCATCAGACTGCTTGAGATATGGCACACATGCTTTGGTGACCAACCACGTCCCTTTGACATTGATGTTCATGACGCGATCCCATAGATCGGCGTCATAATCCATCAAGCTTTTACCACCCACATTGGTCGCAAGTGCAGCGCAATTCACCAAACCATCTATTCCAGCTAAATGTTCAGCTGCTTGCTGAACAGCCTGTTGAATCGAATCAGCATCAGCCAAGTCAATCGTGACCGCAGTCACCAGTAAACCCTGTGCCTGCAATACTACTGCTTCTTGTTGCACAAGATCTGTCAAGATATCCGCCATGACCACTTGAGCACCTGCTTCGGCAATGGCCTGTGCAAAGTCTCGTCCCAAGCCTCTTGCTGCGCCTGTAACGAAGACTTTTTTGCCCTGCAGCAATGCGACATTAACCATGAACTTGTTCCTGCATTTCAATACGGTTTGAGCTATTCAAGCTCGCAATTTTCTTTAACTGCTTTTCCGCTTCTTTTTTCATTAAACGGCGTAAGCGCGATAAACCGACATCATGTTGATAGAGGAATTCATGTCGACGTGCATTTGGCGCAAGATTTTCTAAAATAATTCGATCTTGTTCCAAGACATCCCAATGCAGTTTTTCTAAATGATTGCGATAAAGAAAACGCCAGACATTACGTTGCCAACCACTGACTTTACGACAACGCCAGAAGAAAACACGGGTATTTTGAGCATCAATCGGTGTGGCATAACCCACAATCCAAAACTCACCACCTGGACCAAAATCTTTACGATAAGGAATCGAAAGACGCAACCAACTTGCACCGGTATTGGCATATTCAACCCAGTCAAAATTGACCCCTGTTTGCCCTTCTTTTTCAAAGACAAAACCATTTTCTGTTGAGCGGTGTTTCATTTCTGCGGTACGTTCACCGTCCGCCATTGAGTGCGAAGTACAATGCAAATAGGTGCCATGCATTGGATCCATCACATTATCAATCGCATATTGATGATTGACCTTCCAATCCGCTTGGCATAGGAATGAACTCCACTCCCCACTCGCCAATTGCTCAGGAAAATCAAGCGGCTGAGCGACTTCATTTGGATCAATGCCAAACCACAGGAAAATTGCACCATGTTGTTCAATCACTGGGTAGCTTTTCACACAGGTTGTGCCTTTCATTGGGCATTCATGTACTGCGGGTACATCTTCAACCTTGCCATCATGGCGAACTTCAACGCCGTGATACCAACATGCCACGCGATTACCTAAGTTCCAGCCTAAAGAAAGACGCGCACCACGGTGGGGACAACGATCTTCTAAAGCATGCACCTGACCTTGGTCATCACGCCAAACCACGATATTTTCACCTAAACGGGTTATACCCACAGGATTGGCTGCGACTTCCCAACTTGCCAGTACAGGATGCCATTGATCACGCAAACCTAAATCTAAATACTCCTCAACACTCGGAGTCACTGTTACTGCTGCATTCATCACTGTTCTTCCTTGAATCAATAACCTAAACGTTGCATTTCTTCAGAAAATGTTTCAGAAGTCCAAAGTTCACCAGACTCGCAACGAAAACCTTGTTGATTTAAAGATTGAACCAAATCAGTAAGTTCTGTTACGCCTGAAGAAAAGGCTTGAATTAAATGTTGAACAAAATCCTGCTCATAGACTGTTGGCACTTTATAACGTGTTTGCCAAACCAAAAGCTCTGGCTGTCCTGGTATTTGAATATTGTTAATCCCTGCTTCGGTCGCTGGCGTGGCATGAATCCAGTTCGCTAGCTTCTCATTAAATGTTTTCATGAGATTCCATCCTTATAAATAAGACTTATAGTTGAATTTGAACGTCCTGCCCTTCAACACGTACGGGATAAGTACACAAATTACGACATCCCGGTCCACTTTTTAGCTCACCTGTTTGAATATCAAAAATTGCCTCATGTAATGGGCATTCCACGGTTTGATCTTCAATAAAACCTTCTGTTAGCAACGCAAAGGCATGTGGGCAAACATTCTCGATCGCAAAATAATTGTCATCGATAAAAAAAACACCAATTTTCTTACCCTCGACTTCTATGGCTTTCGGCTCGTCTTCGGTAATGTCATCTTGCTGACAAACTGAGATCCAACTCATTTTTGCATCCTTATTTGTTTTATATATAAAACTTAATTTAGCATTTAAAACATAATGAATAGCATAAGCTTTGATCATTTTGCTTGTCAAATACTATATTTTTATGTTTTTCAATGAATTAATAAAAAGTTATAATTTTAGATGTTTCTTAATCAAAAAAATGTTTTATATATAAACATTGAGATTAGAAAAATTGATGATTACTATAGTGGTATTCCATGTGCAGGAATTGCAAAATAAACACAGGGCAACTTGGCAATGAACTTAATAAATGATGCTCTCTTGGAGCAAAATGCTGAACCCAATAATGATGAGCGTTATTTAGTACCGGGTTTGGTGCGTGGCTTAGCTATTTTAAAATTATTTGATCAACAGCATCAGGAAATGACCATTTCTGAAATCGCAGAAAAATTAGATGTAAACCGTTCGAGTGCTTTTCGTTTAATCCACACTTTAGAGTTTTGTGGTTATTTAAGAAAAATGTCGCAAAAGACTTATGCGCTGAACAGCAACGTGATGGAACTTGGTTTTAACAGCTTATCGAAATCATCGCTGACTGATCTGGCTAGCCCCATCATGCGTGAATTACGCGATAAAATTAAAATCGCTGTGCATCTTTCGATTTTAGAAGGCACCGATATTGTCTTTATCAGCAATGCCCAATCTATTGGTTCATTTACCAGTAATGTGCATATTGGTACACGTTGGCATGCCCATGCCACCGTAATTGGACAATTAATTTTATCTCGCCTTTCTGAGGCTGAAGTAATTAAACGCTATGAACATTTTACCGATTGGAAAGTCTATTCTGATCGTACGCCACGTGATCTGGCAAGCTTATTAGAACGTTTAAACTATGTCCGCAGTCAGGATTTTATGATCAGTTGGGGGCATTTTAATACTGATATGGCTGCCAGTGCTGCACCGATTTATAGTCAGGCAACTCAAGAAATTGCTGCTGTATTATCTGTAAGTTGCCCACTCAGCACCTATACAGAAGATTTATTTAGAGGTGAGATTTCTCAAAATGTGGTTGAGTATGCTGATAAAATTTCAAAATTTATTTATTTTTAAGCATTGATAAAATCTCATCGCTTCAATTTCGGCATCGTGAATACAAACCAAACTTTCTAGATATACACGCCAAATTAAAAATCTTCCTGGTTTTTATTTGGCGATCATTATTATTTTATTTCTTTTTTGGGAGTGGGGCTTAAAACCTCAATGCTCACGCTATGTTTCTTAAAAGAACCGCTGCGCTTTTGACTAAACCTGAATGTTTAAAAGTCGCAAACATTGGGCTGCTTTATAATTCAATTTCTCTACTGATGATGGCAGAAGCAATTGCTTGAGCAGTAGATTTTACTCCTAAGCGCTTTCTTATACTGCGTAAATGATTTTCAACAGTTCTCTCTGAAATTTTTAAAATGTCGGCAATCTCAAAATGCTTTTGACCCACTGCTGCCCATTTTAAAACTTCTTTTTCACGTTTGGTCAGTATTTTTTTATGCGCAATTCTATGCTTTTGTTTATGTAGAATTTCACCAAAGGCAATATTACAAACCATCTGTACTGTGAGTTTAAAATCAGCACCCATATCCGAAATTTCACCCGCAAATGAAATTGCACCTTCTAAACCTGTTCGACCAAATACGGGCACTTGTATTCCATTGACCTCACCAAGATGTAGAGGGCTTTTGATAATCCGATAGGTTTCTTTTGCAGTTTTTTTCTGCGAGCTCTTTGCCCAAAAAAAGGCTTCATCGTATTCAAAAATATGCTTGGTGATTGGGCAGCGGCGTAAATATACTTCACGCTCTTCGATATTGCTGCGATCAACCCAATTGCCATGCACAAAGAAAACTTCATCAATCCATTCATGTTGGTTTTGAGGTGAAACACTACATACAATAATCCGATCAAAATTTAGCTGAGCAGCAAATCCCACCAAAATTTTAAATAGACTTTCGAGGTCACGCGCTTGTCTCAATTGGTGAACGGTCTGAAACAATAAATCGGCCAGTTGATTGCTTGCAAGTCTCATAAAGCCGTCTTCTCACTAAACTGAACGCTTAAAACTAAAAATATTGAAGATCAGCAGCAAATCGCCTCTAGATCTCCAATATTGAGATAAAAAGTTGCGTCTAAATAGAAACAACCTCTTGATTGATGCTTATACCAATTCAGGATCAGCCAATAAGGTTTCAGCGGCTAACTTACCTAAATTATGCGATGCCAAAGGACTATCTCCAGTCAGAAGTTTTCGGTCTTTATGGACCTGCCCTGTAATACCTTTATTTAGGATTTTAACGCCTAATTTATCGAGATTTTCACCCACCAACCATTGTAATGGCCCAGGCATATAACCAATTTCAATATTTGCGCCTTTATCTAAAAAGTCAGGAAATACACAAATTTCATAATCTTTAAATATATAGTTTTCTGGTTTTTCATCGACGGCTGCGGCAAGTAAAGCTGCGGGTCCATGACACAGTGTAATCACATATTTATCGTTGTTTATCACCCATTCTAAAACTTTTTTAACACTTTTACTTTCAGGAATTTTCGCGAGTACACCATGACCACCGGGAATGAAAACCCCTGCATATGGCGAGTTTCCTGCAATGATCTGGTCCAAAATATCATCAAGCTTTAACGGGTTTTTAAGTTTTTCAGCATACTTTGCATAGGTATCTAAAACCACTTGATCTTCATTCGGCATTGCCCACATTTCCAACTTGGCAGGATTGCCTGAGAGCGTTGCAATATCAAACTCAAAGCCTGCATTGTCTAAATGAAATACCGGAAGTAACATTTCAACTGGATGATTTCCTGTAGAAAAGAATTTGCCGTTCTGCATCAGGATATAGCGCTCATCCGTTGCTATCATCAGAATTTTTTTGTCGCCACGATATGGCTTGGGATAAGTCGTACCGTCATAATCTGTTTTCGATGCGGTATATTGGCTTAAAGAATAAGGGGATGGAAAAAATGCATTATCTTCAGCAGTATCTGGTGTAGGTATTTTACTTAGTTCAGTCATTTTTTACTCCAAGCGTTCTTATAGAGGATATATTCAACATGCACAGTATATTCTGCCCTAAAAAGATTTTTGAATGAGGGAAAACCCCTATTCCTACATTTTTAAAACATATGCTGAATTCAATTTTAATCACGCTATCGCTGCCAATAAACCCTGTTTTATTAACATTAAGTATCTGATTTTTATTTAATTAGATTTCAAGAAAGTTTTATATTTTCTACGATCCATACTCACGCTCGATACAGAAATACAACGTAGAGATGAAATGAAATACTGTGAGAGATTTTTTAAATGTTGATTGTGTATTAGACTTTGAAACTCAAAATTCCGCTTAGAAAAAATCAATGGCTTCAATGATGAAACTTAACCATGATCTTAGATTAAGTTTCACCTGATTAGCTTAACCCATTATCTTCGTTCACCAACAATGACGAAGTTCATGAATTTAAAACAATGGGTCATCGTTAAATTATTTCCATTCCATCTCACCCGTCAACACTTTAGAGCTTAACTCCAAAGAACTTTCTTCGGCCAAGTTCGGGTATTTTTCTTTTAAAGCAGCAATCACTGATGCTGAATCTTTATGATCTTTTAAAACTTGATCAACATCCACAAGGTATTGATAAGTAAAGTCGATTGCTTGAGTTCCTGTTGGAATATCACCAATATAATGTCCAGGAATCACTGCACGTGGATTTAAACGATTCATTTGTTTTAGCGTTTTTCGCCACTCGTTACGTTCTTTTTCAGTTTGTGCATCTGCTGTCCACACATGGATCCCTGAAGATAGCCCTACACCACCTAGAATTGTACGATTGCTTGGAACCCAAAGATAAGATGCGTATTTACCCGGTGATTTGATCTCAATTTTTTCACCTTCTAGCACAATGGTTTTATCTTCACTGGCACTCGGTACAATCACTTGAGATGGCGCACCATTTTTTAAGATAGGCCCCCAATAAGCAAACTTACCTTCTTTGGTTGCTTCAATATGTTTAACAACTTCTGGGGTTGCAATCACTTTTGCATCTGGAAACGCTTGTACCAGTGGCTCTAAACCAAAATAAAAATCTGGATCACCCGCAGTAATCACAATATATTTAAGGTTTTTACCGCTGTCTTGAATGATTTTAACCAAGTTCTTTGCATCGTTAACACTGAATTGCGCATCCACCAGCACTGCATCTTTTTCACCCGAAATAAGTGTAGATGTAACTGGAAAAATGCCTTGTGCTTGAGGGTTATAAACTTTATAGCTTAACTCTGCTGCAAATGCAGAAGCACTCAACATCACTGAACTTGCAAGAAGTGTTTTTAAGAATAATTTCATATTGTTGGCTCTCTTTAGAATTAAATTAAGATTTAAGTAGTTGTTGATCTAAAAAACGTACAAAATCCTCTGATTTATTATAAAAACCATGAAGCGGTATTTTGCCCATTTCACCATGTTGATTTTCATACACCAATGTTGGAAAACCTTGTCCTCGAACATGGGATAATAATTGGCGTGCATACTGAATATATTCATCTTGTTGATCTTGATCGATCGCATCTAAATATTTAGACCATTGGTCATTATTCAGTCCTAACTCGACAGCAAATTGCGCCAGTACACTATACTGTGTGACATTTAGACCTTTTTGATAGTAGCCCTGTTGTATTAAATTTAATAACGATATCATCGCGCTATGCCCTACCCCCTGCTGAATACTCAGTAAAGCATGAGTTGCAGGGATAGAGTTCATGATCAGTGTGCTGTCTTTAAGCAAACCATTTTTATATTCATCACCAAAATCAACACCTGTGAGTTGATGGATTTGTTCATCATAGTGAATGATCTGTGTTCGCATTGCTGCTGTCATTTGTGGTTGATGATCTTCACTATAAAGTCCACCAAAATGTAGACGTTGTAGATTTGGAAATTTTTCTTCGACTGCATTAATTAAAGGCAGTGCCCCATAACTCCAGCCGCAGATTGGGTCGATAATCCAGTGTAGAATTGGAGAAGCCATAAATTAACTCTCATCTATAAATATATGATTCAAAATATGTGAAAAGCCACACAGTTTTGCTGATATTTGTTATAGTAAATAATAAACTTACTTTTTGTAAGTACTTACTAAAAAGTAAGTGTTTTTTAGTCATGGAAAGTTTATGAATACTGATGAATCTTGTTTAGCCGCAAATGTGTTGTCAAAGAATTGCCCGTCTCGGGTTAAGCTTATGCATTTAACCAATCGTTGGGGCGTTCTGGTCATGTTCTGTTTAAGACGAGGAACACACCGTTTTAGTGAGTTAAGACGTAGAATTGATGGCATCAGTGAAAAAATGTTGACTCAAACTTTACGTGATTTGGAAAATGATGGTTTTGTGATTCGTAAGGAATATCCAGTTATTCCGCCACATGTAGAATATTCTTTATCTGAAAATAAAGGAGTTGAAGTCGCTGAAAAAATTTATGACTTGGTTCAATGGATTGAACAAAATGAAAATTAACTTGGAATTGTTATAAGTTTCCATCCATTCTTTAGAGTACGGCACTAATGGTTTTAACGCAGAAGCTTTAAAAGGCATTTGGTCCATACTGCCAATGAAATACTTATTTAAACCAAGTACATCAACCCATTGTGTAGAGCTTGGAGCATATTGATATTTGTTCAATCCACCAAACAATCCAATTGGATCTTTAATTATATATCGCCCAACATTATACGAATAGTAACGATAACGGTATAGTGAAGCCCTATTTCTTGATCCTTGCGCTTCAGACAGAGCAATGCTCTGTCTTTGCTCATGCACCTTGGAAACGGATATTGTTTGAAATAATTTCTGAGTTTTCAAAGAAATTGGAATTAGCCTTTTCAGCTTTGCACTCACCCCACACCTTGTATTGCGGTTTCCAAATGATCAAACCTGAGTGGTCTGTCATTTCCTGTGGTGTACCCAAATGGTCACAATGGTAGAACCATACATCATCAAAGCCTTTGCTTTTCTTGTTGGTTTTCCATATCGGATCACGGTAAATATTATACGGTTTATCTGTCCAATCAGGTGTTTGGTATAATCTTCTGCAGACTCAGACTCATCATTTAGCACGCCAAACTCTCGATTCCATTAATGCCAATGAAAAAAATTCATTTTGCGCAATAAATCCTAATTTTTCTTCAAATTTATCTGTTTCTTCTAGCTTAATTTGAAATGCTTTATCAAATAAACTTACATTCTCTTTGATATAAAATTTAGAATTTAATGTAAATGTTAATCTTCTATACTTCATTTGATAATTTCTTTTGTATATCGCTTTTGGGCTTAAATCATCAAGTTCATGGTTTTTAAATATTCTAAAACCGAAACTTTCACATCTCATCCCTTTTAAATATGGTTTTGATCTAAATTTAATATCAATTTATTGCTAAAGATGCCTTTAATAATAGGTTTGTGTAAACAAAGCCATTACTGATCCCTTATTATCTTTCTTCCTAGGTTTAGTGAATTAACAATATTCTCTAGAACTAGACCAATTTTAAAATCATTACTTTCAATGTTATTAATTAAGTCTAAGGATACATAAGACATAGTTTTATCAATCAATTTCAATAAATCACTTATTTTTTTTAATTCAAACTCAACAAAATCTAAACTTTCACTTTTTTTATTTAAATTAATTAAATTTACTGTAAGCTCATATTAAAAATTCACATATATATCATTCTCAATTATAGGAATAATATACACGTCCAATATTAACCTATATGTTATTGATTTTAATTCAATTGAATTTGATGCATAAAAAATGTTTGTATAAAAATAGGCATCTATTACATCAAACCTTTCATCTTCATTTAACGAATTTAACCATTGTAAATCTACGTTATATAGATAATTTTTTACAATCATCCAATTTCTAGTCACTTTTAATGGAAGCAAAAAATTTTCATTTAAAAAAGCTTCATAACTCATACTTATTTAATCCTTTTACGATAATAGCCATTATAACGTGCTTCAGATATCGGATGTCCATGAAACTCATTAGTACTTGAAGAAACCTCAATGCGCATATACTGTGTTGGTTTTCCTTCGTTGTAACCAATCACTCTCCCCGCATCATAAATATAATAATGTGATCCTTTACCATCATTTTCATGTTCTATACCTTTTGATAAACTTTCTTTCTCAATTCTATTTCTGAAAGCAGTAACTTGTGGTGTTGTCGCACTACACCCTAAACTATCACTCCAATATTGAGCTGGTTTCCCATAGCTAGAATATTTTATAGCAGTGTCTTTACATTTTGCTTGCGTATGTTTTAAATACACTCCTGATTTAGAATTTTCCCTATGTCGTCTATCTACTTTTATTTCATCTAAACTTCTTTGTTTCAAACCTAGAGGGTCAACACATTCTAGAGGGTTATGTGCGTACTGATAAAAATTAACACCACCAAATAAACCCACTGGATCTTTACTAACAAACCTCCCTACATAAGGCGAGTAATAACGATAACGGTTATAATGTAGTCCTGTTTCTTGATCCTTGCGCTTCAGACAGAGCAATGCTCTGTCTTTGCTCATGCATCTTGGAAACGAATATTATTTGAAATAATTTCTGAATTTTCAAAGAAATTTGATTTAGCCTTCTCAGTCTTACACTCACCCCACGCCTTATACTCCGCCTTCCAAATGACAGCACCAGACTGATCACTCATTTCTTGTGGTGTACCTAAGTGGTCACAGTGGTAGAACCATACATCATCGAAGCCTTTGCTTGGTGGTTTTCGATAGCAAATTTTGGCGTACGTTATATGAATCATTAAAATAAAAATAAGCTCAATGAAGCTATCATTGAGCTTTGTATAATTTGAAATAACTTATCTGATTTTAAATTTTATTGATTAGAAAAAACTACAATTTTCCATTCAGGTAGATGACCATCCCATCCACACGGAAAACCACCATTTAAATATATTTCTAAAATTTCTTTCCAGATTGTAGGAAAATAGTCATTTGCATAACATTGAAATATTATACCTATATCTCTATACATTACATTAACTCTACTATCAGACAAGCTTCACCCGTTATCCATTTTTCTTTAGCTCCGTTAAAGTCTTGATTTTCAAATCCAAAATAATTTTTTGTTTTAATTTATATTTAATCCGATCGTTCCATTCAAAGCTTTCTAGAAAAATATCGGGGGGATCAGTCACAGTTTCCCATTCATCAAAATCATCAAAACTATCATTAGTCGCATAATCTATCCCTAAATTAGCATCAAAAATAATCTTGTAATCTTTTTCAGTACTAAACTTAGTATTATAAAAATTACCTTTTTCCAAAAAAGATATAAATTCAGCTGCACTTTCTACTACTTGATCCCAAGTCTTCATTTATGTTCCTTTCACATGGTCTCTTATCGTATTAGTGCCTTCATTCCTCTTCAAAAATATCAAATGAATGTAAATTTATATTATCCAAACTCGCTAATTGTTTTTTCATAAATTCATACTTACTTTGTTTTTCTTTATTTTTTCCATTAAAAAAACCCAATTTCAAAATAGTTTCTATTCCACCGTCATTTATTTGCAAATCACCATCAGGTAACTTATTTTGCAATATTTTAAAATTATCACAAAATAATCCCTCATAAGAGTAATAATTTCCCAAATAATCGCTGCTATGTTCAATAAAAGAAATATCAAATTTTTTTTCAAAAATTCGAACTAAATCAATTGGGTTTAAGTTTGTCGTATATGCTAAAAAAAAACTCTTTTTCATTTTACACCTTACATACAGTTTGCTGGAATTCTTGTACCTTCCGCTTTAGCTTTGGCATTTTCTGGACTATCAAATATCATAACATTTACATCCCGTCCTCCCGCGAGTTTTGACATCTTTTGAAGTACACCATTAATACCTAATTTATTTGCTTCGACTGAGTTTATCTCAATAGGTAATGTACGATTACCTTTTGCTAAACCCATTTTTTTTGCTTTTTCAAATAATTCTGGTTGAATCACAGCTATGTCAAAATCACTTACTCTTCCATCATCAAAAGCTTTACCCGTCTCAAAACTTCTACCACTATGTGCACTTCCTTGCATATACATCGTCGCACCTTTAAATCCTAATTTAGAAAACCCTGCCTGCATCGCTTGTCCAAACTGCTTTAATTGACCAAAGCTTTTAAAGCCTTTTGGTATTTTTTGACAGCTTAATCCTAGTGGATCAACCCATTCTGTAGGACTTGGGGTATAAGCATAATTATTACTTCCCCCCAACAACCCAATTGGATCTTTACTTACAAACCGTCCCACATAGGGCGAGTAATAACGATACCGGTTATAGTGTAAACCCGTCTCTAAATCGAAATACTGACCTTGGAAACGAATATTATTGCTGATGATTTCTGAATTTTCAAAGAAATTAGACTTCGCTTTCTCTGTTTGACATTCACCCCAAGCCTTATATTGTGCTTTCCAAATGATTGCCCCTGAGTGGTCTGTCATTTCCTGTGGCGTACCTAAGTGGTCACAATGATAGAACCATACATCATCAAAGCCTTTGCTTTGTTTGGTAGTTTTCCACAATGGGTCACGATGTACACTATACGGCTTGTCTGACCAATGAGGTGTTTGGTGTAGTTCTATAGGGCTTTGATAGACGGCTTGCAGCATCGGCACAAAACTATCTTTTTCGTAGATATAGTGTTTAGTGGCTTGTTCTGTTGACTCATAAGCCAATGTGTCACCATCCCATCCATAGATGATGTTGTGCTCATCACCTGTATGGTGGTGCTTACTACGTTTTTGTATTCTTCGTCCTAAAGCGTCATAGCGATATTCTGCTGTGTATTGGCTGTTACGGCTTTTGATCATTCGACCATAAACATCCCACTCAAGATTTAAATCACCTTGCGTTGATTTTTGTCGAACCAATTGTCCGTATGCATCATATTGGTATTGTTGGTCTAGGTATTCTTTGACCACGTTATTGACTAGACGATTGTAGCCATAGCCTTTTTCTTCTGCTCGTTGTACATAGTTTTGATCTTGATGTTGGGCTTTGTCATCATTGTAGCGATCTATGATGTTACTGGCAGGGTCAAATTTAAAGGTTTCTTTACCCAATTTACTGCTTGCTTCAAGTAAGCGTCCTACAGGATCGTATTTGTAGGCAATGTTGCCACGACGAGAATCTTTGATGGCAGTCAATTCACCTGTTTTGTCGTATTGATACAGTCGTTGTACCAATTGACTAGTTTGCTGTAAGGCATTGTTCTGTTTTGCTTGATTTTGCGCTGAGTATTGGTTTTGGTAGCCATTGTCATGTTCATTCAGCATGATTTGGCTGTGTAAGCGTCCAGCAAGGTCGAACTGTTGTTCTTGGCTGATGCCATTGGCGTAGTGACGTACAATTTCACGGTGTAGGTCATCTCGTTCAAAACTGACAAGGTCTTGTCCATTGACAATCAGGCTTTGTACATGCCCTGTACCATAAGTTAGCCAATCAATGTTTTGTCCATCAGGACGTATGGTTTTGATTCGATCATTGATTTCATCGTAGCTGTGTTTCCATACTGCTGTTTTGTTACTCTTGTAATCCTGTTGGTGTTCTTTGATCACATTGCCCGCAGCATCGTAGAACCATTGTAGGTTAGTCTCTGCATTCTTGGCATGCAAAATACGCCCCATGTAATCGTAGGCAAATTCTTCAGTCTGTTTGGCTTCAAGTTCTAAGCCGTAGTGACCATAGCCTGCGGTACGTTGTTCCAAACGCCCCATACTGTCAAAGATGAATTGTTGAATTCGATCTTTCGGGGCAGCACGGTCTTTGAGGTCTTGCCCATGTGCTGAAGCAACTTCGATACTGGTCGCAAGCTGTCCTGTGCCTTCATCGTAGTGGTAAATGGTTTCTTTATCATCAAAGTCAATTTCTTTGATTAAGCGTCCACCAAGATCGTAGAAGAATTGGTAACTTGCACCGTTCTCATTAATCAATCGGGTCAAACGTCCAAGGCGATCCCACTTGTATTTCAGTTTATGGTTGAGTGCATCGGTACGTGACAGGATTAAACCTGCTTCGTCGTATTCATAGCGTGTTTGATGTTGTTTTGGATCAATATGAACCAGTAAGCGTCCTTCAGCATCATGAACAAAGTGTTCTACTGCGCCATCAGCATGTTGGATTTTTTCCAGTTGACCAAAGGCATTTAAAGGTAAGCCTTTGATGATTGGTTCTCTTTTTTCAGTGGTCAGCTCAGTATAGAAATATTCAACTTTTTGTTTTAGAGCATTTTCAATATTTTTAACACGGCCACGTTCATCGTATTGCCATTTTGTTTCTTTGCCTGAACAATCGGTATAGCTAAGTAAGTTACCTTGATCATCGTATTTCAGGGCTTTAGAGCCACCTTTGGCATCGGTGATTGAAGTCACTAAACCCATGCCATTGTAAGCATAAGCAGTTTCATGTTTCAGTGGATCAATCTCTTTGATCAGATTGCCTGAACTATCGTATTGCTTAAACCAACGACCTTGTTCTGCATCAACCATCCCAATCAGATTATCTTTGTCATCATATTCAAAATAACTGGTTGCACCATTGTCTTGGGTATTGGTTAAGACATTACCACACTCATCGTAAGTATAAGAGGTTTTTGAGCCATCTTTAGCGATATGCAAAGTGATGTTTTTGGCATTGTCTCTAAAGAACCATTCCTGAAAATTATCGGGATAGACAATACGGTAGGTATAGCCATCGATATCGTAAAAATGTTCAGTGGTATTACCTTCAACATCCATCACATAGGTTTTACGAATGTTTTGATCCCAGTCAATTTTTGCAGCACGACTGGCATTGTCTGCCCATTCTTCAATGGCTTTAGATGTCGGTAAAATACCATCCCATTTCAGATTCATACCGCGTTGGGTCAAATCAGTATATCGAGTGATAAGGTGGTGCTTATATTGGTAATGGTAGGATGCAGCAAATTCGTTGGTGGCTTTGATTAAGTCACCGTGCTCATCATAATCGTAGCTGGCTAATACACGATCTAACTGACCTTTTTTGACTGTCCAAATATCAGAAACTAAGCCTTTTGGAGTGAGCTGTAGAGCGAGATGTGCCAGTTCACGGTCGTCCTGTTTGAATAGAATGTCCGAAAGAATAGATTTCTTCTCTGCATTGACATGGTCATAGCGTAGTGCAACTTTAAATCCATGTTTACGTTCTATATAAGACAGGCGATAGTCTTCACCATATTTTTCATAGAATCGCTTTTCATCATCACCATAAGCGATGAGATGTAATTGATCTGACAGTACCGTATAAGTATGCTGTTCGACTGGATCATAAATACTTTGACCTTTCTTTAACTCAGGCAGATCAATTGGTCGTCCATCCAAACCGATATATTCCAAGCCTTTTTGATACTCTTTTTGCTCTTTGTTTTTAGGATCGTATTTGAATTTACGTGAAATTTTAGTGGTGAAAGGTGTAATCCAACGTGCGCCAAAAATGGAGTCATCCATCTGATACAAATTTGACGCATAGGTACGATTGATACTGTCTTGAATCATACCGCCAATTTGAGCATCAAAATGGGAGAAGAATTCCGTCCCCATGGCAAAGGTAATTGCACCACTCGTACTCCCCATACAATTTTTACATTGGCTTGCATTTTTATTTGCTGGGGCTTGAGACGTTGATTTTTCTAATCGAGCATCATTATGTTGTTTTTTAGCTTCAGCTGTTTGTTGTGCTTTGATTTGTGCTGCTTTCGCGGCATCTTTTTTATGTTTTTTTACTGCCAATAGTAAAACAGATAACAGCCATCCTATGGTGAAAGCTGTTTCAGCACCCCCTAAACTTTTTATTTTTGTGTTTGCTGTTATTCCGAGTTGATTAATATTGCTACCGAGTTTTAAAACAGCAGCTTTATCTTCATTTTTAATTACCCACATTGCACCTTTGGTCAGTAAATTAGCACCACTCTTTGCATCTCCTTTCCAAGTATTCTCAACAGTGTAAACTATATTTTTTCCTGCTCTTAGAATCTCGCCATTCATTAAGCGAGGAATAATGGCAGCTCTTTGTTCTTCTGCTCTTTTATAATTGGCATCAGGTTTTGCAATTGTCCCTTTCTCAACAATTTCACGTATTCCTGTATTGATTGTTGTTGCACCCTTTTCAACCCATGCACCCGTGTCAGTCAGTGTTGAATTTAATCTCTTCTGAGCTTCAGTCGCAAACTTTTCGACATCGCCCGCCAATGCCGAGCTTAAATGCTCAGCTATAACACTAACAATAGTTGCGCTAATCGCGGGACCAAGTTGCTCTTTAGTGAATTTTTTTACACCATTTTTGGTAATTCGTCTTATTTCTTCTCTAACTAAAAATAATGCAGGACGCGCCATTGTGCGGGCAGTCGCTGTTGCTGGACCTGGGATAATTGCAATTGCATCAATTCCTAAATTTGCCCAATCTATAATATCAGCGTTGCTAAATCCCTTATCATAAATTTGCATCACATCAGAGACCACATCAACAGCAGCAAATATACTCCCTAAAAATGGTATATTTCTTGCCACCGTTTCAACTCGATCCAAAGTAACATTATTATTTGTTTTAGCTTTTAACCATTTATCGATCTTTGCTTTAGAATTTTGGACATCAGCAATTGTTAATGTATTTAAGGGTGCGACAACTTCAGGAGTACTTTGTGCCATGTTCTTCTCTAATTATAAAAATGTTTTAAATGGTGATTGAATATTAGATGTAATGTTGTTGCTTATATTCGGCTGAGAAGACTGTGTTAATGTTCTTAATGGATTACTTTGCTGATTCGATGCTACAAAACCTGTGCTACTACCAAACGACTGACTTAAATTTGTAATCTCACTTGAGCCTGCCACCTGTTGCATCACCATTGGTAATAAAGCTTTCGCACCTTGGTCTTTCAACTTTTTAACAGATTCAATTTTTTGTTGTACCGATTTAACATTACTCGCAAGCTGGCTCAATTGCTTAAAACCATTTTTCAAAGTATCCGTTAAACCTTTAGTACCAGATTGAATACCAATATTACCTTCTTCATCATTTTTATTTGGCCAATCTACTTTACGTTTAAAATCACTCGATTCATCCCATGGATCACGAGGATCAGGCTCAAATAAAACTTTGACTGAACCAGTCGCTAAACCTGAAACACGCGCAAAACCTTTATCATCCAACTTCCCATTGACAACTTTACCCAAAGTGTCTGTGACTGTATAACCAGCCCCTTTAACAAATTCACCATGCGAATAATCATGTAATAACTCCAAAATACCTGAAGCACGTTTCGGTGGTGGTGGTAGATTAGATTTAGCACTAACACTTGCCCCGCCCTGAAACACATGCTGCCCAGCATTCACCTCAAACTTCCCACCTGTTTTTGGGAAAATTCCTGAATTATTCAGTGCAATTTGCGATGAACCACCTGTAATCACAACCTCTTTAGGACTACTAATCACAACTTTGTCATCGATAGATGAAATGGTAATACCCAGCTTGGCAAATACATCTAAAGCATCGGACTGTGCTTGAATTTCAACTTTACTTTGTGCTGCAATGGCTTTAATGCCACCTTGAGCAGCAAATAAACTGAGTTTGTTTTGCGCGTGTGCAATCAAATTCTTTTGCGTACTCAAGTTGATGCTATCGCCTGCAATTTGATTGATCTGCGAATCTGCTGATAAATGAATATCTTCAGGGGTACTTAAGGCAATCCCATCTTGTGAGCTTAATAAAAGCAAGGCTTTATTAAATTTAGCAATTTTTTGCTCGAGCTGTTCTGTAAATTCTTTTAGTTGCTCAATCGATTCTATTTCATCCGTCTTTTGATTCTTGGCAATATCACTTAAGGCTTTACTGTTGGTCTGGCTACCTTCAAGTTGCTTTTTGGCAAGCTCTGAATCAAGGTGATCACCTTTGGCTTGGTCTTGTTTATAGGTCGAAAGCAGTAAACCTTGCCCTGCGCGAACGGCCCCCCATTGGTCAGTACGAAGTTCAAAACCTTCACCACGATCATCACTTTCTGCTTTGTCTTTAGGATGACTCAGTTTGCCCAAGTTGAGTTGGCTGGCGGCATGACTACTTTGTAACTGGCTGCTGATTTGGCCAGTAGTATCGTCAAACCTCAGTTGATTGTAGCCACTGCCTTGATACTCTCGACTTTTTATTCCTGCCAGTTTCTTGGTGTCAGGCAGTTTGCCTTTGTCATCAAACTTGCTTGGATGGCGTTGCGCTTCATGGATGCGCCCAACCACAAATGGACGGTCAATGTTGCCATCAAAGAAATCAATCACAACAATTTCACCGATTCTCGGTAAGAATCGCGCCCCATAGCCTTCACCTGCCCATGGGGTCAGGACATCCACCCAAGCTGAATCTGTGTCATTGTCATTAGAACCCGCACCGCCATCATGGGTATTGTCTTCATTACGGCTAAACAGGAAGCGGACTTTAATACGTCCCCATTCATCAACATGGATTTCTTCTCCACTTGGCCCCACTACTTTGGCCCGTTGTGGTGATGCAAGCGGTCGGTGTTGTAATGGGTTATAGGCTGGAACCGTGCTGATGTTACGACGTTGAATGGTTAAGTTACTGGCTTGACGTTCATCACTCGTGTTGCTGGTGATTTGACTTGTTTGCCAATTGCTTTGTTGAACTAAAGCGGTGACTTGATCGGTAAGATCTTTGGGTAAATTGTTTTGGTTATAAAAGCTTTTAGCTATGATTAAAAATTCTTTGTCTGCACCTGAGTGTTGATCTATCTCTGGATGTTCATTCAATTCAAACCAATAACCAACATGTGCATCGCGCACAGTTGACGTTGCAGTAAATTGTTTGGCTTGTGAATCGTAATAGTTACTGAGGTTTTGATTAAATTTTTCAATCTGACTGTTGCCCGATGGCGTTGCACCATCTTCGCCATTCAAGTCTTGAATCCATGCAGGGCTAAAGTGCCATGCTTGTTCTAAAGCTAGACTGGCATTGTCATAATTTTCACTATGGCTGTGTTTACTTTGGACACTGCCAGCGCCTTCATCAATATCCAATACATCAGCTTGCCAACGTTGGATATACACTGAAGTCGGTTGAATGGAACGCTGACCAATAAAATTGGTAATTGAATCAGTTTTTTCTACGGCGCTGCTTCTATGGAAGCGAATATTGCGGCGTTCTAAGGCACTAAATTGCGAATTATCATCAATTAAACGAAGCTTTTGTGCTTGGATTTGTTCTGTTGAACTCGACACTTTAAGTTGTGCTTCATCGATCAGCCAGTTAATCCCTTCACTTCTCATCAAACGGGTCAGGAAGTCAAAATCACTTTCAGAAGCCTGCATAATGAATGGACGTACATCATAGTCTTTGCTCAGTCCACTCTTATCTAAACTCAGACTTGAGGCAAACAGCGGGCTGCGTTGCCATTCTTGGAACACGGTCTGGATCACATCCACAACCGACTTATTCATAAATACTCGAGAGTTTCTACGATGTTTCCAAAGTGCTGTTGGGTCTTCTACAGTCAAACGATAGATAGTAAGAGAACCATCAGATGCGCCAATATCGGCTTGGGTCACAATCCCTGAAATACGGGTTAATTCAGATTTATCTGTGACAATATCAATTGCAGCTTGCGTTCCAATAAAGCTTTTTAAAGGGATAGTTGCTGACGTTGCAAGACAGATGAGTTGGAGCCGAACACCCTCATTGATTTGATGTGTTCCATCGATACGTTGTAGGAACACCTGTTGGCTCAACGCCGAATTAGAAAATTGTACGTGAATCGCACGTTTTTGTGCTGATAAGCCAAGCTGCTCCAAAGCAGTGTAAATATTGTTAGACATGCATTATTATTTAATTTTAAATTGTGATGTATTCTACTAAAAAGTTAGGCGGACTGTCTATACAGACCTGTCTATTTATTACTGGTTATTTACACAACATTGATAATGATCATTTGCGCTGATTAAAAACTTGAAAGTGTGCTTAGAGTTTTTCATCAAACATAAGTGATCAACAGCTCAAGATAAAAAGCTAAAATATCAAACGTATATAATATTAATATTGGATTCTTATTCACGCTCTAAAATACGGGGACCAGATCCTTGGTGTCTCAATACATCTTCTGGATTACGTAAAGGACATTGTTTTAGAGATAAACAACCACAACCGATACACCAATCCATTTCATCTCTTAAACGTGTTAGTTTTTGAATACGCTCATCTAAATCCTTACGCCAATGCGATGATAACACTGACCATTGTTCTGCGGTTAATTTGCTTCCCATAGGATAAACACTTAATGCATTTTTAATTTCCTCCAGAGAAATTCCGACTTTTTGTGCAACCTTAATAATTCCAATATAACGTAAGACAATTGATGGAAAACGACGCTGATTTCCATTTGTTCTAATACTTTTAATTAGCCCTTTCGACTCATAAAAATGCAAGGTTGAAACGGCTACACCACTCCGTTTAGCCACCTCTCCTACCGTCATCATTCGATTAAAATCAATTTTTTCTTCTGCCTGCATTTTGATATTTCTCAACATTACTTGAGGTTTTATAATTCAGCAAAGCACATTTGTCAATTGATCTTAGCTGCCATGGCTTTTCATCATTACAACTCAAAATACAAAAAAAGCTATCGCCAATTTAAGCCATTGTAAAAATCTTATCTCTCCACAAATTTTCTGATCAAAGCCCATTGACCTAAATATAACTTGAGGTTTTAGACTGCTTGCCACAGCTGTTATGAATAACAACAAGCTATTCATTTTAAAGGTTTTAATTATCCAGTCTTATTTCTTCAGGAAATATTCTCATGCCATATTTCATTAAATTAAGTTTAGAAAGCCAATGGCTGTGGGCCATCAGCAGATGTTGTCTTGCGCTTCTATTTCTAAGTTCAGGACTTAGTAAAATTCTTGCTGTTGAAACAGGATTTTTGGAAATGCAGGCTGCTGGTCTAGAGCCTGCCTGGTTATTTAATTATGCTTCTGCGTTGATTCTGCTTGTGGGTGCCTATTGTATTTTATTTGAGCGGCATATGTGGTTCGGCACACTGATTCTTTCCGTATTTTTAGCACTGACAATTGCGATTGTGCATCACTTTTGGAACATGACTGGTATTCAAGCCAATATCGCCTTTTACTTTGCACTTGAACATATTTCAGTGATTGGTGGTCTTTTAGCGCTGACCATTGCCAGTCATTTGCGACAACAACTCCGCAACCTTGGAGTTGTCGCATGAAAAACAACAAATGGCTTTTTCTAATCGCGATCACTTTAATTCTCGTGGGTGTCGCAATCTATTTTTATTTAAATTCTCGTTCAAGTGAAACGCATCAATCTGGCGCTTACCCTCCAGTCAAAGTGGCCTTGAGTACAGTGGTCGAACAAAATATTCCACAAGTGCTTTCCAGTATTGGTGAGTTGGAAGCAATCCGACAAGTCAAAGTGTCAACAGAAACAACAGGTATGATCAAACAGATTTATTTCCAATCTGGACAAGCGGTTCAACAAGGTCAAATACTGGTTCAACTCAATACCGATGTTGAACAAGCTCAATTAGGTCTCTTGCAAGCCAAATTGAAACAAGCCGAAATGGCCTATCACCGCAGCAAAC
This sequence comes from Acinetobacter sp. GW821-FHT01C12, assembly GCF_059422625.1. Classification (NCBI taxonomy): domain Bacteria; kingdom Pseudomonadati; phylum Pseudomonadota; class Gammaproteobacteria; order Moraxellales; family Moraxellaceae; genus Acinetobacter; species Acinetobacter sp. GW821-FHT01C12. The sequence goes on from NZ_JBWKXD010000002.1 coordinate 605,514, forward strand.
TTCTGATTGATAGTCATGCAATTTCACGGGCAGAAATGGATACCGCATTGGCTGATCGAGATATGACGCGTGCAGAAATCCAACAGCTACAAGCCAGCATAAAACAGAAAGCGATTCGTGCCCCCTTTTCTGGTGTCATGGGAATACGCCAAGTACATCAAGGGCAATATTTAGAGGCAGGCACTGGTATTGCTAATCTGGTCGACTTTCGACAAATTCTTGCTAATTTCACATTGGATGAACAATTGGCATCAAGATTAAAAATCGGACAATCTGTACAACTCAAAATTGATGCATTTCCTGAAAAGTCCTTTACAGCTGTGGTAAGTGCAATCGAACCGCTGATCACAACATCGCGAACTGTGCAGGGGCAAGCAATTTTAAATAACCATGATCAACAGTTAAAACCGGGCATGTATGCCAAATTAGACATCCAAGAATCTGAACGCCCAAGCTTAGTCGTTCCTGAAACTGCAATTACCTATACGGCTTATGGCAATACTGTCTTCCTTGCAAAACAAGACCATAACAAGCTGATTGTGCAACGTGTGGCGGTAGTGCTCGGTGAGCGCTATCAAGCCAAAGTTGTAGTCAAATCTGGGCTCAAAGCAGGTGATCAAGTTGTTGTATCAGGACAACTTAAATTAAGTGATGGTATGCAAGTTGAGCCGACCGTAAATACACTTGAGCATCCCCAATCTTCCTCGATCAAGCCCAAAGTCTAGGGAGATAAGCGAATGAAATTTACTGACCTTTTTGTAAAACGCCCAGTATTGGCCTTGGTCGTCAGCACCTTGATCTTGCTGGCGGGCTTGTTTTCCCTGAATAAACTGCCTATCCGACAGTATCCTTTACTTGAAACCTCAACGATAAGTATCAATACAGAATATCCCGGTGCATCTGCTGAACTTATGCAAGGTTTTGTCACCCAACCCATTGCTCAAGCAGTGTCTTCGGTAGAAGGCATCGACTATCTCAGTTCTTCTACTGTACAAGGTCGCAGTGCTGTAACGTTACGCATGCAATTAAATCGAGACTCAACCCAAGCGTTAACAGAGGTGATGGCAAAGGTTAATCAAGTCCGTTACAAACTACCAGAACAGGCATTTGATCCAGTCATTGAACGTTCTTCAGGTGAATCTACCGATGTTGCCTATATTGGATTTTCCAGCGAACAACTGTCCTTGGCTGAATTAACCGATTATTTGTCTAGGGTGGTAGAGCCCATGCTGTCTACAATTGATGGGGTTGCCAAGGTACAGACCTATGGTAGTCAGCGTTTGGCTATGCGGATTTGGTTGGATGCCGATCGTTTGGCCAGTCGTGGGGTAACTGCCGCCGATGTCGCCAATGCGATCCGTCAAAATAACTACCAAGCCGCACCGGGGCAGGTCAAAGGCGAATTGGTGGTTTCAAATGTCAATGTTTCCACAGATCTCACCAGTATTCAGGACTTTAAAAATCTGGTGATACGCAATGATGCTCAAAATCTAATTCGTCTACAAGATGTGGCAACAGTTGAACTTGGCGCTGCTTCGACAGAAACAAGTGCCTCTATGGATGGTAAACCTGCAATTTTTGTCGGTCTACAAGCGACGCCTACAGGCAACCCCTTGGTGATCGTACAGGGAATTAAAGATAAATTGCCTGAGATCCAAAAAACCTTACCGCCGGGGGTTACAGTCAATCTTGCCTATGAAACAGCCCGTTTTATTGATGCCTCTATTGATGAAGTTTTACATACTTTTATCGAAGCGCTGATTATTGTTATTGCGGTGATCTATTTGTGTTTAGGTTCTTTACGTAGTGTCTTGATTCCTGTAGTGACAATTCCATTGTCAATGTTAGGTGCCTTGGGTTTAATGCTGTTATGTGGCTTTAGCATCAATTTACTCACGCTTTTAGCCATGGTACTCGCCATCGGCTTGGTTGTAGATGATGCAATCGTGGTGGTTGAAAATGTCCATCGGCATATTGAAGAAGGAGCATCCCCAGTTGCAGCAGCTCTGATCGGGGCACGAGAAGTCGCAGGCCCTGTAATTGCAATGACCATTACACTGGCCGCAGTGTATGCTCCGATTGGTTTAATGGGTGGATTAACTGGTTCCTTATTCAAAGAATTTGCTTTTACTTTAGCCGGCGCAGTTTTGGTTTCAGGGATTATTGCCTTAACCCTGTCTCCTGTTATGAGTTCATTTCTACTTCAATCCAAACAGCAAGAAGGTAAAATGGCAAAAGCAGCCGAATGGTTCTTTGAACATTTGACCCAGCTTTACAGGAAATTGCTCAATTTTTCCCTGCATCATCGTTGGATCACAGTGGTTTTTGCGATCGCTATTTTTATTAGCCTTCCATTGCTTTACCAACTCCCTCAAAAAGAATTGGCGCCCAATGAAGATCAAGCCAGTGTATTGGCAGCCATCAAAGCACCACAACATGCCAATCTCAATTATGCTGAGCACTTTAATCAAAAACTCGATGAAATCTTCTGGACTTTCCCCGAAACCAGTACCACGTGGATTATTAATGGTACAGATGGGCCTGCATCAAGTTTTGGTGGAACAACCCTTTCGACATGGTCTGAGCGAGTGCATTCTGCGGATGAAATTCAACAGCAACTTCAAGCCAAAGTTGGTGATGTAGAAGGCAGCAGTATTTTTGTATTCCAAAATCCTGCGCTTCCCGGTTCAACAGGTGGATTACCCGTACAAATGGTGTTGCGTAGTGCACAAGACTATTCAACCATTTATCCGGCGATGCAGAACATCAAACAAAAAGCCCGTGAAAGTGGACTTTTTGTGGTGGTCGACAGTGATCTTGACTTTAATAACCCCGTGATTCGAGTCGAGGTTGATCAGGCCAAAGCCAATAGTCTGGGTATTCGTATGCAAGATATCGGTGAAGCCTTAGCGACATTGGTTGGTGAGAATTATATCAATCGTTTTAGTATGCAAGGTCGTGCCTATGATGTGATTCCTCAAAGCATCAATACACAACGTTTGACAGCTCAAGCACTGACACGACAGTTTATTCGTACCGACCAAGACACACTAATTCCCTTATCGACTGTGGTCAGTCTAAGTGAACAGGTAGAACCCAATAAACTCACTCAATTTAATCAACAAAATGCTGCAACTTTTCAAGCAATCCCTGCCGCTGGGGTTTCCTTAGGTCAAGCTTTAAGTTTTCTGAAACAGGCTGCATCTGAATTACCGGCTGGATTTAGTTATGACTGGCAAGCCGATGCACGTCAGTATGTACAGGAAGGTAACGCTTTGATGTTTGCATTTTTAGCCGCGCTGATTGTGATTTATCTGGTTTTAGCCGCTCAATATGAAAGCCTAATGGATCCATTTATTATTTTAATTACGGTTCCACTGTCGATCTGTGGCGCATTAATCCCCTTGGCTTTTGGACTTGCCACAGTCAATATCTATACTCAGATTGGTTTAGTCACACTGATTGGACTGATTAGTAAGCATGGTATTTTAATGGTTGAGTTTGCCAATGAATTGCAAGTTCATGAAGGTTTAGATCGGCGAGCGGCCATTCTAAAAGCTGCTCAAATTCGTTTACGTCCAATTCTGATGACCACAGCGGCAATGGTGTTTGGGCTGATTCCACTCCTTTTTGCCACAGGCGCTGGTGCACATAGTCGCTTTGGTCTAGGGCTTGTGATTGTCTGCGGTATGTTGATCGGGACCTTCTTTACGCTTTTTGTCTTACCTACCATTTATAGTCTGTTGGCTCGTCAACACAATCAAGACCTTCACTCTAGCCGTTTACGAGAGCTACAACAGATTGACCAACAGGCGCAAAAATCATGACGTTGAGTAGGCTGAACAACCAGCATGCTGCTGTCTAAGCTTCTGTGTATGATCAGATCGCTTGAATATATTTTTTTGATGATAAAGTTCTATATCTATAGAACTTTATCAACTTTTTAGTGCGTGATTCTAATCACTGATTTAGAGCGACTGATTTTTCACTACTTTGTTCACTCATATTTTTACAGTTGGGTTTTGCCGATTTGATTGTTTTATGATTCTAGAATCTCATTTCGAACCCTGCTTTGATGGTACGGCCGGGAATCGGCATACCGATCACTGTACCAGGGTCAAAGTTATAACGATTGGTTAAGTTATCAACATTAAACGAGAGATTTAGATTTGGATTCAGTTTATAGCTCGCAAAAATATCAACTAAGGTTTCCGAAGAAATTTCGGTCACCGCACGCCCACTCACCCCTGTACCCTGTAACCAACCTTTAGGATTTTTCTTTTCAGAATGATATCTGGCACGTACCCCCACATTGAGTTTATTTTCAAACAAACTCTTGCCTAAGCTAATATTAAAAAGTTTACGTGGTGGCAAGCGTGTTGAAATCAGACTCCAAGAATCTCCGACCTCATTACAATCATCTTTCGTTGCTGGGCATACTTTCGGTGCTTGATATAAAGTTCCGTTCATGTTTACAAAGAAACTTGGATGCTGGTAAGCAAGATTAAACTCTAAACCTTTCAATACAACTTGCTCATAATTTAGAAAAGTATATGAGGTGGTATAAGGCAAAATAAAATCAGGCGTAATCTCATTAACAATCTCTTTACGTTGTACTCCTTGGGTAAGGAAATTTTGGGTTTGATTACGGAAATAATTGATATTGAATTTTAACTGATCTGCTTCAGTGAATACGTTATCGTTGTGCCCAATAAAGCCAAACTCTACAAGACGAGAATTCTCTGATTTAATCGGCAAATCTGGATCATAACTAAAGGTTTGTTTGGAAACTGTCGATTCAAACAAACTTGGACTGCGGTACATATTGGAAAGTTTTGCATAGACATCAATACCATTCAGCAACTGATAATTCAGCTGCGCCATCCAGTCGATCTTTCCATCATAATCTCGAAGCGCATAGCCTTTGTCATTTAAATCGGAATTGGCGACCGGTCTCATTGCGACATACTGGTCTCCATAATCCTTAACTTTTGCCTTATGCCATTTACTGCCTAAACTCAGGGTAAAATCTTTAAAGATATAATCGCCATTGAGAAATAGAGAGGACTCTTGACGTAATCCATCACGTGCGATTTCAGTATCAATAAGATTTTGTGGCTTCATCCGTTGCTCGTCATATGTCAGACCATAATTCAAGGTTAAAGCATCAATTTTACTGGTGTTTTCTAAATTAATCCCACTACGATAGTCCTGAAAACTTCCCCAGTATTGGTCGCCATAATGAGAATTGGCGATGCCAAGCATGCCATTGTGCTGGCGATATTTGGCATTGGTATGCCAAACCCCGAACTCTAAATCAAACCACTGATTATTCTTGGGCTTATAGGTATAGTTAGCACTGAATGCATTAATCGCTGCGGTTCCAAGGGACCATTGTGGCATGGTATATGCGCCCTCTATATATTTGGGTAGAACATAATCACCATCGATGTATCCCCAAGGTGGAGAGTTGGGATCAATCACTTGCGATCTATTCCAATAAAAAGCCATGACCTCACCCGCTTTTTGCATATGGCGGCGCATATTCACTTCAACACGATGTTCATCTGTGATATTCATGCCTGCTTTGATGATGCCTGAATCACTTTTATAACTGGTATTTACCACCTCTTGACCAGGTCCAACATCAACAATATCTCGCGCTTCATAATAATCAATGCCATGTTTTCCAGCATAGTAATTACCGACTTCACGTTTACTATAAGCAGCGACCAGATCGAATACATCATTCCGATAAGCAGCAGCGATTGTCCCAGCGCCATTTTGAAAATTATTCGAGGACAGTTTATTACGAAGCAGATAAGACATCTGTTCACGCTCATTATCTGAGGTCTGTGGTGCTTTGTTATTGTTATAAAAACTGCCTTTTAGCATGACACCTGATTGACGATTAGGCAGCAAAATATCGTTTGCACTGAGTGTACGCATTTTCACGATTCCGCCAATACCGCCCACACTAAATTTCGCTCGCGATGCGCCTTTTTCGACTTCAATCTGACTAATCAAATCCATATCGATATAAGTTCGGTCACTCTCTCCTTGATAGCCTCGAAAGGTATGGCTGGATTGTAGGCTACCATCAATAATTACAGGAACACGGCCCTCACCTTGTACTCCACGGATACCAATATCAATTGCACCCGCTTCGTTACGCAGGCTATTGACTTGTACACCAGCGATATCAGAAAACACATCACCATTCCCCGTGCCTCTAAATCGGCTAATGTGTTCACGATTCAGCTGTGTTGTATTGACCTTTTGTTTTTGTTGTACAGCATTGACTTTAATCTGAGGAAGCGTAACAACATCACTGTCCGTATTATTGAAAAGCGAAGGGTTATTTAACGGAGTGCTTTTATTTCCAATCGCAGTGTTTTTCTCTGTATTCGGTTTAGCTGAGCCAGATTTAGCAATTAAGACATAAGTTGAACCTTGCTGCTCTACCCGAAAAGGGTGATCTGTAAGCAAATAATCGAAGCCTTGCTTTACACTATAATGCCCGGTAATTCCTTTACTTTTCAGCCCTTTTAAAATATTTGCATCATAACTTAAGGCAATACCCGACTGTGCTGCAAAACTTGATAACACATAGCCCAATTGGTTCTCTGAAATTTGATAATATTTTTCTGGCGCTTTTTTCGCTGCCATTGAAACATTGGGAGTAATTTGTGCATAAACACCACTGATACAAAAGCACTGTATTAACATGGCCAGAGTTTGTTTTTTAAACTTCATAGGAACGCCCACACTTGTGAATGATTTTCATTTTCAATAATCATTACCCAGTGAATTGTTAAAACATGACATGAAAATTTATATTTTTTCTGGTCTGGTCCAAATCCAGATCAACCCAATCAGCAAAATGACCAACAGGCTAAGTTTTAAGTGCAGATGCAGTGAAGACACCATTAACATTGTCGTACCGAATAAAACACTCAATGTCATCATCCATTTACGTGAACGCGAAATCTGTTTAAAACCGCCACGATACTGTGCGAGCAACATTGCAAAATAACGATTTTGATGTAACCAACGATGCAAGCGTGCTGAACCTTTTGAGGCAAAAATTGTTGCCAAAAAGAGAAAATCAAAAGTTGGAATCCCTGGCAATACAATGCCCACCACAGCGAGAACAAGACACAAAATTGCCAAGATGATGCAGATCACACGCACCACTGAGGATGAATGTAAATTTGCGGATGGCGTTACTGGCAAAGACGCTAACAGCGTTAAGTCTTTGCCTTGTGTGTGATTGCTAACAGAAGACACTTTCTTCATGTTGAATGAATGTCTTTTAATAATGCGCCAAAATAATCAAAGGCTTGTTGAGCAGCGTAAATGATGCGATCTTGCTCGTCTTGAGTAAAGTCAGCCTGATCAAGTTCCTCAATAAAGTGTTTCCAGACTTTGGCCCGCCCTTCTGGATAGGCAGCTAAATTTCTCGCAGCAAAATCTGCGGAAAACCCCAAACTTTGTTGCGCTTGTTTAAATAAGAATGCTGCACCCAGCGTAGAACCTTCTGATACATAGATCCAACCCAGCGCTTCAGGAAAGCCGATCGTTTCAGTAACCAAGCCCAACGATTCTGGTTCGATCTGAAGGTCTTGTAGGTCTAAGTAAGCCGCTTGTGAACGCCCACGAATATCTAAATCTGAAATCAAGTCTGCAACCTTGGGATGTTGAAATAAATATTCGACATTTTTTTGAAAATAATATTGTGACAAAGTAAATTTTGCATAATGTGCGACATCTTTAAATACTTGGGCTTTTTCCATTAATTGATGCATATATTCATGTTGACTGGCTGTCTCTGTTTTTAAACGAGATGCAAGGCGGTTGAGTGTGAATGAGGTACTCATCAATTTTCTCCAGTTTGTTTGGTTTAACTGTATTACCCGCCTTGTCTGTAAAAACTGACATCATTTCTTAATTATTTTTACTTTTCTGATTTCCAGCTTTCGGCTGAATGCTCAACACACGATCCCCAAAATAACGTTCTACTTTGATTGGATAGCTGAATTGCAATGCTGTTTGTAAGGTGCCAAAGTCATTGACTGGATATGAACCTGAAACTTTTAACGACTTCAATTGAGGGTCAATGTCGATATATTGGTGTTGATAGCGCCCAACCTCTTGAAGCAATTTTTCCAACGGCATTTCAAAAGCCATGACCATATGGTTTTTCCACGCCAATATATTTGGATCTAAACTTTGTAATGCTTTAAAATTGCGATCATCAAAGCAGAGCTGCTCACCAGCATGGACAATTTTAGTGTGTTTGGACTGGTTCAAACTGACTTTCACTGCGCTTTCTATGACTCCTAGACAGGTTTGCTTTTCACTCTTGTTGAAATACTGAACATTAAATACAGTACCAAGCGCTTGAAGATTTGCCGATTCAGTTTCGACCAAGAATGGGCGATAAGCATGATTTTTTTCTTTGGCCGTACGTATTTGTATTTCACCATAATGTAATTTTACAATACGTTGTTGTGCTGTATAACGCACGTCCAAAGCCGTATGGGTATTTAATTGAAGTTGTGTCCCATCTTCCAGCTCAAGCTGTTTCTGCTGACCCACCGCAGTACGATAATCCGATAACCATCTATAGCGATAATCCGAGTTCCATAGCATGACACTGCCAAAACACAGAAAACAGGCAAACAACAATTGTTTGTTTAAATTAAATTGGGTATTTTTCTTGCCTTGCTGAATCAGCTGTTGCCCATCTTCGGGAAATTCTTCAAGGCTATACAATAAGCGTTCGGCTTTAGACCATGCAGCTTGGTGTTGGGAACTTTGCTGTTTCCATTGTTCAAATTCAAGCTGTTCAGTTTCATTCAATGGTGCGTGTTGGATTTTAATGATCCATTGCGCTGTTTCTCGATAAATTTGATCATGCAACATGCAGGCATTAATCCATAACAGCTAAACATTGACTCAACACTGAGACCAGATCACGCATCACGGTTCGGGTAGAAATATTTAAGCGTGTTGCAATTTCCTGTTGGGTCACCCCTTCTAATTGTGACCAAATAAAGACCTGTTGCTGGCGCTCAGGCAATTGATTGAGTAATTGATTAATCAAACATAAAGATTCAATTGCTGATATTTTTTGCTCAGGTGTAATTTCATCATATTCAGGTCTGCTTGAAAGCACCTCTAAATAGGCTTTTTCAATCGATTTACGTTGATACCAATTAATCAAAATTCCCTTGGCAACTGTGGTCAAAATTGCACGCGGCTGATCAAAATACAATTCATCTTTACGCTTTAAGATACGTAGAAAAGTATCATGGGCTAAATCAGCGGCATCTTCACTATGATTGAGGCGACGTTTTAACCATTGATATAACCAAGAATGGTGATGACGATATAGTGTGCTAATAGGATCAGACATACTTAAAGAGAATGAGAATTATTAACAATATCTTAGCAAAAAAATAAAGAAAATGAGAGCTCAGTTTGCCCTTTTAATTGAATTTTTTAATGTATCCAACTCATTTATAAGACTACACAACACACCCAAATGGGATATATGGTAAATCTTAAACAAAATTTAATTAAAAATTATTATAATTTTATCAAAATCTTATCGCTTTTAAATAAAAAATTTCTCGATCATCCTCAAGATGACCGAGAAACTGTTTATCACGTTTTGGCGATAATTTATTGACTGATCGCTTGATCCATATTTTTAGCAAATTGTTGAATATCACTGGCTTGAATTGTTGTTTTACCTTTGCCAATCACTTGAAATTGTTGTGCTGCCGTTTCCTGCATTTTGACTTTACCTGTTGCGATATTGGCATCAAAACGTTGCATAAACTCATCCACATATTCCTTCTCAGTAACAATATGATCACCATTCGCATCGGTTGCAAAATATTGTTTGTCACGCGCTATGAGGTAATCTCCAAGCGTTACATAGTTTTTCCCTTGACCATATTGGCTAATAAATTCGTTGATGTTACTTGGCATGGGCATTGAAATTGGTAGTTTCACGCGGAATCCATCATGCGTTGCATTACTATTGCCCGCTAATTTGGCATCTTCTGCATTTACTAAACCATCCAAGTTTTTATCAAACTCATTAAAGGTTTTTAAACCTGTCTCCTGAAATTCCTTTAGGGTCAGTTTCTGGTCTTTATTATTATCGAGAATGCCATAACGTACATGCACCTGTTTTTCTGACATTTCACGGCGCTGTTTAAGTAATGGCTCTAAACGTGCTTGCTCGTATTGAACAAACTGCACTTGATTGACTTTTTTATTTGCCTTAAACAATTCGGCATAGTCCTGAGTATATTGCTTAATTAAAGTGCTACTGTTCTGCTCTTTATTATTAGGATGGTAAAGCACATATAATGCATATGCCTGTTGATAAGCATTGGATTGATCGACTGTAGCAGCAATCGCTGATCCAGCAGTTGCCATTGCAGTTAAACTGGTCATCCATAGCGCCAATTTTTTCATGTTCGTTTCCTTGGAGGTGAATATTTGTTGAATTAAAAAATTCTTTCCATTTTGCTATTTAAAAAATCAATATTTAAATTCGATACTTGTTATATCGATTACCCTCATCATACCCCTATTCATATAGCTCAACAGGGTTTAAATTGATGAGGGAGAAACCTTATTCAATGATATTAATCATCATTAAATGTGTATATTTCAGGTCATCCAGTATCTTCAAATTAGAAGCAAAAATATGGATTACAAATATACACACACAATCAACAAATGAGAATAATAATCAATTACAATTTTATTTACAATAACAATGTGGCTAGATCTGCTTTTCAACCTTCAATAAAATCCACCAAAGTATTGAAAAATAATAAATATTTATAATTAAACTTCACTTTTGTATAAAAATTTGAACATGACTTTTGAGGGAGAATCTGTATTTTTGGATGATCTTACTGACTTAAAATTCGTATATTTTGTTGTTGTTTATATTTTACAATGTCATTTTCAGTTTAGCTTTTCCATCTCAATCATCCTATTGTTAATATAAAAACTTATTACATCTTTCTTTTTATTTCTATTTAATTTCTCATTATATTTAGGTTTGTTTATTTTTTATTTTGATTGGCGTTATTAAAATATAAACACTCAAATATTAATCATAATAATCAAGTATTATAAAAGCTCTAAAAGCAAAAAATATTAATTTTTAGGTTTTAGCATAAAATTGATTTCGTGATTTTTTATTCAAGGCTTGCTCGGCTTTTTCTAGGGTTGAGGATTTTTCATTGATGCCCTATTTCTGAGTTTGCTCGTGCTTTTATCCAGTCACTAAATGCTTTAACTTTAGGTAATTCGTTATTTTTCAATGATGTAATATAGTAATGCTGATCACATTTTAAATACATGTTTTTAAATGGCATTACTAGCTCACCACTTTCTAAGTCTTTTTCTACTAGTTTTTTACGTCCCATGGTAATACCCAAGTGATTTTTAGCAGCAATCAAAGCCAGATCAGATCGGTCAAAACTCATCTCTGAAGAATGATCCATATTTACATTAAAATGCTGCGTCCAACTGTTCCATTCATCTGCGCCTGTGCCGTTACTCCATGCTTGGCAGTCATGCAGCAATGTGCAGTTTTTTAAGTTGTCTAGATGATCGTAGAGGTTAAATTTTTCTGCATATGTAGGACTACATACAGGGATAATATATTCGTCCATTAAATGCTGATAATTCAATTGAAAAGACGGTTGATTGTCAAAATAAAGCGCAATATCAATTCCGCTACGTTGAAAATTTACATCCTCATTACCCGTTAAAACTGAGAGTTGGATCAATGGATAGCGTTGAATGAAATCAGGTAATTGAGGCACTAACCAACACTGAGCAATCGATGGTCTTGCATAAATCGTGAGTGAGCCGACAAGTTGCTGATTTTGCAATGCCTTAATTTCAACGTTTAACGAGTCTAATGAAAATTGTAAAGCAGCTAAAATCCGCTGTCCCTCAGTGGTTAACTTTACTTTACGATGCAAACGTAAAAACAGTTTGATATTAAGTTCTTTTTCTAACAAATTAATTTGGTGACTTACCGCACTTGGGGTTAAAGACAGTTCTTCAGCGGCGAGTACAAAAGACTCATGTCTAGCCGCAACTTCAAATGTATACAGTTTTGAGAGCTGAAAACCGGTTAGATTTTTATGTGCGTTGGTCATGCCTTTTTCCTTTTTGCTGAAACAAAATGATTGATCACATGCTTCTTGCTGTCCTATGCCCATATAAATAACGTATAAATCATTTAAAAATCAAAATTTATTTAGGATTTATTTTTCAAGTGAATTATTTTAACCCGTAGATCAAATATGATCGTTTGACGGATTTCTCTGGTTTAACTTCAATAGACAAAGAACAACTTTTGTCACAGAGATATATGGTATGGAAACCAATTTCGTGGATGTCGGTATATTATTAACCAGTATCGGGTTAATAATTTTCACTATTTTAAAATTTAAACTGCATCCCTTTTTAGCTTTGCTTCTGGCAAGCTTCTTTGTCGGTGTGGCAATGAAAATGCCATTACTGGATATGGTCAATGCAATTGAAAATGGGATTGGAAGCACCTTGGGTTTCCTTGCCACAGTCATTGCACTAGGTACCATTCTCGGCAAAATGATGGAAATCTCTGGCGCTGCTGAACGTATCGCCCTGTCTTTACAGCGATGTCACTGGATATCCAGTGATGTGGTCATGGTGCTGATTGGGCTATTTTGTGGCATCACTTTATTTGTAGAAGTTGGCGTGGTGTTATTAATTCCCTTGGCTTTTTCTATAGCACAGCATACCAAAACCTCTTTGTTTAAATTGGCGATTCCATTATGCACCGCATTAATGGCTGTACACTGTGTAGTACCGCCTCACCCAGCGGCGCTTTATGTCACCAATAAACTAGGGGCTGATGTCGGTATCGTGATTATTTTCGGCTTAATGGTGGGTTTAGCCGCCGCACTGGTTGGTGGCCCACTGTTTTTAAAATTGGTTGGTCAACGTTTACCGTTTAAAGCAGTACCTGTCGAATTTTCAAAGCTTACCTTAAAAGAAGAACACAACTTACCTTCTTTAAAAATCACCTTATTTACGGTATTTCTTCCAATCGGATTAATGTTAATCAAAACTTTGGCTGAATTAAATAGTCATACATCCACTCAGCTTTCACACATTTTAGGCTTTATCGGCAATCCGATCACCGCCATGTTTATTGCGGTATTTGTTGCCTACTACACCCTTGGTCTACGTCGTAATATGCGGATGGGAAGCTTATTAAAAGCCACAGAAGACTCATTTTCTTCAATTGCCAACATCTTATTTATTATTGGGGCTGGCGGTGCATTTAACAGTATTTTAAAAGCCAGTGGTTTAGCTGACTCAATGGCTGTCACGCTTTCCCACTTGCATATGCATCCAATTTTACTCGCTTGGTTGGTTGCGCTGATTTTACATGCAGCTGTAGGCTCTGCCACTGTTGCAATGATGGGCGCAACTGCAATCGTAGCGCCAATGTTACCGCTCTATCCAGATATTAGTCCTGAAATCATGGCGATTGCGATTGGTTCAGGTGCCATCGGTTTTACCATTGTGACAGACTCTCTATTTTGGTTAGTCAAACAATACTGTGGTGCTACATTAAACGAAACCTTTAAATATTATACCTCTGCAACTTTTCTTGCCTCGCTCACAGCATTGGGCTGCACCTTCCTGCTTTCTCATTTTATTTAAGCCTTTAGGAGTATTTTATGAACGCTCAACAGATTGATCAGCTGATTGCCCAATATCCGATTGTTAAAGACCTTATCGCACTCAAAGAAGTGGCGTGGTTTAATCCCAATTTTACCTCACTGGTAGAAGGGCTGCCCTATGTCGGGTTGGACCAAAAAGATATTGATGATGCCAGTGCACGTTTGACACGCTTTGCACCCTATTTGATGAAAGCCTTTCCAGAAACAGCGGCATCTCAAGGTATTATAGAATCCGAACTGGCAGCGATTCCTCAAATGCAGCAACAGTTGGAACAGTATTTTGGACAATCGATCCATGGTCAATTATGGCTTAAAAAAGACAGTCATCTTCCTATATCGGGTTCAATTAAAGCCCGTGGTGGCATCTATGAAGTACTTTGTCATGCTGAAAAGCTTGCGATTCAAGCACAACGTTTAAACCTTGAAGATGATTATGCAAAACTGGATAGTCCAGAGTTTAAACAGTTTTTTAGTCAATACAGTATTGCGGTCGGTTCTACCGGAAATTTAGGCCTTTCTATTGGCATTATGAGTGCAAAATTAGGCTTTGATGTGACTGTGCATATGTCAGCAGATGCACGTCAATGGAAGAAAGATAAGTTGCGTGCGCACAATGTCACAGTAGTTGAATATGCTGAAGATTATGGTGTTGCCGTAGAACAAGGCAGAAAGGCAGCATTAGAAAATCCAAACTGCTTTTTTATCGATGATGAAAACTCACAAACCTTATTCTTAGGTTATGCAGTTGCTGGGCAACGTTTAAAACAGCAATTAGAACAAAAAAATATTTTGGTTGATCAACAACATCCTTTATTTGTTTATTTACCTTGTGGTGTTGGCGGAGGCCCCGGTGGCGTTGCATTTGGCTTAAAAATGGCCTTTGGTGACCATGTACATTGTATTTTTGCCGAGCCAACCCATTCACCGTGTATGTTACTCGGTGTTGCAACGGGTTTACATGATGAAATTTCAGTTCAAGATCTGGGTATAGACAATATCACCGCTGCTGATGGCCTCGCTGTTGGGCGAGCATCTGGCTTTGTGGGTCGAGCAATGCAAAGATTATTAGACGGTTTTTATACATTAACGGATGAAACCATGTATGTACTCTTGGGCATGCTCAATGATACAGAACAGCTTAAATTAGAACCTTCTGCGCTCGCGGGTATGCTTGGACCAATTTTGACCAATCAACATCAAAACTATGCCGCGCTACATCACTTTAGCCAACAGCAATTGGAAAATGCCAATCACATTGTCTGGGGGACTGGAGGAGGAATGGTTCCAGATGAAGAAATGGAAAAATACTTAACTCAAGCGAAAGCCTATAAAAAATAATCTGTATAGCCTTGATTCGCACAGGTCTTGATCTCATCAGAATCTGGGGCGGTAGCAGATAAATAAAGTGATTATCCTCTATCGCCCCAATTAAAGACTTGGGTCAGGATTTTCCCTATGGAATTAAACGATCCCACCATTGACCCGAAGGACTTGGGCATTGACCCAATTACTCGCCTCATTTACTGCGAAATCCAACACTGCGGCAATATCTTCTACAGTGCCTAAACGCTCTAAAGGTGCAGCTTTGCTCAACTGAGCAATCAATTCATCACTTTTGCCTTCAAGAAAAAGTTCAGTTGCCGTAGGCCCAGGTGCAATTGCATTTACCGTAATATTTTTTCCTCTTAACTCTTTGGCTAAAATAGCTGTTAAGGATTCAATAGCAGCTTTTGATGCAGTATAAACACCATAGGTTTCGAGTTTCATCCCCACCACACTGCTGGATAAATTAATAATTTTACCGCCCTTTTGCAGTCGCTTAGCAGCTTCACGCATGGTATATAAAGGGCCTTTAATATTAATTGCTAAAACTTGATCAATACTTTCATCGTCTAATTGTTCAATCTTACTTAATTTCAAAATCCCTGCATTGTTGATCAACACGTCCAATCGGCCATAGGTTTGAATTGCATAATCAAATAATGCAGTCACTTCATTGGAATGGCTGATGTTGGCTTTAAAGAGACTCGCTGTTCCGCCTAACGCTTGAATACTGCTCAAGACATGCTCCGCCTCTTTATCGTTACTGGCATAATTGATAATGATTTTATGGCCTTGCTGTGCCAATAAGCTGGCAGTAAATGCACCAATCCCGCGAGAAGCGCCTGTAATTAAAATCACTTTTTCTTGCTGTGTTTGACCTGTTGTATGCATCGTGATGACCTCATGGAATAAAATATACCTCTAATCGCTTCTATGATACTGTTCAGATAAAACCAGATAATCTAGTTAAACCTGACATCTTTATCCGAATAAATCGAACAATTGGAATGGCGTATGGATAAACTCAATGCAATGTCTGCTTTCGTCAATGTGGTTGAACAACAAAGTTTTACCAAAGCTGCGCAGATCTTAAATCTGCCACGCTCAACGCTGACCGATGCAATTAAACAATTAGAATTCCAACTCAATACGCGCTTATTGTTGCGTACCACTCGTCAGGTAAAAGCAACCGATGAAGGCCATATTTATTATGAGCGCTGCAAATATATCTTGGCTTATATCAATGAGTCTGATCATGATTTTCTTGATGCAAAACCTCAAGGGCCTTTAAAAATCGCAGTTCATGGTATTTTTGCTGCGCATTTTATTCTGCCAAAATTAAATGATTTTTTAACTGAGTTTCCACAGATACAGTTGCAACTCACCGAAAGCGACCGTTATGTAGATCTGATAAAAGAAGGCATTGATTGTGTCATTCGTATAGGTCAGCTCAATAATAGTGAATTAATTGTCAGGCATCTGGGCGATATTCAACAAGTGACATTAGCCAGTCCAAAATACTTAGAAAAATATGGCACACCACAACGCTTAGACGATCTGCAATCACATTTTATGGTCGGATTTTATTCTTCTGCTCGACAAAAGCCACTGCCGCTTGAGTTTCTGACAGGCAAGAAAACACAGTTTTTTGAGTTGCCGTTAAAGATTCAAGTCAATGGTGCAAATACCTATGCAGCAGCAGCCAAACAGCATTTGGGGATTATCCAAGCACCGCGTTATGGTTATTTATCTGAGCTAAAGCAAGGCACACTTTGTCAAATTTTAACTGACTATCCTGTTCCATCCCTGCCTATTTCTTTACTTTATCCATCAAAAACACTGGTTTCACCACGACAAAAAGTTTTTATCGAATGGATTGTACGATTGTTTCAGGATAATCCATTGCTTTGAAGTTTCAATCACGCTGCTTGATGGATATGATTAACTAGCGCTCTCTCGCATTGATCCCCATAGCATTTATACGCCAACACTCAATTCCTGACTCCAAGTTGAATCAGGTTGTTGATAAAGATGCCAACACATATTTTTAACCGAATCCATCAAGACAACATTCTGACTATCCCAACTTTCCAACATACAATAAGTGATATGAATGCCTTTAGGATGAAACTCTCTTGCCAAAGATTGTGCCAATGCCCGAATACTGGCAAACATACTCTGAGTTAAGCCATTATTTTCAGCGATCAGGTTGGGCTGTGTTCCTAGAAAGATCAAAGTTCCTTGTGGCTTTATCAACATCTGTCGAATAATCGCTTGGGCAATATTTACCGCAGCCAAACCAGTATTTTGCCAAAGCTGTTCGACCTGTTGGGCTGAAGCATCAGAATTCGACAATGATTTTGAAAAATCAGCTTGGAAAATACACAGTTCAATTGAATGCCCTGTTCGTTGAATATAGCCAACTAAATTTTTTAAAGCAGTCGGATTGATCAGATTCAAACGAACCCGCTTTAGACCTGAATCTTGTTGCTCAATCTTTAGATTGGTTTGCATAGGATCATGCTGAACTTGATATACAGGCATTGCCCTGTTATGTGCTTGATCCACAAAAAGCTGGCTGAGCGAGTGGGTTTCATTGCCAATAACAACAATACAGCCCTGTAGTTTGGATTTTTTTCTCAGCAATGGAGGAATTAAATTGTACATATTAGAATTTCTCCTGATAAGGACGTAAATCCAGCTCATGGGTCCATAAATCACGGTTTTGTTGATAAAGCACCCAATAATTCTCAGCAATTGCTTCGATATTTAATCCACCTGTGCCTCGTGTAAGTCTCAGTAAGCGTCCTAAACCAAATACCGCCTTATTGACACGATCACCATCGACCATGCCATCAACAATAATATGTGCAACATGGATATTTTGAGGCTTATATGTCTGGGCGAGATGCAGTGCGTAATTACGTAATGCAGATTTGCCCATGGTAAATGCTGCAAAAAAAGGTTTACCACGAAGAGATGCACTTGCCCCGGTAAAAATCAGTGTGCCATATTGCTGTTGTTCAAATATTTTTAAGGCTTGTTGTGACACTAAAAAAGCCGATAAAAAAGTAGAACGCCACATTTGAGTAAAAAACTGAAGTGAGGTCTTTAAAAAAATTGAGGGAATATTGCCCCCCACATTATGAATAACAGCGACGAGATGCTCCTTTTGCGCATTCCTCTCCGCAAAAAAAGTCTGCACTTGTTGTTCATTTTCAGCATCCAAAGCATGTGCTATGGCGTGTCCACCTTGCGCATTGATTGAATCAGCCACGGCTTGCACTTTCGCTAAAGTACGCCCCACAACATGTACTTTTAATTTTTCTTGAGCAAAACGACGACAAACTGCTGCTCCAATTCCTTGTTCAGCACCTACGCCCATAACAACCACACATGGAAGTGTTGCTATATTTTGAGATGTTGCATTCTGCGTATTCATAGCAAGTCGATCCATTGAGCAATAGAAGGATAAGCTTTAATTTTAGCGCCCCAAATTTTACTGGTGCGGACAATCTCTAAAAGCTGCGAACCAACCGCAATATCAGCAAGTGTTTTACCCTCGCCAACCAACCACCCTGTTTGCGCCAACACCAATTCGATACGCTCTAAATGACGAATAAATTCCGCCTCAATATCCTGCGTGGCCATACGACCTGTCCCCTGCATTTTAAGTTGCAGGTTTAATGTTGCTTTGAGCAAGGGTTTTAACAGATATATTTCATGTTTGGGGCGACCTTTTGCACTCATTTCAACCGCATGATCTAAGGCATCAGCATCACTGACACGAAAGTGCACCTCATAAAAATATAACAACTCGTCTGACCAATCTTCCCAAAGTTCAACATAGGCCTTTTGCAATGGATCAGCAGGATATAATCGTGGTAAGTCTGGATAAGCATCATCAAGATAACGTGCAATACGGGTACTGTCCTGAATACGTTGACCATCAATATCTAGAACAGGAACCTTGCCTGCTTTACTGAGCATTGGCACTTTTGCACCCAGTACACCGTTATAATCCACAGTCTGATAAGCAATCCCTTTAAATTGCAACATCCTGGCAACTTTTTGGCAAAAAGGTGAGATTTCCCATTGATGTAATACAACTGAATTCATTTTATATTCTCAGCTTAACGTTGGGTCGATTGATATTCGATAAACTACATCACAGGATCAGCACTTAATACTTCAAAGGCCTGCTTTTAAAGCCCTGATCCAAAAATTCTGGTTCAAAACCATGATGCATAAATAGAATCTTTCAACGACGGATGATCATATTGGTTGCTGTTGCATGTGCATACAATTTTCCTTCTTCATCTCGAAGATAGCCTTCTGAAATGACTAAGTTTTTCCCTACGTTGATGACTTTACCTTCAGCAATTAACTTTTTATTAAACGGCATTGGACGACACATTTTTATCGCAAGATCAGTGGTTCCATATCCCTCACCTGCAGCCAAGACGGTATGTGTAGCACACCCTGTCACTGAATCCAATATCGTTGCGGCAAAACCACCATGTACTCCACCCAATGGGTTGCTATGACGTTCATCCGCAATGGCCATAAATACAATGCGACCATATTCAACGTCTCCTACTTCCTCCATCCCCATGGTTTTTGCAATACCAGGCGCTGGCACCAGTCCTTTTTGGAATGCTTGCATAATTTCCAGACCAGTCATATTGAGTGGATTCATCACTATTTCCTATTTTGATAAATAAAATGCTTATTGGAGAAGGATTGATTGTTCAGGGGATAAGCCAATTTTTACTTTAGTTTGTGCGACAATTTCGGATTCATCGGTATCATTCGGATGAAAATCAAACTGATAATAAGAGAAAAATTGCGGTACCAGCTTACGATAGGCTTGCACTGTAAACCCAGCAAACTTAGTCCAAGACTTAAGGTTTAATAATTGTTTATCTCTCGACATTAACACCACTTGATATACATTAGAAAATAGCGTGATCAGCACAAGACTAAATGTAAAAATCGCCACACGAGGAATGTAGGCATCTAAGCCCTTACCATATAAATATTCATACATGTCATAAGCCACAGCCTTGTGCTCGGTTTCTTCAACACTGTGCCATAACCATAAATTGCGAATGGTGGTATCGGTCATTAACTCATTGACATTTTTCATCATCTCCACCACCAACACTGCGGTGTAATGCTCCAGACCGACTGTGACCAAGAGATTCCATTTTTTAGGAAAGGCACGTTCTACCGCTTTTAATATGATCCCCGTGGCTTTTTCTAAGGATTCAGGATCTAAACCATATTGTTGTGCACTGACATGAAAAGCATGATGTTCTTTAGAGTGCATGGCTTCTTGTCCAATAAAGGCTCCAATATCACGGTCTAATTGTGGGTTGTTTTTAATTTTTCCACGTAAAGCGCGCACTGAACGGACAAAGTAGGATTCACCTTCAGGAAAAAGCGTCGATAAACCTGTGAAGTAATGGGTAAAGGTTGGTTCGTCATTACACCAATACTTGGGCATATCCTGAAATTCATAATCCATACGACGTACTGGAAATGATGCAGGTGTTTTTTGCTTTGATTTTTCTTTCACCGCTGATATAGACATGGTTCACCTCAAGAATTTATCTTAAAATAACAAGTTCCAAAAAAGAACCTATGAAATTAAAATAATGATCCATGTTGATCTTGTCAATGATGTGAATACGTTGAAGCTTCAGGTTGTCCTTAAATGACAGTATCATTCCTATAAAGACAATCGATCTAAGCCAAAAACTTAAAAGCTGTTTTCATCCATCGCATTTTGACCTGATGCATGATTATTCATCCCATAAAAAGATAACCAATAAAATTAATAACTTAAAATAAAAAGTACTGAATAAATATCTTAGAGTTCAACAACAGTTCAAATTAAAATTAAACATCTCCCTCTCATCTCTCCATCAAAACTGATTAAGCTTTTCCAGTTTTATTTTCTATTTTTATCTGGATTTCTGTTTCGATTTCTAGCGCTATTGCCATGTCAATGATTTGTCATAAAGGTGACACCTTGCTGTCACAAGCGCTGTCTAATGTGTGGGCATCTTTATAATGGATGAAACACATGTTAAGAAAATCGAAACAATGGCTATCGTACATTTATATTTTCCCCATTTTACTGGCACTTACCGCTTGTAATGATTCAAATGATGATAAGACCACCACACAGCCTGATGGATCTAAAAAACCATTAATGCGTTGCGCACCATAAACATAAAAATACCAAAGGGAAATATTGTGATTAATCGTCGTCAATTTTTAGCAAATACACTTAAAACAAGTTTTGGTGCTGCTGCCTTATCTACATTTCCAGCCAGCATTCAAAAAGCATTGGCTATTCCTGCAAATAATAAAACAGGAACCATTCAGGATGTCGAACATGTGGTTATCCTGATGCAAGAAAACCGTTCATTTGACCATTATTTTGGTACATTAAAAGGCGTTCGTGGTTTTGCCGACCGCTTAACCATTCCTTTGCAAAATGATCGTACTGTATGGCAACAACAACGAAGTAACGGTGCCTTATTAACGCCTTTTCATTTAGATGGATCGAGTAATAATGCACAACGTGCACCCGGTACAAATCATACTTGGGTAGATAGCCAAAAAGCTTGGGACAACGGCCGTATGTCAAACTGGCCTACCCATAAAACTGATTATGCAATGGGTTATTTTAAAGAGCAGGAAATCCCTTATCAGTTTGCTTTAGCCAATGCTTTTACCATTTGCGATGCATATCACTGTTCAATGCACACAGGTACAGATGCCAACCGTTCATTTCATTTAACCGGCACCAATGGCGCAGTACCGACCAGTACTGCGTTTGTGAATAATGAATGGGACTGGATTGATGGTGATCCCCAAAACGTTGATATCGGCTACACATGGAAAACCTATGCTGAACGTTTAGAAGAGGCAGGTGTTAACTGGATTTGCTATCAAAACATGCCGGATGAATGGGGCGATAACATGCTCGGTGCATTCCGTACCTTCAAAAAAGCCAATATTGCTTCAGGCTATCCAGTTTCAAGTGGTGGTGCACCAAATAGTCCATACAATAATGCAGCGCAACCGTTACCTTATAAAGCTTATGATGCCACAACCGATAATGCTAAAAATCCACTATATAAAGGTATCGCAAACACCCTGCCCGGCAATAAACCCGAAGAGTTTTTAGATGCTTTTAAAAATGATATCAAAACAGGCAAGCTTCCCCAAGTATCTTGGATCAATGCACCTTCTATCTATTGTGAACATCCAGGTCCATCAAGCCCAGTACAAGGTTCTTGGTTTATTCAAGAAATCTTAGATGCTTTAACAGCAGTGCCAGAGGTTTGGAGTAAAACAGTTTTCTTGATCAATTTTGATGAAAATGATGGTTATTTTGACCATGTTCCGTCTCCATCAGCACCAACCTTACAAGCAGACAATACTTATGCTGGTAAATCCACACTCAGCCAAGCTGATATGCAGCATGAATATTATCTACATGACGCGCCACTAGGCAGCAGCAGCCAGCCTAAAAAAGACAATGGTGTTTATGGACCGGGCCCACGGGTACCACTCTTTGTAATTTCACCGTGGAGTCGTGGGGGTGTGGTTAACTCTCAAGTGTTTGATCATACGTCAGTATTAATGTTTCTAGAACAACGCTTTGGGGTAAAAGAAACAAATATCAGCCCTTATCGTCGTGCGATTTGTGGTGATTTAACCTCAGCATTTAATTTTAAAACCCCAAATGAAGATGTACTGCCAGAATTAAATGGTAAACAAACCCGTGAGCAAGCAGATCAACTTCGTTCAGCTCAGCAAAAGTTGCCCAATGTGCCAATTCCAACCAATTTACAACTTCCAATTCAAGCCAGTGGTATTCGCCCATCTAAAGCATTGCCTTATGAATTACATACCAGTGCACGTTGTCAAAATGATGGAACAGTTAAACTCTTGTTCTCGAATACAGGGACTCAAGGTGCAGTTTTTCATGTCTATGATAAATTAAATCTCAGCCGTGTCCCACGTCGTTACATAGTAGAAGCGGGTAAAACACTGGATGATGTTTGGAATGTGAAAAAGGATAATCAAGGCTTATACGATCTTTGGGTGATGGGACCAAATGGTTTTCATCGCCATTTCAAAGGTGATTTAAATCGTAATCAAACCCTGCAAATCAATCCTGAAATTCGAGTGTGTTATGATATTGCCAATGGTAATGTTTATTTAGACCTGACCAATACAGGCACGAAAGATGTTGAACTGGTCATTAGCCCAGTCGTCTATCGTAGTGACGCAGCGTTAAAAATCAGTGTAAAAGCAGGTCAAACATCAACACGACATTGGGAACTGAAAGATACATGGCAATGGTATGATTTTGCCGTAACTTGTACTCAGGACACTAAGTTTTATCGACGCTTTGCAGGACGCGTTGAAACAGGTGCAGATTCTGTCAGTGATCCAGCGATGGTTTAATATTTAAAGAATTTTGAATATTCATTTTTTTAGATTGTTAACACTGAATCAAAATTAACAGCACCCCAGCTTTATTTAAAACTGGGGTGCTTTTTTATAGTACTTACTTAGGAACAGGTCACCCCTTCCATCACCACAGCTTTATTGGCTTCTGTCGCAACAACAGAAGCAGCAATCGCTTCAACCACCTTACTCAATGACTGCCTTGAAACACTGACAATATCAACAATTTTATTGCCATCTGCACCAACTGCATCGGTAAATGCCATTCGACAACTGAGTTGTCGGTTCGGCAAAACTGCATTTTGTACACCTGTTGGCTGATTTAAGGGTCTGGCTGGGTCATCACGTTTAATAATCCAAGCAACTACCACCTCAATATCCCGATTCATCGCACCCATTAACGAACGTGTGTTGGAGTGTTCGATAATATCAAAGCGAGAAAAGTCGGTTGCAATACGGTAAGAGACTTTACCACCTGTCATACCACTGCTGTAACGATCGACAGCACCTAATTTCTGTTGCAAACCCGCAGACAAACCATCACGCAACTCTGCCCCCAACGTGGACGTCCAGCGTTCGTTATCCAATACATTAGATTTACCACTGCTGTCCTGTAAGACCAAAGGCGCCCTGTTTAAACGGTCGGGTAATCCCACTGGCAGGACTTCAATCACCCGTACATTTGAACTCACCAACGGTTTAACCGTTGGCGTCAAACTATAGTAGTTTGGTGTAGGCGAACTGGAACAGCCAGCTAAACCCACAATGGCCAGTAACAGAGCACAACCTGCTCGACTAGACTGCGGCAAATAAGACAAAAAATGTGAGCTATTTTTTTTATTTAGCATTCTTAACCTCAGGCGTTTTCCCACGAATGAGTGATTCAGGGTGTTGTTCAATATAGTCAGCCATTAACTGTAAAGATGCGGCAGCACGTGTCATTTGCTGTAAAGCACGACGTACATCCTGTTGCATTGGCGCATCACTGGATAGAATGGTTTCAGTAGAGCGCATGGTTTTACGTACATCATCCAAAGTCGCCTGTAGCCCTGGCGCAACTTTCCCATCCAACTGTTTCACCAATTTATCTGTAGAGCTAATCGCTGAATTCATATTATTGAGGGTTTTACGTACATCTTGCCCAATTTCCACCAATGGGAATTTATTCAGTTTATCTGCAATTTGCGATACTTGTGCTTGTAATCCCTTCAACTCGGTTGGTGTGGTTGGAACCTCAATCACACCATTTGATCTGATGATTAAGTTTGCTGGTTTTGCTTTAGGGAATAGATCAAAAGCGATATAGTTCTGCCCTGTCAGTAGATTTCCAGTGCGCATCTGAGCACGCCAGCCTCTTTCGATAAAGCGTTTAAAAATCACACCATCAGGATCAAGTTCTTTGCCATTGGCTAAACGAGATGGATAAATGACCCCCTCAGCCCGCATCCGAATCTGAGTATAATTTGCATCAAACTCCGCATTAATCGACTGAATATTACCAATTTCAATCCCCATAAAGTCAATCGGTGCACCTGCCGACAAGCCACGTAAAGACTGATCAAAATACATAATGATACGATGTGGATTTCCATCTGGCTCTTTCAAAGCTTCAGTACGAGAATCCCATAAATTAAAACGACTTTGATCCGAAGCAACAGCAGCATGTGAATTCTCAGGATAACCGAAAGCAATCCCGCCAGCGATAATACTCACCAGAGACTGGGTATCTAGTTTAAATCCTGATGCACTTAAGCTGACATCGACACCACTGGCCTGCCAGAAACGCGCATCTGTGGTCACAAACTTATCATAAGGTGCTTGAATAAAGGTCTGTAACTCAACACTCTTACCATCTTTGGCCAACTGATAAGCCGTGATTTGACCCACATTGATCTGACGATAATAAATAGGAGAACCAATATCCAGTGAGCCTAAGTTATTGGCTTTGAGGAAAAAGATTTTACCCGGTACATCTGATGAGATGACTGGAGGAACTTCTAAGCCAGTGAACTCATCCTGTTTTTGTTCTGCCTTACCGCCATCAACCTCAATATAAGCACCCGACAATAAGGTATCAATTCCGGAGACGCCACTGGCACCAATGCGTGGGCGAACCACCCAGAAGCGTGAGTCTTTTGCAGCAAAATTACTGGCATCCTTACGCAGTTCAATTTTGGCAATGACATGTGAATGATCATCAGCAAGATCAATTTGGCGAACAAGACCGATATCCACTTGTTTAAAACGAACAGTCGTCTTACCTGCAACCAGCCCTTCAGCCGTTCTAAAAGCAACATTAATGGTCGGACCAGTATCTAATACCGCTTTGACTGCCAACGACAGACCTATCAACAAGGCAATAAACGGAATCAGCCAGATCAACGATGGTCGCCAGCGTCCTTTATTTTTCTCAGGTTCAGGCAAAATCTGCTGCGTTTCATCTACAGCATGAGGATCCTGATGATCTGAGCTTTCGTTATTGGTTTTATTTTCAGACATACACACCCATCATTGTTTTATTGACTGGAATTAGATAAATCATGATTCAAGGGAGCATGATCCACGTGAATCACATCTGCGCCTTGCAGGAAAAGCCCGTTCTTGTTGCGCGTATTCTGGGCAGCAGAATAATTATCCCAAATAATACGCGGGTCAAAACTCAGTGAAGCAAACATGGTTAAAACCACCACTGCACCAAAAGCAACCGCGCCCGGCCCAGCGAGAATAGTTGCCAGTGATTGAATCTGAATCAAGGCGGTCAATAAAGCCACCACAAAAACATCAATCATCGACCATCGACCGATAAACTCAACAATCCGATAAAGCATTGAGCAATGCTCAGGTGAAAAATGCAAACGTTTAGAAGACTGCATTTTTACTGCAATCAACAGAAAACACAGAATCAAAAGTTTTAACATGGGAATAAAGATACTGGCCATAAAAATAACAGCAGATACCAAATAATCCCCATTCTGCCAAAAATAGATCACACCACTCATGATCGTATCTTGCTGACTGCCTAACAAAGAATCTGTCACGGTCATCGGGAGTACATTGGCTGGAATATATAAAATACTCGCCGCGATCACCAAAGCAAGGGTTCTGTCTAAGCTCTTTGGTTTACGTTGATGCAGCACACTATGACATTTCAAGCAATGTGAAGCGTGTTTTGTTTCAGCCTCTGGAAGCTGTTTATTGAGCGTTCCACAGCAATGACAAAGCACCAAAGACAAATCTTTGGCTCTTGGGTATTGCAACGAATTTTTATTGTCTGTATTCGCTGAGTATTTTGAAAAATTAGCCTGAGACTCTTCAGTTTTCATGAGAGTCTCCTGTCGATCTCATCCCAAAGATCTTTGACTTTTACTGAGGCAATATAAACCAGCAACACACTCAGTATGGAGAATCCCCATAATGCAACACCCGGAATCACCACAACCATCCCGACCAGTTTAACCAAGGTGACCAATACCCCAATCAAAAATACTTCAACCATTCCCCATGTTCTAAATAAAAACAGGGTACGAAATGCTGCAACTAAATAGCGAGGCCGAACTTTAAAAAAATGAACTGATGAAAGGACATAGAACAGCAGCAATAAATCCAATAGAGGTACCACGAAAGTCGTGATAAGAATCAGCACACCTACGGGCCCTTGCCCTGCATGAAACATTGCCCATGAAGCACCCAGTAATGTTGTCTGGGAATCATTACCCTGCAATTCCACCTTAACAATCGGAAAACTATTGGCAATCACAAATACGATCAGTGCTGTTGTTACCATTGCCAGTAAGACACTAAATGGTTTGCTTTGCCGATAAAGCTCAGCACCACAACAGAGACAATAAGCACGCTCACCTTGGGTCAACTGAATTCGATGATAGAGCGTGTCACATTCCTCACAGGCAACCAGCGTTTGCGGTGCAATATCACCATATTGAATCAATGCATGCTGATTCATAGGGGTAGAAACTGGCGGACAGGAGGACGGTTCACGCATAGAACATCAACACCATTTTATAAATTCTTTTTAGACCGAAGCTCATCTTGCTATATTTTACTGAGATGTATACAGATGAGTTGTGATATTTTTTGATGATATCCTGTTGGTTTTATATAAACAATTGATCTGGCGAAATCTAGTCTAACAATTGACCATGCATTTTATCTATTTGCAATAGCAAGCGCCTATTTTGACATGATTAAAGACACAGTCGTTGCACCAAAAAATCGATAAAGACACGGGTTTTTGCTGGCAAGGTTCCCGTATTCGGATAGAGCAATTGGACATTTTGTACAGGTAAATCAAAATCAGCTAACACCCGAGTTAAACGATTTTGCTGAATATCTTCATCGACCAACCAAGCTGGCGATATCGCAACGCCCAATGAAGCAAGTGTCATCTGATGTATCGCTTCTGCCGAATTAGATTCATACTGACTTCTAACAAAAGGCAATGTATGTTTTTCACCTTGATCATTTTGTAAAACATATTGCGCATCCTGCCAATTCAATAAGCGATGACCAATCCAAGGAACATGTGCTAAATCAGCAATGCTATTGATTGGATAACGTTGTAAAAATTCAGGGCTGGCAACCAAATAAATCGGATATTCAGCAATTTTTCGTGCCCGCATCGATGAGTCTTTTAAGTTTCCCAACCGAATGACCAAATCTAATTTTTCAGTGACTAAATCATCTAAGGAAGAATTAAATGAATATTGTAGTTGTAATTGAGGATATTGGCGACAAAACTCACCCAGCAAAGGTAAGATGAATTTCCGTCCAAATTCATTGGTCGATGAAAAACGCAATATCCCTGTAACACTTGTGGCTAAATTTTGACTGCGCTCAAAAGCTTCTTCAATTTGCAATTGAATGTGTTTGAAATCCTCATAAAAGCTTTTGCCTATTTCAGTCAGTGCGATATTACGCGTATTACGAATCAGCAAACTGACATTTAAATGCTGTTCTAAATGCTTGATATCAATACTCACCATCGATCGGCTTAAACCCAAAATCTCTGCTGCCTTGGTAAATGATCCTGAATCAACCACTTGCAGAAAACTTATAATCTGTTTTAGGTTTTTTTGCATAATCACACTGATTGTTTGAAATTATTAAACAATGATTTTACTTCGCATGCATCGACAATAAAAGGCCTGAATCGTACCCTCCTGCATCTTGGAGGTCGCTATGTCATATCGCTATAAAATAGCAACAGTGTTTTTACTTGGGTTCTTTATTGATTGCATCAATATTTTCATGTCTGCAATTGCCTTACCCGATATAGCAACAGCTTTCTCAGTCAGCCCATCGATGGTTGCATGGGTAAGCAATGCTTATATTTTAGGTTTGGTTTTAATCATGCCCATGAGCTTATGGTTAGCAAGCGTATTGGGTGATCGGAAATTGCTGTGTTATTCAATGCTGCTTTTTTCTATCAGTGTTTGGTTGATTGGCATGAGTGAATCAATCCATAGTTTAATTTTTTGGAGATTTGTTCAGGGTGTGGCTGGTGGATTATTAATCCCTGTCGGTCAAGCATTGGTATTTGCATTGTTTCCAAATCATGAACGGCAACGTATCTCCACAATGATCATGGCAATCGCACTAATTGCACCAGCCTTTTCACCAACGATTGGCGGCATGATTATTGATGCTTTATCTTGGCGTTGGGTGTTTTTCGCCAATATCCCCTTTACCGTGATCACTGCTTTTTTAGCATGGCGATGGATCAAAGAAAATAAAGCTAAAACGTCCGGGAAACCTGACTTTTTAGGACTGTTTATGGTCAATGTCAGCCTGTTGTGTTTGTTACTCTCTTTCTCATTATTTAACGATTACCATAGTGTTGTACTCGCGATCAGTAGCTTTTTGCTTTCCGTCACAATGCTTCTGATTTATCTCAAATACGCGAAAGGATCTGCTCATCCGATTCTTAATTTGCAATTGTTAAAAAATTATAATTTACGCAATGCATTTATCGTTTATTACGCAGTCCCCGGTATTTTTACTGGTGTGAATTTACTGAATATCTTTAATTTACAACGTAACCTTGGGTTTAATGCAAAACAGACTGGCTTATTTATGCTGCTCTATGCAGTAGGCGCATTGGTATCGATGACCAGTGGTGGACTTCTCTATCGCCATCTCGGTAAAAAGCAGCTCTTTATAATTGGTATTATGCTACATAGTTTAGGAATTTCACTGCTGTTCTGGGTTTCAAATGCCAATGATTTAAGTACCTTGATAGTTGCTTATCTACTGATGGGAATGGGTGGTGGTCTAAGTGCCAATACTGCCCAAATCAGTGCCCTCATCGATTTTAACGGCCAAGACTTATTACAAGGCAGTGTGCTGTGGAACATTAATCGACAAGTCGCTTTTAGTTTAGGTACAGTTGTCCTTATTTCAATCTTTAGTCTGTTGCCTGCTGCAAATGATTTAATACGTTATCAGCAAACTTTTATGATTGCAGCATTGCTGTGCCTCTTATCATTAATTTCCATTTTTAAGGAGAAAACCCATGTCTAATCCTATGGACAATGCATTACAACATGTCATCGATTTACATATTTTGATTGAAAACGTATTTACAGGTCAAAATGCAAAAGAAAGCCTAAATCAACTCTTAGCCAGTTTTGACCCAAATTTTAAAATGATTACAACACAAGGCAATGTCATTGGTTTTCCCGAAATAAATGCCTTGTTTAGTCAAAATGTAGGTAATAAACCTGCGTTAAAAATTAAAATCTTGGATACACTTGCTTTATTTGAAGCAAACAATCACTGCTGGATTCAATACCAAGAACATCAACAAAGCCATGAACCTGATACATTACGCATATCGACGGCTTGTATCAAAGTTGAATCAGGTCAATGTTATTGGGTTTATCTACATGAAACATTGGTCAATTTGGCCTCATCGAGTTAAATTGTGTGAAGAGTTTATTGATGTAAACAGTCTAATTGAATGTACGGTTACTTGCTTAAACTGGATCTGACAGTTCCCCATTTTTTGGCTGAGCCTGTCAGATTAAATTTCAATGAATATCAATAAATCAACTTAGCGATTTTCTTGTTCATATTCTAAAATTGCCTCTTTTGCAATACGAAAACTATCGACTGCAGCAGGTACACCACAGTAAATGGCAACTTGTAAAAGCACTTCACGAATTTGAGTTTTAGATAAACCATTTCTCAATGCACCTTTAACATGTAGTTTCAACTCATGTGGGCGATTAAGTGCAGAAATCATCGCAAGATTAATTAAACTGCGTTCAGGCTTACTCAGTTCGTCACGTCCCCAAACAGCACCCCAGCAATATTCCGTAACCAGCTCTTGTAAAGGTAAATTAAAATCATCGGCATTATTGATGGAGTGATTTACATAGGCCTCGCCCAACACTTGTTTACGAATTGCGAGGCCTTTTTCAAATTTGTCATTGCTCATGTATTTAATCCTCCGAATAAGGTGTATTTAATTTCAAGATAATCTTCAATTCCATATTTAGATCCCTCACGGCCTAAACCTGACTGCTTCATTCCGCCAAAAGGAGCAACTTCATTTGAGATGAGCCCCTTATTGATTCCAACCATGCCATATTCAAGCTGTTCACTCATGCGCCAAGCCCGTCCTAAATCTTTGGTATAGCAATATGCAGCTAAACCAAATTCCGTGACATTTGCCATATCTAGGGCTTGTTGTTCGGTTTCAAATTTAAATACGGCGGCAAGAGGACCAAATGTTTCTTGTGTGGCAACATCCATGTCTGCATTGGCATCAGCAATAATAGTGGGTTGATAAAACAATTCGCCTGCATGATGTCGTTTACCGCCTGTAACCAAACGCGCCGATTTGGCTAATGCATCTGCAACATGCGCTTCGACTTTTTTAACAGCATTGCTATTAATTAAGGGACCAATTTCAATCCCTTGATCTAAACCATTACCAATTTTTAAAGCGTTCACCTTTTCACTTAATCCAGCAATAAATTTGTGGTAAATCCCAGCTTGTACCAGAAAACGATTGACACAAACACAGGTTTGACCTGCATTGCGATACTTTGCAATCAGTGCACCTTCAACCGCTGCATCTAAATCGGCATCATCAAAAACAATAAACGGCGCATTTCCCCCTAATTCAAGAGATACTTTCTTTAAGGTCTGTGCTGAACGTTGATAAAGCAGCTTTCCCACAGGGGTAGAACCGGTAAAAGTAAACTTACGCACCTCATGACTTTCAAAAATTGCACCTCCAATACTTACTGCATCACCAGTAATCACACTGAAAATATCAGCAGGCACTCCCGCCTGAACGGCCAAATCCACCAAAGCTAAAGCTGTAAATGGCGTTTCAGGTGCGGGCTTCACGATACACGGACAACCCGCTGCCAATGCTGGTGCAACTTTACGGGTAATCATTGCAGCTGGGAAATTCCAAGGCGTAATTGCTGCGACAACACCAATTGCTTGTTTCTGTACAACAATACGTGCATCGGTGTAAGGACTTGGAATAACATCGCCATACACACGCTTCGCTTCTTCAGCAAACCACTCGACAAAACTGGCGGCATATAAAATTTCTCCTCTCGCCTCCGCTAAAGGTTTGCCTTGTTCACTGGTTAAAATAAATGCCAGCTCATCCGCCTTTTCAATCATCAGGTCAAACCATTTTTTTAAAATGATTGAACGATCTTTTGCGGTCTTGTTTTTCCACGCTGCCCAACCTGTAACAGCAGCTTTAATCGCCCGTTCAGCTTCTGCCTTGCCCATATTTGGCACGCTTCCAATTATTTCTTGTGTTGCTGGGTTATAAATATCAGCGCTTTGATGACTATCGGCATCACACCATTGACCAGCAACGAAAGCCTGTTGATGGAAAAGTGGCATTGCATTAAGTTGCATACAAATTATCCTTGTTAGACTCTGGTATGGAGAAATAGATCATCAAATCAGTTGATCAATGATCTATTTATCATCATCTTGTATGATGGCATACCAAAAGAATCGTGAAAAAATTTTCGGTTGCCCGAATGTGATTTGCTTTGTTTTAGAAATAATAGAATAAAGTCAAATTCAACAACTTATTCCATTTGTTATCATCACCCTGCGCCAATGATGAAAAATTACCACCAATAAATGGATCATTCTTACTCACGATATATTCAGCAAGCAAAGAAAGCTGTTTATGATCAATCGAGACACCTAAAATATTACGCGTAGAATCTTGTGATCCTGACAGATCTTTGTTGTAACGGCTGTGCATAAAATAAGGGGTAATATTGCCAATCTGTTGAACATCTTTAAAGGTATATCCAAGGTCAGCAGTATAATAAGTTGCTTTATTGGCAACAGCATATTCACTGTCATACGATCCCATCAACGAGGTATCAGGGTGAATCAGATCTTTATTGCTGATGTCATTTTCACCTCCTGTTAATGTTAGTCCTAAAGCACCATAATTGAGTTTGCTAAATACTGACCACGCTTTACGACGACCTGTTTGATTGGTCTTTTTATTGTCAATTTCTGAGATCCAGTATGATGCACCGATCTGCGTATTCAGCCCCTCAACAGCCAAAGGTATATCCTGCGTAATACGCCCAACCCACATATTTTTTTCCTGTAAATTGGTTTGTGACTCATCATCTGAACGCACATAATTCGCAGTATAACGCCCTGAATTAGGTGTATATGTTCCTGAATAATGACCACCATCTATAGCAAAATAACCTAAATCAAACTTGGTTGCTGTCGGCAATTCAGCATGATAATTCACACCAACATTATGCACATCTTCCAACCCAGCAGTGGTATTGATACTACCAAATAGACTATTGCCCCAGAAACGTCCTGGACCAAATGGAATCGGTTGCATCCCAACTACAAGCTGATCGGTTTTATTGAGACGGTATCCCACATAAGCATCAATCATGGTCGAAAAGTCACACAGCCGTTCATATTGATAACATCTATACTCAGCATGCCCAAACAGATCACCACGCGCATAATCTAGTTTGAGTTGTGCTGCATCAAAACGAATTTTTTGATCATCGGCATTTTCACCATACTGCTTAAGTTGGTAATTACCTCGCACATAACCAGATACCGTGAGCTGACCAGTTTCATTATTACGATCACCAAAACTGATTCCTGCATAGCTTGGCGAAATAAAAGCAACGAGAATTGAAGCAACGATCAGTTGTAAATTATTTTTTTTCATTTTGCAGATTCCTTTCTAATCCCCCTTTAATCTTTCCAAGATTAAATAGGTAATACACAACAAAACTAACCACTAAACCTATCACCCATGACACATCAACATCTGGAATAACGTTGGCGAAAGGTCCTGTAAAAAATGCATTGGTCAGGAATGGGATTTGAATTGCAATCCCAATAAAATAGGCGGTTAAAGCTTTTGCATTAAACTTGCCGTAAATGCCACCATCTTGAGCAAAAATAGAGTGAATATCATAGGATTTCTTATTCACCACATAGAAATCCAACAAGTTAATCGATACCCACGGCACCAAGATAAATAGCAAGGCAAAAACCACATTGAGGAAGAAACTAATAAAGTTACTGGATGCCCAAAGCGCAGTAAATGTAGCGAGAACAAGTACCGCAATAGATAAAGCCACACGAATATTTTTACTTGGTATCCATTGACCGGCAAAGGTTTGAATCGATGTAATACAAGATAAGACCGCTCCATATAAATTCATGGCATTGTGACCAATAATATTACAGAGGAATAAAATCATCAGTGCATAGCCAAACAATCCTGTTCCCGATTTGACTGCTTCCATTGCATCTGTAGTAGAACCGATACTGACTGCCACTGTGCCAAATACCATGGCAAAAATCGTTCCTAGAGATGCGCCCCAATAGGTAAAAATAAAAGGCTTAAAAATCCCGATACTTTTAGGTAAATATCTTGAATAATCCGAGGTATAGGGTGAAAAACTAATTTGCCAAACAGCACATAAACCAAACATGGCAAACCAGCCTTTCATATTAAAAGCACCTTTTGCCAAGACATCTGCATTGATATGTGGAAGCATAATCATCAGACCAATTAATAATGCACCTCCCATAAACCACGTGCCAATCTTATTGAACTTATGAATAAGGTGATAACCCACTATACCAATCGTGGTTGCAGCAATTGCCCCAATCACCGTGGCCATCGGTACAGGTATTGCAGGTACAACGGTATGTAAAGTTTTGCCAGATAAAATAATATTTGAAATAAAGAACCCCAAATAAATCAGGGTGGTAAATAATACAACCAACAATGCACCATAACGCCCAAACTGTGCGCGGCTCTGGATCATTTGTGGAATACCCACTTGTGGTCCTTGAGCTGAAGTCAATGCCAAAATTGCGGCCCCAAAGAAATGCCCAGCACAAATTGCAATTAAAGCGCTGACTAAACTTAGATTAAACGTTAACATTGACATTGCACCGGTAATCACCGCTAAGGGTGCGATATTGGTACAAAACCACAGGGTAAAAAGATCCCGAACTTTTCCATGGCGTTCTGATGGATCGACATAGTCAATTGAATGGCTTTCTATCACAAAAGCATTTTTTTCATTTTGATTCATATCCTTAATCTCTCTTTGAGGAATTCATTTTCCTCAATATCAATTTATTTGTGAGCATAAACCTAGGTTTCACAACCTGCCTTGTCAGAACCATAGCGAGATGACCTGACCTTTATTGCTCTTATTCTGTACATTGATTTTCAGCAGTTTTAATCAATCATTAAAAAAAGATAAAAATGCTCCAGTTGAGGCTTTTTAAAAGCTCAACAAAAGGTATTTTTAAACCGCAGTAAAATTTATGGGATTTCAGTGTTGTGCATATATTTTCATCCTTGAAGTTAAAATTTCTAAATCAGACCTTTTAAGATTTATCGCATCACAAAAGGATCATCAATAGGTTCATCTGAAGTACGTAACCAAACGGTTTTTGTCGTGGTGTAATCGAATACCGCCTCAAAACCACCTTCACGACCATGACCAGATAAACCATGACCACCAAAGGGTGCGAGTGGTGAAACTGCCCGATAGGTATTCAACCAAACAATGCCTGACCGAATCGCTTTGGTCATCCGATGAGCACGACTTAAGTTATGGGTAAATATCCCAGCGGCAAGTCCATACGCAGTATGATTGGCTGTTTGAATTGCTTCCGCTTCAGTGCGAAAACTAACCACCGACAATACAGGGCCAAACAATTCAGTCATGACACAATCGGCCTGCGGAGCAGCACTACAATCTAGAATCGTAGGTGGATAGTAATAACCTGCACGATCAATGGCTTGTCCACCTGTGAGTAGTTGTGCACCCTGCTGAATTGAACTTACCACCACTTGCTCAATCTTCTGGCGTTGAGCTAAAGTACACAGTGGACCAAATTCCGTTGCCATATCATCCGGCAAACCAATTTTGATCCGTTGAACCCGCTCAACCAAACGTTGAAGAAACTCATCTTTAATACTTTCTTCGATGAGCAAGCGTGAACCTGCAACACAACTTTGCCCCGTTGCGGCAAAAATCGCAGCGACTTGGGCATTTAAAGCACTTTGTAAATCAGCATCTGCAAAAACAATAAATGGCGATTTTCCACCCAGTTCAAGCGATACTTTGGCAAGGTTTTCGGCGGAATTACGTACGATATGTTGTGCTGTTTCAGGACCACCAGTAAATGCCACATGCGCAACCTCAGGATGACGGGTTAAAACCGCTCCACATTCAGTTGCAAAACCCGTAATCACATTCACGACACCTGCTGGAAAACCTGCGTCATGAACCAAGCGAGCAAATGCCAGTAATGGTGCAGGCCCTTGCTCTGAGGCTTTTAACACAACCGTACAGCCTGCCGCTAAAGCAGGACCGACTTTGACAGCGGATAAAAATAATTGACTGTTCCACGGCACAATCGCAGCGACTACACCCACAGGTTCACGAATAGTCCAAGCTTGCATGTCTTGCTTATCAATCGGTAAATAGCGGCCTTCTAGCTTGTCTGCAATACCTGCGTAATAACGATAATACTCAGCCACATAAGCAATTTGGCTTGAGGTTTCACGAATGATTTTACCAGTGTCATACGTTTCATACTGTGCCAGTTGCGGTGCAGCTTTTTCGATCAAATCCGCAAGTTTATAAAGCAATTTTCCGCGTTGCGAAGCGGTTAAACCTGACCATGCCACATTTTGCAAAGCCTGAGATGCAGCAGAAACCGCACGATTAACCTCAGCTGTTCGAGCTTCAGGCATTTTTGCCCAAACTTGTCCAGTTGCTGGATTGATACTGTCAAATTGCGCAGCACCATCCTCAAATTGACCATTAATATATAACTGAAATGGAGAAGCCATACTCTTCTCTCCTATGCAAATGCTGGCATCACTTCATTAATCATACGTTCTAATGAGGCCTTTTTACGTTCAAAGCTCATTCCTGTATCGATCCAGAAGGAATACTCGTTATACCCCATCGCCTCATAGACTTTCAGACGATCAATGACTTCCTGCGCCTGACCAATGACATTATTTTTACGCATGGCTTCAGCTGTATAAAATGGATGTTGTGCGATTTCTTCTTGACTCAGTGGTGCAATAAGCCCTTGGGTAATTTCCCGCTCATTTTTAAACCACGCCCCAAAATAATTATAGAATGTATTCATTTCATCTGCTGCAAGCTGTGCATCTTGCTCACTGTCAGCAACGTAGGTATGCCGTAGTAACATAATTTCAGGACGAGCTACATCAGCAAACTTTTCACAAGCCGTATTGAAATGCCCCATCAACTTTTCGACTTCCTCATCACCTAAGTGCAAAGGTGTAACCTGTACATTACAGCCATTTTGTACTGCAAACTCATGGCTATTGGGATCACGAGCAGCAACCCAAATCGATGGATGTGGCTGTTGTAAAGGTTGTGGTGAAGCGGTGGTTTTCGGGAACTGCCAAAACTCACCCTTATGCTCATAATCGCCTTTCCATAGGTTTTTAATTGCAGGAATCATTTCGCGTAACCGCTGACCTGCACTCCATGCATCCATCCCCGGTACCATACGCTCATATTCAAATGAATATGCGCCTCGCGCTATGCCAATATCTAAACGACCATTGCAAATGATGTCTGCCATGGCAGCTTCACCAGCCAACTTTATCGGATGCCAAAACGGCGCAACTACGGTACCTGTGCCTAAGCGAACATTTTGAGTCTTGTTGGCAAGATCAACCAAATTAATAAATGGATTGGGTGCAATGGTAAAATTCATTGCATGATGTTCACCCATCCAAATCGCATGCATTCCGCCCCGATCAGCAATTTGGCAAAGCTCTATCATTTCATCATAAAGTTGCTTATGTGTTTCTTGATCAGAAACACGTTCCATGTGTACAAATAATGAAAAACGCATAGTTAAACTTCCTCTTTAACAATTTGACGAACCGTTCCAGTGGTTTGATTCCCGTAATAAACACCATAAGTTTTAAGATGATTTTCTTTGCGATAGCGCATTAACATACTTTCCAAAGCACTATCGACAAAAGTGAGTTGCTCAAGGTCATTTAAATCCACAAATTGACCTTTGTGGGCTTCAGGAATGGGGGTATTACATAAAAAAGCAATATATTGTTGTTGTGTGGTGATATCGTCGTAGACAGAATAAATAAAGCTTGGCGAAGCTTCAGGCTGGTAAACCGCAAAGATTTTCTCCAGCGTTTTTTCTGCACCGTCTTTATCTACAAGCAAATGTGGCAATGTCCATTTTTGCTGCGAGGTTTGCTCAAGCAAGATTTGGTTTTCATGACCGATTAATGCCATCATCATAACCTTCATGCCAGAGATCACATCCGTTGAAGATTTAGCGGGGGTAAAATAAGCACCACGGTAATACCCCAGTCCGGCAAAACCTGTTGAAGTAAAACCTTCTACCTTACCGATCAATACAGCATGATCTCCTGCATCAACAACTTGGTAAGTGGTACAGTCAAACCATGCACTCACTTGGTCAATAATCGGATTTTGGCAATCACTTTTGCGCCAGTCCAAATTTGCAAAACGATCATCACTTGGACGAGCAAAGGTATTGGAAATATCCTTTTGCTCTTCTGCCAAAATATTGATGGCAAAATGTGTTGCCTGTGCAAAGTAATCGTAATTGCTTGATGTCTTTGCAATGCTAACCAAAAGCAAAGCTGGGTCCAAAGACACCGAAGCAAAAGAGTTCGCTGTAAAACCTAATGGTGTTCCATCGTCCTTACAGGTGGTCACTATGGTCACGCCTGTCATAAATGACCCAAAAGCATCACGTAGTTCCCGTATTTTATTTATTGTATCCATTTCACTCATTGCTATATTCCTTTATCAAGCAATTTAGACGCTGGTTTCCAACCATGCTTGCATTGCATTATTCACTTTATCTGGTGCAGTTAAATTCACCATATGTCTTTCATTTTCAATCACAATAGCCTTGGCATTTTGAGCTTGGCTGGCCATCTGTATTGCCATTTCTGCTGTAGAGTTAGGATCACCAGTCCCCGTGAGAATCAAAGCTGGACAGGTGATTTTTGACCAGTCATTGGCATAAATTGAATCACCTCGAGCAAAGGCGGAATAAGCAGTTGCATAGCCTGACAGATCTACTTGCTGTAACCACGATTTCACTTTTAATGCAGCTTGGCGCTCTGCCTCACTGTCACCAAACCAACGTTGTAGTGGTGTTTCTATATCAAGCTGACCTGCTTTTATCGCTTCAGCGCGGTAAAGCACTGCATTCTTGGCTTTTTCTGAACGTTTATAAACACCATTCAATACCGCCATACGTTTCACCAGATTTGGACAAGTTGCACTTACACCTGTTGTAATCAGTGAACCCATTGAATGCCCAGCCAAATTGACAGCACCAATATCCAGTTTTGTCAGAAACTCAATCATCCAATCCACAAAGGCTTGTAACGATGCATCATGGGCTAACTTTGTACTTTTCCCATGCCCGGGCATATCCACTGAGATCACGCGATAAGCTTTTGAGAAGAACTCAATTTGCGGATACCATGCCTCGGCTTGCATTCCAACACCATGAATCAGAACTAAAGGTTCTCCTTGACCCTGCTCAAAATAGTGAGCAAGGCGATTATTTGACAGCTGCAGGGTTTTTGAGATCATGACCTAACTCTTCCAAATCTTGATAACGATCTCCAATACGATGATGTGGACGACCACCTGTTGCAGCACCAATCACAATGACTAACTCATCAGCAGCTGGCGCATCTGGAATAGCAAACTGTAAGGTTAAATAATGAGAACGGCGCCCTTCATCATTTTTATCCATCATTGGAATTAAAATCGGTGCATTTGCAGGGCCACGGGTGTTGTTAAATGCAAGATATGATTTTGCCCCGACCGCACTACGGTAAGTATTTCCAAAATGTAGGGTATGAATTAGGGCTGATGCATGTTCAAGCTCACCGTTTAAACCCACCACTGCACTCTTACCAAATGCTTGTACTGCTTCACCAGAACCGACTTCATCCAAAATAAGCTTGGTTAAATGCTCACTCAGTACTGGTGCAATACGGCGAATTTCTGGGGAAAGATTTTCAACATAACCTTGCCCTGCCCACGGGTTTTGAATCACAGCTGCTGCTGCAACCATTTTTAAGGGTATAGGTGCATCCTTAGCACCATCGATATATGTGGTTTCGACATGAAGCACCGTTTTACGTATCAGATTCATTGTTCTTCCTTGCTGGTTAATTAATTTTGTTGTCTGTATTATGGTATACCATAATACATAATGCAAAAAATGCAATAGTTTGCTATGCTATTTTTAAGCAAGGAACTTGTAACAAAATTGTGTATTCGCAAAATCAGGACTGATTAAACCTCTATGAATCTTAAAATTGAAAATCCACCCGTGACCTTGCGTGAGCTATGTTTAGACAAAGTTCGCAATGCCATTATTACTGGCTATTTTCCTTCTGGAAAAAGACTGGTTGAAAGAAGCTTATGTGAAGAACTGGGCGTAAGTCGCTCTGTTGTACGGGAGGTCATTCGTTATTTAGAAGCTGAAGGCTTGGTTGAGATTTTGCCAAATAAAGGGCCAATTGTTTCTTTGCTGAACTGGGAAATTGCATCACAGATTTATGAAATTCGACTATTGCTTGAACAAAGTGCGGTTGCTGATTGCACTCGGAATCTCACCCATCAAACCACCGAAACTTTAAAAGCTTTTGTGATAGAGCTTGAACACGCTTTTGCTATAGACGACATTAATTTGATTATTTCAGTCTCATCAAAACTCTATGAAACGATTTTTACCACAGCAAAACATCATATCGCCTTGGAAGTGGTACAACGCTTAAATGGTCGTATTAGTCGACTTCGCGCAATGACAATGAATTCAACTAAACGTGAAGTTTCAGGTTTTCAACGGATCAAAAACATATGTGAAGCGATCTATTTAGATCAAGATGCTGAAAAAGCCAAACAAGCTGTTGCTGCACATATTGCTGAAGCTGCTTCAATTGCAAAAAATATTTTAAATACATAAAGGTTTAAGAAATTAAAGGATTAAAGCCATGGCTGCATACTGGATTGCGCACGTTACCATTCATAATTTAGAACAATATAAACAATACATGGCTTTAGCCCCCTTAGCGTTTGAAAAATATAATGCAAAATTTCTTGCGAGAGGTGGAAATTCTATTTGCATGGAAGGAAAATCTTATGAACGCCATGTCATTATTGAATTTGCTGATTTAGAAACAGCACAAGCTTGTTATCATTCAGAAGAATACGCTAAAGCAAGGCTTGCTCGTCAAGATTGTGCCGATGTCATGATTAGTATTGTGGAAAGCTTAAAATCGCTGGATTTATAAAGCCCAAAAATGAATGTATTAGAACTAATAAAATACTTTTCATCACAATTTACTTAAACCCACACTCTTCACCATTAGACTAAATTTTAAAAACGGTTCTTTAAATCAAAGAACCGTTTCGTAATACAGAGCCCTTAGAACTTAAAGCTATAATCTATATTTAAACGAGTTTCATTGGCTGAGTGAAAGACCATATTGGTTGGCATATCGTTTCGGTAATGAGAAAAACGTGCTCGCATGCCTAAGCCTTTTAACTTCCCTTCTGGGATTTTATAAGCTAAATCCAGCTCCATTGATTCTTCTTTAAATCGCTTATCACCATAACTAAGTAAATCAATATCTTGCCCTTTGGCATAGCGGGTCATAAAACGCAGTCCATTGAGAGAGATATCAGCAAATTTTACATTTTTAAAATCATATTCATAACGCAGTGAATAGACTTTCTCGTCTTTATTGGAATAATCCGAGCTCATAAAATCAAGCACCACTGGACTTTCTGTGCCCGATAAAAATGGTAACCCTGTCGAACCAAATGCCTGCATATAACCCAAAGACAGGGTATGGTTTTGATAATTTAAGCCAAATAATCCACTTAAATGCTGATTATCTACATGACCGATTTTTTGTTTACCTGCCTCCTGACTATTGAAAAATCGTACATCGCTTAAAAAAGTTAACTGTTCATTTAAAGGCTGTTTACCATTAAAACCTAAAAATTGCTGTTGGTAGATATCGTGCAGTTCAGCCTGATAAGCACGGATTCGATATGCATCATTGAGTTGATAAGCGCCACCAAAACTATAGAAGTAATCTGTTGTTGCTGATTGATCAAAACGGCGATTGATATTGTCCGTACCAACATCACTATAATGAATTGAATCACGCTGTCGCACTTGGTCTACGTAAAAACCTTCCAATTGCAACTTTGGAATTTCATTGGAAACAAACCGAGCACCTCGATAAGTTTGAGGGAACAAACGCGCAGGTGAAGAAAAAATCGTGGGCAATCGTGGAACCAAATCTCCCACAAAAAGCTCATTTTTTTTAAATTTTGCTTTGGCAGTCAGCCCGATTTTCCCATAATAATCATCTCGTGAATTATCTGCATTTACAGGTAATAAGTTACTCCGTGCATAGTCATCAGCTCGATCTCCAATTAAGTTAAATCCAGCCATTGCCAATACATCAACACCAAAACCAACTGTTCCATCGGTATAGCCCGATTGACCATTAAAGATGATACCTTGTGCCCAATCGCGCGCAGCAGTATAAGGATATGGATCTTGTTTATAGTCTCGGTCAAAGTAAAAATTTCTAAGCGTTAGCTCTGCACTACTGTCCGTCACTAAATCGGCATGCGCCAGAGCACTAAATAATGGGCAAAAGTATACCCACACCCACAAGGATGTTTTTTTCATTTTTTATCTCAACTATTTAATTTTTAGAGGATTAAGTTGTTGTTTTAAGCGTATAGGCTGCTTCATTTTTATGTCGATAAAATGCATTACCCAACATTAAAATAAGCACAATTGCCAAAATAAATACCACCCCGTAATATGCATAAAGTGTGGCTGGCGCTAAACCTTTATCTAAAAAAACGCCTGCAATTGTTGGTGATAAAATAGCACCAATACGTCCAAAACCAATGGCATAGCCTACGCCACGGCTACGAATATCGGCGTCGTAAATTGTAGGTGAAATAGAATATAAACCTGCAATACAACCATTAATCAGCGTTCC
Source organism: Acinetobacter sp. GW821-FHT01C12 (assembly GCF_059422625.1). Lineage (NCBI taxonomy): Bacteria > Pseudomonadati > Pseudomonadota > Gammaproteobacteria > Moraxellales > Moraxellaceae > Acinetobacter > Acinetobacter sp. GW821-FHT01C12. Next base: position 648,768 of record NZ_JBWKXD010000002.1, read on the forward strand.
AAGTAATAGGCCAACAATCAATGCCACACTCACTTGGGCCGAGACAGCCACGAATAAAAACACACATGCGGCAGTTAGTCCTAGAAATAGACTTAAGGCATAGAAGATTTTGATACGGGATGCCAGCAAACCAATAATTGCTGCACCAAAGATCCCACCAATACTAATTAAAATACCTGTGGTAACCCCTTGTTCAGGCGACATTCCCATTGAAATTAAAATTTTCGGTGTCCAACTCATCACAAAATAAAAGCCAAACATTACGAGAAAGAAAGCCCCCCATAGACACAATGTTTGAAAGCCCTGTTGCCCACCAAATAATTTAGCAAAATCTCCGCCACCCTTTGCATCACTTTTTGCATAATCAGGTAAGGCATCTAGATGAGTTAAGCCCATACGCTGTAACACTGAGTTCATTCGCCCTAACGCTTGTTGCGGTCTTTTTGCCAACAAATAATCTAAGGACTCAGGCAATAACCATATACTCACCAACAGCATTGCAATGGTTGTGATCCCACCTGCAAGAAAAATCGAGCGCCAGCCTAAATGTTCAATCAGTGTCAGTGACAATATCCCACCAAGTGTGGCACCAATCCCATATCCTGTAGACATCAAACTTACCGCAAAACTTCTCCAGCGTGTATTGGCATATTCACTGGCCAAAACATTACTACTGGCAAGAATACCGCCAACCCCAATCCCTGTGACAAAACGAAGCATGGCCAACATACTATGACTATTGACAAAAGCACATGCCAGCATGCTGATTCCAGCAATCACCAAACAAATTAAGATCAGTAAACGGCGACCAATTTTATCGGCAAGTGGTGCCAGAAAAATCGAACCAGCAGCCATACCAAATAGACCAGCACTTAATAACAAACCGATTTGAGCACCAGAAAGCGACCAATCCGCTGAAACCGAAGGTGCAGTAAATGCCATAACCATGACATCAAAACCATCAATAATATTGAGGAAAACACAAATCAAAATCACAAACCATTGATAGCGGCTCATCTTATTTTGACTTATCTCTCCAAGCACATCTCTTTCCATTTGTTTATCTCCCAATCTGGATAGGATATACACACGACATTATTGAGCTGCGTCGTTGGGTGGTTATGCATATCCGTATCCATAATTACCTAGAGGAATAATTTAATTTTTAAACTCATCTTTGAACAAGAATATTTTTTTGGAGCGTCCTGCTCTATTTCATCTTGATTAATTGGATCCAAAAAATCAATAGTATTATTAAAAAATATTTACAAAATAAAAATAAAAAGCAAAATCAATTGATTTATTTAAATATTTATAAAAAAATAAATAAAGAACAGATGTATAAATTTAAAAATTACATGAAAATGGATCCATTAAATTCAATTAGCCTCTACTAAGTAAGTGACCTTATTGAGATATTAAAAAAGCCCCCTTATTCTTAAATATTTTAGTTTTCGCAATGCGAGAGGTATTCAACAAAAACACCAATTGGATCCAAAAATAAATAAAAGCACAATCAACCACATAAATATCGCAGAGATATTTTTTAAATGAAAACAGCAAAATATTGATAAAAACAAAATAAAAAAGCCTAAATAAAAGGATTTAATGATCATTTTATGGATTGACTGTTTATTTTCGTTGATATAAATTGGATCCAATAAGTGATAAGGAGTCATCACAAATGTTTATAAAAAATGCATGGTATGTTGCTTGCTATCCTGAAGATATCCAAGACAAGCCGCTTGGTCGCACCATCTGTGGTGAAAAAATTGTTTTCTATCGCGGCAAAGAAAATCAAGTTGCTGCTGTTGAAGATTTTTGTCCACATCGTGGCGCCCCATTATCATTAGGCTATGTTGAAGATGGCAATTTAGTTTGTGGTTATCATGGTTTAGTCATGGGATGCGAAGGAAAAACCATTTCTATGCCAGCTCAACGTGTAAACGGTTTCCCCTGTAATAAAGCCTATGCAGCCATAGAAAAGTTTGGTTTTATTTGGGTTTGGCCTGGTGATCAAGCTTTGGCTGATGAGTCCAAACTCCCTACACTAGAATGGGCAGATCATCCTGAGTGGAGCTATGGCGGTGGTTTATTCCATATTGATTGTGATTATCGTTTGATGGTCGACAACCTTATGGATTTGACCCATGAAACCTATGTCCATTCGAGCAGTATTGGGCAAAAAGAAATTGATGAAGCACTTCCTGTCACCAAGGTCGATGGTGATCATGTCATTACTGAACGTTATATGGAAAATGTCATCGCTCCTCCATTTTGGCAAATGGCACTTCGTTGTAATAACTTAGCAGATGATGTTGCTGTAGATCGTTGGCAACGCTGTCACTTCGTTGCTCCAAGTAATGTACATATTGAAGTGGGTGTCGCTCATGCTGGTCATGGCGGATATCATGCCCCTAAAGATAAAAAAGTGTCATCGATCGTGGTTGATTTTATTAGCCCTGAAACAGAAACCTCGCATTGGTATTTTTGGGGAATGGCACGTAATTTCCAACAAGATAACCCGACCCTCACTGATCTCATTCGCGAAGGTCAAGGCAAAATCTTTACCGAAGATTTAGAAATGCTGGAACAACAGCAACAAAATATTTTACGAAATCCCCATCGCCAGTTACTGATGCTGAATATTGATGCTGGTGGCGTACAGTCACGTAAAGTGATTGATAGATTACTGGCACAAGAAAGTACGCTCACACCTGAAACAACAAAACATAAGTTTCCAAATATTCGGGTGATTTAAAGGAGAATAAACATGGACGTTGTTATTAATAAAATTCATCAACTTACTCCATCAATTCGAGCCTTTGAATTGATTTCAAGCAATGGTTCTGCCCTTCCAAGCTTTGAGGCAGGCGCGCATATTGATGTACATCTCAAAAATGGCTTAACGCGCCAATACTCACTTTCAAACTGTTGTAGTGAAAAACACCGTTATGTGATTGGTGTTTTGCATGATGAGCATTCTAGAGGTGGTTCTCGTTGCATGCATACCGAGTACCGTGAAGGTGATCAATTACGTATTGGCGTACCACGTAACTTATTTGAAATTCATCCTCATACCCAAAAGGCAATCTTATTTGCTGGTGGTATCGGTATTACCCCGATTCTTTCAATGGCATATCGACTTAAATCCCAGCGGATCCCATTTGAGCTGCATTATTTTGTACGTAGTCATGAAATGATTGCTTTCTATGGAAATTTAACCGAACACTTTACAGGTCAGATTCATTTTCATATTCAAAATCAACCTGAAACTCAATGTGATATGTCGTCTGTCTTGGAGCAGACCACATCCGATAGATATTTATATGTTTGTGGACCAGCAGGTTTTATGGCATTTGTGATGGAGTCAGCTCAACACATGGGCTGGCAGACAGAGCAGCTACATCAAGAACACTTTGTCGCACAAAAGTCAGAGGTATCTAACAATGCTGCTTTTACCATCGAAATCAAAGGCAGTGACCGTCGAATCGAAGTACAGCCTCATCAAACAGCAACCCAAGCCTTAATTGAGAACGGTTTTGATGTCCCTGTTTCTTGTGAACAAGGTATTTGCGGAACCTGTATCACGCGTGTGCTTGCAGGAATTCCAGATCACCGTGATGTATTTATGACTGATGAAGAACATGCATTAAATAACCAGTTTACCCCCTGCTGTTCCCGAGCAAAATCTACAAGTTTGCTGATTGAATTCTAATGAAAAACAGCCCTTTGATTCGATTAAAAGAGCTGCTTAGGGTCTGTTGATATTTCTTTTCGGTTTTATTGAGACAATACATTTCTTAAGGTCTCACCCAAAACCACAACACTACTATGTTCCCGCATCAATGTTTCAGCACGCCCAGCTTGTCTATGCATTAAAGCATCGTAAATTGAACAGTGTTGTAGATGGGCATAATGTAAGCGACGATATTCTGAAAGTGCTTGAGTTTGGTCATAGGTAATGGCTTGGGCCGAGGCCATAGGCAATTGATTGTTTTTGGCTAAGGCTTGGATCAATGCAACATTTTGCGCGCCTTGAATAATGGTATCGTGAAAAATCACATTAAAGTGATGGTAACGTTCCAGGTCATGATCACCAAACTCAGTTTTTCCATCAAAAAGTTTTTCAGTTTCGACAATGCAATTTTGTAGTATTTTTTTCTGTTCTTCCGTCAAACCTTGTTCTGCAATGGTTTTAGCAGCCAGTCCTTCAAGGATGCCACGCACTTCAAGTGCATCATTGATCAGTTTTTCTGAAATTTCTCGAACCGTATAACCTCGAGTCGGATTTTTAATCAGCAAGCCTTCTTGCTCAAGCAAACGAAATGCCATACGCACAGGCTGTCTGGACACCCCAAGCAGCTCAGCCGTTGGGATCTCTGCCACTCTGGTACCGCCTTCTAGCTCTCCAGCAATAATCATTTTTCTAAGTTTAATTAAAACTTGTTGACCTGAAGACATTCACTGTCACACGCTATCAAAAATACCCTTTGATGCTAACAAGTTCATCTATAAAATGAAAACAAATTTTCGATTTGAATCTATTTGGTTTCAAGTTTCAAAAAAAGCCTGAACAGCTTTGTTGTATAAAAAAGAAAAAGAAAGCCACCTATATTTAATTAAGATTTAAAACCTTGCTCAAAATAGGTAACTTTCTATTTTTCAAAAATTAATGACTAAGCAAGTCAGAACGACTCCCCTGAACCTCATTAAATGTTTTAATTTCATAAGGTAAACCCACATAGTTTTCAGCCAATGTGGTTAAACCCGCATGTGAATCTAAAATATAACTCAATTCAGCCTGCTTAATTTTATGATCAAACTCACTTTCCGTTTCAAAACGATGCAGTAAATGCGTCATCCACCATGAAAAACGTTCTGCTTTCCACACACGTTTTAAGCATTTTTCAGAATATTCCTCGATGCCTTGTTCTGAACCATTGAGATAAAATTCAATTAAGGCATTTGACAAATAAGCGATATCAGATGCAGCTAAATTTAAACCTTTTGCCCCAGTCGGTGGAACGATATGTGCCGCATCTCCTGCTAAAAATAGTTTCCCAAATCGCATTGGTTCAGTCACAAAACTGCGTAAAGGTGCAATACTTTTTTCAATAGAAGTGCCTGTAACCAAATTTTCACGACTTTCGTCATCAAGGCGATTTTTTAACTCATCCCAAAATCGTTGGTCAGACCATTCATCGACATGATCCGTCACAGGAACTTGCAAATAATATCGGCTACGGGTTTTTGAACGCATACTACATAAAGCAAAACCACGTTCTGACTGCACATAGATTAATTCATCTGAAACAGGTGGAACATCTGCAAGTACACCTAACCAACCGAATGGATAAATCTTTTCAAAAGTTTTGATTTTATCTTGTGGCACGCTTGCACGACAGACCCCATGATAACCATCACAGCCTGCAATAAAATCACATCTAAGCTGATACGATTGACCATTTTGCTGAAAGCTAACATACGGGTTTTGCTCAAAATCATGAATTTGCACATTCTCAGCTTCATAGTAAGTACATAGACCTGCCGCTTCACGTGCATGCATTAAATCTTTTGTGACTTCCGTTTGTCCATAAACCGTAACTTGCTTCCCCTGAGTTAACTCAGATAAATCCACACGATGCTTTAAGCCATTGGTTAAAATTTCAATACCATTATGTGCTAAGCCAAACTTGTTTAGATTTTCATCCACACCCGCTTGCTTCAATAAATCAACCGATACTTGTTCAAGTATCCCTGCTCGAATACGTGCAGCTACATATTCAGCACTGCGTTGCTCAATGATCACGTGGGAGATACCTGCTTTAAACAACAGTTGTCCAAGCAGTAGCCCTGCTGGGCCTGAACCAATAATTGCCACTTGTGTCGTTAAATTTTCCATAATATTTTCTCCATATCCTGACCATTAAATTAATTTTTTTGATCTCTTTTTGATATGGTGAAAACTGGATAATCGCCGTATAGTGGCAACAATGACCGTATATCGGCCATAAAATTATAATCGGGAATGGATGAACGATGAGATACGATTTAATTGAGAACGAAGTTTCAGGTGAAACCATTAAGCAAGACGATTACATCGCTGGACTCGCCAAAGGACTAAGTTTGCTAGAAGCCTTTGGGGTTGATCGTCAAAAACTCAATTCGACTCAAATTGCGGAGCGTACAGGATTGAGCCGTACAGCGGCACGAAGATATTTACGAACTTTAAAATATTTAGGTTATTTAGAAACTGATGATCACTACTTTTGGTTAACTCACAAAGTATTACGCTTATCGAGCTCCTATTTAAGCTCTGCACATCTGCCTAAAGTTGTGCAACCTATACTCAACCTGTTAAGCGCACAAACCAGTCTGACTTTTTCGCTGGTGGTTTTAGATGAACATGAAGTTGTTCCGATTGCGCGAAGCTACTTACCTCAACATGATAATTTACGCCTCAGCCCGTATGGGATGCATTTGGGCAATCGTCTGCCTGCACATGCAACCTCAACAGGCAAGGTTTTATTGGCAGCATTGAATTTAGAAGAACAAAAACACTGGGTAAATAAATATAGTTTGAAACGCCTCACCGCTTATACCATTCAAGATGAAGTCCAGTTTTATCAAGTATTGGCAGAAATTCAAAAACAAGATTATTGTCTATCAAAAGAACAACATGAATTAGGGGTTATTGCGATTGCAGTTCCAGTATTAAATGCACAAGGCAAAGCCGTCGCTGCATTAAACTGTATTGCACAAACACATCGTGTCACTGAAGAACAACTGATTCAGCAAGTTTTGCCTTTACTGAGAAATACAGCCTATGAGTTAAGGAGTATGGTTTAAAAATACCTTGAAGAAATTTTAATGGGAACCATAATGCTTAAAGGCTAATTTTTTAAACGCATAGCTTTTAACTTGTTCATGACAGCGCAAAACAATATAAATTTATAAAACATATAGATCCATATTGATTTTTACCACCAACTTAAAAGATAATAATTATTATTCGCATATTTATAAAAATCAATTTTATGATCCAATCTATTCTTATTCAGCCAATAGCAAATCGTGTACTCAGCTCTATGACTTTGATCAGTTATAAAAATACAAACTGATGCTGCAAAACACCTGTTTCTGCTAAAAGCTTTGTCAGCCAGCAACGCAACCTGAATTGAATTTAATCTCTTTTTTTCTGTAAATCATCAGTACCCATACTTGAGCAATCAATAAGTTTACTCGACTGGGGGAATCACATCACTGTTATCGAATAGGTCATTTTTCATGTTGAAGAAAACTTCTCTCTACTTGGCGCTAGGCGTGTTGATCATGCAAATCTCAATACCTAGTTTTGCGGATAACAGCATCAAAATTGGAGAAACACACAACTTCGTGTCTTCAGTTTTAAATGAAAAAAGACCAATCCAGATCTATCTCCCTGCAACATATGGCAAATATCCTAAGCAAAAATATCCTGTGATTTATCTATTAGATAGCGAAAGTAACTTCCATTATTTGACAGGAATTGTGGAAAAATTATCGAAGTCACCTTACCCTTCGATTCCTGAAATCGTCGTTGTTGGGATCGTTAATACAGATCGTGCTCGAGACTTAACCCCAACCAAGCAAAAGCCTGAAATTAATGAAGGACGTGTAATTGAAGGTGAAACTGGCGGAAATGTCGCATTTTTTAAATTTTTAGAATCGGAGCTCATGCCTGATATTGAGAAAAAATATCGTACGAATGGGTTAAATATATTGATTGGTCATTCTTTCGGAGGTATTACCGCACTCAATCATATGCTCAATGGTCAACAAAATATCCAAGCCTATATTGTCCATGACCCTAGTATTTGGTGGGATGATGAGATCATGCTGAAACGTTTTAAGGAAGCGAACAATCAAGATTTTCAGCATAAAACTTTATTTTTAACCCAAGTTGGTGCCAGTGAAAATACAGACAGTTTAGACAACCATTACAAGGGTATCAAAAAGTTCAATCAATATTTAAGTCAACAGCCTTTTACTCAACTGAACTATAAATATGTCCAGTATGAGGGTGAAGATCACGGTACTGTGCCAATGAAAGGTAATCTTGATGGTTTGCGTTATATTTTTGAAGGTATGCGAGTCAATATTAAAGCGATCCCAGAAAACCCCAATCTTATAAAAGAACATTATGCTCAATTAAGTCAAAATTTAGGCTTTGAGATACAACCCAGTGAGGCTTATTTAGATCGTGTTTTAGACTATTTAAAGCGTTCAAACAATCCAAAAGTGATACAACAATTTCAGGACTATATCCTTTCGATCTATCCTCAATGGCGTGTTAAAACATCATCTTAAAAACGTATATGATTTAAATGTGCCACAACGATATGACCGCTTATTTAAAGTGTTCACATCGTTGTGGGTTTTCTCTTTACACACTGTTGTTTGAGATTGAATTTTTCTACACGCAAAAAATTAAATGCCTAAAGTATACAATTTTAAAGCCTTCAACCATCTACTCACTGATTGTTACTTTAATTCAAGAGAGGGAGGACAGAGGGTATCTTTAGGCTGTATTGGATTCCAGTAAAAGCTTCTTGCGACCTTTTCTTGGTCAAATAAAATTTTAAACTGACAGGTTGTAATAGTGTCATTGGTACGGTCTGCAGTTGTGAAATGGAACAAATAATTCCATTCTCTAGCTCTCCAGCCATCCTCATATTGAGGTCGACCAATCAGCGCGTAAAGTTGATCTTTGGTCATTCCTGCTCTGACTTGATTCAAGTTCTGTACATTTGGGAATGTTCCCGCTTTTTTATTTAAAATGACATCATCCACCTTGTGCCATTTCGCTTGATCGGTTTTACCCTCTTTAGAAATAATGGTTCCTGTGGCACAAGCACTCAATGTTAGGGCTATTAAACTCAATATTAATAAATTTTTCATATGTCGACTCTCACATAAATTATTGTTCTCGTTAATTTGAATCCAAAAAATGGTAAGCTAAGACACTGTTTACATGGCTAAAATGCCTTAGCTTCCCTAAACTACCATTGGATTCCAGTACCTACAGTTCCCCCAAAATCACCACGCGAGTTACCACTTCCACTCACCTTAAACACCCATCGACCATTATCTGAAATTGATGACATCCCAATCGCATACCCACTTTCTCCACGGTAAGTCCCCCCACTGATTGCCATCATACTTTTGCCTGGAATATAAGCTTGAGGTAAACCTGCTGTTGCAAGTGCTTGCGCATTGCCTGCACTGGCTCTTTTCTCTAAATCATCTATGCGACCATTGGTGTCATAAAATACTTGCTCTAAACGATCGCCTAGATTGGTAATTTTATTACCTAAATCAATATCAGCCTGATTAAGCGCACCTAAGGCATCACCTACATTATGATATGAGCCGTTATTTACATTGTAGGTTGGCGGAGTGAACTGACCATTTTCATATTTTGCGCCACCGCCTAATGATGTGGTGATGTATTGGTTTGATGTATTGAGTTGTGAACCATTAACCGCATCTTTTGAAGTGCTGGATACTTCACCTGCTGCAACATTGGTGATTTTTTTATTCCCAGCATTTATTCCATTTTGATCTATTGCAACATCACCCACTTTGACTGTGTTTGCTATGACATTATCTGCAGTAACCGTATTTGCGGTAACTGTGTTAAATTTTACGTCATCCGCTGTTGCAACCTTATATTCCTTACCTCCTAGGCTATTGGTTGTTTCAGTGACCGTCATATTCTGCCCCGCAATAACTGTAGAATGTTGCCCAGCTTTTTGGTTGATTGAGCTAATCGCATCATTAATGTTGGTTGCACCTGTCCCACCGATGTTGGTAATGGTATTGCCATCTCCGCCTTGGAACGCACCATCCCCAATAATATTGTGGATCTGGCTTCCATTCACTGCATCTTTACTACTCTGAGCAATACTCCCCTCTGCAACATTGGTGACTTTATTGCCCGCAGCATCAATACCATTTTTAGTCACACTTGGCCCGCCAGTAATGCTAAGACCATCATTATTGATTACGGTATTGCCTGCAGTCACACTGTCAACCTGGATATCTTTGGCTAATTCGACACTGACATTATTGGCATTGTTACTGATATTAATATTGCCATCTTTGTTACTAAAATCGACCGTATCGCCTGATTTAACTGGATTACTATTGGTTCCATTGGTGGTCAAATTCCAACCTTGGTTTGCTGTTTGAATACGATCGCTCACCGCTTTAAGCTGATCCTCTGTCGCAGCTTGACCACTGACAAAGTTATTTGGATTAAATGTTTTATTGGTCAGCCCACCAATAGTCCCTGTTGCACCATTCACAGTTACAGGGTTCGCACCGCCCACAATAATTTGTGTTGGTCCCATTTGGGTTTGATAAATACCATTACTTAGATTGATACTGCCTGCACCAATCCAACTACTATTATTACTTGCATCACTCACCAATGTACCATCGACGGTACTAATATTCGATTTGGCGCCATCTTTCAGTTCGACTTTGCCATCGCTGATTTTGCTTTTACCAACCGTTAAGCTTCCTGCAGAAGTAAGATCAATATTTTTTGCTAACTCGACTTGTACTTTTCCAGCTGCAACCTTGGTACTGATATTACTGTCAGCACCAATTACATCAACGCTTTCACCTAATTTCTTGTTTACTGTATTGCCATCCTGAGCGGTTAAAGCAAAACCGGCATCATTCAGTCCAGTTTGGATTTCTTTAAGCTGTTCCTCTGTGGCTGCACGACCTGTGGTAGCAAAATCTTTACCTGATGTAGTCTTATTGGTTAAACCTTCTAGAGTGCCTTTATTGGCATCAAGTACAACTTGATTGACCGTATTTTTGACGCTGATCACACCAGAACTGATCACACTTTGAGTGCTACCATCTTGTACGGTCATACCATCTTTATTCAGTACAGTGGAGTCCGTTGCTGTACCCGCAGTGACGCTATCAATATTCAGATCTTTATTTAAGCTGAAATCAATGGTTGTCGTTCCATTACTGTCATTTTTTGCACTGACATTTAAATTAGTTTCACCTGTTGCTAAACCGACATCGACCGTATCGCCTGGTTTGACTTGCGTTGTCCCCAAAATAGCATCCGTTTTGACGTTCCAGCCTTGATTGGCATTCTGAGCCACATCACTGACTTGTTTTAACTGCTCTTCAGTCGCAGCTTGTTTTTGATTGTAACTTGCATTTGGATCCCAAGTGGTATTGCTTAAACCACTCACCCGTCCTGTTGAACCATTCACTGTAACTGGATTTGCACCACCTACAAGAATTTGTGTTGGGCCGACTTGGGTTTGATAAGTGCCATTACTGACATTGATATTTCCTGCACCTAACGTACTGCTATTGCTACCATCACTGACAATTGTACTATTCACCGTACTAATATTCGATTTGCCCGCATCTTTTAATTCAACTTGACCATCTGTAATTTTACTGGTACCGACTGTTAAGCTGCCTGCAGTACTCAGATCAATATTTTTGGCGAGCTCTATTTCAACTTTGCCACCAGTGACTTTGGTGGCAATATTGCTATCGGCACCAATAACCTCAATACTTTCGCCCAATTTTTTGTTGATGGTATTGCCGTCGCCAGCCGTTAAGCCAAAGCCCGCATCATTGAGCCCAGTTTGCATCTGTTTGAGCTGTTCTTCTGTGGCCGCGCGACCGACTGTAGCAAAGTCATTACTGGATGTGGTTGTATTGCTTAGGCCTGTAATTGTTCCTGTATTACCATTGACTGTTATTGGATTTCCACCTGTGGCAGGTCCAATCTTGACCACTGGCTCAAGCCCAAAGCTAATGCCATTATTGCCTGTGTTGGTAATTTTAATGTTGCCATCGATTGCACTAAAATCAACATTTTCACCGAGACCAATCGTATCTTTTGCTGCACTGTCAGCATTTGCACTAATGCTAAATCCTTTATCGATAATCTGTTTAATCTGGCTCCCATTTACAGCATCCATAGAGCTATCACTAATATCACCCAATGCAACATTGGTAATTTTATTGGTCCCCGCATTGATTCCTGTCACGGTCACACTTGGTGAATTCGGCACAGCACCGCCACTTGCGTTTACAAAAGTTAAGCCTTTGCTATCGATCACTGTGCCACTCGCATTTACACTATCGAGCTGAATATCTTTAGCGAGTTTAATGGTTAGTTTATTGTCGGTACTGTCTGCAACTACACCGATGTTATTGTCGGTTAAATTACTCGCAACAGATTCACCACCGACAATACTCAAGCGTTGCCCCAATCTACGATCGACATTCACACCGGCATTATCTCCAGCAAATGTAATGGGTGTTGCCAATTGATCCTCAGTTGCAGCGCGCCCAGATAAATAGTTACTCGGATCAAAAGTGGTATTGGTTAATCCTGTAATCGTGCCATTTTTGCCATTAATGGCAATGTTTGCCCCACCTGGAAGTCCGCCCACATTAACGATTTCTGCAAGTTTTAGATCGACATTTGCACCAGTGTGACCAATGGCTAGATTGCCATCACTATTTGAAAAATCGACTGTATCCGTGGCTGCAATATTTGTAGTGCCTGTAGCGTCTTTGTTGGTGGTTAAATTCCAACCTTTATTGGCATTTTCAGCCACCTCATTGACTAACTTAAGCTGTTCTTCTGTTGCTGCACGCCCCATTTTGGCAAAGTCTGATTCAGTTAAAGTTTTATTGGTCAGCCCTGTCAAAGTACCTGTCGTGCCACTTAACACAACATTATTGCTCGCATTTTTTAAGTTAATGCTATTGGCATTTATGCTATTACTGCTTGCCCCTGCAGTAATCACTGTCTGAGTGGAGGTGCTGATATTACTATTATTGGTGCTGTCTTTAATTTCCACCTGCCCATCTGTAATTTTGGAAGTGCCGACGCTTAAGCTTCCTTGAGCGGTCAGGTTGACATCTTTGGCCAATTTTAATTGCAAAGTATCGGTACCATTACTTACAACCCCAAGATTGCCATCTGTAAGTACCCCAGTTGCTCCACCAGTGAGCTTTAATTGCTCACCCAATTTACGCTCTACTTTCGCGCCAGTGTCTCCGGCAAAGCTTAATGGCGTCTCTGCTAAATCGGTAATGGCTTGATTGGTTTGATATAATTGACTGCCATTAATTGCATCTGTACTTGAGCTACTGATACGCCCAGCAGCGACATTGACAATGGTTCGTTCAGCACCGACATCCCCGACACTTACACTAGAAGATGCAGCGGGAGCTCCTGCAAAATCATAGGTTTTGCCATTAATTGTGGCTGATTTGGTTGCCACATAAGCTGCCGAAACTGAGTGATTTCCTAAAACCACAGCATTTTCATGTGATGCTGTTGCAGACTTACCCAATACAGTTGCGCCTTTCGCACTCACCGAAGCACTATTTCCGATTGCGACCGCATCCTCTTGAAGTGCATTGGTTCCTGTACCCACCGCAATTGAATTTAAAGCATTTGCATTGGATTGTTTGCCAAGTGCAATCGCATTGATTCCATTTGAAGTTGCATTATTGCCTATCGCAGTGGCATCTTTAGCACGACTTACACTGTTGACACCAAACGCTATCGCATTTTCACCCGCACTTTCTGCGTTTTGACCAATTGCCGTGGCTTTTGCTGCATAGCTTTTTGCTTGAGAGCCTATTGCCAAACCATCTTGAGAAGTACTGTTTGCATCTGAACCTATTGCAGTAGAATTCGCACCCGAAGCTTTAGCATTATCTCCATAGGCCATACTGTCTTCAGCAGTTGCTGTGGCAAAGCGTCCTAATGCAACACTCTGCGCACCATTGGCTTTAGACTGATAACCAATTGCCGTCGCATTATCTCCCTGAGACAATGCTTGGCGACCAATTGCAATCCCTTGATCTGCGGAATTAACTTCAGCATCACTCCCTACAACGACCGCATAGTTTGACTTGGTGCCGTCCGCCTCAGAACCATTCCCTATAACAATACTATCTTCGCCACGGCTTTCTGCGCTTTTCCCCATCGCAATATTATTTGTACCTGTGGCAATCGAAGAATCACCGATTGAAATTGAGGAAACCCCTACTGAACCCGCACCCGCACCAATCGCAACTGATTTTTCTCTTGCTACAATCACATTACTACCTAAAGCAACACTCCCCGCTGCAAGGGAAGATGTACTGGCACTCGGGCCAATTGCTAAAGAATTGTCGCCATTTGCCCCTGTATTGTTTTTATTATTGATATCCGTGGTATTTACTGAAAAGTATTGTGGTCCTGCTTCCGCAACAGCTGTTTTTAATTGCCCAAAATTCACCGCTGAGGACAGATCATTTTCATCGCCTTTTACGTTGCGAATAATCGTTCCATCAGTACCGACTAAATTCACAACTGATTTGTCTGAGTTATACAACACAGCATCAGGTACTACGCCACCAATCTGTCCCGTACCCAGTAAATCAAAAGCATCTTGAATTGTTGTTGGAAGCTTACTGGTATTTCCAGAGGAGTCTTTAACATTGACTTGGATTAAAGGTAAAGTACCTCCACTTCCAATAGTTGCAGGATTACCTTTTGCATCCGTTGCGCCCATCACACGGATAATGTCATTTTGTAATGCTTTAATCTGATTGACCGTCACCGCATCTTGCAAGTCAGAACCATCGGCAACATTGGTAATTCGACGTTGCTCATTTTTATTCCCGACCGAAACAATGTTAAAACCTCCCACACCACCAGAGACGTTGGTGATATAGCCATTTCCAAGTGAGTTATTTTGCGCAATACTTCCAGAACCTAATGCCACATCACTTTGACCCGCCAAAGAATCCAAGCCAATTGCAACCCCTGAAGTGCCTGTCACAATTGAATCATAACCAAGTGCAACACCGCCTTGAGCAACACTTGCTCGTGTTCCAACAGCTACACCTAAACTTTCAGTAAATGTTGCCGCACCGATCGCAACTGAGCTTTGTACGGTAGCGTTTCTATCTTTATTGCTGCCAAAACCAATTGAAATATTCTGATTACCCGATAAGTTTGTTCCTGCATCGCTACCTAAAGCGATATTGTAATCAGAACTTGTTGAGTTGACTGTTGAATTGCTACCCGCACCAACCCCTATCGCAATCGATTGGTTACCACTAATATTTTGTCCTGCATTTGCTCCAACGGCGATATGCCCATTGCGGTCAAATGTACCAGAACCAATAGAACCTACTCCTGCAGCACTACCAATTGAAACACCATTAACCACACTAGATTTTGCGCCATCACCTAATGCAATTGAACTCGTGCCTCCTGAAGTCGCTTGATTTCCGATTGCGACACTCGCAGTTCCACTTGCAGACACTGAATTTCCGATCGCATTGGCATTGGTGGCAGCAGATGCTGAGGTTCCTATCGCATTGGCATTGGTTCCCACGGCATTTGCACCCTGACCGATTGCATTTGAATGCGTTCCTGTTGCTATCGCAGCATCCCCAATCGCAATACTTGAAGGCCCACCTGCTAATGCAGAAGACCCCAATGCAACACTTTTATCGCCAACAGACATATTGGCGCCATTTTGCAAAGCTGTAAGGAATTGATTCACTTGCGTTGCAGAGACAGCAACCCCATTAATTTCAGTAATAGTGCTGGGATCCGTTCCCATTGCGGTGACAGGAATACCATTGATTGCAATCAGTTGCGTATTGGATACGTTATAAGTCGGGGTCAATGCTCTCGCTTGACCACCATTTCCGATAGAAGTTGAATTGGCGCCAAGTGCGCCTGTTTCTTTACCAAAAGCAATAGAATAATCATTGATGGCATTGGCTGTATTTCCGACAGCAATACTGTTGAGTCCTGTAGCATTTGAGAGATGACCGATAGCGATTGATAGTTCACCTTCAGATTTTGCCACAGGGCCTATAGCAAGAGAATTTAAACCATTGGCTTGTGAATCAACAAGCGATGAGTTGGTGTGGAAATATTTGATACCTTGACCACTTTGGAAAAGTAAATCATTCACTTGCCCGCCTGTCACTGCATCTGTAGATCCTGCAGCAATACTACCGTTGGCTAAATTTGTGAGCTTATCGCCACCTAGGTCTAAACCATTTGCTGTACTGGTCAATACAGTATTATTTGCAGAATCACCAATTTTTACCGAGTTAAACTCAGGATCATCCACAGTAGAAATTGAAATATTCGTACCCGTATTGGTTACAGCAATATTTTTACCATTCACAAAATTCACAGTATCTGTAGCTTTTACGGCGCTAGACGTCCCACCATTGCTTTGTATATTCCAAGTTTGATTCTTCAGCGAATTCAAATCCGTCGCAGATGCCTTGCTATTTAATCCTGTGTTTACATCATTGACCTGATTATTCAAGCTATTGAAATCCGACTTTGACACTTTCGTCGCTAGCCCTGTGCTTGAATCATTCACTTGGTTATTTAAGCTATCAAAATCAACCTGTGATACCTTAGTGACCAACCCCGTAGAAGTATTATTAACTTGATCATCCAGGGTATTTAAATCATTTTTTGTTTGATTTAAATCAGTATTTACTGTTGTTAATGAAACACCATTTGCAACCACATCTCCAGTTGCAGTTAAACTACCATTTACATTTAAACTCTCATTAATATCTTGCGCCAAAATAGCATTTGAATTAACAATAAATAATAAAAACATCGAACCTTTCACAATTTTATTAATTTTCGATTTCTTATTACCTTTTACAATTTCAGATACTACAACCCAGCTTCCCACTGTAGTATTCCAGACCAATTTATACACTTTATTCATGATATATATACCTGCATTTATAATGATGTTTTGATTTATTAATTACTTTTCAAATAAAATGCACAATATATTTATATTTTTCCATACTGTTTACCAAACGATACACTTTGCTAACACCAGAAAAACAAATATCTAATACCAAAATAAATAATTTATTAATTTCAATAATTTACATTGAAATAATCATCAATACAAGCACCTTGTAAATACAAAAAAATTTGTTTATTTTTTTTAAATTTATTTTTTAAATAAATTAAATTTTAATAAAAAATTATCAATCAAAAAATCTCATTAAAAATAAATAAGCAAGTAAAAGGCACTATGATAATTAAAATATTTATTATTTAAGCATAATTTAATATTCACCATATTTGGTATATTCTTTAAATAAATAAAAAAACCATGAAATAATATATTTCAAATATGGATATTTTACACAACCTCGGCTGATATAGTATTTTTCATTGAACGCAAAAAAATGAACACTCAATTCATAATCAAATATAGATTAAATAATAAAGGTGGGGCCGTAAAATGATTGAATGGCTACAAGGTGAATTAAAACATAGTCCTGAAATCCTATTATTTTTATCCTTAGCAATAGGGTTTTGGATCGGTCAGTTTCAATTTGGAAAGTTTCAATTTGGTGGTGTTGCAGGATCATTACTTGTCGCTGTTATTCTAAGTCTTATTGGCGTACCAATCGACAATGGTGTAAAAGCGATTCTTTTTGCTTTATTTATTTACGCAGTCGGTTTTGAAAGTGGCCCACAGTTTTTTAAATCGCTTGGGCCACAATCCATTAAAGAAATTTTGCTGGCTATTTTTATGGCTGTATGTGGACTCATTACAGTCTTAGTCATGGCAAAAATCTTTAATCTAGATAAAGGCTTAGCAGCAGGTTTGGCTGCAGGTGGGATGACCCAGTCTGCGATTATTGGTACGGCGGGCGATGCGATTTCTCGCCTAGACTTACCACTTGCAGAAATTCAGAAACTTCAAGCCAATGTTGCGATTGGATATGCCGTGACCTATATTTTTGGTTCTTTAGGCGCAATTATTGTCTGTGTGAATATCTTGCCAAAATTTATGGGGCGAGAAATTCATGATGATGCTTTGAAAGCGCAAGCGGAACAGTTAAAAGGTGCATTTGAACTGGCACCTGGTCAAGAATTGGCTATGCCTGAAATTGTTGGTCGTATTTACAAAGTCAAACAAGCATCAGGACACACCATTGCCGAACTCGAAACACAAGTACCGAGCGTCACCATTGAACGATTAAAACGCAAAGATCAATTTATTGATGTTGCGCCAGAAATTACCTTAGAGAAAGATGATGTTGTTCTGGTCGTTGGTCGCAGGGCAAGTATCGTTTCCATTGCCGAGTTTATTGGATCTGAGTTGCAATCCTCACAAGGCATGGAAATGATCATGGACACCACAGATGTCATATTACGAAACTCAAAATATGCCAACCGTACTCTTGGCGATATCAAAGCCAATACCCCAGATTACTTAAAGCATGGCATTTATGTGCTGGCAATTAAACGTAACAGTGAAGCGCAAGCATTAAGTGATGATACAGTCCTGCGTCAAGGCGATGTGGTCACCGTATATGGAACTAAAAGTGATCTTGAACGCTTAGTCAAAGAAGCGGGTAAAGCTTTACCAGAAAGCTTAAAAACAGACTGGATTTTCCATGGTGCAGGTTTAGTTGTTGGTTTAGTCATTGGCCTCTTTGTTGTCCGTATTGGAGATGTTCCTTTAACCCTTGGTGCAGGTGGTGGTGCGCTGTTATCAGGTCTGTTATTTGGTTGGCTACGTAGCCGTAACCAAGTCCACGGCAATATGCCTTTAGCCGCTTCTCAACTTCTCAAAGATTTAGGTCTTGCTGGTTTTGTTGCTGCTGTCGGTTTGCAATCAGGTTTACAGGCCATTCAAACCATTAAAGAAAGTGGCTTGTCCCTGTTTATGATCGGAGTGGTGGTCACGCTAGTACCGCTAATTCTTTCAATGCTGTTTGCCCGTTATGTACTCCGTTATAACAATGTCGCCGTAATGGCTGGAGCATTAACTGGCTCACGCAGTGCAAATCCCGCTTTTGGTGGCGTACTCGACAAAGCTGGAAACTCAATTCCGACCGTCCCATTTGCAATTACCTATGCACTCGCAAATGTATTTTTAACCTTGCTTGGCCCTCTAATTGTCGGTTTAGCATAAATAATTTTATAAATTTCAAACTCATTCACTTCAAGATAATTAAGGAGACTTCCCATGGGGAACGTTGATTATTCAAAATACGCAAAACTAAGCCCATTTGAACTCAAAGATGAATTGATTGCTTTAGCACAAAGCCATACTGACCGTATGATGCTCAATGCGGGACGAGGCAATCCAAACTTTCTGGCAACTGTTCCACGCCGTGCCTTTTTCCAATTGGGTTTATTTTCTGCCACTGAATCAGAATTTTCTTTTTCCTATATGCCAGAAGGGCTTGGTGGATTTCCGCGTGCAGAAGGATTGCAATCACGCTTTGACCACTTCATCCTAGAAAATCGTGACAAGCCAGGTGTTGTTTTTTTGGGTAAAGCAATTTCTTATGTTCGTGACCAATTGGGACTCGATCCTGATGCATTCTTACTCGAAATGGTCGAAGGTATACTTGGCTGTAATTATCCTGTCCCAGATCGAATGCTAAGAGTCAGCGAAAAGATTATTAAAGAATACGTTTTACGTGAAATGGGCGTACAAGGTATGCCTAAAGAAGAACTCGATTTATTTGCAGTGGAAGGTGGTACAGCTGCAATGGCTTATATTTTTAATTCATTAAAAGAAAATAAAATTATTTCACATGGTGATCGTATTGCCATAGGTTCGCCTATTTTTACCCCTTATCTCGAAATTCCAAAACTCAACGATTATCAGCTCGAAGAAGTACTCATCAAGGCTGATCCTAATCTTGGTTGGCAATACCCTGAATCCGAATTACGCAAATTAGAAGATCCATCGATTAAAGCATTTTTCTTGGTGAATCCAAGCAACCCACCTTCGGTTAAAATGAGTGATGAAGGTTTAGCGATTTTGGCTGATATTGTTAAAAAACGTCCTGACCTGATTATTTTAACAGATGATGTTTATGGCACATTTGCAGATAACTTTAAATCCTTGTTTGCAATTTGCCCTGACAATACCATTCTGGTTTATTCTTTCTCTAAATATTTTGGTGCAACTGGTTGGAGACTTGGGGTCATTGCCTTGAGTAATCATAATATTTTAGATAAAAAAATTGCGGCGCTTTCTAAAAAAGACAAGAAAGAACTCGAAGAACGTTACTCATCCCTCACCACAGATCCATCTAGTATTAAGTTTATTGATCGCCTTGTTGCCGATAGCCGTAATGTTGCCTTAAATCACACGGCTGGATTATCCACACCTCAACAAGTACAAATGGTTCTTTTTGCTTTATTTAATATGATGGATTCTCGCCAAAGCTATAAAAAAGCAGTGAAATCTGTAGTTCGAGAACGTGATGCTGCGCTTTATAGACAGCTTGGGGTTGAAGTCCCACAAGATCCGAATGCAGTCGATTACTATACCTTGGTCAATTTAGAAAATACCTCACGGAAACTATATGGTGATGCATTTGCTGATTGGGTGATGAAAAATAAGAATCCAACAGAATTACTTTTCAGAGTTGCTGATGAAACAGGTGTAGTACTACTTCCAGGTTCAGGTTTTGGTGTTCAACATCCTTCTGCACGCGCCTCGCTTGCCAACTTAAATGAATTCCAATATGCAGCAATCGGGACTTCATTACGAAAATTTGCTGAAGAAGCTTATCTGGAATATAAAAAAGTCAGCAAAAAGAATAAATGAGTATAAATAGATTAAGTATTTGTTTTAAAAAAAGATCGCATTAATGCGATCTTTTTTGTTTGCGAATAGCTAACCAAGTTAAGCTCTATTTACTTGTAGTTATCAAATCTCATCACAGTATTTAAACAGTCTTAATTCTGCACTTTACATTTTATTGCTTTTGCAGGAGTAATATTGGTCGCTGAAACTAATTGAGTTGAATCAAAACCTTCAGTTTCCTCTATAAATAAATGATAGTCTTTAATTTGAATCGTTGCCTGTCCCTCATATTGGCAATAACCTTTTTTAATATTGTCTGGTAACTTAAAAGTCTTTTTTGCTGCATCAAAGTTGCTAAAGCAAAACCAGACATCTCGTGTATCACCTTTTGGGCGTGGAATAAGTGCAGCTGATGTTTTGTTAGGTTCAAAGCAAATATCATCGCCCATATAATCCAAATATTCAGGGTCTAAATTACGTGAAAATTTTCCAGTTAAAGTGGCTAGTCCCTGATAATTTTTAAAACCAGACGCGGTGTTTGTGTATTTAAAGCTTTGTGCTTGTGCAAATACTGGCAATATCCCTAAGGCAATCACTAAAATTTTGTTCATCATCATCCTAATCTACATTTTATAAAGTGCAAAATTTGCAGTAATTTTACCCAATATTAACAAATAAAAGAACCACTTAGACATCTATAACAACAGCCTTTTGCTCAACAGCTTGGCTTGTTCAATTTGCTGTGTGGTCACCATAAGCTTTGGATAATCGTCAGTAAGAAGATGTTTTTCCTTATTTTAAGAGATTGGCGAAAAAATGATATGTGTGAAAAAGCAAGAACCGAATTCATTGCTTAACTTAGTTCTCAATGAAATATTGTTAAACTTTTTTAGGACGAGACAAAAACAATGTGTTGAACCTATTTTCTGATTGTAAATTCAGTACGCATTGATCCAATTCACAATATTATGATGCTCAACCGCTATAACACTCAAACTACAAATTAGTACAACTGATGCTCAGCTTTAAAGTTTGTAAAATCCAACCGATTCTCTAAAGAAATCAAAGGTTCTACCTCTCGTAATGAATTTATACAACGCTGTGTAAGATGAATATATTCTTTTGTTCCATTTCGCTTCCATTCAATTTCTTTTTCTAGTAAATCACGAACGACTTTTGCAGGACTTCCAAGAGCGAGCACATTTGCGGGTATAACAGCCTTGGTTTTAACTGTGCTATTGGCACCAATAATGGTATTTTCACCAATTTCAGCTTCATCAAGAATGACACTATTCATGCCAACCAAAACATTTTTGCCAATTGTACAGCCATGTAAAATAGCAGCATGACCGATATGCCCATACTCTTCGATTAAGGTAATACTTTTCGGAAAGCCATGAATTACGCAGTTATCTTGTACATTGGAATTTTTACAGACATGAATCTGTCCAAAATCAGCACGTAACGAAGCAAAAGGACCAATATAAACGCCCTCTTCAAGAATAACATCGCCAATTAATACAGCAGTAGGATGTACAAATGCTTTAGGGTGTACGACTGGAATTACATTATCAATGGCATAACAAGGCATGTGAATAATCCATATTTTTCAAAGCCCAACTCATTTAAATAATTAAATGCGTTGGTAGGTTTAAGCGTCCATTTCCTCAACTTTTAAACCACCAAATCGCTTATAAAACATAGGATGTAAAGGTGGCATAAAACCTTCTGATGTGCGAGCAAACTGCATAAAGTACTCTTCCCCTGCAAAAACAACCAGTTGATAGAGATTACTACTTAAGTTTCTCGCATTCAGCGATAACCAGTTTGAAGGTAATAATTCAAATGGTAAATTTGGATCTTTTAATAAAATTCGGCGGAATTGATGAATAAGCAAAATACGGATTTGAAATGCTTGTGCGGCATCCATATCATCTGAATTTTCCACAAGATTTAAGAACTCTCTAAAATCATGGATAAATTTTTCATAACGTGAATGTAAGTCAAGAATTGGCCAATTAACTTCCACCATTCGTTTTACCGTTGGATAAGATTCTTGCCACAGTTGCAAAGTTTCAGCTTTAAAAATTACCACTTGATCTGTCATGTTTTGACTGAGCAATAAATTCTGTAATTTCAATTTATCGCAACTTGGATAAGCCATTACATTACTTGCGATACTGGCAAAACCCAGCCACTCCAATTCTTTCTTTAAAATTTGTTTATTATCAATATCCAATGAACTGAGTAGAACCAAATCCCAACTTTGATCCCATTCTTTATGATTAAAATTATAAATTTTAGTATCTGCGAGTGTAAAACCGTTGAGACTACTTTCAGTCACACGGTAATAACTTGTACGACCAATCTTTTCAGACACTAACCAGCCATTTTGTACCAGTCTAAATACAGCAGTCCGTACCGAACGCTCATTGAGTCCAAAAACACTCATTAACTGAATCAAACTTGCAAGACTGATAATCCCACCGTGATGATGCACACAGTCACCAAAAACCGTCATGATCAGTGACGTTCCACTTAACATTTCTTTGGTAATAAAATCATCTATAGCAAGTTTTAATTTTGAATTCATAATGTTCGATAGGACCTTAATTTAACAATCTCAAATAACAACACTCAAATTAACCGAGGCTAAGCGTACTTGATGGATGTGTAACATGATTATTGCTGCGCAAATCAAATACACGCTGAGCCTTACCTTCTGAACGTGGCAATACCCCTTCTGCCAAAATTTCAATGCTTACCGTAATTCCAACCATTGTTTTGATCTTAGTTTTGAGCTGAGTACACAGTTGTGCGTGTATTTCCTGAGGTATATCTTGACGCATTTCTGTACGGATGTGCAATCCATCCAGATGACCTTGTTTACAAATCTGAATCTCATAATTAGGAACCAATTCAGGGATTTGTAAAATTTGTTCTTCAATTTGAGATGGAAATACATTTACACCACGAATAATCATCATATCATCACTTCGCCCAACAATTTTATCCATACGGCGCATTGTTCTTGCTGTGCCTGGCAATAAACGAGTCAAATCTCGGGTTCGGTAACGAATGACAGGCATGCCTTCTTTGGTAATCGTGGTAAAAACTAATTCGCCCAATTCACCATCAGCCAACACTTCGCCTGTTTCTGGATTGATAATTTCAGGATAAAAATGATCTTCCCAAATGGTTAAACCATCTTTAGTCTCTAGACACTCCATCGCCACACCGGGTCCCATCACTTCAGATAGGCCATAGATATCCAGTGCATCAATCCTTAAACGGTCTTCAATTTCTTTACGCATCTCATTGGTCCACGGTTCCGCACCAAATATTCCGATTTTAATGGAGCACTCTTTGGCAGTACCAAATCTTTTTTCCAATGCTTCAATGATATTTAAGCAATAGGATGGTGTCACCATAATTGCCGTGGGTTTAAAGTCATGTATTAATTGTACTTGCTTTTCAGTTTGACCACCTGACATAGGAATGACCGTTGCGCCTAAACGCTCAACACCATAGTGCGCACCTAGACCACCGGTAAATAGCCCATAGCCATAAGACACTTGAATAATATCTTGATTACTTAAACCTGCAGCACGTAATGAACGTGCCACAACATCAGACCAAACTTGAATATCTTTTTGAGTATATCCCACGACAGTGGGTTGCCCCGTTGTACCTGACGAGGCATGTACTCTGACTATTTGCTGTTGTGGAACTGCAAACATGCCAAATGGATAATTTTCGCGTAAATCTTTTTTAGAGGTAAATGGAAATTTAGCTAGATCTTCTAAAGTTTTAAAATCATCAGGATGTACCCCAACTTCATCAAATTTCTGACGATAGACGGCACTATTCTGATAAGCATGTTGCAATGTTTGTTTTATACGTTCGAATTGAACATTGCGTAACTCATCAACCGATGCTTTTTCTAAATGTTCCAATGTATTGTTATTCATATTGTTACTCCCTGAACAGCCATCCTTTGGCTGTTTCTTAAAATCCTTGGTTTGGTATTGCAGTGGTTGTTATGCGTCAAAATTTTCCAAAATAAGCGCAACACCTTGCCCAACACCCACACACATCGTACATAGTGCATATTTTCCATTACGGCGTTTCAATTCTTTCATTGCCGTGATCACCAAACGTGTACCACTCATACCCAATGGATGACCTAAAGCAATTGCTCCGCCATTGGGATTGACACGTGCATCATCATCGTCCAGACCCAGTTCACGCATTACTGCAAGTGATTGTGCTGCAAATGCTTCATTCAGCTCAATAACATCCATTTGATCCAGACTTAAACCTGTCTGTTTCAGCAGTTTTTGTACGGCTGGTACTGGACCAATTCCCATATATTTTGCTTCAACGCCTGCACTTGCCATCGCAATGACTTTGGCAAGTGGTTTCAACTGATTTGCCGTTGCAAAGCCTTCACTGGTCAATAACACACAAGCGGCACCATCATTTACACCCGATGCATTTCCTGCTGTGACAGAACCATCTTGTTTGCGGAACGGCGCTTTTAATTTTGCCAAACTTTCCAGTGTGGTATCTGCGCGTGGATGTTCGTCTTCAGTTATACGTGTCAGATTTTTTTTACGATCGATTATTTCTACAGCACATATTTCTTCTGCAAACACGCCATTAAGTTGCGCAGTTGCCGTTTTTTTCTGACTATTGAAAGCAAATAAATCCTGATCTTCACGGCTAATCTGATACTTTTCAGCAACGTTTTCTGCTGTTTCAGGCATGCTGTCCACCCCAAAATTCGCTTTAAATTTTGGATTGATAAAGCGCCAACCAATAGTTGTATCATAAATACTTGGTGTTCGGCTAAAAGCGGTTTCTGGCTTGGACTGTACAAATGGCGCACGACTCATTGACTCGACCCCACCAGCCAATACAAATTGTGCTTCACCTGATTTAATAGCACGTGCAGCCAAACCAATCGCATCTAATCCTGAAGCACATAAACGGTTTACCGTAATCGCAGGTACTGAGTCTGGTAGTCCCGCAAGTAATGATGCCATTCGAGCGACGTTACGGTTATCCTCACCGGCTTGGTTGGCACAACCAAGGATAAGCTCATCTAACTGATCCCAAGCCAACGTAGGATGTTGTTGTTTTAAATATTGAATCGGCAAAGCAGCCAAATCATCTGTACGGATACTACTTAAAGCTCCTGCATAACGACCAATTGGAGTACGAATAGCATCACAAATAAACACTTGTTCCATTTTTTACTCCTTATCCTGCTTGTTTTAATTGTTGTGTTTGCTTTACGGGTAAAGCGGAAGCTGCAACTTTTTTTCTTAAATACAGACTTGGGCGATAGCGTTCTTCACCATAAACTTGATGTAAATTTTCTAAAATCATCAAAATCTGTTGTGCACCCATTTGCATCATCCATTGGAACGGACCTTGCGGATAATTCACTCCAAATCTCATGGCAGCATCAATATCGTGTTCTGTCGCGACATCATGCAAAACCGCCTCGCAAGCTTCATTGACTAACATTGCAATGCTTCGCATTACATATAACCCAGGATGATCTTTTGTCCAAACTACATGAACACCAATTGCAGCAAAGAATTGTGTCATTTTATCTTGATCTGCTTGGCAACATGCTGGAGATGCAGTCGCTGCAATTGCTTTAGCTTTGTTCCAATCTGCATGCCAATCCATCAGTACAACCTTTTGATGTGTATAAACAATATCGGCAGATTCGCCTTGCGTGAGTTGGAGATCAATATCATCAATTTGAATATAATTTTGTTGAGACACAACTTTGTTGATATTGAATGTCGTTTGATTTTTTAGGCACTGAATAAAATCAGCTTGATTGACCCATTCACCATAGATACTCACATTCATGTTCTGTGAGATATCCTGAGTCATTTCAGGTAAGCGATATACTGGTGTTGGTTGTTCTTGATGATAATTATAGAAGCCTTGTTTATTTTTACGGCCCAAACAGCCTGCATCTACCAGTTGTTTTTGAATAAGAGAGGGGCGATAACGTGGCTCGTAAAAAAATTCCTGATAAACACTCTGTGTCACTGAAAAATTCACATCTTGACCAATTAAATCCGTCAATTCACATGGTCCCATCGCAAAGCGACCACATTCACGTAAAATGAAATCTAACTGTTCAGGCGTCGTCACATTTTCCTGTAAAGCACGGAAAGCTTCAGCATAATACGGACGAGCCACGCGGTTCACAATAAAACCGGGCGTAGATTTGGCTAAAACGGGTACTTTGTTCCATGTCTGCATCAGATCAAACAAAGCATCTACATTCACTTTAGCAGTTTTTAAGCCTTGTACAATTTCAACTAGTTTCATTACCGGTGCAGGGTTAAAAAAGTGTAATCCAATCACACGTTCAGGTTGTGGAATCACAGATGCTATTGCAGTTATTGAAATGGATGAGGTATTAGAAGCAAAAATAGTTTGTTCTGAGCAAATCGCTGCAAGTTGTTGAAAAATGCTTTGTTTCACTTCTTTATTTTCCACCACAGCTTCAATAATTAATCCTGCTGCCGCAAGCTGCTGAATATCATCAACCACAGTTAAATTTGCCAATGTACTGTCCACAATGGCTTGTGTTATTTTTCCAGCTTGTACACGTTTATTCAGTTGCACTGTTAGCTGTGCAAGTGCTGCCTTGGCTGTATCGAGATCAAGGTCAAAGAGCAGCGTTTGATGACCATTCATCGCAGCCAGTTGAGCAATCCCAATACCCATCGTTCCTGCACCAATAACAGCGACATTTGCTTGCTGTAAATTGAATTGTTGCATGATCAGCATCCTTTAAATTCAGGGCTACGTTTTTGCATAAATGCTTGTACGCCTTCTTTATAATCGCTGGAACGACCGGCTAAACGCTGTAAGTCACGCTCTAAAATCAATTGATCATCAAGGCTATTGTGAGCAGCAGCATGGATTGCTTTTTTAATTAAAGACAAGCCATAGGTGGGTTGTGTTGCCAAATGCTCAGCCAATTTTTCCGCTTCAGCTTTGAGTTGTTCATCTGCAACACTTTGCCAAATCATGCCCAGTTGCTCTGCCTTTTCAGCAGGAATTTTATCGCCCAGCATTGCCAAACCCATTGCTTGTGCGCGTCCAACCAAACGGGGTAAAAACCAAGTGCCTCCCGAGTCAGGTACCAAACCTAAGCGACAAAAGGCTTGAATAAATGATGCAGATTTTGCGGCAAGAACAATGTCACAGGCCAAGGCAATATTTGCACCTGCTCCAGCCGCCACACCATTTACCGCACAAATCACGGGCTTCTGCATTTCTGTAATCAGTTTGATTAATGGGTTGTAATATTTTTCAATCGATACCCCCAAATCAGGTACATCTGCATTGAGATCAACCACTCGATCAGCTAAATCCTGCCCTGCACAAAAACCACGACCTTCGGCTGAAATCACCACCGCGCGAATATTTGAATCTTTGGCCCAGTCCTTTAACGTTTGTGATACTTCATGATGCATCGTTTCATTAAAACTATTCAGTTGCTTTGGGCGATTAAAAGTTAAATAACCGACTGCATTTTTTTCTTCAACAATTATGGTTTGGTAATCCATCACACACCTCTAAATTCTGGTTTTCTTTTTTCAAAAAATGCATCAATACCTTCCTTACGGTCTTGAGTTGCCGTAAGCCAGACAAAATGCTGACGTTCTTGCTTCAAGCCTTGGCTTAAAGTCACTTCATGAATGGATTTCAACGATTGTTTAATGACACGGATTGCCAATGGCGCTTGTTTGGCAATTTTTTCAGCCAGTTCAATTGCATATTGCACCGTCAGTGCGCTTGGGCAAATTTGGCTACTAATACCATGTTGTAATGCAAGCGCTGCAGAAATACGTTCCCTTGTCATTGCCCAACGCATGGCCAATTGCTGTCCGACCAAACGTGCTAAACGCTGCGTACCACCTGCACCAGGCAACATACCTAAACCGATTTCGGGTAAGGCAAATTGTGCATTTTCACCAGTCAGCACAATATCGCCATGCAAGGCGAGCTCAAAGCCTGCACCAAAGGCAAAGCCATTGATCGCCATAATGATTGGTTTTGAAAACTCATCAATGTGTTTCCATAGTAGCGGACGTTGATCTTGCTGGATTGTCACCACATCAAGGGCTGCCAATTCTTTTAGATCAGCACCCGCTGCAAAACATGTTTCATTACCAGTAATCACAACAGTTTTAATACTTTGGTCCCACTCTAAATCTTGCAGCACCTCCACAAGTTGTTTTAAGGTGGCATTATTTAACGCATTATGTTTTTCTGGGCGATTTAACTCGATAAGCATCACGCCTGTTTTCACTAAACTGGTTTTTAAGAAATCCATTTCTCTGCTCCAATGTTATTCCGTTTTATTCATCAAAACTCAAACGCACATTTGGAGTCGTTGGCAATGCTTGACAGCTGAGTACATAACCTTTTGCAAGTTCTTCAGGTTCAAGACTATAGTTAATTGCCATCTCGACCTTGCCTTCAAGTACTTTGCATTTACAGGTTGCGCATACGCCACCTTTGCATGCATAAGGTAAATCGGCACCTGCACGTAATGCAGCATCTAGAATACTGTCATCTTCTTTGGCGACTTCAATGATCAACTCGCGCCCATCCAGCACAATATTGACTTTTTCTTCATTACGATTGCCAATGTGCTGCGCTGTGGCTTTTTTCACAGCTCCAGTATTAAAACGTTCAGTATGAATTTTGCTGCGTTCAATGCCAAATTCAGGTAAAACCGTTTCGACGGCCTCCATCATTTCATTGGGACCACAGGCAAAACAATGATCAAATTCTGCATAAATCAGATTTGCTTTAAATAATAATTGCAGTTTTTCAGCATCAATCCGACCATTAAACAAAGCACTGTCATTCATTTCACGAGAGAAGACATTGATCAATTGAAAACGCTCTTTAAAACGATCTTTTAAATCCATAATTTGCTCAGCAAACATGGTTTGTTTCCAAGTACGATTGCCATAAATCAGGGTAAAACTGGCAGCTTGTTGCTGTAATAACACTGTTTTTATAATGGATAAAATTGGGGTAATTCCACTGCCTGCGGCAAATCCTAAGTAGTTTTTTCCTCCAGTTTTGGCAACTTTTTGAAAAAAAATCCCTTGCGGCGGCATTACTTCAAGTTGATCACCAGCTTTTAAATTGTCATTTGCCCAAGTTGAAAATTGACCTTGATCAATTTTTTTAATCGCGATACTCATATCTTCTTGAACATCACTACAAATCGAATAACAACGACGAATTTCACCACTTTCTGTTAAATGGCGAATGGTTAAATGTTGCCCTGGTTGATACTGAAAGCGCTGTTGTTGTTCTGGTGTAAGATCAAACGCAATACAAATCGCCTGCTCAGTTTGAGGCGTAATTGATTTTATGGTTAATTGTACAAATTGACTCATGTGAAAATCCCTCTTTCATTTTAACTTTTCAAACTGTTGAACAATGTTCAACTTAAATACATTTGAAATAGTCAAATGGTTCTAAGCAGTCTTGGCATTGATATAAGGCTTTACATGCAGTAGAACTAAATTCGCTTAATAATTTGCTGTGTATGCTGTGGCAATGTGGACATTCAATCCCATCGGTTAATGCGACATGTGTACCACAACTGTGTGCCTCGCCTTTTGGAGGTGCAATACCGTATTGTTTCAGCTTGTCTTTGCCATTTTGGCTCATCCAATCGGTGGTCCAAGCTTCTGTTAAATCCACCACAACTTGAATCGGTGTGAAACCTTTTGCAGTAAACGCGTGTACGATTTCATCTTTGAGCACATCTGTTGCAGGGCAACCGCTATAGGTGGGTGTAAGTCGAACCACAATATTATTGTCCTGATTCAACTCCACCCCACGAATCATGCCTAAATCCACAACCGATAACACTGGAATTTCAGGATCAGAAATCTGTTGTAAAATATCCCAGCAATCATCGCTAAATTGTCGAATTAAATTCATGTAGTTCACTCCTTGTGAAAAGCTGAACTTACCAACTCATATTGGGATAAGTACGTTGCATATATTGCAATTCAGCCAAAACGAAACCTAAATATTCAGTATGCAGGCCTTGTTTTGCACCACTACGATAAGCCCCTGTTTCAGGTAAACTAAGCTCTAAACGTTGCAGTTCAACTGTTACGACATCCAGCCATTGCGCTTTTAAAGGTTCAATATTTGGAATTAAGCCTTCTGATACCAAGCCTTGTTCTTCGGTGGTTAAGACAAATAATTCTTTGCTAAAACGCCACAATTCGTTTAAACCTAATTGGGTTTTTGCATGTGCTTCGCTCGTCCCTAAACTTAAACGTTCCATCCAAGCGGTAGAAAAACGTAAGTGATATTTCACTTCACGTAATGATTTCAGCGCAAATGCAGCTAACGCTTTGTGTTGACTATGGCTTAATGCAGCAAATAACAAATGATGATAATGATCCATTAACCACTGGCGTACCATGGTTTGTGCAAAGTCACCATTGGGTTGTTCACATAACAATAAATTGCGATATTCACGTTCGTTACGGAAAAATGCCAATTGATCTTCGTCACGACCTAAGCCTTCCTCTTCACCGGCAAGACTTAACAATGTTCTGGCTTGGCCTAGCAAATCCAAACCAATATTGGCTAATGCAATATCCAGCTCTAGCTCAGGCGCATGACCACACCATTCAGCCAAACGATGCGATAAAATCAGTTGGCTATCACCCAAATGCAATAAGAACTGTGCAAATACTGAATGACTCATCTTCGTCCCCCTTACATATGCTCAATGCCGTCTGGAATATGGTAAAACGTCGGATGACGATATACCTTGTCTAATGCTGGATCAAAAAATTCATTTTTTTCACTAGGTTGAGATGAAGTAATCCATTCAGATTTCACCACCCAAATACTGATCCCTTCATTGCGACGGGTATAAACATCACGGGCATTCTGGAGTGCAATTTCTGCATCTGGCGCACGTAAACTACCCACATGACGATGGCTTAAACCTTGTTTACTTCGTACAAAAACTTCAAATAGCGACCAGTTATTTTTATTGTCCATCATAAAATCCTTATTAAATTTGACTATAACGCTGAACTAAGCAACTTTGGCAGCAGCTTGTTGTTGCTTTTTTTGTGCATAGACCACAGCAGTATCACGTACCCATTTGCCACCTTCCCACGCTTTACGGCGTGCTTCGATACGTTCGTGATTACATGGGCCTTTACCTGCAAGAATGTCAAAAAATTCGTCCCAATTAATTTCACCAGACTGGTAATGTCCTGTTGCTTCATTAAAACGTAAGTCAGGATCTGGCACAGTCAAACCAAGCTGTAAAACTTGCGGTACCGTGTTATCCACAAATTTTTGACGGAGTGCATCATTACTAAAGAGTTTAATTTTCCATTGCATGCTTTGCGCGCTGTTTGGAGAATTGTCATCACTCGGACCAAACATCATTTGTGCAGGCCACCAAAAACGATTCACTGCATCTTGTGCCAATTGTTTTTGCTCAGGTGTCCCATTTGCCAACTGCATCATGGCTTCAAAGCCTTGGCGTTGATGGAAACTTTCTTCTTTACATACACGCACCATGGCACGTGCATAGGGACCATAAGAGGTACGACATAACGCAACTTGATTGACAATTGCCGCACCATCAACCAACCAGCCAATGGCAGCAACATCGGCCCAAGTTAAGGTTGGATAATTAAAAATTGATGAATACTTCATCTGCCCAGCAATGAGTTTATCCATCATGTCATCACGATCGGCACCCAAGGTTTCAGCCGCACTATATAAATACAATGCATGCCCTGCTTCATCTTGAACTTTAGCAAGTAAAACAGCTTTACGTTTTAAGCTTGGTGCACGCGTGATCCAATTGCCCTCAGGTAACATTCCCACAACTTCTGAGTGTGCATGTTGTCCAATCTGACGAATTAAAGTTTTACGATATGCATCTGGCATCCAATCTTTAGGCTCAATCGAAATATCCTTTTCCAGAGATTGATCGAAATCTTTTTGATGATTATTCATTGTGTCCTCACTTATCCCAAGTGTTATGCTATTTAAATTAAAACGATACAAATAAAAAATCAATACATATTTTTATGTATCATAATTATTTTAAAATTTACCTCTGCAAACAATTGTTTTAATTAAAATTATTTTTATTATATTTTTAATATCACAATATTTAGCTAAAAAAATTTGACATTTTAAAATTTAAAAGACAAATTATGAGTCATTAAAAATAGAAAACCATCTAAAACGTATCACAAAAGGAGTTTGAGTAATGCTTGATTTAGATACGGCAATACCCCATACGGAACCCGATGAAATGACCACAAAATCAACCACGCAGCCTGCGATTAAAACATTAAGCTCTTTGGTTTATGGACAAGAATATTTCGCTCAACAAGACTTCCGTACTGTCTATCATGCGATAACAGGTGAAGCCATTTATCAAGTGAGTAGTCAAGGAATCGACACGCAAGCCATTGTTGATTATGCAAAACAAAAAGGTGCTGCACTTGCATCACTGACTTTCCATCAACGTGCCAATGCATTAAAACAAGTCGCTCAATATTTGCTGGAACGCAAAGAAAGCTATTATGAACTCGCCAAAGCAACAGGTTGTACCCGTAAAGATGCTTGGATTGATATCGAGGGTGGAATCGGAACTTTATTCGCCTATTCGAGTTTAGTTCGTCGTGAACTCAGCGATGAAACCGCCTTGGTTGAAGATGCTTGGATTCCGCTATCTAAAAACGGTACCTTTGGCGCAAAGCATATTCTTAGCCCAAAGGCTGGTGTCGCTGTGCATATTGATGCTTTTAATTTTCCAATTTGGGGAATGTTAGAAAAAATTGCCCCTACATTATTGGCAGGTGTGCCATGTATCGTTAAACCGGCCACGGAAGGTGCAGAATTGACCCACGCTGTTGTCAAAGACATTTTGGCTAGCGGCATCTTAGCAGAAGGTGCATTACAGCTTATCTGTGGTCAAACTTATGATTTATTCGAACATTTAAACCCTCAAGACACAGTAACGTTTACAGGTTCTGCATCCACTGGGCAAAAATTACGCGCAACGCCGCATTTAAATCATTATTCAATTCCATTTACCATGGAAGCAGATTCTGTTAATAGTGCTATTTTGACTCAACACGCATCTACGGAAACAACCGATCTATTTGTACGAGAAGTCTTTCGTGAAATGACCACAAAAGCCGGGCAAAAATGTACTGCAATCCGTCGTGCCTTTGTTCCCGTAGAGTTACTTGAAACAGTACAAACACGGTTAATCGCAAAATTAAAAAATGTGGTCATGGGCAACCCTGAACGTGAAAATGTCACCATGGGGGCATTAGCCAGTGTAAAACAAAAACATGATGTGGCTGAAAAAGTAGAGCAACTCAATCAAGAGGCTGAAATTGTATTTGGTAGCCACCTTCGTCAAGATTTCACCATTCAAGCTGAAAATCCTGAACAAGGCGCGTTTTATCCACCGACTGTTTTAGTCTGTAAAAATCCAAGCCAAGCCACGACCATTCATCACATAGAAGCTTTTGGTCCAGTTGTTACTTTAATGCCTTATGCAAACCTTCAAGAGCTGGCTGATTTAGTTGCACGGGGTGAAGGTAGTTTAGTTGCTTCTGTGGTGCGCAATACGGATGAAAATGTAGAGCAGATCATTGCCAAAATTGCACCTTGGCATGGTCGAGTACATATCCTAGATAGTGAAAATGCCAAAGAAAGTACAGGTCATGGTTCGCCTCTTCCTTACCTAGTTCATGGCGGCCCAGGTCGTGCTGGTGGTGGTGAGGAATTAGGTGGTTTACGTGCGGTAAAACATTATATGCAACGCACAGCAATCCAAGGTTCACCCAAAGCCATGACACAAATTGGTCATAGTTGGACCATTGGTTCAGAGGTTTTTGAAGATCGAGTTCATCCCTTTAAAAAATCATTTGATGAATTACGTATCGGTGAGCGCCTATTGACTGCTCGTCGAACTGTGACAGAAGCTGATATTGTCAATTTTGCTGGCTTAAGTGGAGATCACTTCTATGCACATATGGACAAAATTGCTGCGGCTGACTCAATATTTGGTGATCGTGTTGCGCATGGCTATTTTATCGTATCCGCTGCTGCAGGGTTATTTGTAGATGCAGCACCAGGTCCAGTGATTGCAAACTATGGGATGGACAATTTACGTTTTGTAGAGCCTGTTAAAATCGGAGATACCATTCAAGTCGAATTAACCTGTAAACAAAAAACTCCGAAGCCTTTACAAGACCCAAGCCAAAAAGCCCACGGCGTTGTTGTTTGGGACATTAAAGTAAAAAACCAACGACATGAACTAGTTGCCACTTACGATATTTTAACCTTAGTCAATCGAGACTAATTAAGCGTTTGTTTAAAACTAATTTTTATTGAATCAGCTCCCCTAAATTTCCAAAGTTAGCCTCAGTCATTGTGTGGCAATCAAGCTAGGCTTTAGGAGAGTTTTTCAAACCTATACCAGAATAAATACTGAACAGATGCAATTTCAGTTAGCGATCTCGGCATTAATAAATCACATTGTTGGTCATGATGATGTATTTGCCTAAATAAAGATGAAATTCATGGAATTAAACACGTGACCAAAATAACTTTAGATGAGGTGATTGCTCACACGGATACAACGTTGATTGATAACACGACAGCACACATTACAGCTGAACCGATTGGATGACTGGGTGAAGATATAACTTATAAGGAGTTATGTAAAACCTGATTCAACTTCGTCTACAAAATCACATTTACCCAAATCAGTTTATTTGGGTTTTCTTGTTGCAAAAGACTTAATAAAAAACATTAAAAGGATACTAATAATTATTATTTAATTTATTTTAGTATCAAATTATAAATAAAAATTAAAAACAAAACATCAGTAAAACTTGTAATTATTTGATTTAAAATATTTTCATATTATTGTTAGAAATTTAGAATATTACCATTTTAAAATAAAAAGATACTATTTTTATTTTATTTTAAAAATAGTGTATCCATTTAAAAAATATTCAAGCATAATTATTCGATTGATTCATGATGAGTCAATACGACAAGGATTTTGTTTCAATCAAAAAACCAAGAATAGATTGAAGCATAAGTGAAATACAAAAAGGAAAAGCTATGGAAAACTCTCAAGCAGAATTGCACGGCTCGACGCTTGCACTTCCCACTTCATCGGCATCACGTACTCGCAAAATTGCGATAGCAACGATTGTTGGGACCACCATAGAGTGGTATGACTATTTTATTTATGCCGCTGTTGCAGGCTTAGTTTTTAATCAACTGTTTTTTAAACCCGCAGGTCCAGCCTTTGCCACCCTGTTGGTTTTTGCATCTGTAGGGATCAGTTTTATTTTTCGGCCTTTTGGCGCATTTATCGCAGGTTATTTTGGCGATAAGTTTGGACGTAAAACCGTTCTAGCCGCTACGTTAATCATGATGGGTGGAACCACAACTCTAATTGGCTTATTACCCACTTACGACAGCGTGGGTATCATCGCGCCTATCATTTTAATTTTACTGCGTATTTTACAAGGAATTTCCGCAGGCGGTGAATGGGGCGGTGCTGTACTGATGGCCGTTGAACATGCACCTACCCACAAACGTGGATTATTTAGCTCATTCCCACAACTCGGTGTTCCACTTGGTTTATTACTGGCATCACTGGTTTTAGTGATCATGACTGGCTATGTTTCACCAGGAGAAGAATTTTTAGCGTGGGGTTGGAGAATTCCATTTATATGCAGTATCTTCCTCTTTGCTTTAGGCTACTGGATTCGCCGTTCAGTTGAAGAAAGCCCTATTTTTGAGGAGTTAAAGCAGAAAGGCACCACACAGAAACCGATCCGTGAACTTTTTGGACAGTATAAAAAAGTCATTTTTAGCTCAGCATTATTGATAGCTGGTACAACTGCGCTGGGCTACATGACTGCTGGTGGCTTTATTCAAAGCTTTACCACCAATCCAAATGGTCTGAATTTAGAGCGTCCAATCATTTTGACCTTGATCAGTATTTCTGCCGTTATTTGGACCTTCTTTACTTGGTTATCTGCAGTGCTTTCAGATAAATTTGGACGTAAACCAGTTTATATTTTCGGCTCATTGATTCAAATCATTACCGCTCTGGTGCTTTTCCCACTGATTAGTACAGGCAACTATAGCTACATCATGTCTGGTCTAGCCTTATTATCAATGGGTATTGGAATCACCTATGGTGTGCAAGCTGTCTTTTATTCTGAACTCTTCCCTGCTTCTATTCGCTTTTCGGGTATATCCATCACCTATGCGATTGGCTCGATCATTGGCGGTGCATTCGCGCCATTAATTGCAGCAGCATTAATCGGCAAAGTAAACGGTATTTATTTAGTCAGTGCATATTTAACCGTGATGTCTGTGATTGCTTTTTTAGCGATTTGTATTTTTAAAGACCGCACAGGTGTTGCTTTAGAACCTGATGCTGAAGAAACCCAGAAAAAATCACCTTTCATTTGGAAATAAACTTAAGTCAAGGATGCCTTATGTTATTCAATACACCATTTACAAAGATTTTTACTACGCTCATATTCATCAATACTTGTGCTTTTACACAACTAGCGCTAGCCAAAGATGAATGGAAATTAACTTTAAAAAATGCCTATATTGATCGCAATTTTGACCAAAAAAATATCAAAGATTCAGGGAGTTGGTCACAAGGCGTATCATTATTTTATCACTCACAATTTTATGACACACCCATTGAAATTTTAGAACATCCTCTGCAAATTGGCGTTGATGGTTCAATGCAATATGCGGTACGTCTAAGCAATGACAAACATGTCAATGATACCGTATTGCCTTTTGACCCAGTCAAACAAGAACAAGCAGCAGACTATTTAAAATATGGGGGTACACTTAAACTTAAATATGATCAGGCAGAATTGAGAGTGGGTGAGTTATGGCTCAATTTACCCATGACCGCAATCGACACAAGCCGTCAGCTTTTAACGACTTATCAAGGTGTGAACTTAAAATTTCCAATTCAAGAAAAACTTAAAGTCGAACTTGGTCATGTGTCGAAAAACTCTCCTCGCAATGAGGAGGATTTTTATAAATTTTCTTATACGCAGAAAGGTATAAAACATTATTCAGATGGATTGGATTACCTGAATTTATCTTATGATGTGAATAAAGATTTTAATATCAATTATTACTATGGGCATTTAGAAAATTTATATGATAAACACTATTTAGGTGTGGAGCATCGATACCCAATTGCCGACAATATCGCCTTACATTCAAAGTTACGATATTTTAATTCTCAAGATAATAGCAGTGCTTTAGATATCGATAGCCAAAATGTAGGTTTATTGGAAACATTGAAACTGAACAATCACACTTTAGGTGTTGGTTATCAAAGAATTATTGGGGACGCCTACCCTTTGCCTGATGGTTTTTTACCTGAGCTTTATTTTATTAACTGGAATGTCACCGGCTTTTTTAAAGAAAATGAAAAATCATGGCATTTTGTTTATGGTTATGACTTTAAAGATTACATCCTCGGTTTAAACAGCATTGCAAAATATGCGGTTGGGCGGGATATTAAAATGAGCAATGGTGATAAAAATAAAGAGTCCGAACTTGATGTTCTGACGACTTATAATTTTCAGCAACCTGCGCTAAAAGGACTGTCTTTACAGCACTTATTTACACGTTACCAGCAAGATTATGGGAGTGATTTTACAGAAAATCGTTTCTTTATCAATTATCAATATAAGTTCTAATCCTCTCATCTCGAAATCGTTTCAATCCATGTCTGATGAATTTCATCAGGCATGGATGAGGAGAAAATGCTTATATTCACTGGCTGACATTTAATTTGAGGCCATATTGTCTGAAATCACTGAAATTCGATTTTATTTATCAAAATCGAAAAGTTTTGCATTACAACAATATTTTAAATTGTATTTCCACAAATATCTTTCGTACCTGTTGGATAAGTAAATTGGAATTGATTTTTATCAGTAATAAGTTCTACTGAATGGACCTTTCCAATATTAGGTGAAGTCGAATCTGTTCCATAGTAAGCCATTCCATTTGTAAAAGCTAAGCTATTAATCTTACTTGGATTTGTTGAAACATAACCCTTATTAACGCCATTATAAATGACCCCAACCTGCTTTGTATCTTGGTTTACATATATACCAATTTTTTGATATCCATCAGTTGTACTTGTCAAAGGCAGCTCAATCATACCTGTTGCACCATCAACAGTACTCCCCACGCCAATTGTGACTTTATTTGGAGTGGTACTACCGAGTAAATGATTTGCATATAGAGCTACTATTTGACCTTTTCCATTATCGTAATAAGCATCAGCATAATTAGGATACATAAATATCTGTTCATTATTAGGAAGCAAGGTTGTTGGCACTTTAATCTTGTATTCATAAGCGAAGATTCCACTCTGTGGAACAGCACTACCATTACTTTGACCTGAAATTGCATTACCATTTGCTGCAATATACATCTGTTGAGAGTTCTCTGGAGTGACAGCTGTTGTAAATGATGTCTTTTGTCCAACTATATTGGGGAATTTCTGAAATCCTGAGAAAACTGCAGATATTTGAACTTGTGTCGCATCAAAATTATAAGTACAAGCACTCCACCCACTCATACTCATCAATCCAGTTGCTAGTGCTATTGTTAATTTTTTCATTATCCATTCCTTGTTATTTTGAAAATAAAATATAGAACAGAAAATGAGTTACATGAAATAAATCCGATAAAAATTTACTAACTATTCAATAAAAAATAAAAGTTAGTTTTCTAATTTCCTAGTAGCTCAATCTTGTTATTTCCAATAAAAAATCTATCATTGAATAAACAAAATAAAGGATCAAAAAATGAAAAAATTCCTACTTCTCACCCTCTTAATTAGTGGTGGAACTTGGGCTGAGTTACCAAAATCCAAATCATCGTGTCAAATCCAAGTTCAACAATTAAAATTTGCTCGTTTAGTTGCTCTTAGTAGTCTTTGTGATAAAGATGAAAATTCAACTTACGGAAAAAGCTTAAGTGCTTTGTTTTTAAAAAATCAAAAGAAATGTAAGGTTTCCCGTGAACAGATTGACCCTACAGATGAACAGGTAATGAATGCTTATGATGAACTCATTGGTTTACCTATAGAACAGCAAAGAATACTATGCAGAACGGCAGATAAACAGATCAAAGCCCATTTCTAAAAACTTAAGACTTACTCGGTAAAACTATTCCATCATGCCGAATTCTAGAACTGCTTTGGCTAAGATATAGATGTTGAAAGTAAGATTTCAAGTCACCTATATTATGATAATTTTACAGAAATCAGAATTATTGGCATTCTCGTATACTCTTATCCCGACTATTGAAATTCATAATTGAAGTTTTTTTAGTTAGACAGAAGTAATTTATAAATTCATATTGTCTAAAGGATTTTCCTTTTTTTAACTCAATACGGATCTGAGTCTCTAAATAATTTGACATAAGCATATCTTTTGAAAAGCAAAAAATATACTTACTATCTTTATTAGACAAATTTTTTAAACTTTGTGCATATATTTTCTTTGATAATTCATCATTGAAACTTCCACTTTCATTTTTAAATGATGTATCAAACATTGAAAACTCATTAGAATCATAAATTTCTTGGGGTTTTAATGAACAAATGCTCTTATCTTCTAATATTTCATATTGGAAATCAGCTACACGTTTCTCTTTACAACCAATTAATATTATTGATATAAAAAAAACACTTAATAAATTAATATTTTTCATGAGATGATAATTCAGTAAATTAAAGGAATTAATGGAGTCGGAGTAGAATTAGAAACCAGTGTATATCCTGAAGGATTACTTATAATCGGTTGCATTACCTGTCTTATATACTGTGAATTATCAGCTATATGATTTCGCCAAGCTAAACTGAAATTAATCTGATTATATCCTTCAATTAATCCAAAATAATCAGCTACAATATTAGCCTGTTGCTCAGGATTCAATTTTTTAAAATCTGTATCTTTATTTAATTCATAATCATATGGGTCATAGACAGAATCAGGTAAAGTCCACTCTAATGTTTGTAGCACTAGTCCTCTGCCCATTACATTGATATTAAAGCATAAGAAAGAAACAATACAAAATTTGATCACCCTTGCTCAAAACTTTCTCCATTAACAAAATGATTCCTATACGAAATAGCAGGTATTTCCAGTACCAAACTAGAATCATCCATTAAACAAAAACCACCCGAAGGTGGTTGTATTTGTCTTAAAAACTCGCTTCAGCTCGACTCCGTAAACGTCTTCCCAAGCTTTGTATTTCATATTTTAATCGTAAAATAAAATACTTATGGAAGATTAAGCCTACGGCAATCTTCATAAATAATTTTGCATTGAGCCTCTGGGAAGCCATCATAACGACACGCCTCTAAAACTTTCTTCCGTCCTAAAGCTTTTCTACTTCCTGGGACTAACATTGGAACAACATCGCTTACTTCACCCGCCGTTGTTCGTGCTTTATACAACCTATTTGTTCCTTCTGCTTGACCTACAGTCGCGCAATGATTGTCATCATAAGTAAACCAAATTCTGCAATCAGTCCCACCTTTTTTTTCACAAGCTTGCAACGCTTTCTCTTCTAACTTTCCGCGAAAAATTTTTGCAGTAGCAACACCGATTACACCATTTGTACCCGAAGCTACATAACCTTCTGTGCTTGGTGTCCGATAGCTTGGAGCTGAATATCCCCCACTGCTTCCATAATTTGGAATAGGTGCACAGCCTTGTACACCTTGACCACCGACAGGATAATAGCCCGGAGGACAATTCCCCTCAGCATGCGCAACACCTGACATCGTTAAAGAAAATAGAGTAAGAGAAATTAACGATATAAAAAATTGTATGATCTGCGGTCTATTGTATTTAGCCATAATTTTTCATCCATGCCGTAAATTATTTTGTGAAATATCTATCATTTATAAATTAACTTTTAGTCGTTCTAAATCTTAAAATAATTCATTACTAAACTCAAATTTTGAATTGGCATTACTTATTTTCATTCTGATGATCATGCTCATCACAACTTGATATTTATAAAACATTCTTAATTAAATCAATATATTGATTAAGAGACCCAATATAATAAAGTTTATTCAAAACAGCGCTCAATACGAGGATCGCGCCTTCTAAAAAGATCATCAATGGACTATGAGCAGAGGAAAGTTAACACCAAATTATTTTAGTGAGAATGGGCTTTTGACTATCAATAGTTATGCGATATAATCGTGTGAAATATATACCAAATAATAAATTATGATGAATTAATATCTCGCTCTGCTCTGTACGTATAACATTGATTATTTTAGGAGTCTTTTCCATGCCTTTATTCAAATATAGTTGTGTCACCCTCATGGTACTTAGTATCAGCGCTTGCGCCACCTTGGCCACCAAACCCAATGAAGTCGAAGTGGCTGCACAAAAACTAGTCGGGCAACCAGCCAGTAATGCATTTAAAATATTTGGCAAACCTGATCATGGTCTAGGTCCATCGTCGTATGGTAGTGGTGGCTTCTATGGGTGGAATCGAGTGCAGACTCATGTAACACCAGAAAAAGTTTTCGTGCAGACAGGTGTTGAGTATATTGGCCAAAAGACGACCATGGTTGGAATCGGTGGCGGTGGCGTGGTTGGCCAAATGCCAGTTGGTAGCGAACCAGTCTATCGGAAGACTGGATATACAGAAAATCGGACTGTTATCGATTACTTTTGCAATATCACACTGTACACAGACGGTAAGAATATCATCACCGATGCCATAGTGATCGGTTGCGATAAAAAGAAGAAATAGAGTAGCTTAAACCTATAATTTCAAATGAGCTTATATCTGATTTAGGTTCACTTGAGCACTTTATTCTTCGTATGATTCAAAGCCCTACACTCATTGTGTTTAGCAACAGTATCAATACCTCAAAGTAAAATATCTTTACTCTGCCCTGATTCTATTTTTTGCGGCAAGGCTATTATTAGGCGATTGATCTATAAAGAAACTATCTAGAATTTCTTATCACGACCATAATTCTAAATTGGTCTATATATTTTGCTATAGTGAATAGCGTAATGACTGATATAAATGAACATATACTTATTCGCCTAGCGACTGAAACTGACACTAAATACTTAATCTCTATTGACAGTGTTGCCTCACACGATCCGCAGCGAATATTGCAAATCCACAATTGGTGTATGCAGGGTGTCTGCTTTCTTGTTGAAAAAAATGGAAAAGTAATGGGCTACGGCGTTCTAAATTACCATTTTTTCGGATGCGGTTTTATTGAGATGCTGATGGTCGGAGAACTTTATCGTCGCTGTGGTACGGGACGTGTATTACTGAACGCATTAAAGTCAAAATGCCAACATCCGAAGCTTTTTACCACAACGAATCGATCTAACTTGCCAATGCAGAAGTTATTACTAAATTCTGGATTTATCGAGAGCGGTCACATAGAAAATCTTGATGATGGTGATCCAGAGTTAGTTTATTTTTATTCTAAGCCTCTAATATAATTACATTTTAACTTAATTTTTTAGGTAATATGGAT
Source organism: Acinetobacter sp. GW821-FHT01C12 (assembly GCF_059422625.1). Taxonomy (NCBI): domain Bacteria; kingdom Pseudomonadati; phylum Pseudomonadota; class Gammaproteobacteria; order Moraxellales; family Moraxellaceae; genus Acinetobacter; species Acinetobacter sp. GW821-FHT01C12. The sequence goes on from NZ_JBWKXD010000002.1 coordinate 692,169, forward strand.
GAATCGTAAATACTATGATAAAAACTTAAATCAAAGATAACGAAAGATTATAGAATTGCTTATCACGATTTCAACCTGTAGAGAAGTTGAATTTTTAATGTGTTAAAAAAAGTACCTTAAGGTACTTCTATATAAAAATAAATAATTAAAAAACCCATTCAACACCAATCACACTTAAAGATATTCATCATCACTCCCCTACAGGGATTGAATATTTAAGTTGATTATTTTTCTGTTCTAAAGGCATCTGATTTTGCTTAATCATTTTCTGTTGATAATCGCGCTCTGAAATTACCCCTCTATTGCGGGCCTTTTGCAATGATTTTAGCTGTTGCTCGCTTTCATGTGCATTCAAAGCATGAGTATCATTATTTTTCAGAAGATATTGAGATCTTTCAAATGGACTCATATTAGAAGTATTTGCTCGATTTTCATACATTTTTGCGACATTTACATCACGTTGAGCGATACGATCTTGCTCTTGTTGCTTTGACAACTCAAAAAAATCAACATGTTCACTATTGTTATTCCCATATTGAGGTTCTTCATTTTGTAAAAACACATAGGATTGAGGTTTTTTCGACCAATCTTCAGCGCTATACACAGAACCAGCAATTACAGGACTAATAAGCAACATTAATATTTTTTTCATCAAGTATACTCAACTCAAAATAGTGAAAGTCATCGCTATGTATCATACTCTATTTGTAATGTGCGTGATTTTCAAATAGTACTTGTAGATGTCCATGATAGATATTTAAGCATAAAAAAGCGCTGAAATTGTTGATACAAGAAATTAAAGGATTCACTTATTAATCAATTTCCCATAACGACCAATCCATCCTGTTCAGATAAAAATTTTAATTCAACAAGCTTATCAATATCTCTATAAAATGTTCTTTCGGTTTTTCTATCATATAAAATCTGGATTTGTGGAATACGATAAAGTTCTGCTTTTGACAAAAATTTATTACTTTCACTCATCACTCGCATCACATTATGAATAAGATTGAATTGCCTATCTGAAATTTCCTTCCTAAATTTAGCGTTATTTAAAGCTGTTTGGTAAAGCAAATATCCGATTAATTTATTACTTTCATCATGAAGATATTCAATTGTTTCAAACATACCATTCAATATAAATTCAATAAATGGTTGATTAGGGTTATCTTCCTTTTTATCAGCTAGTTTTCTACACTGATTGAATAGAGCAAAATATTCATGAATATTCGTTTGATAATACTTCCAAATAGCAGATGAACTAAACCGATATCCTGACTGCTCAAGAATAAACATTTCAATCAGACGCCCAGTACGTCCATTACCATCCCAAAATGGGTGAATTAGCTCAAAATAATAATGTGCTAGCCCTGCTCTAATTATCGCTGGTTGATTAATTACGTTTGGACTATTTAACCATTCTATCCACGCCTGAATAAGATATTCAATATCCTCTATGCACTTGGGTGGTCGATAGGTCCCTCCATGAGAATCATTACCAACTATTGTTTTTTGAGTTGGCTGGTTATTTCGTAACTGCCCTGCTGGATTATGTTGCTCTTCTAAATTCTGAGATACCAATATATGTAATTGAAACATCGTAGAAAGTTCAAAAGGCTTACCATCTACAGGCTTTAACTGTTTAGAACTGGTTTTTTTTATCCATTCAATAGATTCTTTTAAATTTGTCAGTCTTCGCTCTTCTGACTTTTGAATAGTCTTAGGGTCCTGTTTTAATATGTTTGCAGTTTCTTGTTCTGTAAATTTCCCTCCTTCAATAGTATTGGTACTGTAAATACTGCTTGCTAATACCTTATCCTGCACTTGATCAATAATTAAGGGCAAACTTGGAGTTTTGTTAAAGCGCTTTTGTGAATCATTGACACGATTAAGCATCGCTTGGACTTGAGTATGTTCAAAACCCAATTGAAAAGTAAAAAAGCCTGATTTATATGTCATGACTTTTAACGTCGTTTCATCTATCCATGTTTTACTTTGTTCAGGCATATTTTGTCAGAAAAAATGTCAAAGAAAATGTCAAATCATTATTATTGTATTTCAGTTATTTAGTCAATTTTTTAATAAAAAAAATCAAAAAAATGTCAAAGAAAGTGTCAGAAAAAATGTCAAAAAGAAGAGTTTTAACTAAAATATATAAATATCATAAACTTAGCCGTATTGAGAAATTATCTAAAATACATCGTACTTATTACACTGTTTTTAATGTGTTGAAACTGGTCACGCAGTATTTATCTAACCTTCTTGCTAATTTATTGAATGTTATTTATGCGCACTCCACTTTTTTTGCTTTACAGGCTAAGTATTTAATGAAAAATACTTACCATACTGCTCAATACAGAAGTTCTTTGATTTAGTTTTAAAAGAATCATATTTTTCTATGGCATATTTAGCTATAACACTTTTTATTCAATTTTATTTACAGTTTTTAAATTAAACCTATATTTTTCAAAATATTAATTTCTCTCATAATCATCCTAACTACTGTTATAATGACCACTGCAAGTCAAATCGTTATTTTTAAATTTTAATGAAAATGGGATTTTTGAAAAAAATTAAAAGTTAATAACTCATCAAACACTTCAAATTTAATTTTAAAAAGCATCGATTATATTTAGGGCAGACGTGTGCTATGCAAAAATTAAATTGATTTATGCTACGGAAAGCAAATTATGCAAGATGAAATTAGTGATTTAGATTTCTTTATAACCTTAGCCTCATCAAAATCAATGACGCGTGCTTCCATTGAAATGGATATTCCCCTGCCGACAGTAAGCAGAAAATTAGCAAAACTTGAATATTTTTATGGTAAGAGACTTATTAACAGATCTGCTAGACAATTTGATTTAACCGAGGCTGGTAAACTATTATTAGATCGCAGTATTTACATATCATCTTTAATGAAGCAGGTTCATGAAGAGGTTTCTCAAAATGTGAATTCTTTTGCAGGTAAATTACGTATTGGTAGCTTAAATTATCTTGGGCGTAGTAAGTTAGGTGATTTAATAGCAAAATTCAGCGTACCGCATCCAAATCTAGAAATCGAACTCATTCTTTCTGACTCGAAAATGGATCTTGTGGAAAATGAACTTGATATCCTTTTTCAACTCGAACAACCCAATAATGTAATCTACAACTCAGAGGTTTTACTCGATACTAGACGTATATTCTGTGCTTCCCCCAAATATTTTAATAAATTTGGCTATCCTACACATCCCTTAGACTTACTCAATCATCGCTGCATTTGCCTAATAAGAAATCGTCACATATATCAAGATTGGAAATACAGTATAAATGACGAAATATTTGAGGTTCATGTACACCCTTATTTAAAGAGTAATAATGCTGAAGTTACGCACCAATGGATGATTCAAGGATTTGGTATCGGATATCGTCTATATCACGAGGTCAAACAAGAATTAGAAGAAGGTATATTAATTGAGTGTTTTAAAGACAATCATTCATCTGAATTATCACTTTACATGGTGTATTCAAAATTAAAAAAGAGAGAGGTTGTCAAAGATTTTATTAACTTTACCAAAGACAATATTAATTATTGAATTTTCTTGGAATGTTATAAGCCAAACCTCCGATAACATTCCATTTATTTTATGCTTTAAAATTTCCACGTGTAATCAACATTGACCCTCGTCTCATTGGCGGGTCTGAATACGATTCTCTCATTAGGTAAATCATTACGATAACGCGTATAGCGAGCACGGATACCAACACCCTTGAGCATTCCACGAGGTATGCGATAATTTAGATCAAAATCGAAAGAGTCTTCTTCAAATACCTCACCCTTTAACCGAGGAATTTCGATATCAGTTCCTTGGCTATATCTCGCCATAAATTTTAAACCATCTAAAGCAGTATCTTTAAAATCATAGTCATATCGAACACTGATAACTTTTTCATTTTGATTGGTGAAATCAGCACTTATACTATCCATAAATACTGCAGGTTCAGCATGACCCAATGTTGGCATTGCGGTGTCGCCTAAAGAGTGCATATATCCTAAACTCAAGGTATGATTAAGAATATTTAAACCGACGATCCCACTTAAATGCTGATTGTCTATTTTCCCTGCTAATTCTTTTCCGGCATCTTCACTGAGAAACGCTCTAAAATCACCAAGAACATGACCGATTCCGACATCATGTTTAGTTTTGACACCAATAAAATTTTGATAATATACATCATGCAAATTTGCGTGATATAGATCTGCTTTAACGCCTTCACTAAATTGATATTCAGCACCAAGCATATATAAGCCTGAAGACTCAGCAGCTGTTTTAAATCGCCCATTGATATTTCCTATACGAATTTTTTCATAGTTCGTAGAGTCCCTATGATTGACTCGATCGACATATAATCCATGAAGCTTAAGATCTTTTACTTCATTAAACTGCAAGTGTGCACCGCGGTAATTTTGTTGGAATAACCGCGCGGGACTTGAAAAAATTACTGGGAACATCGGCGAAAGTGTCCCGATATGAACTGTCGAATCACTTACCTTGGTTTTCAGGGTCCAACGCAACTCTCCTGTATGATCAGGACGCTCATTGTTTCTATCTACAGGCAATAAACCTGAAGCAGCATAATCTTTATTATTTCCCATAAGATTAAAACCTGCTAAAGCAAGAACATCCAAACCAAATCCTACATTTCCACTGGTATATCCAGATTTAGCATTTAGGATAAAACCTTGAGCCCAATCTTTTGCTGCAGGATATGGAACATTATTTATGTAATCTCTATCAAAGTAATAATTTTTTGTCGTTAACGAGATTTTACGATCTTTGATAAATTCAGCATTTGTAATTGTAGGAAGTGTAGTCGTGAGGCCGACTAATCCAAGAAAAAATATATTCTTCATGATATGTACCTATTTTTACTTAAATCTTTAAGGTGTAAAAATCCTGACTACCTGAAAATAATTGAGGTAGTCGTTATTGTTTTTTTATTTAAACTTTTGAAGTTTGAGGAATTGTCACGTTAGAAGTTGAATAACGCCCTTTCAAATAAAGCGCTAGCGCCGAAATTAAAATAGGCACTGCAAGTGCGAAGAAAATACCACTCATACCGAGATTAAATGTGAAGATATAAGCGCCGAAAAATGCCCCGAAAATAGCACCAAAACGGCCTAATCCGTGCATCCATGAAACACCAACTCCACGGCATTCTGCAGGATAAAATATCGCAGCTAAAGATGGCAATGAGGATTGTGCGCCAACCAAACCAGCGCCTGCTAAGAAAATAAACAATGCGAGTAAATAAATATTTTGGGTAAGAAATCCTGTTATGACAAATAATACGGCTGATATAAAATATGCAAAAGTGATGGTTTTATTCACGTCATATTTACTCATAAACCAACCAATGAGGATTGTTCCTGCAACGCCACCAAATGGGAAAACTGCTGTGACTAAACTAAACTGTTCTGGTGTAAATCCTGATTCCTTAAGAAGCGTGGGCATCCAGCTTGTAAGCACATAAAATACCAATAAACTCATAAAGCAACAGAGCCACATCATTGCAGAGGGTACAATAAACTTGCCGACGACAAGACTAACGGGATTGGTATTTTTTTCAGTTAAATCAGCATCTAGGCTTTTAACAGGAACTAATTGTGCATCGATAAATTTACCCTGTATATTTTTTACAATTTCTAATGCTTCGATTTGTCCTTGTTTTTTAATCAAAAAATGCAACGATTCTTTTAAAAGAAAAATCGAAACAACGGCAACCACTACAGGAATAGCCCCACCTATATATAGTACCATTTTCCAACCATGATTTGATAAAAGACCTGCTGATAAAACACCACCAATGGTAATACCAAGCGGTAGTGCACAAAATAATAAATTCACCATCCATGCACGGCGATGCGCTGGCATATATTCAGATACGAGTGTTGCGGCATTTGGCATTGCAGCACCAAGTCCTAATCCTGTTAGGAATCGATATATCACCATTTCAGTCGTGTTATTTGAAGTACCTGTCAGGATGGTTAAAACACCAAAAATAAATGCAGAACCAATAATGACCCATTTTCGTCCAATCTTATCGGCTAATATTCCTGCAAATATTGCTCCAATCGCCATTCCTATTAAGGCAACACTCATTACTGGGCGTAGATCATTTTTAGTGATCCCCCAATCATCTAACAATGCTGGAGCGATAAACCCGACTACCCCCGTATCAATCCCATCTGCTAAAATCACTAAAAAAAAAAGTATAAATATTATCCACTGCTGCAGAGATAATTTTCTAGTATCAACGGCTTGCTGTATGTCTAGTATTATTTTCATCATAAAATCCTTTTACTGCATTAAAAATGCCAATAACAATCATTGTTATTGGCTTGAGCTACTTTAAATGCTTAACTTGAATAATTTGTGTGCATTATGACGGCCTATTTTTTCTCGATCATTCTCACCAATTTCGGCATGATCAAACCAATGCGTCGCTTCTTCCATATCTTCAAATGGATAATCACTTGAGAATAAAACATGATCCGATCCAATTTCATCAATTGCATTTTTCATAGTAATTGTGCGGAAGTTACCGCTTGTTGTTAAATAAAAATTCTTACGGAAATAATCAATAAATGGCTTTTCTGCTTTTACACCGAGTGGATTACGACCATTCGCTGAAGCCCAATGCGATGTACGCCAAATATTATTTTGAATTAACTCGCCTAGATGCCCTAAAATAATATTAATATTTGGGTATTTATCAAATAAACCTGAACCGATTAAACGCAGTGCATGTACACCTGTTTCAACTGAGAATGACCATGCAGGCCCCATTAACCAAGGATGATCTTTGATACCCAATTGCTGACTTAAAAGTGGGTTACGCGGGTGTAAATAGAATGGTACATCGAGTTTAGCAACCTCACTCCAAAAATCTAAATATTCCCCAGCATCATAATATCTTGCTGTTTCATCGTTATTTAAATTTGAGAAACCGTTTACTAGAGCACCCGCAAAACCAAGTTCTGTTATGCAGCGATTGAGTTCTTTTGCCGCTGCTTCTGGGTCTTGTAATGGTAATGCAGCAAAAGCCCCGAAGCGATCAGGATGTTTAGCGATTAATTCCGCTAAGGTGTCGTTTGCAATTTTTGCAACTTCAACAGCTCTTTTCGGATCTGCAATCGCTTGAATCGCAGGTGCATTTAAAGAAATGATTGAGTATTCAATACCCGTTTCATCCATGCGGCGTAAACGTTCACCAGTTATATCGAGTAATTGGCTCCGCTTAGTTCTCCAAACATCTGGTACAAAGAATCGTTCCGAATCACCAAGTGTCTCTTGAATTGCAAAATGTTCTTCTAAAGCAATCTTCCCTTTCATTTACGACTCCATAACTTATTAAAGGTATAGACGTAGATTAGGTGGCTTAAAAGAATACGAGAACATTAATTATGGAAACTTAACTTTCATTTTATGAAAGCTAAACTTTTATTGATCGAGTTGGTCATCGCTTGCAAATATTAATTAAGCGATATGCAAAATTGATTCATGGTGATCAAAATAGGATAGAGATGACAAAACTAAATTCAGGCATTAAAAAAGCCCTAAAACTGTTAAATTTCAAGGCTTTATTAAGTTTCATGATACATCGTATAACTAAGTGACAGATCATGATTTACAAATTTGGTGGAGATGGCGGGAGTTTAATTAAAGCCTTAACTCATTATATATATTAAATATTTATTGTCTAGGATATGTATTGTGTAACTTGTGTGTAACACACTACTTTGATAGTTAATGATTTTTTGTGACAGTTTAAAACTTATTCTGAGTTAGTTTTCCACTTTTGGAATTGAACTCAGGATCACTAATCTGATTTTATCATTATTTTTAAATTATCAAAGTAAAAGATTAAAAAACAAATTTATTCTTCTGACACAGAATTGTTTTAGTTGGGATGGGTTGTTGGAGGCTGGTTGACAAATCTTTGTTTAAGCAATAAATATTGGTTGACAGATTTAAATTTTAGCAATAAAGATCTATTTAAGAGCCTTATTCTTTGCATCATTCAAAACACTATTTTTAACATAAAAAAGATGTTTAATACTGCGGAGAAAATTGTTTTGAAAATGATAGAAATAAATATTAAATTTTGACTAAGCTCATTTTTGAAAATAAAAATGAACTTTTTTTGAAATTCCACTTTTTGAGAATGACTTTTTTTTATTTCTGATAGAATTTAATCTCATAAATCAAAATTAAGGTTTGATATGAACATTGACTTAATTCTATTTAAAAATCTCGTAAAATCTAGTGAGCAGAAATGGTTTTCTCGCACTTGTTTAATTAGTAGCATACTACTACTTATAAGTACTTATACTTATATTAATTTCGCAGGATATGTATTTAAATATATTTATGTTATTGGGTATTTAGATATCATACCGCTCACTCTCCTTTTAATACTTTTTTTCAACATACTATTCAAACTAAAGATTGGTTTCATAACCACAGAATTATGTTCATTTGGAGTTAAATATTCAATTAAATCAATGTATTGCTTAGCAGGATTTTATCTACCCTACTTTCTTGTAAATTTATATTTTGGAGATATGTATTATATATTTTTCTTTGGAAAAGCTACTTTTATAATTTATTTTATTGGCATTGGATCACATTGGATGTTATTGTTTTTAAATCATTTATCATTAAAACTGTTACATCCAAATTGTGATTAATATAAAAAAGTCACTTATGTTATTCAATCAGCTTGACCAAACTTGATATCGAGCATGAACAAAGTAATATTTTTCACATAGCTAGTATAATGTGAGAAATTGATTTTCATGCCACGCACCAATTAATCTTTCTGCATCAGCTGCGTGTCCATCAAATGGTTTCTTTGGAAGCACTGGACATGCGACTGCTTGCTGCTTTGACAAGCTGTCAGCGCTGAGTTTTCTGCTGACACCAATAGGAAGGTAAATTTTTTTATTGCTTATAAATTTAGTTCAATAAAAAACCCACTCAGGTGAGTGGGTTTAGTTTTCTCATTTTTGTAAAAATATACTTTATCCTTCTTCAGCAGAATCTAAAGAAAAGTAAAATTCTTTCGTCTTTTTAATCGGATAAGGCTTACCGTTGATATTTAAAGGCTTAAAACTTGCTTTATCTTTAAATTCTTTGAGTATGTAATTATCTAATTTAGTTAATCCGCTACTTTTGGTGATCTCAGATTTAGTTATTTTGCCGTTATTATCAGCTTCTAAATAAATACTTAATGATCTGTTTTCACCTTCTAAATCAGATTTTTTTAGAACGATTCTTGGTTCATTTTCGAATTTAGGATCTCTAGAAACTGCAAAGTGAAAAGGTTGTTTTGCGCGTGCTGGGTAATTAGTTTTTACATCCCAATCATTCCAAGCTCTAAATTTTGCTTTTTGCACCGCCTGTAAAACTAAATTATCTACATCATCCACACCACTACTTTTTATTACTTCAGCATGTTTAACCCAGCCAGTCACATCGGTTTCAAACGAGATTAAAACATCTCTGTCGTAACCTTTTAATATTTCATCTTTAAAAAATATTCTTGGCGGCCTCGCCCATTTAGCTAACATTTTATCATTTGTGCTTTTCTGCACTTCTTGAACCTGAGAATCTGCTCCAAAACAAAAACTGGAAACCAATAAGCAGAAAATTATAAATAAGCTTTTCATGATATATCTCTAGTATTTAGTTCAAGATACTAATTTTAAGGCCATAAAGAAACCTCCCGAAGGAGGTTTGAATCAATAAAACTACACAACGTTTAGACTATCAAAGAGTCGGTTGAGGAATTGGAATATCTTTTGATATTTTCTTAGCATTACTGAAACTTAAATCGCAACGAGAGTGCCCCCACTTCACTATGATCCCTTTTTCAAGCATGAATTTTTCTTCACAATAACGCCCTGGATGAACAAAAGTTTCATAAGAAATAATTTTATTTCCATTTGTTAATGTATAGCTCTTATCTGGCACTCCCCACTTATTTATAAGTTTTTCTTCTGAAGATCCAACCCATGATTGCATTAGATCATTAAGTGTTTCATAGCGTTGGGTAGCTACGCTCGCACAAGCTATAAGTGCCTGACTAATCAAAATTATTAAAATTATCTTTTTCATGATATATCCTTAATCTATTTAGACCAAGATACTAATTATTTGGTTAAAAAGAAACCCACCGAAGTGGGCGGGTTGATTAATAATCAATCTATTTGGTTACTATGGGAGATGATGCAGGAGATGCTAATTTCTGCATATCTATATTTTTCACACTTTCAGGCTTATTACTACTGATTATAAATACACCATTATTATTTGATTTAATATCTTCCTGTTTAGATTTGGTTTCCTGATCTTTGGGATTACAAGCAATACAAATTGCGCTGGCAATTACTGTTACTATAAAGCAACTTATACTTTTAGTGTAAAAGTCATTCTTTTTCGGACTATTCTCTCTTGATTTATCTGAATCCTCATCATTAGTTCTTATGGAGCTAATCCAAGTCATTAATAATTTAACTAAGGTAAGTAAGCAAATCATTAAAAAAGAAACAACAAATACTAAGTAGACTAACTTATTATTCCCCTCTAAAAGTTTCACTGTTGAGCTAACAATATTAATCCCCCCAAAAACTGTAATAATAATTGTAGCAAAAACACCAAGAATAGTGACAAAATTGGTTATCATGCCATTAGACATATCTTTTGCTTTTTTTGCTTGTTTTTGAGCAATCTTTGCCACTCGATTTGCTTCTTTAGCTGATTTGTCAGCCTCTTTAGCTATATCTAGCATAAATTTTTTTTGTATTAGCGCAAGTTCAATATGAGAGGTAAATTTTTCATAACATGCAATAATGTGCTCTTGGCTTATATTCAATTCATACGATTCAAAAGAGTTAATAATCTCATCTTTTACTGTTGTAATAAATCCATCAAATGTATCTGATTTTATTTCATTTGATTGATTATTAAAGACCAATACTGAAATATCTTTATAAGGTAAGTTGTAGAATGTTTCTTTAGCAGCCTTTTTTACATAATCATCTACCAAGATGCCAAACATTGATGCCGTCGCTTCTACAACTTCCCTTTTATTGAAATAATCTGGGTTTAAGTGATACTTAATGAAAAGATCTTGTGCAGCGTTTATACTCATTTTTCATTAATCGACTTAGCTGATAAAAATTCAGCATCAGAATAAATCAGTTCAGTGCCTTTCATAATATCTGACTCAAACTCTTTCCATGCGTCTTCTTCATGAGTACGCTCAACAAGATCAAATGCTTTCCATTTAATAAACTTATTTACAACAGCATCCGCAACCTCGATAAAATCTCTGTCTTCCTCAAACATTTTGGGATCAAATACTTTTTTAGTGAAACTTAAGCCACTTCCAGTATTCCGCTCCAATATTGCTTTAGGCTTAGCTATATGATGAATTCCAAATGGTTTAAACTCATAATATACATCCTTAACAACAGGCCCATATTGCCATTTTTGAAAGTTTTCAGGAAATAAACGTTTTTCAAACTTTTTAAAATAAGTTGTAGCTATATAATAAAGAATTTTCTGAAGCTTTAATGGAGTAAGACCACCAAGTGGAGAGTCTGGATCTTTATTGACAAGCCAAACAACATAGTTGGCAACATCCATTGCTGTATATTTATTATTCATAATTCACCTCATAAATTTTGTTTAACTTACTTCCACCTATTAAATTTAGGGATATCAAGGCACTTAACTTTGTCGTAACTTGGTGAAAGTTTTCATCTCTTTTCTCTAACTAATACTCTTAAATAATGAATCGCACAGTATGAAAGCGTACTGATATCTTTCATTTTCTGTTATTTCCTATTAAATAACATCGGTCGATGAATTACAACATGTGGAACATCTTTTGTTTCACAATGTGACGATCTGTGTCGCAAGTGATTTCTTTTTGAACGTTACATGCTAAATCATCTAACTACAGTTCTTTCAGCCATTTTAAGTATTATGTAAGATGATATTTTTGACCTACTTATGCAGTATAAATCAACTTTGTAGCAGCTTGGCGCAAGTAAAATCTTTCTGGAAATGAACAGCACTCTGAATTCACAGTGGACTTTCAAAGTGTAAATCAGCAAAAAAGTGTGATTTTTTGCCCTGCCCTGACTATAATTTTAGGAGTTTAGGGCAAGGTATCATTAAGTCATTGCTATAAAATATTACGTAGAATTTGATATAAAACACTACAACACAAATAGTTTCATCAAAATATTATCAATATATTTTTCATTATCTTTCAAAGCTTTCTTTTCAACTCCATATGTTTCAAAACCAAATTTTTTATAGAGATGAACTGCTTCCTTGTTATCATCTGCAACAGAAAGTAAAATTTGTTCAACATGCTCTTTACTATATTCTACAACTGAAGTAAGTAGCCGAGTAGCAACGCCTTTCTTTTGAAATTGAGGCTCAATAAACACGCTTGTTAAATGTCCTTTATGAGAAGATTTTGCTGAAATTTGTTTTGTAAATGTGGCTAAACCTATAATTTCTTCTTTATGATATACACCAAATACGGTTGAATTTGATAAACAAGCTTCAAAAAAACTTAAGGGTTTCTCCACCTCAACAGAGTATGTAGCCCCAAACATTTCTGGTGCTTTTTCTAAAGCTGATAATCTGATAGTTCTGAAATCTTTAAGCTCATTTTTACTTAAAATTTTAATTTCAATATTTAACATGTACTTATATTTTAAAAATTCAACATGTTTGAACTTTAGCATAAAACACTTATCTAAAATTTTTGAAAATGTAATTCAACCTTTTTTGAATTAATAGCCATTTTACGAGATAGCTCTCAATCTGAGGGCCATGCTTCAATCAATCTTTCCGCATCAGCTGCTTGCAACTTTAAAGCGCTGAGTTTTCTGCTGGCACCCATGGGAAGGTAAATTATTCATTGCTCATAAATTGGATTCAATAAAAACCCACCGAAATAGGTTAATCAAAATTTAATCATATAATTTTGCTTTTGAAAGTTTTACCTTTATTTTCTTAGGGAGATCAGGAAAAAACTCATCAATATCTTCTTTTGGCTCATCCCCAGTATAGGTTAGCACCCTCCATTCATTACTATGAATATCTCTTACAAAAAAAACATCAGTTAGGCTTGCACCTTGTTTCCCTTCAATATTTACGAAGTAGTACATGGGAATGATACATACCTCACCAACACTTGAAATGAAATCTGCCTTAGGCTTGAGAAGTATTGCTTTATGCCCTTTAGATTTACCGCTCTTAATCATATAAGAGAAATAATTAAGTGTATTATCGTATTTACTCTCATCCATCCAGCCATACAAATAAAATTGCCCTGGGTGATTCTTATTAAATAAAGCTGGGTAATCATAGCGTTCATTATGTGCTTTGATTTGTTTTAAATCACCATTTCTTCGAACATCCACAGCACCACTAATAATTCCCTGAAATATATCGTAAGATTCTGAACACTTTAGCTCACTGGAATACGAACTAAAAGATAGCAACCCAACTCCTAATCCCAATAATAATTTTTTCAATTATTTCCCCTTATTTTCATATAGTTTATTTGACTTATTGTTGAAAAACTATCTAAAGGTTAGAAATTTTAGTAAAAGTGATTGTTGAGGATTTGGAATATAAAAAACCACTTAGGACGGTTTTGTTTAATTTCTTTACTGCACAATTTGAATTTCACCATTTTGATCCATAGTAAAGTCTTTAGAATTTGATCCTATTTTTTTTGCACCATAAATTTTTGCAAAATACTCGATAGTAATGTTTACTGAATTACCAACCTGATAAATATAAACCTTTACTGGAACATACGAGTGTCGATTTTTAAGACCATCTAGAATTGGAATCTCTGTTATTTTGATCCCAAACATAGCTTGATCTCTAGTTAATTTTTTCCCATCTTTTTGGTCTACAAATGTCAGTACATTCACAATAACGTCTTTTTTATTACCATCTTTAAGTGTTACATCATAATATTTTCCATCTAAAACATAATCATCATCTGTGAGCCTTACAAGAGCCGAAGTTTGATTGTCCTTTTGTTCTACTTTTTCACCTTTAGAGGTTGTGACAAACTCTGCATTGGCTAACGCTGGCAATAACCCCAAAGTACCAATTAATAGTAATTTATTCATTCTGAAACATTCCTTTAGGTGCATTTAAAGTATCAATGAATTAATTAAAAACTCGGTTAGGAGGTTTTTTAAGTTGAATTAAATGAAAAGGTTTCAGAAATAATTTTTTGATGTAACACTTTTGGTATTCCCTGATACTGTCTGCGCTTTATCTGCATGCGGAGTTTCGACAATCAAAAATTTTGTTGCTAGGAATGCATAAATAATCATTACTAAAATGAATACTGATATTGGAAATAAGTTGCTTTTGCTTTTTTCGCTATCCGATTCATAGTGCGCTGTTGAATTACAAATATTTCGCTCCATGTCCAAGCTCAAATTTTAGAAATATCTTACTTTTAGCACATAATTATTACTTTAACTTAGATGAAGATTACAGAATTGTAATTTTGAATTAAAAATCATTCCAAGAGAATACGATAAAAAGCTTTAGTTGGTTTTATGATATAAATGTTGCACTTTTTTACCTTTTCCTTTTGGGGTTTACATGAAAAACAACCACACAACAGATGATTCAGAATCAACTGTTTTAGGCTGGAAATTTATAGCCATCGTTGCTGTTTTAACATCAATCTTTTTCACTTTTTTATATTTAGCTATGTCAAGTGAACCTGACTATATGCCTAGTCATAAACAAAAAGTAGCCAATGAGCAGAAGAATGTATCAGCATCACAATCAGTTGAAAAAACAACATCTGAATGATCTGAAATTTAATGACATCAAAAAAACCTCCCAAGGGAGGTTTGGTTCATAGCACGATGTTGTTGGAAAAGCATCTTAGGGGCTTTGACTAACCTGCTTTAGGTTTATTACGTGGACTTGGATTTTCCTTGGTTAACGCTCCAGGCATAAAACAGTCGTCTTATTCATACCATCAACAAACCATGCCAAGCCCATTCTGCTCCCATGTTAGCTTTGCCATTGATAGTCATTGCTGGTCCGCCAAACTTCAAATAAATAACATCGCCTTCTTTAAATTGATTCATTTTTTTCCTATACAACAATAGTTATATATTTTCTGCCAACCCTAGCAAGTTGCTCTAGTTGGGAACTTAATAATCCCTTTGCTGAAATTGTTAAGTGAGCTTCGCGACTACTTGCAATTCTCGCAAACTGCTCAAGTTGGGAACTTAAATATCTAGATTCAGTTTTTGATAAATCAACATTTGCACCGATGCGTAATAGGGATTCTACTTGATCTGCTAATAGAGTCATTTTTTTTACCTTTTATATATAATGTCTTCTTTTAAAGTCTTTTAAAGCAACTTCGAATGAAATTCTAAGGGTTCCAATTAGTGCAATCCAAGGAATAAATCCCTTTATGACTAACGGAATAGTTTGCATATTCATGTGTATTTCATTTAACAACCAAAATGGTGTAGGCTGAAAAAACATTCCTAAGATCGCTACAAAAAGCATACCAAAGGAAAATACAAAAATTGTTCTTTGAAATACGAGTAAGTAATAGATAATCATAATAAAA
Source organism: Acinetobacter sp. GW821-FHT01C12 (assembly GCF_059422625.1). NCBI lineage: Bacteria > Pseudomonadati > Pseudomonadota > Gammaproteobacteria > Moraxellales > Moraxellaceae > Acinetobacter > Acinetobacter sp. GW821-FHT01C12. Next base: position 707,877 of record NZ_JBWKXD010000002.1, read on the forward strand.
CTCCACTGTTAATTTAAAAAGCACACAAGTACGAACACCTGTGCGCTAGATCATTTAAGCTGCACATGGAACTAGAAAAGCCCATGCCTCATAACCATACTCATGCGCATCCAACACCTTGCCAGAATTGCCTCGTACCTTACGGAATCTACAAAAGACCCACTTCTTGCCTTTCGGCGGTTCTTGAGTACCTAACTTCTTAAGCACATAGCTCACCTCCTCTCCCAAGGAGATTTGAAAAGCTAACTTAAATGATCTACAATGAAGTTCCTTACGCTTTATAGTAGTCATCTGAGTTAGCCGAATAGCCCTTGGGTGTACTATCCGAAACTGATATGAGAGATAACTTTCATATCAGTTTTTTCATTTTAAAGAATTAAATTTGTTTTTAGCTGCCAAGTAGCCTACTTGGAATTGAGCCTGAATCTGTTCAATTGTTAATCCAATACAAATCTCTGTCGGCATTAAGAATTCAGCTGCAAACATATCAGCTTGCCATTCTGAGTCTTCAAAATGTTTATGAGTAGGTAATGATCCTCGTGCAAAAGCAACGCCCTCATGAAGAAACAAATGTCCCAATTCATGTGCAGCAGTAAAACGCGCACGATTATGCATTAGATTGGTTGAGTCACATAAAGCGTCATAGACATCTTCACGTAGAATAACTAAAGATGCATCTGGGTTTGTCCACCCCTCAACATCAGGCATCTCGTGAATTTCCCTAACTTCAAATGTCACCTTATATTGATGCAATGTATGTTCAAGAATTCTCACCAAATCAATGGCATCAGCAGGTAATAAATTGAAAAACTTATCTCGTACTGTGCGAGCTTTATCCTTGATGCTTTGTGCGCTCAGGGGGCGAACTTTATACCCCCTAGGCACTGAACAACCAGATGACATATATTAATTCCCCTCTAAGATTTTTCTCAGTTCAGCTAAATCAACCGACTGTGTTTGAATACGTCGTGCAAACATTAATGCAAGTTCCGCTTCTTCAGCATCATGCGTTTTGATTGTTACGTTTTCTACACTTTGGCTTGCAGCATGAGTTAACAGCTTTTCTTCATCATTCGTCAGTCCTAGAGCATTTGTAATTTTTGTAATTAATTCAGCACTTATTGGCTTTTTACCTGTTTCAACAGCTGATAAGAAAGCTGAACTAACACCAATAGAAGTCGCAAGTTCATTAAGGTTGCTATCGTAATCAATCCGAAGCTTCCTAATTGCTTTTCCAAATTCTGTTAGTTTAGACATTTTCAAAACCCTATTGCGTCACTAATTCATTATTGAATAAGTGAATACTTTTTACAGTATTAGATTATGATAAACAAATTATAAATTTAATTCAACACCAAGGATTAAATAATTAACCTTTTGGTTAATTTAAGTTAAAACCACAAAAGTATTGAGTTTCTCAACCAATACTTTTATTCATATGCTTTTTTAATAGATTTATAGTGATTGCTCTATGAATCAAGAGGTGTTTTCGAAAAATGGGGGAATTCGGGTTAAATGACTTTTAGTTGGGATTGGTTGTTGGGGGTTGGATAACCGTTCGTCGGAAATGCCAAATTTATTAAAATAATGTATTTTTAGTTTACGCAATATAGGAGTTGTATTTAAAAATCTGAAAAGGGTAATTTATATGATTGTAAATGTTTTTTGGTGGGCTACTTGTGTAGCCATTATAGTCCTTATGGTAACTCCAGCTTTTTATAATTATGGGGTGTTTGGTGACCAAGGCTTTAATATTGCATATGCATTTTTATTAGCAGTTATCTTATGTTTTCGTTTGATAAAAAGAGTTTAATTACAAGATAAGGCCCTCACTCATAGGGCCACTCCTCCATCAATCTTTCTGCATCAGCTGCGTGTCCATCATATGGTTTCTTTGGAAGCACTGGACATGCGACTGCTTGCTGCTTTGACAAGCTGTCAGCGCTGAGTTTTCTGCTGACACCCATGGGAAGGTAAATTTTTCATTGCTTATAAATTGCATCCAATAAAAAACCCACTCAGGTGAGTGGGTTTGATTAAGCTAAAAATTCAATTTATAGAGATTTAAATCCTATCAAGACTGTAAAACATATTTAGCATTAAAGACTAAACCAGGTAATACCGTATCTGGCTTATCATTGAAGCAAACATATTTAACAACCATGCCCGAAGGGTTTACTACATTGTATTGTGTGCCTGATTTAGAAACATACACCAACGAGCCATTATCAAGTTTTTGGAGACCCGTGTTTACTACATGAGATGATTGTGTAAATGACTGTCTGACATTTCCAACTGCGACAAAATAACTACAACCTAGTTTGATAGAGGTTTCAGCTGCTTTGCGAATCGAATACTCTCTTCTTAAGTAAGGTGGTGTAGATTGATTGATTCTAGATGTAACTTCAAATACATTATCATCTATGATGGTAGCTTTAACACCCAAATTACCAGGACCGCCAGCTTCTTTGTAAGATGTAGCACAACCAGTAATTATTACAGTCAAAATAGCTATTAAAAGTATACGCATTTTAATCAACTCTTAGATTTTTAATTAGAACAGTAACTAAATTTCAATATGATAAAAAATTTACATATTTAAAATATTTTGAGATGAATTATACACTATTTTGTTAATCGAAATTGAATATTTGTAAGAGTGAAACCTCCCGAGGGAGGTTATGATAAATTCAATATCTAATCATTTAATACTTTGGATTTCTTGATCTCTTCTAGTTTAAAAATCTTGGAGTTTATTTTAACCCCATTCGAAGCATACACAACAATTGGAAGTTTACTGTTGTAACGTAGAATTGTGTTACCGCTCAGATTAACTGGAATTTCACCCATTTTGGGCATTTCAGAACAGCCCATTAGAGTTGTTACAACATCACCAATTTTACCAACTTCATAATATGGATATTGCATTCCTTCAACTACTTTTTCCGTATACTTTGCTGATCTGCTTTTAGTGTTGCAATCTTGCATTCCATCTATAGAAGCTGTAATCAAAACTCTATAATCATCTTCATTTTCTTTTGGCTCTAAGACAATCACATTCCTATTTTGATCCTTTTTAACAGGAGGATATACGTTAAGATCATTAACACCTTTATTGGCATGGGCGCTAATTGACAGAGCAAGAACACCTAAGACTAATAATATATTTTTTTTCAAAATCCGACCCTCTTATGTTAATTATTCAATGTGCTTATCAAATTCATTCTACTGAATTTTCAAACAATTGGTAAAAAAATACACCAATTCATTAATTGAATCTTGCACATTATCAATACGAGTATATAATAATGATTCTTACTTGCAAGTTAGAATAATTATCATTACCAAATAAAACCAGAGGTAAATCATGAAAAAATTTCGCACAATTCTCACTGTAGCTCTATTTAGTTCTTTATTTTCTAATGCAGTCTTTGCAGATCATAATAACTGTAAAGGTATGCCTAACGGGCCATTACCACCTTTAGGTACATGTAATTGCCAAAATGAAGAAATGACCTGTAGCGCTCGCTAGTAATATAGTTGATTGGGAATTTCCGAGCCTTTCTCAATCAACATTATTTATTATATTATTAAATATGATGGCATTAAAAAACCTCCCGAGGGAGGTTTTAACAGTCGATCTTACCCATAGCCATTCCATTCGAATTGATAATTGAAAAATCAAAATCACAAGAAACAGTAATATCTAATGAAGATACATGTTTAAAAAGTTTCTTTAAGATATCAATTACATTATGAATGTTTGGGTTTGGATTTTTAATTTCACTCTTAAGCTGTTCTTCAAATAGACTGGTATCAATCTTGCCTATCATTATTGATACTCCGTCTTCTTCTAAAGCTCTCATCTCATAATTTTTAGCAGATAAAGTGACTGCCCTAAATCCACTAGAAGTGCCATATATCAATGCAAAATTAGAAGTATTAATCCACTGCTGATGGATTGAACTATTTTGAATAACTAATCTTAAGTAATCTGCAATTTCATCAGCACTATTGATTGTATTTTTTGCTGCAAAATCTTTAACATTTTCTAGTAAGGGGGCATAGCCACTTCCTGCTATATAACCACCATTCCAAGTGTAAATTTTATCTACCTCGTCCGATACAACATGACTGACTTCACTTCCATTCTTCCAAACTGCTCGTTTATCTGCTGCAAGGATTACTCCATCTTTATAATTTATTAGTACGAGCATTGTCACTTTTAAAGTCTCTCAAAATTTCTATTTATAAAAAAATAATACCTCACAATTGCCTCACAATGAGCTATTATCACAATAAATTATTATTTATTTTGAAATAAGATGAATACCTTACATGATATGCATGATAAAAAAGGCACTCCAGATCTTTCTCACTGGCGGACAGTCAAGATTTTCACAATCGCTGAAGCAAGTCTTCTTACTGCTGGCTTTGACCCACTTGAATACAGTAACCATTCAGACTATCACTTGTTCGAGGATTTAAGAAATAATAAACCCCTTCATTGGCAACATGTTTTGATGTTGATTAGATCTATTACAGAAGCTATATGCACTCATGAAATCAAATCCCCATATATTAATGTTCAATGTAGTGACATAAATAGCACATGGGATGATGTTATTGAACAAGCAAAAATAAGTATTGATGACGCGAAAGATGTTATTTACACAACAACTAAAATACATAGAGATGAATTATATAAATGGTTAAATAAAAATGGGTTTATAAGGTCGCTATCACCCCAAAAAGACAAGCATGTTACTACTGTAAATAATATAGAAAAAACTATAAATAACAATGACACTTTGCTATTACCCCAAATTAATTACAGTACACCTGCTATTAATGCAGCCATAGCAGTTATTAAGGAGTTTTGGGAAGATTACAATCCAAATGGTGACCAACCACCACCTAAGCAAGATTATGTAAAACAATGGTTGTCTGATAATCATCCTGAAATAGAATCAAATATTTTAAGGGAGGCTATTGATAAAATATGTCGCCATCCTGAAGCAAAAAATGGCGGAAATAGTAAAATAAAACAAAAGCCATAACCCTATAAAAAAAATATATTTCAATTACTTATATTAGGGTGATAGCGATATTTTATTAATACCATTACCCCTTTGACTATTCCTGACCCCAATAAAGCTTTGGTTTACTAGCCTCATCAACACAACTCGATGAGGCTTTTTTATGAATTATCATTTATCAGGATTCTGTTTTTTTCTTGCATTAATTAATTCAACTAGAAAGTTGGATGTGGAATTAACCTCCATCCCTGGCACCAATCTTTCTAAAACGTTAATAAAAATATCTAACTCATTTGCTGTATTAGAAGATTGGTTAAAGCTTTTTTCTAATCGATCTACAATTTCAGCATTCATTGAACGATTGTTAGCTTTTGCTGTATCAGTAATCAACTCTCGAAATTCAGGTGAAACTCGAACTTTTAGCGTTACCACCTTGTTATCGTCATCACTCATAAAAGCCACCCAAAATAATTTTGATAATAACCCCATAATGGGTATTGACCAATAACCCCAAAATGGGTACATTAGTCAAATACCCCAAAATGGGGACAAGGAGAAACCATGAAATCCACTGAAATTGTTTATGTGAAAGTTCGCTTAAATGCTGAGCTTCATAAGAAACTTAAAACCAAAGGGCAACAAGAGGAACGCTCAATGAACTATCTAATCAACAAAGCTGTTGAAGCATTTTTAAACCCAACCAAAGGAGTAGGAGCATGAGCAATCTATCTATTTTTAACTTCAATCAAAATGAAGTGCGTACCATTGTAAGAGATGGTGGTGATATTTGGTTTGTGGCATCAGATGTTTGTAAAGCTTTGGAAATTGGCAATACAACTGATGTTTTGCGCAGATTAGATGCTGATGAGGTGGCCCTAGTTTCAATCGAGGGTCGCACACCAACAGGTGGAATCTTTGAAACCCCTACAAATATTGTTAACGAATCGGGCTTGTATTCATTGGTTTTAGGTAGTCGAAAACCCGAAGCTAAGTCTTTTAAAAAATGGATCACTTCTGTAGTTCTACCAAGCATTCGTAAAAATGGTGGCTATATTGCTGGTCAAGAGAATGACGACCCTGAGTTAATAATGGCTAAGGCTTTGCAAGTTGCTAATAATGTGATTATTCGAAAGACTCAAGAATTACAGCAAGCGCTAACTGAACGTGATCATGCCATCGAAACAAAAGCCCATATCAGTGATAAGAAAACTGCAACAGCTATGGCTACCGCATCCGCTAAGAGTCGACAAGCAGAAGCATTAAAAGAACAGTTGGGCGAATCTAAAAATTACGCATCAATTAAAGCTGTAGAAATTAAGACAGGTGGAAAATATGGATGGCACAAATTGAAAAAATGGTGCGAAGCTAAGGGCGAGAAAATTAAAGATATTGCTGATCCAAATTTTGGAACTGTAAAGATTTATCCAAGGGAAGCTTGGGAAGCTGTTTACGGGATAAAACTTAATTCTATTTTTCAGGCATAACATGAACAATATTTCAGACACAAAAAAACCTTGTCCGAGTACCAATCTAAACAAGGTTTATCTGTGTCCCAAAGGACTAACAACTATGCACACTATAGCACCACCGGAACCAGAACCACAAGACCCACCAAATAAACAGTTCAGGAAAGACAATATGCAAGCTGATCTTCAAGCAACAGCAAGTAAATTCGATGAAATGGCGAACCTATTTTCTGTGATCAAAACATTACTGGATCAAAAATCTCCACATGCAGCTTCTCAGGTTAAACAACTAGCTGAGACTGGTATGTATGTATGCGAGGATTGGTCTGATCAAATAATGCAGATTGAACGGAAGATAATAACGGATTCAAATGTTTATTTTCATTGAATTGAAAAAACCACTCTAAAGTGGTTTTTTTCTTCTGATCTATAAATGCCGCATTACAATGAAGAGATTTTATTTTTAGCATCCCCCATTGCCTCTTGAAAGTTTTTATTAATTTTATGTTTTAAATTTATTTGATCGCTTAGATCATGGCGATTTGAGTCAAACAAATCTAGACCAAAATCTGCTCTAAAACCTTTGTATATAGTCCCAATCAGTCCAGAAATATTGTCAAAGTAGTCCAGCAAGTACATCGCTAATTTTTGTTGCTCATGAAATAATTGCTTTACCTTTTCTGTCATCTCGGCGCTAAGCATTTGTCCCAATCTATTGTTATTTAAATATTCTAATTTAGCTTCTGCTGCTGCTTTGGCGTTATAGGATTTAGCGCCTCCCTCTTCAAACCATTCGACCTTTTGACCTATAACCTTAATTCTTTCAACAAGCTCATTTAATTCCCTTTCCTTTTCAAGAAGTGCTTCCTTTTCAGTTAAAATATAATTTATGAGATAACGGAAATGAGCACTTAAATCTGCCACTTTTATAGATATATCCATATCGCTTATTAATTCTAATTTTTTCAACTTTTTTGTTTGTATACGATGAAATTCATTAAACTTATCCAGTGATGATGCAGTTGCTATCCCACCTAACATTGCCTCGAAGTCAACAATTGAATCAACTGCTTCTAAATAGATTTCTTTCCTAAGGTTAAATTTTCTTTCACGATCCTTATCCAATAAATCAAAATTGATTTTTTTATCACTATTTTTTGAGTTGTAATAGTTCGTGATAATTACACCACCCAAAGCTCCAAGCATGCCTAGCAGACCAGTGATTAACGCTGAATTTAATTGAAGGAATGTAGAGATACCATTCATTGTTGACCTTAGTATTTTTCATAGTCTTTAATTTATATCGTTTGTAGCATTAAAAAACCACCCGAAGGTGGTTAATTTAATGAATACTTACGAATAACTAAAAATAATTGAAATATACTCAACAACAAAGCTGTCAGAAAAAAATTTGAATGATCTGAAATATTTAAAAAAACATACTCAATATTATATGTAGAAATAAGTGGATAAATTAGAATTCTGAAAATGATAAACTCTGTTAAATACATTTAATCTGCATCCTTATTTTTATGGAAATTCTCCATATATTCATCTGTTATATGGTCTTCGACAATCAGCCAGTTGAGACTACCAACCCCATTATCAACAATATCAATATGATTATCACCCTGATAAACAATAACGTTTTTATTAAAAAATGATAATCTTTTTAGCAATGACGAGTCGTAAAGTCTCTCCAAAGATAACTCTATATCAGCTTTTAATGAGGTCAGGTCCTGAGTGTAATCAAGATCAAACGCTTTAATAAATTTTCCATAAACTAAACGTTTAATGCCGTTATCTAATTTAATAATCCGTAAATCTATATCAGAAGGATCCACACGGCTATCAGCGACTTTTAACCCATTATCCATAAGTTCAGTCATAGCTGTATTGATAGAAATTTCTTTATTTTCAGCATAAGCCACAATTTCATCGTATTGATTTTGCGGTATACGAATTTGAGTACGTTTCCAATCATCTTGATTCTGGGTGCGATTCTTATCGTTCATTTATAATCTCAAAATTTAATAGTTGACACTAGATTAGTATCATATTAAATTATTGTCAATGTCACTATTTTAGTGACAGTAAAAAGCCTCGATGACTTTGGACGGCTATCGAGGCTTCTATCAACTTTCTTTCAAGGAAAAGTGACATGACAAGTCTAACATTAAGTTTCAACGAAGTGAAATTTAACCCCGTTCAGCACGAACAACAAATCTGGCTTACGGCGAGTGAGTTATCCAAAGCACTTGGTTATAAACAAACAGATGCCGTATCTAAGGTGTACAACCGAAACTCGGATGAATTTACAGCAAACATGACTCAAGTAATTGAAAACCCTCACACACCCAATTTGGGCGTGCGGATATTTAGTTTGCGTGGTTGCCACCTTGTAGCTATGTTTGCTCGTACCAGTATTGCAAAATCCTTTCGCAAATGGGTACTCGACATTCTTGATAAAGAAGTCGGTCAACCAGTAGCTAAAACCCACAAATCTGAACGTGAACCTTTAACCAATGCTGTAAATCTGCTTGTGGCTAAGACCAAGCATTTAAACTATAGCGATGCTTACAAACTCGTTCACCAACGATTTAATGTAGAACACATTGAAGATATCCCATACGATGCAATTCCTGTGGCGGTTGAGTATGTTCATCACTTGATAGTTTTATTCAGCAATCAAACAAACCAACAAGAATCATTAAAACCTTGGCAAGATCAAAATGTACAGTTCTTAATGTGGTATGTTCCAAAACTAGCCAAGATTATCAAAAATGATATTTACCCGGCACTAACACTATTAAGAAGTGAACTTTCAGGGCAAGTTATAGCAATCACGCATGAAGCTTTTTGTCATGCTAATTTGTTAAACCAAATCGCCCTAAAGAATGGCATGACCCATTACACAAAATTAGGTGGTCAGCCTTTACATTCAGTTAATGGTTTTTAGCTTGAGAAATGAAAACCCGCTTAGGCGGGTTTTTTTGTTTATTCATACATTTCCATGCAACCTAAATAATATTTTGCAGAAAACTCATTTAGTTGTTCATTTTTTATAGATTGAGTGGAATAACTCGGTTGAGCATAAGCATCTCTAATTATTAGACCAACAATCTTATTCATATTCTCATCTTTATTTTTCTTGTATGCATAATCATTCCCCTCCAATGCTTTTACAAGTGGAACTCCATTCTGCTTTTGCATCATTATTGAATTAGCAAGATCCATGTACATTCGACAATTGTTTTCATGTTGATTGCCATTAAGTGGTTGCTTAGGAGATGCAAAAGAGATTGTAGGCAGAAACAAACCTATTAAAATAAATATTTTTAACACTTAGTTATCCCGTTGTATTGAAGGAAATCCACTGCCATCAAGAGTTAATCTATATGATTTAACTACTTTCTCATCCACAATAGTTTCAATTTGATTACCAATTTTTTTATCTAGTGAACAAGCACCTTTACCATTTGGATCTCTACCAAATTTAAAAACTCTTTCTCCTGATGGCACATAAAATGCAGCTGACTCTTTTGGTGCAAAACGACCTGCTAAAATGCCATCCACCCAGAATCCGTAATAACAAGCACTCGCCACAAAACCAGAATCACGTGTGACAATAATCTTTGCATTATTTACATCAGTTAAGGATTTAAAAGCAAGCTTTCGATCATCTGGTAGCTCTTTTCGTTTGACATCATCTACTGGTAAAGTAGAACATGCAGTTAAAAATAAACATGAAAACAGCAATCCTATAAATTTATTATTCATACCAAATGACTCCTTAAAGTCCTGATAAAATATCAATTAAAAAGAGAAAAAGCCACCATAGTGGCTAACTCCCCAACCTCATCGACCTCTTTTAAGGTTATCAATAACACCACCTTGCGATGTCGCCATTTTCCATGATTTATTAATCATAGCTTGCGTTTCAGCCCTGTTTTGCTTCTTAATTTCTTCGATTATTACTGTTAGCTCTTTTCCATCCCAAGAAGCAGTTGCTTCAACTTTATTTGAAACACTGTTGTAAATATTTATGGTTGGAACATTAGTGCCAGCATTTCTCTGCCGAATCGAATCAAACTGACTTCTTTCTACATCAGCATTATTTATCCGAGAAAATCCAACTAAACCGCCATCTTTAAATTTTTGAACATTTAAATCTGGTTGAGTAGAACCTAAGTAGTGAGATTTCATGCCAAGATATTCACGCTGAAATGGTATCTCACCCGTCTGATTCATGTAATTTAAAGCAACTAGACCAATTTTAGAGGCAGCATACTGACGCATCATAAACTCGCCATTGGAGGCCATAATTGGAATATCATCACTTGTTCCAGTGCCTTTGCCTGTGATGTGTCCGCCAGTTGCAAAACCTTGAGGTGTAATAGCTTGGATCATTGCTAAGAAAGTGCCCTGATCCAAAGCTGCCTTAGCACCTGCGGCAACTTTTTGCCATACAGTACCTGGTTCTTTAGCATAAGCATCAGAAACAGATGACCATAAATTCATACCAGCTTGAGTAAGCGCAAAGCCCTGCTGCATTGCAAACATTGTTTTATATGCACCTGAGCTTTCACCAAGAATACCTTTAAACATATTTGCAAATGAACCGGTCAATTGCTGAGCTTGAGTTAATTGCAAATTCAAAGAATCAGTTTGATACTGATTTTCAATATCAATCATGCGTTTATTATGTGCAGCCCAAATTTGTTCACGAACCTCTGCCAATTTTTGTAAATCCGCTCCAGGTTCTTGCTCTTGTCTTTCAACATCAGCAATTTGTGTATCAAATAAGTTCTGTGATACACCCATTCGACTAAATCTATCTTGGCTAACTTGAAAACGTCCAGTAGATCCATTCATTTGAGACTGAACAGAGTCCCAACCTATTGATGCATCTTTTAAACGTCGATTCATATCTACTTGATTTTGGAGTTCAAGCATCTGTGTTTTAAAGGCTTTTTCTTCTGGATGATCATTATTCTCTACTAATAAGCGTCTTTCAATATCATATTTTGCTTTAACTAGTTGCAACTCAGACATATAAAATTCAGTTGATTGAAGTAATCGTTGATCTTTGGCAAGTTTAGATTTTTCAAGTTCATATGCTAATTGATCATCAATCGCTTTTTTCGCTAACGCTTTTTGAAAATCACTATACTTACTATCGGCATCGATTCTTAAAATATTAGTATCGTGGGTATATTGAAGCTTCTGTGATTCAGTATATTTGTAGCCATTGAGCTCATAATCCTGCTGCAGATCATTAAGTTTCTTTTGTGCTTCAAATCTAGTAGTTAACTGAGCTTCATAGGTTTTCTTTTCATCACCAGATAACGTCGAATTTTCACGAATCTTCTTAAGTTGTTCCTTATATTCTTGCTCCTCTTGAAGACCTTTTGACATAAATTCTTTACGGATTTTTTCAGCTTCTTCTTGCGATTTTTCAAGTAGTTTTACTTGATCATTTAAGAGAGATTCATAGTCCTTTGATTCACCTGTAAAGCCACTAATGCCTCCCATATAACCATAATAATCTTTGATGTATTGATTATTATATTTTCCAAGGTTTTTACCTTTTTGGACATTACCCTCGCCTGCATGGTAAGCACGAACAGCCTTCTCTACGTTTCCATTGAAAAGTTTTAATAGATATGAAATGTATTTTGCAGCTCCCTCTGCGGATTGAGCTAAGTTATAGCGGTCTTTGACTCCATACTGTTCACCTGTACTTTTAAGAAATTGGAAGCCACCTGCTGCACCAGAACCTTTGTTATATGCATTTGCATTTCCACGTGATTCAATCATATGAATTGCAGACAACATTCCACTAGGTAGCCCATACTTACCTTCCAATCCACTAAAGTTATACTTAGCCGCATTAGCTTTTACTTTTTCGTTGACCTGTAAGACTTTAAGCTGCTTCTCAAGCTCCTTAGTTTGATCTTTTTCAGATTTACTTGCTTCATCCGATAGTGTTTTACGCTTCTGATCTAAGACCCATAGATCATTTAAAATTTTAGCTTGCTCGGTGGTTAACTGAACATCTCTTTCGATTTTGTTCTCTTTTCGCCAATTAAGTGCAAAATCAGCAAAAGTTGAAGCTTTCTGTTTATCACCACCAATATTTTTCAATTCTCGATTATAAGTATTAATCCAATAATTATCGTCAAGCATTGATTTGTTGGCAGATTTTCGGAGTTCACTTAGTCTCTGTTCATTGGCCAATTGCTTCCGTTTCTCTTCTGTTACCTCTTTTTCAGCAGCTAAAACACCTTGATGCTGACTTAAATAAGTATTTCTAAAATCAATTTGCTTCTTAAGCTCAACGTTCACACCAGCTACTGAATTCTTGTAGCTATCCGCTTGCTTTGATTGAGCAATAAATGAATCAATTGTTTTTTGAGGAATTGGAAGATTTTCCAAAAATATCCGGGATAATTGCGTTGCTGAAATTGTTCCTTTGCTATAACTATCTAGAGCATTTTTAGCAATAATTAATTGTTTAGCTGATGCACCAGAATTTTCACTGATTTGAAGAAAGGATTCTGCTGACTTAACAATTGACTCTTTAGAGTTTGAATATGACTCATTTAAACGCTCAGACTCGTTTGTGAGCTTTGAAATTTTGTCTGCATTTTCCTCATAAACACCTGAAGCTTTAGCCATATAGCTGTTGGCTAATTCTTTCTGATAACCAAATTCACGTGCTGAACTTATACCCTCATCTAATTGAGCAAAATAACGCTGCGCACTTTTAATCTCCCCATCTGTAAATAATTTTGATTTACTCAGATTCTGAAGTGCAGCAGCTGTACTTAAACCTTCTTCCTTGATCTTTTTAAGTTGATCAAGCATTAGGTTTTGACGTTTAATTTCTTCATTACTTATTGACTCAGAATTACCTGTTACCATTCCCAATAAGCTATCTCTAGCTTTTGAAGCATCAGATTGTGATTTTTTGATTCTTTTATCAATTTCATCCATTTCTGAGATAAGTTTAGCTGCTGATAATTTACTATATTCAGCTGCAATCTCTCTAACCGATTGCTTTTGAATATTAAGAGAGTTTGTGGCTGAGTCTGTATTGTCTCTCATTAAAAGCATTGATGCGCCAACGGCCGCCACAATACCTACTAATCCCCCAGCTCCACCAAGTAATCCGAGCAAACCACGCCCAGCCCCCATTGTTGCATTATTTGCTACAGCTGATCTTGTTCTAGCTGCTGCTAAAGCATTTTCAGTGGCAGTTAATTCAGTATTAATAGCGGCTTGTTGTTGACGTAAAAGCCCCATTCTAATATCAGAATTTATTGCACCTTGATCTGAAATTTGTTTTTTCTTACGAGCTAATTCTAGTTTCAACTCTTCGATAAGTTGAGCGCGTGTAGCTTGAAGATTAACTAATTTAGCTTCTGCACCAGCCAATTCTTGTGCTGCGGCTACTTTTTCAGCTTCAATCGCTGCCCATTGGATAGCTGTTTGTTCAACTAATTGGGTAGCTTTTCCATATCCTGCAACTACACTTTTATAAAGTGCTGGAATATAAGTGCCAACCCAATAAGCACCACCGATCATAGCAATGTTGGTTACGTTGTTAAGGTTTTCTGCGAGTAAAGTTAGAGATCCTGAAATTGCATTTGCAGCCCCACTCCCTTTACCAGCCTCGCCCACAAACTTAGTGACTTCATTGGATAGTTGCGTGAATGACTGAGCAATAGTGAAATCCGTTTTGCCAAATAGCTCATTTACTGAACCACGTGCTTTTGTTAAAGCATCAACAAGTACATCACCTGTAATCTTTCCTTCTGCAGCAACTGAACGTAATTGACCTACTGTGATTCCCATACCTTGAGCAATTGCCTTTGCAAGTCCAGGCGCTTGCTCCATAACAGAGTTAAGCTCTTCACCTCTTAGAACATTGGAAGCCAAAGCTTGTGAAAATTGAACTAATGCAGCCTCTGCCGAAGCAGCTGAACCACCACTAATTGCGATTGCTTTAGCAACGGTATCAGTTAGTTCTGCAGTTTTGGCTTGAGTAATATTTAAACGCTTTGCATTGTCGGAAAAACGTTGATAGATCTGTGCAACCGAATCCCAAGCTTGTGCAGTGTTTTGAGCGATTTTGAAGGTATCGTTCATTGCAGTATTGAGTTCAGATTGGCTCTTAGTGACTAATTTAAGTTTGTTATTTAAACCAGTATAAGTATCCATCTTAGCGATCGCAGTACCAACAGTCACAACCCCAGCCAAATACCCTGCCAACTGCCTTGCTGCCACTGACATAGAGTTCATTGAAGTAGTTGCGTAATTACCAGTGCGTTCGATACTTTGTAGCTCTCGATCTAAAGCACGTGCATTACGTGCTGCTTGTTCTGAGCTAATTTCAATAATGAGTGTGCTACGTTGTTCAGCCATGACTTTTCCTTAGGCGTAAAAAAAGCGCCTAACGGCGCATTGCTGATAAACAAAACCCCAACAGCGCAAACTGTCGGGGTTTTGTTTTGGGTATAAAAAAACCGCCTTTCGACGGTCAATTAGAAAATAAAATTATTCTAGAGTTACTTTTTCCTCAATAAGGAAATAGAGCGCTTTATTGTTAAAAGGAATGATGAAAAACCTTACAAATACACCACTTGGAAGTGTCAGTTTAGCAAAATAAACATCCAATTCTCTTACCACAACATCATCACTAAAGCACCAGTCAAGATAGTCCATGATTCGAAAAGCGAGATACTTTTTACGATCTGCTGCATCAATTGTCATGCCTAATGGCTTAGTTAATAAATAGTCTTGAATTAATGTTTCAATATTAGAGTACTTAATTTTTTCGTATGTGAAATCTAATCCAACATAATTATCATAGTGTTTAAAAAAGTTGTCTTCTAATGTTAATGATGGATCATTATCAACATCAAAGATATTCAGATTTTTCTCTTTAATATCACCATCGATTTCTGCAAGACCATTTAAAAATCCTGAAAGATAACTGATTGAAGTATCTATTAATTCCATTGTGTAATCCCCTTTAATTACCTTCACACCAAACTGTATAAGCTCGTTTTAAGTCATCTTTTTTGTCATTAAGAATTTTAATTCGCTTTTGATGTCCCACGTATTTTTTAGTACCTTTTTCATTAGGATTTAAGTCACTTTTACGCCAAGTAACTGTTTCTTCCAAATCCTTGATCGCTTGTGAAATTTCATCACATGGATCATTTGGCTTCATATTACGAATCTCATCCTCACGATCATGTGAAATATTATTAGGATGAGGAGCAATGCCCGCTACTATAGCATTTGCTTCTAACTGCTGAACAATCGGTTTAGCTTTCTCTGCATCATTCTCAGCTTCATTTAAGATATCTTGAGCTGCTGCAACTGTAACTGCTTGTGCATCAGTATTGCCAGATTGGGCGTTGCTAATAATCTTTTGGGAAACTGTATCGAGTGGGAGAGTTTTTTCAGGATTTGGAATTGTTGGATAATTAGGATAAGCAGCAAGATTAAGCCTTGAAGGTAAACCCGGATTACACCAACCTACACTCCCATTAAAAGCAAATCCTTTAGGCTCTTCATAAGAAACATAAAGGTTTCCTAATGAATTTCTACATGCTGCTTCACCTGAATAAAAATATGTAGCATCTTTCGATGTTGTATATTTTCTTTCAGAATTCAAAGCATCAGGTTTGTTTTTATACTTTATTTGACTATTCGCTGGATCCATCACCCAATCTACAGCACCCAACAACTCCTCTACTGCTACTGAAAGTGCTAAACCACCAGCACCTCGAACTAATACCTTACTCACATCTTTTGCAACAGGCGCAATCAGAGCATGAGATTTCTTAGCTAGATCAGCAACATTTTTAGAGCCATTAACTAAACCAGATGCATCTAACGCAACTGGATTTGTTAATGCCCAACCATTAAGCGTTACGGCACTTGTAAAACCTGAACTCAAGGCTAAACAAATACCAGTTAAAAAAGCTAAGCTCTTTTTCATTGTGTTTCCTTTTCTTTAGACATAAAAAAAGACAGTCATCGGACTGCCTTGGGGTAAAATCGGTAATAAAAAAGCACCCTGTTTGGATGCTTTCTAGTACCTATTAATAAATTCAGTAAAACTAAGTTTGACGATTGATTTCATGTCGTTAATTACTATTCTTCATATCTGGCACTGCGTACTTTAAGTTATCTGCAACTCGGTTTGTCCAGCCTTTGCCATAAGTTCCCCAAGTGGTTAACGATGTATAGAATCGCAAACGCTCAGCAGTTAATAAAATCAAAACATCAGTCACAGATAAAGCTTTAACTGCAGCAATCGTTTTTGCACCTAAAATACCGTCATCAATGACACCAGCGACTTGTTGTAATTCTTTAACGGCTCGACTCTTTCCAGCATTCACGGCGAAATCCCATAATTGATAAACAATCGCAGGATGGAGTTGTTCAGCTCCCAGTTTGTCCCACCAATCCTTTTTATAAATTGCTTTGGCTTGTTCTAGGGTTAAGTTTTTTATGTCTAAATTCGGGTAGGTGTTGGCAGCAATACCATATTTAGTTCCTTTCAGAACTCCCTTCCCAACTTTTCCACCTGTCCAGTTACCAGGATCATTACGATCAGTTGAGTAGCCACCTTCATGGCCAATTAATCGAGCAAATGCTTTCTCAAAATTCATTTAAATATTGCTCCAAATGCTTCTTTAATCTCTGTGATGATTTCATTAAATGATTTGCCTTTTAGAAGCTGTACGGATTGATAAGCAATACCAATACAAAGCATTCCAAAAATGGCAAAAATCAACATCACAAAACCTTGTGCCATATGTGTGTAATGGGCTAAGTCATAGTATTCAATAAAAGCTGAGCCACCATACAAACTGATGGCCACGCTAAAAGTGAACTTCATAATGACGCCCATGGTGATTTTGATGCGGCCTTGAGTGTCTATATCTCCACTTAAAGTAAGTGCAAAAATAGCCCCAATAACAGCTGCAACAATTTTAAAAAGCCATGGTAGGCCTTTGATTGAAATTGGATCGTTCAATATATTTCCCCTAATTTTTGGCAATAAAAAAGCACCCGATTGGGTGCCTTAGATTTTTGATGTTTAGTAATTTGTTACGTCTAGGAACATATAGTGATGTCTACATACTCCAATTGATACGCCAGAGATATCTTCAACTTGATCAATTTTACCTGAGGTGAGCCATACAGTACCGGCTTCTATAGCGGCAACTGATGAATAAACATCTCCTTGATACCAGCTCTCCCAACCATTACTTAACCATTCAGCGCTGACATAGTAAATTCTGTTTAACGGGTATGCTGCATACTTTCGTCCTGGAGGCAAAGAGATAGTCTTACTATTTACGTACTTACCACCTTGAGTAATAGGAGTATAGTTACCCGTTTCCTGATACATCTGCTGCGGTTGCATATATCTATGATTTGCATCAAATACCAATTTGCCATTTGCATCCCAAGCTTTAAAACCAATGTTTGGAGTGTTATCTAATGGTCTACCAAATATATAGATATCTACGTAGTTAGCTTCATTATTAAGTTTATCACGTGCGTTAGGAATGTTCTGTTGGTTTGCTCCTGTAGCCATAACACGAATGGTAGTAGCAGTCATATTATAATAACAACAGCCGCATACTGAACTAAATGCTACAACAGGGTTATCAATACCTGAAACATCTATGTCATAACCCATCCACCCATAAATACCTGGTCCTGATGTCTTAATGAAATAATGCCGCTCTTTACGTATAAATGCTAAATTAAAAAATGAATCATCAATCACTTGGGTAATATCATTATTAAGCTCCAAATACGATGCCATTAATATTCTCCAACTAATACCTTGAATGACTTAGGTGCAGTAGACCATGCCGCATAAGGTATATAGTCAACTTTCAACTGAGTCCCATTCACGGTAACCGTATAGTTATAGCTCATTGGATCGTAATATGGTTCAGTATCATTGGATTCCAAAGGTATATAGTAGTAATACAACTGACCTTTCAAGGCCCTTGGTAAGGAAACAGTTTTTGTCACATCACCGGCATTAATAGTAACTTCCACTAAGACTTTTGGTATTCTTTGAGTGCCATCGAATGACACTCTCCCTTGTTCATCTTGCAACAAAATACCTGTTGGCATTACCAAACTCCTATTTTGACCCTTACGCGGTTTTGATTATCTTTAACCTCAATATATGAGCCCGTAATTGTTGTTGTGCCGTTACTATTTGAACTTGTAAAAGTTCCTAAATTAGCACTAACAGCACTCAAACTTTCAGCATGAATCTTAGTTGCTGAAATATAACCAATGTTAGCGTTATCAAGATAAAGTCCAGCAGGAACGACTGTCCCATTTGGTAAAGTCACTGGTCCTGCTTGGTAATTAAAAGCATACTTGGCTTCATTTCCTACCGATGCTGGTGCTGCAATTGCAAACTGGTCAGCGCGAATAATAAAAAGACTCTTTCCTGAACCCTCGTTAATCAATCCAATACCAGCAACGTAACCATTCACATCTGTTTTCACAGTGTACTGGGCCTTGATACCGTTAATAGACTGCAACGATTGTTGGACCAAAGCAGTGTTAGCTGTTGTGTTATCTTGCCAAGGAACAGGAGGTGCATTTCCATTATTATTCTGAACTTCACAAGCTTGCGCTCTTGTTATGAATTGGTGAGCCTCAGAACCACATTCCTGTTGTCTGAAAACTACTGCCATTGTCATAGCATTTGAAGGTGCTTGAACGTTCTGGTACAGCCTAGCAAAGTCACTTAATGTCTGTGCTGTTGAACCACCATTGTTTGCTACAATAGAAGTATTTGCTTGGTGTGTGTAGGTGTCTGTGATGTATGTACCATTCTTATCATAAAAGTATGCAAACAAAACTGTCTTACTTCTATGATTCTGTACATAACCACTGATTTGATAAAAACTGTTCCCTTTAACAGGAACACTTTGTGTGACCTCAGTGTATCCACCAACGCCCGTTTGATCTCCAGCAACATACATTGCAAGGTTTATACTTGGCTTAAACCAAGCCTCATATGCAGGGAAATTCCTAGAGCCATTCACAACTAAGTATGAGCTAAACCCGTAAACATAACTTGTTGTTGACCACCCACTGACATTTCCTAAAGAAAAGTCGGGGTTTTGCAACAAATTACCAGAACCAGTAGGTATAGCAGCAACAGTTGTACCAACCTGTGTGATTGCTTGTGAATTCGCTTCAACCCTTCCGTTAATTTGAGTCACTGCAGCATCCAGATTAGTAGTTGCCGTAGCTGTCGCATTCAACTTATTGTTGATAGAAACTGGCACTAGACTCGCATCATAACCTCTAGGTTCAATGTACTCATCACCCTCCCACCTTCCTGTAGTAACAAGTTTTGGTTCTCCGGTAAATTGGTTACAAGTCAACTCATACCAAGTACCGCCACGTAGGAATACAAATTCTTGACTTGAGTGAGTTAATTGCCCTAAAAACATTACTGGCGACTGATTGCTCTGTGTCCAAAGATAACCGAAATTTACGACTTGTCTTTCGATATCTTGTGCACCCCAACCGGATGCTCTTGCTTTCCAATGTAATGAAAGTGCAAAAGTACCACCGCCATGACTTGACCAAGGTGCGCTAAAAGCTCCAAGTGGCATCTCAAAAGCTATCTCACTGATACCTTTAGATGCTACAGGGATAAGTACAGGATAGTATGTGTTAGAGTCTAAAGCTGAAAGGTTAAGAGGAAACTTTCTACCATTAAGTGCCAGTTCAGCCTTAGCTTCAACTTGAGTAAGAGCAGTACCTTGTGAGGTAATTGAATTCCCTTGTTGTTCAACACTAGTCTTCAACTGATTCAGAGCATTAGCATCAGCCTTACCATCAATGGCACTTTGTAATCCAGTGACAGCAGAAGCATTTGCTTTAATCTCATTATCATGTCTTGTGACTGTCGCATCTAACTTAGTGACAGCAGTTGCATTGGCATTAATCAGACGTTGATCATAAGAGCCGCCATACTCAGATGGAACACCATTGATGAAAGTAAATACCTTAGACCAAACATCATTGTTAGTATTCGATGTGAACATAGCATTTACAGAGGAATACTGTGGCGCACCTTTCATAGTCATAACAATTGGCAGATTGTTTCCATACCAATTAGTTAAGTAATCATCAGAAAGCCCCCATTGTGTTTTCAACACACCTCTTACAGATTCGTACAACCCATTTACTGAGAAGCTACCAATGTGATCTGCACCCACGATTGCAATAAAAGTTCCATAAGCCAGAGAATCTAAGAAGTCTTTCATGTCAGCAACAATCTGTGCAGGCCTGCCCTCATTCTCAACACCATAGGTGTCAAAAGAACGAGTATTCACATGATCGCCATATCCATTAAATACATAGATATTTAGTCCACGACTTAGGTTAGCCAATTTCTCATTCTTTGCATTCATCAAACCATAGTGACCATTTGGATCGAACCCATTCCTAATGGTTGTCAGGGTATAGTTTTTTGTATACCCAACTTGGTTGGTTGTCTGCCCAGCTTGAGCTGTCACAGATGTGATTGCCTGACCTTGTGAAGTAAGCGTGTTACCCTGCTGTTCAACAGTTGACTTCAAAGAGTTCAATGCAGATGAATCAGCTTTGTTGTTTACAGAAGTTCTTAAATCAGTGATAGCCTCTGCGTTAGCATTTGTCTTATCACCGATTGTCGTAACTTTAGCATCCAATGTTTGAACAGCTCTTGCGGTAGCAAAATCATTGTCAGAAATACTCCAATCCGTTGGGATATTGCCTTTTTCAATGATAGGTCTACGAAGTTTATATGTACCAACAAGTCCACTAAAGCCCATGTGGAATGCAAGACCTTCTGCTTCAACAAACTTTCGTGTGTGATAGAATCTGTACCATTTGTCATATCTCAACTCTTGTCCCTTTGCCAATACAGTGGGCAAATATGACATAGAACCTTTCCAATACATTGATGGTGATTGTGGGGATGAACCTGATGTAATCATCAACTCAAAAGAGTAGATAACATCATCACCTTGATTACAATTAGTCTGGACATCGGCAAATTGATAAATATCCCAAAAGTTAGTAAACCAGTTGTTGTTGTTTTCACCAGCAATTACCGTCAACTCTTTCTTATCTTCACTGATACTGGTTGTAATATTTTCACCAGCATTTCCAGCTCCTGCCCATGTCTCAGCATCACGAAGCAAGTTCCTTGAACCAACAGATATATTGTCAACTTTAGCCTCAACCTTTGTGATTGCTTGACCTTGTGATGAAATAGTATTGCCCTGTTGCTCAACTGTAGTCTTCAACTGATTGACAGCAGAAGCATCAGCCTTGCCAGCAATCGAATTTTCAAGAGCGGTAATCGCTTGCCCTTGTGATGTAACTTTGCCATCAATGGTTGCTACTTTAGAGTCAAGCGCTGTTAAAGCAGAAGCATCGGCCTTACCTGCTAAAGTATTTTGTAAACCAGTAAGGATATTACTTTGTGAATTAACCTGATCTCCTATAGTCACTACATCATTTTTTAGATTTTGTACTATTGATGCATCAGCCTTATTCACTACAGTATTTTGTAATCCAGTGATCATACTACTTTGAGTATTAACTTGATCTCCTATAGTCACTACATCATTTTTTAGATTTTGTACTACCGACGCATCAGCTTTACCATCAATCGCTGAATCTAATGCAGTCAGCTTGGAAGTGTTGGCTTCAGTTGCCGTTGCAATCGTACTGATACTAGTTTGGACATTAGATAGTGATCCATCTATTGAAGCTTTGTAGTTGTCCAGCGTTTCAATCTGTGACTTATCAGCATCTTTACTTCGCGTAATTTCCTGAGTTAAACCATCATTCAGTGCTTTGATACCCTCTCTACGCTGTACTGTTTCCTGAGTTAAAGCATCATTCAATGCTTTGGTATCATCTCTACGCTGCGCTGTTTCTGCTGTAAGGTCGTTCGTTAACTTATCGACTTGTAAAGAAGTAGCAGTTGCAATTTTATTTACTTCTACAACTAAGTCTTTTGCCTCTGAACCCACTTCAATGCGACTAATCAAATCTTGATTTAGCTGACTATCTGTAATCTGGCCTTCGAGTAATTCAAGTACATCTTTCGCATCAGTTGTTGTTGTACTATTTGTCCAGTCGGACCAGTCACCAACATTCCCGATTCTATCGATCAAACGTGCTTGATAGAATTGAGTTAGATTTGGCTGTAGTCCTTGGATTACTGTGGTTGTGGTTGGATAAGCAAAAGAACCTAATGTAGCAATGTTAGATTTACCATCTGGTGAGACTTGAATCTCTACATAAGCCGTATCCAAAGCATTTGCTGGATAACTCCAATCCAGTTTCATACCAAATAAAATACCAGTTGCTTGGATAAACGCCACTTTAGGTGGTTTGCCCTGCTTTCCTTTTAATTCAGTCAAAATTGAATAAGTTGGTAAAGATGAAATATCAAAAGCACTAATCGCAACAACCCGCGCTTCATATTTACCTGCGTAGATACCAGCTATCTCTGCTGAATTGTTTCCAGTTAATGGTAGCTTTAACCAAGTACCATTATCTTTACGCCATTCAACTTGATACTTAGTTGCACCTTTGGCTTGTGGCCAACTGATCACCATGGTTTCAACAGACATTCCTTGCTGAACCATTTGCTCACTGGAAATGCTGACTGATTCAACAGGATCTTGAGTTGTAGGATTAATGATTGAGATCGGGCGATCATCAATAAATGCACCATGATCAATGGCATTAAATTTAGAATCAGCATGTTGTAATGCAGTAATGGTAAATTGGTGTGGCTCATCTTGTGAGATCGAAACTACACGAAATTTCATCGTCGCTAAATCTTGCGCATCAATCACCCATACATTTTGTGGGGCAACACTATCAAATGCTGATACAACAGTAACAACTCGACCAGCAATACTTGATACAACTCGTGCTTGTGCCTTTCCATTCTCGCCATTCACAACTAGACGGTCACCAGCTCGACACACCACATCATCACGATCTAAGGTGATTTGTTTTAAATCAGCACTGACTGAAGAAATACGCCCACCATTTGCACGACCAGCTAACAACTCATCAGCAAGTTCAATCACTTTACCTGGTAATGGAATATATCCATCTAACCCAACTTTAAATGTGACAGTTCGAGTTTCAAGTTGTTCTGTTTTTAAAGCCCATTGGCCCGTACGTTGTGCTTGTCCTTCTGATGTACAGCCCCATGCTTCTAGTTCTAATAAGCGTACTGCTTTAGCCTCTGCAATTGATTTTTCATCACGCACAAAAACATATTCAGTCTTATAGCGATTTTGCGGATTATCCCAAGCCACTTTGACTGCATTATGCCGATCACGTGCACGCGTACCGGTGTAATTGATACCAAGAACACCATCAATAATATTGGCAGATGTGTATGTAAAAATAGCATCTTGAGGTACATCAGCCTCACATACGATCGATGCACCATCCCAATAACTGATTGCACGAAATAAACCTGCAAGTTTGCTTAAAATATCGAAAGCAGATTCGGCACTTTGAATATACACATTACAAGTGAACCGTGGCTCTTGACCGCCTTTGCCATTCGGTACCAGCTGATCACAATATTGTGCTAAACGATACAACGACCATTTATCAATCATTTGCTCGGTTAAACGGTTGCCAAGTGCGTATCGCTTATTGGTGCATAGATCATAGTAAATCCAAGCTGGATTATTACTATAAGCACGCTTAAATAGACCATCCCATATCCCGATGTATGTTCTACTTACTGGATCATAGTTGCTTGGTACTTTGATCTTTACACCCTTTAGATCAACAGCAATTTTGGCAATATTCGAGAATGTTTCAGCATCATATTGCACGCCAATCAATGCAGTATTTGGGTAGGCAAGTTTAAGATCGACAACTTCAGTAATGGCTTGAATATACATCTTATCGCTGACATATTCAGAGCTTGAATTCGGTGTATTACGTGTGACGCGAATCAACCAATTATTATTGGCTTTTGGTAAGCCGATACGATGGGTACGTTCATAATTTGCTGAAGTTTTTCCTGACATTTGAGTATCAAGCATTAACTCCCATGATCCCCCATCAGTCTGCACTTCAATCAAGTAATCAATAACAATACCTGAAACATCGCCATTACTTGGGTCTTGCTGTTTTAAAGCCCCAAAACGCACTCTTACAATCACGGCATCGAGATTAAGATTGGTAATCCCTTTAACCCAAGGTGTATCACTTTTAAGTTCAACACCAACAGCAGTTTCAGAAGCAATGCTTTCAAAACCTTCCATGTATGCCTGATCATTGGTACCTGAGCGAAAATCTAGAGTGACATCTTGAAAGTTTCTTGCACCACTATCGTTTTCAACTGGTGTGTCATCAAGGAAGATTGACTTAAAGCCATTTGCTAAGCCCTCAACTTCGCCCTCACTCATGCCATATTGTAAACGTGCATAGGTTTTTGAAGCGGTTGTATCATTTGCAACTTTGGGTTGTCTTTGGTTTTTGCTACCGCCTTTTGCGCCTTTTACTGTTTTAAGCATACTTTTTCCCACACAATAAAAAAGCGCTTAATGCGCTTATATTCTTAAATTATTTCTTTCCACCGCTGCTGCCACCGCCTGTAAAACCAGCATCTGCAGAACTAAAAGTATCTACTGCAAATTGACCAGCATTTACAATGAATCCACCGACTTCGCGCTGACCATAAAGAACCGGAACTGGATTGCCTTGTGCGATTGTGGTGACTGCTCCACCAAATCCAAAGTTAGACTTATTTCCATCTTGGTTTTGATCTTGTGCATCAACTTTTGGGGTAAGCATTTGTGCAATACCACCAATGGACATTCCAATACCTGCACCAATCAATGCTGCACCATAAGGAGTTGTTGCTCCAAAAGTAAAATAGCCAGCAACTATCAACACAACCCCTAAAACTAAATTTAGAACCCCACTGTCACCGCCAGCCCCAATGACTTTAGGCACAATCTTGATAACTTTGGCGCCAGTCTCAAAATCAATCTGATCCTCAGAGATATTTTCATCATCTTGAAAAACAGCAAAGGTAAGCCCTTGTTCATGAGCTGTTAGCATGAATTGTTCAAAGCCGGGCACTTGGACTGATAGCGCTTTTACAGCTTCACGGGTGCTTTCAACAGAAAGCTTAAATTCCTTACCAAACTTCTTTCCGAGTACGCCATACAATTTGATCGTTTTAAGCATTCTTATGCCTCACAATTTTGACAACACGCTCTTGCCATTGTTGCCCAAAAATTTCACGCACTGACTTTCGACCATAAGGATGATGTAGGATTAATGGTCCACCAAAACAACTTGTGCTTTCTTCTGACTTTAATTGCCAGTGATCCCCCAACCAGATCACCGCATGATTCGGGTGTTCTGTACGCCCAACATTACACACCAACATGTCACCATACTGAGGTTGACTGACTTCATAAAATCCAGCTGCGTCTAGGTTTTCTAGATAAAGGGATTTGTGATTTTTATCACTCCACCAATCATCTTTACGTTCAAAATCAATCAACTGAATACCTAATTCACGATTATAAAAATCACGAATAATTGAGTAGCAATCTTGATATCCATGATGGTAATCACGACCAATGAGTGGTGCTTTATAACCACATGGCTTATAGACTTGAAAATCTACTTCAGGCCAAGCACAGATCACCCATGGCATTTCATGAAGTTCAATTTGTAATAAATCTAAATCAGAAGCACGTGCAGTAGCATTGGGATGTGAATGTACATAGGCTTGAATCTCACCTTGATCTTCAGCATTTGCCAAGTCTTCATGATGAATTTGAAACTGACCATTTTCAGCGACATTACGGCATGGAATATACACACCAGAAACAATAACCCCGCAACATTCTGCGGGGAAACATTGTTCAGCATGAGATAAAATCGCTGCTTTGAGTTTTTTATTTAATTTCATTTTTACACCATTGAAGATGCAGGGAATCCACCAAAATGAAGCTCGTTCTCTCGGCAACGACAGCCAGATGTTCGATAGTTACATCGATCTAAAGCTGGATTGTCTGTCGATTCATCTTTTTCAGTAAACATTGCAGAACCGATATATCCGCACTCTTCACTTCGATATTCCCAGTTGCAGTAGTTTGAGATTTGCCGTGTAGGAATTTTTAGCCCTTCGAAATCCACTGGATTAGAAAGTTCAAAAGTCACTTGCTGAGCATTTTCAGAAGTCTTTTGTTCAATGAACCAAATCTGCTCGCGCTTCTCACTTGGATTAGCCGTGGCATTACCAGCACTAAAGTTTTCAGCATCAAGATATTTGGCTAATGTGGTAATGACTTTGATCTTTGCACCAGCAAAATCACCAAACTGTAAACAATACGCTGTTACCGCACCTTGAATACCTTTAATATTGTTGGCCATACTTAAAGTTGGTGCTGAAGCCTTGCCATCACTACGCATTTCTAAGCCTGATACTTGCAACGCCATTGGCTCAAAAGTCTGACCATTAAAAATGATATTACGTTGCCAAACTTTTTTATCACCAGGATCAGATCCCTCAGCGATTGAGACAGAATCATTACCAATCGATGAATAAATCTTTTTCCAGTCTTCATAAGAAATATGACCATGGAAACGCAAAACGCCAGCTCCAAGTGTACTGGCGTCTAATTCAAATAGTGTGATTAATCCATCTACATACAGCTTTTGAAAATCACTGTTTAACATTGTCATTCACCACAATATCAAGATCCAAACCTTCCACATCATAAATGGCTTGAATCGATTGAATTGAAACTCCCGACCGGTTCTGCAAAGAAATAATATGGGGGATCAACCAACTTATGAATTGTGCTTCTTTTAATGAGACTCGGCTCGCATCAGGCTCTTTATCCTTTTTTAAACCGATTAAGACATCATCTGTGGCCTTGTTATAATCAATCGACAGATAATCTATTTTTGATCCAAATTCATAGGCTGATGCTTCAATTTTGACTATGAGTGCTGCAGTAAAACTTGCTTCAATGTGTGTAAATTGCTTTGACATTTTTCATGTTCCTTCAAGTAAAAAGCCCCAACGAGTGGGGCGTGAAGTTAATTAGATTTAAGGGTAAAAAACTTGGGTAAAGGTTGTGGAAATAGTCCAGATCATTCCACCTACTTGACTAGGTGTATAGCTTGTATCTGTTTTGACACGTACTTCACCATCCAATGGCGAATTCCATAGAAATGAATCAGCCCCTTTATGTCGATCAAAAAAAGCTTTGATTTGAAGAATCTCTTCCTTGGTAGATGTGAATTTGTATGGCCACTCCCCCTTTTTATTGTTGATGCCTACTGAGATATTCTGTTCGTAGCCATCACCAAATTTTGAAGTCAAAATATTGAAGTTTTGTTTGCCTGAGTTTCCATCTAGATCACATGGATATGTAAATTTTTCATTGCTCATAAATTGCGTCCAATAAAAATCACCATTTGATGGTTCTATATTTATTTACACCCTTCCAAAAACTTCCCGTCCAACGCAAAAATACACTCTACAAAAACAGCTCGATCTATATCACATCCATAAACATCAAAATAACTCTTAATGTCTGCTAGTGTAAGTGAATCATATGATCCACCACCGCTAGGAAAAACAATAAAACGTCGAGCTTTTGAAATTAAATTAAAGGCTTTGATGATATGGTTTGCGGTGTAACTTGGCTCTAATCGCTCAGGTGGTTTTAAGCCTAGCTTTTGATAAACTTCTGCGGTTTTTTCTTCGCACCATTTGATGTTTCTTTGTTCGTAGTGCTTGAGGACTTTCCCACTTCATCAGCAATCTCTTCAGTCTTAGAGTCATGGATCACTTTAGCCTTTTCCATGATGAAGACAATAATTTCAAGTGATTGCTTTGAGCTTGTACAAATCAGCTCTGCATTTTGCGCGCTGTATTCGATCGGCTTTTTATCCTTACCGACTAGCCCAACCCATCCTAACAATAGATGTGATACAGCACGGTTAAAACCTAATTTAGCTTTAACTGCACCTTCATCTGTGACTGCCTTAATGCCTGCAAGCTCTTGCTCAGCCTGAATCCCATTGAGTTCAAGTGAACGCTGAAACGATGGCTTATCAATACTCGCAATGAGTAATTTCACGCCATCTTTAAAATCAAACCATTCTTGAACGTATTCAATGGACTTCTGTTCTTCGATTTCAATTAACATGATTAAGGCCCCGCAACTACAGGAATACGTGTAAGAGTCGGTGCAACATTCGCGACCGTGAACGAAAACTGAGTAGTTAATACATCACCAGCACCACCACTTGGCAAAGGCGCAGATACTTGAACCTTAGGTAGTTTGAGTGTGTATTTATTACCTGCAGTATCTTTCAATGAATATTCAAGGCCGATCGGCTCATTTAAGAATTGTTTTTCATAAAGTTCTGCAGTATTTTTGGACCATGCAATTGTAAAGTTACCACTGCCTTTCATAATGGTTTCTAAGATTGCGGCAATGTTATTTTCATAGTCTAAGCACTTCTGAATTTGCATTGTATTATCAATGGTTAATTCAATCTGAGTGATGCACATTCCTGGTTTCTTTTCACCATCAATAAGGATGTCACCAGTGGATAGGCTTGTTAATGGAACAGCATCCACTGCTGGTGTTACGGTACCAGTCGGTGCAACCTCATAAGCGGTGCGTTTCATTCCCATAATTGCGAATTTAGAAGTCACAATGCCACTATCAGGAATTGATAAAGTCCATTGGTTAATGTGGCAACCAGTGAAAACTTGGAAGTTATCGATATCACTAAAGCCACGAATAATCGAAAGTGTTTTTCGAGTAGTACCACCAAATGTTAAAACATTGCTATTCCAAGCATTGAAGGCGATTAGCTCTAAGACTCCATCTTGAATGCCATAAGCCCATTCAGACTCAATATCGCCTTGTACTTCAACACCTGTCACTAAAGTACCAGCTGCAATTCGTGAATCTTTGATCGTTTGTGATTCGGTGGTTTGTGCTGATGCATCTAAACCATTAGTGGTAAATGCAAATGTATTCCAGGTTGTTGCAATCACACCAGGTGATGCTTCAAAACCAATTCGGGTTAATTGTTTAGCTCCAGAACTCATTAAGTTCTCCTTAATCTAGGCGTAAAAAAACCTCCGTTAAGGAGGTGGATTGATTAATTAAAGGGTTAGATTTGAAATCTAACCCTCCAGTTTTAAACTTGGTTGAGCATGTTCAATAAGCTCGTCTAATTTTTTCAGTATCTGTGGTCTAATTTGTTTTCCTCCAACGCTTAGAATTCTTCCTGCATTGGATAAGGTTTCTTTCCACTGATCAGCAATCAAAGATAATTTTCCAATTTCAATTTGGATGCCATTTAATGTATTGCGTGCTAATTCTTCTTGCTCAATGTAAAACTTGCGGATTTCAAAACCCTTTTCATTTCGTTCCATCATTCCAAGATGCTTTGTCATATCTACAGAAATAATGTATTCAGTTGTTGGACGACCACCTTTTAGGTTTTCGTCTTTTTTGACGAAAACCGTATAATCAAAATTTTCTTCAAATTTGCATTGGTTAATTCGTCGTTTAATCCAATGAGAAAACTCCGCTTTGACTTCTAGCATTTTGTGCAAATCACGGGCATTTACGCCAAGTTGAATTTTTCCATTAAGTTCCACTTCGATAAATGGACTTTTACCTTCAATTTTTACAATCGCATTCATTGTTATGCTCCGACCACTCATAAATAAAAGAAAGCCAACAAGAAGATGCAATGAGTAGTCGAAACGACCATCTTCCTTTCAGGAGCTACCCTAGTTGGCTTGGATGCCATATTTCAGGCATTAAAAAACCTGCCACTAAGGACAGGTTCGTTTAAAAGTAATTCAGGTTTGTTGTGTGATTAAGCTAATTAACTCGAAACTCAGCTCTAACTATCTTTGCATAGAAATTGTCATCATCCATATCTTGTGGCGCATGGACTTTATAGACTTCAAGAAATGAAACACCAAAGGATTGTAAGAAGTCTCTCCATTTAACACATAGATTTGTCATTTCAATCGTGCCTGAATTCTTTGGTGCAAAGCATTGAATTGAAATAGTGCCTATATCTCGAATACAGGGTCTATTTCCAATACCTGCAATCAAACTATCTCCATACTGAATATAAACTTTGCACCAATGTTTATTTGATGGTGGATCAAATGGTTTACCATCTGGAGTTTTCTGATTTTCAATACGAAGATTTGTTTTTTCCACACCACTAAATTGACCTATTCGCTTGTATATCGCCAATTCAGCCTCTGATAAAGTCATCATTTATATCTACTCTTAACTGACTGGAATGTGATTGAATAAATTCCTAGTGGTGCTTGTTCTTTTGAGTGTCCGTTTTCCAATCGGATAGCATAAGGCAGATTATTACTAATGAAGACTCTCATCCCCAATTGAACGCTCAGTATTTTAGCCATTCCATCTGCAATGGTTGCCGTACCTGATTTATCTTTTTTCTGAAAGTCTTTGGTGTAATCCACACTGCCAATTGAAACTCGATGATTGCCTCTAAAGGCCCCTGTATCTACTGGACTTTTAAGCACTACACCTTGAAGCATTGCTGCTGTGATTTTTCTTTGTAATTCTGAGCCATCACGCAAAACTTGGAGTGTGAATTGTGATGGTCTTAATCCATTCCAAGCCATATTTCACCCATAAAAAAACCCACCGAAGTGGGTTAAATATTATTTAACCTTGAAGCAAACATTAATTTCACCACTAACTTGTTTATAGCATGTCCAAATTTTAGTATTTGAATTACTACTTATCACTTTCAATCTTCTATCTAAAAAGTATTTTTCTGCTTCTGTAAGATAGTTCAAATCTTCGCCCATCTCATATTCACAATCTTCACTTTTACACGCTATCGGTTGTTTAATATGGTAAATTTTATCTCTAAAGCTTAATTCAGTGTACTTACTATCTTTATCTGTACCATATACAACAAGACAAGATCTGATTTTATTTTTTCCTGCCGAATCAAAACATTGTCTGTAACGACTTGGATCTTCGAGTGCATACACATTTATAGAAAGTGATAGTAAAGCAAAGAAAAAAATTAATTTCATTGTTAAGATATTTAAGTAATTTGATGATATTAAATATCACAACCATTTTAATTTGCAACTTTCCTCAACTGTAAAACCCAAATACTTCCACTTGGATCTTTACCTACATTCAAAATTTTGAATTGACCACCTGCCACCCAAACATCATCAATCTGAGGCACACCAGTTACTTCATTTTGAAGCACAGTAGCTTTTACATCCTCAACTTGATAATCGATAGGCTTTACCAAATCTCGCTTATATGAGCCAAATACACCACGGCCAGTGTATTGCTCAACGGTCACAGTAGGATAAGTTTGTGTTTCAAAGTCGAAATCACCAGATTGGATTTCTTTGGAACATGTGAAATTTGTGATGGCATCTGCAAGCTTAGTATTAAAGGCTTTAGCCACTTTAGATTGAATATTATATCTCATCCACGATACACCTTGAATGTGAATCCCTTGGGCTTTAGATCCAGCGAATTTATAAATGCTTTGGCAATCTGCTCAAATTCTGAAATTTCACGACTACCCTCTACAAATGACTCTTCAACTTCAACTGTATCGGCCTTTACTCGTTCACTTGTTGTTTGACGAGAAGTACCAGCGTAAATCACACCAGCTTTGATACCTTTAACAATTTCACAAGCAGCATCGATTAAAAGTGGATCGAATGGTTCTGGAACAAAACCAATTTCATTTTTCATCCAAGTATTTGCCAGTAAAACAAGACGAGCTTTATCACCATCTGGTACAAAGTCATTACCCAATTTACGATTTGCGTCATCAACAGTGATAAAGCTCATAACTCACCTATTTAGCTTTTGTAGTTTTCGGTTCTTCTTTGTCCGTTTTATTAGAATTAACTTCCAATTCAGCAATACGGGCTTTCATTGCATCGATGTTATTTTGGAATGCAGTAAATTCACCTTGAGAGTTTTGAAGCTGTTCTAGACAATCCTTTAATTTGTTCTCAGCTTCTTCTAGTCGTTTCTTGTATTCTAAACTTGAGCCAACACCTGAAGCTTGGTTAGACAAATTCGATAATTTAGAATCACCATAGAGTTCGTGTTGTCCATGAATAAAATCAGATTCATTGATTACACGATATCCATCACCATCTTTGATTTGGACTGTATTTAATAAAGTCATTTTTATTTTCCAAAAAAATAAGGGCGATTTCTCGCCCTTTTGGTTAACCTAAAAGTAGTCCGATATGTCGCGGTGCAATAGCTTTGACACCCCAAGCCAAACTGACTTCATAGACAACTTGTTTGTATTGGCGATAAACCGCAATTTCAAATGCCAATCCAGTAACAGGATCTACAATTTGCGTACGATCATCTGCACTATCCCCACCTTCTGGTAAAGCTGGAGTACGTGTTGCTAATGCAATTGCTGATCGTGAAAATGCTAGGTTTGGTACATAATTGTTTCCAACACTAACAGCAGCTTTATCAGCTGGGACTAAAGCTAATCCATGATTAAGGATTAAATTAGAGCCGGCTAAACCACCAGATACATATTGAGTCCCATCACCAGCAAAAGTCACAATATCTCCACCGAGAATTGTTCCAGTTCCTGTGTTTACCTCAATCGACTTATCACCAGCTGATGAAACACCATTTACAAGATATCCAGCACCTGTCCCTTTAGCATGTACACCTACTGCATGAGAGTGGCGAATCGCAAAGTTCATAATACGATCAGTCATACCATTTCGTAGCATGTCATCACGACCAGCTTCATTTACTTTAAATAATCCTGCTTGCTTACCGCGCAAATTACCAATTGCTGCATGACCTAAAACTAATTGCAGGTCATTACGAGGAGCACCATTGTTTTCTAAGATACCTAATGTACCAGCAAAATCAGTCATATCAGCTGCAGTACTGAACGGCGTTTGTCCTGCCGTACCATAAGCAATTGATGCATTTTTATAAGCTTCTAGCCAACAATCTCGTTCGATTTCATTCACAAGAGTACGCATAGCTTGAGCAAAACGATCGGTTTGAATTGCCGCAAAAGTTCCCGCATTCTGTAGTGAACGAGTTTCTTCACCATTCCAACGAATAGGTACATTTCGTGACTTGGTAATTTTAGCCACGATATTATCTACAGTGCCATCACCTGCATCTGGTGCATGCACACCTGGTTTAGTATCTTGTGCTTCTGCAACGGTTGTTACTGGAATTTTGACATCATCACCAACTGCAGCGCGTTCAATACCTGTATCACGTGTAACTGCTGGAATAAATCCAGTAATCTCACGAGAAACAATATCAAGTGCTGCATAAAGCGTTGGCAATAAGCCATTTAAATTATTAGACATTCGCTAATCTCCAAAATTAATTTTCTGTAATTTGTCCGCCATCTTTCATAAATGACTGTTTTTCTGGTGGCGCTAATTGTTCAAAGCTTTGACGTGACATCGCTTTGCCACCCCCTTGTCCGCCTTGACCTGAAAAACCACCACCACCTGCTTGTGAACCTTTTAAAATGGAATCTTTGTGTTGGTATCCACCAATTAAGATTTCTAAAGCTTCATCAAAAGCAGCTTCATCACCATGATTTGTGCGGGAATAAATTTTTTGACCTTTGCCGTCATATGCGACAGGTTTGCCATCTTCGACCTTAAAGCTTTGGCCAAACATGGCTTGAACCATATCAATAGGAACAGCAACTTTTTCTTGAATAAACTTAGAACGAGCAAATCCACCACCGATCAATTCATTATGTAATTGCTGCTGAAATGCATCACGTTCAGTTGTGATTTGACCAAGTTGTGTTTCATAAGTTTGTTTTACTGAATCAATTGCTTCAGTTCGTACCCGTTCTGCTTCACCTGCATCAATCAACTTTTTATCATCAAAGTTTTTGATGGTATTTAGAGCATTTCGGGCTTTTTCAGCATCTAAACCTTCAAATGTTTTTAAACTTGCTTCCGCTTGTTCTTTGGCAATTCGATGATTTTTTGCTTCTGATCCGAGTTCATTAATTTTTGCAATCGCATGTGGTGCATCAAAGGCAATCTCTGTTCCATCTTCATGGAGGTATAAAGGTTTACCTTCTTCATTCACTTCTGCGTAGGTCTTATTTTCGATTTGAATCGTTTTGAGTTTCATAGGTTTCCACCATTTTTAATTAAGCTTCCGCTCGTTTCACCAATCGTTTCCACTTTTGGCAGGCAATAAAAAAGCACCCTTTTGGGTGCTTGTATTAAAATGAATATGCTATTGGGTTTCTTGAGGACCAAACTCTTTTTCACAAAGTTCTTTCAGATCATTCCAATATTTAACAGCATTCGGACCATCAAAAGTTAGATATTTCTCTCCTGAAGCCTCTACATCTTCACTTCTAATGATCTGATCTTCTGAAAGACCAAATTTTTCTTGAAGTCGTTTAATAGTTCTTTCTCTCTCCAACAATAACTCGTCATTCATTAGCTCATCTCTCGTGAATAATTAAGATTAAGTCGTTTAGCAACCATTAGCCATAATTGATGCTCTAGCTCATGTTGGGCAAATCTTATATTGATGAAATCAGTATTAATCATATTCCTAGTTATGTCTAGAGCCTTCGGTTTCAACTCATCAACAGTATTTTGAATTTCCTTAGCAGACGGCCAGAGGTTAGTTTCTTTATTACTAGATATTGCAAATCTCATGTTCTTTGTCACAACCCTCACTTCTGCTAGATTCAATTCAGCCGCAGTCAAAATATCCTCAATTGAGAAGTTTGATCCTTTAGGATGGTTATGTGTGAATGTTGAGTGAGCAACCTTATTCCAAAAATCTGATGAAACTGACACATTATCAGTATCTCCAGCTATCATCTTAATAATTTTGCCATCTTGCGAAATGAATGCACCATATTCCGTTTTTTCACTGCGTATATCATTTTCATATGCAACAGCTTTCTTTCTCGCAGGTGTTGAAACGTCAGGCTTTTGTGTTTTGTTAGGTAAATCATAAAAACTTGATTCATTTTGAGGCTGTTTAAAACTCTTGCCAGTTTTTGAAAATTTGAACACTGACTCAAAGCCTTTTTCATCCAACTTGCGCAATTCATCTAAAGTGAATTTTTGACCAGACAGTGGATCAACAAACTTATCAATTGGAAATCCACCCTCTTTATAGAGTTTGTATTTAACAGGACCTAACCATTCTTTTTGAAAAGCCTCATCTTGCCGATTAAACCAATCTTTATAGGTCGTATTCGCATCAACTTGGCCAATCTTTCCATCTCGCTGATCCTTGGGAATATTTTTAACTGAGCGTTTATCTGCAACAAAAGGTCTCAAACCCTCCAACGTTCCATCTTTCTCACATCCGACCTGAACAGTTCTACAACGGCGGTGATAAGGAGGTTTTTGATGGCCAACGCCAACCAATTGGACACGACCATCTTTTACAGCACATCCAAAACTTGTTCGACCATCTAAAGTTGCGACATCTCTTGTATATTCAAATCCTAAAGCCAACCACGTCTGCAAATAAACATCATTGCTTAAATGTGCTCGGGCTGTACGCACTTCAGCATCAATTGCATTTCGTGATTGATTAAGCAATCCATCTGCATAATTTAGCTTTTTAGTACCTTTTATTCTTTGAATAATTTGTTGATTTGTCTGACCTAAATTCACACCATCACGAATAACATATTCAGCTTTCTTTCGAATACTCTCAGCAACGGTAGGGAAAATATAATCTAATAATTGACCACCTGCATAAGGAGTTTTCTTTGATTTTTTGAGTAAATCAGCTCCATTAATCTTGGGTACTTTTTTACCAGCCAACTTATAGATATATGCTGATTCATAAGAAGCCAAAGCAATCATCGAAATATCAAGAATTTCAGGAAGAACAGTAGAAATTGACTGCTGCCAACCTGCCATGACTCCCTGAATTTCTTTCAATGACGAAGTAGAGTATTTAGCACTAGCTAAACTAGTCTTCTCAGCTTCATTTAAATCATCGAGCAGGTCTCGAAGCTTATTTAACGCTTGGATAGATAAAGCATCGAAACTTTTTAAGATTTCATTGACCGAGGTAGAGGAAAGACGTTGAAGATAAGAATTATGTTGATTTAAGGCATCAAGTATTGCTTGCTCTATCAGTTGATCTTTCATCATCTACACCTTGATATGGCTGATAACCAGCTAATGGCTTACTCATCCGATATTCTTCAATCTTCTTTTCTATCTCTTCCCATTTTGCATCTGAGAATGTTCCAGTTTGCTCATATTGATAAAGAATTTCAGGAGGCAGAAGATCACCTTGGACCATCTCTAAAATCAGTTTTGAACGTTCCACACTGTATTTTTGTTTATTAAAATCTTGAGAAATAACATAGGTCAGCTCATCTGGCTTTATATCGTGATTAGGCAATGCAAATTTGGCACACCAACGTAACGCCATTTGTAATGCTTCGCTGATATTAGACACTGCCAGTGAAACAACTGAATGCTGCAAAGAGTCCTCATTATCTGCTTGTGTAGCAGTTTTATTAGCAGACCCCACCTCAATTAAGCGAGCACCCATTTCTTTCATTTGTACCCATTTATCTGTCATTAATTGCTTGGCCAAGTTATTTTCACTCGCTTGTGAAATTTCAACTTTTGTTGGAAATCCATTGCGAGCACCAATCGCTAACTTGTCCTTTTTAATGATTTCATATTGATCAGGGGTAATATTCGGCATAGAAACAATAGGCTGCCCAACAATGAACCCTGATTCTTCAACATCTGCAGAATTACGATAATGAGCAAGGTTTAAATCAGCCAACTCAAGCAACGGCGGATTATTAATTTCGTCTGTATTATCTATCGCGCCACAAAATGTAAATGGAATATAGTTCCAATGCTTACCGTGATAATCCGTAGGGTAATAAAGCGGTCCAGCTTCAAAAATTTGTTTTTCATTCCGCTCATAAAGCTGTACTGAATAAACAAAATCATCCTGACCTTTCTGCAATCTCAAAACACGGTACTGGGTATCACTTGTACGACCAAATCCATCATCATCAAGCTTTGAAATATTCTCTTCAATCACGACCAAAGATAGTTTTTTCTGATTTCCCACAATGATGAAATCCCAATTAATAACGGATTGAGCTTTCAATGTGTGAATCATTGGGAATGCATTCTTTTGCTTATCTTCAGCCCTATTTCGACTAGGCTCAACTTGTGGGAAATCAACATAAATTCCACAACGATAATGCTTAAAAATCAATCGCAGCATTTGTTGTGAACTTTGGTAAATAGATCGTCCTGCACCATCTGCATTTCGCTCTAAATACTCAAGCTCATCTGGTCTTTTAAAATCAGGCAACTTATTAAATGCTGAGCCAATATGACTAATTAAAGTTCGACCAGTCGCACCATAGAAAACCGCTCGATCTAAATACTCTTTATAACGATCTTCATCCCCATCACCAAAAGTGACAGGCACTGGTAAATATGTTTTACCCTTTTTCTTAATTGCATCCTGACCATCACAAACATCATCAACTTTATTCCAGGTATCGATGTTTTTAATATATTCAGGATGCTTTGAAGTTACACCTGTCATCTTCTTCTTCCAAAAATTGGTATATCGAGAGTTGTTACTGGTTTTGGTTTATTCATCGCTACACCAAACATGCGGAATGCATCAGCACCATGAGAGGTATGATCATGCAGAGGTTTATCTTTCCAACACCCTTTTTTGTCATCCCACTCTTTACGATAGTTTTCTAAGTGAGAAATACCTTCTTCACACTTGGTTTCATCAAACTCACAGTATTTAAGGATCTCACGAGTCTGTTCTATACCATCCATCACACCTATGCTTTCCACTACTTCAAATCGAACGGAATAGATTTCACCATCGATTTCATAACCTTCTTTAGCGATATCTAGACGAGATTTAGCATCACCTGTTAAAGAACGGTTTTTGATGTCGTGTGGTGCGTAGTGTTTTGAATATGTGTAGCCTTTATCTTTCAACACTTTAAAATAATGTCTTAAGCCTTCACCCGAGTTTTCGTAATAATCAATGATTTGATAGCATTCATCAGAAATTTTCCTGATAAACCAAATTGCCATTGAGTCTGAAACGCCTAAATCCCAAAAGGTCATTACTGGCAAATGATCATTACTTGGTAATTCGCCAACTCGACCATTTGCATATAAGAATTTGAATTGCTTCTTGTAATACGCGCCTTCAACTGATTGCTGAAATGCTTCTTCAGGAATACTCGGATATTCTCGTTTAATATCATCACCCAAAGTCTTTTCTTTGGATGCATACCATGACTGTTGTTCAGGTGTAGTGTGAATATTGTGCTTAACTTTTAAATCTGAGAAGTATTCCCTTAATCGTTCCGATATCTCTGTTGCTGGGATTTGATATTCAGAGTTCTTCCACCATGAGAAGAAAAAGAATTTCCACTCTAATGGGTTTAAAGTTTTACCTTGAAGTTTTAACTTTTCAGCGTCTTGGCAATATTGATAGAAATAACCACTGCGTCCTTCTGCAGTACTTTCAAGAGTAATCCGACCACCAAGTGGAACAGCTTCAAATGCACCAGTAACAATCTCTTTTGCTTTATCAGGATGCTTTGCACAAATCTTCCCAAATTCTGAAACATGCAAGCTGTATAGCGTTCCACCACGAAATGAAGTTGAAACAGTAACGGATCCACCTTTCTTGAATACGATTTCACTGGTTGTTTCTTTGATAACTTTATTCGCCTGCTTAACATCATCAGTTAAGCGGTCATAAGCATATTTGGTCTTATTACGAAATAGGCGCTCTGCATCTGGCAAGGTGTGTGCGATCAAAGCACAATGCTTATGATGAAATAACGCTAGATCTAGCTGAATAATGCAAACTTCTGTAGTGAAACCAAGCTGACGAGCTTTAAGAATGACATTTCGGTCATGCATACCATCAAAGTATTCTAACTGCTCAGGTGTCATTTTAAATCTGACACATTTTCCGTTTTTATCTTCTACAAAATAAAGATTATTTAAGCGCCAGAACCGATTTTTAAGGAGTTCTCTTCGTTTATTTGAGAGCATTTTACCTCCTTAAAGATCTTCATCTCCTATCTCATCCATAACATCTGAAATAGTTTTAACTGTAACTAAGCCTGTAAGCTCAACTTTGTCTTTGAAAGCTCCAACACTTACATGCTTACCAATCAGCTCAAGGTTCTTAACCTTGTCAGGCCATTTGATTTTTTTAAGCCAGCCTGATTGTTCACGATCTTCTCCGAAGCCCTCAAATTGCTCAATATTTTCTATATTGGAAACATATTGACGCCAAATTAAAGGCCACTTACCAATTGGTTTGAAGTTGTAAGAGTCATCCATAATGTCTAAAACGTCCATCTGATCTATCTCAACCAAACGTCTTAAAACATAATCTGCATCTACTTGTGTGCGCTCCAGTCTTAAAGCACTTAAATAAGCAACACGTTCTTGAACTTCATCACGTTCAAATGCTCTCCAAGAGGTACTCTTATCTGCATACCCCGCCATTTCACCAGCTTTGGCAATGTTCAAGCACTTTAAGTACTCTTGTGCTAACCGTTCACGGCGGTCATCTTGTAGTGGCTCACTTCCACTCGGAAGGTCAATATCTTCCATAAATGAATCTCCCAATTGATTAACTTCAAATCAAAACTTATAATTATTAATGCAGGAGCAAGGACTTCCCGATGGCTTGATGATTCAATGCACAGGGTTCCTGCCGTTAGGAAAGTGTATTTGCACTCCTATTGACAGAAGCAGTAACCAGCCTGTAGTCAATCGAAAGAACGAAGGACGCCACCCTAAAAAGAATCACGATAACTGTGAAATCTTTATTAGAAGCCCAATTTATGGGCTTTTATTTTTTCTGCATTACTTTCATCGCCCAATAAAAAACCTCCTGGAGGAGGTTTGGATTTTAAGTTTACAACTAACCTACATTTTGAATAATTTCATTTATATAGTCATCATCGTTTTCCCATAAATAATGACACTCAGCAATAGTTAAAAAACTACCATTTAAAGGAATGAACAATTGATATTCAACTATAAAATCATTATGTTCGTTATTTGCATGAAATAGTTTTACAAAATAATCTCTTAATTTTTGTAATCTATCATGTTCATCACGATCATCACGTTCTAATTGATTAATTTTATTAGTGAATGAGCCAGAAACATTTCGTAAAAAATTAGATAAATCAATATCTTTACCAACAATTTCTTTAATTTTAGCACTTAAATTATTTTTACTAAATAATATAACTTCTGGTTTGTTCTGTTTGATAAATTTCAAAAAATTGTCTATATCTGAATTTAAATATATTAAATTTAACTCTTGTTTACTTTCTATTTCTAGGAAAATAGATGATGTATCTTTTTTTAAATCTTCAAATTTCATTTTAAAAAGCCTTAGATAATTAAATCAATAAATCCGCCAAAACATAATTCATCAATTTATTTAAATTTTCAAGTTAGACTTTAGCTCATCTTCTAAATTTCGTATGCACTCATTAATCTGCTTCACTCTCAACTCACACTGATTCTTAAACGCCCAAGTGGAATTGAGATGGTTAAGTGAAAGTATGCGTGCTTTATCTTGTTCGAGTAGTTTTAGATTCTTTTGCGCTTCAACCTTATTCATTCCACTTTCCTCTAGGCATTAAAAACCCTGTCAAATTAATGTCAGGCTTTTTGTCAAAATTTTTTTATTTAAAATCATCTCTTTAATAAAAAAATTTGAATAAAAATGTCTAAGATTTTGACAAATAAAAAGCCCATCCGAAAATGAGCTTATTTAAGTCTAAATTCTAATTACAAACCAAGCAAAGCAATTGCTAAAGGAGATTTATAACTTAATAATGCTGAATTTTTACATGCTAATGAAGCTGTATTGTTATCAAGAATCTTAATCCATGATTCAACTACGCCTTTGATAAAACCCCAGCCAAAAGTTTCGCCTTTACTTTTTAACCATGCTTTTGTTTTATCTTTGAGTGTTTCTTCAATCAAACTGCGTTGAGAACTAGCTGTACCGAAGCCCAAAGACTCTAATACGTTTTTCATTCCAGCAGTAACACCATCAACAATAGAAATAAAAATGCCAAGATTCATAGTACAATTTCGAATTTCATAAAGAATTGTATCTACAATATCTACTACCTCATCTGAAATTTGACTTTCATCAACTGAAATAGAAGTTTTGTAGAGGGCTTTAATTACATCTACATAATGTTGGCGTTCTTCAAGTGTCATTCATTTTCTCCTGACATAAAAAAACCGCCTTTCGGCGGTCATGGTGAATCCATCAAACTATTTGACGGATAAAATTTATTTTTAGTTAATTTTATTTAAACAAAATCTTTGAGCACTACTGCTATCTTTATAATTAAGCTGATTATTGAAACATGTGCAATATTGTCGTGACTTTGTATATTGTACACTCTCAGGAATATTTACTCCTATACATTCCTTTTCAATACCGCCAGTTTGAGATAATGGTAATTCACCTTTAACTAATAAAATAAAAAAACCAATACAAATAAATATAATAAATAGAAATAAATATTTATTTTTCATGATTATCTCAATGCAATTAATTCTAGGTCGATACTACTAAATTCAGCCTATTAATTGAATATAATTTATATACTTTAGACAATAAAAAAGCCCACTAAAAAGTGAGCTTTTTCCATAAAATAGGTTGACTTATAATATAGGTCATCCTATAATAACTTTATCAAGACGAGATGGCAGTCTCAACTTGATGGGTGTAAGTCCTCAAGACTTACGAACTAACAAGGAATCTGGCATGATTAAGTTAGTTATCTTAGTAATTCTACTGTTAATCAGTATGAAAGTCTACTAAGAAAGCCCACCCCGAAAGGGGTGGCACTAACTAACTTAAGAAGTTATCAGGAGTACAGAAAATGGCAAAATCACCTACAGAAATTCAACGTGATAGCGATTCAAAACGAGGCGTAAAAGTTAAATCTTTTAAACTCAAACTTGATGACATCGCATACATTGGACAAGTTGCCAAGAAA
This sequence comes from Acinetobacter sp. GW821-FHT01C12, assembly GCF_059422625.1. NCBI lineage: Bacteria > Pseudomonadati > Pseudomonadota > Gammaproteobacteria > Moraxellales > Moraxellaceae > Acinetobacter > Acinetobacter sp. GW821-FHT01C12. The sequence continues at coordinate 750,655 of NZ_JBWKXD010000002.1, forward strand.
CATGACTTGAGCCATAACGAATTACTTATGCAAGCGATCCGTTTCTATGATGAAAACGCGGGCAAATAAAAAGCCCACTTTTCAGCGGGCTTCAATGGTAGATTATGCTCGCAACATTTTTTCAGCTCCAGCGGCTAAAAATGCAGATCGAGATTTAAAATGCTTGTCTTTACCCACCTTATCGTCAATTAAACGAATTAATCGACTTGGTAAAGTGACATTGATTTTTTCAGCCTTACCTAGATAACGACTTACATCAACATCAACAACAGCCCAAATAAAGCCTTTAAACTCATCATCATTTAAGTACTTACTTACCTCAGAGGCTAAAGGAATTTCCTCACCATCTTCGGCTAAGATTTCTAAATGACCTGCAATTGCTTCTTTCACATTAGTCAATGCCTCTTCAAAAGTATCACCTGCTGAGAAACATCCTTTAATGTCTGGAACAATCACACCGTAGGCTTCAACATCTGAGCCTTTTTCTACTGCAATTGGATATAACATACTCACCTCTTTTTAGAGAAAATCAAGTCTGGGTGAAGCGGGTCATTCGAGACCCGCTTGCTTCAAGATGCTTTTTACAGTGCCTTTTGGTAAATCCTTTTTAGGATGAGGTACTGTAACCAGTCCCTCTTTGGTAGGATGTTTGAAGTGATGATGACTACCTCTAACCCTTACCTCATACCAACCATCTGCTTCAATGATCTTGATCAATTCCAGACTTTTCATTTTAACTCCATCTGTCTTGATGAGTTAATTATAACCCTAGAGTTATTAAATAGCAATAACCCTAGAGTTATTTTCCATTTTTTTTTATAAAAAAAGCCCTTCTTTTTGATGAGCTTAAATTAAAATCACTTAGGTCTGTACAATACACCCAAAATCTGTGCTTAAGTTATTAATTGCCACGCCTGAAAGAATGGTTGAAACTACAAATTTAAGATTATTTGACATAGACATCTCCTTTAATTTAGTTAAAGCACAATTTTTAAGACTAGAAAAAAACTGATAACTTATTGATAAAAAGGCAATACCTGACCAAAACACAAGTGGTAGAGTCGAACTACCAGTACAGACAACAGACCTAAGTAATCTGTTTATGAATTATATCACTAAATTTTAAAACCAAATTAAAAAAGCTCGTTATTTTTAACGAGCTTTAAAATATTTAGTGGATTACCATAACTTCGCCCACTATAGCTGAAATATGCCATATTGCGTTTAAACGGTCAATACCCTAATTGGAGTACAAAACAAGAACTTCAAAAGGATAATCTGTTTGTTTTTTTTCATTTGCAAATTCAGACGCAATATTCACAATCTTTTCAATTTTTACATTGATATTATGACGATCAGAGTATTCTAACCATTTGTTAATTTGTTCTGATAATCCTTCAGAGTTATAAGCACTAAATGTTCTTGTACGTTGAGTCATATTTACACCATTTTCAAAAAGTTATATTTACCAAGTAGATAAAATCTAGCACATCCAATTAAAATATTCACCTGCCCTTTAGACTGTTTTGTGATCTCAGCCACTGCACTAAGACTACGATTTTCAACCTTATGCTTAACTAAACACATCACTGCGTACTTTGCTTGATAATCAATTGAATTGGAGTTGAACACGCTTCTCAGCAATGCCTGTACCTGCTCTGCCTCAAAGTCACTAATCTCACAACGGATATAACACTTCGAGTTACGTGGCGTTTTATCTGCTTCACGAATCAACCAATAAATCTGATTAACATGTAGACCATCAGGCAATTCACCGCCTTTCAAACGAGCGGTTTCACACCAAGCACCAAATTGCTCAAGCCATCCATCAATTGTGTATTTAGACCAATCCATCACTCTCACCGCTACGTTCATTCCAAGCCCCTTAAACTTTACTCAAATCTAAAATTGTCATAGTTCCCCAATGCACCGCACCTGTATCAATGTAATAGCAGTTATCACGCTTGAGAGGCTTTGGAGTGACTGTATGCCCCATGATGACCGCATCTACACCTGAAACATTGGTATATTGTTCACTGTCTGTATTTGCACGGGCACGTCCCCATATTGCCAATTCTACTGGTCCTCGAAATGGTGAAATTTCATATTCAAATGAGCTTTTAAATTCATTCCAGTCATTTTGTTCTATGTGTCCATGAACAAAACCGTATTTACGCCCCTTGTAATTGATCTCTAGCACAACAGGCAATTTAGAAAAGGCTTTTGCAATGTTGTACATCGCTTGCCCATCTAGCTGATAAAACCACTCTCCACCATTTGAGATATGACGGCGCTTATATGATTCTTCTTGAATCCCACCGATACATAAATCCTCATGATTACCAAGAACAGACGTAAACCAATGCTTTGACAGCAACTCGACACACTCAATGTTTTGAATGCCTCGATCCACCAAATCACCTACTGCAACCAACAAATCATTTTCAAAATCAAAACCAATTTCATTTAAACGATTCATCAGCAAGTTGTAGCATCCGTGAATATCACCGACTGCATAGAGCTTGCCTTTGATCTCTTTGTCCCAAACTTTGACTAAGCTCATACTTCCACCACTTTAATTTTTACCAATCCACCCTTAACCACATTTCCACGTTTTACTAGCAACTCGTCAAACTGTTCATCATCTTCACATAAACCACACTTCACTAAACTATCTAAAACCGCTTTTAAGTGATTGTCGATATCTCTAGTACGTCGATCTGGAAAATGAAAAGTAATCTCTGCTTTGAGCCTAGCTGTGCTTTTGAGAGGCTTAACAAACAAACTCACAATCTTCTGAAAATTTTTAGCTCGCTGACTTAGGTAACGTCTTTTCCCTGCTGCCACCCAGTAATGGTTCACACTAGGTGGAATCATGGCAATTTCACAATTGAGTAAACTCATAAATCCACCACCATTGTGCTTGGACTAACGTGATTGCGAATGTCTGTAACATGATCAGTGACATCATCTAAACCATGACCAGCTTTGGTTTCAGCATGACGAAGCTGTGACTTGTCGTACCAATCCCAATGTGTTGTACCAAGAACATCAAATTTATCAATGTCACTTCGATAATCTATGATCTTCCCAACAAAAAACCCGTCAAGAATTGGAGCAATAACGAGATCACCTTTCTTAGATTCCTTTGCATCGTTGTCTTTAGTTGTCATAGTGCCACCTTAAATAATTCTTTTGTTTTATTGGTTGCCCGAAAGTCATATACCGAAAGCTTTTCAATGTAGCCACTTTCAACTAAATCTTTTAGACAGTTTCGAATTGTCATTCTTGATGTATCGAGTACAGCTTCAAAAATATCTGTGACATTGAATGTTTTTGTATGAGCTGCAAACAATAAAATATCAAAGCGATTCTCAAAGATTTCTTGCGCTGTATTTCTCACACCCCACCCCCTTGTCCCATTCGTTGATCACCCCAGTTACACTCAACCAAAGTCAGACCATCGTGTTGAAAGCGTGACCACAACCGATCACCCAAATCTTTTTTAAGTTCTTCAAGCGTGAAATTTGAAATCAACATGGTTGCCTTGCCCTCGTCATAACGTGAGTACAAAACCTTGTGAACCAGTTGCAATCTGTTCTCATGACGGTCATGCAAACCGTATTCATCAAGAATCAGTAAGTCATATTCAGTAAAGCGGTAAATCGCATTAGCTTCACTGTCATCCGTTCTTTTCCAAGCATTAGCAATCTCATTAGCCATGTCCTCAGAAGTGATGTAGCGAGCTGATTTGCGCTTATCCAACACGTTTAAAGCCACGGCACTAGCAAGATGTGTTTTGCCTGTACCAGTACGACCAACCATGATTAGATTACGAATCACACCACCCAAGAAATCTTTAGCAAACGACATGCATTGAGCTTTTGCATTGCGTTGACCTTCGTTTGAAACCTGATAATTACCAAACCCACTTTGAGCATGGCGTAGTGGTAATTGCGCGCCAGCAAAGTGTTTTTCACGAACCATGGTATTTACTGCGTGATGATGATCTTTTTGACCACGATCAAGTGATTCAAGTGAACACTGTTTGCAAAACGATTTACCACGGTAAGAAACCATTTGAACTTGATGTTTCGTACAAAACTCAGTTGAACTCGTAATCTCTAAATCTAGTGAAGTCATCGCGTTCATAGCATCCCCTCACAATCCAGATCATCCGTTGCAGGTTTGTACTGCTGAACATCACCCCAAGCATCGTTTACGTTTCGAGTTGGCGCTTTGCTCGTTTGTTTTTCAGTACGATCAATCTTGACCAAGTGCTTTTCAAACTCTTGAATCAACCATGCAGCAAATTTTCTTGTACGTTGGTTTTCAGTCAGATCAATTTTGTTTTCCCAATGCGCATTGAAATTACCCAAGTGAAAATTGAAATCAGCAAGGGATAAAATTTCTTCACAACGTTGGCTAAATTTTGTTTGCGATAAAATGGTTTTTAGAAAATTAATATTCGGTTTCCAAGAATTTTCAGACACGCTCTTGTGTGTGTGTATTTCTTTAATATTTTCTTTTAAATATATTTCTTTTACAGAGTGACATTTGATGTCACTAGTACCAGTGACATTTGATGTACCCACACCAGTATCATTTAATGTAACTACATTTAATGCACCAGTATCATTTGATGTTACTAGTTCAGGCTTAATTCGGTCCTCAAATGTGACCGTGTAAATTGTCGCTTTACCCAAATTTTTAGTGATACGAACTAACTGAAATTTTGCTAAATCAGCCATACTTTTACGTACAGTTCTTTTGTCTTTGAAGCCCGTCAATTTCATAACTAAAGCTTCGCCAATAGATTTATTATCTCCGTGAAAGCCCTTAATGTGACGATTTAAAAGGACAAGGCATTTGATTGCCTCACCACTTAAAGCACTTAAATAACCCTCATCACAGATAAAATTAGGCATTGGAGTATAGCCCTCTTCTTTCTTCGACATAGCTTGTCGCTCTTTTTTTGGAAATTGAACCAGCTCTCCTTGTGGGATCGGTGGTTCATGTGCTAAATTTGTTTTCATATTCATTGGTTCCTAATTGATGAATTGAGACCGTTTCTATTGCCGTAGAAACGGTTTTTATTTACTTAATACTTTTAATCCCGTTACATCCCTGTCACTTGAAGCGGTATCCCCGTAGTTCCCCGTTAATCCCAAGCGCGTCATTTTCTTAGCTGTTACATTCACGACATGCCATTTAGCCATGATCATCATTTCTAAGAAGATCGCAGCTTGAGCGGCTATTTCGTTTTCATCTAAATCAGCTAATACAGAGAGACGCCCATGCATGTCATGATCAATTCGAACATGTATCGATTTTTTTTCGAGACTCATTTTTTTTCCTATGCTGATAAGGCTTGAAGATCAGCTTTTAATTTGCCTTTAGTTAAAACTTGGATCCTTGCCTGAGTGTCTACTGGAATGCCTCTATGTCGCCATTTGCTAATAGTTCCTCTCGTGACCCCAAGAATTGTTTTTGTGAGCTGGATATCGTTCTCAACTCTAAAATGCATTTTTAAATCATCAACTGTCATGGTTTACCTTTATAAACTTTTAGTTTCCATTAGTAAACCATAAGTTTATTTCTAAATCAATATGAATGTTTACTATAGGAAACATTAAAGAGGATGTTTTTATGAGCACTATCAGTGATCGAATAATTCAAAGAATGACTGAGCTAAAAATTCGACAAGTTGATTTAGTTGAAGCTACAGGTGCAACTAAAGGCGCAGTCTCAAAATGGGTGGCTGGGACTAATATCCCTAAAGCTGAATTTTTATCACCTTTAGCAAATGTGCTTAAGACTTCTCAAAATTGGTTATTAACTGGCGAAAATGATCAAAGAAAAAATAACTTCAATATGCAGGAGTTTATGGATAAACACGGATTGACTCGAAAAGAGGAATCTTCTTTTGATGTCAATGAGATTTATGAGCCTACTGTTGTTGACTATGAAATTGAAAATGGATTTATTTGGATAGATGTAGTGGAAGCGAACTTTTCATGTGGTACAGGTGAGTCTATAGAGTTTCATTTTGATGTCATTAATGGAAAGTTCCCCTTTCCTCCATCATTTTTTCAAAAAAAATATGTTGACCCTAAATGCATGAGAATCATAAAAGCTAAGGGTGACAGCATGTCTGACTTTATTCATGACGGCGACTTAGTAGGAATTGATATTTCTCAAACCGAAATAATAGATGGTGAAATTTATGCTGTTTATTTTGAAGGCGAAGGCATGATTAAGCAGATATTTAAGGAAGAAGGTGGAAAGTTAAGTCTTCACAGCCTTAACCCAAAATATCGTGATCGTGAAGTTAGCGAAATCAACGGGTTGAACTTTAAAGTAATGGGGCGTCAATTTTGGCGAGCAGGTTAAATCAGTAGATACAAATATGAAATTTAAAAAGACTAGCCTTTTACTTGTTTTCATTTCTATTTCTAATTATGTTTACGCTGAAAATTTTATTGTAATTCCAAACAGTAAAGAAAAACTTAGAGGGTATGAAGTTTCTGTAAGTGATGTAATTGAGGGGCAACCTGATGCAACTATCTTATTTACTTATAAAACTAATTTTAACTTCGACCCCTCTATCTACACACTCAATAAGGTTTTAATTAACTGTAGAGAAAAAACTTTTAAATATATGGGTGGTGACGTAATTCCTAAAAGTTCACATAGCTTAAGTTTACAAAGTCATTTTGAACCTTGGAAGGAATTTCGCAAAATAGAACCTCAAAGCGACTTCTTGTTAATTTACAGCGAAGCATGCCCAAATTTCTTAAAATAACCAAATTAGGAATTTATCAGCTTGATAATTCGCCCACCCCGTGTGGGTTTTCTTTTGCCTAAAATAATTAAAAGTTTCCAAAAATAAAAACAAGTTTCTTTAAATAAACTTTTTATTGACAATAAAGTTTCCTTTGGTAAACTAAATGCATCAGATAACAAAAAAGCACACCGACCGTCAAATCAAATGTGCTTTTACTCAGAGAGTGAGAACATTATGCAAAAGATACAAACTAAAAGTCAAACAGGACGGCTATATCAGCACCCAACTCCTGAAAATACAATCAAAAATAAGAAATCAGGCTTACTTATCCCTGCCCTTATCGTTATCGCAATGTGTCTTGCAGGTGTAGTGAATTGTGCAGGCTATCAAAATGCAGTCGCAAAAATGGGGGTTAAACAATGAATATGCCCCTACTCACATTGCCAGTAGTCATCAAGCCACCTTTCAGACTTGACGAAATCAGTTTAGATCAAGGTCAAGCAGACTTCTTTACTGAGAATGATGAGTTTTGTTTGGAAGTGAAATTTAATGCTCGTTACTTCAAAGATGGGGATGGCTTTCAAACTTGGAAAGATGCAGATATTGAAGAACTTTGCAATATCAAGGCATACAACGAAGATGGCTTACTCGATCATTTTTATATTAATCCACAAAATTGGGATGTTCTAAAAGAAGCTATCGAGCAAGAAGTTCAGGAGAGATTGTTATGAAACTCTATGAAATTGAGGTTTCGCGCTTAAAAGCAAAAATTAAGAAAGCCATCAAGCAATTAAAAATAACCTGCACTTCGTATGGCTTTGAAACTTTAGATTTATCTGAATCAGTTTGGATTCACAAGATAGAAAACAATGAATTGGTTTTTAGTAAATCAGTTCTATTAGATGCCAGTAAGCATCAAGACAGTTTACAAATTTATGTTTTAAACCAACAGCTTGAGAAAATTAATGAAATTAAAACTTTTGTTAAGTCAAGTGCTTATGAATTAGTGGCTTAGGAGAAAGAGATGAATTCTCAAGTTCAAAATAGAACGCACTGGAAGCAATTAATTAATCCTAAATATTTAGGTGTTTATTGCCTCCCAAATGGGCAGGATCTGACTATCACGATCCGTTCAGTAGGTCGTGAAATTGTTATTGGTGACGGCGGTAAAAAAGAAGAATGTACTGTCGCACAACTCGTAAATTCAAAACCTATGATTCTTAACCGAACCAACTGTAAAACCATTGAACGAATGTATGGTCCATATTTAGAGGATTGGGCTGGAAAATCAATCACAGTGTTTGAATCATCTGTAAAAGTTGCTGGTGAAATCGTTGCTTGCTTACGAGTCAGAAAAGAAGTACCCCACGTTCAGAAAGTATTGCATCCAATTACCCCGCAGCAGTTTGACAAAGCGCTTAAAGCAGTTGAGACAGGACATTACTCCATTGATCAAATCGTTGCTGGATATGCTTTAACTCAAGACCAGCTTAGCCAATTGAATGGAGTGAAGAAGAATGAAACTAATTAGAGCTTCATCGATGGGGAAGATTATGCCCTACCCTGAAAAAGATACTTTAAGCAGTGGCGCATATACATATCTTGAGTGCTTAGCGTCTCAAGTCGCTTTGGATTGGGATGAGGATTTGAGTTTTAACATGGTCGAAAAAGGTCGCATTGTTGAGCAAGATTCTATCGATCTTTACAACAGTTATAACTTCACAAGTTATGTGAAAAATACTGAACGTAAAAACTCAGAACTAATCACCGGCGAATGCGACATTGATGATGTGGAAAACAGCCTAATCATTGATATCAAATCTTCTTGGTCTAAAGCAACTCACCCCTACCAATTGAAGCTAGGCGGTAAAACAGCGTATGAATGGCAGCTTTTGGCTTATATGCACCTGTGGGATAGAAACCAAGCTGAACTAGCACATTGCTTAGTTGATACACCATACGAATTGATTGGCTATGAAGATGAAAATCTGCATGAAGTAAATCATATCGACAAAGCATTACGTGTGACTACGCTTCGTTTTGAGCGTGATGCAATCAAAGAAAAACAAATGTTGGCCAAAGCAAAAACAGCACAATATGTTTTGGCTGAATTACTTGATAAGAAAGGAATTGCAGCATGAGTAAACCAATTTCAAATGATGACATTGATTACATATCAGATTTAGCTGAACAGTTAGCTCCACGTGTAATCAGTGGGAATGGCTTTACAGTTGAATTAGATGCAGATCAAACCACTTTGTTCTATCACATTCTTACGGATTTTATTGTGAATAATGAAATGAGTGATGATTTGCCAAAAGATATTAGAGATAGCTTAGGGGAAGTTGCGTGAAAAATCACATAGGTATTCGATCTAAACTCAAAGAGCTCAATGTAGAAATGATGTCTACTGTAATGCGTCGCGATCAATATCAAAAAGAAGGCAATGAGTTTGCATTTGATTTAATGCTTGGAAAGCTGGGAGAAATTTTGGCTCAAATTAAAATATTGAAATGGGTTTTAGAAGAAAAGGAGCAAGGTCTATGAAATGGTACTCTATGACGCAAGTAGCGAGTGAATTAGGTGTGTGTCTAAATACTTTCAAAAAATACTATTTAGAGAAGTACCCACCTGATCAGGAATTTGGAGTTCAAAAGAAATATACGGCTTCTACTTTGCTAAGGATGAAAAAAGAAATATTGAAGGAAGGCGCTTAATTAGCGCCTTTCATCCAACGATCAACTTGTTCTGAATACCACTTCATCAACTCTACCCTTTCATCCCAATATTCAGCTCTGTTGTAAATACCGCGAATACGATCTTTGGGAACGTGCGCAATTTGGTATTCAATTACATCAGGTCTGAATAGTTTTGAGTTATTTGTGTGGGTAGAGAATAAAGATCGAAAACCATGTGTAACCATCTGCCCTGCATAACCATTTCGCTTAATGATTGCTAAAATACTTTCAGATCGGACATGCTCACCAGGATTGCGAGTGTGCTTAAAAATATATCCATTATCTGTCTTATGATCATATAGTTCTTTAAATAGCGTGTAAGTTTGATCAGTCAAAGGTACAACATGATCTCTACGCATTTTCATTCGAGATGCTGGAATCACCCATTGTCTATTTTCTAAATCTATTTCGCCACTATCCCAACGCGATTGAAGTAACTCAGAAATACGAACGGCTGTGTAACATGCGAGTTTAAGTGCGTGTAACAGTTCTGGTGTAACATTGCTATGTGTTACACGGTTCCAAAACTCAGGCATCTGCTCTGCATCAAGACTTGGCATATTACGAACGGTTTGCTGTGGGATAACGTCAGAAATCAAAGTACATGGATTTTTTTGCGTATAGTCTGAAGCAATAGCAAAGTTAAAGATTTCATTTAGTAATCGAAGTGAACGTTTTGCGGTTTCTAGTGTTCCCTTATTCACGATTTCTTTTACTTTCTTAACGATTATTTTTCTATCAACTTCATCAATCGGCTGGTTTTTAAAATCTTCAGTAATATAGTTTAGTCTATAAATAACTGTATCTATGTATTTTTTACTAGACCAACGTGGCGTCATCAGTTTAAGCCATTCTTCAATCACAGCATTTACGGATGGTGAATTTAGCATTTTGCCTTGCGCTTCAGCTTTACACTGACGAGCTAACTGGCGGGCATCTTTGCACCCTAGCTCAGGGTATTCACCTAAATTCTTTCTAGTCTGTTTTCCATTTACCCGGTATGAAATGATCCATTTCTTTTTACCAGTAGGAAATACATCAACTGACAAACCCTCACCATCTGCAAGTGAATATCTTTTTTCTTTTGGTTTTAAAGCTTTTACTTGTGAGTCTGAAAGCATAGTTCACCTGTTACACGCGTGTCACACCTGTGTAACATCATATAATGATAGTGCGTGATTTTCAAATTGTGCTTGTAGATGTCCATGATAGAAATTCAGGCATTAAAAAAGCCCTGAAACTGTTAAATTTCAAGACTTTATTAAGTTTTATGATACATCGTATAACTAAGTGACAGATCATGATTTACAAATTTGGTGGAGATGGCGGGAGTTGAACCCGCGTCCGCCAACACTACACTCGAGAATACTACATGCTTAGATATCGTCAATTATTTTAACATTAAGTGACCCGACGAACAGGGTACAAAACGCGATCCTCTAAGTTTAGTATAAAGCCCCGAGGCTTGACTTTATACGGACTTGTGTGCGTGCGCTACAGTCGGGTCCACTGACCACAAGTATTCAGTGAAGCGGACAAGCTGCCCTTAGGCAGCTAGAGCGTAAGATTCGTCGTTTGCGACTAAAATATGCAAATTTGATTTACGAGAGAAAATGCGCTCTCGGCATGCATCTATGAGCTTCATCATCGGCGTCGAAGCCAATAACATCCCCAGATAACACGGCCATCATAACATAATTGTTGCAAATTAAGCAGATAATTCACTACATTTATATCAAATGATGCGCCTAGTTCTATAATTGCGCTACTATCACTATTTTTCAAGGGACAAATATAAAAAAGATGAGCTATTTACTCTCACTTGATCAAGGAACGACCTCTAGCAGAGCAATTATCTTCGATGAGCATGGAAAGGTATATGCCTCTGCTCAACGGGAAACCCAAATTAAAACCCCACATTCGGGCTGGGTTGAGCAAGATGCCATGGAGATTTGGACCACACAAATCACCGTCGTACAGCAAGCAATCGCATCGGCAAGACTATTGGCCAAAGACATTAAAGCACTTGGTTTAACCAACCAACGTGAAACTACGGTAGTTTGGGATAAGCGAACAGGTAAACCACTTGCCCCTGCCATCGTTTGGCAAGACCGACGCGCTACAGACTGGTGCAATCAGTTAGTTCAAAACAATTTATCTGAAAAAATTCACAAAAAAACAGGATTAAGAATAGATCCTTATTTTAGTGCTGGAAAACTGGTTTGGTTATTGGAAAATGTGCAAGGCTTAAGAGCACTGGCTGAACAAAACCATGTCGCATTTGGTACAGTCGACAGTTGGTTAATTTGGAATTTAACTCAAGGCTCAGAGCATGTCATCGAAGCAAGTAATGCTTCACGCACTATGCTGATGGATTTAAAAACACAGCAATGGGATGCTGAATTAATTGAATTATTTAATATCCCAGCGAGTGTTCTGCCTAAAATTATCCAATCTGATTGTTATATTGCCAATACCGCCACAGGGCTTCTTGGTGCGGAAATTCCCATTTGTGGCGTATTAGGTGATCAACAGTCTGCTCTCTTTGGACAATCATGCTTTGAAGCTGGAACAGCCAAAAATACCTATGGAACAGGCTGTTTTATGCTGTTCAATACAGGAACAGATATTCAATATAGCAAAAATAAATTACTCACCACCTTAGCATGGAAATGCCAAGACCAATCTCATTATGCCTTAGAAGGCAGTGTATTTATGGCTGGTGCGATTGTGCAATGGTTAAGAGATGGTTTAGGAATTATCAAAAATAGTGCTGAAGTTGAAAAGCTAGCTTGCCAAGTTGACACTACAGATGGTGTCGTTTTGGTTCCAGCCTTTACAGGTCTGGGAGCACCACATTGGGACAGTGAAGCGCGCGCTTTACTTTGTGGAATGTCACGTGGAACCAATAAATCACATATTGCCAGAGCAGCCTTAGAATCCATTGCCTTCCAAGTTTCTGATGTATTAACTGCGATGCAATCGGATATTGCACAACCCTTAAAACAATTACGTGTAGATGGTGGCGCAAGCCAAAATGATATGCTGATGCAATTTCAGGCAGATATTTTAAATGTACCTGTGCTACGCCCTAAACTTTTGGAATCTACCGCTTGGGGTGCTGCTGCATTGGCAGGATTAAAGGCAGGTGTTTTTAATAATCTCAGTGAAATTTCTGAATCTTGGCAATTAGATCGTGCTTTTGAGCCTAAGATGAGCGCAGACCAAAGACAATATCATTTAAGCTTATGGAATGGTGCCTTGCAGCGCGCGAAGTCCAATTAACAATATCCAATTAGCAATTCTACGTAGAAAAGCTTGGCTAGAATTAAAGATAAAATTCAAAGTAAAATTTTAGCCAAGCTTTCTCAGTTTAAAGTCTTTCAACAAACAGTATCCCATTTAAATGGTCGATTTCATGTTGCACAATGCGTGCAGGAAAACCATGAAATTGCTGAATAATCTTTTCGCCAGTCAGCGTGAAAAATTGTACAGTAACTGCTTCAGCACGAGCCACTTGCCCTCTTTCATTGGGCACACTTAAACATCCTTCCTCACCCAAGATGGTCTGTTCAGACTGCTCTAAGATTTCAGGATTAATCATTGTGATTGCATCCATTTCAGGAGCATCTGGATAGCGAGGGTTCGCTCTTGAAGCAACAATAATCACCCGTTTAGAAACATACACTTGTGGTGCGGCGATCCCAACACCATTACGCTCTAACATGGTGGCCTGTAGGGCCTTGGATAATTCATTTAACCAAGTACTTGAAAACTCAGCTTCAGCCACAGGCGCTGCGATTAATTTTAAAACGTCTTCACCACGTTGGGCGACAGGTAACACGGCACTCATTATCTTGTACCTTGATCAAATGTAAATTAGATAAAGATGAGTGTAGCATTTGAAATGCGCTTTCCAATTCAATTATTGTGCAAAAGTATGTAGGTTATGTACAAATGAATTTCTATTTACCTAAGCCAAATGACCGCTTGTCTTTTAAACCATTTTTAATCATGATCGTGTAAATAACTACCGTCTAGTCTATCGTTGAAAATAATGAATACAGCATCCCTATTCTTAGGCTTGATCTTTAGCTCAATTGGCTTAGGCTATTTTATCTATGGAAAAAGACAGCGAATGAACATGCCTTTTATCTGTGGCATCACTTTGATGATTTTTCCTTATTTTATTGAAAATACAATGATTATGTCTGTATGCGGTATTATTCTGAGTGTTATCCCGTGGTTAATTCGCATATAAATGATCAATATTTAAATCTATTAGAATCTAACTTATCGCAATACTTTTAAAGCAGAAATGATTTTTAAATCACTTGATCACCTATAAAAATAAGTATGATGTGTAAAAATAAATATTGATTTTTTAAGTAAAAAATAGTCAATTAAAATGATTACATTCACATTCAATTTCTCTTTTAAGGCATTGCATCATCATGGACGAAAAATTGGGCCTCAATAAGGAAGCAAAAAGAACCCTTGCATTGTCTTCTCTGGGCGGTGCGCTCGAATTTTATGATTTCGTCATTTATGTATTTTACGCAAAAATCATTGCTGAACTATTTTTCCCCAGCTCTTTAAGTCCTTTTTGGGCAATGCTGAATACTTACGGAATTTTTGCCGCAGGATATTTCTTCCGTCCGTTAGGTGGCGTGATCATGGCACATTTTGGTGATCTCGTAGGACGTAAACGCCTGTTTAGTTTATCCATATTACTGATGGCACTCCCTACTTTGTTCATTGGTCTAATGCCAACTTATGCAGACATTGGTTTAGCTGCTCCATTGCTACTGTTATTGATGCGCGTGGTTCAAGGCATTGCGATTGGTGGAGAAATTCCCGCAGCATGGACATTTGTTTCAGAGCATGTACCAACAAAGAAAATTGGTTTTGCCAATGGTTTGCTTACCGCAGGTTTGTCACTGGGGATCTTACTGGGCGCTTTGATGTCGCTGTTTATTTCACTTAAGTTTAGCGAAGCTGAAATCCATGCTTGGGCTTGGCGTCTCCCATTTATAGTCGGTGGAGTTTTTGGATTAATTGCCTTATATCTAAGAAGTTATCTTAAAGAAACCCCAGTATTTAAAGCGATGCAGGCGCGTAAAGAACTCTCAAAAGATCTACCCATCAAGCAAGTTTTGGCATCCCATAAATCTGCCGTTGTCATCGGGATGCTATTTACTTGGTTTTTGACCGGTTGTGTTGTGGTGATTATCCTATCTACCCCCAATTTACTGACCACCACATTTAACTTTCAACGTGCGGATGCATTTCAAATGCAAAGCATGGCAATTCTGATGCAAATGCTGGGTTGTATATTGGCAGGTTTTCTCGCTGATCGTTTTGGTGCTGGGCGCGTAATTTGTTTGGGATCGCTCAGTGTGGCAATCACTGCAGGTCTTTTTTATTACAGTTTAGGTCATGCCGCTCATTCAACGATCTTCGGACTGTACATGTTACTTGGTCTATTTTCTGGCACAGTCGGTGTAGTTTCCTATAGCTTGGTCAAGATGTTTCCTGCCCCAATTCGTTTTTCAGGAATTTCATTCTCATACAATGTTGCATACGCAATTGCAGGTGGCTTAACGCTGCCATTGGTACAATGGTTGAGTTTATATCGCGATATTGGTGCTGTGTACTATATTGTTGTGCTTTGTCTAATTACCCTTATCACAAGTGTAGTTTATCGCAAAAAATTTGAAACGGTTTAACCGCGTTGTTTGTATCCGAATGAATGGGTAAGTTCTACTTCAAAGAAATGACAAACCTGATTACGCCCATTGTTTTTTGCCAGATATAAGGCCTGATCAGCCTGACGAATCAATTCTTCTTTTGTTGATAAAAAAGGATTCGTTGATACTGCGACCCCAAAACTAGCCGTCACTTTGAGCGTCTGTTGATGATCTAATCGTATTTCTTCTTTTTCAATTGCTTGACGGCATCTCTCAGCAAGTCTCAGTGCATTTTCTAATGCACCATTGCTCATGAGAATAATAAATTCTTCACCCCCAAATCGTCCAACAACATCCTGTTCACGAATATTCTCAGTCAAAATTTTTGCAACCTGTTTTAAAACTGCATCCCCAGTATCATGCCCATACTGGTCATTAACACTCTTAAAATAATCTAAATCTAATAATACAACTGCAAAAGAGCTTTGCTGCTGTTTTAATAAGTCAATATTCTCACCAATCCTACGACGATTATAAATGCCTGTAAGTGGATCAAGTACACTAATTCGCTGAATCATTTGCTCTCTTTTGCGCCATTGAATTAAAAGAACCTCGAATAAAACTAGACTTGCAAGAAAGATCGGAATATAAAAATACAACATGCAAAACACCCAAAATGTATTTTTATATAACGACATGGATTGTAAGTGTTCACTAAAAATTGGCGCATAGGCTATTTTATTCGTCAGGCTTAATCCAAGGCTGATCAACATAAAACAAGTGATTGGAATGACGATTAGATACACCACTTTTCGTTCGAATAATACCAGCGCCACTGTGACTAAGCTGACATAACCTGCACTTGATGCTGGGCTAAAAATCCCAATGCAATGTGCGCCAAAAACAAAGATAAGACCAAAATATGCGATGGTTATATACGGTATTATGATTTCAAAAATAGAAGTTTTACTTAAAGTACGAATAATAAAAATAAGCGCAAAAAAACCCAGTGCGGCAAAAGACAATAATCTCATATAGATTGGATAAAAATCTTGATTAATCCAAGCTTGTAGCTCAATCTGAGCGTTGCTAAAAAACCACCATACAATCCACGATAAAACAGCAACACCCCCTAAGAAGAGCACAAGGCTACACTTCTTAAGATTACTCCAATTCATGATCATGACATCATGCATGAAGTGTTCCGTTGAGGACTGTACTGCCATTCTATTTTTTTGTTCCATATAATAACTAATCCATAAAATTGTAAATTTCTATCCGTTGTTTTATTTATCTGTACTCATCATTTAAATATAACACTCTAGTAATTTTATGTAAGTGTATTTCAAAAATATAGATTTTTATACTAAATAAACCTGAAGCTTAGGATATTAATCCTTTATATTATTTGCAAATATTTTCTGAAGAATAATCGTTTTATCACGCTTATTTTATCAATTTTAACTTTAATTTTTTTCTAATACTTCAACAAACAAAGGGATTTAATTTACATTCTTTGACCGAATTCAATAATTTTTTTACTGGCGATATCCGTCAAGCTTTAGCCTATTTGATGTATACACTGAGCTGGGTACAAAAATTTTTAAAATAAGATTTATCATCTTTATATTTTTTATTGTTAATTTACTCTAATTTATTTTTAATTTATATTTTAACATTCTAAAAGTTAATTTTCTCGAATCAAAACTTGAAATATCCAATCAAACTGCGTTAGCTCCCTGTTTTAATTATGATAGTGTTTTAAACATAAAGCATTAGCATTATTGTCGTTTAAATTCAGTACAAAACAATTTGCAATAATCTCTCCAGAATTATTTAGACTTAGTTAAATCTAAATTTAAGTAAAATTATTATTTTCAAAGACTTAACCAAAAAAACTTGGCTTTATATTTTTTTATAAATGCTGATACTTTTACTGTTAAACTTTAAACGAATAAAAGTTGATTGAATCTCTATATTGAACACCAGCTCTCTATATTTGATCTGAATACAAAATTCTTCTGCACCATCATCCAAACCAGAAGTGCTCCACCTTGTGCTCTGTGGGAAGTGATCTAACCATGGGGCTTTGTAAAAATCAGAGACTGAATCAAAGTCGAGATATTGCTCAGGTTGAGCCATGATTTTTTCAACAAGTTCTTCAAACTTTTGTCTTTGTATTTGAACAAAATTAATAATCATGGCAGCCCCTTAAATGATGTTAAATTCCTTTATACATGCTCGCCGATTGTTTCTTTTTAACCTGTTCCCATTGCCACCATCCAAATGCAGCCAGTCCAACAAATGCAGCATATAAAGCTGCTGTTAGGAATAATTCTTTATACATAAACATCCCTACATAGACGATATCAACAAAGACCCAAAGCACCCAAGTCGCAATATGTTTACGACTAGTCCAATAAGTTGCCAATAAACTAAATGCAGCCAGTTGGGAATCTAACATAGGCAATGCAGCATCGGTAAAATAGTGCAGCGATAACCCAAATACTCCCCCTCCAACAGCAGCGATGATCATCTGAAGAATCACTGTTTGCAAGGCAATTGGCTCTATTCGAATCTCATGATCTTGCTGCTTACCTTTTAGCCAGTGATAAAAACCATAAAAATTCACCACCATAAAGAACACTTGTAAGATTGTTTCACCATACAATTTAAATTCAAAGAATAAATAGGCATATAAAACAAAGGCAAAGAAGTTAAATACCCAACACCACATATTTCGCTTAATCGTCAATGTGACACCAATAATACTGATAATAACCGCGAATATTTCTAATGGTGACATGGTAAAAAGCTAATCAAGACAGGAAAGGCTATTATGAAAAAATACGGCATGATTGCAAGCAAAACCAGAACTAAAATTGAGAACGGAATCTTTAATATAATTTTTTGAATTAAAATTCACAAAAAATACTGTTGTTTTGTTTTTTGCATAATCGTTACGACAACAATATAAATTTCTTAAGAAGTAAATAATTAGCTTTAAATCAAAGTTTATGGCGTATTGATTTTTTAAATCGTATTTCTGCGTCTCAATCAGAATGCTCAAACATGATGTGATATAGCAAATTGAGTTCAATAGCATAGACTAATCAGCACTTTTGAAAGCTGCAATTTAAGCTTTAAACGATAGCAAAATTAACTAAAATAGCTGATAAAAACTTTCTGGTTTACATTAAAAAGCAGAGAAAAGATTAATCGAGAAAACGTAGCGCAAAATTTATTTATTTTAAATAATATGTTTAAAAACATTGGTTAACATTTTATTTTTAGTTGATGTTGTTCACATTTTAATCATGTTTACGAGATTTAACACTTGTTTACGTGAATACCAATGAATTTACAGAGGGGAACCTCTACTATCAACCTTAAGTTATGAACAATCCCCAAAGTTCATAACATTTCTCCTTAACCGAACTGTGAAAGCAGATTCGTTGTTCTACGCAGTGATCACCCCAATCATTGCGTATTTTTTTGTCTTCAGTTCCCTCTGTAAACTCAATCAGTTATAAGGAATAGTTGGCTAAAATGCAAGCATTACTTTTCAAGCAATTTTCAAAATATAAAAGAATATATTAAATTATAAGATATTGATTTTAATTAATATCATAAAATATTTTGTTGCAATACTACGACAAAACCGATAAACTTAATTTATTAATTGAATTAACTGATGATCATTTAATTATTCAGTTCAAATTAAAAATTTTATTTATAAAAACGCGCAACAATAATTTTGAGTAGAACAATATGTGGGAATTATTTACACACTCATCCAACTTACTGTTTAGTGTCAGTCTGTGCCTGATGTTTTTATTGGGTATTGTGGAGTGTTTACTCCTTATTGTTGGTTCAACCTCACAAGGTTTTTTAGACCAATTTATTCCAGATCAACTGTTAGAAACCCATCATGCGGATCTAGACATCCATACAGATCACAACCTTTTAGTGCAACTGTTAGATTGGCTCTATCTTGGTCGTGTCCCCGTCTTGGTTTGGTTGATCATTTTTCTGACTGTTTATGCACTATTTGGTTTTATTGTGCAAAGTATATTTTTCAATTTCACTGGAAATTATTTTTCTATTTGGCTGATTGCACCAGCCAGCCTTTTTTTATCTATGCCAATTGTCCGAGTGTGTGCAGCACTCGTTGCAAAAATTTTACCGAAAGATGAAACCACTGCGATTCACAGTGATGAACTGATTGGGCGTACTGCTCAGATTATTTTAGGTGAAGCAAAACAAAACTACCCTGCACAAGCCAAAGTCATCGATCAATTTGGACAGACACATTATATTTTGGTTGAACCAGAATTAGATGAAATCTTTCAACAAGGTCAAAGTGTGATTTTGACACAAAGAACAAAACTAGGCTTTCAAGCAACGCTACTTTAATTTTTCAATAACAAACCTGGGTATAATAAAATGTTGAATTCAAACTTATATCAAATCCTTGTTTTAGCAGGCATTATATTGGTGGCACTGATTGTCATCGGGGTTATTATCGCCCGCCTGTATAAACGCTCAAGTAAAGAAGTTTCTTTTGTCCGTACTGGTTTTGGCGGTGAAAAAGTCATTTTAAATGGCGGTGCAATTGTATTGCCAGTTTTACATGAAGTGATTCCCGTCAATATGAATACCCTTCGTCTTGAAGTCAAACGTGCCACAGATCAAGCGTTAATTACTCGTGATCGTATGCGTGTGGATGTGATGGCTGAATTTTATGTACGGGTTAAACCAACTGCTGAATCTATTGCAACAGCTGCCCAAACCTTGGGTAAAAAAACCATGTCTCCACAAGAACTCAAAGATTTGGTGGAAGGTAAATTTGTAGACTCACTACGTGCTGTTGCTGCTGAAATGGCAATGGAAGAGTTACATGAAAAACGCGTTGATTTTGTTCAAAAAGTCCAACAAGTGGTTTCTGAAGATCTGTTTAAAAATGGCTTAGAATTAGAAACGGTTTCACTGACAGGTTTAGATCAAACCAGTTTTGAATATTTTAACCCTCAAAATGCTTTCGATGCAGAAGGTTTAACCAAACTGACTGAAACCATTGAAGACCGCCGTAAAAAACGCAATGACATTGAACAGGACAATGACTTAGCCATTAAAGCAAAAAACTTAGAAACAGAACAAGCGCGCTTGCAAATTCTACGTGAAGAAGAATATGCAAAACTTCAACAAGAACGTGAAATCGCCATTCGTAAAGCTGAGCAATCGGCAGAAATTGCAACACAAGAAGCCGCAAAAAAACGCGAAGCAGAAGAAGCTCAAATTGCTGCTGAACGTGAAGTCGAATTAAAACGTATTGCATCTGCACGTGATGTTGAAAATGAAAATATTCAAAAAGCGCAGTTGATCCAAAAAGCCCAAGTCGAACAGAAGAAAACCATTGAATTGGCCGAACAAGATCGTGCAATTGCAATTGCTGAAAAATCACGTGCTGAATCTGAAGCCAAAGCGTTGGCTGACCAAGCACGTGCACAAGCGGTAAAAGCGGAAGAAGAAGTGACAACTGTTCGTGAAACTCAGCGTGCAGAGCGTTTAAAAGCCGTTGAATTGGTGGCTGCAAAGCAAGTTGCTGAAACAGATGCAATTGCGATTACCGTAGCAGCAGAAGCCGCTAAACAAGCAGCTGCAGATGATGCTGAAGCAGTGCGTATTGCAGCACAAGCGGATGCTGAAAAAATACGTTTAAAAGCCAAAGGTGAAGCAGATGCAAAAATGTTACTTGCTGCGGCACAAGAAAAGCAATATCAAGTTGATGCTGAAGGTACGCGTGCAGTCAATGAAGCCAATAACGTGCTATCAACAGAACAAGTTGAGATGCAAATTCGTTTAGCCTTATTGAAATACTTACCTGAAATCATTCGTGAAAGTGTTAAACCAATGGAAAATATTGATGATATCAAGATTCTTCAAGTCAATGGTTTAGGCGGTATGGCAGGTTCAAATACAACAGGTGAATCTGGTGAACAAAATCAAATCGCTTTGTCTGATCAAGTGGTCAATAGTGCGCTGCGCTATCGTTCTCAAGCTCCACTGATTGATAGCTTAATGAATGAGTTAGGCATTAAAGGCGGAGATATTAATGGTTTAACGCAATCCTTAAAACCAAGTAATGATTAATACAAATCATCTCCTATTCGCTTAATTACCCCAGCCTCTGCCATCAGGGGCTTTTTATTGGATGGATTTTTATTCATGATCTAATACAGCTGATTGTTTTTAATGGTATAGATGTTAACGATACAGATATGCTTATCTCAATAAGTCATGATGGAAACTCACGATTTCTTTTAAAATCAGCTGATTCAACCAAGATCGACTATCTCAATGCTATGCTCTAACCCTATTCAGTTTTGTTTAATTTAAAAATGACTTGGTTTATTTTTATTCTCGGTGCCATGATTGCAGGCTTTGTCCAAGGTTTAACTGGTTTTGCCTTTGCCTTGATTGCGATGTCTTTTTGGATTTGGGTATTACCGCCACAACTGGCAGCACCATTGGTGGTGTTTGCTTCTCTATGGAGCCATATCATTGCATTGGGAAAAGAACAAAAACATCAACTCCCATTTTCCCTAGTGCTTCCCTATATCATTGCAGGATTAATCGGTGTACCTCTCGGTACCTATCTTTTACACCTCATTGATGGAAATACCTTTAAGACCATCCTTGGATTATTTTTAGTGATTTGGTGTCCGACCATGTTTTTTGCCCCTGTGTTTCCTCGTATTCAAGCATTGGGAAAACTTGCAGATGGAAGCATTGGTTTTATTGGCGGTATTTTAGGTGGTCTTGGTGGTTTTTGTGGCGCAGCACCATCAGCTTGGGTGATGCTTAAAAATCTGCCTAAACAACAACAGCGTTATATTTTAAGACATTTTAATTTTGCGATTCAGTTGTTTACGATTATTATTTATCTATGCCAAGGAACCATCCACAAGGTCCATCTGCCCTATTTTGCACTGATCATTCTTACAGTGAGCATCCCTGCACTGATTGGTGCGCAAATGTTCTATAAAATATCAGAAAAACAATTTAAACAATTAGTTCTGAGTTTATTATTTGCCTCAGGTTGTTTCTTATTGCTGACATCGTTGCTTTAGCGAAATAGTGAGAAAATTAAATAAATTTAACTGACTATTTATTCAGCATTTGGTTGCTAAAATGAAAACAATATCCGAGCGGCTCTATTTTTAATACCCGATTCATCCTACAATTCTGCCACTCATTTTTCTTAAATATCTGTGATGAAAAACTCATTTTTGTTAAGTGCCAGTATTCTCTTAACAGGATGTGTACTTGGCACATCTAGTGAAATTAAAACTGCGGAAAAACTGCTCAGCCAATTTCAATGTAATAATATTGAAACAGCAGAATTGGCCCATAGTTCAATTAATACTTATCATGAACGCTCACTTGCAGTGAGTAAAGAAAAAGCCACTGAGTACGTTGATCGCTATAAATCTGGAGATGAATTATTTAAAATTCCTCTCAATGAAGTGGTTCAACAACAATACGATATTTATAAAACAGCCTGTGAATCCCTTGGCGGTGTGCAACGCTAAAAAATAAGCCGATTATTGTTGAATACTGCAAAACGTTTATGATCTTAAAAATATCGTGTTTTAAATGATTGTGTTTTAAAATCATAAACGTAAATCATGATGAGCAGCGTTCATTTTTAAATTGCCTAGACCCTCATTCTTTGCTGCTGAATTTTTAAATACAGCCCCTAGTGAAATATAGCGATCCCTTCTGCAAAGTCGGTCTCATGATCAAAATAGCCTTAGAAGCAGTAAAAATAGGCTGTAGCAAACCTCATATAGGCAAAGTGATATGATGGCTGCATCATCACAATAGCCGTGCCGTAATTTAGTTTTTAGTCTTGTATGAATGGTCTTTGATACCAAAAATTTTGATCCCCATTAGATAAAAAATAGAGGTTAAAATTAGACCAACAACCCACGAAACATCTGCACCATCAAGCCCCTTGGCAATAGGACCTGTATACAAGTCTGTCGCAATAAAAGGCACTTGAACAATGACACCAAAAATATATGCAGAAACGGCCATGAGGTTAAATTTTCCATAAATTCCTCCATCTTGATGAAAAAACGAATCGACATCATATTCCCCATGACGAACCCAGTAATAATCAACCAAATTCACAGCCGTCCAAGGGATAAGTACGTAGATGAGCAAGAAAATAAAATTAATAAATATGGGCAGAAAATTACTGGATGCTTTGATTCCAATCCACAGCGCAATAGCAATTAACAAAAATGAAATCACAATTCGCCCCTTAGCCAATGGCATAAATGATGGAATAAATGTCTGGATAAAAGAAATTAAAGTCAGTACACCACAATATAAATTCATTGAATTAATAGCAGAGATGGAAATGACCAAAATCAAAATAAACACACTCCCCATCTTAGGCACATAAGCGATCATCCCAGCGATAACATCTCCACTTGGTGTCACCAATCCTATTGTTACCCCCAAACACATCGGAATGATGGTACCCAATCCACATCCCCAATATGTCGCCCAAAACGCTGCCTTAGCTCCTGTTTCTTTTGGTAAATGACGAGTAGCATCAGAGACATAGGGTGCATATGCGATCTGCCACAGTGCAGCAATCGAAAGTGTCGCGAGAAAACCTGTAGCTGAAAAAGAATTACGCGCGAAAAAGTCTGCTGGTAAACCTTGAATAAAAAACACCCACACATATGCTGCCAAAAAAGCCAAACCAGAGATCACAAAGGTTATTTTTGTAAATAGATGAATTAATCGATAGCCAACGATTGTACCGATCACTGCAACGACACAAGTGAATAATATGCCGGATGACTGACTGAATGAGGGAATAAGCAAATTCATGGCTTGTCCAGCCAGCGTCGCATTTGAAGCGAGAAAGCCGACATACATGATGACCACGATTCCAAGGATTGGAAGTGCACCATATGCGCCAAACTGCCCTTTGGTTTGAATCATTTGAGGGACACCAAGATGCGGTCCTTGAGCGGCATGGAGTGCGGCAAAGATGCCACCAATAAGCGTCCCTAGAATAATACTTAAAATAGCAGAGACAAAAGATTGATGAAAAATGGTGACTGAAACTGATCCTGTCACAAACGTCAGTAGCATCAAATTTCCACCAAACCAAAGTGTGAATAGATCCCGAGCCTTACCGTATCGCGCATTTAATGGGATTTGCTGAATGGTATGTTGTTCAATCGAGTGAACATATTTGTCTTCCATGAGTATCTCCTAATAGAGAAATCGTTAAAAAATTACGATCAATCAAATTGTTTTTTTTAAGATGCAAAACCCCCTACGCTTAAATTGCGCAATTGAAAATGCTGAGGATTATGGGTGCAGGCGTTCTGCTATGTGGTCATTGGCTCAAGCACAATGGCATCAAACAATGCTTCGATCTGTTGATGAATTTCCCCTTCAAAAATGACCACTATTCTCGATCTGTGGTCATCATCAGGCCACGCATTTAGGTAAGATTCGGGAAATAGATAATGTTGAACACCGTGTAATATCACCGGTCGTAACGACTCCTCCACCTGAATCAATCCTTTGATTCGGAGCAAGTTCACGCCATAAAGTCGTGCCAGCTTCTGAAGAAAATGGGTCACACGCGCCCAAGACAAAGCTTGGTTGGCATATAAACACAGTGTAAAAATATTATGATGCGGTGCGTTATTGAAAGTGTTTTGAGAATTTGTCTGATGTGTAAACCACTGCGTACCAAGTAAATTACGTGTTACTGGATACTTTTCACGATCAAAAATAACCAAAGCAACAGCCGCCACATCCGCACCATCAATAATTTCAGCACTCGCATTCAGAGTGCGGATGCGCTTGGTAAATGTTGTAAAGGCATGCGACAAATCTGTTTTAGTTAAAATGATTTTATCTGCAACAGCAATTTGACGTAGTCTCTCCGTCCGCTGATGCGGGACATTTAAGGACAATAATGTATCAACCGTAGCAATCACAGTTTGCACACTAAATAAAGTCGCGACACTTTCATCTGCCAATAAAAGCTTAAGCAAGGGAATCGGGTCAGCCATACCTGTTGTTTCAACAATAACACGGTCAAAAACAGGAATTTCTCCTGCCTCAGCACGACAATAAAGAAGTTTAAGCGTTTCTGAAAGTTCTGTTTTCATGCTACAACAGACACAACCACTTTTTAGCAAGACAATGTCATCGTCAAGTCGACCTATCAATAAATGATCTAAGCCAACCTCACCTATTTCATTAATAATCACTGCCGTGTGCGCCATGCGATCATCGGCCAACAAACGATGCAGTAATGTTGTTTTACCACTCCCCAGAAAACCTGTCAGTAAGGTCACAGGAATACGTTTTATTCCGCTCATATATGTCTTCCCTTACGCACATAAACGATAATTTAACCCAGTAGATTAGTTAGCACGCTGAAACACATGCTGACCTTGTAATACTGTGGTGATGACTTGAGTCACAGCAATTTCTTCAGGGCTTGATTCAAAAATATTGCGATCCAAAACAATAAAGGTTGCTTCCTTACCCACTTCTAAACTCCCAGTACGATGACTATGCCCAACAGCAATTGCGCCGTTCAACGTCATGATCCTGACTGCCACATCCAAAGGCACACTTTCATCTCCGTGCTGTAAAATACCTGCCAGTGCGGGAAAAAGATTTGGCGTAGGTGGCAAAAGCCAATCTGTACCAATCGTCATGGTTGCACCAGCATCATACAAAGTTCGGAAATCATAGGCTTTGCCAAGCGCTTGTTGATATTCTGGGATATGCCAAATCGCGGGGGACATTTCAGCAATAATGTCTAATTCTGCAAAACGGCTACGATCTTTTGCAGAAACATAATGGGCATGTGCAATATCATGAAATTGCCCTGTTTGACGTTCAACATTGTTGGCATTTTCATAATTGTCTAAACCAATACGCACAGAACCATAACCCGTACAATGTGATTTAACAATTAAGCCATCTTCGGTCCATTCACGAATTTTTTCAGTGAGTTCATTGGAATCGAGAAGTAAATTGTAAGTAATAGGTTCATCTGAAATCGGATCTAAGGGCACATGGCTAAAGGTGGGTGCCATAGATGTACCATCTAGCATCACTTTGATTCCATTCACCATGACACGTTTTGACGCATATTGCGCTCGTTCTGCGATTACCCTTTCATCTTCTTCACGATCACTCAATGACATAATTTCTGCTTTCCAAGGAATATGACAAATCAAATCCAGTGTAAGCTCATCGTTATCATCCAAAGATTTAGCTGCTGTCAGGAATGATCTTGTTGCTGAAGCTTCCTGTGCCGAAGTAATACCATATTGATTACATATACTTGCCGCCATTTTAAGTGCGAACTTATTTTCCTCATCAGTCTCTGTGGGTGCGACCATATATAATTTCACCCATCCACCTTCACGCAAAATTCCAGTAGGTTCACCTGTTATAGGATCTTTTTCAATTTTTGCGCGGGTCGTACTCGGTGTATCACGCGTGATACCTGCAAGATGTAGTGCTTGGCTGTTCGCCATGACGTTATGAAATGAAAAATCATGAATCACAATCGGCACGTTTGGAATGACTTGATCTAACCATTCTCGTGTCAGTAGCTCAGCAGTAAAAATCAATGGGTTATAGAGCCCGGCAAAAATCCATGTTCGTTTGGAGGCATATTTTTCCCAATACGCTTTGAGTTGCTGTGCCAATTCTTGCAAGGTTTGCGGATCATTTAATTGGCAAGAATATTCCAATCGAAGAAGTGCCGCTTTTAAAAGATGCGTGTGTGCATCATGGATGCCAGGCATCACCAATTTCCCTTTTAAATCATATTTTTCAGCATCCGCTGCCAAACTCAGAATTTCATTCTGATCGCCAATCGCTAAAATTTTACCGTCTTTTACCCACATGGCTTCGGCCCAAGGTTGCAGTTGATTCACGGTATGAAATTTTGCATTGTAATAGACGCTATTATTCATCTTGTTATCCCTGTCTATGCCCAATAAATGTTGAATTTAACTTTTAGAATTATTTACACCATGGCTTTAAGTTGTTTTCAACTTAAAACCAATTTCAACAATTTATTTATATACGACATTTTAAAAAATTAAGTAATTCTTAAATAACGATGTAGATCTTTTGAATTATTAAAGTAGTATTTTAATTGAGCTAAAAAAATAGGTTATTTATAAAATAATATGTCAATGTGCAGATGCTGTATCAACTGAATAACAGCAAATATTTAACCCTAATAAAATATGGGAATGTGCCAAATCACCCTTCCCATATCAAAATTAAATTCATTGTATTTGAGTTTTCAAAGATGCTATCGAATCAAAACTCAGCTTCTGGAATAAATCGGGTATCTATACTAAATAAATCTGGATGCTTCGGATTGATCTGAGCATAAAACTCCATGATTTCAGCCATGTCCTGTTCATAATTTCCAGTTGGATAAACAATTTTACCAATCCCAGTTTTCTTGTTTTTATAATCCATATACGCCAGTGCAATAGGTACACCAGCACTGGTGGCAACATGATAAAAGCCTGTTTTCCACTGTTCTTGCTTTGCACGCGTTCCCTCTGGCGTCACCAGCATCACCAATTTAGGATGGGTCTTAAACAGCTCACTCATCAGTTGAACCATACTTGGACGTTCCTCTCCATCCTGCTTGGGACGGCGATCAATCCCGATTCCACCCATAGCACGCACAAAAGGTCCAAAAGGCAATTTCATATAGCTGTCTTTAATGGTAATACGCACATGAACGCCCAAAGCTTTCAGCGCTAAACGTGCATAGAGTGCATCCCAATTACTGGTATGCGGCGCAGCAATCATGACACATTGGTCGATGTTTAAATCCCAATGGTTATCAATTTGCCATCCCATCCAGCCCAAACTTTGTTCAGCTAATTTTTCAAACACCCAGCACACCAAAACATAAAGAATTCGCGCTGGATTGTAACAACCAATAGATCAGATAAAAATCTAATTTGTATAGAAAAACAGCAATTAATATATAAATGTATAAAATTAATTCATTGCAAAACTTGTCAGTAAATATTCAGTTTTGATTAAATTCTGCAATGAATTTGCATATATCAATTTTTCGTTTGGTTAAAATAGTTAATCCAATGTAATTCACGACAATGATTATCAAAATGAATTTTTTGTGGCTGAATATTCGCATTTGACTGCTGGATGACCTGATATTCAATCCAGCTTTCTAGACAAGACTCCACTTCAAACAACTGATTGTCTTGTTCTATGGTTTGTTTCAATTGTGTGCCATCTGAAAATGTATAAATTTTGGTGGTCTGAGTGATCTCTATATCTTGCTCATAATTTTTTTTGCATTGCAAAGTGACATTTTCAATTTTGATTTGATCATTGCTTTTTTGATTGTCGTTTTTTTCATTGTAAATACGAGCAACATATTCAGCCAAATGAGACATAGATTCGAATACTTAAAATAGCACAATAAGAGAACACCTATAATAGCCTAACTTTTTAACATCGAACTACATTACTCAGCAATTTCTTACATAATTCACATTTCATATCAGGGAGATAATTTATATTCTGGATAAAATCATTCACATATAATTATTTATTCATTTGGGTTATGTTATGAAAAAAACACTCTTCGTCATGTCTATTTTAGCGCTGTCATTAAGCGCTTGTTCTAAACCGACTCATAATGCATCAGAGGATATCAAAGCAACAGCACAAACACAGGCTGCTGCATCGCATGAAGCAGCAAGCCCAACGATTGATTCAGAACATAATGCTCAAAATAGCTTGGATTGGGCTGGTGAATACAAAGGTTTACTTCCTTGTGCTGATTGCTCAGGAATCAAAACCAAACTCATCCTAAAATCAGATCACACTTATGAACTGACTGAAGAATATGAAGGGGTTAAAGGTGAAGGCAAAGAATTTAAAACTCAAGGTCATTTTAGTTTTGATGAATCTGGATCGATTATCGGTCTAGATAAAAATGCAGATAACCGCAAATACTTTGTTGGCGAGAATATCTTAGAAGCACGTAGTTTTGCAACGGGTGAAAAGATTGAAGGTCCAAATGCTGAACTTTATCAATTAACCAAAGACGTGGAATAATTTAAAAATTATTTCCGAATAAGAGCATAAAAACCTGCTTGAAGCAGGTTTTTTAAATTTGGGAGCATGCTTTTAGCGATGACCAATCAAATATGCACCAAAGAGCGTGAAGATTCCACCTGAGATACCATCAATCCATCTTGAGGCATTTTGGTAAGCGGCTTTAAAGCTGGGTAATGAAAATACAAAGGCAACAAAGCTAAACCAGATCAGCGTTTCCACGGAAACAATTATAAATAATAATGAATGCACACCATCTAAATGTGGATTGGCTAAAAACACTGAAAATACACTACCGAAATAAATCACCGCTTTCGGGTTTGATAAATTGGTTAAGAAACCTTTGAGAAAAAAACGTAAATTGCTTTGTGGTAACTCAAAATGATGCTGTGATAGATTCTCTTTCTTACTCAAAGCTGATCTAAGCATTTGGTAGCCTAACCAGCACAGATAAATCCCACCAACAACCAACATCACCTGCTTTAACCATGCCATTTTTTCAAAAATGATATTCAACCCAGCCAAAGCTAAAAAAGCCCAAAACATCACCCCTGCGGTAATCCCCAAAACCACAAAAATAGATTGCTTTCTTGAACGGCTAATTGCGGTTTGCGAGACCAGAAAGAAATCAGGGCCTGGCGTAATCAGGGCACAAAAATGAATAAAGATTAACGTACATAATGCGATCAACATGGACTAGATTCCGTTCAGCGAGACAGATTTATATTAGTGTGAAAATTCATGTTTTTCCATCGATATCTGTACTTCAATAAAATCCTTTAGGCTGAACGTCAATGAATCTACATCACAAATAAAAATTAACGATCTTTTAAAAAGACGGATTTTAATTATTGGAGAAAATATTATTTTATCTTTATAATCAAAAACTAAAACCTAACTAAAAAATAAATCATGCTTAATTTAGAAAAAGATTCAACCACGCTCATTGAGCAAGCACCACATCATTCCATGGAAGTGCAAAAAATCATCAGCATCAATAAATTTATGCTCTTGTGCTTTTTGACAATGGGTTTATATCAGATTTGGTGGATGTTTAAAGCGTGGCGCTTCTTTGTGCAAAAAGACAAATTAGACATCATGCCGGCTTTTCGGGCAGTATTTTATATTTTTTTCCTATACTCCTTGTTTAAAAAAATAAATAACTATGCCAAGCAACAAGGATATACAGAAAATTTCTCATCAGGCTGGATGTTTATAGGATTTATATTTTTTTCAGTGCTGACTAAACTGCCTGAGCCTTATGATCTGATTACCGTATTGAATTTCATTTTTCTAATACTGGCATTTAAGGCACTCAATTTTGCCAAACAACAATCCAATCAATTTGTGGTCATTGAACAAAAGAAATTTAGTAAAGCTCAAATGGTACTTATCGTGTTTTTTTCTATTTTTTGGTGCTTGTATTTACTCACTCTGTTTCTCAATCCTACATGATTACCATGAGCCTAAGCTCATGGTAATCTGTTTAAATTAGACCAAAATATCTCGCTTACCATTCGGTCCTTGTTCACTAACAATACCCTGCTCCTGCATTTGATCAACAATACGGGCAGCACGGTTATAACCTAAACTAAACTTACGTTGCAGTGAAGATACAGATACTTTACGTGTTTCTAAGACAAATGAAACACATTGGTCATAGAGTGCATCGCGGTTCGGATCGCCATCGCCATCTTCAAAACCACGTGTGGTCGGTTCTTCATCAAATGGCGTGAGAATTTCATCAACATAGTTCGGTTCACCGCGTTCACGCCATGCGTCACAAATACGGTTGACTTCATCATCGGAAATAAATGCACCATGTACACGCTCAGGATCAATTTTACCTGGACCGAGGAATAACATATCACCATGGCCCAAGAGATCTTCTGCACCACCACCATCCAGAATAGTACGGGAGTCAATTTTACTGTTTACACGTAATGCCACACGGGTTGGAATATTGGCTTTAATCAAACCAGTAATAACATCTACCGATGGACGTTGTGTTGCTAACAGTAAATGAATTCCTGCTGCACGAGATTTTTGTGCCAGACGGGTAATCATTTCTTCCGCTTTTTTACCCACTTGCATGATCATATCGGCAAATTCATCGGCAACAATTACAATCGAAGGCAATGGTTGCAAACGTGGCGCTCTGTCTTGTGTCGCAGAATCACTTGGTTTCCACGTTGGATCAATAAGATCCTCACCATTTGCAATGGCTTCTTCCACTTTACGGTTATAGTCGGCTAATTTACGGATCTTTAAAAAAGACATCAGCTTATAACGACGTTCCATTTCATTGACACACCAATTCAATGCACTAACAGCATCTTTCATGTCAGTCACAACAGGTGTTAATAAATGAGGAATATCATTGTAGTTCGCTAATTCCAATTGTTTTGGATCGATCAGAATCAAACGCAATTGATCAGGTGTATATTTCAATAACATCGACAGGATCATTGAGTTTACAGCAACTGATTTACCTGAACCTGTTGTCCCCGCAACCAACATATGCGGCGCTTTACCTAAATCAGTGATCACAGGATTACCCGAAATATCCTTACCCATTGCCATTGAAAGCAAACCATTTGGATCTTTAAAAACAGGGGTTTCCAGTAATTCTATCAGACGTACCATTTCACGACTGCTATTCGGTACTTCAATCCCGATATAAGGCTTTCCGGGAATCACTTCAACCACACGTACAGATGCCATTGACATAGAACGTGCCAAATCTCGGGAAATATTGGTCACTTTCGAGGCTTTTACACCGGGTGCCAAATCTAACTCAAAACGTGTAACCACTGGCCCAGGTTGGGCTTCTATGACTTTGGCTTTGACGTTAAACTCTTGAAGTTTAATTTCTAACAGTTCAGATAAACGTGACAATTGTTCTGCGGTAAAGTTGACTTTTTTATTTGGATCAACTTTATCTAACAGTTCATAACCTGGCAATGTTGGTAAGTCTCGACGCTTATTTGCAACTTGCATTGCACGTGACATCGGACGACCAAATGCATCTGTTAATGGCGCATCTAAGTCGAAATCATCTTCAAGTTCTGCAAACTCACTTTGCAATTCGTCTTGAGGTTTACCCGCAGTTTCTTGCCAAGCATCTCTAAATGCATCTTTATCTGCAGCAATTAAAGACTTTTCTTCTTCACTGACCAAGGTTGAAGCATTTAAATTGGTTTGAATATTGGCACGGGTAAATGGCGTAGATTGAGCATAATTACTGGTTGTACGAACATCTACAGATTGTTGATTTTGTTGGTACGCAGTTGGGCTTTCAGTAAGCTCTTCATCTGCAAGCGATGCAAGCTCATCTAATTCATTGGCTAAATTTTGTATTGCCACGCCTGAAGTTGCCGCTACTGCGACACCACTCGCAACGCTTTGCCCACCCTGAACAGCAGTATTTACATAACCAGCTTCAATATGAGTCTGCGCCGTAGCGGTATTAAATGGGCTATGAATATCTGTGGCAGTTTGTCCATTTGGTACAACTGACAACAATTCATCAAACACTTGGTCATCATCCCAATCAAGTGAAGATTTTTTATTGATCTGCACATGATCAACATCATGTTGATGCGCACGTGGCAAATGATCTGCATATTTATCTTCAGTTTGATCTTCTGACGCTTTGATCAAGGCATCAATATCACGATTATGGTCTTTATCTTGATGTAAGGCTTTCCATACTTCACCAGATGAAACAGTACGTTGACTGTCTTGTTCTAGACGATGTGCTTTTTCTAAAGTCCGCTCTAATTCCAAATCATCAATATCGTCTTGATCAAATTGAATATGATGTTGAGTTTTATTTTCTTGCTCAATCATGTCATCAAATAAGCGTTCAGCTGTTTGATTGTGTTTCGTATTTTTAACAACCAAATGCTCTTTTACTGGTGCCAGATCATCAGCTTCGACGAATTCAGCTTGAGCTGTTATTGGTTCAGCCTTATGCGTATGATTTTTATTTTTCTGCGGAGATGTCAAATCAAAAGCAGATTCACTTTCAGGAACATTTTTATAAAACAAATCTTGTAAATAAGCAGGCGTGGCTTTCAGTGTTGCCCACGTTCTATTCCATTGAATACCAAATGCTAAGGTAAATAGAACAACAAGCAAGAGCAAAATAAATACAACTGCGCCATAAATACTCATCAGTTGAGATAGGCTTTCACCGAGCTCATAACCAATGATTCCGCCAGAAGCATTGGCTAATGTGTCTGCTGGTACATTCCAAAGCAAGTACAATAGGCTTGAGGTCGCAAGCAAAATAAAAAATTGCGCAGCATAACGAAACGGGCGACTCACAAAACTTCGTGGCCACCACACTTGCACCGCTTCTATAAAAATAAATACAGGAATGAGTAAACTTGCCCAACCTAAAAAACCAAACAACAAATCAGCAATCCAAGCACCCGCTACACCACTGGCATTTGAAACCTGTTGTGTATCACTCGAAATATGCATCCAGCCTGGATCAAATGGAGTATATGTGACTGTTGCAAGGAACAGATATATCCCAAATGAAATCAAGAATATTGTTGTTAAAAAGCGCTGTGCATAAACATTTGACACCGCAGTCATATACTATCCTGTAACCAATTGTTCAAATTACTCTTTTCTGAAGCTTGATCAGCTTTCTTGAGAGAAGAAATTTTTATATTATGCACCTGTTCTTAAAAAAAAGATGCACTATTATTTACTTGTGTTGTAAAGCATTGTTAGAAATTTAAGCTTTTATTTCGATAAAAATGCCAAACAATATTATTTGATTATTCTATATAGCTCAATTCGATTTAGATGATCAATATTATCGACATTGAAGCCACACAACTTTGATAAAGTTTCACGTATAATTCAAACAATTTCTATATTTTTCATAAAAAAGGATGACTCATGAGCGCTCGTCACTCTCGGTTAATTATTTTAGGTTCTGGCCCTGCTGGTTATAGTGCTGCTGTTTATGCCGCGCGTGCAAATTTAAAACCAACCTTAATTGCAGGTATGCAACTCGGCGGTCAATTAACCACCACGACTGATGTTGAGAACTGGCCTGGTGATGCTGAAGGTTTAACAGGTCCTGCATTAATGGATCGTATGCAAGCGCATGCTGAACGTTTTGGTACTGAGATTTTATACGATCATATCAATGAAGTTGATCTTCAGGTTCGCCCTTTCGTACTTAAAGGCGATATGGAAGAGTACACTTGTGATGCCTTAATTATTGCAACAGGTGCAACAGCACAATATTTAGGGCTTGAGTCTGAACAGGCTTATATGGGTCAAGGTGTAAGTGCTTGCGCAACTTGTGATGGTTTCTTCTATAAAAACCAAAAAGTCATGGTTGTGGGTGGTGGTAATACTGCTGTTGAAGAAGCACTATATCTTTCCAATATCGCGTCACACGTTACCTTGGTACACCGTCGTGACAAATTACGTTCGGAAAAAATCCTTCAAGACCATCTCAACGAAAAAGTTAAAGAAGGTAAAATTTCGATCATCTGGAACCATCAAGTTGATGAAGTTTTAGGTGACAGCAATTCTGGTGTGACCTCTGTACGTATTAAGTCTACCCAAGATGATTCAACTCAAGACGTTGACGTATCAGGTATGTTTGTGGCAATTGGTCACAAACCAAATACGGCAATGTTTGAAAATCAACTTGAACTGCGTAATGGCTATATTCAAGTACGCAGCGGTACTGCGGGCAATGCCACAGCGACATCTGTAGCGGGTGTATTTGCTGCTGGTGATGTTGCTGATGATGTTTATCGTCAAGCAATCACATCTGCAGGTTCAGGCTGTATGGCTGCACTTGACGCTGACCGCTATTTAGATGGCTTAGAATAATTGATTTATTTTGTGTAAAAACAAACTGCCTACATGGCGGTTTGTCTATTTTTGATTTATAAATAAACAAGAGCAATGACTTTAAATGAATACAAATTATAGGAAAAAACATGACAACAGCGTGGACCGATGGCTACCAGACCGAAGTAAATTACACCTATGGTTACTACAGAGACTTAAGCCCGAACTACCAAAAGTTTTGCTTATTACTCAATGGGGTTGATTGCCCACCCACCAATGAACGTCACAAACATTGTGAACTCGGCTTTGGTCAAGGTGTCAGTCTAAATATTCATGCTGCATCCAGTTTTGGTTTATTTTTTGGTACAGACTTTAACCCTGCTCACGCTGCCCATGCCAATGTCTTGGCTGAACAAAATCAAGTCCCGCATCACTTCTATGATGCAAGTTTTGAAGAGTTACTCAACAAAGACTTACCGATGTTTGACTCGATTAGTTTACACGGGATCTGGAGTTGGATTAGCCACGAAAACCAACATATTATTTTGCAGTTTATCCGAAAATTTTTAAGTCCCAATGGGATTGTCTATATCAGCTATAACTGCTTGACCGGTTGGGCTGCCAATATGCCAGTCCGTGAGTTATTTCACAGTCATTTTAAATTTAATAGCACCAGTACCAACCCGCTACAAAAAGTAAATGATTCACTTAACTTTAGTGAAGAGCTGTTAACGCAGAATCCCCTCTTTGCCCAGAGAAATCCCAATGCACTCAATAAAGTGCAAGATTTAAAAAAACAAAACCCAAACTATTTGATCCACGAATACCTAAATCAAGATT
Source organism: Acinetobacter sp. GW821-FHT01C12 (assembly GCF_059422625.1). Taxonomy (NCBI): domain Bacteria; kingdom Pseudomonadati; phylum Pseudomonadota; class Gammaproteobacteria; order Moraxellales; family Moraxellaceae; genus Acinetobacter; species Acinetobacter sp. GW821-FHT01C12. Next base: position 786,741 of record NZ_JBWKXD010000002.1, read on the forward strand.
GGCAGTGTTTTTCTTTTCAACAAGTGGTGCGAATTTTAGAAGAAATTAAACTGACCTATGCGGGTTCAACAGATTTAAATTCGCATCTAGATAACATTAATTTTAGTGAGCAACATCAGCAATTTTTAAACACCATTGAACATCCTGTTTTTAAAGAGCAATGCCGTGATTATTTTGCCAATACACAATTTAGAAAAGATTTATATATCCGCGGGAAAAACACCTTAACTGCATTAGAAATTCAACATCGCTTGAGAAATACAGCCTTTGTCTTATTAACTGCACCAGAAAAATTACCAAAAACAATTTCAGGATACTTAGGTGAGTTCGATTTAATCCAAGAGATTTATCAACCACTCGGTGCTTATTTTAAACAATCTGACTATAAGCCGCAGACGATTGCAGAGCTTGAACAGGCCATCCCTAATATTACTTATTCCAAGCTGCTTAATGCCTTGGTGATTTTATGTCACTTAGGCTTGGCACAACCGTGTCAGGCAGCTTCAAATCCAGATATGGTTGAACATGCTCAGAAATTAAATCGTTATTTCCTTGAGCAAGCCAGCTATCATACCAATTATCAAGTTTTGGCCTGCCCACTCACAGGGATTGGTATTCCAGCCGATCAGTTTACCCAACTCTTCTATCGCGCTCACTTTATCGATGGGCTAGACTCTGCCGCACAATTTGCACAATATGTTTGGGACGTGCTGACTCAATTAGGCTGGCTGGTATTGGATCAACAAGGCAATACCGTTTCGGATCCAAAAACCAGCCTTGAAGTCATTCAAGAGAAAGCCCAGTTCTTTCTAGATAGTGACAAACTCAAAATTGCAAAACATTTGAAACTTTTTGCATAAGGTCTGTTTAGACATTTAATCACATGATCAGCTAAGATAAAGCTGATCTTTTTTATTGATGAATTCTCGTGAATCAACTCCCCCTTTCACAATTTATTTTTCCAGATCCAATAGAAGCTGATCCAGATGAACAAGGCTTGATTTGTATAGGTGCAGACTTAGCGCCTTCTACATTATATGAAGCCTATACGCATGGCTTATTTCCTTGGTTTTCCGAAGGTGAACCAATTTGTTGGTGGTGTCCAGAGCCCCGTTGCATCATTCGCCCTCAGGATTATCACCCAAGTAAATCACTACTGCGAAATATGAAAAAGTTTGATTATAAAATTACCATCAATCATGCTTTTGAACAGGTCATCCGTTCTTGTTCGCTCCCACGTAGCTATGCGGATGAAACGTGGATTTCCGAGGAGATTATTCACGGTTATTGCCAACTATTTGAAGCTGGTTATGCCTATAGTGTTGAAGTCTGGGATCAAGATAAAATTGTAGGAGGGCTGTATGGTGTAACGATTGGCCATGGTTGTTTTGGTGAGTCGATGTTTAGCACTCAAACCGATGTTTCCAAAATGGCTTTTTACACACTGATGTTATTGGGCCGAGAAAATAATTTACCGTGGATTGACTGTCAATTGGTCAATGATCACTTACTCAGCCTTGGTGCTTGTACACTTTCTCGCCATGAATACCTTAAATCGTTACAAGATGTAATAAAACAACCCTCTATAGATTGGAAAAGTTATCAAGAGCGTGTATTTTCAAGTAAAACAATAGCGATTTTATCGCGCTTAATGGAATGAAAATAAAAGGAGGGACATGATTTATGAATTCTTATCATCCTAAGTCCCTATTAAACGACTTACAGTACTATATTACGCCACCACATGATTGCAGTTATCTTGAAAATAAATCTGCACGTATGGTGTTTCTCGACCCTGTACATCGTATTGATGTTGTCACACTTTCCGAATTATCGCGTGTAGGTTTTAGACGCAGTGGTGATTTTGTTTATCGCCCTGAATGTCATCTTTGCCGCCAATGCTTATCTTGTCGGGTGCCAGTGACTGAATTTAAAATGAGCAGTGCTCAGAAAAAAGCCTGGAAACGCAATCAAGATTTAACCGTTAAAATTATTTCGACCCAAGAGGCCACACAAACGCATTATCATCTGTACGAGCGTTATATTATTGAAAGACACGCCGATGGTGATATGTTCCCACCCAGTTACGACCAATTTGAAAAATTCCTGATTCACAGTTGTACCAACAGCTTTTTCCTTGAACTGTGGAAAGATAATCGTTTAATTAGTGTCTCTACCTGTGATCAATTGGATGATGGTGTCTCTGCGGTCTATACCTTCTTTGATCCAAATGAAAGTAAACGTTCACTGGGGGTTTTTGCGATTCTCAAACAAATTGAATATGTAAAATCGTTGAATCTAGATTTTGTTTACCTCGGGTATTGGGTTCCACATGCCGAGAAAATGAATTACAAATCTCAATATGCACCATTTGAATTATTATTAGATGGACAATGGCGACGGATCAATCGTCACTTGGAAGCCAAAGAAATTCAAGAGTTGGGCGATATGTTGATGACCACCCTGCCCTCAGAATGGAATGAGCCGATTATCAAATAATCGGCTTTCGCTGTTCGCATTCTCGATATTGCTTAGGCTTATTTAAATAATTTTGAAAAATCATCACTACAGGCTTTGACCATAATAATTGCATGTTCACGGCCGCCCTGTTGATTCGGATAATAATTTTTTCTTAAATCAATTTGATGAAAGTTGGCTTTTTCATACAGCGCAATCGCAGCTTTATTTGACTCACGCACTTCCAGAAAGATTTGTACTGGATTATTTTTTAATAATGCAATCGACTCATCTAACAGTTGATAGCCTAATCCTTTACCCTGCTGGCTCGGATGAATGGCCATAAGTAATAAATTGGCTTCATCTAAAACAGGTTGCAGAATACAAAAGCCCACCACTTGATGGTCTTGCTCAATCACCGTACTTAGATAACTTGTTATAGACTCTTCAAATTGACTTTTTTTCCAAGGATGACTTTGTACCAAGTCTTCAATTTGAGAAACAGCGTGCAGATCTGAAGATTGCATTAAACGAATCATCTGCGTTCATCAACTCAATATAAAAAATGAATTATAAGAAATTAAACCAATAAGTCTAATAAAAAAGAGCAACAATTGTTGCTCCTTAACCAAAATGCTGACTTTAAGCGTTACAGCCCCAGTTTCGCTTTCCATGTCTCAAGCAAACTCACTGTGTCGAGATCATTTGGATGAAAACCTGGCTTAAAGTATGCCAACATTTCTTTGGTCATTCCTGTGATAATGCCTTTAGATGGGCTATAAGCATATTTATAAATAATACCGAGCTCTTTTAGATTGAGCTTGCCATCTTCTTTTAATAAACGCACCACAAAAGATGATTGCGCCATAAAGATGAGTACCATTGCAAAAACTAAAGCCGTAGTACGTAAGCCATAAGCTTTGATACCTTTACCAAACACTGCTTCATAGACATCATAAGCCACTGCTTTATGTTCATTTTCTTCCACAGCATGCCAATACCACATATACGACATCGTTGGATCAGTCATTAACTTTTGAATATGTCCATTGACCAGCAGTTGCGAAGCAATTGTTGCAGTAAAATGCTCTAATGCAGTGGTCGCAGTTAAATCCACCATTTCTTGAGTCATACCAAAAGGCTTGACTACACGTGCAAACCATTTACGTGCGCCTTGAATTAACACACCTGTTTCACGCTCGTATTTCTCAACATCATGACCAAACTTTTTTGCTGAAGCATTGAAGTTTTCATGCTCTTTGGTGTGCATGGCTTCTTGTCCAATAAAAGCACTAATCTCTTTTTGTAATGCTTCATTGTCCTTAATCGCAGGGTGATAACGTACTGCGCGCACAGAATCAATAAAAAGTTTTTCACCATCTGGGAACAATGCTGACAATGCAGTCATGAAATGTGTAATACCCGCTGAACCACTTGCCCAATATTCAGGTACATCGTCAAAATTAAAATCCATACGACGTACAGGGAAAGACGCACCAGCACGGTTTGAAATATTCACTTTTGCATTCATTGCGATTCCTCCTATTAAGTGAGTTTCACTTAAATTCTTTATGTTTGTTTTTCTCTTTCTTTATATTACGTTTTTATGAAAGTTTAATAATTGCAGATTAGGTCACACAAATATCAGTTAAGGACAGCTTTTGATGGGTATTGTCTAACAATTTATAGACGCTTTATTTTATCCATAAAAAAAGCGCCCCAAAGGAGCGCTCTTTTTACACAATCAGCGATTATGCAGTTACTTTAGCAACTACACCAGCACCAACTGTACGACCACCTTCACGGATCGCAAAACGTAGACCTGGGT
>NZ_JBWKXD010000003.1:0-506238 GCF_059422625.1 Acinetobacter sp. GW821-FHT01C12
CCATGTGAGAGTAAGTCATCGCCAGCTTTTAAATCTAAAACACCCCGATCTCTAGCGAGAGCGGGGTGTTTTTTTATGCCCAGATGAAAGAAAAAGATAAGAAATTAAGAAGCAAAATAAAAGCTCTAGCCTTAGCAGGAGCTTCATTCAATAGGCAAAAGCGTTATTTAAGTTGTCTTCGGGCATGTTTTAATGCAGTTCTTAAGCCTTCTTCCAAGGTTGGGTGATAAAAAGGTTTTGCTAATATCTCATCAATTGTCAGCTGTTCTGCAATGATCCAAGAGAGTAAGTGGGTCATATGTTCGGCAGACTCAACAAAAAGTTCAGCCCCTAAGAGTTTTCTGCTTTGCTGATCTACATAAACTTCAACAGCACCTTTATTTTTACCTAAAACCAATGCGCGACCTTGTTTTTCATAAGAAGCAAAACCTGTAACAAAGGCTGTGTCTGATTTTGACAGCGTGGCAAAGTTTTGCCCAGCAATCCCCATTTCTGGACTACAGAACACAATACCTAAAGGGGATAGGTTATTTAAGTTGTGTATATTGGGAAAATTTAAACAACTTGAAACGACATTTCTTCCTTCATTTGCAGCCTCATGTTGTAAAGGCGTTTGGGTAAAAGCATCGCCAATAATAAATATTGGAAAATCAGCCAGTTGTTTAGTGGTGGGATGAACTGGTAATTGTTTTAAATCTGAGAATGACTGATCAATGTTTTCGAGGGACAAGGTTGATAAGTGTGTAGCACGACCAGTCGCATTTAAAATATAGTCAACCTGTATGGATTTAGATTCATTATTTTCAATAAATGATATTTCAACCCCATTTTTAATATCTTGGATTGAATCAGGTAAAACTTCAAATTTAATATTCAGTTCTTTGGATAATTCCGCTTGAGCGATTTCTTGTAAATTAGGGCTACTAAGCACCCCCACTTTTTTGCTTCTTGCAAAAACAGTCGTATTTACACCTAGGCGATGCATTGCTTGAGCTAATTCAATTGCAATCACACCGCTCCCGATCACGGCAATAGACTTAGGCAGTGTCTCAAGCTCAAATACTTCATCTGAAGTAATCAGTTTATTGCCTAGTTTATTTTTCCAATCTTGGTTATAGGTCGGCGTTGAACCTACAGCAAGAATAAATGATTTAGATTGATAATGTTTTCCATCGACCTCAACCGTATTTGCATTTACAAATTTAGCTTCGCCATCAATTTTATGTGCAGTTTCCCAACTTTCTACATCTTTTAGCGTCGCACGAGCAAAGCGGTCACGTAAATTTCTGACATGTTGCATAACTTGACGTGTATCGATCTCTGCTTTTACCTCTAAAGCGACTTCTTTGGCATTTTGAATGTCATACATCCGATTTGCAGTTGAAATGAGAACTTTACTTGGCATACAGCCAACACGGACACAGGTTGTATCCCATGGACCTTTATTGATAATCAGTATGTTAGATGTATATTTGATTGCTTCTTTATATGCACTAATACCCGCAGTTCCTGCGCCAATGATAATGATGTCGTACATGATATAAACCTGATTTTAAATAATAGTAATTACATTAAAAAACATTTTGAAATAGCATATTTACACATATAGATAACTATGCTTACATAGCATTCAAAATAATCTACAACAATTTTTGGGGATTCTTAGGTTGAGTAAAATTATGGATACTAGAAAACTTACTGGAAAGTTAAGTGCTATTGCAATTTCTATTTTGTTAGCAAGTTGTGGTGGGGGCGGTGGAGGTTATTATGATAAAAATGATAACGGAACAGGCAATGGTAATGGTGGAACTACAGTTGAAGCTGTGAACATTACAAATATTGCTTTATACGATGTAAATAACGCAGTTACAAACTCTATTACTGCTGCTGGTGTAACAGCAAAAGTAAAAGTGACAGATAAGACTGGTAAAGGTATTAGTGGTGCAGTTGTCACCTTTAGTGGGGAAGGCGTAGTTTTTGGGACAACAAATGCCGCTGTACTTACAAATGCTGATGGTGAAGCCAGTATTTCAATTAAACCCCAAGACTTAAATACAACGGGTGCATATCAGATATCTGCTACTGCAAATTATAATGGTACTTCAGCAACAACAAGCCCTTATAATTTCAGCTTACAAGCAGCAAATATTGTCTTAGTGGGAATGGTTGCAGCAACGACTGATTTAGAGTCTGGTGCATCAACAAATATCACATTAAAGACACAAGATGCAAATACAAAAGTTAATCAAAATAACGTTACTGTGAATTTTAGTGCATCATGCGGTACCTTTGAACCAGCAATTGTTGCTTCTTCAAACCAAGGTGATGTTACGACTTCTTATAAAGCGATTGGGACTGATGGGAAGTTATGTGAGGGTACACATACAATTAGAGCTTCAGGTTCGAATATTCCTGAATCAAAAGTTGAAGTAAATATAGCCGCTACTGAAGCAAACTCTTTAGTTTATACAACGACTAATGCTGTAAATTTAGGTATAAAAAATAGCGGTTCTGCTGCATCAGGTCAAATTGAATTTACTTTGTACGCGAACGGTACACCAGCCGCGAATAAAGATGTAAACATTGAGCTGGTTCGTGCTCCTGAGGATTTAAGTTTTATCTCTTTAGGTAATCGTGCGATTAAAACTGTAAAAAGTGATCCAAATGGTAAAGTTGTTGTAACTTTATATCCAGGAGATAAACCTGGACCTGTGGAAATAAAAGCAACACTAGTATCAAACAATACCGTCTCCGCTTTATCTAAAAATGTAGCAGTTTCTACAGGTAGAGTAACTCAAGACGGTTTCAGTTTATCTGTTAGCAAAAATGCTTTGCAGAACAAGGTTGATGGTGATAGTGCAACGATCAATGTGATGCTGAGGGATCGTACTGGTAATCCTGTACCAAATGGTACGGTTGTGAGCTTTGTTAGTGAAGGCGGTGTTGTTACCCCTAATTGTTCTACTACAGATGGACGATGTTCAGTAACATTATCAGTGCAAGATCCTCGTCCTTTAGATAATCGAGTTACTGTTTTAGCTTATGTTGAAGGGGATAAGCAGTACATTGATAAGAATGGTAATAATCTTTATGATGAAGGTGAACCATTTGCTAAATTGGTAAATGATAGTACTGGAAAATTAGTAGAAGAAAATACGAATATTGGTGATTTCTTTCGTGATGATAATGAAAATAATCAATATGATGCAAATTTTGGTGAATATATTTATAAGCGTAGTTTTGGAAACTCATTATGTGGTCTTTCTACAATAGATCAACCAAATATTGCAGGTACATGTAATAGTGGTTTAAGTGCTGTTCTCCGTCAGCAGTTACTATTTGCATTTTCAGAAAATACAGCAACATTTACAAATGTGACTGCTAGCGGTAGCTTATTGTCTTTTAATTTATATGGGAACAGTATGCAAAGTGTTCCTATGCCGACAGGTTCTACTGTAAGTGTTACACCTGAAGATAATACCAAAGACAATAATTTGTCCTGTTCAGCTGAACTAGTGCAAGGAAGCTCTCCAGTAGCAAGTGTTTTTAACCTATTAACACCAACAACATTTAAAAATAGTACACAAGCATTCTATGGCTATCGCTTAAAAGAGTGTGCGGTGGGTGATATGTTCAAGGTGTCAGTTGCTGCTCCTGATGGTAAAGTTTCAACGATATTTGTTGCATATAAATAGAGAAAAAGTACTTTGATAAAAAACAGCGCTTCGGCGCTGTTTTTTATTTAACAGATGTTCCCATACTTACCCCAACCGTAGGTCTTACATTCATTGAACTACATGCAGATAAAAGTAGACATGAGATCAAGATAAGGCCAATAACTTTCATAGAAATATCCAAATTTTAAGTTGTTGTTATTCTAATCCCATTGATAAGACGGCGTGTGTAGTAAAATTATTGTCTTTCATTGATTGAGTTAAAATTTTTATTCAATTTCATTGTTGATATTGGATTCTATAATCTGAGGTGTTTAAAAGCCTAACGTTTTAAGCTTTTAAACTGTATATATAAATAACTGATTCGGTGATGTTATGGTGTTGTAAATTGCAAAACACGATTACCATATTGATCAACTAACTTTAACGTTTTGTCATAGACTTGATAACCTTTCACTTTATTGAGTGCTTCAGTATAGTCAGCCGCAAGTTTCATAGTGTCCTGACAATACATACGAGTAGAGCCGAGTTGTCCTAAGGTCAAGTGTTGTCCTTTGATCGCATAGGCGCCCATAATGCGATTACAGCCATCTGCTCCACTTATCTGTAAATCTGAACCAAATTGAATGCTTGGTATGTTGTGAGCATTTGGCGTTGCTTTATATTCTGTTGCACCAATATGCGTGAGTGTCCAATTTTTGTTTTGCAACAAACTTAAATTTTGGCTTTGTTGATCGGCACTTGGTGTAGATGCACATCCAGAAAACAAGAGCGTTGCTGTGATGAATGTGGTTGCGAGTATGGATTTAAACATGCGTATTCTCCTAATTTTAATGATTATATAAACAAAATTGAGTTAAACCATAAAGACGAGCTGACTAAAGCTATACATTATTGAGCATGTTCATCAGGTAAACCAAAACGAATCACTTTAGAAAAGTTATCGCTATTTTGATATTTAAACTGAGCATATTCAGCCGTTCTTGGATTGATATGTGCTTTTTTATACCATTCTTTGATTGACCATTGATGATTTAATGCACCCAAATCATAAAGATAATTGGGTAAATAACCTGAAGCCAATAAACGATAATCTGTTGGTAATTTTTCAGGGGAAATCGCCTGAACCATATCAAAAACCAAAGTTGTACAGTTACTAGTTAGGGTGTTGTACCACTTTGGATGTTCTGCCAAAGCGGAAGATTTCAAAAGATACTCTTCAAATAATGCTTTGGTTTCTGCTTTTGGTAATTGAATCGGGAAAAAATAAACCTGTTCACCTCGAATATTACTTCGTGTATAAACAATATCTTTTTCATCTGCAGCGATTAGGCTTAGCTCAAATTGTCTAAAAAACCCACCAATTGCAGAAAAATTTTCATTTTTTTCTTTCCGAATTTCAATAGAAAAAACGAGTGGGCGCTGGTTTAAAAAATCAAAGCTGACCAAGGTATGGGCAATATGTGGTCCCATCCAATAAGAGGTGATGATATTGACGCCTGTAATCTCATCTAAGTTGTAGCTTCTGGTTTCCCAGCGTTCGTCATATTGATCAGGGGAGTGCCAATTAAAGTTGCGGACATTATGAATCGTGACAAGATTACCTTGCTGCTGGTAAGTAAAAATTCTGGAAACTTCTGGACTCCATTGACGATCTTGCTGCGCAGGAATATTAAAGTACCAGATTAAGCTGACAATAAAGGCGATGATATAGATCAGACTGTCCGTTTTTCGGCTAAATATATTTTTAGTAAAATAGATCCCAAGAATACTCAATGCAAAAATAATCCAAATAGGGATGATGATATAACTGAAAATCTTTCCTAATGGGTGTTGAATCCAAATCGCGAAACAAAACCACAGGCTGCTCAATACCACAAATAAGCTAAACAAGGAATGGATTATCCCCATTCCAAGTGTATGCAGTATTGATCTTGTTTTTAAGCTATCCATAAGCCACTATTTTTGTTCATAAAGTTCAGTGCTATTTTCGGTATGTTGCAAACTCAAAAGCAATAGCTGTTTTGTCATCAACATGTGACTCGCTCGCAACTTTTTTAAATTCCGCTGGAATTTCTGGATAATACGCGTCACCTTGTACATCGAGCTCAATGTGGGTGAGCTCTAAACGATCGGCAATGTGCATGGTTTGTTTAAAAATTTCACCACCACCAATGATAAATATACTGGCAGGTTTTTCTGATGCCAATACATCAGGAATCGCTTGCTCCAAAGCAGCATCTATACTATGGGCCGTTTTAACCCCAGCAAAGCTCCAATCCTGATCACGGGTAATTACCCAATTGACACGTTTAGGTAATGCACGTCCCATCGATTCAAGCGTTTTACGTCCCATCACCACAACACCACCTTGGGTGATTTCTTTGAAGTGCTTAAGGTCTGCTGAAATATGCCATGGAAGATCGTTCGCTTTACCAATGCAGCGTTGTTGATCCATTGCAACGACATGCACAATTTCAAAGTTTTTAAATGTCATAATGAATTCGCTTATTATCCATTGGAAAATTTTCCCTCCTATTACAAGGAGGGAATAAGGAAAGACTGGATTAAAATATTTAAACAGCTACAGGTGCTTTAATTGCAGGATGTGACTCATAACCTGTAATTTCAATATCTTCAAATTTAAAGTCAAAAATATCCTTAATTTCAGGATTTAACTTGAGTTGACACAATGGTAAGGGTTCACGTGTTAACTGAAGTTTTGCTTGTTCAAAATGGTTAACATATAAATGTGTATCACCACCAGTCCAGACAAAATCACCTACGCCTAAACCACAAACTTGAGCAACCATATGAGTCAGTAGAGCATAGCTGGCAATATTAAATGGCACCCCTAAGAAAACATCTGCACTACGTTGATAAAGTTGGCAAGACAACTTTCCATCCTGAACAAAAAATTGGAATAAAGTGTGGCATGGCGGTAAGGCAACTTTACCTGCTTCATTTGGGTTCCAGCCAGACACAATCAAACGACGTGAGTTTGGATTGGTCTTGATTTCATTGACCAACCAACTGATTTGGTCAAAACCATCATTTTCAAACAAACCATTGTCTTTTTGCGTTGCGCCAAAGTTACGCCATTGATGACCATAGACTGGGCCCAATTCACCCTCAGGGCGTCCAAAACGGGCAGTCTGCTCAGCGGTAGACCATTCATCCCAGATTGAAACCTTATTGTCTTTTAAATATTGAACATTGGTGTCGCCTTTTAGGAACCACAGCAGTTCAATCACAATTGAGCGGAAATGAACTTTTTTAGTGGTCAGTAGCGGAAACCCTTTTGACAAGTCAAAACGCATTTGATGACCAAATACAGAACGAGTACCTGTACCAGTACGATCACCTTTGTCACCGCCATCGTCTAGGATATGTTGTAGAAGGTCTAAATACGCTTTCATATAGTGTCCAATTTGGGGCGTCTATACGACACAAATGACAGATTATGTCGCATGATTACCCATTCGTAATGTTTCTGAATAGCTTCAGAGTTTATACTAATCTGACTCTCTTTTTAAGCTAGATTATTTTCTGTTTTGCATCCATCTAACATCTAAAACTAAGAGTATTTGAAAATGAGTATAAATTTGAATGAGCTCCCAGCATGTTTACAGCCTTATAAAACGCAAATTATTGCGACAAAAAAAGACAGTATAGAAATATCATTAGTGCCGACTGAAGATTTACAGATTTGGCAAAGCAAAGTGGGTGGAAATCCTTATTTACCTGTAGGCAAGCAATATCCGCAGAGTGCGGAGGGGGATGACCTACAATTATTGGCGCAGATCAATTTTGCAGAATTGCCAGAAAATCAACATTATCCAAAATCTGGAATTTTACAGTTTTTTATCAATCCGCATGATGATTTATATGGTCTCAATTTTGATGATCAAAAAAAGCAAGATGGCTTTCGCATGGTTTTTTATGACAAGATTGAGCAAGATCTTGCACTTTTACAAAGCGATTTTCCAAGTTTTGCTGAGGACGATATTTATAGTCCTATTGCAGGGCAGTCTGCGATTCAGTTTGAGAAGGCTGAAAGCTATATTGATATGAACAATTTTGATTTTTCTCAAAAAGTCACAGACCCTTATGAAAGAGACGATGAAGAAGAGTTTTGTGATGAATACAGTGAAGTTTTTTCCGCAAGCGGTCATCGTTTAGGGGGATATCCATTTTTTACTCAATCTGATCCGCGTGAATACAATGAATCTATTCAAGATTATATTTTGCTGTTGCAGATTGATACAGGTGAAGTTGAAGGTATTGAGATCATGTGGGGCGACTCAGGTGTAGGGAACTTCTTTATTCATCCTGATGATCTTGAAAAAAGAGATTTCTCTAAAGTGGTGTATAACTGGGATTGTTATTAAGCAGCGACGGCATAATTTCTAAAAAGCTGATGTTGATAACGTCAGCTTTTTATTGAAAAAATCTTTCTTTGGCATACGATTTTGCTGAATTTACAAAACAAAAGTGTGACTGAATTGACAGTTTAATGTGTTGATTAGATTAAGAAAATATTTTAATGATACGGCCGAGTAAACTTTTATTGATTAATTTTTAAACAAACAAACCCAGATGATGAATTATGTAATGTCAGCAGTTTCAGTAGCTTGAGGCATTACAAATGAGATTTATTAACACTTACATATTTTTTTACATGTTTTAAGTCTACATTTTAAGAATTGCTGATTACTATTCATGGCTTGTGAAAAGTTGTTATTGGTTTAAACAAGGTGGTTTGAATCAATTCAAAAGGCCAGTTTGAGGACAATGCATGATTTACGACCACAATGTTAATATGAATGAATACGTGAATCCCACGGTTCATATTCAGATTCGATCGGAAAATCAAAATAATAATTTTCGACCAGATGAATACTTAAAAAATAAAGCATTTGAAACTTTTAAAAATCAAACTGAAGCATTTAAGAAAGAAAGCTTAATCGATATTAGCAAATTTACTGAAAAACTTGTCAGTATGTCGCGTAGTACTACTGCACATCGTTGTGCAAGATATGTGCGTATAGCACTTGAATCAGCTGGTGCACGTTTTTCTGATCATCCTGTTGCCGCTTCAGATTGGGGTTCGACTTTAACTGAGATTGGTTATAAGCAAATCCGTCCTGACTTCGATAATCCTCAAGAAGGTGATATTTATATCATCAACAGCACCAGTCGCCATCGTTATGGTCATATTGCTGGATTTACAGGTTCTCAATGGGTTTCTGATTTTAGACAACGTAGTTACGATGTGTATAAAGACCCAAATGTAACCTATGAATATTATCGTCTAGCTGCTTAGTTTCACAGTCAAAAGCATTTAATCTATTACGGATTAAAAGATAAAAAAGGAAGCTTTTGGAATGAAAGGCTTCCTTTTTTATTACTATGCTTTTTTACTACAACACCTTTAGTCAAAACGTTTTGCGCGATTTTGATAAATTGACATGATAAATAGACCCAATGCAGCAAAACCAATGGCTTGAATCGAGGTCAATATTTTATGTTGTGCGGGTAAAAAAGCCATTAAAAGCATAAGTGCAAGCAATGGATAGATTGAAAATAAAATTTTAAAACCTTGAACATAGACATTATGTTGAGCAATTTTTAGCCCTAGCATTTTTAATAAATGCGTAGAGATTCCAATTGCTAAACATATCACGGTAAACGTTGAACTTAACCTCTCAATCGTGGCGCAATAATAAATTATCACACAGGTTAAGATTGAGATGATCACTTTCATTTCACGGCTACAGCGCGCTGAATACCAAAAATCTAACATTATTTAGATATTTGTTCAGATGAATTTTTATTGAGTAGCGAGAGTGGTGAAAAAATACAAACCGCTAGGGCCATAAAACCAATACCTTGAGCGCCTGGGATCAAAATTTCACCATTGTTCATATTTTTAAAAACCAATGCCAAAACTAAAGCCAGTGGAATCCAAGTCAATAAACGATAAAGAAATCCTGTTGGGCGTTGGGCTGCAAAATGAACCTTACAGTAACGACAAATCAGAAAAATAATACCTGTACCTGCAAAAAGTAAAATATTATCAAGGGTTAGAGGCTGGTACCAATATAGTCCAATAGTAACCAGCGCCAATAAAATAAGGAAAATGAGCTTCTTTGCAACCGAGACTTTAGGATCAAACCAAAATTCAAGCATAGTGATTTCGTTTAAATTGAATAATGATAATTTAGCATAAAAAAGGTGAAGCTTAGCTTCACCTTTTTAAACTTAGCCCATAAGGCTTAAGTATTTTTTTGTGGACCCCAGTCAAAAATTTTCTTTTGGTAAGCGTACCAAATTAACCATAATCCAATCAGAATCATTGGGAATGAGAGGATTTGACCTTTGGTCATCCAGCCAAACAGGATATAACCTTGATCTGCATCAGGTTCACGGAAGAATTCCATAAAGAATCGAGCACAGCCATAACCCATTAGAAAGATTGCAGATACGGCATAACGTGGGCGTGGTTTAGCACTATAGAACCATAGAATAAGGAACAGCAGCAGTCCTTCACACAGCGCTTGATAGAGCTGAGATGGATGACGAACCAAATGTAGTGGATCAGTCGGGAAGATCATACCTAGCGCAAAGTTAGGGTCAGAAACTTGACGACCATATAATTCACCACCTATGAAGTTACCAATTCGACCAAACATCAAGCCCGTCGGTACACAGGGTGCAATGAAATCTAGTGTTTCAAACCAAGTTTTCTTGTATTTATGGCACCACAAAAGCATGGCGATCATTACACCAAGGAAGCCCCCGTGGAAACTCATACCGCCAGTCCAGACTTTAAATAGCCAGATAGGATCTGCTAAAAATTTGCCAAACTCGTAAAATAAAACATAGCCTACACGACCACCGAGCACAACCCCAAGTGCGCCAAAGAACACCAGATCTGAAACCATTTCAGAGTTCCAGTCAGCACGTTGTTTAGCGCGATAAGTAGCAAGTCCCCAAGCACATAAAAATGCCAAGAGATACATCAGTCCATACCAATGGACGTTGAGTGGACCCAGTGATATCGCAATTGGGTCAATATTCGGGTAGGTGAGCATTCCTAATCCTTGATTTTCTATTTTGCACAGATTTTAGCTGAAACATATTAAAAATGTTGTACATTCAATGTGTAAACTTCATGGAATGTATTTTATGTGTATTGTGGCATTGGCTTGGCAAGTTTTGGATGATTTACCTGTTTGTTTAATTTCAAATCGTGACGAATTCTACCATCGTCCAAGCACTCAATTACAGTCATGGGCGAACAGTCCGATTATTGCAGGGCAAGATTTGCAATCAGGCGGAACATGGATGGGGGTTACACCACAGGGACGTTGGGCAGTGATTACCAATTATCGTGATGGTGCTGATAAACAAACTTATCCCACTACGCGTGGCTATTTGATTCAAGCCTTTTTAGCGTCAGATCAAACACCAATTCGTTTTGCACAAGCATTGGAAAAGCAGCAAAGAGATTATGCGGGTTTTAACTTATTTGTGGGTGATCGACAGCAAGCTGTTTATATGAGTAATCGCGGTGAAGCCCCACAAGTGTTATCCCAAGGTGTATTTGTTGTTTCAAATGGCTTGATGTCAGATGATTGGGAAAAAACCAAGCATTTACGTAAACGCTTTACCCAAGAATTTTTACCCATGTTGCAAGTTCCTGCTATCCCAGAGCAAGATCTACAATTCGCTGTTTGGGACATTTTAGAAGATGAACGAAAAATTATTCCTGATTTACTGCCCAATACTGGAATTAATCCTGAAATGGAAGCGTTGTTGTCTTCAACATTTATTCAAAGTCCAATTTATGGCACACGCTGTTCCAACTTTTTAAGAATAAGCAGTACGCAGATTGATTGGATCGAAAAAACACAACAAGGTGAACATATGGGCGAGTTAGTCGAGATTAAGCGCACTATTGAAAAATAAAAAGCCATAGCAACTTTCGTCACTATGGCTTTAAAAAATAAATTTAGTTGATTAGCCAGCAATTACACCGCCATCTTTACGAGTAATGACGACCGTTGCCGAGCGTGGGCGAGCGGTCTTATTGCTTGGATCTTTTTGTGAGGCAGGCCAGTTACTTGATGGCTTATCAAAGCTAGGTGAGTCTTCACCTGGATGCTGAACATTGATAAAAATGGCTTTATAGTCGGGTGTCATGGTGACACCTGTGATTTCACATTGTTTTGGGCCTGTTAAGAAGCGACGCAGG
The DNA here is from genome assembly GCF_059422625.1 of Acinetobacter sp. GW821-FHT01C12. Taxonomy (NCBI): domain Bacteria; kingdom Pseudomonadati; phylum Pseudomonadota; class Gammaproteobacteria; order Moraxellales; family Moraxellaceae; genus Acinetobacter; species Acinetobacter sp. GW821-FHT01C12. The sequence goes on from NZ_JBWKXD010000003.1 coordinate 11,935, forward strand.
TTTTCATCAGTGACTTGTTTACCTACGATCGTTTCTTGCCCAGCAGATGTTATTGCTTTTGCACCATCACCGACTTTACCAGGGAGTGCAGCAAGCATCATACAGTTGGTGGTATCTGTATAAGCACCGTCATCCGTTTGAATCCAAAGTACACCACGTGGATCGAACCACATACCATCTGGTGAAGATAAATCATTGTTATCATTTAAACCAGACAGATTGATATTGCTGGCCATTTTTGCTTCAGCACCAAAGAGGTAGATATCCCAAGTAAAGCTTTCAGCAGTGGTTTTATTATCTTTTTCATGGAAGCGAATAATGTGACCATTTACATTGCCTTTACCGCCTTCTGGGTCGCTATAGTTTCGTGGATTTGCGGCATCTAATGCATGTGCTGTACCACGGTTCGAGTTATTGGTTAGTGTGACATAGACTTCACCATTCTCGGGGTTCACCGCAACCCATTCTGGGCGATCCATTTTGGTGGCTTTGACCGAATCACCTGCTAAACGTGCAAAAGTAGTGACATCGGCTTGAGATCTAAAAGGATAGACGGTATTGCTATCATTTAAACCATTTTTACCGTATGCCAATTCAATCCATTTACCTGTACCATCATTATTGAACTGCGCAACATATAACTTGCCACTGTTCATATATTTATCGCCAGCGCGATAGCCACCATTTACATCTTTTGCATCCCACTTCGCATCAGATACAAATTTGTAGATATATTCGCCACGTGAGTCATCGCCCATATAGAAGGCCAGATTTTCCCCTTCGATTAAACGGCTTGAGCGACAGTCTTCATGTGCAAAGCGACCTAAAGATGTACGTTTAACTGGGTTTGAACGACTATCGAATGGATCGATTTCAACAATCCAACCAAAGGTATTTGCACCGTTGCGATAATCTTTGTCTGCTGAGTCAGCGGTAATTGAAGCGTTCCAACGGTCATATAAGTCTTGGCTCTCGATCGCCCCAATCGCAGTTTCCCAGCCATAACGTGAGCTGGCACCATCTTTTAAACCATAGCGATTCAGTGCGATGATTTCAGCAGCGCTGCGTTTTGCATCATCACCTTTATTACGCACAAAGTATCCAATAAAGTTTTCTTCTGTGGTGAGGTAAGTCCCCCAAGGCGTATAACCATTACCACAGTTATTATGTGTGCCACGTGTTTGCTTTGCTGAGCTTGAGTATTTGGTTTTTACCAAATCGGAACCTGCAACTGTACCTGCAAAGTCCATGACCGTTGACGCTGTAATACGACGATTAAATGGAGAGCTTTTTACAATCTCTACTTTTTGTGTAGTTGCATCTTTCTTTAATTCAATGACGGAAACACCGTGTGCATTGACTTCACGAATCACTTCATCTTCTGGGCGACGACCATTTACTTTTGTTGCACCTTTAGGATGTAAGAAGGTTTGGTTAATGTATTCATGGTTCATGACCAGTAAGCCACGGTTTGAGGCTTTCGCATCATATTTAGAGCTATTGGAATTTAAGCCAAAATAACTCATACCATCATGACAATCGCCTGAACGCGCTGTAAAGCTGACCCCTGAAGGAACATTATTGTCATCCCAGTCAGGGATCGTTTGCGTTAATGGATCACCTAAAGCATAAAGCACATTTGCCTCATAACCAGCAGGAACAGTGACGATGTCATTGAGGTTTTTTGCAACAGGGTTAAAGGTGAATTTTTCTGGTTTTTTAACGGTTGTTGTTGGTGTTGAATTATTGTCATCGTCGTCATTACAGCCGACTAGGCTTGATGCTAAAGCGAGAGCAGCTGCACCACTTGCTGTTTTTGTAATTAAACTACGACGAGAAATCCGTTGTTCTAAAATGTCACGGAAATGTGTGTTATTCGAAGTATTGTTATCTAACTCTTGATTTTCATGATATGGCGTGAGGTCTGTCATACGATTCCCTTTGGCTTTAAGTCTTGATTAAATGTGATTTTGATTCAGCTTAAAAACATACAGAACAAATGTGTAAGATCTCTTACTCTTATATTTAATATTGGTTAAATTTAATCTTATTTTAAGAAAGTAATAGGATTGTCATATTTGTATTTAGATAATTACTGTGCTGTTCAATTTCTATAAACATTGTGATATGACTGATTGAGCTTGATATGTGCTTGGTGAATTGAATCAACAGGATTAACTTGTAGTTATTTTTTTTATAGAGATGTTTCATAAAGAGATTTTAATAATAGGCTTCTTTTCTAAGCGCTTATTAAAAGCATAGATCAACAGAAAGTCCCCCTCATCCTAACCTTCTCCCGAGGGGGAGAAGGAACTTTCAATCGCAATATAATTCACTCAACATGATCATTTTTGACTTATGAAATAGATCTAATGTATTCGAATAAAAGGGCTCTGAAGATTAAGCAATAGACTTTTTTTTATAGTTGTTTCTAAAAAGAATTTAACACGCTTAAAAATAAAAAATGACCTCAAAAGAAGTCATTTAAATATTAAAAAGCTTTTTATTTTGATACTTAAGCATCTACAGTTTTACGCTTTTCAATCACTTTACCCAGCAATAAACCCAGCTCAAATAGCATCCACATTGGAATTGCGAGCATGATCATTGAAATTGCATCTGGTGGGGTAATAAACATAGATACGAAGAAACATCCCACCACGATAAAGCGGCGCTTTTCAGCCAATGTTTTAGTGGTGACCAAGCCAACTAAAATTAACACTAAAGTAATGATCGGGATTTCAAATGTTACGCCAAAGACCAAGAATAATTTTAGGCAGAAGCTTAAATAACTATTGATATCAGTCATTGGCGCGACGGTTTCTGGTGAAACACTGATAAAGAAATGCAGGATAGATGGCAATGCAATAAAGTAAGCAAAAGCAATCCCTGAATAAAACAGCACAATACTGCCAAACAACAACGGAAATGCTAGATTTTTTTCTTTTTCGTATAATGCAGGTTTAATAAAAGCCCAAAGTTGATAGATGATAAAGGGCATCGCCAACATCAGCGCAATAAAGAAGTTTAACTTAAACGGCGCCATGAAGGTTGCTGTAACATCAGTTGCAATCATGGTTGAAGTTGCAGGTAATTGTTTTCTGAGTGGTTCTGATAATGCAATATAGGTCTTATTGGCAAATGGCAATAAACAAAAAAATATAGCGATGAGTGCGCCAACAATTTTAAATAAATGCTTACGTAACACCATCAGGTGTTGAGTAATCGGCATCGCATCTAAAGGCGGCGTCTCGGTAGATGAGGCATCATGTACTTGTGGTGCTAATGAGTCGCTCATACAGCCACCTTCAATTGCGGTACTTCTTTAACAAGAACAATTTGTGGTCGAGTTACAGTACAGTTTTGTTTATCTAACCAAGTCTTTGACATATAAATAGCGGGAACCGTAATATCAAGTTTATGATAAGTCGTGTGAATTTTTTTATTGTCTGTTATTGCGAGATGACTTTCTTGTTCTACAGCAATTTTTTGTTGCTGTAACTCCTGCATCTGAGCCTGCATTTTTTGTTCAAGTTCTTGAATTTTTTGCATCTCTTGTTGCATTTGTTCTCTAAATTCAGAAAGACGTAATTCACGGTCGATGTCATTTTGGACACTACTAATTGCACGTTTAAATTTGCTATACCATTTGGCAGCAAAACGCGCAGCTTCAGGAAGTTTATCTGGTCCCAATACCAAGAGAGCAATGATCCCAAACACTAACAGTTCTGAAAATCCAACATCTAACATGATCTACGCCTCACCGATTAGTGTTTTACTGTAGAGTTCACATCAGTATTGCTTGTTTGATGTTCTAGTGTACGCGTTTCAGTCAGTGAAGCAGTTGTTGCCTCTTCTTCTTTAATTGATTTCTTAAAATCTTTTACGGCACCACCAACATCTTTACCTAAGTTTTTTAGCTTTGATGTACCAAATAGTAGAATCACAACAATTGCAAAAATAAGTACATGCCAAATCGATAATCCAGCCATAGTTTTAACTCCTATTTATTAACAGCTATAACAACAGTTATCCATGACAAAAAAGTGACACTAATATTTCAATTTAAAGACAGACAATATTTATAGATTATTTTGATATGTTAAACGTCATCTATATTTGGAAAATGCTAGTATGTTCATGATTTGAGAATAAGGTGTAGTATTGTGGCTTTGTTATTTCCAGTTTTATCATTTATCTGTGGGCTGATACTGGCGAATAGCAAATTTTCAGTAAACTTAAAATCACTCATGTCTTTGCTGTTGGCTCGCTTATTTATCCCGATTGTGATTATTTACAATATGGTATTTTATAAATCGGGTAGTATTGCTTTAATTTTATTTGCTTTTTTCTCATGCTTTACGCTTTTCTTTATTTATCTCACGCTGTCTAAAGATCGTTTAGCTTCATTGTGTTTTAGCTATACCAATATGGCATGGCTCGGCTTTCCGATTGCCTTGGCTATATTTGGTCCAGACAATAGTATGGTGATGATACCGCTCTATATCGGGGTTTCAATTTTTGGAAACTCTTGGGCTGTGACTTCGGTGAGCTCAGCTCCACAATCCAAACGATTGCTTATCAAAAAAGTATTGCAATCGCCACCTGTGATTGCCTTGATCATTGCAGGGCTTTTACGTTGTTTTGATGTGCAACAGTTTCAGACAAATGATTGGATTAATTGGATTTATACTCTGGCTAAATGGAGTATGAGTTTTACCGGTATGTGTGTATTGGGGATGTGGTTAAGAAAAACAAAAGTCCATATCGAGGATTTACTGTCCAGTACTAAGCTCGCAATATTAAAGTTAGTTTGTGGTGTTGTATTGTGCAGTCTGGCTTATTTCTTTTTACCTGTTCCACAGATCCATCAATATATTGGGGTGATGTTTTTACTGTTTTGTTTACCGCCAGCCGCCAATATTGTCGCATTGGAAACCCACTATCAAGGCACTGGCGTTTCAGCAAAATATATTGCTTCAGGAACGATAGTCAGTTGTGTGGTATGTGTCCTATACGGTGCATTGATTCATTTTTTATAGTTTTATCGGTTTATTTCGCTTCGTTTTAGATAAGCTTTAGCGATATCTATCATATTCCTCCTTTGCTCAACGGCGAGGAGGAATCTAACAAAATCATATGATCTTAAACGGCTGGTTTTAACTGCTTATTTCAAGCTTGCTTTAAACAATTGCATCGCCTGACCTCGATGGCTAATTTTATTCTTTTCTTCTTTACTCATTTCTGCGCTTGAAATATTTAGCTCGGGTAGCCAGAACAGTGGGTCATAACCGAAACCATTTTCACCACGAGCTTGCTCGAGTACTTCACCTTGCCAGATCCCTTGGAAGATTTGTGGTAAAGGGTCATCTGCATGTTCAACCAATGCCAATACACATACGAACATTGCTTCAATCGCTTGATCGTCTTGGCGTAAAGGCTTAAGGTTTTCCAGCAATTTTGCATTATTGGCTGCATCATCGCCATGTTCACCGGCATAACGTGCAGAGTAAATTCCAGGTGCTCCACCAAATACGGGAACGCAAATCCCAGAATCATCTGCAATCGCAGGTTTACCTGAAATACGGCTTGCATGACGTGCTTTGATAATTGCATTTTCAATAAAGCTTAAGCCATCTTCAATCGCGTCTTCGATATTCAGTCGACCTTGAGGAATCACTTCAACGGGTAAAGCCAATTCAGCAAACAATTTTTCAAATTCAGCAATTTTGCCTTTGTTATTGCTTGCGAGTACCAGTGTTCCTTGTGATAACCAATCTTTTGATGACATGATGCAGACTCAAAATTTAAAATTGAATTATTTTAACTTAATCTGTGTCATAAAATATGGCTAAATTCTCTTGTTCTTTACGCTTTACTGGATGTGTTTTGCTTTTGCGCTAATGCGTTTGTCCAATTCTTGTTTTAAATCGAGAACATCCTCATTTTTCATAAAACCTAGTCCAAGATTGAGTTTCTGTTTGCTGTTATCTTTCATGATAAAAAGTAAATAATATTGTCGATCAAGTAAGGTTTTTTTTAGCTCAACTTCATAGATCTCCGGTATTTTAATGTTTTTTTTAATTATCACTCGACCTTTAAAATCAATGCTTCTAATCATGTCTTGGGAGAGGGTTAAAATAGGACGTTGATTGCTAAACATCTGAATAGCTTTATTACTGAAAAAATAAGCAATGAAACCCAAAGGCGTAACAAGAAATAGCGAAAAGAGACTTTTTAAGCCATTCTTCCATTCAAACATTTCCAAGATTAAAAGCATGGTCGCAGCCCAAAAGGGGCAGGTCAAAATTCCAGAAAAAATCGCCAAAGGAATCATTTGTTTGCGTGAAGCATAATATTTTTTCTTTTGCATATTTTTCCATACATAGAAGAATTCGATTTACTTTTCAAAAGCACAAGTGGTGCCTTGATGGAAAATCATTTGCCATATACCGTGATCATTCATAACCCAAATTGAACTGCGTAAAGCCACATTGTATTGAGCTTGAGTTGCCACATTGATTTGATGGCTTTGATAGGTCAGTAAAACGCTATGATCAGATAACGGCTGAACTTGAAAATCCTGTGCTTGAATGATGTCGCTATCTGTATCATTTAAAAGTGCTTCAATCATTTGGGCTTTATGCACAACCCACCCTGATTTGGTAATTTCTTTAAAATCTGGATGTAACCGTTGATCAAGTATTTGAAAGTTTTGACGATCACGATGATGCAACCCGCATTCATATTGAATTAATTGTTTGAATAGGTCTTGCATTGTCAACAATCCCAGCTGAAATACTTAAATAGATGGCAGTAAAAAAAGCACCCGAAGGTGCTTTTATGATTGATGAGAATCAAATTATTGAGCTTGAATCCATTGATCTGCACGTTGTGTTGCAGTACGAATTTGGTCTTGAGTTAAGTTAGCAGCCAAAGCAGTTTTCTTGGTTTGCGACATGTTAATTACTTTATTGTCTAACATACCATCACGTGTAGAAAGCTCATACCACTGATAAGCGCCCATGTAGTTTTTCTTTTGCTCTTCCATCACCGCAAGATTAAAGCTTGCACGGTTATCGCCGTGGCTTGCTGCTTTTTCAAAGTATTGACGTGCAGATGTTTCGCTTTTAGAAACGCCTAAACCATCAGCATACATACGACCAACATTTAACTGAGCCGCAGAAATACCTTGGTCAGCCGCAGCTTTAAACCATGTAAATGCTTGTTTAATGTCTTTAGATACACCGCCAGTACCAGCCTGGTAATGTGTTGCTAAATAAAATTGTGCAGCAGGTTGACCAGCTTTGGCTGCTTTTTGCAAATCTGTCACATTCATATGTGCATATTGCGCTGCCATTGCTGATACAGATTGTTGTTGCTGCGGTACATAGTCCGCATGGGCTTGAATACTCACTAGCCCAAAAAATAACGTACTGCCTAATAATAATTTCTTCATAGAGCGCTCACTCGATAAATAGCGACTTCGCCGAACAAATTCGGTATGGCTTTACTTAAAAAGCTACCTTGTTGGTTCCCATTTACAGCGAGTCGATCAATAATTTGAATCTGATTTTCAGCACATAATGCTTCAAAATCACGAAAGGTGCATAAGTGGATATTAGGTGTATTGTACCACATATACGGTAAGGCATCAGAAACAGGCATCTTGCCTTTCAGTGCAAGGAAAGACCGTGTTTTCCAATACGCAAAGTTAGGAAACGTAATAATTGCTTGTTTCCCCACACGCACCATATCGCGCAGAAGCACATCAGGTGCATCTACAGCTTGCAAAGCTTGTGCCATAACCACATAGTCAAAAGACTGGTCGGCAAAGCGTCCCAAACCGAGGTTTAAGTCTTGTTGTATAATATTTAACCCTTTGCTGACGGCAATTGCAATCTTTTCTTGATCGATTTCTAGCCCGTAAGCATGAATTTGCTGTTTTTTGCTCATTTGTGACAATAATTCGCCATCACCACAACCTAAATCGAGCACACTCGCACCAGCATTGATCCATTTTTCTGCAAGTTGTTGGTCAATACGCATTACAAAGCCTCCTTAGGTGTTGAATTAAGGTGTTCAATACCACCTAAAAATGCACGTAAGGATTTGACGTACAAGGGGATAGGGAATAGGAATGAGTCATGGCCCTGCTCAGCATCAATATCCAAATAACTCACAGGCTTTTGATTGGTAATCAATGCATTAACAATCTCTTGCGAACGTTCTGGGCTAAAACGCCAGTCTGTTGTAAATGACACCACTAAAAAGCGGCATTTGGTATTAGATAGGGCTTTCGTCAGTGACTGTTCATATTCACGTGATGGATCGAAATAATCCAGGGCTTTGGTCATGATCAGATAAGTATTGGCATCAAAGTTACGGCTGAATTGTTCGCCTTGATAACGCAGATAGCTTTCAACTTGGAACTCAACATCGAAACCATACATAAACTTGCCTGATTTTAAATCACGGCCAAATTTTTGTTTCATGGCTTCTTCAGAGAGGTAGGTAATATGACCCACCATACGTGCCAAAATTAAGCCACGTTTTGGATAACTATCGAGTTCTAAATAACGGCCATTGTGAAAATCTGGATCAGATAAAATAGACTGACGTGCCACTTCGTTAAATGCAATATTTTGTGCGGAAAGCTTTGGTGCGCTGGCAATGATGACACATTTTTGTAAACGGTCAGGATAGTCCACAGACCATTGTAAAGCCTGCATGCCACCTAAAGAACCACCAATGATTGAATACCAAACATCTATCCCTAAGCGATCAGAGAGGAGGGCTTGGGTTTTAACCCAATCACGTACAGTCACTAATGGAAAGTCGGGACCGTATGGGCGATTTTCATTTTCAGGGTTAGGTGAAGTGGGTCCCGTTGAGCCACTACAACCTCCGATATTGTTGAGTGCGACCACGAAAAACTTCGAGGTATCAATGGCTTTACCCGGCCCAATACATGCATCCCACCAGCCTGTTTTTTTATCGTCTTCATGGTGATAGCCAGCCGCATGATGATGTCCGGAAAGTGCATGGCAAATCAAAATTCCATTTGATTTATCTGCATTGAGCTCACCATAGGTTTCCACCATGATTTCATAGCGTGGCAATACTCGACCACACTCAAGCTCTAACGGTTCTTCAAATTCAAACTTTTGTGGAGTAACGAGCCCCACTGAATCAGCTGGAAAAGACACTGGAAATGTTCACCTTAAAATTTTAGAAGGTCGATAAATTACGGATATTAGAGATATCTAAGTCATCTGTATGGCTAATAAATTAATGATATTCCATGGTTTTCACAATAGCTTTTATCATTAAAGTTCACTTCATGATGAGTGATGATGTCTAGTAGCGTCACAATGAATGTTTTGACTTTGCTGAGGCGCAACGTATTCTTCTTTCGAAAAAATGAAAAGCTTAAGCTTTATAAGAGAGCGATCTTGTCAAACTTTGCTTCTCATCACCAAGCATGTTCACTACTCACCAACACCAGTCTGATCTCAAACAATCATGGATGAAATTTCCATGTATCTTTTTATCTTTAAATTATTTTTAAAAGATATAAAGCTGTTTGAAGAGATTGCTTGATAACATCAATAAATAAAAGAAAGGATACCACTAGGGGGCATCCTTTCTAAAGTCTTTTAATTGATATCGCTTATACAGCAGCAGCGATCACTTGTTCAGTACTTAAAACACCTTGGTCAATTAAACGATTGGTTGCCGCAATGATTGCTTCAATTGAAGAGGTGACGATATTGTCATGTACACCAGCACCGAATGCAGATTTACCAGTACCTTGAACTTGAAGTTCGATCAATGCCAATGCTTTTGCATGTGCGCCTGAACTGATACTGCGTTCTTCGTAGTTTAAGACATCAATTGGTAATTGAAGTGCATTTAAAATCGCAGAAATTGGACCATTCCCTTCACCACGTAAGCGCTGAGTTTCACCATTGATGACCACATCAAGCTCAATCACTTGGCTACCATTTTCATCTGACAATCTATAATTTTTCGCTGAATAATGTGCATCTTTTGCAGCAACATAGGTGTCTTTAAACAAGGTCCAAATTTGTTGAGCTGAAACTTCAACGCCTTCTTCATCTGCAACTTGTTGAACAATTTGTGAGAATTCAATCTGTAAGCGACGAGGTAAAACCACGTTATAGTTTGACTCTAATAAGTAGGCAATACCGCCTTTACCCGACTGTGAGTTGACACGGATCACTGCATCATAATCACGACCTAAGTCTTTAGGGTCGATCGGTAAATAAGGCATATCCCAAATTTCTTCGTCTTTTTGGAACTCAAAGCCTTTTTTAATTGCATCTTGGTGAGAACCAGAGAAAGCAGTAAAAACCAAATCACCAGCATATGGGTGACGTGGATGTACAGGTAAACCAGTACATTCTTCTATTGTGGCAATAATTTCATTAATGTTTGAGAAATCTAACTCACATGCTACACCTTGTGTGTACATGTTTAATGCAATTGCAGCAACGTCTACGTTACCAGTACGTTCACCATTCCCAAATACACAACCTTCAACACGATCAGCACCAGCCATGATCGCTAACTCAGATGCTGCAATACCACAACCACGGTCATTGTGACAATGTACTGAAATAATCACACCATCACGACGTTGCAAATTACGATGCATCCATTCGATTTGGTCGGCATAGACATGCGGACCTGAAACCTCAACAGTTGCAGGTAAATTTAAAATGACTTTATTGTCAGGTGATGCTTCCCAAATTTCAGTCACTGCATCACAGACATCTTTAGCAACTTCTAATTCTGTTGCTGTAAAACATTCTGGGCTGTACTGAAAAATAAATTCAGTTTCAGGCTGTTTTGCTGCATATTCTTTTACTTTGCTTGCTGCATTGATGGCCAATTGTTTTGCACCATTGACATCAACATTCAATACTTTTTTACGGAAAGTGGGTGAGTTCGAGTTATAGATATGCACAATGGCACGTTTCGCACCTTGTAAGGCTTCAAAGGTACGTGCAATTAAATGATCACGCGCTTGCACCAAGACTTCGATATAAACGTCATCTGGAATATGACCTTCTTCAATCAACTTACGAGTGAAATCAAAATCAACTTGTGATGCTGAAGGAAAGCCAATTTCAATATGTTTAAAGCCGATTTTGACCAACATTTCGAACATTTTGAATTTTTGCTCAATGTTCATTGGCTCGAAAATCGCTTGGTTACCATCACGAAGGTCGGTACTCATCCAAATTGGCGCTTTATTGATTTCGTTATTTGGCCATTGACGGTCAGGCAAGTCTACACGTTGATACATGCGACGATATTTTTTACTTGGATCAGCCAACATCATGAGGGAACTCCTTGTGTAGTTGTTGTTGCTCGTCTCTTGGGTAAAGGCAACTTACTACAAATATAGATTGTGTCTATCTGTTCAATTTACAAGTGTTTTTAAGATGAAAACACAGTAAATTTTCATAAACTTATACGTGGGTAGCACGAGATAAATCTAAACACTGATAACTTACAAATGGTTTAACTTGAGATTAATTCTAAAACAATTATCTTGGAAATAATTTCCTTAATTTGCATAAAAAATATCAGTTGAGAGAAAATTTTCCTTTGAATGACTTAATCTTGAAAAATATATTCTTGATTGATTTCTTTTACGGTAGCAGTTCCCATTAATGCCATGGTAATTTCAAATTCTTCCTTTAAAATTTTAATTACATGGGCGACACCTAAAGCACCAGCAACAGAGAGCCCGTAGATCGCAGGACGGCCAATCAGCACCGCAGATGCGCCTAATGCCAATGCTTTAAATATATCGGTACCACGACGGATTCCACCATCCAAAAGCAAAGGAAAATCATGAGGAACAACTGCCTTAATTTTTGCTAAGGCGATCAGTGGGGAAATACTCGTATTGAGTACTCGTCCGCCATGATTAGAAACGATTAAGCCTTTTACGCCGATTTCGACTGCTTTTTTTGCATCGAGTGGATGTAGCACACCCTTTAAAATTACAGGCAAATGGCTATGGGCAATTATAAATTCGATATCTGCCCATTTGGGTGCAATTTGCATTAAACCGTTGAATACAGGATGTTGATGCTCAGAAATTTCGGGCAGGGGAATGTGGGTGGGTGTATGGGGGTGTTGCATGCCTTCTGGCAATTGAAAATTCACCCGACGTTCACGATCACGAATCCCTGTATGCGGTGAATCTACTGTAATCACAAGTGCTTTAAAATTTTGTTGTTCTGCGAGTCGAACTAAGGCCAATGATTTTTCACGATCACCTTGCCAATACAGTTGGAACCATTTCAGCGGGTTTTCTTGTTTTAAACTTCGCATATCGGTATTGGTGAAAGTGCTCAGTACAATATTACTTCCTAAAACTTCGGCTGCCAGTGCAGCCGCAGCTTCGCCCTCTGGGTGGAACAATTGTTGATGTCCAATCGGTGCAAGAAAAATTGGATGAGGAAATTTTTGCCCTAAAATTTCACATTCTGTCGAGCCTTGAGTTAAGTCATTGAGCAGTCTTGGAATCAGTTGAATATTTTTAAATTGTTGTAAGTTTTCTTGAACACTTTGCTCATCCATCGCCCCACCTTGCAAGTAGTGCCAAGTGTTTTCAGGCAGATGCTGTTCAGCTTGTTTCTCGTAATCCGCAATTGTCTGTAAATATGCTGGAATTTGAGTGAGTGGTGCTTGGATTTTTTTACTCATTTATTGATTGTCCAAATTTATACAAAACACTTTCATTACAATAATGACTTGCGAGCTAAAACTTATAAATCACTCCATTCGCGTAGGAGGTTGTGATAGATCCCCGTAAGACTAATCACTTGTTCATGTGTTGCAGACAGTTCGATGGTCAGCTTTTGAATATTTTGATCTAAGTCAAAGAGAATTCGTCGTTGCGCATCGGATGATACAAAGCTTTGTACCCAAAAGAACGAGGCAATACGTGCACCTTCAGTGACTGGGTTAACCTGATGTAAACTGGTAGAAGGATAGACAATTGCATCGCCAGCTGGAAGTTTTACTTCTTGTGTGCCAAAAGTATCTTCGATCACCAGTTCGCCGCCATCATATTCATCGGGATTGGTGAGAAAAACAGTGCAAGACACATCTGTCCTTAAGTACTGATTGAGTTGAGGATGGCGACGGATAGCATTATCAACATGCATCCCAAAATTTCCGCCGTGTTGATAACAATTAAACAGCGGAGGTAAAAATGTTTTTGGAAGTGCGGCACTAAAGAACAAAGGATTTGCGTTGGCAGCATTTTGAATGATTTGTCCAAGCTCTAATGCTTGTTGAGAGTCTTGAGCCAGTTGTAAATTATTTTTTAAATGCGCAGATTGATAGCCTGTTGTTGCTTTTCCATCTGTCCACTCTGCTTGAGAAAGTGTCTGACGACAATGATTCAGTTCATCCAGACTGAGTAAATTTGGAATGTGTAAAATCATGATTTTCTTCCCCAAAAAAGAAACAGCGTCTGATGAATCAGACGCTGAATTTTAACATAGATTGGCTAAATCTTAGAACTTATAGTTGATGTTGAATACGCCTTTGCGACCCTCACCAGGCATTGCCCAACCATTGTTACGGATATGGCTATAGTACTTCTCATCACTTAAGTTTTGCCCCAATAATTGGAAACTTAAATCTTTGTTGTAGCTGTACGTTACAGAAGCATTGTGAATCACATAATCTTCAGACTTGACCTGTGGCACAAGATTATTCGTCGCTGAACGTGTGCTTAAATACATTTCACCTTGATAGGTTAAGCCATAGCCAGCTTGCCACTGATCATTGAATTGATACGTTGTCCATAAGCTGCCTGAAACTTTAGGAACATTGACCAATTTGTCACCTTTTTGGAAGTCAATATTCGGTGAACCATTGACTTTAGTTTGGTCGTATTCTCCTTCCATATAAGCAGCACTAGCTGTGATGTTCCATTTTGGCGTAATTTCACCGGCTAAACCAAGTTCAACACCTTGTACATAGTTTTTACCATCTAATTTGGCATCTGGTTGTCCAGGTATATCATTGGTTACACGGACTTTATCTTGTTCATTACGAAATACTGCGGCAGACACTAAGAAGTTAGGATTTGCTTGCCACTTTGCCCCCACTTCATAGGCAACTGCATTCTCTGGGTCTGTACTGCAAGAATTTGCTGTGATTGCATTGTTGGTAATAGTTTGAGAACAGCCACCACTTGCAGTATTTTGTACCGGCTTTTGAGCATTAGCATAAGACAAATAAAGACTGGTTGCTGGTGTTGGTTTAAATGTCAAACCAGCATTATAGGAAATTAAATTATCAGACTGTTTATAGTTTTGACCACGAGTTACCGCTGCATTAGTTGTTGAAATAGTATCTGAACGATATTGACCGTCAGTATAATCATTACGCACACCAAGGTTAAGTAACCATTGTTCACCAAACTTTAAAGTATCAAACAAATACGCTGAATAAACATTTAAGTAGCCTTCAGCAACACCTGTTTTACGGAAATTTGTTGGACCATGCCAAAAGTTATCTGGATTGTACACATCCATGTAAAGCGGGTTAGTAATAGAACTACCTGCTGATGAACCATTTGAATTATATAAATAGCCAGCTGTGGTAATCGCATAGTCTTCACGACTAAAGCCCACCCCAGCAACAAGAGCATGATCGACAACGCCAGTTTTGAATTGCACATTGATGTTGGTGTCATTGGCAAATTGCTTATTATGGGTATCACGATAATAACCACGTGGGCCAGAAATATAATATGAACCCTTTGGAACAGTAATCGTGGTTGAACCAGAAGTTACATTACAATTTTTATAGCCAGTTTGGTTGGTATTGGTCAGTGCTGTTGGTGATGTGCCATCTGCTAAACAAAATGTTCCTTGTGGTGCAGAAACAGTTGCTTTTTGTTGAATGTCACTATAACGAGTAATGGAGTTCAGTTTTGCGTTGGGACTGATCTCGCTTTCTACTTTAAATGTGACAACCTGATTTTCAATATCTTGTTGATCTAAGTTGCTATAGCCATAGTTATTTTTATCTGAAATCCCTTTGACAGGTTTGCCATTATAATAAGGAACGCCGTACTGTGGATCATTTTCATCTTTTTGATATAAGTAAGATAAAGTTGCCTTAGTCGTATCACTGATTCCAAAAGTAACCGATGGCGCAATTCCCCAACGTTTCATTTCTTCATCACGACCCGCATAGGTGTTTTGATGCCCCATTACATTTAAACGAAATGCTAAATCTTCATCTACAACTTTATTAAAATCACCTGTAAAGCGTTTATAGCTATCTGAACCAAAACCTAAAGTAACTTCATTGCTGTCACGATTCTTAGGCGTTTTAGAGACTAAATTGACACCACCACTGATTTGTCCTACACCATTTTCAACAGAATTCGCACCTTTGATGATTTCAACAGCTTCATAGTTGAATAAATCAGAACGGTTGGTTAATGCTGCATCACGTAAGCCATCGACAGTTGTGTTATAGGTTGCATCATAACCCCGTAGGTTGATTTTATCGCCATAACCACCACCACCTTCGCCAGCACCAAAACTAATGCCTGGAGTTGTTGCAAGGGCTTGTTGTAGTGAAAGTAAGCCTTGATCTTTGAGAGCTTTTTCCGTGATGACCTGAACGGTTTTAGCTGTATCTAAAATGGTTTCTGTACGTTTAGTTGAAGATGTTTTTGCTGCTAAATATGCAGTATTTTGTTCTGCTCGAGCTTGAATCGTTGGGAGTTGTACTGTTGTATCTTCAGTTGCTGCAAAAGCTAGGTTGGGTAAAGCAATTGCAAGTGCAACTGTTTTAACTTTTTTGTTTTTTACAGAATTTTTTTGAGCCATTTTTTGCGTCCATCGCAGGTTGTGTCAAACTTAACCAATACTGCTCAGGAAACTTCATGACGCAATAATGGAGAAATTGTTAAGGTATGTAACTAGTGTTGCGAATTCTAATGATAATTATTTTCATTAACAATAAATAGTAAGTGATTATTCATACGGAAAAACTGTTTAATTCATTCAATATAATTAAAGAAAGCTATAGGAGATATGATTGATGGAGTTTGATCATATTGCTGAAATCTAAAGTATTTTTAATGATTGGTAAAAAGTAACCATTGGAAATTATAGAATTATTTTTTAGTAAGGGTTAATAACAATGAGATTTATCTTTAATAAAAGACACAACAAGCTAAATTATAGGTAAAAAATGGCCCCTATGAACAGGAGCCATTTCACTTTAATTTTTAAAGTATTAACTATTAATATTTAAAGTTAATTGATAAGACAGCATTACGGCCTTCAGCTTCTGTTGCATAGTGAGATGCATAGGCTTTAGTAAAATAACGCTTGTCTGAAAGGTTGTTTACATTAAGCTGTAAATCAACATTTTTGTTAACATTGTAACGAGCCATTGCATCATAACGGACATAACCAGATACATACTTAGTATTCGCAGCATCACCATAGACTTTGTCCATACCTAATGCACCAGCACCAACAGTTAACTGTGGAAGAACTTGATACGTTGTCCAAAGTGTTGCAGAGTTTTTAGGTACGTTAGGAAGTTGTTTGCCTTTCGCTGGGTTAGGGTATGTACATGTTCCAGCACGATTACATGACGGGCCAGGATTGGTCATTTCACTGTCTAGATAAGAGTATCCAGCCGTAATATCCCATTTGTCTGTAATTTTACCTGTAGCACTAAGTTCAACACCATCAACTTTACTTTCACCACCGTTGGTGTAGGTGCCAGCATCTAATTGGATACGAGTATTTTGTTTTTCTGTACGGAATACAGCAGCTGTCAAGTTTAAGCGATCATTGAAGAGGTCCCATTTAGTTCCAACTTCATAGGTACGTGCTTCTTCTGGCTTTAAGTCCATATAAGCTTGTCCGATCGCTTCCGAACCATCACCACCATCAACACCCACTGGGTTAGCTGATGTTGCATAGCTTGCATAGATCGAACCATTTTTCATAGGTTTATATGTCAAACCAGCTTGGTAAGTAAAAAAGTCTTTATTATTTTCTAGTTTAGCGCCTGTTGCATTCGTCACTTGTTCAGTGTCAAATTTGTCCCAACGAACACCTAGGTCAAGTAGCCATTGTGGATTAAATTCAATATTGTCAAGCAAATAAACTGATGTAACTTTTGTTGTGGTTGTAGTGGTATTACGATTGGCAACTGCTGAACCTAACCATTCTTCTTTCGAATTTGGATTTGTTAAAGACGTACACCATGCATCATTGATTTTACAATCGCTGTTGAAACCACCAGTTGTAGTACCTGTATAACCTGGATAAGTAGTTGTATAGCTACCTTTATCTGATTTTTGATCACTATATTCTGCACCAACATTAAACTTATGCTTAATTGCACCAGTGTTAAATTTACCAGTCAATGCAAGTTGATCTGTGAAAATATCTGTGTCAGTAATACGTGAGTTAATACGACGCCAAACTTTATCATTTAGGACATTACCTTTTGAGTCATCTGGTTGAGTCCAAAGATAATCATTCGTTGACTTGTTATACACTGCAGTATTGGTAATGGTTAAATTGTCAGTTAAATCATGTTCTAATTTAATTGTACCAATTTGGTTTTCTTGTTTTTGAAAATCACGATCATGTAAACCATAGTAAATGCCTTGTTTAACATCTACAGGCTTACCAAAAGTTGCTTTTTTCGAAGCATCATAATTATATGGCACACCCGAATCAGGTGTATCGTCTGACTTTAAATAGTAGTAACTTAACGTTGCACGAGTCGCAGTGTCTAAGCCAAAAGTAATACTTGGTGCAATACCAGCACGTTTATATTCTGCGCCGTCATGTTGGCCCGCTTTCTCATTTTGGTGTCCCATTAGTGCAATACGAGCAGCAATCCCATTGCCAAAGTCTTTATTACCATCTAGGGTAATACGTTGGTAGTTATCTGTACCACCCGCAACAGAACCCTCTAAAGCATCGCCTTTTTTAGCGACTTTAGAAATCATGTTTACACTACCACCAACTGATCCAGCACCACCAAGTGAAGATGCTGACCCTTTAATAACTTCTACTTGTTCTACTGCAAACATTTCACGGTTTTGTGAAGTGGAATTACGCACACCATCCACAAACATAGAACTTTCAGAGTTATAACCACGAATAAATGGACGATCACCATTTGGGTTACCACCTTCACCAGCGCCAAGGGTAATTCCTGGAACTGTACGAAGTGCATCTGCAAGTGTTGTTACTTGAGTATCTTGAATCAGTTGTTTTGAAATAACAGATACAGATTTAGGTGTATCCAAAAGTGGCGCAACAAATTTTGTATTGGCAGACTGATCTACTTTTAAACCTTGTTCAGTCGTTGCTTGTGCTTTAATTGTTGGTAGTTTTGCGATTTCGTCTTGAGCGATGGCTGACGTTGCAATAACTGAAAGAGATGAAGCGATTGCTGTAGTAACAATCTTTTTGCGTGATTTGATAAAAGACATACTTAAACTCACTAAGAGTAGTGCAAATTTGTATGCGAATAATAATGATTCTTATTGTTTATTTCATCTGTTTGAAATTGAATTTGTCGATGGTTTTAAATGTTTATGATGAGAAAATGAATTAAAAATGCATTGAAATTTCACTTAACTTTTTGAATTTTATTTATTTAATTTTATTTCTAGATATTTCAAAATGTAAATAAATTTATTCTAATGTCATTAAAGTATTTGAATTTGGTAAATTTCTCAAAATATGCGGATTTCTTGGTTTGGCTGCAAAGAAGGGGGTTGGTTTAAAAAAGCAACATAATGGGGAAATCTGTGACCGAAATAAAATGATTTACACAGGTGTTTTGTATATATTCAAATGTTGTCATATAATGTGGCACTTTTTGAAAAACTGTAATTATTAAATTCTATCGAGGAAGCCATGCAAGTAACTTCTGAAGCGGTTTCGGGCGTTGCCCGTCGTTTAAATGTATCTGTACCGACGAGCCGTATTAACGAGCAGTTTGAAGCTCGCTTGAAACGCACTGCCAAAACTGTGAAGATCAACGGCTTCCGTCAAGGTAAAGTGCCAGTAAACGTTGTACGTCGTGAATACGGCGCTGGTATTTACCAAGAAGTTGTAAACGACATCATTCGTGACACAGTATTTGAAGCAATTCAACAAGAAAAAATCAACGCTGTTGGTATGCCAAATATCGACAAAGTTGAAAACAAAGATGATGCTTTAGTTTATCAAGCTACAGTTGAAGTTTATCCTGAAGTTGAAGCTAAATTTGAAGGTCTTGAAGTATCACGTAAATCATCTGAAGTAACAGATAAAGACGTTGATGCAATGCTTGAAAACCTTCAAAAGCAACGTGCTGAATGGACTGAAACTAAAGGCATGGCTAAAAAAGACATGCAAGTAACTTTCGATTTTGAAGGTACTGTTGATGGTGAGAAGTTTGAAGGCGGTGCTGCTGAAGACTTTAAACTTGTTTTAGGTTCTGGTCGTATGATCCCTGGCTTCGAAGACGGTATCGTTGGTATGAAGAAAGGCGAAGAGAAAGTGATTGATGTAACTTTCCCTGAAGACTATCAAGCTGAAAACTTAGCAGGTAAAGCGGCTCAATTCAAAATCACAGTTAAGCTTGTTGAAAAACAAAAACTTCCTGAAATTGATGCTGAATTCCTTAAAATCTTCGGTTTAACTGAAGAAGAAGGCGTAGAGAAATTAAAAGCTGACGTTCGCAAAAACATGGAACGTGAAGTAAAAAATGGCCTACGTAACCAAGTAAAAGGTGCAACTTTTGATGCACTTGTTGCTGCAAATGACGTAGAAGTTCCTGAATCTATGTTGGCTCAAGAAATTGACCGTCAACGTCAACAAATGATTCAACAATTTACTCAACAGTTTGGTGCTCAAGGTGCTAAAGCATTTGACAGCAGCATGCTTCCAGATGAATTGTTCAAAGAACAAGCTGAAAAAGCAGTTAAACTTGGTGTATTGGTAAGCAAAGTATTGGCTGATGCTAAACTTGAAGTAGACCAATCACGTGTTGATGCTTATATCGAAGATATGGCTTCTTCTTATGAAGATCCAACTGAAGTGATTGAATATTTCAAAACTGATAAGCAACAACGTGCTCAAATCGAAGGCGTAGTGTTAGAAGATCAAGTTGTTGATCATATCTTAGCTGCTGCTAAAGTAACTGATGAAGTTGTTAGCTATCAAGATTTGTTAAAAGAGCAACAAGCGCGCCAACAAGGCTAAGTTGTTTGATCTAAAAAAAGGCGCTTTGGCGCCTTTTTTTATGAGATTAAACATGGATTTAATCATTCCATTCACAATACTTATGCAAAAAATATCTGATATTAAGTTGGGAATATTTTGCATTTTCAGCAATTATCCCTCATATTGTGAACATGAGTGAAGTAACAAGAATTCAGGAATAAATAACGTATGTATGTTCCATCAATTGAAAGCGCTTTGGTGCCAGTAGTCGTAGAACAATCTTCACGTGGTGAGCGTTCTTTCGATATTTTTTCACGTCTTTTACGTGAACGTGTGATTTTTTTAACTGGTGAAGTTGAAGACAACATGGCGAATCTTATTGTCGCGCAAATGTTGTTTTTAGAAGCTGAAAATCCAGATAAAGATATCCATTTATATATCAATTCACCTGGTGGTTCAGTGACTGCGGGTATGGCAATTTACGATACGATGCAATTTATTAAGCCTGATGTAGTGACCTATTGTATGGGCCAAGCTGCATCTATGGGGGCTTTCTTATTAAATGCTGGTGCAAAAGGTAAGCGTTATTGCTTGGAAAATGCGCGCGTGATGATTCACCAACCATTAGGTGGTTTCCGTGGTCAAGCATCGGATATTGAAATTCATGCACGTGAAATTTTATTCATCAAAGAACGTTTAAATCGTTTAATGGCTGAACATAGTGGTCAAGATTACGAAACTGTCGCTAAAGATACAGATCGTGATAATTTTATGACTGCACAGCAAGCAAAAGAATATGGTTTAGTGGATCAGGTATTAAGTAAACGACCTCAAGACTAAACATTTATAGATAAGATTTAAGAATTTGGAGTGAAAATGTCCGATCTTCCTCAAGGACAAAAGCATTGTTCATTTTGCGGTAAAACGCAGTCTGAAGTCGGTAAGCTGATTGCAGGCGAGGACGCATATATTTGTAATGAATGCGTGGATGTGTGCTTAGACTTAGTGCAAACGAGTCAACAGGTGGAAACAGGTGATTGGGCAACACGTCCATTGCCAAAACCACATGAAATTCGTGCGGCTTTGGACCAGTATGTAATTGGTCAAGACACAGCAAAGAAAACACTTTCAGTTGCAGTGTATAACCATTACAAACGTTTAAAAGTATCTCAAACAGGGCATAAGCCTAAAGATGCCGTTGAAATTGCTAAAAGTAATATTTTGCTGATTGGACCGACAGGTTCAGGTAAAACATTACTAGCACAAACACTTGCACGTTTGCTTGATGTACCTTTTGCAATGGCTGATGCAACAACTTTGACCGAAGCTGGTTATGTTGGTGAAGATGTTGAAAACATTATTCAGAAACTTTTGCAAAAAGCGGATTACGATGTAGAAAAAGCACAAAAGGGCATTATCTACATTGATGAAATTGACAAGATTACCCGTAAATCTGAAAATCCTTCAATTACACGTGATGTGTCTGGTGAGGGTGTGCAACAAGCATTGTTGAAAATGATTGAAGGTACGGTTGCGTCAATTCCGCCTCAAGGTGGACGTAAACATCCACAACAAGAGTTTATTCAAGTTGATACTGCAAATATCTTGTTTATCTGTGGTGGTGCGTTCTCTGGTCTTGAAAAAGTTGTTCAACAACGTCAAGAAAAAGGTGGCATTGGTTTCACGGCAGACGTAAAGAATAAAGACGATAGTAAAAAAGTATCTGAATTATTCCGTCAAGTTGAAGCCGCAGATTTGGTGAAATTTGGTTTAATTCCAGAATTCATTGGTCGTTTACCTGTGATTGCAACACTTGAAGAGCTTGATCAAGAAGCCTTGATGCAGATTTTAACAGAACCAAAAAATGCATTAACGCGTCAGTATCAATATCTTTTTGAGATGGAAAATGTAGACCTTCTTTTTGAAGACTCTGCTTTACGTGCGATCGCGAAAAAAGCGTTAGAGCGTAATACAGGTGCGCGTGGTCTGCGTTCTATTTTAGAAAATGTATTGCTTGAAACTATGTATGACTTACCAAGTCGTTCAGACATTGGTACTGTGATTATCAATGAAGCGGTGATTAACGATAAAGCTGCACCAGAGTTCAAATCTGAACGTCAACCAAAGCATGAAAATACTGAAGTTGAAAAAGTAGATTTGAAGGTGTTGGATACAAAATCAGCTTAAAAGCTGGATTCTGATACATCCTCAGTGCAATTCATCTGAAACGTGCAAGTAGCTTGACTATTTGCACGTTTTTTATTTTTAAATGGTCATTGAAATGTTAAGCTGGCTGTAGACAATAGGGTTTATTAAAAACGAAAATAAAAAATACGCGGTGAGGGAAAATCATGCGTTACATCGGTCTAGTCGTTTTGATCAGTTGTGGGTTGGCAGCTTGTCAAAGTCATCAATCTGTTGAACAGCAACCTGCAAAAGTTGTTTCAACTTTAGATCCTATCGATTTCAAAAAAGAAGATTCGTTGGTTCATGAAAAGCTTGAACAATATAAAGTTGCATCATTCTCTACCGGATCTTGGGTCAATCAAAAGCCGGGGCAATACTTTAAGCTGGTTAAGCCTCAGAATCCTCAAGCTGCGATTGTGTATTTTTATCGACCGGATAGTCGTTGGAATAGACAAGAAATTATTCCAAACAATTTTTTTCTGAATGGTAAGAAAATTCCAAGCTTGATCAGTAATCATTATTACTGGATTGAACTGGCTGAAGGTGACTATAAATTAAGTCTCAGTCGCCCATTAACGGTTTTTCATTTCCAGAAACCCAAAGTTGCTTACTTCTCAGTGGAAGCTGGCGGGCAATATTTTGTCAAATATGAAGAAGAAAAATTTCGCGGTGGTCCCAATGGTGAAGCAGGGTTATTACGTGTAGGGCCTTTAATGCAAATGCCTACTCGACAAGGGCTCAAAGAAATTGCAATGACTCAACTGAAAACTCCAGGCCTTAATTTCGTGGCTGAAGTGACTGCAGATGGTCGTGTGATCAAACCTAAAGAAAAAATCAAAGGTGAACCGTACAAAGTGAGTGATGATGTGCATTTGGGGCAGCAGTTTAAACTTTGGAACCCAATGACTTGGTGATCTATCGCTAGAGGATGCTTGATATAGAAAAGAGAGCGTGGCTCTCTTTTCTTATTTGTTTTATTGAGTATTTGCGGCCTTTTTTAAAGCATCTAGCTTTTTAGTCACTTCTTTAAAGTCTTCAGATGCGGTTTGTACACTTTTAATCAGTTGGCTGTTCATGACTTTCATGGTTTCTTGAGCAACTTGAGGTGTTTTTTTCAAAATAGACTGTCCAATTGCACTTGAATAAAAATCAATTTGAGCTTGAACTTCTTCAGCACTGTATATGTCTTTATAAATCTTAAGATAAACAGGTTTGATTTGATCCCAAGCAACAGTTTTTTTACTTTGCTCATACATTTTGTCAGCAAGCTCATTGGCGACAATTTGTTCTTGTGGATTGAGCTGATCTTTTTTTACTGTCATTTGAATGATTTGGTAAGCTTGTTGATCTAACTGAGGGCGAATCTGTTGTATGGTTTCTTGTAGCAGTTCATCAATATTCATGACTTTTAATAATTGTTGAACTTGTTGGTCTGAAGCGGGCGCTGCAAAAGCAAAATTTGTGCTGATACATGCGCTTGCAAGTAGTAAGTGTCGGAGTAATTTCATAAAATACCTATATAAGTTCTGGTTGTAATTCACATCATAAAATGGTTGAGTAAAAGCTTATTCAACTTGAAGAATTGGCTTTAAAATCGTTTCCATTTTTTCTTTCAGGGCTTTTTGATTTTCTACTTTTAGCATTTTTTCTTGAGAAAACTTTGCGGTTTCTTGCATGACTTCTGTCATAAGCGTGTTCATCTTTTGATTGATAGATTGTCCAATCGGTGTACTTAAAAAAGCGATATTGGCTTGAACTTCTTCTTCAGTAAAGGTCTTTTTAAATAATGATTTAAACATGTTGAGATATTCTGGGTCAGTCACCAGCTGTTGTTGAATATCACTATACAGCGCACTAATTTGTAGTGCTGCATTTTGTTGATCGATATTCAATGTTTGAGCCCCCGTCACTTGGCGAACAAGAGCTTCTGCTTGATCGTCAAAGTAGGGTTGCATATCACGAGTACTTTGTTTGAAAATCTCTGAGATATTGGAGAGCTGCATCAATTTGTCGACACTTTTATCTGTTGCTGGAGATGCAAAACTTGACACTGTGATACAGCATAAACTTAAAGTTAAAACGAACTGCTTAATTTTCATAGGTTTTCCTTTATTTATTTTCATCTAAATGATGCAGTTGCTGAATAATTTCTCCAATTTTATTGCGATATTGTTGGATAAATTGAGGATCATTGACTGCCTTATGAATAGCAGCATTGCTTTCTATGAATATTTCTGTGTCAATATTGGCAAGTTTTGTGTATAGCTCTTGGCTTGATGTTGTATCACGCTGAGAGAGCATATCAATTTCTTGAGAACTTAACGATTCTAAAAGAATTTGTTTGGTTTGGGCGATAAATTGTGGATCTCGGAGAATATTTTCTGGTATTGCCTGATAAATCTCTACAATTTGAGGGATGATTTGTTTTTCTTTATCAGTGAGTTCTATTGTACTTAATCCGTTTTTGATTAGATTTTCTGCTTGATTTTGATAGATCCGTTTTGCACTTTCATTGTATTGTAGGCGCCATATTTGATTGGTAATGATACCTTGCGCTAATCGGTCAATGGCATCACTATCTGTGTTTGAGGCAAAACTTTGAATAGAGATCAAGCATACAAATAACCCAGAAAAAATAATATATTTTATAAAGTTCATGATCTGACTCAAAATAAAAAGCACTCTAATCATAGAGTGCTTTTTAAGTGATGCTCAAGCTTAATCTAAGCTTTAGATCAGATTATTGTGCAACAGCATCAACCACTGGGATTTTACCAATTTTGGCTTGCCAGATTTTAGGTGCAGTCGCATGAATAGAAGTACCATTGACATCAACTGCAACAGATACAGGCATGTCTTGTACTTTAAATTTGTAAATAGCTTCCATACCTAAGTCAGCAAATGCAACAACTTCTGCTTCACGGATGGCTTTAGATACTAAATAAGCAGCACCACCAACAGCCATCAAATAAGTTGCTTGATTGTCTTTGATCGCTTCAACAGCAGCAGGGCCACGATCCGCTTTACCGATCATACCGAACAAGCCTGTTGCTTCAAGGACTTGACGTGTGAACTTGTCCATACGTGTTGCTGTTGTTGGGCCAGCAGGGCCTACAACTTCATCGCCTACAGGATCTACAGGCCCCACGTAGTAAATGAATTTACCTTTGAGATCTACAGGTAACTGTTCGCCTTTATTCAACATGTCAACCATGCGTTTATGCGCAGCATCACGACCTGTATAGATGGTACCGTTCAATAATAATGTATCGCCCGGTTGCCATGAGTTCATTTCTTCCTGTGTGATATTGTCTAAGTCTACACGTTTAGACGTTGACGTATCCCAAGTCACTTCAGGGTAATCTGAAAGTAAAGGCGCTTGAATATGTGCGATACCTGAACCGTCTAACTGGAAATGAGCGTGACGAGTTGCAGCACAGTTTGGAATCATACCAACTGGTTTACCAGCAGCATGGCAAGGGTAGTCTTTGATCTTGATATCAAGCACTGTGGTTAAACCACCAAGGCCTTGTGCACCGATACCCAATGCATTTACTTTTTCAAAGATTTCAATACGCAGTTCTTCGATTTGGTTCTGTGGACCACGGCGAAGTAACTCGTCCATATTGATTTCTTCCATGAGCGATTCTTTTGCAAGCATCATGGCTTTTTCAGCAGTACCACCAATACCAATACCGAGCATTCCTGGAGGACACCAACCCGCACCCATCGTTGGTACAGTTTTAAGTACCCAATCTACGATCGAGTCAGAAGGGTTAAGCATTGCCAGTTTAGATTTATTCTCTGAACCACCACCTTTCGCTGCAACAGTAATATCGACTTTATTGCCTGGAACGAGTTTGTAGTGAATTACAGCAGGTGTATTGTCTTTGGTATTTTTACGACCAAAAGCAGGATCTGCTAAAACTGAAGCGCGGAGTACGTTACTATTTTCTAAATAACCTTGGCGTACACCTTCATTGATCGCATCATCTAAGCTCATGGTTAAATCAAATTTAACATCTAAGCCCACGTCAACAAATACGTTAACAATACCAGTATCTTGACAGATTGGACGATGACCTTCTGCACACATACGTGAATTAATTAAGATTTGTGCAATTGCATCCTTTGCAGCTTGGTTCTCTTCACGATCATAAGCACGGCTCATCGCTTGGATAAAGTCTTGTGGATGATAGTACGAAATGAACTGAAGCGCGTCCTTGACCGATGTGATCAAGTCATCTTGTTTGATAATAGTTGTCATATCAAAAATCTCTTGAGCGGGCTGTTAGCTAGCGGGCTAAATTATACGTGATATTGCTTGTTTTGTGGTGGCTTAGATCTAATTTCAGCCTAAAGTTTTATGATTTTATTTAAGAAACTCAGCTTATATTTTGATTGATCAAGTCAACTTTTCTACTTTTTATATAAATGATGATAAAGCCGTATTGAAATAAATTTCAGATTTTACAGGGTGAAAAGCTCTATACTCTATTGAGTCAAAAGCTTGGGCTAAATAACAACAACATGGAAAACTATACGCATCTTGCGGAAAATATTATTGAAATTTATACAAAGCATGCTCGTGCATGGACTGAATTACGCGGGGAATTTCTTTATGAAAAAGCGTGGTTGGATCGCTTTTTAGCTTTAATTCCCGCTCACTCCCATATTCTTGACTTGGGTTGTGGTTCAGCAAAGCCAATTGCAGCTTATTTGATTGAGCAAGCAAATACTGTGACAGGTGTTGATAGTTCTGATGTGATGATTGAAATGGCAAAACAGAATTTTCCTGAGCACACTTGGATTTTAGCTGATATGCGAACTGTAAATTTAAATCACAAGTTTGATGCAATACTCGCTTGGGATAGCTTTTTTCATCTTACACCACAAGATCAGCGAGATATGTTTGAGATTTTTAATCAATATACAAAAGCTGGCGCTGCTTTAATGTTTACCAGTGGACCATCACAGGGTGAAGCGGTTGGAGAGATGTTTGGTGATGCGCTGTATCATGCGAGCTTATCATCCGCTGAGTATCATGAACTATTTAAAAAATATAATTTTGAAGTGATAAAGATGATTGCTGAAGATCGTGATTGTACTGGGCATACTGTTTGGTTAGCCAAGAGAATATAAAATACCTAGATGAAAATAAATTAAGCAATAAATACAAAAATATCTAAAAATTTTAATATTCTCAAATTAAGAGATTAATATATTTTAATTGTGGGTATTGAAGTTATTTTTTAGTTTAATTTCTAAATAAGTAAAAATAATCTTAGCTAATTTAATATACTTTTCACGTTTATTTTTTTACCTATCATTATTTTGTAGTTAAATTAGCGTGTTATTGTAAATTTTAGTGAAAAATCATATTATAATGATAATAATTCTCATTGTTTTTCTTGGTGCAATAATGCCTTTTGTTAAAAAAAGCTTAACTTTAATGATGCTGTCGACGGGAGGACTTTTCGTTTCCTCTTTAACATTTGCAAATACAGGTAGCAGTGAAGAACAGAAAAAAAGCACAGCAACGCTTCCCACCATTGTCATTGAAGCAATGAATGATGGTGACCCAATAAAAACATATGTGGACTATAAACAAGCCAATGTTACGAGAAATGGTTTAGATAAAAAAGATATACCACAAACGATTGATACAATTGATGTTTCTAAATATAAGCTGTATGGCGCAAATGATCTGAGTGTTATGTTACAAGGCACGCCGGGCGTTTCAACCAGTTATGATATGCGTGGTGATGGTATTATGCTGCGAGGGTTTAGTGCGGATTCTGGAGATATCTATCGTGATGGCGTGCGTGAAAGTGGACAGATACGTCGCAGTACCGCCAATGTTGAACGAATTGAAATTTTAAAAGGTCCTGCATCTGTATTATATGGCCGTAGTGGCGGTGGTGGTGTGATCAATATGGTCACCAAATATGCAAATTTTGATTCGGGAAGCTCAGTTGGGGCATACGTGGGTTCTTATGATAATGTTGGCGGAACGCTTGATATTAATAAAGTGCTTAATGATAACTGGGCTGTACGTTTGGTTGGTGAAAAGTCCGATACCAATAGTTTCCGTTCTGATATCGGTGCCAATGAGGAAATGATTTCTCCAAGTGTGACTTATCGTAGTGATGATGAAAAACTACTTTGGACGACCGAATTTACTTACGACAATATACATCGAGTTCCTGATCGTGGTCCTTCCTATGAGAACTTGCCTGCTGGGACTTCAATTAAGATGGGGTTTGCTCAATCTGGGGATTATGTAGAAGATATTCTTCAAACAATGCGTACAGATGTTAAATATGAATTTGCGCCAAATTGGAAATTTCATTGGGGCTTAAGTCATCGTGAGTCGGAACAAAATTTTGATCATTTTTATTTAGGCTCGATGTGTACTGC
This sequence comes from Acinetobacter sp. GW821-FHT01C12, assembly GCF_059422625.1. Lineage (NCBI taxonomy): Bacteria > Pseudomonadati > Pseudomonadota > Gammaproteobacteria > Moraxellales > Moraxellaceae > Acinetobacter > Acinetobacter sp. GW821-FHT01C12. The sequence goes on from NZ_JBWKXD010000003.1 coordinate 40,818, forward strand.
TGACGTGAAGCCAACGAATACAAATAAAGGATGTTATAAAGGTTATGTCAATCAAATTTATTATTGGCAGCAAACAACCAATAAAACTACAACTAATACTTGGGATATAACTGGTGAGTTTAATACTGGTGCGATTAAACATAATGTTCTAGTCGGTACAGACTGGTCTTATGAACAGCGAGAACCTTTACTATCAAATAAAAACAAGGATGGATCATTGATTTATGGATTTGTGAACCCACTAACAGGTGATCGTTTTAGTAACCGTGGCACAGGGCATATTACGACCTCTCACAATTATAATGAAGGAACAAATTATGCGCTTTTCCTTCAGGATCTCATTAGCTTTAATGATCAGTTTAAAATGATGTTAGGTGGGCGTTATGATTACTATGAGTCAAAAACCACAAATAAATTAGAGAGTTCAACATCATATCGACAATCACGTGCAGTTAAAGATGAGACATTTAGCCCAAATGTAGGTTTTGTATGGCAACCCGTCCCTGAACAAAGTCTATATGCATCTTATAGTCGAAGTTTTTCACCTTTTGGCGGCAATATGGGCGTCAATGTTATAAATGCAACCGATGATCTAAGTGCATTTAATTATGAGCCGCAATATCTTGATCAATATGAAGTGGGTATAAAAAGTGATTGGCTGGATTCTAAGCTAAATACACAATTATCTGTATTCAATATTAAAAAACATAATATCCGCGCGCGTAAAGATCCAGATGATAATAACTCGCCTTATGTTGTTGTTGGGGAAAATGAATCTAAAGGATTAGAGTTTAGTTTTATTGGTCAGGCACTGAATAATATTTATGTTCGAGGTGGCTATGGTTATACAGATGCCAAAATTACTAAACATGATTTAAGACCTGAATTGGTTGATAATAATTTACGCAATGTTTCCAAGCATACAGGCAATTTATTTGTACGTTATCTTCCTACCGAAAAAATTTATGGTGAGGTTGGTGCAACCTATATGGGGGATTATTATACTTCTGATGAAAATACCACCAAAATGCCAGACTGGACTCGTATCGATGCTGCAATTGGTTATAAAGATGATAAATGGGGCGCGACGATTGCTGTGAATAATTTAACAGATAAAGAATATTGGCGTTCAAACGCTATGCCGGGTACTCCTCGAAATTATTTATTCCGCGTGAACTATTTCTTCTAAGTTTTAATCTGATTGAAAATAAAGCTGTCTAATTGCCATGATAGCAATTGATTCGATGGGGATATCAGTATCATAAAGACTGATTTATGAGTTTTTAGTCAATATATTATAAAAAACCACCCAATTGATTTGGGTGGTTTTTTATGTCTAGCAGATCAGCATTAATGTGCGGCTTGTTGTTCTGACTGAATCGCGGTCAATGCAATGGTAAAGACAATATCATCTACCAATGCACCACGCGACAAGTCATTTACAGGTTTATTTAAACCTTGCAGCATTGGACCAACACTGACCACATTAGCCGAGCGTTGAACTGCTTTATAGGTGGTATTGCCTGTATTGAGATCTGGGAAGATAAATACATTGGCACGCCCAGCAACTTGAGAGTCTGGTGCTTTAGAGCGGCCAACGCTTTCAACAGATGCAGCATCATATTGTAAAGGACCATCAATCAGTAAATCTGGACGACGTTGTTTGGCAATTTCCGTGGCTTTTGCAACTTTTTCAACTTCTGCACCTGCGCCTGAAGTACCGGTTGAATAAGAAATCATGGCAATACGTGGATCAATACCAAATGCTTTTGCCGAATCTGCAGATTGAATTGCAATCTCTGCCAATTGCTCAGCATCTGGATCAGGGTTGATCGCGCAATCACCATATACATAAACTTCGTCTGGTAACAGCATAAAGAAGATTGAAGAGACCAAGGAGTATTCTGGTGCAGTTTTGATCAGCTGGAATGCAGGGCGCACTGTATTGGCGGTGGTGTGCACAGCACCAGAAACCAGTCCATCGACTTGATCAAGTGCCAGCATCATTGTACCGAGTACTACAGTATCTTGCAGTTGCTCACGTGCTTGTAATTCGTTGAGTTTACCTTTGCGTAATTCAACCATTTGGGTCACGTAGTTTTCACGGATCAGATCTGGATCTATAATTTCTAAATCCACAGGGAGTTCAATATTACGTGCTTTGGCGACTTCAAGTACCGCTTCAGGTTTTGCTAACAATACACATTGCGCAATACCACGAGATTGACAGATCGCTGCAGCTTGAATGGTACGCGGCTCATCGCCTTCAGGCAGTACAATACGTTTTTTTGCAGCAATAGATTTTTGTACCAATTCATGACGGAATGCAGAAGGAGATAAACGGGGTTTATAGTCACCATTCAACATTTGGGTCAACCATTCTGGATCAATATGGCTTGAAACGAAGCGGGTCACTTGATCGGCACGTTCAGTATCATCCACAGGAATTTCATTGCTTAAATTGGCAAGTTGCTGTGCTGTTTCAAAGGTACTGAGTGGTGTATGTAAAATCGGTAGACCATTTTTAATTGCAGACTGGCAGAACTCTAAAACCAATGGATTTGGCTCATGGTGTTCAGTTAAAACTAAACCTGCGAGTGGAATGCCATTGCTGGTGGCTAAACTACTGGCCAATAACACATCAATACGATCGGAAGCACTGATAATCAGTTCGCCTGCAACGAATTTTTGTAGCTCATGTTCAATATTTGAAGCAATTAAGCTGCTGTGCAATACACGGCGTGTGTTGGCTTTGCCCTGATTAATCCACGTGGCTTGAATTTGTTTTGCTAAGTCTGAGATGCGAGGCACACTCAAGGTGTCACTGAATGGAACTAAGCCAATAATTGGAAATGTTGCTGAGCCGATGTGTGCATGAGTTTTTTGAATTTCAGTTTTAAATTTTTCAGTATCTGCAACTAAACGTAAGCTTGGATCAATGGTCACTGGAATTTGTGCAGATTCAGCAGGTAGACCACGGGTACGCATAAACAATACGCCTGCATTACGCGATGATGATGCACCACCAAAATTACGTACTTGTGCTTCAACTTTTTCAGCAGTTTGTTCTGGTTTTTCGATATTGGCATTGCTGACAAAGATAACTTTAGCATCTAAAGCTTGCGCCAAAGAGGCATTTAAATCACTGGCAAAAGCATCACGTGCAGTAGGGACTAAGCCTTCTACAATCACAATGTCATGGGACTTTGCAATTTGGCGTTGTAAGCTGACTGCTTCTTCAAGGAGCTCATCAGTTTCACCATCATTGAGCTGTTGCGTGATTTTTGTATAAGCTATCGGTTCAACCGTATCTAATTTTGAGATATGACGGTAAAGCGCAGTGGTGCGGTCTGGTTCAGCGATTAATTCTTGTGAAAATGGTTTTACAAAGCCTGCTTTAACGCCTTGGCATTCCAATGCATAGACTAAGCCTAAACACGCAGACGTTAAGCCTACGCCTTCCCCAGTTGGAACCAATAAAATTGTTTTCATAGACGATTCTTTAATCAGTAAAAATATGTGAATTTATGGGTAAATTGAAGATGAATATCTCCAATCATCTGTTTCACTCAACATCTTTTTAGTGGTGTATACAGTGATCGCAAAACGATATTCATCTACAAGACTGGTTTATATATTTATGCCAGCTTAAACGATTACAAAACAGCTTTATATCAAAAATCTGCTCAAGATCATTTTTAATAACGAGCTTGAGTATGCTGCTATTTCAATAGGTATACTCAAAGCTCGTACAAGACTTACGACAGCTTAAGCTGTCGCAATATCAGATTCAGGCTTTTTTGCGGCCTGTTGTACCTCGTGTTCTACAACATGAACGGTTTCTTTGGCAATACGACCTTCTTCATCGGTTGGTATGACCCAAATTTGAGGACCTGTTCCAGCATCAATTCGACCTTCTGTACCACGTTTTAAACCATCATTCTGTTCTTTGCTGAGGTTGAAACCGAAGTGTGGTAAGTAAGCAATGGTTTTTTCACGAATATAGGCAGAGTTTTCACCAATACCGCCAGTAAAGAATAAACCATCGATACGTGGTAAACCGCAGCTTAATGCCGCAAGTGATTTGGCTAAACGATAACAGAATACTTCAATCGCCAAAGTCGCATCTTCATTGCCTTGTTCTGAAGCTTCAATCAAGGTACGCATATCATTTGAAAGATCTGATAAGCCCAGTAAGCCTGATTCACTATTCAGCATTTTATCAATTTTATAGATGTCCCAGCCTAGATTTGAAGCAAGGAAGCTATGAATACTTGGATCAACATCACCACTACGAGTACCCATCACCACACCTTCAAGCGGAGTCAGTCCCATGGAGGTATCGACACTTTGACCATTCCAAATGGCGCAAGTTGAGCTACCATTGCCTAAGTGTGCTGTTAACCAACCGCCATGTTTGTAGCTACCCGCGAGTTCAGAACCACGTTCAGAAACATAGGCATGACTGGTACCATGGAAACCATAACGACGAACGTTGTGTTGTGTATACAGGAACTTTGGTAAAGCATAACGATATGCATGTGCAGGCATGGTTTGATGGAATGCTGTATCAAATACTGCAACTTGCGGTAATTCAGGGAATAGGCGCATTGTCGCATCGATACCGACTAAATGAGCTGGGTTATGCAGCGGTGCAAGTGGTGTTGCTTCACGAATTTTTTCTACAATTTCAGGCGTCAATAACTCAGCTTTGGTTAAGGTACCGCCATGAACAACACGGTGTCCAATGGCTTGAGGTTTATACTGTGATAAACGACCTAAGATGGTTTCTAAAGCTTTTTCATGGTCTGCATAGGGAATTGAAAGCTCAAGCGGTTGATTGCCCGCCGTGATTCCTTTAATACGTGCATCAGCAGAGCCTAGGTTTTCTGCTAAACCAAAGATTCGATCTTCACGACGTTCAGAAACAAGCGCATATTTGATTGATGAAGATCCGCAGTTAATTACTAATACTGATGTAGACACGTTTGAATACCCGAAATTATAATTTAAAAAAGTCATCCTGATTGATCTGATTATGCTTGTTTATAAAGGGCAAATTAGATCAGCAGTCATGTTGTACCATGTGTAGTTTTTTTGTCCTAGATAGACTTTAGGTGATTAGACTTTTGGACTATCGACCTGATATTGATTAATAATTAATATTTATCAATTGATTGTTAAAAATTATCACTCATTGTTGTTTTAATCTATCTGCATTATATAGTTTCTTGTAAATAATCTTGTCCTATCCAAAGGCAATCTTTGCGTCTTTCTAAAAGACAAATACATATTTTTTATCAAAATTTTAAATTGATTGATGTTTATTACGGTGTATTAAAAATAAAAAACTCAGCACTTATGTTTGAGATAAATGCTGAGTCGAGTTATTCAAGCTTGGAATCAATGACGAATTTGACCATCGCCTAAAACAATCCATTTTTGCGAGGTTAAACCTTCAAGACCGACTGGGCCACGGGCATGGATTTTATCGGTAGAAATACCAATTTCAGCACCTAAACCGTATTCGAAACCATCAGCAAAACGCGTCGAAGCATTGACCATGACTGAACTTGAATCTACGCGGGTCAAGAATTGACGCGCTAAGCTAAAGTTTTCAGTGATGATTGCATCGGTATGATGTGAGCCATATTTGTTAATATGTTGAATGGCTTCTTCAATCCCAGTCACAATTTTCACTGCCAAGATTGGACCTAAATATTCTTCATACCAATCTTCTTCACTAGCTGGTTTTACAGCATTGCCTAAGATTTTTTGAACATTGATACAGCCACGCAATTCAACGTTTTTTTCTGCATACAGCTCTGCGATACGGGGTAAAAACTCTTCCGCAATTTTTTCATCAACCAAGAGTGTTTCCATTGCATTACACACACCATAACGATGTGTTTTTGAGTTTAATGCAATAGGAAGTGCTTTATGTAGATCCGCCTGAGCCTCAACAAAAACATGGCAGTTTCCATCAAGATGTTTAATCACAGGAATGGTTGCTTCATTGGTAATGCGTTCAATCAAGCCTTTACCGCCACGAGGTACGATGACATCGACATACTCAGACATGGTAATCAATTGACCCACGGCAGCACGGTCAGTGGTGTTAATCACTTGTACACAAGTTTCAGGTAAGCCCGCTGCTTTTAAACCATGTTGAATGGCTTCAGCAATTGCTTGATTTGAATTCAATGCTTCAGAGCCACCACGTAAAATGATGGCATTGCCAGATTTTAACGCAAGTGAGGCCGCTTCAAGGGTAACGTTTGGGCGTGATTCATAAATCATACCGACCACACCTAAAGGCACGCGCATTTTACCAATCTGAATACCTGTTGGACGGAAAGCAAGATCCGTGATTTCACCAATCGGATCGACAAGGCTGATGACATCTTTTAAGCCTTGTAACATCCCTTTAAAGCGTGTGGGGTTGAGTTCTAAACGATCAAGTAAAGCACTATCCAATTGATTGTCACGACCTTTGCTCATGTCAATGTGGTTGGCGGCCAAGATTTGCGGTTGACTATTTTCCAAAGCAGTATAAATCGCAGATAAGGCATTATTTTTTGCAAGTGTAGTTGCGCCTGCCAAAACACTAGCGGCTTGGCGTGCTTGCTTCCCTACAGTTTGCATATACTGTTCAATTGAGTCTTGCATAGCAGTTTATTTGATCATTAAAAATTTCCCTTTGATAGTAGCAGTCTAAGTAAAGCCAAGGAAGTATTTCACTGAAATAAACTTATTTTGCAGCGTTGAAGCGTTAAATATCTTGCAAAATCTTTTGCCATTTAAACTGGATAAACGGTCAATTTAGCGATTGCGTATAAATCACACATCTGTAAGAATGAAACAATAAGGACATTGATGTGATACAGAATTCATACGTATCACGAATTTGAAAGAATAATGCGGGTCAAAATCTTGCATATTAAAAGAATAAAGCAAGGATGGAGGAAGGATATGAATTCCATTATCCAAATGGACACAGAATCACACCAATCTTTATCAAGCTTTGGTTTTTTCGACATATACCACAAAAACAGTTTTAAGCAGGAGCCAAGAACAACTTGGATTGATGGCTGGAAAATTGAGTATATGGCGATCGCAGATCCACGAACAATTCACAATACCCCGATTGTGATTGTGGGCGGAGCGTTCCAAAACTTTAACTCATATAAGTATTGTGTTGAGCAGTTCTTTGAAAGTGGCCCAGTCATTTTGATTGATTTGCCCTCTATGGGCGCCAATCAACAAATCACCAATATCGACTCTGGTTTATCTGCGGGGACATTAGAATTACCTGATCTTTCTCGTATGTTGGGACAGTGGCTTGATATTGTCGCGATTGAAAAAGTTGCTGTGGTGGGAATTTCTTTAGGTTCTGTGATCGCTTCATTTTTTGTTGATCAACGCCCTGAACTGGTCGAAAAAATGATCTTGATGGGGGTGATGCAAGAAACTCGTAAAAGCTGGCGCATGTTGTTAGAAGAATCATTGATGTTGATGAAAGAACAACGTATGGGCGAGTTTGGTCAGGCCGTGATTTTGTATTTAGTCAATCATGCCAAGCTCGATAAAACGCGTATGTCGCCCACAGCCAAAAGATTATTCTTTAAGCAAATGGCTGAGTTTTCAAATACTGAACAAGAACGTTATGAAATCAATTGTAATCGTCTATTGCGGTTAAGCCATGTACCGGTTCCTCAAGTGAATACACTGGTGGCATGTGGTCAATACGACAGTTTTACCTTACCGCATGAAAATGCAAACTTTGCTTTGCAATGCCCAGATATGCAGTTTGCAATGATTGCCAATGCCGATCATGTTCCTCAATTACAACGCCGTAAAGAAACCATGACTTTATTCACCACTTACTTAAAAGGTGGGTCGATCCAAGGACTGGATGGGATTGTCAATTTCACACGAGAACAAATGCAGCATATCGAGCGTCGTGGTGAAAATCGTATTCAAGTACTTGATCCACATCGTCAGTTGACACATCGCCATTCAAATAAAGTGATTCAGGTTGATGTGATTGATTTAAATTACTTTGGTTTATTGATGCGTCTGGATCATCAACAAGATTTAGCTTTTGTAAATCAACATACCCGTGATTTGGCTTTAAATTTGAGTGATGATGAAGGTGAGTTTGCGATTGAATGTTTGATTTTTGAAACCTCCGCATCTGGTGTTCGCGCACTATTTAAGCATGGTAGCTTTGAAAATGCAGATCGCTTATTACGGTTTATTGCACGCCAGACCCAAGCAGTGCAGTTATGTATAGCGCAAGAAGGCGCAGTAGCTTAAGCCTTTGATATATTGATCTGTTAAAAAACCAGTCTTTTGACTGGTTTTTTATTTCTTAGAATTGAAGTATTTAAATCTCGAAGTGTTAATGTTTCGAAGGATTTAAGTCTCCAAATTTCAATACATGATTGCTTTAGCGTTGTGCATCAATCATCCACACCAAATCACCTAGATGTTCTTCAGTATTGTATTCAGTTGAATCTGTATTGAAATAGACACGGGGCTGAATCACGTCAACTTTTTGAAAACCAGCTTGGTAGATAAAATTTCTGACTTGTTCTGGTGTGACAAAGTGAAAAGTAAAAGCACTTCGTGACATGACTTTTAACAGCTTGCTGCTGTTCCAAATCACTTTTGCCAATTTGTTTTTTACTGGTTCAGGGTAAAGGTCGGTGAGATAATGCAGACTGTTAAAGTCTTGCCCATAATGTGCAATCGATTGAATCAATTGTTGTAACAGCTCTTTGGTGAAGTAGTTGATTAAACCTTCACTGATCACGACGAGTGGTCGTTGTGGATCAAATACCTCAAAGGCTTTTTTAAAATCCTCTGTAAATAAGTCGACGGACAACACATCTGGGCTCTTGTGATCAATTTGCTTAAGCGCCGCTTGCTTGGTTTTTGCCATACCGGGTAAATCTAATTCACGATAATCAATCAAGGGATAATGTTGTCTAAACCACCAGCCTCTTGGTGACAGCCCCGCGGCTATTTCCAATACTTGTAAGTTCGGAGACTGTTCAATCAGTTCAGCTAAGCGCTCATCCAACATGGTATGACGTTGCTTGAGTGTGGTACGCATACTGCCACCGACATATTTTTCTCCCCAACTTTCTATTGGGTGGGCAATCATAGCTAAAGTTTTACCTTTGGATGTGGCAAATAAGGGATGAGAAATGCCCATTTGATACCAAATATAGCCTGTGTAATGGGCTGTAAATGAAATATGGCGGTGCTTGGAAAGTTGCTGGTTTGACATAGTTATCCTTAACTTTTATTTTTTCTAATGGGGTCATGATGAAAAGCAATTAAAACACAACTAAAAATTTAATTTTGCTTCGTCGTCTTTTTTGATCCTTTGAACCCTCCTTTTAAAAGGAGGGTGGCTTAAATCTCTTTAATCATTAAGGGCTTATTAATCATTGAAGGCCTAAGATCCACCCCATTGATCATCAAGAGGGGGCAGGAGAATTGAGTTATCTAGCGCAATATCCTATGGATAGCTCGCTATTGGTTTTAAAGTGAATTTTTAAATTCTTCAATGACTTTTTTGACAGCTTGCCATTCATTTCCAAGATCAAATGTTTCATCAATACTGATCTGCGGAATTTTGCCACGCATACGTTCTAAACGTGCTTGATTCGGTAAAGGTAAGTTTTCGATCTCAGCCAATGCAATACATGCCGATTCACGGTTATTACACACCAAGCCCATATCACAACCTGCTTCGAGGGCAGCACGGATACGTGCATCTGCTCCGCCTGCAACACAAGCTGCTTGCATGCTTAAATCATCCGAGAATAACACACCATCAAATTGAAGCTCTTGGCGTAAAATCGTTTGAATCCAGTAAGGTGAAAAACCAGCAGGATTTGGATCTACTTTTTCATAAATCACATGTGCAGGCATAAGTGCATCCAGCTGGGTTTGTAGCTGAATAAAGCTTTGCATATCCTTGTTATAAATGTCTTGGTATTCACGTGGATCAATTGCTGCAGCAACATGTGAATCTGCTTTCACAGAACCATGTCCAGGAAAGTGTTTTCCTGTGGTTGCCATACCCGCACGTTGCATTCCTTTCATAAATGCGCTGGCAAGCGGCACAATATCTTGTACATTTTTTGCAAAGGCTCGATCGCCAATCACATCACTAACGTCATTCAGATCTAAAACAGGTGCAAAACTAAAATCAATCCCCACTGCAAGTACTTCAATTGCCATGAGCCAACCACATTGTTCAGCCAGAGTTAAAGCTTTTTCAGGTTGAGTTAAGTAAAGCTCACCAAAATGCCCCATGGCTGGTAGTAGGGTAAAACCTTGTTTTAGGCGTTGTACTCGTCCACCTTCTTGATCAACGGCAATAAGAATGTCGGGACGAATTTGGCGCATATGATCGGTTAAAGCGCGAACTTGAGCGGGTGATTCTATATTTCTTGAAAATAAAATCATGCCACCGACTTGCGGAGTTTGTAATAGTTCAATATCTTCTTGAGTAAGTTCTGTGCCTGCAATATCAAGCATCAATGCGCCGATCATAGGAATCCACGGTTGTATTTATATAAACTGGGAAACAATACCCGATTTCTGCAATGATTTGCTACACTTACTCAGTACAGATTATGCTAAAACTACACAACATAAACAGATAAAGTCGTTTAAGATATTGAAACTGTTGAGTTCAGATTGAAAAACGATATAGAAATTGGAAAACCCAAGGAAGTATTAAGAATTTATGAAAATTCAAACTCTCGCTTGCGCTATAGCACTTGCAACAGGTGGTTTATTCTTTACCCATACCATCAATCAGGCAATGGCGGAAACCAATGCTACAAACGTGTCTCAATCGATTCATCCTTCACAAGATCAAGCCTTAGTGACACGTCAACTTGCAACATTGATTGACCGTCAGCATTATTTGAATATGCGTTTAGATGCAAATACATCAAATCGTATTCTCGACATGTATATTGATAGCCTTGATCCAGAGCACACCTTATTTTTAGCTTCAGAAATTGAACAATATAAAAAGCAATATGGTGCAACACTCGGCGCAAAATTAAAAGCAGGCGATTTGTCTGGACCATTTGCGATTCATGCGCATTATCGTGCACGTTTAAAAGAATTTTATGAATTTGAATTGGCTGAACTTAAAAAGCCCCAGAACTTAAATCAGCCAAATGAATTTATTGATGCAGATCGTGAGAAAGCTGAATTCTTTGCCAGCAAAGCCGAGTTGCAAAACTATTGGCGTAAGATGTTGGTGTCGCAATTAATCAATCTCACCATTGCCAAGCAAGAAGATCAAGCCAAACAAAAAGCATTAAAAGATGATCCAACATTGGCCAATGGTCAGGATTTGGCAGCATCAGAAGATCTTACACCTGTTCAAACGCTTACCAAGCGGTATACCCGCCAACTAGAGCGTATTGGACGAACCAAGAGTGATGATGTACTGGAACGTATCCTCAATGCAATGACCTTGACCTATGATCCACACAGCAATTATTTCCCACCTGTTGATGCTATGGAGTTGAATCGTCAAACCACCTTACAACTTGAAGGTATTGGTGTTTCGATTCGTCCTGAGCGTGGTAATGAAGACTATACCAAGATTGAAACCATTGTAGATGGTGGGCCTGCAAGTAAGACAGGGCAGGTCAAATCTGGTGATCGCATTATTGGCGTTGCACAAGATGGCAATAAAATGGTCGACGTGATTGGTTGGCCAAGTTCTGAAATTGTCGGCTTGATTCGTGGTAAACGTGGCACCAAGGTGTCAGTGAAATTGTTGGCTGCGGGCGCTTCTATGAGCCAAGCACGAGTTGTGACCATTACTCGTGATGTGATTCAAGAAGAAGATGCCGGTGTGCGTTCACGTACTGTAGAGCTAACACGTGATGGTAAAAAACATAAGTTTGGTGTTTTAGAAATCCCATCTTTCTATCTGAACTATCGCGCACGTCGTGCAGGGACTGAATACCGTTCTGTTTCAGAAGATACCAATAAAGCATTGAAGTCACTTGCAGCACAAAATGTTGAAGGGATTATTATTGATTTGCGTAATAACCCAGGTGGTTCTTTAGAAGAAGTTGCCAAAATGATTGGGCAAGTGATTAAAGAAGGCCCTGTGGTTCAAATCCGTGATGGTAACGGCAATGTGAGCGTGTTTGAAGACACCGACGGTGGTGCGCAAACCTATGCAGGACCTTTGGCTGTTTTGGTTAATTTAGCCTCGGCTTCTGCCAGTGAAATTTACTCTGCTGCCTTACAAGATTACGATCGTGCTGTAATTTTAGGAAGTACGACTACGGGTAAAGGGACTGCGCAAGTTCAATTGGATAGCCTTGCTTATGGTCAAGCAACCTTAACGCAACGTAAATTCTACCGTGTGACTGGTGGCAGCACCCAAAACAAAGGCGTGATTCCAGATATCAAACTGGTGGATATTTATGATGAAGAGTTTGGTGAGCGTAAAGCTAAAAATGCTTTGAAATGGGATACGATTCCAACTGCGCCGTTTAAACGTGAAGGGTCAATTCAACCGTATGTGGCGCAGCTTGGCGAAAAATCAAAAGTTCGTGCGGCAGGTGATCCTCAGTTCCAATACTTAGAGACGCGTAAAGCGATTGCTCAAGAAACCAAGGATCAAAAACGAATCTCTTTAGATATTGATAAACGTAAAGCAGATTTGGTGGCGCTTGAGGCAAGAACATTGGCTGCGGAGAATAAGCGTCGCACTGAAACAGGATTAAAGCCATATTCAAATTGGGAAAGTTACCAAGCAAGTTTGGATGCATTGGCTGAATCAAGAGCGAAAATGAAGGTAAACCAACGTCCGGCATTGCCAGAGGAAGAGACCTTTGTGAATGAAGCTGCCAATGTTCTGTTAGATTTGGCACATCTAACAAGTAAATAACTAAAAATTCTATTTAGGTAAAATAAAAAAGCATATCTCGGATATGCTTTTTTTATTTCGATTCAAAAAATAACTTGACGTTCAATAGGATAGTGATATTTTAAGTAAAACGACCGTTCTTTAAAAAAGGTGAACCTTCTCGCAATTTTGCGTTGTATATATAGAGGTTGCTTATAACAAAAATAGGTTCATTACTGGAAGTAAATTTTTATGAGTTATATGAGTTATGATAGTAATCTCGTAATAGGTTCTGCATGTATTGCAGTTATCATCTGTTACGTAGCTATTTCATTAGAACAACTCATATTTACACAACATACCCCTCGTCTACAGAAAATTATCTTATGCTTAAGTGGCATGGTTTTTGGCTTCGCCATTTGGGCAATGCACTTTGTCGGAATGTTGGCTTGTGATCTACCGCAAGGTTATTCCTTTGATTTAACATTAACCGTGATCTCCTATATTATTGCGGCCATGGCTTCGACTTTTGCGATTTGGCTCACCACTCAAGAGACTTTGCCAATTGTACGGTTGATTTTAGGTGGCGTGTTGATGGGACTGGGAATTTCTGGAATGCACTATATCGGCATGCTGGGGTTAACTATTCCAAATCAACAAGTTGATTATGATGTTATTTTAGTGATGCTCTCTGTCATCATCGCGATCAGTGGTTCAGGATTGTCTTTCTGGCTCGCATTTAAATATAAGAACTCTTTTAATCATAAGATGCTTTATAAAATTGCTGTATCAATCATGATCGCACTCAGTATTGTGGGAATGCATTATATCGGTATGGCAGCAGCAACGATCTCATCGGTGCATGACAATCATTTTGGAAGTCAACTACACGAAGGGCAAGGTATTTTATTGTTTACCATTATTTTTGTAGCGAGTTTAATACTTGTCTCTGCTTTTTGTGTGGCGATTTTAGAACGAAGATTAGAAGAACGTAGTTTACAGTTATTACAAGCCAATAAAGAGCTTGAAGACTTAGCACTTCAAGATAATTTGACTAAACTTCCAAACCGATTATTTCTCGTTGAATACACCGATGCTTTATTTTTAGATTATAAGGACATACAGTCTAAAATTGCATTTATTTATATTGATTTAGACCGCTTTAAATCTGTTAACGACGCATTTGGTCATCATATCGGTGATGAGCTTTTGGTTAAACTCGCCCAGCGTTTATATCCGTTACTTAAGGATGGGCAAAGACTCACTCGTATTGGTGGAGATGAGTTTATTCTGATTCTTGAAGATTCTAATCGTAATGAAGCTGAAGAGATTGCCGAATTGTTCTTACAAAAAATACAAGATGGTTTTCAAATCTCAGGTAAAGAAATTAATATTTCTGCCAGCATTGGCATCGTATTTTTCCCCGACCATGGGCAGAACCTACAAGATTTATTGATCAATGCTGACTCCGCCATGATGCAATCTAAAGAGCAGGGGCGTAATACTTTTAGTGTTTATAGCAGTTCTTTAGACCAACAACACCAAAGCCGTAGTCAATCTAAACTCATCAATGATTTATATAAAGCAGTCGAAGAACAACAATTTATTCTATTTTATCAACCTAAATTTACAGCGGACTACCAAATTTGTGGGGTAGAAGCTTTAATCCGTTGGAAGCATCCAACCCTAGGCTTACTAGCCCCGAGTATGTTTATTGATGGTGCTGAGCAAACGGGGCTGATTATTCGTATGGGCTATTGGGCCTTAGAGAAAGCATGTAAGCAAATTCAAGAATGGGAAGATAAAAAATATGCTTTTGGTCCCATCGCCGTAAATCTTTCAGCAGTACAATTTGAACATAAACATTTGATTGAAACTTTAGAAAAATTGATTCAAAAATACCATGTCAAGAATGGTAATTTAATTATTGAAATTACTGAATCTACAGCGATGCATCATATTGATGACAGTATTCAAACCTTTGAGAAATTAAGAAATTTAGGTATCCGACTGGCAATTGATGATTTTGGAACGGGGCATTCGAGTTTCTTGTATTTAAAAGATTTACCAGTAGATGAATTAAAAATAGATCGAGAATTTATCCGTAATTTGTGTGAAGGTTCAAAAGAACAAATCATTTTAGAAAGTATTATTCATTTGGCGATTCGTTTGGGTCTGGTGGTGACGGCAGAAGGCGTTGAAACTGAACAGCAGGCGCAGATTCTTAAACGTTTAGGTTGCCAGCAATTACAAGGTTATTTGTTAGGCATGCCGCTACCTGTAGACCGTTTGGAAACCAATTATAGTATGGTTAAAGCTCTACCTTAAATATAAAAATATTCAGCAAGCTAAAGACTTACTACAATCATTCAAAATCTAGATGGTGTTGATAAACATCGAGATCACCAAATATTGAATCTGACAAATCAAAACAGTACATGTACATTCTCTTATTTAGAATAATTCCAACTTTAGCTTCACAATGACTGTCTTAATTATCGGGATGATGTGATATGAAATTAAAAGATATTTATGTAATTGTTGCACTACTGTTGTGTAGTGGGTTGGCTTATGCAAACGACTATAATGACGATGCGGTCAAGAAATGCTTTGATTTTGGAATTAAACAGAATGGGGAAAACGCTAAAATTTTGAATATAAAATATTTTAAAAAGAACAGTATTATTATCAATCGTTTTGATCAAAAGCTTGGAAATCAATATATTTCAACAGAAATTATGGGAAAAATTTACAAGAGTGAAAAGGAGCAGTGGAGTTTCGTTTGTTTGCTTGAAGATAGTGATCATGTTCAGTACTTTACGCTTTTAGATGATATGTACTTAAATCGCTTGGATGATCGTCACGAAAACTAATGTATAGATTTGGACTAATTTCAGCTCAGTATTGCTCTTCCTGTTTCTGGAATTTTTGCGATGTCTGCGCGATCAAAGTGCTTAATCATATAGCAACAATCGTTAAAAACGACGCTAAATCTGATACAATATCGCCAATTTTTGAATTCCCATTTTCCAGTTCAAGTACATATTTATAAATGTGTACATAACTGTGTACATATTGTAGATTTTTTATGTTTAAAGATGAATTAGCGGCGCAAGTCGCTCAGCGACGTACCTTCGCTATTATTTCCCACCCCGATGCTGGTAAAACCACAATGACAGAAAAACTGTTATTGTGGGGTAAAGCAATCCAAGTTGCAGGTATGGTTAAAAGTCGAAAGTCTGACCGTTCTGCGACATCTGACTGGATGGAAATGGAAAAAGAGCGTGGTATTTCGATTACCACCTCAGTCATGCAGTTCCCTTATAAAAATCATGTCATCAATTTACTTGATACACCGGGACATGAAGACTTTTCTGAAGATACCTATCGTACTTTGACTGCTGTTGACTCCGCGTTGATGGTGATTGATGGTGCAAAAGGGGTCGAGGAACGGACCATCAAATTGATGGAAGTGTGTCGTATGCGCGATACCCCGATCATTTCTTTCGTCAACAAAATGGACCGTGAAATCCGTGAGCCATTAGAATTGCTTGATGAAATTGAAAACGTGCTTAAAATCCGTTGTGTGCCGATTACTTGGCCATTGGGTATGGGGCGTGACTTCGCGGGTGTATATAACATCATTGAAAATAAGCTTTATGTATATAAAGCGGGTTTTGGTTCGACCATTACAGATATTGAAATTCGTGATGGCTATGACTATCCAGACATTCGTGAAAAAGTCGGTGATCTGGCCTTTGCTTCATTTGAAGAGTCTTTAGAGTTGGTGCAAATGGCGAATGATCCGCTAGATCCAGCGGAGTTTTTAGCAGGTCGTCAAACACCAGTATTGTTTGGTACAGCGTTAGGTAACTTTGCGGTTGACCATGTATTAAATGCATTTATTCAGTGGGCACCACAACCAAAAGCGCATCCAACACATGAACGTACTGTTGAAGCAACGGAAGAAGGCTTCAGTGGATTTGTATTTAAAATCCAAGCCAATATGGACCCAAAACACCGTGACCGTATTGCCTTCATGCGTATTTGTTCAGGTAAGTATGAGAAAGGTTTAAAGATGAATCATGTGCGCATTGGTAAAGATGTGCGTATCAGTGATGCATTGACATTCCTTGCGGGTGAACGTGAGCAACTTGAAGAAGCTTGGCCTGGCGATATCATTGGTTTACATAACCACGGTACCATCCAGATTGGTGATACATTCACTTCTGGTGAAAAGCTCCATTTTACCGGGATTCCACACTTTGCACCTGAAATGTTCCGCCGTGTACGCTTAAAAGATCCATTGAAATCTAAACAATTGCAAAAGGGTTTAAAAGAGCTTTCAGAAGAAGGTGCAACGCAGGTGTTTATGCCGCAAATCAACAATGACTTGATTGTTGGGGCTGTAGGTGTACTTCAGTTTGATGTGGTGGCGTATCGTTTGAAAGAAGAATACAAAGTAGATTGTATTTATGAGCCAGTGAACATCAACACAGTGCGTTGGGTTTCTTGTGATGATGAAAAGAAATTTAATGAATTTAAGAAAAAGGCACATGACCAACTTTCTGTCGATGGTGGTGGGCATTTAACTTATCTCGCACCAAGCCGAGTGAATCTACAATTAATGCAAGAGCGTTATCCGGATATTCAATTCCGTTCTACACGTGAGCATTAAGTTCTGCTAACTTATTGCAAAATGTAAAAACAGCTTCCTTGTGAAGCTGTTTTTGTATCAAAATACAATGCTTTTTGTCCAAAGGGATTTATGCAGTGCAATTTTCAAAAAAAATAATTTCAGTGCTTTGCTTAAGTACAATGGTTTTGGTTGCATGTGATTCTAAAAAAGATCAGGACAAAGATGGTTCTGTATTACAACCCAAACAAGAAGCCGCTGAAGTTTTACCCTATTTAAATATTCAAGAAACCAAAGCTGATTATGCCTTACCGTTTTGTGAAAAGAACAATTGCATTGAAATTGATATTCAAACCATTAAAACCCAAGACAATTGGTTAAATCAGTGGATTGCAAATAGTCAGTCCAACGTGATTCAGGCACAGATTGATTTAAAACAGAATATGACCTTACAACAGGCCATTAATGCTTTTGTCAAAAAGTCAGATACTTGGCAAGAAGAGTTCCCGAAAAATAAAGCCTTTGAACTGCATATGCAAACGCGTATGGCTTCACAACGTAATCAGTATGTTTTGTTGCAAGTTTCAGTCAATAGTTTACAAGCGGATGTCAGTATCAAAGAACGACAATACTTTTTTGTTGCTGACCGGAAATTGAAGAAAAGCTTAAGTATCTTAGATGTGATTGATGCCAAACATCAGAACCAACTGAATACTTGGGTCCAAGAAAAATATGCGGAATGGTTGGAAAAGCAAAATAGTGATGTGAAAAAGAATGCGCCTAAAAAGTTATATTGGGGGCAAGCCGATTGGTTCTTTGATGGTGAAGGTGTTGGCTTACATTATCGCGCCAATGAAATTGTCGAAGATGGTACCCAATTGGATATTTATTTGAGTAAAGAACAGACGCAAAAAATACTCAAGCCTGAAGTGTATCAACGTATGTTCTAAGGTGTATCTTGATTATTCTGCCATTTTAGCTGGATTCTAAAGCGTAACGGTTAAGATCATTGGTCCTTGTTAAATTAATTATATGATCACTAAACTTGAGCCATGTATTGCAATAACGCTTCAATTTTCATACAAATTTTGATTGAGGATTTGTATAGAGAAGAATAGGCTAATGAATATAGAGATTAAAAAATCTTGGCTTTATTCGTTGGATAGGTTTGTGAAATGTTAAATCAAAAAAGTACTTTAGCGCTTTCAATTCTGGTGATCACTTTAGGGTTAACTGCATGTCAAAAATCTGACTCGAAAAAAGCAGAACCAACAGTTGATCAAAGTGCTGCATCTCAAGTGCCTGATACATCAATGTTATTACAGGGTGATACAGAAAAAGTAAAATTGACACTGCCTGAGTGTAATGGCAATACATGCCCTGAGTTTTCTATAGAAAGATTAAAAAGTAATCAGGATTTTGTTGATGAAACGATTGATCAAGCGATTTTAGATAATCTGGATAAAATGCTGGATATCGCGCAATTGAGTAAAGCAAAAAAAGATGCAGATCAGCAACAAACGGCTTCACAAGCTTCAGCAAGTGAGGTGCAAGCCAATAAAACCCCTGTTCAGCAATTGCAAGAGCGGGTGCAACCTTATGCAAATTCATTCCTTGAGATGGATAAAGAGCTTAAAACATTAGGGGCAAGTGGCCAGATCACGATTAGTTTAAGTCCTAAAATTTTAAACTCAGATAAACCTTTAGCGACGGTGGTATTAAATACCAGTAGTTATTTAGGTGGTGCACATGGGGCATCTGCGCAAACCTATTTTAACTTTGATTTGGTGAGTAAAAAACAAGTTGGCTTGGATCAAATTATTGAAGCCAATCAAAAAGCTAAATTTGAAAAATTGGCACATGATGCATTTAAAACTTGGGTCATCGATTCAAAACTTGCTGAAAGCGTCAATGAATATGAACAGGCGTGGAAGTTTACATTATCAGACAATTTCTATTTGGGTAAACAAGGTCTGATTTTACAATATGGTGAATATGATATTGGGCCTTATGTTGTTGGCTTACCGCGTTTGATGATTCCTTACGATCAGTTAAAAGGCGTGCTGAAAAGTCAATATTTCCCAGCGGAGATGCAAGTTGATCAGCCAAGCAGTTCTGCACCTGTTGCAAGTGGGAAAGCGAAATCCTAATGCCTTGGCCTTTGTTTGATACACATACGCATTTTGATGTTCCTGATTTTGATCTGGATCGGGAACAATTGGCGTATCAAGCAAAAAAGGTGGGTGTAGAACATTTGATTTTGATTGGGTTTCTATATGAACGCTTTCAAGATTTGATTGACACTCAGCAATTTTTAAATCAGCTAGATAATGCGCCCCGTAGCCATCTTGCGCCGGGGTTGCATCCCTTTTATATCGAACAACACCGTCTAGAGCATTTAAATGCTTTGGAAAATATACTGAAAACTGAAGCGTGTATTGCGGTTGGTGAAATTGGCTTAGACACGTTTCTTAAACAGCATAAACAAGCTGAAATTTTTCAAAAACAACAAGATTTTTTTTCAGCCCAAATTGAACTTGCCCAACAATACGATAAACCCATTCTTCTACATATTCGTAAGTCACATGCTGACGTGCTTGCAATGTTGAAACAGCACCAGTTTAAACATGGTGGTATTGCACATGCTTTTAGTGGCGGGATAGAGGAAGCAAAAGCCTTTATTAAATTAGGCTTTAAACTGGGTGTCACAGGACAAATTACCAATCCAAATGCCAAAAAATTGCATGCAGTTGTACAAGCGGTTGGTGCAGAACATTTAGTGCTAGAAACCGATTGCCCAGATATGACACCACTGTGTTGCCAGACGTCTGACCAGCAGCATACCCGTAATACACCAGTGAACTTGCCTTTTGTCTTGGCAGGTTTAGCAGAAAGTTTGGCAATGGATCAAGCAACACTGGCAGATGTGTTGTGGAAAAATTCACATGAATGCTTACATATAGCGATGTAAATTTGAATAAAAATAACCAATCAACAACACCTAAAATAAATATTTGTCTTAGATTTAAAGAAGTACTCCAAGTAGCCAATAAGAAAGTTAACGCCAAGCTGGAGGTTCAACCAATGGCAAAATATGGTCATATCAATCGTTTAAATTCTCTACAAGACCTAACTGTAGGGGATACAAGATATAAAATTTTTAATTTAAAACAGGTTCAAGCGAGTTTAGGTGATATTTCAAAATTGCCTAAATCACTCAAAGTATTATTGGAAAATTTACTTAGATTTGAAGATGATCAAACCGTGAGGCAAAGCGATATTCAGGCGATTGTCGATTGGCAAAAAAATAAAACTTCAGATCAAGAAATCCAATATCGCCCTGCACGGGTCTTGATGCAAGATTTTACCGGTGTACCTGCTGTGGTAGATTTGGCTGCGATGCGTGCAGCTGTACAGAAAGCCAATAAAAATCCCAATTTAATTAACCCTTTATCTCCAGTAGATTTGGTCATTGACCACTCTGTGATGGTGGATCACTTTGGGACAGATCATGCCTTCGACGAGAACGTCGAAATTGAGATGCAACGTAATGGAGAACGTTATCAATTCCTCCGTTGGGGGCAGTCTTCTTTTGATAATTTTAGTGTGGTACCGCCCGGAACAGGGATTTGCCATCAAGTCAATTTAGAATACCTAGCTCAAGCTGTGTGGCTGGGTGAAAGTGATGGCGAGGTATTTGCCTTTCCCGACACTTTAGTCGGTACAGATTCACATACCACAATGATCAATGGTTTGGGTGTATTGGGTTGGGGTGTGGGGGGAATTGAAGCCGAAGCGGCCATGCTTGGACAACCGATTTCGATGCTGATTCCAGAAGTGATTGGTTTTAAATTGACAGGGAAATTGCGTGAAGGAATTACCGCAACGGATTTGGTTTTAACCATTACTCAGATGCTACGTAAAAAAGGCGTGGTGGGTAAATTTGTTGAATTTTATGGTGATGGGTTGGCATTTTTACCGCTTGCAGACCGTGCAACCATTGCCAATATGGCACCTGAATATGGTGCAACATGCGGCTTTTTCCCGATTGATGAAATCACTCTAGGCTATATGCGTTTAACGGGTCGTAAAGAAGACCGTATTGCATTGGTTGAGGCTTATTGTAAAGAACAAGGCTTATGGCGTCATACTGGGGATGAGCCTGTATTTACCGATGTGCTTGCTTTGGATATGGGAACCGTCGAAGCAAGTGTTGCTGGCCCGAAACGTCCGCAAGATCGAGTGGCATTGCCTGATATCCCACAAACTTTTAGTGCCTTAATGGCGCTGGATCTTAAACCAGCTAAAGGTGAAGAAAAAGAACGTTTAGCCAATGAAGGTGGTGCAGGTACAGCAATTGATTCAAAACAGTCTGCTCTACAAAATGAAGAACCGCATTGTGTGATTGATGGTAAACGCTATCCATTGACGGATGGTGATGTGGTAATTTCAGCGATTACTTCATGTACCAATACCTCTAATCCAAGTGTGATGTTGGCTGCGGGTTTGTTGGCAAAGAAAGCCATCGAAAAAGGCATTCAACGTAAGCCATGGGTGAAAAGCTCTCTAGCACCAGGCTCTAAAGTGGTGACCGATTATTTAGAAGCAGCAGGGCTATTACCTTATTTGGACCAGTTGGGTTATAACCTCGTTGGTTATGGCTGTACCACATGTATTGGTAATTCAGGACCTTTACCTAAACCGATTGAAGACGCTATTCAGTGCCATGACTTGAATGTTGCATCGGTACTTTCAGGCAACCGAAACTTTGAAGGGCGGGTACATCCACTGGTAAAAACCAATTGGCTTGCATCACCGCCTTTGGTGGTTGCGTTTGGTTTATTGGGTACCATTCGTAGTGACATTACCAGCACAGCATTAGGGCACGATCAACAAGGTCAACCAGTATATCTCAAAGACATTTGGCCGAGTCAAATCGAGATTGATGAGGTGCTGCAAAAAGTTAATACAGCGATGTTCCATAAAGAATATGCGGCAGTTTTTGATGGTGATGAAAAATGGCAAGCAATTCAAATCCCTGATTCTGAAACCTATGAATGGGATGAAAACTCAACGTATATTCGTCATCCTCCGTTCTTTGACGGTATTGATCAACCCGCGAAACCAATTAAAGATATTCTCAATGCAAATATCTTGGCCGTTCTTGGTGACTCAGTCACAACAGATCATATTTCTCCAGCGGGGAATATCAAGAAAGACAGCCCAGCAGGTCGTTACCTAGAAGCGCAAGGTGTCGATCAAAAGGACTTTAACTCTTATGGATCTCGTCGTGGTAATCATGAAGTGATGATGCGAGGAACCTTTGCCAATATTCGTATCAAGAATGAAATGCTCAATGGTGAAGAGGGCGGCAATACCCTCTATATCCCGACAGATGAGAAGTTAGCCATTTACGATGCTGCGATGAAGTATCAGCAAGATGGTACGCCGTTGGTCATCATTGCAGGTAAGGAATATGGTACAGGTTCATCACGTGACTGGGCGGCGAAAGGCACCAATCTTTTAGGAGTAAAAGCGGTGATTACTGAAAGCTTTGAACGAATCCATCGTTCAAATCTGGTTGGTATGGGGGTTTTACCGTTGCAATTTGTGGATGGTCAAACCCGTCAATCACTTAACTTAACTGGACATGAGCAACTGTCGATTTATGGTCTTTCTGATGACATACAACCGCATGAAAGTTTAGATGTGGAAGTTAAACGTGTCGATGGTTCAATAGATCGTTTCAAAGTGTTATGCCGTATTGATACTTTGAATGAAGTGGAATACTTTAAAGCAGGTGGTATCTTGCATTATGTACTGCGTAATTTAATCGCTTCATAGCCTAATCAATAAATCACGATATATTTCAGTTCTCCAAGCCCTGTATAAAATGCAGGGCTTTTTTTATTGTGTTGGAGCAAGACACACTGTCGATAAATGAGTAAAATAGCGGGGTATTTTTGAGTTGATACTAGACATGACTGAACTTTTCCAAAATGATGAATATGAGCGCCGTTTTGCAGGTGTAGCCAAAATTTATGGAGAAGAGACATTCAATCGCTATGAAAAAAGTCATGTCATGGTGATCGGTATTGGTGGGGTTGGCTCATGGGCGGTTGAGGCCTTAGCACGTACAGGGATTGGCGAGTTAACACTGATCGATATGGATTCAGTGGCTGCTTCAAATATCAACCGACAGCTGCCTGCAATGACCTCTACTTTAGGCCATGAGAAAATTGAAGTCATGGCGGAACGTTGCCGTTCAATTAATCCTCGGATCAAGATCAATTTGATTGATGATTATCTCAGCCCAGATAATGTAAAAGAAATTCTAGAAAATGTTCCCGATATTATTTTAGATTGCATCGATGACGTTAAAGCAAAATTTGCACTTATGCTACATTGTCGTTTTAATAAAATTCCTTTGATTGTTTCGGGTGGGGCAGGTGGTAAGCTTGATCCTTTAAAAATTCGTGTTGCTGATTTATCTAAAACAGAACAAGATCCGATGCTTGCAAAATTAAGGAGTCAGTTGCGCGCCAAAGGCATTTGTAAGAAACCAAAAGAAAAATTTGGCATTACGTGTGTGTATTCAATTGATAATCCTTTTTCCAGTGCTGATGTGTGTGCGAGTGCAGGCTTGCGTTGTGGTGGATATGGTTCGGCTGTGGTGGTGACTTCTAGTTTTGCGATGGTCGCCGTTGCAGAAGTGTTGAAAAAGTTAGATCGGATCAAATAAGCGCTTGGTATTTTTAAGTAAAAGTTTAGATGCATTTAAAAATCATAAAAATTCAGTTAAATTAATCTGAAATAAACGCAATAACAGAGAACAATCAAAGTGAGTTTTTTCAAAAAGTTATTTGGAAAGAAAGAACAACAAATACAAATCAATCGAAACCGCTATGCTGAATTTTGGCAATGGTTTGAGCAGCATCAACAGGATTTCCATCGTATTGTGGATGAGTTAAATCAAGATATGATTCAGGCGGATTTCTTTGATAAATTATCGCCTGAATTGGCCAAAGTTCATGGTGGAATTTTTTTCCTTACCGGGATGCTTGACCCACAAACAGCTGAATTGATTTTAACGCCAGATGGTGTTGTGGCAAATATTGTCTTTGTAGAGGAGTTGGTGGCAGCAGCCCCTGAAATTCCTGGCTGGAAATTTACCGCACTTAAACCCGCAAGTGATATTCAGCAAACCAGTATTGGTATGCATGGTTATGAATTTAGTCAAAAAACGCTATCGTTTTATTTAAAAGACCATGAAGAATATCCAGATGAAACTGATCTCGTGGTTGTACATGATCAATATAATGAAGCTCAAAAAGCTGAATTCTTACAAGCGGTTTATATCTTTTTGGATAATTATTTGGGCGAATATGATTCGATCACAAAGCTAGATCAAGTTTCGCTACAATTCAGACAAGATGCTGAAAAAGAATTAATGCCTATCGATCGTTTAAAGAATATTTTAATTTTAAAGAACAGTGAAATTTCTCGCTTAGACAAAATAACCCGTTCAAGCACTGATGACGATGAATATATCAGTTTGGAGGGGGAGACCAATGAAGGGTTGCCTTTGGTGGCGATCTTAAACAGTACCCTTTTAACATGGGATCAAAAGGCTTCTCATTCGTGGATGCTGCTGATAGAAATACCTTATGCTGGTCAGAACTCAAGTGGTATGCCGTCTGCAACAGATTATGAGTTGCTTAATGAGATTGAAGAAGAATTATTAAATGAGCTAAAGGATTTTGAAGGATATTTAAATATTGGACGAGAAACTGGTAATAACTTAAGAACCATGTATTTTGCTTGTAAAGAGTTTAGAAAACCCGCCAAAGTTATAGATCAGGTTGTTGAAAAATATCAGAACAACTTTGAAATCGATGTCAGCCTATTTAAAGATAAATATTGGCGTTGTTTAAATAAGTTTGGTCGTTAACTATGCTGAAAAGTCGCTTGAAATGCGCTATAGCATTCAGACCATAGACATGGACAGCTTAGAGAATGAAGCGGCTTTTTAATCGACCTATCCCCGATATTAAAATAACCCTATTGGCGATCCTGTTGATTGGCGGAATTGGATATTATCTTTATTCAACGGTTCGTCATTTTCAGGCGGTCAACCAATTGGATGAAGCTAAAACAATAATGCGCGATATACAGAACTTGTTGGGATGGTCAATCCTTCAACCTCAAGCGGATGCAATTCAAGTCTGTAATTTGCAAAATATCCAACAGATCAGCAAACAAGAAGAGTTTCAAAAGATCAAGCAACTGTTGGGCTGGAATGTCAATATTCAACAACACAGCAAATATGTTGAAAGCATAAACGTGTATGCTGCGCCTGATTTACACGGCTGTATTATACATGCTCATTTTCGAAAAGACGCCTTTGTGAGTGATGAGCTTGCTGGCAAGTATATTACTTACCAATATGATTTTAAAAAAAGCACCACAACATGCGTCACCAATATAAAAAAGTATGCTTTAGTGAAATCTTGCACGCGCTTGTAAAAAACATACTTTATCTGTTCCGCTCAATCAGTCCTGTAAATAAATAAACTCAGGCTGTTGGGGCACTTTGCCTGTTTGTTTTGCGATAAAACCATCATAAAGATTGAGTAAAACAACAGCGCAAATAATACAAATAAAAACCAGTAATTGTTTGGATATGCTCATACTATTTCTCTCTGATCTAAGTCGCTTTAAGTAAAGTCTAGTGAAATTAAACAATCTAATCTAATATAGAAAAAAGCAGGATTGATCTAATTTTGAGATGAATATGGCGACGTTCAAACAATTTAATTATTTGATTAGAATCGTAGAGGAAGGTGGTTTTATTGCAGCTTCTGAAAAGCTGTTTATTGCCCAATCAGCTTTAAGTCGTCAGATCAAGCTTTTAGAGGACGAAGTAGGATTTGAAATTTTTGACCGCAGTGATAAAAAAATAAAACTCACTCAAGCAGGGCAGTTCTTTTATGCTCAAATTAAAAATAATTTACTGAACTTAGATCATATTATTGAAAATGCTAAAGATATTGCAGATGGACAAAATCGACTCATTAAAATTGCACACTCAAGTACTATTACCATGAGCTTAGAAAAAGTCAAAGTATTTGATCAAACCTCAAAGCATCTGAATGTTAATTTCGAGATCAACAACTTGTCATCTGAAGACCAAATTCTTGCACTGATGAAAGGAAATATTGATGTTGGTTTTATTCGCCCACCTGTTTTAAATCGCTTAGATGAGTTACATGCAACCACGCTCTACCCTGAACCTTTGTACGTTGCACTTCATCAAAATCATATGCTAGCTTCAGAACGCAGTATTAAAATCCAACAGTTAAGACATGAAAATTTTGTTTCTACACCGCATGCAGAACGGGGCGGATTAAGTTATTTGGTTGCAAACCTTTGCCTAAGTGCTGGTTTTTCTCCAAAGAAAGCGGCGGTTCAGTCCCGTAAAGTTTCACAATTGCAATTGGTGGCTGCTGAAATTGGAATTTGTATTGTTCCTGAGGAATTTAGGCATATTCTACCTAAACAGGTACGACTGATTGCTTTGGACGCTGAAAATGCATGGTCTGATGTTGTGATGGTCTGGAGTAAAAATGCAGATGGTGTCATTCAGCGATGTACTGAATACATGATCAAACAGTTTCAACGATGATCTTTAAAGACCATCGTTTGATTGAAAAGATAGCTATGGATTAAGATTATATTGAGTTGTAGAAATTTTCAGTCGTGATCAGACAGACTGTTCACGAATATAATCTTCTGTACGCTTCATGGCTTCTTTAATATTGATAATGGCATTTTCAACATCTGCAAATGTTTTGGCATTACCGCCACTTAAAGCCTGACGCCATTTACGAGCACCGGGAAGATTTTGGAATAAGCCTAAAATATGGCGTGTAATAATCGATAGAGGTGCACCTTCTTGCATACGTTTGGCAATATAAGGCAGCATTTGATCGATAATATCAAAGCGATCAGGTAAGTCTAAGTTCCAGAGTTGACCTAATTCTGCCAAGAGGTAAGGGTTGTGATAAGCCTCACGCCCAATCATGACTCCATCAACATGCTTTAAATGTGTTTGCGTTTCAGCGAACGTTTTAACCCCACCATTGATCTCGATCAGTAGCTCAGGACGCTCTTGTTTTAAACGATACACATCTTCGTAGCGTAGTGGTGGAACATCGCGGTTTTCTTTTGGTGATAAACCTTGAAGCAATGCAATACGGGCATGTACGATAAAATTATCACATCCAGTTTTCGCAACGGTATCGACAAAATGTAGCATCTCTTCATAAGATTGCATGTCATCAATACCTATGCGGTGTTTTACAGTAACTGGAATATCAACTGCATTACGCATTTCAGCAATACATTCTGCAACCAAGTCAGGCTCTGCCATTAAGCAGGCACCAATCTTATTGTTTTGTACGCGGTCACTTGGGCAGCCCACATTTAAATTGATTTCGTCATAACCCCAGTCTTGCGCCATTTTGCTACAAGTTGCAAGATCTTTCGGATTTGAACCACCGAGCTGTAGAACAATTGGATGTTCTTCATGGTTATAGTCCAAATGACGATTTGCTCCACCGTAGATAATGGCACCTGTAGTAACCATTTCTGTATAGAGGATAATATTGGGGTTAAACAAACGTGCAAAGAAACGATAGTCACGAGTTGTCCAATCCATCATCGGAGCGACCGAAATACGAGGCGTTAAAGATTGGAGCTCAGACATACAGTCAACCTGAAAAAGATAGAAAAAAAGCAAGTGCGGATTATACGTGCTTTATTTTAAAATCAATAGCCATACTCAAAAGATAGAATTTGTAAAATTAATGAATATTAATTTTTTGTATTTGCTTAGAACCCCGATATGGCAGAGTTATATGAAATTTGCATAACTCCACCAATATGTTAAAGCTGTGCGAGTTAAAACTACAACAGCATACCACCAGAGGCTTCTATTCTCTGACCTGTGATCCAGTTAAATCCTTCACTAAAAATCGCAGCGATTGCTTTTCCAACATCATCCGCTTCACCAACACGGCCTAATGCCGTGATAGATGCGATCATCCCCTGAACTTGTTCACTATTGCGGACGGCACCGTCTCTAAAATCAGTCGCAATAGCTCCGGGCGCAATCGTGTTGACACGAATCCCTTTGGAGGCGAATTCTTTTGCCATATAACATGTCATGACTTCTACAGCGCCTTTTGCCATGGCGTATGCAGCTGACCCAGGCATAGAAAAGCGTGTTAGACCAGAGGATATATTTACAATATGACCGCCATTTTCAATGAGTGGTAGCAATTTTTGAGTGAGAAAAAATGGACCTTTCACATGGATATTGAGCATATCATCTAGATCATCAATACTAGTTTCTTCAATACTCGTATGTAAACCTGTCCCAGCATTATTGAGTAGGTAGTCAAAACTTTCACGACCAAATTGCTCTTTTAATACGAAACTCAAGCTTTTTACCAAATCATCAAATAATGTGATATCTCGAATATCAGATTGAATGGCAAATGCGTTTTGACCTTTTTCTTTAATCTTCTCAACCACGTCTAGAGCGGCTTTTTCATTGCGATGATAAGTCAAAATAATGTCAATATTTTGCTCAGCGAGTTTAAGCGCTGCATCTCGTCCTATTCCACGACTCCCTCCGGTGATGAATGCGATTTTATTCATGTACTGACCTCATATTATGCTGATTAACTGTTGATAAAATTAAAGTACAGGAATTAATTGTCTTGATAAATGTAAGTAATCAGATAAGACTGTTCATAAATAATGAACAATTGGAAGTGATGTATGGATAAGATTGAGACGATGAAACGTTTTATCGCTGTTGTACAAAATGGTAGCTTTACCCGTGCTTCAGAACAGCTCAAGATTCCTAAGTCAGCAATCTCTATGTCAATCACTAAGCTTGAAGATCATTTAAAAACTCGTTTACTTTATCGAAATACAAGACACCTTTCTCTTTCAGAAGCAGGTCAGCGCTATTATGTCGAATGCTTAAGATTATTGGATGAGTTAGAAGGCTTAGATAACCAATTTCAACAACAAAGTGAAGAACTCAGTGGTGTGATTAACATCGATATGCCAAGTCGGTTTTTTTCTAGCGTGGTGGCTCCCCATCTACCTGCATGGTTTCAACAATATCCAAAAACACAGATTAAGCTGCTTGGCGTTGATTATCGTATTGATCCTATCAAGGAACGAGTAGATTGCGTAATCCGTGGAGGTCAGCTTGAAAACAGTAATTTAATAGGACGCCATTTGGGTATTATGGAAATGGTTAATTGTATTAGTCCCAGTTATGCGGAACATTACGGTATACCAACATCATTAGAGGATCTTAAAAATCATTATATTGTTGATTATTCTCATGCTGACACCCAGTCGCAAAATGCTTTTGAATACAATCAAAATAATCAAACCTACCTTGTACCAACTCCAAGTCTAATCAGTGTCGGCACAACGGATGCCTATTTAGCTGCAGGTTTAAATGGACTAGGGATTATTCAAATTCCCAGAATTGGTGTTAGACAACAATTGGCAAATGGTGACCTTATTGAAGTATTAACAGCGTTTACCAGTGCACCGATGTCTTTGTCGATTTTATATGAATCGCGAAATAATCAACCCCGCAGACTAAGTGAATTTATTAATTGGTTGATTCTTCTATTCAAAAAAATGAATCACGATACACTGTAGTTTCACTAAATGAACCCGATGTCGTTTATGCGCAATGTGTAGTCATTGCTCAATTTTGTTTAGGTTTAATATAGCCAAAGGCAGCTTCTTTGAGCTCCCTATCATTTCATACAAAATACTGACGGAATAAGGCTGCGGCCAATATTCCTGCAGCAATCGCCAACAGTGGTTTTTTAAGCAGTAGCATAACGATCAATGTTGTCAGTAACGCCAAACGAGCGCCATGATCACCTTCAACCGCAATAGGAGCCAAAAGTGCAACCAGTACAGATCCTGACATTGCATTAATGAATCGTTGCACACGATCGCTAATAGGTACATAAGACATAATCAAAACACCACCCCAGCGAGTGGCTAATGTCACAATGGCCATAATAAAAATAATAATTAATGGATAAGTGGTGCTAATCTCTAAGTTCATAGCTGTTTCTCTTTCCAGAAAATTCCGACAATTCCGCCAAATAAAGCCCCCACAACGACATGACTATTTTCTGGTAAGTACCAATAAGCCAATAATGAGCTACAGGCTGCGATTGTCCAGATGATGAGTATTCTGAGATTTTTTTGTCCACCGACAACCATCGCCAGTAGAAAACAAGCCATGACCATATCTAATCCCAGCAATGCAGGATGATGAATGACATTACCAAAATAGAAACCCAGTCCTGTGCCTAAAACCCACGCGAGCCAAAGCGCAAGGCCTCCTCCAAACAATAAGCCCATCCCTGATTCACCACGATTAAATGCTTGTAGTGAGAGTGCCCAATTGGCATCAGAAATAACCAGCAAGATACTGTATCGTTTGATGGGAGGCAGGTGGCGTAACCAAGGGTAAAGAGATGCGCCCATTAAAAGGTGCCGAGCATTGATAAAGAAAACTGTGACTATTAAGGGAATCAGTGATATTTGCGCGCCCCATAGTTCTAAAGTCGCAAATTGAGATGCTCCTGCAAAAACAAAGCTACTCATTAACATGATAGAGCTATTGTTTAGTCCTGTTTGCGTTGCTGCTAAACCGAAAGCAGCCCCAAAAATTACCACGAAAGATGAAATTGGAAGAAGGCTCTTAAAGCCTGACCAAACTTGGGAATGACTTAAACTGTAAATATTTGGGTCAACATTCGACAAAATAATTTCCTTATCTTTTTAAATTTTCTAGTGAGCTATATACCTAATGATCGCTGATGAAAATTAGGGGAAATTTCCTTCTTTTCTTAATAAATTATGGACTTAGAAAGTTAGAATGAAAAGCGCATAATTCTTACATATACTATTCGAAAATCGAATAATTTGGTGAAATCATGAATCTACAAAATCTACAGATTGATTGGTTAAAATGTTTTGTCGCAGTTGTTGATACAGGTTCTCTTTCAAATGCAGCACCTGAGCTATACCGTTCACAGTCTGCTGTCAGTATGCAGTTAAAAAAACTGGAAGGTGCTTTAAAATGCCAACTTTTAGTTCGAACGCATAGACAAATTCAACTTACTTCTGAAGGGCAACTTCTTTTAGGTTATGCAAGACGGATACTTGATCTACACCATGAAACACAAATGGCTTTTAATGGAGAAGAGTTAACTGGTCGGATTAGACTAGGTGTACCCGATGATTATGCTGCTAAATATTTAACGCCTGTGCTTAAACGTTTTGCACCGCGTTATAGTGGCGTTGAAATAGAATTTATCTGTGAACAATCGACTTCATTGATCCCACGTATAGAAAATGGCGAGATTGATTTAGCATTGATTTCAAGGGATAACCCCCGTCAAGGCACCTTATTGTTTCATGAGCCAATGGTGTGGGTAGGTTCTCCCCAATTTGAATTATGGCGTGAAGATCCGATACCGATTGCTGTTTATGAAAGTACCAGTTTAGCCAAAAAAAGTGCGATCAATTCGCTCGCATTGCAAGGTCGCCGTTATCGGGTAGTTTATAATAGTTCTAGTTTAATCGGGCAAATTGCAGCAGTTGAAAGTGGTTTGGCCGTCGCAGTTTTTACACAATGTAGCGCGCCTCCGCATTTAGAAATTTTAGGAGCAGAGCATGGACTAGGTCCATTAGCACCCATGGAAGCATCTGTATATAGAAGTCGAGTCTCGCTTAATTCAAAAGCGGTTGATCATTTATATGAGCTGTTAATTAAGACATTAAGGCAATCCATTACCTATTAAAAAGATTTTTATTCGGTACCTCATCTTCTTATGTATCAATATGATGTCTTCGGATGAGATGAGTTGTGCTTTTTATTTAAACATAAACTAAATCTGAAAAAGTTAGAAAAGCACAAAGCGAATTAAATGTGCTTTATTTTAAAATCAAAAGTTGCTCATCCTAAATAACCCAAATTTATACTTTTCTTGAAAATATATTAATGACATTCTGCAAATGCTTCTGCATGGCTTTATATGCCGCAGCACCATCTTGGCTCTGGATTGCTGCCATAATTTCCTGATGTTCATGCTGAGACCTTAAAGGCATATCTTCAGGAGTGTATAGACTACGCATACGACTGAACAACTCGGTATATTGCTTCCCAAGTAAGTATTTCAGAAAAAAAGAAAAAGCACTGTTTTGGCTCGCTTCGGCAATACGAATATGAAATAAACGATCTCCAATATGCTCACTGGAATGTTCCAAATTATCTCGGACATTCATAAAAAACGCTTCTTTAATCTCTTCTAATTGTTCATCTGTACGATGTTTTGCGGCAAGTTCAGCGAGATACGGTTCAATTTGCAAACGTGCTTCTAAAACTTCAAAAGGTGTAACAGCAGAATCCTCTTTTAAATGAGGGATCAATAACGGATGAATATTGGTATTAAAACCCGTTTGTTCTAAATCCTGATCTTGTTGATCTTTAATGACATACACGCCACTGCCAAGTTTAACTTCGACAATCCCATTGACTTCAAGTGCAATGATTGCTTCACGTACAGAAGTACGACTCACACCTAACTGCTGGGCAAGATCGCGCTCAGGCGGTAATTTGGAGCCTAACTGATAAATTCCATTTTTTATATCATCTTGAATTTTATTAAAGATATTTTGATAAAGACGAGTTTGAGTCATAAATTTCAACTTTTACAAAAAATTGGTCTTGCCAAAACCCTTTTGATCAATTAAATTGACTAGACCAATTAATTGGTCTAGTCAATTTGGCATTTACCATAGTATAAAGTAAAAAGCAGGGACGAAGGTATGAGATTGATAAATAAAACGTGTGTGATTACGGCAGCAGCTCAGGGAATTGGTAGAGCCACTGCATTAAGCTTTGCAGAACAAGGTGCAAAAGTAATCGCAACAGACATTAATTTGGAGCTGCTTGAACAACTCAAAAGTCATTCTGACAATATTCAAGTTGAATATTTAGATATTACTAATCCTCAGCAAATTATTGAATTTTCTAAAAAATATCAGAAAGTCGATGTGTTGTTTAATTGTGCAGGTTGGGTTCCAGCGGGTTCAATCTTAGAATGTGATGAAACACAGTGGCAACGTGCTTTTACAATGAATGTAGATTCGATGTACCACATGATTCAGGCTTTTTTACCAGCAATGCTGAAAAGTGCCAATGCCTCAATTATCAATATGTCTTCAGCGGCATCAAGTATCAAAGGTGTGCCGAACCGCTTTTCCTATAGTGTCACTAAAGCGGCAGTCATTGGTATGACCAAATCCATAGCAGCTGATTTTATCGGTCAAGGGATCCGTTGCAATGCGATTTGTCCGGGAACTGTGGATTCTCCTTCACTGCATGATCGTATTGAAGCTCAAGCAAAAGAACAAAACAAAACCATTGATGAAGTCTATGCTCAGTTCGTTGCTCGCCAACCTATGGGACGAGTCGGTAAAGCAGAAGAAATAGCAGCACTCGCACTCTATCTTGCAAGTGATGAATCCTCATTCACAACTGGAACCATCAATATGATCGATGGTGGTTGGTCAAATTAATTTTCAAGCAGATCTAGGATAGAACAATGAAATTATTAAGATATGGTGTAAAAGGACAGGAAAAGCCAGGAATCTTAGATCCACAGGGACAAATTCGGGATTTGTCCTCAGTGATTCAAGACATCAATGGTCAGGTGCTTGCGGCCGAGTTAGATCAAATTCGAAATCTGGATTTATCGAGTCTGCCTTTGGTTGCTGAGGGTGTGCGCCTTGGTGCATGTGTGGGTAATATCGGTAAATTTATCTGCATTGGTTTGAATTATTCTGACCATGCCGCAGAAACAGGTGCAGAAGTTCCCGCTGAACCAGTGGTTTTCAATAAATGGACCAGTGCAGTGGTTGGACCAAATGATAATGTGGAAATTCCAAAGAATTCATTCAAGACAGACTGGGAAGTTGAATTGGGTGTCATCATTGGTAAAGATGGTCGTTACATTAGTAAAGAACAGGCAATGGACTATGTTGCAGGTTATTGCGTGATTAACGATGTTTCTGAACGCACATTTCAGCTTGAAGGCACAGGAACTTGGGATAAAGGAAAAGGCTGCGATACTTTTGGTCCAACCGGTCCATGGTTAGTCACCAAAGATGAAATTGAAAATCCACATAATTTGAAAATTTGGTTAGAGGTCGATGGTCATCGTTATCAGGATGGCAATACCGATACCATGATTTTTGATGTACCAACCATTGTGAGCTATTTAAGTCAGTTTATGAGTTTACAGGCAGGTGATGTAATTTCTACAGGCACACCGCCAGGTGTAGGACTTGGGCAAAAACCACCTGTGTATTTAAAAGCAGGGCAAGTGATGCGGTTAGGTATTGAGGGATTAGGCGAACAACAACAGAAAGTTGTTGATGCTGAATAAGCCAGATTTATCTCAATAGATTTAATTTTTAAGTAATACAAAAGAGGCATTTAAATTCGATGTCTTAGGAAGACTTGTCTTTAAAAAAGCTCAGAATTTAAAAAAGGAATAGGAATGTTAAAAATAACGGATTTAGAAGTATTGGATATTCGTTTCCCTACTTCACAGCAGTTGGATGGTTCAGATGCAATGAATCCAGATCCAGATTATTCAGCTGCTTATGTCATCTTAAAGACGGATCATCCAGCGCTGACAGGACATGGTCTGACATTTACCATTGGTCGTGGTAATGAAATTTGCTGTGCAGCAATTGAAGCGATGCGTCATCTTGTTGTTGGTCTAGATATCGATGAAATTAAGAAAAATCCTGCTTTGATGTGGCGACATTTAACTTCGGATAGTCAATTGCGCTGGATTGGTCCAGACAAAGGGGCGATGCATTTAGCGACAGGTGCAGTGGTCAATGCAATTTGGGATTTATGGGCGAAAAGCGAAGCTAAACCGGTTTGGAAACTGGTTGCAGATATGACTCCTGAACAGTTAGTGAACTGTATTGATTTTCGTTATTTAACCGACTGTATTACGCCTGATGAAGCATTGGATCTATTGAAATCTAATGAGATTGGTAAAGCACAACGTGAGAGTACCCTGCGTGTAGAAGGCTATCCTTGTTATACAACTTCAGCCGGTTGGTTAGGTTATAGCGATGAAAAACTTGCACGACTTTGTCAGGAAGCTGTTGATGAAGGCTTTAACTATATCAAATTAAAAGTGGGTCGCGATATTGAAGAAGATAAGCGCCGTGTCAAGATTGCGCGTGACATTATTGGTCCTGACCGTCATTTAATGATTGACGCCAATCAGATTTGGGAACGTGAACAAGCCATCGACTGGGTTAAACAGTTGGCATTTTCAACCCCATGGTTTATTGAAGAACCCACATCACCTGATGATGTCGAAGCGCATCGTGCTATTCGATTTGCGATTCAGCCGATTCAAGTGGCTACAGGTGAAATGTGCCAGAATCGCATCATGTTTAAACAATTTATTATGCGTGAAGCAATTGATATTGTTCAGATTGATGCTTGTCGAATGGGCGGAATTAACGAGGTATTAGCTGTATTACTGATGGCCGCAAAATACAAACTTAAAGTTTGTCCGCATGCAGGTGGCGTAGGCTTATGTGAATATGTTCAGCATCTTTCTATGATTGATTATTTATGGTTCTCAACTTCCAAAGAAGGTCGTGTCACAGAATACGTTGACCATTTACATGAGCACTTTATCGATCCTTGTGTGATTCAAAATGCAGCTTATATGCCCCCAACACTCGCGGGTTTTTCAATTGAAATGAAACAGGCATCCATAGAGAAATATCGATTTAAGGGTTGATTGACTGAGTTATTGAGGGTCAAGCTCATGCATGCCAAAGGGAAGTGGTATGCAAGTACTATTAGATCAGTCTGATATGCAATACATGGTTGAAATGTCAACAAATTTTAGTACCACAGGACATGATTCATAAAGTAAATCTAACTGATTTGTGGTTTTATCGTGGATGAGTTTTTAAGGGTGATTTTAACGTTCATCCAATCTGGAAAGAATGCAAGTGCATAAAGCCACAAGGAGTATATAAGTGATTGATAGTCATATTCATTTTTGGAAATACAATCCAGTTGAATTCCCGTGGATGACGGGTGATTTAAGTGTCATTGCACAAGATATGTCGCCTGAAGATTTGTTGGCACAATTGCCTGCCAGAATAGAGGGTTTGATCGCTGTTCAGGCAAGACCTTCTTGGGAGGAAAATGAATATCTGAATGGGCTGGCAGAGCAACACTCTATCATCAAAGGCATTGTGGCATGGTTTGATTTTAAAAAAGACGCTGAAATACAGTTGGAAAAATTCAAACAAAATAAGCGGATAAAAGGCTTTCGTCACATGCTTCAAGATGAGCCTGATCCTACAGCCTATATGTTGAACAACCACCAATTTAATCTGGGCGTAGAAAAAATTCAGCAGGCTGAGTTGCTTTATGGCGTTTTGATTCACCAGAAAGATTTGGATGCAGCCGTAAAATTTTCCCAACAGCATGATCAATATGAGTTGGTAATAGATCATTTAGCAAAACCTCAGATGTATTCCAGTGAAGGTTTTTCTGTGTGGAAAAAGAGCATGAAAGAATTAGCCGCTTTAGCGCATGTAAATTGCAAAATTTCAGGTTTGGTGACAGAGGCGGGCACACACTGCAAAGCACAGGATTTTCAAGCCCACCTTGATATTGCCTTAGAACTTTTTGGTCCTGAACGCTTGCTTTGGGGATCGGATTGGCCTGTGTCTTTTGCGACCCATCGTTATGAAACATTATTGGCATTTTGGGATGAATGGATATGCAACTGGAGTGCCTCAGAACGTCAACAAGTCGAAATAGATACACCTAAGCGCTTATATAAGCTATGAAATTTAAAAGATTTTAAATATAGGAGATAGGAAAGATGGATTTACACCTCAAAAATAAAGTCTTTATCGTTACGGGTGGTGGTGCAGGAATTGGTGGCGCAATTTCATTATTGCTCGCACAAGAAGGTGCAACGGTTGCTATTTTTGGTCGTTCAGACCTGAGTTCCGAATTTGAAATATCTTTACAGGGAACAGCAGCAAACTACTCCTTTCATCAACTGGACTTGACTGATGAAAAAGCCTGCCAAGAAAAAGTTCAGAATGTCATTGACCTATATGGACGTCTAGATGGTTTAGTCAACAATGCAGGAATAAATGACAATGTTGGACTTGAAGACAGTATTGATGCATTTAGACAGTCTTTAGATAAAAACCTGATTCATTATTTTACAATGGCTCACTTTTGCATACCGCATCTCAAACAAAGCAAAGGCAGCATTGTCAATATTGGTTCTAAAGTCGCAGTCACAGGGCAGGGACATACCAGTGGATATGCTGCTGCAAATGGTGGCCGATTGGCTTTAACACGAGAGTGGGCAGCGCAATTTAAAGATGATGGCGTCAGAGTCAATGCGGTTTTACCTGCTGAAGTCATGACACCACTTTATCAACGCTGGGTAGATAGCTTTGATAACCCAACCCAAAAGTTAGCACAAATTACCCAAAATATTCCGTTTGGTCATCGTATGACGACGACCAATGAAATTGCAGATACCACGGTATTTTTACTGTCTGATCGTTCTTCGCATACCACTGGACAACTTTTATATGTCGATGGTGGTTATACCCATTTAGATCGAGCCTTAGATCAAAACGAAGACTGATATGCCGCAAAGTGGAGCGAAAAATGAAACGCTATTGTTTGGCTTTAGACCTAGTGGATGATGCTGAAAAGATTCAACAATATCAGCAGTATCATCAAAAAGTATGGCCCGAAATCATCACCAATATTCGCAATCGTGGTGTGCTGGATATGCAGATTTGGCAAGTCGAAAATCATCTTTTTATGATCATGGATACTACCGACGATTATGACCCTGATGTTGCAGAAAATGTTGCTGTTTCAGAACCGAAAAATCTTGAGTGGGAAAGTTTGATGTCGCAGTACCAGCAAGTACTGCCTAGTGCAAAACGTGGTGAAAAATGGATCGAAATGGAAAAAATATTTGATCTAAAACAATAATCCGAATGATATAAGGAATTCAGCCATGAAGGCAAAAATTACAGAACCTCAATTTAGGATGGGGTTGATATTGGTCACGACACTCTTCTTTATGTGGGGATTGTCGTATGGTTTGGTCGATGTTTTAAATAAACATTTTCAGGAAGCTTTGCACATTTCTAAAGCACAATCGGGGCTGATTCAGGCTGCGTATTTTGGTGCCTATTTTGTGATTGCATTACCTGCGGGTTTATTTATCGAAAAAAAAGGCTACAAAGCTGGGATTATTCTCGGTCTTTCTCTTTATGCAATCGGGGCACTGCTCTTTGTCCCTGCCGCAAATATGATGACATTTAGTTTTTTCTTATTTGCATTATTTGTACTTGCCTTGGGATTAGGTTGTTTAGAAACAGCTGCAAATCCTTACTCATCTGCATTGGGACATCCGTCAACTGCTGAACAGCGGCTCAATTTATCTCAGTCTTTTAATGGTCTAGGGCAATTCTTTGGTCCACT
Source organism: Acinetobacter sp. GW821-FHT01C12 (assembly GCF_059422625.1). Lineage (NCBI taxonomy): Bacteria > Pseudomonadati > Pseudomonadota > Gammaproteobacteria > Moraxellales > Moraxellaceae > Acinetobacter > Acinetobacter sp. GW821-FHT01C12. The sequence continues at coordinate 80,082 of NZ_JBWKXD010000003.1, forward strand.
GATTGGCGGTTTATTTTTCTTTAACTCTGTAGAGGGTGACAGTGCTGCAAGTTTTGATGCTGTGACCTATACCTATGTCGGTATTGCTGCAATTGTCATTGTTTTGATTGTATTTTTTGCTAAAGCAAAACTACCTGATTTGCGTGAAAATGAGGCGAAACTGGATGCAGCCAATCTTCAAAATAACAATGCATCGATGTGGTCACACGCAGAATTTAAATTTGGCGTCATCACCCTGTTTTTCTATGTCGCCGCGCAGGTGGGGGTAGGTGCATTTTTCATTAACTTGGTGGTAGAAACTTGGCCACAGAGTTCAAGCCAACAAGGCGCATATTTCTTATCTATTGCCATGCTGGCTTTTCTGATTGGGCGGTTTGTCAGTACAGGCATCATGTCAAAAATATCTGCCAACCATTTGTTGCTGATTTATGCCGTGATTAACAGTGTGCTGTGTATCGTGATTTTATCTGGCGCTGAGTATATTTCAGTGATCGCAGCGATTGGTATTTTCTTCTTTATGTCGATTATGTTCCCAACTATTTTTGCGATGGGAGTAAAGAATCTAGGATCTAAAACAAAAATTGGTAGCTCATTTATGATCATGGCGATTGTGGGCGGTGCAATCATGCCTTTTTTCATGGGGAAATTGGCTGATCACTATGGAACTCATATTTCCTATCTATTGCCATTGATCTGCTTTGTGATCGTATTTTTCTATGCGAAGAGTTATCAAAAAATCGCATTGGCACAGATCAATTAATATCCCGATTTTATCGCAGTGAGTGCGATAAGCGTGATAACACCGCCATTTAATAATAAAAGGCGAAAATTATAGGATTAAGGACAATACAATGAAAATTCAAAATGGAAGCCGTAGAAAAGTACACTTCGCAATCCTTGCATTATCAAGTGGTTTAACGATGAGCTCTGCCATGGCAGCAGATGCTTTTCGTGTAGATAGCCCATGGATGTTTGGAGATTGGAATGGTAAAAGAACTGAGTTAAAGGACCAAGGCTATGACTTTAATATCGGTTATACAGGTGAGTTTGCAGGTGTCATCAATGCAGATCGTGATGGTAAGGGTAATGCTTATGCTGATCAGTGGGCTTTTGGTGCAAACTTTGATTTAAATAAGATATTGGGTTGGCGTGATACAGAAGCAAAAATTGTCATTACCCATCGTGGTGGAAAAGCCCTGAATACTGAAGCGGATGTTATGGCACCTCAATTTAACCAAACGCAAGAAGTCTATGGTCGAGGACAAACTTGGCGTTTAACAGACTTATGGATTAAGAAGAAATTTGTAGACCAGCGATTGGATGTGAAACTAGGGCGTTTTGGTATTGGTGAAGACTTTGCAGGTTTTGATTGTGAATTTCAAAACCTTGCTTTATGTGGTGGACAGGTTGCCAATTGGGCTGGAGATCAATGGTATAACGGTCCTGTCAGCCAATGGGCAGGAAGAGTTAAATACAATATTCACCCAGAATTGGCCGTTCAAATGGGAGTTTATGAACGTAATACGGTCAACGCAAATGCGACTACTGCCAGTGATGGTTTTAACTTAAGTACAGATGGCTCAGATGGTGCAGTGATTCCATTGGAAATTGTCTGGCAACCAAAAAAAACCAGTAACAATTTGAGTTTACCAGGAGAGTACCGACTTGGATATTTTGTAAGTACGGTGGATACGCAGAATGTTCAGGTGGATTATTCTGCTCCGGGAATCTCCCAAAAATTTGATGCTGATCATCATAAATGGGCTGCATGGCTTTCAGCAAAGCAACAATTGACTCGCCATCATGGCGATGAATCTCGTGGTTTGACCCTGATGGGGCAAGCCACTTTTTATGATGACAAAACCAGTGCATATAGCGATGCGCAAAATATTGCAGTGGTCTATAAGGGATTATTTGATGCTCGCCCAAGCGATGAAATTGGAATCGGTTTAGCGCGGATTGGGGTAAATACCGATGCGATCAAATTTAATGGCAAAGTCGAGAATGAAAAGTTTGATGATGAATTGGATGCAGAAATTTATTATGGCTTAAAAGCGACTCGTTGGTTGACAGTGCGTCCAAATATTCAATATGTAAAAAATATTGGTGCCAATAAAGCCTATGGTGATGCATGGGTCGGTGGGGTGAAATTTAATATGAATTTCTAAATATTGAATACGCTTAAATATTAAAACTGAGTTGACTTCTAGACTCAGTTTTAATTTGTCAATTATCTGACACAATAAAATCTGTCGCTATTATATTAAAGGTGTGAATTTATAAATGATATAGTTTTTTATAGCAAGCAAGCCCATGGTTAGAGCATGGGCTTTTTATCTCTATTTACTGTTATTAATTTTTTGCATTGTTTCTGTATCCATGAGGACACGGATACTTTTAAATAATGGATGTTTATCTGTATATTTTTCACCATAGCTAAGATTAAACTCATAATCAAAGTCATCAGGATTAATTCCTTGATTATGCTGTAAAATTGTTTCTAGCTTATCCAAAGCCTTTACTGCAACAGCTTCTTGCGTTAGACCAGCTTCATATTCTTCCCATAACCCAAGTATGGTGTTTCTTAGGGGAGCATCTAGGGATTGAGTAAGTAATAATAGATCGTTACGTTCTTGAACGTCTTTATCTGGATGGTTTTTCGTTTCAGTCGCTGGAACATCACCATTGATTGTCTCGCCTAAATCATGAACAAGACACATCTTTAAAACCTTTGAAAAGTTTAGATATTTTAATTCATCTTCAAATACAAGAGCTAACAGGGCAAGCCTCCATGTATGCTCGGCTGTACTTTCAATTCTACCTTTAGAGGTATGAGAGGAACGCATTATATTTTTCAGGTTTTCAGCCTCTTTCAAAAAGAGTAGACGACCTTTAATAATGTCAGTATTCATTTCGGTTTCTTATTCCTATCAAAATTATAGATTTTTACTTTTAATAAGCTTAATAAATGCTTTTTAAAGTAATCTGTTTTGATTCTGGTTACTACGAGAGCAGCTACAGGCTTATGTATTAAATAGAAGCAATCAATAACATAATATCCAGATGACTTTTTGCTAACATCTTCAATTCAGGCATATGCGTTGATCGCTGCATTGTAAATTTATCAGCCGAAGCATTGTATATGGATCAGTAAGGGGCTCATCGTGACACAACTTTGGCTATTGGAGTGGTCTACAGCTTATGCTTCAAGATAAATTAAAAAAAGGACAGATGACCTTTTTTTATATTGACCGTAAAATACCTTGTCTCAAGAAGATAACTTGGGTCATGTCACTGTTTATTACCTATTATCTAGGCCCAGTATAGGTTTCAAATATTGATAAAGACTTTGAAAATATAGATAGTTTTGAATGAAGAGTCGTGAAAGATGAGGACTAGTAGTAATGATGAATTAATACAGAATTATATCGATAAGTTTTCTTTATCGCGTTATTTTTCTCCAATATTGTTAGAAAATTTCTTATTAAAACAAATAGAAGCAGGTGAGTATCTGCTTGCACAAGGAAGCTCGCTAAGTAGCCTCTATTTACTTGTGAATGGAAAATTACAAGTAGAACATTACCAAAAAGATGGGAGTTGTGCCGTATTCTCTATTGAAAGGGCTTTTTCCGTGATTGGTGATTTAGAGCTTTTTTTAAATAGAGATATAGGTACAGTAAGTACGGTGACTGCGATTTCAAAAGCGGATATTCTCGAGATATCCCTGAACAAAATTGAGCAATATGCGTTTAACGATCCAGCTTTTCTACGTTTTATCTGCTGTCATCTCAGTCAAAAATTATATGCTTCTACTCAACTGTTAACAAATGCAACGCTTCCAGCATTTATAAAAGTACGTAAATATTTAGCAATTAGGGCGGAAATGGAGGGGAGTATGATTCACTTGGAAAAACGTGATTCTATTGCTGCTATGTTAGGAATTTCGACCAGACAGCTAAATCGGATTTTAAAAGATTTATCAGACTTAAACATCATTCAGTTTAAAAATAAAACGTTAAAAATTTTGGATAATGACTATCTCGCTGAAATAGAACCGATAGACCTTTTATAATTAGATAGCGGTGAAATAAAAATAGAATTATGTTCAAGATATTTAGTGAGGGTTTTAGCCGTCAAGTTTATGCTTTGAATTGATTATGGAGGACGCTACAAACCTTCTTCTTTCATTGCAAGCAAGCCCATGGTTACCGCATGGGCTTTTTTGATGTAAATGAACAACTCAGGACAGAAGTTCCGAACTACTTTCAGCATGTTTTGACAATGAACGTAAATCTGAACCAGAAGGAGCCTGATAAATTTTTAGCCCAAATTCAGGGATAATTGCCATCAGATGGTCAAATATATCAGACTGGATTGCTTCATAATCATTCCATACCGTTGTATTGGCAAATGCATAGATTTCCAGCGGTAATCCCTCACTCGTTGGTTGTAACTGACGGATAATTAGGGATTGGTTTTTAGCAATACCAGCGTGTTGTTTTAAGTAGAACTCGACATAGGCCCGAAATGTTCCAATATTGGTTAGGCGGCGCTGGTTATAAACTGACTGATCTTCAAATTGTTGATTAAAGCTGTCCAATTCAGATTGTTTATTATCCAGATATTGATCCAGTAACAGGAACGCTTTTAATTTCTGTTGTTCTTCATGGGTAATAAAATGAATGCTGGTTTGATCAATAAAGATTGAGCGCTTAATGCGTCTCGCCCCCAACAATTTCATCCCACGCCAGTTTTTAAAGGTGTCCGTCACCAACTTATTGGTCGGAATTGTGGTAAAGGTTTTATCAAAATTCTGTACGGTAATGGTATGTAAGGACATATCAATAACATCACCATCTGCATTTAATGTTGGCATTTCAATCCAGTCACCGATACGAACCATATCGTAGGAAGAGATTTGCACCGATGCCACCAAGGACAGAATTGTATTTTGAAAAACCAGTAACAATACCGCTGCCATCGCACCAAAACCAGCAAGCAGGGTAAAAACATCTTTCTTTAAGAAGGTACCCAAGATCAGCAGACCACAAACGATAAACAGAATCAGCTTGATCAGTTGAAGATAGCCTTTGATGGGCTTATTCAGTGATTTTGGATTACGTTGATAAAGCAAATTGAAAACATTTAAAAGTTCACTGATGGCCAATGCAATGGTCAGGAAGATAAACGCCTGTGCAGCCATTTGTATCAGGCCAACCGCTTTTAAGGACAAATGTGGAACTGTGGTTATACCATTTAAAATAACAATGGCAGGAACAATATTCGCCACTCTGCGGATAACACTATGCTGGGAAAAAATTTCACTGTGTGCAAACTTCATTTTTGAAATAAGTTTACGTATCCCACGAACAACAACTTGTTTTGCAATATAATTTGCGACAAAGGCGAAAAAAATTAGAATGGATAATGATGTTAGCATCTCTAGCCATGGATACTGATCAGACCATTCCTGAATATTCTTTAAGAAGGCAAATTTATCCAAAAGTACAACCTCAAAATAGCAGATACGCTATTGTATTGATTGTGAATGACAATAATTTATAAAAATACTTTTTAGCTACATTCGGGCATCAATTACTTACTCAACAAGATTGACAGACTCTCAGAAAGTCCAAGTGAGTATGTGAAGATAAGTATGCAACCGTTGGGCATAGATAAACCCAGTTTCACGGATCACAATATGCCAATCAACAGTACTTTATTGAATACGATGGGATGCTAAGTTTTAATTTGTGAGACTCAATAGTGGCTGATTTTATCCGCAAGATTGGCAATACGGTTCAGACGGCAAGACTGTGCATCTAACATTTGTCCTTGTCCTTCGGTTTTCGGATCCCAATTACAATACTTGTCGGTGTTTTCCCACCATGCTGCGATTTCATCCATCTGCCGGTCTTTTTTCACACTGTCTGGACGACTGATGATTTTGGCAAAGGCCTGTTGAACGCGGTTCTTATGTTGGGCATATTCTTGGTCCATACAGCTTTGCATTTCAAATGTTACTGCACCGCTTTGCTTGATACATTGGCTATAACTGCTGCTTAATTTGGCATGAATATAAGAATCATCTGGAAGGGGACGAGACATTTCATCATCGGCAAAAGCTGCAAAAGGAAGAAGAGAGATGAACAACAATGTAGTAGTTTTAAATTTTTTCATATATTTGACCTTTAGTTTTATCTTGATCTCGGTATGTGTTCTTGAATATCTCTATGCTTTGATTCGCATTATTGAAGCAAAATCAGATAGCGTTGCAATTGTGCGGTACGGGCTGCAATACGCTGTATATCATTAAGTTCAATTTGCAAGTTGTCTGGCTGTGATTGGCCATACAACGTTGTTTCCAGTTCAGCATCACTTTGACGTGATTGTAGCCAAATACGTTGTGATGCAACCAGTTTCGATTTCTGGGTAGCATTCAAATGCGATTGTAATTTTTTATAGGTACTATTCAATTGCGTATCTTGACGTTCAGCCTCATCTTTTAGACAAGTTGCCTGTTCAATAATACCTTGCGCACTGTTGTCACAGTTTATAAAAGCTTGGCTTAATAAGTTTTCATTTCCTATTGGTGTAGCGAAGACCAAGCTTGAAAAAGAACATAAAAAACTGATCGGTAAGCATGCTAATCGTATTTTTTTCATAAGGGATAAACTCTTGATTGATCTATCAGGATGAATGTTGACTGTTGTGCGAGCTGAATAAAACCTTGCTTGAGTATCGTCAATCACGCTTTAGCAAAGACAATACAGGGTTATCATTTTGACCAAAGTGTATCAACTTTAAATTTGAATAATCATGGATATTTGGATGTTTTTTTCCCAAAATATAGATTGTCCTGTACAAATTTCTTTAAAGCTCTGAGATTTATCTTCCGTATAATTACTGCTCCTCAACTGTTTATTCATATAGCTTCAAGATAGTAACCCGCATATCCATTTAAATTGAAATTGTGTACATCGCATTTTTTGGAATTTTATCGCAGACTATTGATGTGAATATATTATGATCGGTTTTTTCACACAATGGTTACAGTGAATATTATTCAAATAGAATGATTTGGGTATCCGTATTTTTATTAAAATAATAAGTCTCTTAAAAAATCAAAATCCCTCAAATTTGAGAGATTTTGATTTTAGAATGCTTTAAATGGTCTGTGCTCTATTGAGATATAGACGATCTAGCAGAGAAAATAGTGCAGAACCCATAACCAGACATACACCAACAAGACAAGTCATGGTCCAACCTCCATGATGCCATGCATAAACCCCTAAAGCGGAACCACATGCACCACCTGTGAAATAGGCTGTCATATAGATAGAGTTAATCCGAGATTTCGCATCTGGGCGTAAACGGAAAATGATATTTTGATTGCTGGTATGAACCACAGCGAGTCCAAAGCTAATCAGGCCATACCCTAAAATATAACTGGTGAGGTACTTTCCACCGAAATAAAGCAATACCCAACTGACGATCATTAACGCTACCCCAATCCATGTCAGGATACTGGTATGTCCACGGTCTGCAATTTTACCAATTTTTGCAGTGGCTAAAGCACCAAATACCCCAATGATCGTTGCAACACCAACCAAAACATCAGGTAATTTAAACGGTTCAGAAGTCAGTAAAACAGCAATCGTTGAAAATAAAATACTCATGGCTGCAAATGCAAAGCCACCAATAATTGCACGATAGACCAAACGACGTTCTTCTTTTAACAGCACACCCATCGAGTAGAAAATTTTGCCATAACTCATTTTAAACACAGGTACATGTGGCAGACGTTTTTTCAATAAATAGGCAAGAATCAACATTAATACCGCACTGACAAAGTAAATCAGTTTCCAGTTAAACAGGTTAGATAACAAACCTGCAAGACTGGTGGAAAGTAATAACCCAACCAATAGCCCACTCATTAAAAAGCCAACAACTTCTCCTGTTTTTTCAGGTTTAACTGCCATCGTTGCAAGTGGAATTAACACCTGAGCCGCAACTGAAAATAGACCTGTAATAATTGTGCCAACCCAAAGCATGGGTAAATTGACAGCAAAAGCACACATCAATAAACCAATCGCGGCACAAAACATTAACCAAGGAATAAACTTGATTTTATTGACAATATCACCCATGGGCACAATGAATAAAAGACCAAGCGCATAAGACACTTGGGCAAAGGTCACTGTAAGTGCCACTTGTGATTCTGGCATGTTGAAATAGAGTTGAATCGAGTGAATCAGCGGCTGACTATAATAGTTTGCTCCTGCGCATAAACCGCAGGCAATCGCCATCAGCCAAAGTAATGCTTTATTTTGGCTAATATCGAGTTGAGCATTCATAAAAATATCCTAGTTCTTGGAGTTACATACAATAGGCAGTTGCTTCAATTTCAATGAGCATTCCTTGTAAAGCAAGACACGGGACAGGAATCAGTGTACACGCAGGGAAAGGTTGATCTTTCCAAAGTTGTTGCATTTCCTGAATTAAAAACTGATGTTTTTTTGTACTGTGATCGACCACAAGCACTCTTAAAACAGCAATATCCAATAATGATGCATCAGCCGCTTGTAGGGCATGTTGCAGATTGACAAAAGCTTGATGAACTTGTTGTGCAAAATCTTGGGATAATTGTCCTTGTTGGTTTTCACCACCTTGTCCAGATATATGCAAAATACGCAAATAATGGCGTACTTCAGCCACATGACTATACGCAAATGCTGTTGGATTATAAAGTGTATTTGGGTTAATCATTTGGAACGATTTGATCTGCGCGGATTCTGATCTGGAATGCATGGATGACTCTTTTGATTGACTGGAAATTTCCGTCAGTATCAAAGCTCAAGTTAACTTAAGGTCAAGTGAAAATGCCAAGAAAAAACCGAAGCAACTGATCGTATTTATGAATGAACAATCAAGGGGCTGTTAAACAAGAAAACCGTCATATAGAAAAGTGATCAGAAGAAGCACTATGCAAGTGAAGTATTGCTCAGGATTAAAAGTATATAGTTTGTTTATCTTTGCTTTGATGCTCTTAGGAAATCCCAGTAAGCACTGACTAGGATTTCGTAGAGGCCTATCTTAAGCAAGTTATTGGCTATTTTTATATTCAATGAGCTGAAATAGCCCTGTACTAAAATACCCCAGTTATTAAATAACCTAGCCGTTAAATAATGAGTTGTGAATCTACAATCTTGCCCGTTTTCCCTAACCAAAATGGACGGTTGACTTCACCATGACCAAACCAGTCACACTGGTAAAGTGGGATGTGCAGTGGATCGAGATGTTCTTTCACAATCTCAACAATACTTTGCGGGACATTTTTTTGTGGGCATTGATAAAAATCACCCAAGACCAAAGCCTTTAAGTTTGAAGTATCAATACTTTGTAGGAGCTGAGTCAATGAACGTTCAATTCGATAATAGGGTTCGCCGACATCTTCAATCAGTAAAACACTCGGCTGATTCAGTTTTAAGGCAGACGGTGTGCCTTGTAAAGTACACAGTACAGTAAGATTTCCGCCTAAGATTTTAACATCTTCAATGTGCTGATCTTGAGCAAAACCATTTGCGCTGGATAAGGGATAATGACCGTGTTGGTTTATATCCGCAGATAACAGGCTGATGGTTTTTAAAGCATCATACGACAGAGGATTATTGTCTAAATTTTTAACGGCAATTTCCTGAAATACAGGCGCATGTAAAGATTGTCCATGATACATCGCGATATAGTTTAATAACACGGTGGTATCTGAATAGCCAATAATGGGTTTATTTAAAATCCACTCACCTAAAAATGGCAATAACATTGCAGCGCCAGTACCACCACGACCACACCAAATTGCATCAATGTTTGGATCTAAACATGCCTGTTTTAAATCTTGAATACGTTGTTCAACTGTACCTGCCAAATAGCGATGTTGTGAAAATACATGTTCACCCAAACTGACTGTATGACCTAACTGTTCCAAATGCGACTGTGCCAACTGGATATTTTCAACATCTACACAGGCACTCGGCGATACAATTTTAAAATGCATATTCCTTCCAAGCTTCCGCACAATTTAGTGTGCAAGTTTCTTTTTAGACAAAGTAATCATCATGACACCGATGATATTCAGTAAACAACCAAACCATTGTATCGCATTCATATGCTCACCGAGCAAAGCCACAGCCAAAATAATGGTTAGGATCGGGCCAATCGAACCAATCATAGCTGCTTGTGCAGCACCTAAACGAGAAATACTTTGCGCGACCAAAATCGTCGGTAAAACTGTCACCAATAAGCCTAAGGCAATACCATACCAAATGACTTGTGTCGGAAGTTGAGTAAGCAGTTGAATCGGCTGGGGTGTTACAATAATAAAATGGGTTAACGTACCAAAACATGCAATGCTTAATGCCAAACCAGTGTAATTCCATGAACCAAATTTTTGAATTAAACGTGGGGTCATGAGTAAGTACGTCGCAAAACAGACCGCACTGGCAAAGACTAAACTCACGCCTAGCCAGAAATTTCCTTCATGCGGTACTGTGCTTTGCTCTTGTAACATCACAATCACTGTACCACCATAGCTTAATGCAATCGCTAGTATGGTTCTAAAGTTGAGTTTTTGCTTATAAATAAAGCTTGTGGCAATTACTGTCAGTGTTGGATAGAGAAATAAAATAATACGTTCTAACGAAGCACTGATATACATCAGACCAGCGAAGTCGAGCCAACTTGAAAGATAATAGCCCATCAAACCTGCAGCAACCAATAAAGCCCAGTCTTTTCCTGTCATATTTTTATTATGATGGCGATTGAACCAACACAGTAAAAGGAAAAAAGGCAGGGCACTTGCCATTCGCAATGCCATAAGCACGGTGCTGTCAACCAATGGTGATAATGCGTAAGCCTGTTTAATAAAAATAGCTTTGGTACTAAATAAGAAAGCCGCACCAAGTGCGAAAATCGAACCGAGTTGGGTACTGGATAAAGAAAGTTTCATGAATTTGACTGCATTGACGATGTCGCTATACGACATGTAAATTTGAACAAGCAGTATAAATGTTGTTTTCAATCAGTGGAAATACAAAAAAAGAATGAATTGGCTCAATAAAAGGAATATAAAACACACTTGCTTACTTCTTTTTGTGTGGATTTAAGTAGCATTAAAATAGATTGAAATAAAAATTGTATAAAAATCAACCTTGAGATCCTTGTTTATAAACTGCTCAAATTCAATATGCTTTTTTTTGCACAAAAAAGGTGCAACATCGTAATGGTTGGTTCAAGCTGTTCGAGTATTATTAACTGACAAAATGGCAAATAAAAAAAAACTAAAATTTTTTGTAATTGCTTTAGACTCAGTTCTAAGGTAATTCTAATGGTTATTCCAAGTACTTTTTTTTATTAATGAAATTAAAAAATGTAATAAAAACCGACTTACATTTTTGACGGAAAAAATGATAGAAAAGGCCAATATAAGCTGATAAAAAAACCATGTAATTTGTCAGAAAGGTCAATAGAGATGTTGGTTTTTATGCTAAATCTATTGTTTTATGGAGTATTTAAACAGCAAGCTGGAATGCTTAAAAGTGAATCATACTGCTGTAAATGCCAATCAGTAGGGTAGGGTGAGCAGCTTAAAATATCCAAATAAGCTTAAAAAAACATCATTTTTAAAAATTGGAGACAGGATATGTCAAAAAAACTGAGCAGGATAATACGAGAAAAATACAATAAATTGAATATAGGGTATGTCGCACAATTATATTTATGAATCATCAGTTCAAAATATGGGTATTTATTAAATAAATATTGGGTGGTATTTTAAAAAAGTTCAATTAGAATCCAAAAATTCATAACAACGCATCTGGGGGAAACATCGGGTTATTTACGATGTTTACTTGAAGAAAAATTAGCTTGAGGAACGCTCATGCAGATTGGAATCCCAAAAGAATCTGTCGTCGGTGAAAACCGCGTAGCCGCTACGCCAGAGACAGTAAAAAAGTTGATTAGTGCTGGTCATAGTATTGTCATTGAACGAGGCGCTGGTAAAAAAGCGGCTTATATTGACAGTGCTTATGAACAAGTCGGCGCTAAAATTACAGATGATGCCTATACAGGTAGTCAAATTATTTTGAAAGTTCGTGCACCACAAGGTGAGGAAATTCAAAAGCTTGCCGCTGGAACAGCTGTGGTAGCAATGTTTGACCCATACCGTAATACTGAACTTGACCAATTTGCGTCACAACAAGTGTCTGCATTTGCGTTAGAGCTTTTGCCACGAACACTGTCTCGTGCGCAAAATATGGATGTATTGTCTTCTCAAGCCAACCTTGCAGGTTATAAGTCGGTGTTATTGGCCGCTGCGGAATATCAACGTATGTTCCCAATGCTGATGACTGCTGCAGGTACTGTGAAACCCGCTCGTATCGTGATTATGGGGGTGGGTGTCGCAGGTCTTCAAGCCATTGCAACTGCAAAACGCTTAGGCGCAGTTGTTGAAGCAACAGATTTACGTCCAACTGCACGTGACCAAGTCGAATCGCTTGGTGGTAAGTGGTTAGATGTACCGATGTCTGATGAAGAAAAACAAAAAGCTGCCGATGCCGCTAAAAATGGTTATGGCTGGATGCCAGGCGAGCAATATATTCAAGACCAAGCCATCATCGTAGATAAAGCCGTGTCAAATGCAGACATTGTGATTACTACTGCGTTGTTGCCAGGTCGTGATGCACCTCGCTTAATCAAAGCTGAAACTGTTGCCAAAATGAAACCAGGTTCAATCATCCTAGATATGGCGGTTGAATCAGGCGGGAACGTTGAAGGTTCTAAGAACGGTGAAAATGTTGTCACTGACAATGGCGTGACGATTTTAGGTATTCCAAATATTCCTTCTACAGTATCGACAGAAGCTTCGGCACTGTATGCACGTAATGTTTTCAATTTCGTAGAAACTTTGTTTGATCAAGAGAAAAACTTTGCCATCAATCAACAAGACGAAATTCAAAAAGCACTTCTAGTAACTCATGGCGGTCAAGTACTGCTGAAGCGTGGTTAAGGAGAGTCATCATGGTTGAAACTATTACTATTTTCGTCTTAGCCATCTTTGTTGGTTACTACGTGGTTTGGGGTGTCACACCTGCATTGCATACGCCGTTAATGGCAGTAACCAATGCATTGTCCTCAATTATCGTTGTGGGTGCGATGATACAAACTGTTGGAATTCCTGGTGTTGTAGATGCAAGTGTACAATTCCAGTCCGTGAATGTTGTTAGTGTACTTGGTGCAATTGCAGTGTTCTTGGCAAGTATTAACATTTTTGGTGGCTTCGCAGTGACTGCACGTATGCTTGAAATGTTTAAGCCAAAACAAAAGAAAAAAGAGGGCTAATCTATGGAATTTATTCGAGAATATGCGGATTGGTTCTACCTTGTAGGTGCTGTCCTTTTCATCTTAACCTTACGTGGTCTTTCAGGCCCTAAAACTGCGATTGCTGGTAACCGTTACGGTATGATCGCTATGGCGATTGCGGTAATCACCACATTCTTTGTCGCAGATCATCCTGTTGTATGGATGATTGGTGGTGCAATGGTGTTGGGTGCAATTGTCGGTATTGCACGTGCACGTACAGTTCCAATGACACAAATGCCAGAAACAGTGGCGTTGATGCACTCACTTGTCGGTTTGGCTGCGGTATTAATTGCAATTGCTGCAATTTTACATAATAACCAACTGACTGCTTTGTTTGCACAAAACGAATCTGCTTTAACCGCTGCTGGTGTACAGCATGCGCATATGAGTAAAGTTCATTTATTTGAATTATTCGTCGGTTGCTTCGTTGGTGCGATTACCTTTACTGCATCTGTATTTGCTTATGGTAAGTTAGCTGCAAAGAAATGGGCAAAAACCATTTCAGGTGCTTGGGTTAAACCTGTTCAAGCGATCATTTTTCTGGCTATGCTGGCGTGTGGTGTGTATTTCTTTACCACAGGCAATATGCAAGCATTCTGGGCAATGACTGCACTGGCATTGGCATTTGGTTGGGTTTGGATTGCACCAGTCGGTGGCGGTGATATGCCAGTGGTGGTTTCACTACTGAACTCATTCTCTGGCTGGGCTGCGGCAGGTATTGGTTTTACACTTGAAAACAACATGCTGATTGTTGCGGGTTCGCTGGTGGGTTCATCAGGTGCGATTCTGTCTTACATTATGTGTAAAGCAATGAACCGTTCAATCATCAATGTATTGTTTGGTGGTGCGATGGGTGGTACGGCTGTAGCATCGGTTGATAAAGGTGAGCAAGTTCAACGTAATTACCGTTCTGGTTCTGCGGATGATGCGGGCTTCTTGATGTCGAATGCGGACAGCGTTGTGATTGTACCGGGTTATGGTATGGCGCAAGGTCGTGCACAAAACGCAGTGAAAGAATTGTGTGAAATCTTGAAAGAGCAAGGTGTAACGGTTCGTTTTGCAATCCATCCAGTTGCAGGTCGTATGCCTGGTCATATGAATGTATTGTTGGCGGAAGCTGATGTTGCATATGAAGACATCTTGGAAATGGACGAGATCAACTCTGATTTCCCAGCGACTGATGTTGTACTGGTAATTGGTGCGAATGACGTTGTTAACCCAGCGGCTAAAGATGATCCAAGTTCACCAATTTATGGTATGCCGATTCTTGAAGCACATAAAGCACGTACCATTATGGTAATCAAGCGCTCTATGGCAACAGGTTATGCAGGTTTAGACAATGACTTATTCTACAATGACAAAACCATGATGATTTTTGGTGATGCCAAGAAAGTTGTTGAAGAGATGACAAAAGCAATCAATGGTGGTGGGCACTAAGCCGCTATCGGATTAAATCCACCCCAATCCTCCTTTGATAAAGGAGGGAGTCTAACCGCCTTCGGGCGGTTTTTTATTTAAGCAATTTTAATGCTATGATTTTGATAAAATTGACTGAATAAAAATGATGAATCAACCATTTAAAATAATCTGTAAAAGCTTGGGCATCTATCTGGCATTTTCCTTGTCTATAACGCATGCACAAGTTTTTGAAATTCAAGATGGCTCGAAACACTATGATGCCGTAATTGATATTGCATGTGAAAAAGATGAGTGTGGGGCTAAGGCTGAAGTAAAACTATTAAAAAAGGGCAGCAAAGCGGTATTTCAAGTATTTCACTCTGATGAACTGACCATGTATTTGGACGAAAAGTTTAAACCGAGTGTTAATGTTATACAGCTTTATGGCGAGCAAAGCCCTTTGATTTTTGATGATTTTAACTTTGATGGAACAGAAGACCTCGCAATTAGAAACGGCAATTATGGTTCTTATGGCGGTCCTGTGTATGACATTTATGTATTTAATCAAAGCAAGAATAAATTTGTTTTAAGTCAGGAACTGTCTGTACTCACTCAAGAAAATTTAGGTATGTTCGAGCTAGACAAAAAGCGCAAACGTATCATCACCTTTAATAAAAGTGGCTGTTGCTACCATATTCGTTCTGAGTATCAAGTTGTACCTAGAAAAGGTTTATTGCTGGTTCGAGAGTTTATTGAGGATGCAACCTCACCACAAGGTGATCAAGTTGAGGTTACAGATCGCAATCTGGTCAATGGAAAATGGAAGGAAAAGACCAAGTATTATCCAACTGCAAAATATTATGCTCAGTAGTCACAATTTACCTCGTATCGCTATTCTGTATTGACATCGCTATATGATGTAAATCAACAGATGCTAAATTGTGGGGCAGAGTAAGGCTTTATGAATAGAACAACTTCTTTACATTGTGATGTTAAATTGTAAGCATAAAAAAGCCCATCCAAAGATGAGCTTTTTTAATTAAAACTGAAACTTAGTGAGGAATATGTTCTTCATCTTCAAATTCAGGTTTAACTTGTACGATAAAGTCTTGACGGTTAAGACCACGCCACAATGCAAATGCGGTACCAATATAGATTGAAGAATACGTGCCTACAAATACACCAATAAACATGGCAACTGAGAACCAGTGTAAGCCATCACCACCCAAGAACATCATTGCAAGTACAACCAGCAATAATGTCATCGAGGTATGAATGGTACGTTTTAAGGTTTCAGTTAAGGCAATATTCACAATTTCTAACGGTGTTGCGCCACGAATCTTACGGAAGTTTTCACGGATACGATCCGATACAACAATGTTATCGTTTAACGAGAAGCCGATTAAGGCAAGAATAGCCGCTAAAACAGTAAGGTCAAATGGCCATTGCATCATTGCAAAAATACCAATCGTTACGATCACATCGTGCAGTAATGAAAGCACTGCACCAACTGCAAGTTTAAACTCGAAGCGAATGGTCACGTAGATCAGCATAAGCAGCATCGCAAGCGCTACAGCACCTGCAGAGCGTAAATATAGCTCATTACCGACTTGACCACCGACAGAGTCAACTTTGTGAACAACAGCAGTGTTATTCGGCAGTTGAACTGCTTTGGTGATGGTATTGCTTAAGTCTTCAACTTTAAGGTCTTGCGCTGGCATACGTACAATTAAGTCTTTATTTGAACCTAATGTTTGTACAACTGCATCTTTAAAGCCAGCTTTATCCAAATTAGAAATCACGTCTGCTGGTTTTGCCGCATATTGATAGTTCAATTCTGCAGAAACACCACCAGTAAAATCTAAACCAAGATTTAAGCCTTTGGTTGCAATAAAGAAGATACTTGCAATGGTCAAAAGGATTGAGATGATTGCCGCTGGTTTGGCAATCTTCATGAAATTAATTACATGCTCATCATCAGGGCGACCATATTTCTTTTTCGGTTGAGTCACATCAGTCATCTTCGATCTCCTATATGCTCAACTTATTCAAGTTACGTTTTCTGCCATATACCAATTGGACAATTGCACGTGTTACTGTAATTGCAGTAAACATTGAGCAAATAATACCAATCATCAGCGTTACAGCGAAGCCTTTGATCGGACCTGTACCAATAGCAAACAGAATAAATGCAACCAAAAATGTGGTTAAGTTTGAGTCGAGAATGGTGTTATAGGCTCGATCATAACCGGCAATAATGGCTTGTTTGGGCGAGGCGCCCCAGCGCATTTCTTCTCGTATTCGCTCACAGATCAGTACGTTGGCATCGACCGCCATACCAATGGTGATTACGATACCGGCAATACCTGGCAAGGTCAGTGAAGCCCCGATCCAAGACATGATGGTGAGAAGCATTGCCAAGTTAATCACTAATGCTACATCAGCAATTAAACCAAATAGACGGAAGAACACGATCATCCAGATTGCAACAAGCAGGAAACCAACTTGCGTTGATAATACGCCTTTATCGATGTTCTCTTGTCCCAAACTTGGACCAACAACACGTTCTTCTACAAAGTACATTGGTGCAGCTAAAGCACCAGCACGTAACATCAATGCAAGTTCAGCTGCTTCTTGAGGAGAATCTAAACCAGTAATACGGAAAGATGAACCTAAAACCGCTTGAATATTTGCAGCATTGATTACCACAGATTCAGTATATGGGGTACGAACTTCTGTCATTGCACCTGTAACTGGATCAGCAACAGAGGTGATTTTTTGTTTATTTTCAATAAACAAAACCGCCATACGTTTGCCAACAGCAGTACGGGTTGCATCTGACATCAACTTACCACCAGCAGTATCTAAAGTAATATTTACTTCAGCGCCACCACTATCTTGGCTAAAACCGCTTGATGCATTTTGTACACGTTCACCCGTAAGGATACGGCTGCGATTTAATAACAGTTCACGACCACTGTCCAAAGATTCGTAAGCAAAAACTTCAGTACCAGGCGGTAAAGGTTGACCATTATATTTACCTGTGAAACGGTCAATATATTGATCATTTAAATCAGACACTAAACGGAATTCAAGGTTTGCAGTACGCCCCAAGACACGTTTAGCTTCGGCAGTATCTTGTACACCAGGCAATTCAACCACAATACGGTTGCTACCTTGGCTTTGTACCAATGCTTCAGCTACACCTAACTCATTAATACGGTTACGTAAAGTGGTTAAGTTTTGGTTGAGTGCATAAGATTGAATATCTTGCTTGGTCGCATCGTTATAGGTCAACTTAAGCGTAGAACCTGTATCCGTTGCTAAAGCTTGTTGATTGAACTTATTCCCATCACGACGTAAAAAGTCCATTACCGCTGCACGGTCATCATTATTTGCAAACTGAATCGTAATGGTATTGTTGTTCAATGAAAGACTATTAAATTTAATCTTATTGTCACGGAACTCACGACGTAAGTCTGTTGCTGAGGTTTCCATACGTTGTGCAATAGCTTTGTCCATATCCACTTCAAGTAAGAAATGAACACCACCACGTAAATCCAAACCAAGCTTCATTGGCTTAGCGCCAATTTTTTGCAACCACTCAGGTGTGGTTGGTGCAAGGTTTAATGCAACGGTATAGTTCTCACCCAAACCTTTGCTGAGGACATCTTTTGCTTTTAACTGTGCTTCAGACGTATTTAAACGTAGAAGGGCAGCATTGTTGGTGAAGGTATTATCATGACTGCTAATATTTTCACTTTTTAAAATTTGCTCTGCTTTTTGTATGACAGACTGATCAATTGTGGTACCAGCCTTGGCACCAGAAATTTGAACAGCAGGTTCGTCAGGATACAAACTCGGCAGCGCATATAATGTACTGATCACTAGTACCACTAGAATCAATATATATTTCCATGCAGGGTAACGCATTCGCTTTCTTCTTAAAATGAAAAAGTCGTGCTAAGTGCACGACCGTTTTATGATTAAAGGTTATTTAATGTGCCTTCAGGGAGTACTGAAATAACACTTGCACGTTGAACTTTGACTTCATTTCCTTTGCTTAATTCAACCACTGCAAAGTCGCCATCAATTTTTAGGATACGACCCATTAAGCCGCCTGCAAAGACAATTTCACTGCCAACACCTAAGCTTTCGATTAAAGTACGGTGTTCTTTTGCACGTTTTGCTTGAGGACGCCAGATGAGAAAATAAAAGATTGCAACAAATACTACAATCATCAATATGTTTGCCATCATGCCTGGGCCTTGTGCAGGCGCTGCTGCAGCGTGAGCAGAAGAAATAAATAAGCTCATTCTAATTTCCTAATGTTAAAAATTATCTGCCATTTTCATGGCTTTTAAATTGACTTGTTCAGCAATTTACCTTGTCTTGGGTTTCAGCGCAAATACTGTTGAATTAATCTTCAATTCAACTTTATATTGGGGCATTAGTCAGCAGGACAAGGAGGAACTTCTAAACCGCGACGTTGATAGAAATCAGTCACGTATTCATCAAAAGTTCCCTGATCTAAAGCATCACGAATATCTTGGGTAAAACGTTGGTAATAACGTAAATTGTGGATCGTGCCCAACATCGAACCGAGCATTTCACCGCATTTTTCTAAATGGAATAAATAAGCACGGGTGAAGTTGGTACAGGTATAACAGTCGCAATGTGGATCCAGTGGGCTTTGATCATGACGATATTGGCTGTTACGAATCCGAACCAAACCATCGGTAACAAAATAATGACCATTACGTGCATTTCGAGTTGGCATGACACAATCGAACATATCGACACCGCGACGAATTGCTTCAACGATATCTTCTGGTTTACCCACACCCATCAAATAACGTGGTTTATCTTCTGGCATTTTTGCAGGCAGATAATCCAAAACTTTGATCATTTCTTCTTTGGGTTCACCGACAGATAAACCACCAATCGCAAAGCCATCAAAATCAATTTCTTTAAGACCGTTTAAAGACTCTTCACGAAGGTCTTCATACATGCCGCCTTGAATGATTCCAAACAATGCATTTCTATTTTTTAAAACATCGTGATGCTGAGTCTTACAACGCTTCGCCCAACGTAATGACAGTTGAAGCGATTTTTGTGCTTCTTCATGGGTTGCTGGGTATGGCGTACATTCATCAAAAATCATCACAATATCTGAGTTCAATGTATGTTGAATATCCATTGAAATTTCAGGAGATAAAAAGACTTTTGAACCATCAATAGGTGAGCGGAAAGTCACCCCTTCCTCTTTGATTTTACGCATAGCACCCAGACTGAATACTTGGAAGCCTCCTGAATCAGTAAGAATCGGTTTGCCCCATTTCATAAACTCATGCAAACCGCCGTGTTCACGGATAACATCTAGTCCAGGACGTAAGTAAAGGTGGAAGGTATTGCCTAAAATAATTTGTGCTTTGATATCTTCGATATCGCGTGGCAACATGCCTTTAACTGTGCCATAAGTTCCCACAGGCATGAACACAGGTGTTTCAATCACACCATGTTCTAAAGTTAAACGACCACGACGAGCACGCCCCGACTGACCTAATTTTTCAAACTTCATAAATAACCTAAATCTGGCGAAAAAACAGTTCGCTGATTGATAATTGCAAAAAGGGGGCTATTTTCCCTGATTTTATGGTCGAATACCAGTCATGTTGTTTTTCATAATGTTAAATTTAAAATTATTGATTTAGCGGCTTGAACATCAATAGATTGATAGGAGAATCATTTTTTATCGTTGAATAATTATTTTTTGAATATCAAGGTATTATTTTTATGCAGCTCAAAAGCGAATAGTGGTTCGCTTTTGAGCTTAGATTTGGACAAGATAGAAAATTAGTCTTTTGCCTTACGACCGATAATGATCAAGGCGATAACTCCCAGAATCATGATGAATATTCCATAATGATTCCAAAAATTACGCTGCATTTTATTTTCTTGGTATTCAGGATTTTTACTTAAGGTTGAAATGACATCATCAGGTAATTCATAAAAAGTATCTGGTTCTGCATCGGTCATGCCGACCAAGGTGCAGTCCCATGTTTTGACATCTGCCCATAAGATTCCAAAGTGACTACATTTATATCCTGCATTTAAACTTTTAAGATCTTCGTATTGACTTAACACTTCTTGTGGAAACGGGCCAACTTTAAACATTTCATCGCCTGTATTAAAAACTAACAGGCCTTTCGCTTGAGCAGGGGCTTGCCAGAGAAAACACAGACATAACATCATGAATAATTTTTTTAACATTTGATTTACTCCAATCTTTAGATTGTCTTTTTATTAAGTTGATCATTTTTAGTTGATCGTTTTGTTCTAAAAATAGTCATTTTTTAGCGGTTTGAAAATATCAGAAAATGATCGAAATGTCATTTTTTATGTTGAAAATAAACAGGATTATGGCTGAATTTTTATTCAAATTTCCACATGGTGATTTAGGCGATATGTTTCGAGTCAAATATACTCAATCGCCATAATCGATTCCTGATCATGGCTTTAAAGCTGATCCAAAAAAATTGTTGAATTTATCAAACTGATTTAGCACTTGTTCAACCTTGGCAATCCGTTGTTCTAAACTTCCTGTTAAAGCGATGTATGGAATCCGACGTTGTTTGAGATCCGCAATAATTTGCTGATGAAAAATAGCTCTTTTTTGGGGACCGCTACGATCCCAAGTGTCGTCATAAGCAATATCATCTTCACACAAGAAAAATAAGTCATAGCGCTGTGCATTTTCGAGTGCAAGTTGTTTGAGATGCTCAGGTAATCGGCCATGATAATCCATACAAAACATCGCTGTGGTTATCGCGTTGGTATCTACAAATAAATAACGGTTCGCATCTAAAGTGGCTTGATCTTCATAGGCGATATGACGATCTGCAATAATGTTGAAATCCTCAAAACCGATACGACGATCAACTTGGTGAGTTTCCCAATATTCACGCCCATATTCTGGGGCAAAAGTGGTTGCATACTTTTTCGCAAGCGCTTCAACCAGAGTCGACTTGCCTGTAGACATGGCACCGACAAAGGCGACTTTGCTAATCAAATCTGCATAGACACAGTTGGGGATAAATTTCCGATTTTGAAAGGCATTTGCTCGAATCATTGTAGCGGAGATCGGCACCTGTAGACGTGACTCATCCACTCTACGATCAATTGCATTGAGTGCAGTGCTGACATGCTCACCATAAAATTCACTACTATAAAAATGCGAAATTTTCACGCCATTGAGCTTTTGAATGATGTAATTTTCTTGTTCTATTTCAAAAGCCCGATCATTGGAATAACCCTCAGGCCCATCCCATGCCTCAATCACATGAATTTGAGGAAATAAATCTCTGATCCATTGGGCGCGAATGTTTAAGGGGATAGTTGTAATTGAACTTTGATAGATCAATACATACAGCTCATCTACCTCTTGTAATGCTGTTTCAAATACATGCATATGACCTGCATGTAAGGGTGCATATTTACCGAGTGTCAGTCCGATTTTTTTCATAGTTTTTAAATTCAATAGGATGAGTTTGAATAGTTTTGTGCAAGTTTGTTCCAGTTATAGTAGCCATAGATGGCATTGATCAGAAAGGCCGACCACATCAATAACATCATTGCACCATCACCACTACCATCAAGGGTTCGGATCGCCCACATTAAAATACTGAAGATATTTAAAGTAATATAAAACCACCATTGCTCTTTAAAACGCAGTAGCATCAAAATCGTTGCTGTGATTGCAAGAATATTGGTGGTTGCATCTATATAAGGCGTATTTTGAGAGGGAATTTGGGCAAGCAGATAACCGAGTATCGCAATACAACCTATATTGCTCAGGATGATCAAAATCAAATACGCCTGCCGAAGGGTATAGGCCTGTTGTAATTGTTTCTCTTTGGTATGTTTCTGCCAAAGTAGCATGCCGATCAAAGCGGTTGGGACAAAGAACAAGAGATTCAGTCCCATTTCGCCATAAAGGCCGTTGTTATAGCAAATCCATGCATAAGCACAGCTATTAAATAAACCAAAACTATAATTGAGAATATTGCCTTTTGCTGCCAATACCACACAGAGAATTCCACTGAGTAATACCACGAAATTAAACCATGTATCTTGTTGAACTAAAGTAATGATACAGCCGATGAAAATAAAACTAAAAAGCCAAACAATTTCAAATACATTCCAGTTTTTGAAAAGAAGGCGAAAGGAATGGTTGGAAAAGATTTTCAACATAGGGTTTGTAATTCTAAGTAATGCTGCTGGTGTGATTTGCTGGTAATTTATACTCGATTTAAATCCTACAGACGATTTGAAATTTTAGTTTAATCGCATGCAAGGGCTGGATTGTTGACCATTGTTTTAACAAGCTTGTTGATAAATCCATTGCCAGTATTTGTTTTTTACGTATTTATTCAAGTAATGTTTGATCAAAGAACCTTCCCAATATTTCTTTGAGACTAGCGTGTTTTTTGCCGCTACGTCGTTACGAACTACTCATTTAGAATGACTAAATGTCGTATTTCGTGCCTAGTATCGCCTAAAAAACACATGTAGTCGCAAACTTAGACGAATTGTCTACAGACCCTAATTAAAATTAGGCTTGTAATCAAAATTCTGAGTGACCACATTGTCGGAAAATGGACGAATTGTTTTCTTTGCCAAAGTAATGGTATTGATCATATTGTTTGGAAAAATTTCGATGGTGTTATTAAATTCTTCAACATTACGGTTAAAGATGGTGATTGCTGCACCGACATTTTCATTTTGTTCTTGAATATCATCCATCATTTTTGCATACAAAGTATCTGCTTTTAGTTCAGGATAATTTTCAACCACCACATTTAAACTTTTCATTAAATCTTGATTGAGTTTTTCAACATGTTGTAATTGAGAAACATCAGTATTATTTAGATTTAGATTCAAAATTTGCTGACGTAACTCGGTCACTTTTTCCAAAGTTGATTTTTCAAACTGTGTATATTGCGCCAAAGTTTGCTCTAAAGTTTCCAGTGTTTTTACTTTCTGGCGTTCAAAGTTGGCAACTTCAGCCCATGCGCGTTGTGTCGCATTGAAATAACGCACAATGTTATTTCTGACCAGAATACCCCAAACGATCAGAACAATAAAAATCCCAATAAATATGATTATACCCATTTTGATTATTCCTTTTGATTTATGAAATCAAGTTTAGCATGCACTGTTTAAATTTTTCATATTCAGGCATGGTTAATGTTCTTAAATGTCCACGAAGTGCTGAAATATCCTGAAGCTTTTGTTTTTTACGACGAATGCGAAAGAGATCTTGATCTCCCATATAGCACAGCATATTTTCTTCAAAATGATAAACAATATCACCTGAATAGTGTTGAAAAAAATCACTTAATTTTAAGGTGATACTTGGACTAATGGTACGGGCAAGTTGATGTTGATCATAGCCAAAAATATATAAATTTTGACTGACCAGAATATCCGCAGTTTTCCATATTTGGGTATAGGGCGGAATAAATTCATGATGTTTATTACTGGCGGCAAAGCCGAGGGCGGGCAATTGAAAAATAAAAGCACCCCATTGGTTTTTATGAGTTTCCTTAATTATCTGTTTTTCACCCTGGGTATTGGGCAGTGAAAACTCATCGACATAATGATACTGAAATAACATCACATGATGTTCTTGTTCACCATCAAACCATTTGGTGGATGCAAATTGTTCAATCTCATTCAACACATTGCCTTGCGAAAACAACGGAAAACTTTGTTTTAACTTACTCATGACCAAAAAGCTATTGCTTGTTGTGGAGATATGACTTGGGGTTTTATTAAAATCTAATTCGTAGCGGAGAAACATCATGCGCTGTTCTAAAAAATTGATGACTTCATCAATTGGATCGCTTTGCTCATAAATTAAATAAGCAGCAAAACAGCATAACAAGGCTGCTAATAGACTCAGTGGGTAGGGAATATAGTGATGAATCAGCCAACCAAAAATTGCAGTCAGTACCCCAATCATAAACAGCAGTCTGGGGATGAGGTTATGAAAAAATAATTCTCTACATTCTCCCCACGGATGTAAGCCATCTAAAATATCTTGTGCAGATTGAGCCTGTTGTCCAATTTCCCAAAGCCGAGCGATATTGCGCATCACATGTTTATTTTTTCTTGTGCGTAGGTGAAGTAATCGCTCAACGGTTTCTATAGGCATGGCAAATAATCATGATTGAAGTCTATTAAAGTTCGAATTCCAGATTGATCAGTATGCGATAAATTATTGTATCGACAAAGTAAATTGTTTATTTTTCAACTTTATTTGTCCCATAATGAGGCTGGACTTCTTGTAGAATGGTGATCAGTGAATCTTTAAGCTGTTCATAATCAGGCATGTTCATGCTTTCAAGTTGTGCAGCCAAATCATAGACAGTTTGAACTTTATCGACTTGCATTTGCGCTTTGGTAATATCTGTTTTAAACAGCCAGCACAAAGAAGGGCGCTGAGCTTGAACATAAAAATCACCTTTAAAATTAGCCATGGCTTGATCAAGCATTAATACATGATTTGGTGTGAAAAATTTGGCAAGTTGCATTTCATTTATGCCACTTAATTGGTACTGATTGTCGAAACGAATATCCCCACTTGACCATTTTACCCCAAGACGGCAGGCTCGATTTTGTTTAGATGAAATACTGATACCTTGAGCAGGGAAGTTTTCTAGGATAATCCCCCATAAATCATAATGACGATATTCAGTCTTTTTCTTGCCTTCTGAATCACGAGTTTCGATTTCATCCACATAATGATAATTAAACAGCATATATGGATAGTTGATGCCGTTGACCTGCCAAGCGCCATAAATGCAATGACCAATGGTATTTTCATGATCCCCTAAACCAAATAATGGGAAATTATAGGGAGACTCAATATTTTCATCGAAGGCATTGGGATAGAAGCGAATTTGATATTTTGCTTCTAGGTTCTTTTGATGAGCATCTTCAACCAATTGATTGAGTGCTTTTGTCGAAGTGCGCTTATAGAAAGCAAAAGCCACACTCGCACCCGCAACCAGTAAGAGTATCGGGTGGGTAAAAATAGCCAGTACAAATAAGCCAATCGCAATCGTAATAAAAAGCCAAAACGTATAATTTTGAATAGACAGACTCGGATCATCTTGCCAATTCTTTAAACTTGCAATGATCTGTTCAAAATCCTGATTTGACGAGAGTAACTGATTGATCGCATGGATATTGTGCTGAGTCTTGCCATTGTTGGCGTGTTGTTGACTAAAGGCATTTTGAATTTTTGTCAGTAAATCATTCATCTTTATTCATTATTGTAGCAAGTGCTTAGATGCCTGATTGTAACGAAAAAATGATTTTGAATGCAAAGTGTGATGTTTAAACCACACTTTGCATATTGGTATGCTGACTAAGCAATAATTTTTAAATACATTGTGCTTCGTTGGATCTAGTCATTTGCATTTTCAATCAGCATTGCATCGCCATAACTAAAGAAACGATATTTGCTTGCAACAGCATGTTGATATGCATTCATAATATTGTCACGGTTGGATAATGCAGATACCAACATTAACAAGGTAGATTCTGGTAAATGAAAGTTGGTGATCAAGCGATCAACCACACAGAATTGATACCCTGGATAAATAAAGATTTGTGTATCACCTGTCCACGCGGCAATTTCTCCACCAGACGCTTGTGCTGCACTTTCTAAGGCGCGTGTTGCTGTCGTTCCAACGGCAATCACTTTGTTGCCACGTGCTTTGGTTTCTTGAATCAATTTTGCGGTTGCTTCAGGCACATCACACCATTCACTGTGCATGATGTGATTTTCGATCTGATCTGTACGTACGGGTAAAAATGTTCCAGCACCCACATGCAAGGTTACAAAAGCTTTATTTACGCCTTTTTGCTCTAATTTTTCTAATAGGGCTTGGTCAAAGTGCAAACTTGCTGTCGGTGCTGCTACGCTTGCTAATTTGGTTGGATCGTTAAATACGGTTTGATAGCGTTCTGTGTCAATGGCTTCTGCTTCACGGTTAAAGTAAGGCGGAATAGGCAATTGTCCGTATAAATCTAAAACTTGCAAAATAGGCTGAGAAAATTCCACCACAAATAAGTTTTCATGACGCCCTGTTACCGTCACTTTAACTTCATCTTTGCCAATAAATAACTCAGCACCTGCTTTAGGCGAATTACTGGCTTTGATATGACAATGTGCAATGGTCTGATCAAAAATACGTTCAACCAAAACTTCAATAGCACCACCAGAGGCACGTTTACCTTTTAAACGTGCTTTCATCACTTTGGTATCATTGAGTACCAATAAATCACCTTCATTGAATAAATCAAAAACATCGGTGAAGTGAAGATCTTGGTATGAACCATCTGCATTGAGATGTAAAAGGCGAGAAGCGCTACGTGTTTCAAGTGGGTAGCGCGCAATGAGTTCGTCGGGAAGTTCGAAATTAAAATCGGAGAGTTGCATCATGAGGAAGAAAAACTGACATTTGGGATTTAAAAACTGCCGCTAGTATAGTCGTTTTTCAAATTAATGGCTGAAATTGATGTTTTATAATCCAAAAAAAACAAATATGCCTTAAAATTAAACAAATGTGAAAACTTGTCGTTGACAAGAAAATGAAACGCGCTATTATACGCACACAACCTCTCCCGAGGTGGTGAAATTGGTAGACGCGGTGGACTCAAAATCCACTGTCAGCGATGACGTGTCGGTTCGAGTCCGACCCTCGGGACCATTAGTTTAGGTTAAACAGATTGGATAAACCCCGAAGCCTTGATACACAAAGGCTTCGGGGTTTTTTCGTTTCTGGGTGTTGGGTTTTTTTAAGGTATTTTGAGGTATTCATTTACACATTTTATTTTTGTGGGTTTATTTATGGAAATTAGGGACTTGGTGTAGATATGAGTTTGTCTGTTTAGCAGCAAGCGAATGGCTCTTGGCGAGCGGATTTGGTAATTGGCGATGAAGATTGATCGTAAAGCATTGCCTAAAGTTTTCACTTGGCCTGACTCTTCAATAGATACATTATTTAGAAAGACGAGGAAGCAAGCAGGTTTATGTAGACTTAACTTTTCATGATTCGAGGCATGAAGCTGCAAGTTTGATGGCCAAGCGAATTAAAAATGTTTCAACGTTATGCAAGAATTTTGGTTGGAAAGATCCCAAGTTTACTTTGGTTTATTACAATTCAACAAATGAAGAGATTGTAGCTGAATTAAATCAATCTGAAGGGCTAAGAAATATATTTAACAAAGTTTAAAATTTGGTATTGAAAAATGAAATTGGAGCCATAAATAAGGATTATAAAATTAGAAATTAATTTTAAAATTTAAACACTTAATTGAAGGGTAATTTATGACTACCAAAATTTATGGAAATTTACAGCATTTTAAAGATCTGGTTAGTGAATGGAAAAGTGTTGTAACTGGAAAATTGGAATATTATTCAAATATCATTGATGATGCTTTCACACATTTTAATGATACCAACAATAGTGCTGATTATCTGAGTGATGAGAAAATTGATAATAGACATACCTTAGAAAGTTTAACTTCAGAGAAAAATGTCGCGAATATAAAAATAGCTGAGATAAAAGATTTAGTAGTAGAGATTTCGAATAATGCAGAGTTAAAATTTGAAAATCTGTATGCTGTTTCCTTCGATGAAAATGGTACTACTGATGTATTTGAGGATTTAATTGCGCATGAAATATGGATTGAAGCCCGAATGAATGAGTTTTTAGCTACAATGACGAAATATGAGCTTGATTATGTTGAAAACTATAATATTTTTAAAGGCAAAAACTCACTATCTTCCCTATTTCGTGGAATCAATAACTTGCACTACAATTACTATCTTAAAAGACTAATCATGTTGACAGCAGATGAATAAAACCAAGTTTTAGACATCTAATTGTAAAATTCCATTATAGATTAGATGGATTTATCTATAATTAATTTTAACTTATAAATTAGGGTCTGTTGACATTTGTAGCGTATATTTTGCTCTATAAAGGCAACCATATAAATATACAAGCTAAAGCTACCGCACTCTGATAATTTCTCTTTAGCTTGTCATATCTTGTTGCAATACCTCTAAACTGTTTTAATCGTGCAAAGGCATTTTCTACTAAGTGTCTAATTTTATATAAATGCCAATCCATATGATCATTATTGAGTTGGGTATTGGATTTTCGTGGAATATTTGCATGTGTCTTTTGTCTTTGTTCACGTAACGTTTCTGAATCATATCCCTTGTCTGCACATAATGTTTCAGTCGAATTTAAATCTAATTTTGAAACTAAATCAGGCGCGACTTTGACATCATGAGTTGTACCATCAGAAATAATAACTTCTATTGGGTTGCCATCAGCATCAACAGTCAAATGTATTTTTGAGCTATTACCACCAATACTTTTGGAAATATTTTGATTCTTAATCTCAGCAGAATGTTGATGGGCCCTGATATGACTTCCATCAATGAAAACCCATTCTTTATCCGCATGTTTACTAAATAATTTAAATATTTTCATAAATTTATTGTCCGCAGACCAACGACAATACTTTTTAAATATTGAGTTTGATTTGCCAAATTCTGTTGGTAAATCTCTCCAAGGACAACCTGTTCTGATATGGTAAAGGATAGCTTCAATAAAATTTCTCAAATTTTGTTTGAGATAAATCCTAAAATTACGGAAAATAGATTTTAGCTTAGACCAGTGTTGATCTTTCAGCATTGTTCGAGGCATAGCGAGTAGTAAATTTGGTTTTGCGATTAAATTTTACTATCTCGCTATTTTTTTATACAGTAAATGTCAACAGACCTTAATCTCAATGATTTTTATATTAAATCTTGTGAATTTTAATTGTTGTATTTGTTGAGGTATTTTTAATGTGGTTATTTTAACTGTCATTAGTCAATTATCAAATTTTATTTGGTCTAGAATTGATTATGGGATCACAATTTTAAACTGAAAAAATGGGAATATTTCTTTTCACATTTAGGTTGCTTAGCAATATTTTATTTAACAAACTGGCTTGTTTTGAAAGATGCTCTCTTCAAGTTGATCCTAAGGTTTAATTATTGTTGTATACCTTCGTAATACATATCCTTGAATCTTTTCTCCATTGTATTCAACCTCGACTTTAAGCCAAGATTTATGTAAGCATGGTTCATCAATGATGTATAAAATTTTACCTGCCTCAATTGTTTCTAATAGTGTAGATGATTGCTTAGGTAAATCTCTTAAATTTAGGTCAGTAAGAGAGATTCTCTTTCCATACAGAGTACTTAATTCATTTTTCTTTATTTCATTTTTAACAATAGATTTTACTTCTTTGGAAGAGAGATAATATGTAATTAAAGGTTTGGTTGCATATTCAAAGATAGTCATTTGAAGTTGATCATTAAAGGAATGAATAAGATAAATAATAATAATCATAGCAATTGTTGCTGCTAAGCTTTTTCCTTCAGATTTTTGGGCTGAAGTATCAAATTCTTCTAATTCATTAAAATAAGTTGTTACTTCAGTTTTAATTTCCTCACTTGTATTAAGCTCTTGTGCTGCTTGTATAGCATCCTCTACTAACTCAGCTCTAATATCAGCTGATAACAAATTAAGATGTCTTTGAATGTTTTGTCTCGTAATATGGTCGGTTAAATATGATTTTTGAAAATATAAGTCTGACTTAGCTATTTTCTGAGACAAAGAAAGAAGAGTTGAAAAATTATATCTAGTTACTAGATTTTGGTACAAGCTATATCTTGGACTTAGAAGTGATTGAGGAAAAAATAAACTTGATGTAGGGTTAATAAAATTAGGAGAGGATATTAAATTTTTCTTTTGTGAATCAATTATTTTTTGTAAATTTATAGGAAGTTCAAATGCTTTATTTATTTGTTCATGTTTATTAAATATTTCTCTCAAAGCATATGATGAATCATAAAATTTCTCTAATTTTTTTTGTGTATTTACCACCATTTCAATAGATTTAGGAAGTTGAAATTTTTTATTAAATGCCTCGGAAATTTTTAGAGCCCTTTCTAATCTTCCATTAAACGCATCATTAACTTTTAGAATTTTTTCTAAGTTCGTTAATGAATCATTTTTATCTTGAAGTGACATGAGATTTTCTTAAAAGTATGATTTAACTAATCATACTTTTAAGCATTGTTAAGTCAATCACTTTGTTTGGGTGATTAGAAAACTCTTATAATAGGGTTTTATTTTAAACGTTGTCTTCAACCTGATTCAAAATTTCCCGATTTGTTCTTGAATAATAAATAAAGTTGCTGATACTGATTTACCAGTTAAGCTTTCACAATTTTCAATACTTTCAATTAATAAAGCTAAATATTTATCTAGTAAGGGTAATTTAGTTCGAACGTCCATAATTTTTTACTCCTTCTCATATATGGCTGAAAAGCCATTTGCAATGCATCTTAGTTTCGACCAAACTTCAGCGATGATAACCCGAACATTTTTCCATATTGTTCGATCCAATCGTTTGACCGTTTTGAGTAGCTCATTGCGTTCTCTAAAACTAAAACTTGATTTTCCATGGTTTAGCATTCCTTCTAGGAGGGATAACTGTGTGGGCTTGCCGATGTATAATCATCTGACGACACTAATTTGTATCATAAGCATCATCAGGGTAGACAGAGTCATAGTAGAATACTCTAAAAAGACCTCTTTAACTTTTAAGTAAAACTTGATAAAAAGAAAGATTATTGATGGTTAAGAAAATTGTTAACAGTTATGGTTCGGAAATATAAACTTTACCCAATAAAAACAATCAAGGATTGGGAGGGGGAAGATTGGGATGTTTATGAGGAAAAACGGTTATCGAATGGACTAATGCTGTTTAGAGGTCGAATGAATGAGAGGGTATATGGGCACAATGCAACTATCCTTACTCCTGAACTTGCTGAATTTATTAAGCAGAATAAGTCGATAAAATTGCCAGTATTAGCTGAACAGCTTGGATTTTCTAAAGATGTATTAATCCGTTTTAAAAAGCGCCTTGATATACAAAAGAAAGTACCTAAACCAGATTATGATTGGGTAATTGCTCATCAAGATGAGATTTTGTATGAATCCCATGAAGTATTATTGGATAAATATCAATTACATTCGGGTCAAGTGAGTCGTTATACTCGTTATTTAATTGAAAAAATTGGAATTGTTCAAACTCGCAGTAGAAAAAAACACAGGGTTTTATTGGAAATTGAAGAAAAAATTTTAACTCATCAGGACATTATCTTGTCATGCAATAAAATTGATGACTTGGTTGAAGTGATGGATATCTGTATTCCAACAGCAACAAAAATTCATAAAAATATGTGTAAGGAACATGATCAACGAACAACGGCAGAAAAATTAAAGCACAAGCGATTTGAAAAAAAACAATGGCTATTAAAAAATCAACAAGCTCTATTAAGTAATGATTTACCTGTTGAAGAAATTGCTCAAAAATTTAAACTCACAAAAAATCAAATCATGTCAGCAAGAGCACGCTTGAAGCAGCTACTTAATATTTCTAAAAGACCATCAGTATTAAAATGGGTAAATGCGCATCAACATGATTTATTAAATTTAAATCACCTAGAACTGCAACAGAAGTATCAACTCTCTTTAAAACAGATAGACTATCGAAAAAATTTACTTAAACAGTTACAACAAAAAGAGACATAAATTGATATTCAAATTATAACGGTAGACAGGTCTGTATAGACAGATCATCAAAATTTTTAGTATAATGGGGTGAATTTAGAAAAACTTAACAATAATTTTATGTTAAATAATATTTACTCTGCCTTGGAGCAGCTTGGATTGGCTGCACAGAAACGTGCCTTACACGTACAGTTCAGCAATAGCTCGCTGAATGATCAAGTCTTCCTTCAACGTGTCGATGGTACACATGAACTCAATGTTGGTGTTCATTTACAACTGATCTGCCTGTCTACATCGGCAAATATACCTTTGAAAAACTTTATTGGTTCTCAAGTAGCCGTTGATATCGTCAACGATAAATCAGAACTCAATCGAATTTCTGGGATTGTGACAAAGGCTGATGCTGGCGCGAGCGATGGTTCTCTTACAATCTATCGCCTCACGGTAGAAGACCCAACCGCATTGTGGAAACATCGTAGAAACAGCCGTGTGTTTATGGCAAAGTCTGTCGTGCAAATTATGGATATTATCTTTCAGGAATGGAGAGAAAAAAGCCCATTGTTTGCTTCAAGCCTGACACTGGATAAAAGTGGCTTAAGCAAAGACTATGATGTAAGGCCATTCATTATGCAACATAATGAATTAGATGGAGAATTTATTAAAAGGATTCTAGCATCTGAAGGCGTGACGACTTTAATTGATGAGGCACAACGTACAGTTTCTAATTTTAATGAACAAATCCAACCACAAAAACTACGTTTAATCGATGACAATAATCAATTTAAATCACTTGATCGACGTAGCATTCGTTTCCACCGTAGCAGCGCTACAGAGCTTACAGACAGCATAACCGCCTTTACTGGGTTACGTTCAATTCAACCCACAGCTGTACATATCCAGAGATGGCAAGCTGATGCATTGGAAACAGAAGAAGGTGCAGGCTCTGTTTTAACTAAGCATCGACATTCAGACAATCAAGATTCAGCAAGTTTAGGATTAGAACAAGCATGGCATTTTAGCCCTGCATGGATACAAGACTTAAATGGTGAAGATGGTGCAACGCCATCGAGCAACAGTCAGATTGAAAAGTTTAACCAAAATCTAAGCAATTATTACGATTCACAAGCCAAACAGTTTACAGCTACCTCGACTGTACGTGATGCACATGTAGGTTATTTTTTTGAGCTAGATGAACATCCGACAATATCTCAACTAGAGTCTCATGATAAGCAGTTTCTGATCATATCTAAACGTTTTTATAACCAAAACAATTTACCTAAAGACTTGACCAATCAAGTTGAAACTTTACTGAAACAAAGCCATTGGCAAGCAGCGACCATCACAGCAAACAACAATGATGAACGTCAAGCCAATGAATTAGTCCTACAACGACGTAATATTACGATTGTCCCTCAATATAATCCCTTAACCCAAAGACCAACTGCTCACCCAATGCGCGCCAAAGTAGTTGGACCAAGTGGAGAAGAAATCCATGTGGATGAATGGGGGCGAATCAAAGTTCGTTTTCTGTTTACTCGAAATGAAGATCATCGTCATGATGGTGGAGCAGGCTCGAACGACAATGATACAGACTCAGCTTGGGTGGATGTACTGACTCCATGGGCCGGCGAAGGCTATGGGGCGAGATTTTTACCCCGTGTTGGAGAGATTGTCGTTATTGAGTTTTTTGATGGTGATATCGACAGACCATTTGTCGTGGGGCGTATTCATGAGGCGCACCGTCACCCAACCAAGTTTGATGACAAAGGCAAGCTACCAGAGACCAAAAAGTTATCAGGGATAAAAAGTAAAGAATATAAAGGCGGTGGGTACAATCAGCTCCGATTTGATGATAGTACTGGACAAATCAGTGCTCAGCTCCAAAGTAGTCATGGAGTCAGCCAACTGAATCTTGGAAAGCTTAGCCATCCTAAACATCAAGCGGAAAGTGATGATCGTGGAGAAGGTTTTGAACTCAGGACGGATGAGTGGGGTGCGATTCGAGCAGCCAAAGGACTCTTTGTAGGTACAGATGCACAAATGAATGCCGCTGATAAACAGCTTGATATAGAGGTTGCGATCCAACGGCTTGAACAAGCTTTGGAACAAGTCAAAATATTACAAAAAGGCGCTATACAAGCAAAGGCTGACCCAAAAGATGGTTATACACGTTATCCGAGTTTACAACAGCAACTGGATGACCAACTTAAGACTATGGCAAAACCGAACATTTTGATTAGTACACCTACGGGTATCGCTGTAACTACACCGAAAAGTCATACTTACCAAGCAGGTGAAAGCATAACAATAGTTGCGAATAAGCAAATTGATTTGAGTAGCATGGGGCAATTCACAGCCAATAGTCTGAGTGGTATGAGCCTATATGCTCAGCAAGGCGGAATGAAAGTTCTAGCCAACCAAGGTGAGGTGCAGATACAGGCGCAAAATGATGCATTACAAGTAGCTGCCTTGAAAGATATTTCCATTACAAGTAGTCAAGGTTCAGTCACCATAGCGGTTCAAAATGAAATAACACTTGGTAATAAGAGTGGTGGGTATATCAAAATCAAGACCGATGGCTCGATTGAGATCGGTAGTCCTGCACTGGTAGAAGTGAAGTCTCAAATGTTTAATACATTGGGTGCAGCAACATTAAAATTACCTCTACCCAGCTTCGAAAATGTGCTGAGTTACAATGAAAGTTTTAAATTACTTGATCCATCAGGCACTGTGATTCGTGGTTTAGCTTATAAAATTACAGGTATGGATACAGATGTTTTGGGAGAGACTGCCGATACTGGTCTTTCTGACAAAGTATTTTCTCTAACTGAACAACAAATTCAATTTGATCCAGTTTGGTATGAACTGGTAGATGAAGAAACATCCGAATAATGATTTGATTTTGACTTGAGAAAAAATATATGGGTAATACAAGTACAACCAATCAAAAACAGGATTCCTGTACAGCGGTTTCTCTGAGCTGCGACCATTTATGGTCGATGGCGCAACAATTTGCTTATGCTCGATTGTGTGACAAGAAAGGTAATAACATCGCTCTTACTGCTATGTATAGTTCGCGTGCAAGAAGAATTGCGGCGACCTATGCGCGCTTTTATTTAGAAACAGAGGTTGGCGGTAATCCTAAACTCAAAGGTCGTTACTACTGGATGGCATTGGGGGCTTTTGCCAGTAAAACAGTTGCCTGCTCATTAGAGGATTTAAGAGTTATAGGTATAAGTTCGATCAGTATGGTGCATACTGGGCTTGCTAAAGGAAACTTTTGGTTATTTATGGATGTGGCATGCTGGCATTGGTATTGGAGTAATTACCCACAGAGTTTTAATGTCTGTGCAACAAAACGGGATGCTGAACAATGTGTGCCACAGGTCAAGGCAGTGTTGGACAAACTGCCTTGGGCTACTGAGGCGTTAAAGGCAGTTCAACGATTTAAATATAACGATAATATAAAAGAAGGGATGGTTTTGGTACAAAAGTTTGAACAAACAGCAAATCAAAATAAACGTCCTGCAATTCAATTTGAACACCTTATGGCGATTGCTAATCATGAACAAGGCAATGTATTGCAACCATTGATTTATGATGATTCTGCTTTTTCTGGTTGGGTAGCCGCACAACGTTGGCGATATATAAAATGGATGACACCAACTTTAAAAATTGTATTTTCACATACATGTGACACCAATCAATCTCGGTTGGAGTCGATCGCTCCAGATGACACTATACTGGAAAACTTTGCGAGTCGAATGGATTGGATTGGTGATGTTGCTAAGCAGTTTCACAGTTTAATGCAGGGTACTAAACAAGACAGTGATAAAGTCTATATGGAACAAGAGTTAAGAACCATTGCAGCTTGGGTCGACTATAAAGATAAACTCGATAAACTGTGAGTGAGTAAATAAGAGGGCGTAATGAAAACCATACGAAATATGATTAAGCTATGTTTATTGTTATGTAGCCTAGCGAACACTGCATGTAGCCAACAGCTCTCATCAGATGATAAAGGAAATACAAAAAGCATGAATGATTTAACCTTATACTTTAACAAAGAAACTGGGGCGCAGTTTGTTGCACGAACACAATCCAATTCAGAGAATCCTTTACCAACATCTAGTACTACATTTTATAAACTACGTTGGCATAAGAACCCTATAGATATTCAAATTGAACATGGTGCAAATAGTATTACCTTACATCATGTGATTGGGGCGCTAACTGGAGTTGCTAATCCCAGTGAGTTAATTTCAGAATATGATATTTCGGCTGGTTTAAGCAATGATGATACCATGAGTCATGACCAAGCACGTTTAGCCATGTTGGCACTTTTTAAAGACTTAAAACAAGCAGGTTGGCAACGTTATATTAATTTATCTGATCCAAGATTGAACGGTAAAGATGCATGGGATTATGCAAGTAAGGAATTTTATGAGCTTGATCCAGATTATGTTTATACACTGGATGAATGGATGCGATTAAAAGATGGTTCACGTTGGATGTTACAAGCCAATGGGGTTTATTTAACCATCCAAATGTACCGAGAACAAAGAAAAATGGATCCACAACAACCAGGGGCATATTACGTAAGTTATAAATTTGTATCTGAGAAAGAATACTACGCACCATATTTTAAGGATGATGATTTAAAAAAATCGGCAATCAATGCAACACGTTGGGTATCGTTATATCCTGGTGTCAAAAAACAAATGAATCAAATACGAGCAAAAACCGAGGCTGAGCTTAAGGCGCAAGGAATCACGATTGATGAAAGTTATCAAGACCCAGCATTGGTGAGTAAAAACTAAGGTATTCACTATGATCTGGGGCTTTGTGAAAGGAAAGGGCGGAATGCAAGTGCTAAGGTATTGGCTTCGACAATGTTTATTATTATTGGGTGTGCTTGTCTTGATCGCGTGTAGTAATCAGTACGCACCCTCCAATAACGGAAATAGTAACCATATGAATCCTTTAACTTTGTACTTTAACAAAGAAACAGGGGTACAGTTTGTTACGCGAACACAACCCAATTCAGAGAATCCTTTACCAACTTCTACGACTACTTTTTATAATCTAGATTGGGACAAACATCCTATTGATGTAGTGATTGAACATGAACCAAACAGTATTACCTTACATCATGTGATTGGAGTACAAACATCAGTTGCAAATAGTAATGATTTAATTACAGGTTATAGTGTTTATGCTGGTTTAAGCAATGACGATACGATGAGTCATGACCAAGCACGTTTAGCCATGTTGGCAATTTTTAAAGATTTAAAACAAGCAGGTTGGCAACGTTATATCAGTTTATCTGATCCAAGATTGAACGATAAAGATGCATTGGCTTATGCAAGTAAGGAATTTTATGAGCTTGATCCAAATTATGAATATAGCTTGGATGAATGGATGCAATTAAAAGATGGTTCACGTTGGATGTTGCAAGCCAATGGGATTTATTTGTCGATTACAGTTCGGCGTGATCAAACTAAGATGGATCAGCAACAACCAGGGGCGTATTACGTAAGTTATAAATTCCAATCAGAAAAAGAATATTATGCACCATACTTTAAGGATGATGATTTAAAGAAATCGGCAATCAATGCGGCGCGTTGGGTATCGTTATATCCTGGTATCAAAAAACAGATGAATCAAATACGAGCAAAAACCGAGGCTGAACTTAAGGTGCAAGGAATCACGATTGATGAAAGTTATCAAGACCCTGCATTGGTGAGTAAAAACTAAGGCGCATTATGTCAAAAAGTGTACGATGGATTATTTTTACAATTATTGTCTTGGTCATTTGTGATTGGGTGATCATCAGTTACTGGCGAGACAATAATGAAATCGAGGTATCCTCAACGATACTCATCAATATGCTTATTGGTTTACCTTTGGCTATTGTATTTTGTGTTTTTGCGATTACTCGGTTGTTTGCATTTGCTAAACGAAAACCAGACGCCCCCGTTGTTTCAGAAATTACTGAAGAATCTCCTCCCAGCACTGAAGATGAAATAAAAATAAAGTATATCGGGCAAAAAATATCTGTTTTGGCAACAGCAGTCAGCACACCTTTTGGCGAAAATTTGACACAAATTATGATGCAACTCGATGATAAAAAATTGCCAGAGCCTGATCCATTGTTAAAATTTCAGATAAGTTATCCTTATTTGAGTCGACGTATTGAATCTCTCTCATCATTGAATGATCAAGAAAACTCAGCATTACACGCTCGACCACTATTTACAGATCGCGCGAAACGCGTAGAGCAGATGACCACGCATTTGTTTAAACAATTGGCTTTGGTTATACAAAGTATTCAGATTAAAAATTTGAATTTTAATCAAGAGGAACGTGATAAGGCGAAGAATCAGCAAGCCATACTGCATCCAGAATGGGTCTCACAAACTAAAAAGACAGTGTCAGAAGAACTTCCTACTGTATATCGTCCTCACCCTAGCTTAAAAATAGTTTATATATTACCAAATCATATCTCAGAAGTTGAAAGGGATACGTTATTTGATCTTTTAAAACAACATTTAAATTTGATGGGTATCAATGAACAACATGATGTTGATTATTTTATGACTCATGTCGAAAGCAGTGAAGGAACTCAGCTCATTATCCATAATGCTGTAATGGAGCATTTGGATATTGATCATGTAAGTAGCCCACAACTCCTTTTAATCATGGGGGCAGACTCATGGATCGATCAACTTCATCTTGATGTTAAATTCAATCAAGAACAAAAAGCGGTACAACCCTCAGAGGGTGGTTTTGCAGTGCTGTTCTCGGATCAGCAAGGCACCACGGATATAGAACCGATTGCTAATATTACGATACCGTTGTTGTATAAACCGCATCAAAGTGCTGAGACTTTAAATCTCATTCAAGCGATTGAGCAACTTCAGCAAGCATATAATTTTCAAAAAAATGATAAAGTTTTGGGTGATGATGAAATCGTATTTACGGATCATGCTGTAACACATACCAAATCTTTGGCTGACTTGATGTCCGTATCTGATCATTTTCAGATTGAAGATGATCAATTTGTCTCTATCAGCCCAATCCTCAACGATACTGCTGCAATGGTTTCTGGTCTATCATTAAGTCTTGCAATAGAGAATTCAGCTGAAAACAAAAAAAACACTTTGCTGATCCATAATGCAGAAAGTCAATTTGGATACTGTTGGATGGTTACATCTCCAAAACACTGTATTGATGGGTCTACCAGTCAAGGAGAGTCAACTTAAATGTCACAACCGATTATTTTAGAAGGTGATTTGACCACGACAGGGGGACGTATGATTCCTTCTCAAACGGCACGTAAATCAAATGGTAAAAATATCATTGTATTGGGAGATAAGTTTTTTTGCCCAGCGTGTAAAGCTATGGGGGCTGTTATACAAGCAAGTGATCTTCAATTTTGTAACAGTGTCGGCGTTGCTTATCATGGGTGCAAAGTGAAATGTGGTTGCCCTGGTAACCATATTGTGATGGCAACCCAATCAGTTGATCTTGTTGATAAAGGTTCAAGTGGGAAATCAACCAAATCAAATACCAATCATGTAATTGCGCAAAGTCTTGTTTCCGACAAGACCTATGAACATCAATTTGTATTGGTCGATGAGTTTACCCAGATTCCGCTTGCAGATCGATTTTATAAAATAATCATGGATGGTGTAACAGTTACTGGAAAAACGGATAGCCAAGGGCAAACACAGTTAATGACAGCTTCTGAAATGTTAGAAGTGTTGATCGAGGTCTATCCTGAAAATTATGAGGAGCCATCCAAATGATTCCTGTAATCGTCGGTACTGGTAGTAGTACACTCGTATTAAAGTCTGATTCGGCGACTAAAACAGTAATTCCTGTAAATAAGCCACGCGGAACAGTGTTTTGGGGCGGTGCAGGTTTAGATGGACCATATTTAAAGCCAATGGTTCAAGCATTTATAGATGCAGGAATCCACTATATATGGGAGGGATTAAGTAATACTGCAACAAAAATAATACCTGGTACTATCGGTACACTCATAGACGCTGCACGTACAGGGATGATGATTAAAAATGATGATGGCACTGACAACTGGCGCGTTTATCCACCTGCTTCAACTCAAGCGGCAAAGCAGTTTAATCTAATTGGCTATTCTTATGGTTCAATGCTTGCCGCACAAACTGCCAAGTCTTATGCAAACCTTGGCTATGTGGTTGACCATGTGGTGTTAATCGGTTCTCCTATAGATGCTGACTTTTTAGCCATGTTAAGAAAACACAAAAATATCAAGAAACTGATCATTATTGATTTAACCCAATATGGTGATCCGATTTATGCAGGGATGAGTTTTTCTGAACTTGTTGAGAATTCAATTAAACTAGGAATTCAAATGAATAGAGATAAAGCGGAAGGGCATTTTTATTATGGACATGTGATCCCTGATTCTCCACGACGCTGGGCAGAACTTGCTAAAAGGATTAAAAATGAAGGTTTGGAGTAGTCAATATCTGAAGAAGAATTTTTTTCTCATCCTTTATCTTGGTTCATGGTTTTTACTGGCACTCATATGGTTGATTTATTTAATCACAGTGCTCAATTCAACCATTACATTTGCTGATGCAACAGTCGGTAGGGCAGTTGTATGGATAGCTGTTGTATTTATATTAAGTTTTATTCCTGTATTGCATATTCTGCTATTTTTATATTGGTATTTAAAAAAATGGCGAACTCAAAATAATTTAATTTATGTTTTAATTTGTCTGTTGATCGTAATTATTTCATTTGGGTGGTCATCAAATTATATTAGTCGGAGTGTTGAAAAAGATAAAAAATCAAAGGAATCGATTGCATTATCTTATACTAACATAACTGACTTGCTTAACTCTTGTTAAATATAAAGCTGAAATGCATTTTACGGTTTATATAGCCGTTTTAAGTTAAGTGTTTAATATGAAAATATTGAATAGCCAGATATTTTTAGTTTTATATTATATTGCTTTTGGCATCATGGGATTTAGTCGGTTTTTTTTACTTAATATATACATACTATTCTGAAGTTACTTTAAATTCCGTATATCTTGGCCCACTCATAATGTTCTCTCCTATGCAAAAAGAATAGACGATATTTGTCTAGGAAAGTGGTGACAGTCCATTATCTAACTAAAAGGTGTCTTCAAAATCAGTGGCTATTCACATTAAGGCAAATACCGAGTTTGTGAAGGTGTTGAAAGGTATGCCTAGCACTGGGGATGAAAGTAAGGCTGATAAGGATAAGTAAAATTTTAATGGATATTTATGAGTATCTTAGATACTATTTGGGAGTCAATATTTGATAAAAAAAACAGGAATAAATTATGAAACAACACCAAAGAGCCGCGCTTGCATTAGCTGTATTAAAACTTGAAAAAAATAATTCTATTAATAGTGTATATGACTACAGCCAATCTACTCACCCCAATATTTCGGGTCATGCAAATGATAGAGAAGTTAAATTGTATGACTATGATCGAGGTGCTTTCTTTGATGGCAACTTTAATGGTGTTGAATTCAGCTTATATGATTATGGGCATAGTGAATTTATATCACTAAAGAAAAAAATGGATGGTAAATATGAAGGTTACCATTATGGAAGTAGTAGTTTCTATGAAATAACTGTGCGTGGCAACAATGTTAGTTTTTATGATTATGGAACAGGGGAATATTACGATTTCTCATAATTTAAAATTATAAATTAATAATGTTGAGTGCAAGTAAGTGCTTTATTTATCAAATTTTATTATCGGTGTTTGGGTGTTTTTTATATGGTCAATTATATTTTATATAATTAAACCAAAGTACTTTTTTATTACTATCAATCATAGTGTTATTTCAAGATTCAATCTTATTGTTTACTGGTTGCTTATATCAGTAGTTGCATTGATTGGGCTGTGTTTACTGATTATAGCGAGTGGTTTTAAAGAGGGGGTGGACCAGCCTATAGGTTTTTTTTGTTGGCTTCGTTGCTGGTATTCCACTCTTATACTTTTTAAATAAAAACAAGTTTAATGTTCAAAAGGTAATTAAAGCTAAATCTTTAAAAATTGAAAAAGCATTGCATGTGGTTAAGATAAATAAGCCACCAGTAGCTGAAAATATTGCGACAATTGAACCAGTGGTAGAGAAATTTGAAAAAGAAAATATTCAAACTACTCAACCTAATGATAAAAATATTGAAATAAAAGTTAAGCCATATAAAGAGCCAACAGTATATGTGTCACCACCTATAGGTGAATATCAATCTTGGAATAGAATATCATATCATGATAAAGTCGATTCAGAAGAAGATACTGTTGATATAGAACTGGATAGCCAACTACCTGAATATAGTGGTTATCGTTATAGCCTTGAATACAAAGATAGATTTGGAATATTAACTAATCGTGGCATAGCTATTACAGCTGTACACAAACATTATGGCAATAATCGCTGGTACTTTTTAGCAGATACAAATGCAGGTGAGCGGACTTTTAAATCTCAACGTGTTGTTCGTTTAAAAGATCAATGGTTTGGCAAGACTTATAATACAGCAAAAGAAATAAGAGAACATATTTTATCTGAATATGATGTCATTGAAGATTTTGATAACTAAAGTAGTTTATATATTATGAGTCAAGTAACAGATTACAATCAACTTTTGACCAATTTAGGGTTTTCTGAAGAGTTTAAGTCAATTGTTGTAATTGTATTTTC
This sequence comes from Acinetobacter sp. GW821-FHT01C12, assembly GCF_059422625.1. Classification (NCBI taxonomy): domain Bacteria; kingdom Pseudomonadati; phylum Pseudomonadota; class Gammaproteobacteria; order Moraxellales; family Moraxellaceae; genus Acinetobacter; species Acinetobacter sp. GW821-FHT01C12. Next base: position 123,356 of record NZ_JBWKXD010000003.1, read on the forward strand.
AACTTTACTTTTATTAACAATGACGATGACAGTACTGGAAAAGTCAGGTCTTCTAAGTTTGTTAAGTAAAATTTTTAAAAGACCTAACCCTACAGAGCATGAAATAAAGTCACTTGATGAGTTAATGAAATTAGAGAAAATTAAAGATAGTGATGCTAAGAAATACCCGTACTATAATATCTCTTTTATTTTGAAAGAGATTGCACTCCTTAATAATTATTTTAAGTCTAATTTAAATGATTTACATACTTTAAAGTACATGTTTTCACGACAAGATAATAAACGAGCTTGTAGGTTATATTCACCCAGCATAACTCCTTTGTTTGTAAAAAAAGTAAATGACTCATATGAGTTGAAAGGATGGGTAAATAATCGGTGCTTTATTTATATTCCTGCGGCTTTATGGTTAGCTGGCTATGTAAGTCTTGCTGTTTGGCTGCTATATGGCTTTATAGGAACTGAAGTTTTTAAGAAAGGACTGTGGATTGGTATCATTTTTTATATTCTGATTGTTTTTATAACATTGTTTATTGCATGGCTGTTCAGTTTTTTAATTTTACCACTTCAGGCTAAGTTATTTGTTGGATTAAAAAAAAGAGATATTTAATAAATTATTAAAGCTACCTAAGTAGCTTTTTCTTCAGCCAATTAAATAAAGAAAACCTGCTGCGCTGCTAATCAGACCAATCTATACATCTACGATAAAAGGAAAAATCCACATTATTTTAGATCCTTATGTATTTGCTAATTTAAATGTAATTGACCATGAGAATTTGTATTAATACCTATACTTTGATGTTTCAAATACTTTATTTCACTCATCAAACGTGTGCATTGATATTGATAATCCAACATCATGCAGAGAATGAGTAAAGAAATAATCATAAGAACACCAATTGCAATAAATCCGTAAATCATCGATAAGCTCTTTTGTTGTTTTCGTGATTAGTTTGACAAGTAATACATAAGGTTACTGCACCATACTTTTGACGTTCTGGTGGAATGTTATTACCACACTTTGATCGAGATGGAGTGCTGTAGTCTCTAGGTGTAACTAGACCTGTTCGAGTTGTCTTTATTGCGCTATATCAAGTATGTGTACCATTGTCATTCCTCGCTTGTTGATCATGTATAACTACTGTTTTTGGTATAAATGAGGTGAAAACTGTACCGCTTTGATGCTCAGGTGGAATGTGATTGCCATATTCTTCACATTCTGATTGTGAGTGTTCCTTCGATCCCTCTTTAATGACGCATTTTTATAATAAATATCAGTATGCGATAAATAGTACCTGATCATTTAACAATGACAGTTAAAATTTTTAATTTCAATCATTTAAAACTTAACCAAAGGTGTACATATTTCTTGCCTATAGGAAAATTAATTAGTTATAATTAAAAGTGTTTTAAATAATTTGAAAATATTTTATTTTTCCCGCTATTTTGAAAAATAACTAAATGATCTCAGTGCGGCTTATCCAGTAAAGAAGATTGGTTTTATTTAAGGAAAATCAAGGACACACCATGGAGATACAGAAATCATAATCGGAGTAAAATTATAATGAATCTAAGTATTATGATCATCATTGGTTTAATCGTGTATTCGATAGCAGCCATGACTTATGTATACCGTTGGCGAGGAAAAGCACGTTATGAGTCACTTTCACAATATTTAAGAAAAAGCTGGCCAATATTTGCACCATTTAATTGTGTTCTTTATATGACGACACGCAGCTTTGCAAAAAAGCCAATATTAGATGCTGATTTTTTGGAAAATATTGAAGTACTTAGAGCCAATTGGACAATTATTAGAGATGAGGCAATAGCATTAGTGTCATCGGGTGTGTTTGAAGTGATCAAGACACCTGGAGCAGACGGTTATTATGATGTTGGTTTTCGCACTTTTTACAAACGTGGTTGGAGTAAATTTTACTTAAAATGGTATGGAACAACGCATGTTTCTGCGCAAAGATTATGTCCCAAGACATTGGCATTACTTAATCAAGTCCCTGCTATTCGCGGTGCCATGTTTTCACTGTTACCAGCAGATTCTGAACTGAGTTTACACGCTGATCCTATTGGTAGTAGTTTTAGATACCATCTCGGTTTGCTGACACCTAACTCTGAAAATTGCCAAATTAATATTGATGGGCAAACCAGTACTTGGTTTGATGGTAAAGATTTTGTCTTTGATGAAACCTATCCACATTTTGCATATAACACAGCTAATTCAGCGCGTTTAATTCTGATGTGTGATGTTGATCGCCCAATGAACCTATTTGGACGAATTTTTAACAGTGCTTATCGTATCCTTGTTAAAGGTACAGTTGTTCCAAACACGCCTGAAGATAAAAGAGGGGTGTATAGTGCGATTTTTAAATTTTTTGCGCCATTTAGGCAGTATTCAATACAATTCCGTGAAAAGCATTTCAAGACGTATAAAACACTCAAATTCATTTTAAATTTAACGCTGCTATCTCTGATTTTTATGATCTTGTATGGCTTGGTTTATTTATTTGAAATGCTCTTTTTAATGAATTAAAAATAACGTATTTTCTCACTCATTTAAGGCATATTCTTGCTCTGATTGATGCCGAATTTTACTATTTTGTCTTTTGATCTTTGCTAGCTCTACCCCCATGCTTTTGGTTATGGGGGCCAATAGGTTGATATCTGATATATGAATTTGATCACTATGTTTTAAACCATTGGCTTTTATAAGATGCTTCGTTTTTTCTATTTAAATCATAAAAATATATAAAGCTGTAACTGACTACTTATGTTGAAAAAAATGTGAAATTTATCGAAACTTTCACCCCATTGTTTTTATTTGGTTGTATTGCTGTTATATTGTTTTATGTGAACATTTGTAAGTGCTCTTCCAAGGCTGTATTTTGCATTCTGTCTTAAGTTTTGATGTATTTGGAAGAAATTGATATTTAAAAGTGGGCGATTTAAATAATTAACGTGTTAACTGAAAGTGCAAATGAGGTAAACATGAAATTAGAATTCTTAGAAGCTCATCAGACCGAACAGCTCAGCGCTTGTCGACTTTCGCTGATTTTAGGGGTCTATACCTCAAATAATAAAATTGAACGCTATTTACGTGTAGCGCGTGCCGTTCTCAATGTAGAAAATGCTTTTTTTACTTTTCATAATGAACCTTATATTTGGGTTGCAAATGAAGACGGTGATTTCAAAGCCGCGTCAGTTCCGCATAAACTGAGTTTATCACCGTATTTTGGCAATCAGCTCATCGTTTCAGAAACCCATAAAAATTATGAAAAATTTTCACAATATATGGCTGAAATTGGAATAAAACACCAACGCTTATTGTGCTATGACTTTAAGTTAGAAGATGATGATTCTATTGCACATGTTTATTTTTATGATGATAAAGATACAAGATTTACAACTAAGCAGCAGGCTTTATTAGAAGAACTTAGCTCAGGTTTGGTGACGATTTTAGCGCGTAAATCTGAATCTCAAGATTACTATGAGTTATATGAACAAGAACGTGCTTTAAATTTTAGTAAGACCAAGTTTTTCCAAGTCATTGCACATGATTTACGTGCGCCGTTTCATGGGTTAATTGGCTTTTCGGATGTTTTAGCAAACGAACGAGAAACATTAACTGATGATGGTATACAGGATATTGCAGATTATCTGCATGATACCTTGCAATCAACTTATTCCCTACTTGAAAATTTGCTCAATTGGGCGATGGCAGAAGGTGGGCGTTTTGTTTATCATCCGATTAATTTTAAATTAAAACAGACCACAAAGATCGTTTACGATGTGCTTAAGCCTTTGGCAGTAAATAAAAATATACAACTGATTGAAAATGTTGCTGAGGATTTAAGCGTTTTTGCAGATATGAATATGGTGACCTCGGTCATTCAAAATCTGGTTTCAAATGCCTTAAAATTTACCCGTACTGATGGTTCTGGAAAAGTTTCCATTGTTGCGCACCCCGTAGGGAAAAATATAGAAATTATTATTCATGATACTGGTTTAGGAATGACGCAGTCGCAAATTGAGCAACTGTTTGAACCACAGATCAAAGCCAGTATAAAAGGCACCATTGGTGAACGAGGAACAGGTTTAGGGCTGGTTCTATGTAAACGATTTGTGGATCTCAATCATGGAAAAATCTCTGTAAGCTCTAAAACAGGTGAGGGAACGACTTTTATTGTTGCGTTACCCGCTGCAAAAAATACCCATCAAACTTTAGTTTGTCCTGAAATCAAGCAAGATAAAATAAAAATTTCATAATTCTATATTTGAATAATTTAGTTTGATTGTGAGTGATGGTTTTTTGAGCTTTGCTTTTTAAGAAAAGTACAAAAACCTCCCTAAACGTAAAGCAAACTGCTATAAATAAGTTGATAAAACATAAGTACAGGCTTTTCAATGAACATTGAGCAATTGCAAAAAACATTACATGCAAGTCAGTATGCAGAACAAGTATTAAGTCTACATCAAGCTACTTTAGAACATGATTATGCAATTGATCAATTTCAACAATCGCTCAGTACAGTTCAAATTCAACAACTTGTTTACGAGCATTTAGTCAATATTCAAGATGAAAATACGTGGATGAAAGTCTTACGTATTCTTCGTGCACGCTTAATGTTTCGCTGGATTTGGCAAGATGCCAACCAACTGACCAATGTGGTGAAATTGACACAAGAACTGTCTGATTTTGCAGATGCCTGTATCGTTGCAGCAAAAGATTTTGCCCGAATTCCTTTGCTGGCAAAACATGGCGAACCGATGGGGTATAACGGTAAGATTCAAGATTTGATCGTCATTGGGATGGGCAAGCTTGGGGCACAAGAGCTGAACTTATCTAGTGATATTGACCTGATTTTTGCCTTTGATGAACAAGGTGAAAGCAATGGGCGTAAGTGTATTGATGTACAGCAATTTTGCATCTTGTGGGGGCAAAAACTGATTTATTTATTGGATCATATTACCGCAGATGGTTTTGTATTCCGTGTGGATATGCGTTTACGTCCTTGGGGAGATGGTTCAGCATTGGCAATAAGTCATGTGGCTTTAGAAAAATATTTAAGTCAGCATGGGCGTGAATGGGAACGTTATGCATGGATTAAGGCACGTATTATCACGGGTGGGCAAGACGGTGATAGTTTATTGGACATGACCCGCCCATTCGTTTTTCGTAAATATGTAGATTACACCGCTTTTGAAGCCATGCGTGAAATGAAAGCCATGATTGAGCGAGAGGTGGCTCGGCGTAACATAGCAGACGATATTAAGCTGGGTGCTGGTGGTATTCGTGAAGTTGAATTTATTGTGCAGGTTTTTCAGCTGATTTATGGCGGAGCAAAATTAGAATTACAAGACCGTCAATGCCTTGTTAGCCTAAAACATTTGGGTGAGGCAGGCTTACTCGATCATCAATCCGTTGAGGATCTTGAAGATGCTTATTTATTCTTACGACGCGTAGAGCATGCTATTCAAGCCTTGAATGACCAGCAAACACAATCTTTACCAACCGAGCCTGAACTTCGTCAGCGAATAATTGATACCTTGGGTTTTGATGATTGGGATGCTTTTATTGATTTTCTCAACCAAAAGCGCAACAAAGTGACTTTTCAATTTGAGCATTTGATTAAAGAAAAAGGGCTAGATTCTCCGATTGAAAGTTTTAGTCAGCTGGAAAGCCAACTCAATGAGATCTTAGACAGTAATGCACAAAATCTGATTCATGAATTTTGGTATGGTCATGCAATCAAGAAACTGCCTGCTAAAGCTGTACAGCGTTTAAAAGAATTTTGGCCGCATTTGGTTGAGGCAGTGTTACAGTCGAATAGTCCACAAGTGGCTTTAATGCGATTGATGCCATTGGTTGAGTCTGTAATGCGCCGCACTGTGTATTTGGTGATGCTGATTGAAAGCAAAGGAGCGCTGCAACGTTTGGTCAAAATGGCGACAGTCAGTCCATGGATTTGTGAGGAATTGACACATTATCCAGTTCTGCTGGATGAGTTTTTATCCATGGATTTTGAGCTGCCTCGACGAGATTATTTGGAAGATTCGCTACGTCAGCAATTACTGCGTATTGAAATCGATCAAGTTGAAGATCAAATGCGAGTATTGCGTTTATTTAAAAAATCCAATGTGCTGACCGTTGCCGCAAGTGATGTACTGGCAGAAAGCCCATTGATGAAAGTTTCGGATGCTTTAACGGATATTGCAGAAGTTTCTGTGATCGCGACATTAAATTTGGCTTATCAGACGGTTGCTAAGCGTCATGGTTATCCTGTCGATGCAGAAGGCTTACGTTGTTCATTAGATCATATGGCCTATGCTGTGATTGGTTACGGCAAAGTAGGGGGTATTGAACTGGGCTATGGTTCAGACCTTGATCTGGTTTTTATTCATTATATGGATGAGCAAGCAGATACCGATGGTCAAAAGGCCATTAGCGGTTTTGAATTTGCCATGCGTGTTGCGCAAAAATTTATGTCTTTGATGACCACACAAACTTTAGATGGTCGAGTCTATGAAATTGATACTCGTTTGCGCCCCTCTGGTGAAGCAGGTTTATTGGTCACCAGTTTAAAAGCATTTGAACAGTACCAACTCAAAAGTGCCTGGTTGTGGGAACATCAAGCAATTGTTCGCGCACGCTCAATCGCAGGTGAGCAAAGCCTAAGAGCAAAATTTGAAGAATTGCGTTGCAGGGTTCTCACATTACCGAGAGAAGAAGAGACGGTTCGCAAAGAAGTCTTGAACATGCGTCAGAAGATGAAAGATCATTTGGGTTCCTCAAAAGATCAGAAAAAAGATGGAATTTTTCATCTAAAACAGGATGCAGGTGGTATCGTTGACATCGAATTTATGGCACAGTATGTCGTATTAGCCTGGAGTGGGACGAATCCTGATCTCGCCCATTATTCCGACAACGTACGAATCCTTGAAGATGCCGCAAAGGCAGGTTGCTTATCCAGCGACGATGTATCCGCATTGATTCAAGCTTATCTCAGTGAACGCGCCGAGAGCCACCGTTTGGCACTTGCAAATCATAATATGCAAGTGAGTGCTGCGGATTGGCACGATACCCGAGAGGTCGTTTGCAAGTTATGGCAAAGATTAATTGATCCAACAGCGAGTTTCGCTTTGGAAAGTGAATAATTGTGTAAAAATTTGGAGTGTGCGCCATGAATTTGGCTGATCGTGATGGTTTTATTTGGCAAGATGGACAAATGGTTGATTGGCGTGAAGCTAAAATTCATGTCTTAACTCATACATTACATTATAGTATGGGTGTTTTTGAGGGTGTCCGTGCTTATGAAACACCTAACGGTACTGCGATTTTCCGTCTCCAAGACCATACAAAACGTTTGTTAAATTCTGCAAAAATTTATCAAATGAAAGTTCCATTTGATCAAGCAACTCTTGAACAAGCTCAAATTGATGTTGTCCGTGAAAATAAATTGGCGTCATGCTATTTACGCCCAATTATTTTCATTGGTTCGGAAAAATTAGGTATCGCTGCAACTGATAATACCATTCATGCGACAGTTGCTGCATGGAGCTGGGGTGCTTACCTCGGCGATGAAGCAATGGCGAAAGGTATTCGTGTTAAAACCTCATCATTTACCCACCATCACCCTAACGTGACCATGTGTAAAGCCAAGGCTTCAGGTAACTATACTTTGTCTATTCTTGCACACCAAGAAGTGGCACATTCTGGTTATGATGAAGCAATGCTTATGGACCCTCAAGGGTATGTATGCCAAGGTTCAGGTGAAAATGTATTCTTAGTCAAAGATGGTGTATTACATACACCAGATATTGCTGGCGGTGCATTGGATGGGATTACGCGTCAAACGATTATCACCATTGCGAAAGATATGGGTATTGAAGTTGTTGAACGTCGTATTACCCGTGATGAATTCTATATTGGTGATGAAGCATTCTTTACTGGGACTGCTGCTGAAGTGACGCCGATCCGTGAATATGATGATCGTGAAATTGGTTCGGGCGCTCGTGGTCCGATTACTGAGAAGATTCAAAAAGCATTCTTTGATGCTGTTCAAGGTAAAGATCCAAAATATGCACATTGGTTGACTTATGTAAAATAAGTGGCTGAATGCTAAAAAGGATTCCTAGTGGAATCCTTTTTTTGTGCTTAAATTTGAGTGTTGAAAGAATTTAAAGAGTTGAAAGAAAAATTCAAATGCTAAAATTAAGCTTTAAACTGAACAATGCTATTGATTAAACCTGATAAAAGTCTCGATACCAATCTACGAATTGCTTAACACCATCTTCAACAGATACCAAAGGTTTGTATCCGACCATCTGTTCTAAAGCACTGCTATCCGCAAAAGTATCCTGCACATCGCCTGGTTGTAATGGAAGTAATTCTAAAATTGCTTCTTTGCCTAATGCTTTTTCAATAGCATGAATATATTCAATCAATTTTACTGGATTGTTATTGCCGATATTGAAAATACGGAAAGGCGCATAACTGGTCGATGGATCAGGATTTTTGCTGTCCCAATTTGGATCAGGTTGCGCAATTTGATCACTTGAACGAATCACACCTTCCACAATATCTGAAATAAAAGTGAAGTCACGGGTATGGTTGCCGTGATTGAAGACAGGGACAGGCTGATCTTCAATAATATTCTTGGTAAACTTAAACAAAGCCATGTCTGGACGGCCCCAAGGACCATAGACGGTAAAAAATCGTAAGCCTGTTGTCGGTAGGTTAAAGAGATGACTATAACTGTGCGCCATCAGTTCATTGGCACGTTTGGTTGCCGCATAGAACTGTAAGGGATGGTTAACGCCATGTTTTTCACTAAATGGCATGGTGGTATTTGCACCATAAACACTACTGGTACTGGCATAGGTTAAATGTGGTATTTTGGCATAACGACATGCTTCAATAATATTGGTAAAGCCAATTAAATTACTTTCGACATAGCTCAATGGGTTATCTAATGAGTATCGGATACCTGCTTGCGCAGCCAAATGAATTACCCGATCAAATTGATGATCTTGAAAACATTGATCAACAAGCGCCTTATCTGCAAGATTGGCATGAATAAAAGTGAATGTTTGCTGGGTTTGTGCCGCCGTATCTTTGAGAACCGCTAATCGGGCTTGTTTTAATGCGGGATCATAGTAATCATTCATATTGTCAAAGCCGACAACATCATCACCACGCTCTAAAAGTTTTTTTGCAACATTGAAGCCAATAAAACCTGCTGCACCTGTGACAAGGACTTTCATTCATCTGCTCCGAAAATATCTCGTGTATAGACTTTATCTAATACATCACTTAAGTCATTAGAAACCCGATTGGCAATAATCACGTCACTTTGCTGTTTAAATTGTTCTAAATCATTGACGACTTTGGACTTAAAGAACTCATCTTCTTGTAAAGTTGGTTCATAGACAATCACTTCAATTCCCTTAGCTTTGATGCGTTTCATCACACCTTGGATCGCCGACGCTCTAAAATTATCTGAACCACTTTTCATCACTAGGCGATAAATACCAACTTTATTGGGGTTACGTGCAATCACCGAATCTGCGATAAAGTCTTTACGCGTACTGTTTGAGTCAACAATAGCTTGAATCAAATTACTTGGAACGTGATTATAGTTAGCTAAAAGTTGTTTGGTGTCTTTGGGTAGGCAATAGCCACCATAACCAAATGACGGATTGTTATAGTGATTACCAATACGTTGATCTAGACAAACACCATCAATGATTTGATGAGTATCTAAGCCAAAAATTTGCGCATAGGTATCCAGTTCATTGAAATAGGCAACGCGCATAGCAAGATAGGTATTGGCAAATAACTTAATTGCTTCAGCTTCAGTTGCGTCGGTAAATAAAATAGGGCTGTCCTTTTTGATGGCGCCTTCGATCAATAAGTCAGCAAACAGTTTAGCGCGATCAGATTTTTCCCCAACAATAATACGGGAAGGGTACAAATTGTCATGCAATGCCTTTCCTTCACGTAAAAATTCTGGAGAAAAGATAATATTTTCAGTGTGGAGTTTTTCTTTTAAGCCCTTGGTAAAGCCGACAGGGACAGTTGATTTAATCACCATCACTGCATTGGGGTTGACCTCTAAGACTTGCTGAACCACGCTTTCGACACTTTGCGTATTAAAATAATTGGTTTTAGTGTCGTAATCCGTTGGGGTCGCAATAATCACAAAATCCGCATTGCGATAAGCGGCTTGGTAATTTGTCGTGGCTGTAAAATTTAATAATTTTTCTTTTAAAAATAATGAAATATCCGCATCTTGAATGGGCGATATTTTATTATTGAGCAAGTTAACCTTAGATTCTAAAATATCTACTGCAACAACTTCATGATGTTGTGCAAATATCATTGAATTGGATAAGCCAACGTAACCTGTTCCAGCGACTGCTATTTTCATAAAAACCTAATATAGAAAATGTGCTTGCAAAAGTTGTATTCAATTTCACAGAGCGTTCATTCAAAGATTGTTCAATAAAATATCGAACAATTAAAAAATGACTATGCTCAATGTAAATTGTTAGCGCATCATAGCATATTCTCGTGAAACAAATTGTTCAGCATATGCAATCGAATACAGTAACTTGGCGACGGTAATGGTATGATATGGGGATTGCTCAGGTGGAAGATTGATGCATGCAGGTCAATGAATCAAATTTACAGTCGAATTTAGTTGAATCAGAACAGAATATCGTTTTGTGTATGAAGTGGGGCAGCAAATATGGTGCTGATTATGTCAATCGCCTATATAACATGGTCAAACGACATACCACAATTGATTTCCAAATGGTGTGTTTGACTGACCGTACAGAAGGTATTAATCCAGAGGTTCAATGCTTTCCAATTCCGCCGTTAGCATTGCCTGAAGGAAGTCCTGAACGTGGATGGAATAAGTTATCAACTTTTGAACCTGACTTATATGGTTTAAAAGGCAATTTATTATTTTTAGATCTTGATGTGGTCATTGTAGACAACATTGATGACTTCTTTAGCTATCCGGGTGAATTCCTCATTATTCACGACTGGAAACGTCCTTGGCGTGTGACTGGCAATAGTTCAGTTTATCGTTTTAAGTTGGGTACTTTTCCTGACATCTTGCCTTATTTTCGTGAAAACTTTAAAGAAATTAGTCATAAATTTCGAAATGAACAAGAATATCTGTCTTGGTATGTCGACCAGCAGCAAAAACTCAGCTACTGGCCAAAAGATTGGTGTAAGAGTTATAAATACCATTGTTTGCAAAAGTTACCACTTGCTTATTTTAAGCCACCAGTCAAGCCACAAGATGCCAAAATTATTATTTTCCATGGGGAAATTAATCCACCTGATGCCGTGACTGGCGGTGGAGGTAAATGGTACCGCTATGTGTTGCCTTCAGACTGGATTAAAGACGCTTGGCAATAATTTTATTTAGATGATTAGAACATTTGAGAACAATATAGATGCAAAACCTTGATATCGTGATTGCTTGGGTCGATGGCAATGATGTTGAGTTAAAACGTAAACGTCAGCAATACCTCACAGGTGGTGATGCCTCAGATGCTGTGAGCGATACACGTTTTGCCAGTAATGATGAGATCTATTACAACATTGCATCTATATTGAAGTATGTGCCTTTTTGCCGTCATATTTTCATTGTTACAGATAATCAGCAGCCTGAATTTTTAAATGAATTTGTAGCGCAAGGTCTTTGTGATGCAAATAAAATTCGTGTTGTTGATCATCGTGAGATTTTTGCCGGTTATACGCAATTTCTACCCACGTTTAATACCCGGTCAATTGAAAGCATGTTATGGAATATCAACGGGCTTTCAGATTATTTTATCTACTTAAATGATGACTTCTTTTTTAATTCACCCGCTCAAATTGAAGATTTTCTTGAGAGCGATAAAATCGTCACCTATGGACACTGGAAAAGTTGCTTTAGTTACAAGACCAAGCTGAAATATCGTCAATTTTTAAATCGTAATTTTAATAAACCGATTCAACCCGGTCATGTGATAGCACAAATGCTGGGTGCTGATATTTTAGGATTTAAAGAATTTTTTGAAATCCATCATTATCCACACTGTGTCGATCGTAAAATTTTAAGTGAATACTTATTGCATCATCCAGACCTACTAGAAACACAGATTAAATATAAATTTAGAAGTGTCGAACAATTAAATCCGATTTCATTGATGAATCATTTAAAGATTCAAAAAAATGAAGCTGTTTTAAAGCCTGATTTAGCTTTGGCTTATTTGAAAAATGCTGAAAGCTTAGCTGCGTTTGTAGAAGCATTGAATCAAGACAATATTAAATATGGTTGTATCCAAAGTTTAGATCAACTGAATTCTGAGAATGCTGCACAGGTACGTCGTAAAATGATCGATAAATTATATGATTATTTGCCTAAATCAGTGATTTCAGCCAAAGCTTTATCGTAGGAAGCCAATCATGAAAGTTAAAACATATCTGATCAATTTAGATGGTAGTGATGAGCGGCTTGCTCGCGCAACAGAACAGTTACAGGCGGTAAACTGGGAGTTTGAGCGTTTTTCTGCTTATGATGGCCGCGGCAAAGAACTGTCATCTTTTCAGGATTATGATGATGCGTTGACGCAGCAAACTTTAGGAAGACGTTTACTCAATTCTGAACTGGGTTGTTATCTCAGTCATTATGGCTGCGCTCAGAAATTTTTAGCAAGTGATGCGGATTATCTTGTTGTCTTAGAAGATGATATGAAAATTACAGCTGATTTCAAACAATCTATAGATCAAGTTTTAGCTTATTTAGATCGCCATCAAGCGCTAGATTGGTATCTGGTGAATTTAGCGGCAAAGAAGAAAAAGCTAGCCAAAGATATTACTCAGTTAGGTGACTATTCATTGTGGCATGCTTATTATTTTCCTATTCGTGGTTTGGGCTTAATCTGGTCACGCAAAGGTGCTGAAGCGTTTATTGCGCAAGGCAAAACAATTGCCATGCCTGTTGATATCTTTTTCCAAACTTGGCTGAGTAAGAATGGAAAAGGATTGGGTGTTTGGCCTGCTTTTGTTCGTCCAGCAGGTCTAGATAGCGATATTTTAGGTACAGTTGCAACACAAGGAATATCTCGTAAAGAGAAAGAAAATCGTGATCACTCTTATGGTTTTAAGAAGCAAAAACGTATGTGGCGTGATCGGATGTATGCATTTAAACATCTTTATTTTTAATTGTATTAAGATGTAAGTGGATAATTGTTAGTTAAATATACTGTGTAAAATGTATTTTTATTGGGATTGCTTTAGGTAAACGTTGTGGATTTATTATATGAAAATTTTTAAAAAACTATTTTATTTAGCTAAATTTCATATGATGTACTATTACAAAATTAGACATACCAATAAAAAAATTGATAACTATGCAGGACAACTGGTTTTTAATCCTGTTGCTAGCTCTATCGAATTGCCAAAAAAAATATGGATATATTGGGAAGGTAATTTTCCCAAGTTTGTAGAGAAGTGTGTTCAAAATATTCAAGAAAAAAACCCGTCTTATCATGTATATGTACTTAATCCAGAAAATGTAAGTGAGTACAGCGATATAGATTTCTCCTTATTGAAGGATGCAACACCTCAACAAAAGGCTGATTTACTCAGATTTGATCTATTATACCAGCACGGTGGGATTTGGTTGGATGCCAGTATTATTGTTTATGATAATTTGGACTGGATTCCTGAACTGATGCAAAAAAATCAGACAGAATGTTTTTCTTATTATCGTAAAAAAAATACCATAAATATCGATTACCCTGTATTGGAAAATTGGCTATTGGCAAGTGTTAAAAATAATGTTTTCTTTAAACATTGGTATGATGAATTATATTTAGCAATTCAGCAAACGCCTAAAAGTTATGTACAAAATATTCGAAATACAGAAAAAAATAGCAAAGATTTTTTTCAAAGAATTAGTAATCTGGAATATTTAGTCGCCTATGTTGCATGTCAAAAAGTACTAAGACGATCTTTTCCAAGTATTACTTTGATTGATTGTGATGAAAATGCATTTTACTACCAAGTGAAAAATCGTTGGGTAAAAGAAAAGATTTTGATTGATATGGCAATTAATTATCCAGCGGAAGAATATCCTAAGTTAATAAAACTTGCGGGAAAAGAGCGTAATTATTTATGTCAATATTATGATAAAGGAATGTATTTTAAAGGCTCCTTTATTGATTTTTAACTTTAAAGTTTATTTAATCATGTTTGAAAACTAAGCTTTGATCTTATCTAGGAAATCAAAGCTTAGTTAGATTAGAATTTTCCCAACATAAAAATTAACTATTCCTGCTTAGATAAAAACTGTTTAAGTACTTTATATTTAGCTTGTTGGGTAAAGTACTCTTCAGAAGACAATGAACCAAAAACAGATAAATGGCGACCATCCAAAGAATAGGGAATACTTTCTTTTGCCATATGATTTGGTTTAAACAAATCAGTTTGTGTGAGCAATAACGTATTTGGATAGCGTTGGGTCATGTCTGTAATGAGGCGCGATGCGGTTTTTTGCTGTTTAGCTTTAACATTATCGAAATAACTATTAAGATTGAAATTTCGATGTAACCACAATGATCGTTTGTATAAAATGCTAATATTTGCGTCAAAAGCATAAGGTTCAGACATCACAATAACTTTCTTATGAGATTGATTGGCGAGTTTTAGCAAACTCTCAAAGCTCTGTTCTTGATGCTGTTGTACAATATCGGACCAGCGACCTGCAAAAATTAATGCATTATATTGATTTATATTGTTTTTTAAGTAGTCTCTGTTTAGCATACATTGCTGATAGGCAGTAGAATTTTTATCCCCGGTAAATTGTTTATCTGTACTTGGATAACACCAATTGGTAGTAATTGCGTGGATATTTAAGTTGAGTTCTTTCCCTAAATAATGCCAGAAGGGAATATTATGACCAGCAAAAGAATCACCGAATAAAAGCACGGGTTGAGCATCTGCTTGCTTCGATCCGATATGACATTCAAGTCCCTGTTGCCCCACCTTCAGACTATGATCATCTTTAATGTTATAAAAACACCAGCCATTGGAAACTTTTGGCATTTCTAACTTTTCATTGTGTTGTAAATACAGTGAATCTGCACGATTCTTTAAACCATCCTTATTGATGTATGAATAGAGCATAGACGAAGAGATAAGAATGATAAAGAATAGTAAATAACAGTAATATACCTTAATATTGACTAAATATTTTCTTGAACTTTCAATATATTTATAGCTTAACCAACCTAAAATAAAAGAAATTAGAATCGCTAAACTAATATTGACTAAATTTTTTTCAAAGAAAAAATATCCGAGTAAGAAGGCGACAGGCCAATGCCATAAATAAATGGAGTACGAAGCACTGCCTATATTTTGAATCAATTTAAATTTGGTAAAGATTGAATTTTGTTGGTTGGCAATAAGAATAAGCATCGTTCCAACCACAGGAACTAATGCATTATAGCTTGGCCATATTGTATCTTGACCAAATAGAAATAAACTTAGTGCAATACTTGCAAAACCAATAATTTCAAGACAATGCTTTATCGGTTGAGTAGGCGTATATGTTCTAAAATAGTAGTAAGCCAAGCCACCAGCAAGCAACTCCCAAGCACGAGAGGTGAGCTTAAAAAAGGCATAGATAGAATCTTTAGATGAGATATAAATAGAAAAGCTTAAAGATGAAATACATAATAAGATTAAAAATATCCCTAAGAATTTTTTATTTTGAATAATTTTAAAATATAAATAAACAAGAATAGGAAATAATATATAAAATTGCCATTCTACTGATAAAGACCAGGTATGAAGTAAGGCTTTATCATGAGAGCTTACAGCAAAATAATCGCCTGCTTGACGATAATATAGGTCATTGGATAAAAAACTTAGACTATATTTTGCATCTTTAGCAAATAGCTTGAAGTCTTCTGGGATGAAAAAAAACCATCCACAAATTGTCATGATTAAGACGACAAAGAAAAGTGCAGGAAAAATTCGTGTGATTCGTGCTAAATAAAAATTTATAAAAGAAAAGCTATTTTTTTCAAGGTTCTCAATAATAATCTTTGTCATTAGATAACCAGAAATGACAAAGAAAACATCGACGCCTAAGAATCCAGCAGAAAATCCTGAAACGCCGAAATGGAACAGAACAACAAGTATTACAGCATAGGCGCGAAGCCCGTTGATATCATCACGAAAAGTTTTGGTTTGCATATTGAAGACAAATTAAGAGCTAAGGTGAATCCAAAGCGTTATAAAAGCTTTGGATCTAATTTCTCAAAAGACTCTATCGCACTTTTCAGTGAAAGATTGTAAACTTTAATATTCTGCTTGTTTAAAAAGTGAGAGGCGGCCTCAAATGCTGGAAATATTTCAGTTAAATATTGGTCGAGCATCGTCGGTTGCTTATTGCTACTTTTTTCATAAAAACGTGGTTGATTAAAGTTATTCATATCTAAACCTGCCAAATAAATTTCTTCATAAGACAGAGAATAAATAATTTGTAAAGCGACATAGGATACTGTGAAATAATCAAAAATGGAGTCACGAATATGCAAGGAAAACCCTTTACCACCCTCTAGATAAAAATAGTCTTGATGGGGATCAATGGCGATACGTGGACCTAAAAATCGCTCAACGATTCCTTCAGTAATCGTTTCAATAATTTTGATCTGACATTTTATTTGGTCAGGACTGATTCTTCTTAGAATTATGTCAAGACAGCGATGGGTGGTGAAAAAAGTACATTGGCTTTGGAGTACTTTAAGCACTAAGTCAAAACGATTTTTAGTAAAATTGAAGTCAATAATGACATAATATTTAAAATGAACGTAGTCCAATGATATTGAACCATTAATTCCAATATAATCTATATCTTGTCTTTTAAAAACATCTTCGGGGCATTTCTGAACGGAAGGACCAGTTGCAACCAGCATGCTTTTTTTACAAGTGCGTGTTGGCATAGCGGAATTGTCAGCAATGAGCTTCTTACGAAAATACACCTGATCAATTCCACCAAGCTCATTTCTTTTGACAGAATAATAAGGCCAGTATTTGCGATTATGTCGATGTGTTTTAGGATGGCTATGTTTATAAATAAATTTATAGATATTTCTTAAAACAAAATTTGAAAAGAATAATTGAATCGATTTTGGTGTTTTATGGTTCATATAGTGTCGTAATGAGAAAATGAGTGAAGATGGAAAATTGTCTATTCGACAATTTATCCATCTAACGTAAATGTAGGCTTTTTAAATTTAGCTTTAATTTTTCGGATTTGCTTGCTCAACCAATTGGTTTCTTGATCTGGGCGAGTCACTTTATTCCCTTGGTAGTTAATTTGAGTTGCTTTTGAAAAAGTTCCAAAAGGTTCAATTAAATAATTTTCAGGTTTATAACCAAGTTCCAGCGCTTCTGCATAATATTGATCAAATAATTCAATCAAATCTTGGCGAGGATGAGGCATTATTTTGCCATCAAACCAATGTTTTTGATTCACTTCGGCAAGACGTGGAATTGCATATTTATGGCTAAATTGAGTTCCCATGTCTGAGTAGTGTAATACTTTGATTTGTTCGATCGCTAAGTCTTCACCATCAATATTGTTATAAGAATCTTGATAAGGTTCAACCAATTGAGGCTTGTCTTTGATAAGACGCATTAAATTTTTATGACTGTTTGGATTGGTACGGATTTCATTAAGTGGTGGCAGGTATTGTTTGGCTTTCTCACAATCCCATACACAAGTACATAAACGCGCTGTACTTTTTCCGCCTTTAGCAATAACAATTGCATCATTATTCATAGGATGTGACCAAAGTTCTGCAATATCACAGAGCACGACGACATCTGCATCCATATAAATTGCACGACCTGTGAAATCACATAACTCAGGTATTGCCCAACGGAAACCAGAAAAAGGGGTTGCCCATTTTTCTGTAGACCATCCTTTACCTGTTTCTTGATCGCTATACCATGGACTATTTATGTCATGACTAAGTTGCATCCAAATAAATTCAACATTATGCTGTGTATGTTTACGAACACTATGTTCTAATACCATGAGTTGTTCAAGGTCACAGTTATTTGGATCACAACCTACAAAAATTTTAATGTTTTCACTAATCATTATTTATAGCCCCTAAAATCACATTTATTAGAGTGGTGCCATATAGTATATCGCTAAATGCGATTAATTTAAATGAACATTAATCTTTATCGTAGGTCGATCTCAAAATTAAATTTATAAGTAATTGTTGTAAGAGTTTTTATGAAAAAAGTTGTCATTAGTTTATCAACTGCTCAAGAGCGCCGTAAGCATATTATTGCTGAATTTGAAAAACAAGAAGTAGATTTTGAATTTTTTGATGCGATCACGCCTGCAAATATAGATATGGCGACATCTAAACTTGGTCTGGTCGGGTATACAACTGCTTTACACCAAAACGAAGTCGGTTGCTTACTAAGCCACATGCTGTTGTGGAAGAAAGCAATAGATGAGCAGCTCGATTATATTGTAATATTTGAAGATGATATTTATTTAGGTGATCATGCAAAAGATTTTTTATTGGATGATGTATGGATTCCAAAAGAATGTTCAGTAATCAAATTAGAAATCTTTTATAAAAAAATTGGGGTGGCGTTAAAACAACATAATCTTTCGGCTCCCGATGCCCGTAAACTATTGTTATTACGTGAAGCACATATGGGATGTGGCGGATATATCATATCGCAAGATGTAGCAAAAAAATTGCTGAATTTTATTGTTGAATCGAAAGTATTAATCCCAGTGGATCATTTTTTGTTTAGAGAGTGTCCAGAGCTTGCCGTGTATCAGCTTAGCCCCGCATTGTGTATTCAGGATATGATATTGACGAATGGTAATACACAGTTCCCAAGTGCCTTGGAAGAAGTTAGGAATATTAGAAAAGGGAAGTATTTGAAAAAGGAAAAATTGAAATTTAGCGCTAAATTGAAAAAAGAATGTTCACGAATTGTTAGGCAAATTCAAAAAATGATGATTAAACTGGCAAAGTTTAGACAAGGTATTCGGACCGTGAAAATAAAATTTCGTTGAACATTAATGCTTTAGATATATGTTTTGAAGTGTTGATTGCTAGGAAGGAATTTGCTTATTTATACAAGTTCCTGCCACCCTCTAACTTCCTAAATCGTTTATAACCCCATAAATACTGTTCAGGAGCGATATTAATCATTCGCTCCATCTCTTTATTCAATGTATCAACTGAGAGTTGTAAGTCTTTAGAATTAATATCTTGAGATAGTGCAGTAAAATGTAAATCAAAACCTGAGAAATCAGGGCGACGGACACAGGTTAAACCCACGACTGAACATTGGGTTTTTGCTGCAAGCTTCGAAAGCAAAGTTGAAGAAAATGCTTTTTGCCCATAAAAGTCAGAATAAATACCTCCAGACTCTTTGGGAATATGGTCGGGAAGGATAGCGGTAAACCCACCTTGTTTTAAATGTTTAAATAAGGCACGTACACCAGTATCATCAGTGGGTACCAATGTTGCATTTAAGCGTTGGCGAGACTCTAGCATAAACCGATCTAAGTCTTTATTTCGACTCGGCTTATACATGATAACGGGATGAGTATGTTGATTGATCCACGCATTCATGAGTTCCCACGCTCCAAAATGAGGGACTACACCAATACAACCATTGGGATTCTTCAAGGCATTGAGAAAAATCTCAGCATTATAGACCTGTTTAATTTGTGCTAAGGCGAACTCTGGAGAAGATCCCCAAACTTTAATTGACTCTGCATAAGTCATACATTGACTTTTTAAACTGGCTTTAATTAGTTGATTACGTTGTTGTTCATCAAGCTCAGGATATGCCGCAGTTAAATTCAATTCAGTGGTGCGTTTTGCTGAAGAATTACTCATAAACAATAAATTCCCGACACCTCTGGCAATACTTTGTATCATCGCTAGAGGTAATCGAGAGAAAGTTTTAAGTAGCTTATACATTTAATTAATATTAGTCGCGGTCAGCATTGCCTTTCAACACCAAGTAAATCAGCGCTGAAATAATAAAGAAACCAGCAATAAAACTGCTCATGCTGAAATATAAAATACGCTGATAAGTATCTAAATTAAACAACTGATGGCTTAGGATATAACGCATAAATCCCCATTGAACCACTGAAAATACAATGATAATAATTGTATGACGAAGCACATTAGGTCGCATAGCCATAGGTTTTCACCTCAAAAGTTAACAGCGATAGTATGCCATTTATGAGAACTTATCTCAATTAGAACCTATCGAAATAAAATACATACGAAAAACAGAAAACCCTGCATAGCGCAGGGTTTTCGACGCAACCGCCAAAAATTATTTAGCTTCTTCCGCTTTCGGTTTTTCGCGTAAACGAATACCTAAGTCACGCAATTGATTTGGTTCAACTGGTGCAGGTGCTTGAGTTAGTGGACACTCAGCAGTTTTAGTTTTCGGGAAAGCAATCACATCACGGATAGATGATGAGCCTGTCATCAACATCACTAAACGGTCTAAACCAAATGCTAAACCACCATGAGGAGGCGCACCGAATTTTAAAGCATTTAATAAGAAACTGAATTTTTCTTCAGCTTCTTCTTCGCCAATACCTAAAGCTTCAAAAATTGCTTTTTGCATTTCTAAAGTGTAGATACGCAATGAACCACCACCGATTTCAGTACCATTCAATACCATATCGTAAGCAACAGAAAGTGCTGCGCCAGGATTGCTTTTCACTTCTTCAACGCTTGATTTTGGAAGTGTGAATGGGTGGTGAACAGACGTCCATTTACCATCATCAGTTTCTTCGAACATTGGGAAGTCAACGACCCAAAGTGGCGCCCACTCGGTTGTTGACATGTTCATGTCATGACCGATCTTGATACGTAAAGCACCCATTGCATCATTTACAACTTTGGCCTTATCTGCACCAAAGAATACGATGTCACCATTTTCAGCACCAACGCGCTTTAACAAATCAAGCACGATTGGTTCGATGAATTTAACGATAGGTGATTGAAGACCTTCGATACCTTTTTCAAGTTCATTGACTTTAATATAAGCCAAGCCTTTCGCGCCATAAATTCCAACGAATTTAGTGTATTCATCGATTTGGCTACGTGGCAGTGAACCTGCACCAGGTACACGAAGTGCAACAATACGACCTTTAGGATCTTTTGCTGGACCTGCAAATACTTTGAACTCAACGTCTTGCATCATGTCGGCAACGTCTACAAGTTTCAAAGGAATACGTAAGTCCGGTTTGTCAGATGCATAATCACGCATAGCGTCTGCATAAGTCATACGTTGGAATTTGTCGAATTTCACACCAAGAAGTTCATTGAACATCTTAACGGTCATACCTTCCATCAAATCCATAATATCGTCATCGTTTAAGAACGATGTTTCGATGTCGATTTGAGTGAATTCTGGTTGACGATCTGCACGTAAATCTTCATCACGGAAACATTTTGCGATTTGGTAATAACGGTCTACACCACCAACCATCAACAATTGTTTAAACAATTGTGGTGATTGCGGAAGCGCGTAAAAGCTACCATTTGAAACACGGCTAGGTACTAAATAGTCACGTGCACCTTCAGGTGTTGCACGTGTCAAAATTGGTGTTTCAACATCCAAGAAACCATGTTCATCTAAGTAGTTACGAATTAACGTCGTTACTTTAGAACGGAAACGTAAACGATCAATCATTTCTGGACGACGAATATCAAGGAAACGATATTTCAGACGGATTTCTTCAGAAATATTGGCATTTTCATCATTCAATGGGAATGGTGGAGTTTCAGATGCAGCAAGAACTTCGATTTCTTTACCTAAAACTTCGATTTGACCGCTCACCATATTGGCATTTTCTGTGCCTTCATAGCGACGACGTACACGTCCTACAATTTTTAATACATATTCTGAACGTGCTTTATCCGCAGTTGCAAATGCTTCAGGAGTATCTGGATCGATGACGACTTGAACGAGACCATCACGATCACGCATATCAAGGAAAATCACCCCACCGTGGTCACGGCGACGATGTACCCAGCCGCAAAGCGTTACAGTCTGGTCAATTTGAGCTTCGGTTAAAGAACCGCAATAATGAGTTCGCATCATAGCGTTAAAAATCCAACTATATGGGTTAAGGAAGCGAGTACGTAAACAGCGCATCGCCTAAAAATGTAATGTGAGATTATGCCTCTTTGAGCGGTGAGTCACAAGGACTTGGGGCAAAAACTACTGTATAGCCAAATAAATTTAAGCTAATTTCTAAAAACTTTCAGTGACTCAATCGGCAAATAGAGCATTATTTAAGATATTTTTTATAATTTAAATAATGAAACAATAGGCAACCTAAAGTAAAACAAAGGATTGAACCTTGGGTAAAGGCTTTCATAAAGAAGCCAATCAGTACATATAGGTCAGTGTCTTGAGGAACGAAGCCTGTACTTTTGGCAATATAAACATAATACAAGCAACCACTAAAAAACGCAGTTACAAATAAACTTATACAGAAAAAATTTACTTTAGGATTTCGTATTTGACTGGCTCTATATTTAAAAAAGTAATGCAAGCCCATCCATATTAAAAACGGTAAAGCAGCAGCAGAACAGCCGATTTGTAGGACTTTATGCATCGGATAAATACGATCAAACATACTGACGGGTTGCGCTAAAAACGCTTTAAAAGCGAAAGTTCGAAAATCTAAATGAGTTAAACCATCCCAAATAATATGGGTTGCTGTACCTAAGATAATCGCCAATATCGTCCAAATTAGAAATTTAAAAAAAGTTGAAAATGAAACGATGTTTAATGGTTTTTGAATGCCTAAAAACTTAAATAATAATGGGCGATATAAGCTATACCAAAGTAAGCAGAACAGTAATCCCACCAATAAATCTGGATAGATGATTCCTTTAAACTGATGATTTAAATAAATTTCAGTTTTAACCAACACTCTATACAAATCTGGTGTCATTGTGCCAATCGCGAGTGCTGCAATCGGCAAGCGATTTCCTGAAAGTTTGGACAAAGGTGGTGCTAAAACAGCATGTGAAAGTGTAAAGGGCATTAGAATATTAAAAAGTTAAGCAATGGTTTTGAGCTGATTCTATATAAAAAGCCAAAGTGCAAATGTTTTTTATTGCAAAAATATTGAAATGTTATAATATAACATTATTCAAAAATATTGAGCTTTGAGAGCAATCGCATGTCCTTTACCAAAAGTGCCCTAACACTTTCCATTTCTGCAGTTATTTCAACTTCTATTTGGGCTGAAGATCAAACCAATACTGAAAAAAATCCACAACAATTAGAAACCATTACCGTTGTTGGACATCCCTTGGTCCGTTCAAGTCAAGATTTTGGCGTTGCAGATGAAACTGTTTCACGTGAAAAACTACAACAGGCGGGCACGACTTTAGGTGAGGCACTCAAAGATGAATTAGGGGTCTATTCCAATACCTTTGGGGCGGGTTCTAGTCGCCCTGTAATTCGTGGGCAAGAGGGGGCACGGGTTAAAGTGACTCAGAATGCAACAGAGACGATGGATGTTTCAAGCTTGTCACCAGATCATGCAGTCACTGTAGATCCGCAACTTGCACAAAAAATTGAAGTCATTCGTGGACCATCAACATTATTATATGGGGCTGGATCTGTGGGTGGTTTAGTCAATGTAGTTGACAGCAAGATTCCGACAGCGATGCCTGAAAATGGTTATGAAGGCAATGTTGGTCTGCGTTATAACACGGGCAACGACGAAAAAATGGCACATGCTGGAGTGACTGTTGGATTAGGTTCAAATGTTGCATTACGTGTAGAAGGCTTAAAACGTGACGCCAATGATTATATTACCCCGAACTATATTGTAACTGAAGAGCATGGTGATCATGCACATAGTACGAAAGAGCGTCGAGTTGGCAATACATTTTCAGAGTCTGAAAATGTAAATGTGGGCTTATCTTGGATCGGTGAGCGTGGTTTTGCGGGTGTGTCTTATAGCAATCGCCAAGATCAATACGGTTTACCTGGGCATAGCCATGAATATGAGTCATGTCATTTACATGGCTTATCACTGCATTGTGGTGGGCACGATGATGACGATCACTCTGGTCATGATCATGGTGAAGAAGAGCATGATCACGCTGAAGCAGGGCCATGGATTGATATGAAAACAGAACGTTATGATTTCCGTTCTGAGCTCAATGAACCTTTTGCTGGCTTTAAAAAACTTCGTGCACAAGCAAGTTATACTGACTATCAACATGATGAAATTGAAGGAAGTACAGCAATGACAACCTTCAAGAGCAAAGGTTATGAAGGTCGTGTTGAGTTGTTACACAATCCGATTGCTGCTTGGGAAGGGGTGTGGGGTGTCCAAGCCAGCCAGCAAAAATTAGATATCACAGGTGAAGAAGCGGTTCTTGCACCAAATAAAACCCAAAAATATAGTGTATTTGGCTTAGAGCATCGCCAATTTGATGATTTTCATGTGGAATTAGGGACTCGTTTTGATCATCAAACAGTGGATGTCGATTCAGCTCAAAAAGACTTTGATGGCAATGCATTCTCATATTCTGGTGCTGTGAATTGGGCATTTGCACCAAATTACACGCTCTCTTTAACGGGTTCTCATCAAGAGCGATTGCCTTTAGCACAAGAACTTTATGCTGATGGAAAGCATTATGCAACCAACACCTATGAATTGGGCAATCAAGACTTAAATAAAGAGAAGTCAAATAATGTGGAATTAGGTCTTCATTATGACAATGACAAGTTGAGCTATCATGTACATGTCTATCAAAATTGGTTTGATAACTACATTTATGCCAAAACTTTGGATCAATACGAAAACTTCCGTTTGATCAAATATAGTCAAGATAAAGCCAAGTTCTATGGTACAGAAGGTGAAGTCGCTTATCAGTGGAATGATGTGTATAAAACCAGTCTGTTTGGTGACTATGTACGCGGTAAAATTGAAGATGAAAATGCACCGCGTGTTCCTGCTGGTCGTTTAGGCGCTCGTGTAAATGCTGAGTTTGATGAGCGTTGGTCTGGTTCAGCAGAATATTCACATGTGTTTAATCAAGATAAATTTGCGTCTTATGAACAAGAAACCAAAGGTTATAACATGGTGAACCTAGGCGTTGCTTATCAATATCCTTTGGCCAACAAACAAGAAGCGAAAGTATTCTTTAAAGCCAACAACCTGTTGGACGAGAAGATTTATGAACACACTTCTTTCTTATCGAATATTCCACAAATTGGACGTAACTTTGTCATAGGTATGGACTATAAGTTCTAATTATTTGCAATCATTCACCAAATCGTTATTGAAAAATAAAGGAATTCGACCTAGGCTCTAAGGGTCTGCCAATACTTCATCTGTATTTGCGACAACGAGTGTTTTTTAGAGGATACAAGGCATGAGCTATGAAATTTAGTGATCTAAATGAGTAGGTCATAACGATGTAGCATCAAAAAACACTCTAGTCGTCTCTGCTGCGCCTTGCGCTGCAAACAAAGCAGTGCTTTGTTTTTTGCTCAGGGTTGTGGTTAAAATTATCTCAAACATCGTTATGAAACATGAAAATAGTCTCGCTATTCTCTTCATTTCATGCCTCGTTTGCTCAATTTTAGCCGACAACGCAAGTTATATATGAAATGTTGACAGACCCTAAATTGGTCTAGGTCTTTTCTTATGCGTATCTTCAATAAAATTCAAAACAAACTGAATTGGTCAAAACGTCGCTATTTCAGCATTATTATCGGCATATTGGCCTTAGGATATCTTTCCTCTGCGATTTATCATGTTTATAAACCACTTCCTAAAGGGCTGAATTTTACCGGACCATTGCGTCACGCCAATGTAAAATTTATTGCCGATGAAACCTATATTGATGCGCAAGGGAAGCAGCAACTTGATCAACATATCTTTGATCAGGTGTTACAGCTGATTAAGCAAGCCAAGACCACCATTGTGATTGATATGTTTCTATTTAACAGTGAAGTCGGAGATTCTAAAGTTCAGCAACGAGAATTAACTAAGCAATTAACCCAAGCCTTGATTAATGAAAAAATTGTAAACCCAAGCTTAGAAATTAAGTTTATTACCGATCCAATCAATTCTGTTTATGGTGGAATTCAGCCTGAACAATATCGCCAATTACGTTTAGGTGGTATTGACGTGATTGAAACGAATTTAACACCACTCCGTGCATCTAATCCTACTTGGTCTGGGATATGGTATTTATGCTGTCAGGATATTGGCAATAACCCAAATAAAGGCTGGCTGAATAATCCATTTGGTAAAGAAAAAATTACAGTTCGTAGCTATTTAAATTTATTTAATTTTAAAGCCAATCATCGTAAAACCATCGTGGTTGATACCGCGGAAGGTTGGAAAACTATCGTCACATCTGCCAATCCTCATGATGGTAGCTCACGTCACTCCAATATCGCATTAATGGTTGACGGTGCAACTGCGACAGATATTTTAAATACTGAACAAACCGTCGCGCATATGTCGGGAGGTGATACGCCTTTTGTTGCTTTCGGCAAACTACCTGAAAAGCCAAATGATCCTCAGGTTCAAGTACTGACAGAAAAAGCAATTTATGATGCGGTCTTAAACATGTTGGCGTCAGCAAAAGCCAATGATCAAATTGATTTAGCTATGTTCTATTTGTCAGAACGCCAAATTGTTAAAGGTTTAGTTGCTGCCAAGCAACGTGGAGTGAAATTACGTATTTTGCTTGATCCCAATAAAGATGCATTTGGTCGTCAAAAAAATGGTATTCCAAACCGTCAAGTGGCTTCAGAGTTAAATGACGCAGGAATTGATGTGCGTTGGTGTAATACCCAAGGTGAGCAATGCCACAGTAAGATGATCGTAAAGCATAATGCGCAATCTGCGGAAATGATTTTAGGTTCTGCCAACTTTACCGCACGTAATTTAAAAAATTATAATTTGGAAACTGATTTACGCGTGGTTGGCAATCCACAACAACAAGTCTTTATCGATGCTGAACAGTATTTTAATACGGCTTGGTCAAACTTAAATGGTCGTCAAATGAGTGTGGATTACAGCAAGTATGCCGATGAATCAAAACTTAAATACGGGGTTTACCGTTTTATGGAATGGAGTGGTTTGTCGACGTTTTGATTTATTCAAAAAATATGTATCGAAATGAATAGATTTCGGTACATAATTTAAAGCTTGGTAGATTTTTTAATAACAAAGCTGAGCTTTAAATGAAAACATTACAAACATCATTTTTAAAATCATTACTTACACTGAGTCTGTTTATTTCACCACTTAGTTTTGCAGAGAGTGCTTTAGTAGTTCAAGCAAAAACATTGCAAACAGGTAGTCCCACTGTCTCAATCAATATTGACAAAGCCATTCAATTGTTCAAACAAGCTGCAGAACAAGGTGATGCAGAGGCTTATTTTCTACTTTCAAAATATTATTCTAATTCAGCAGATTATCGTTTTTTACCTGAAAATAGTCATTTATATAAACAGCTGCGTTTGGAAGCTGCTCAGCGTGGTAATTTTGACGCATATTTATCATTAGATTTAGAAGCGGGTATAACTGAAGGTTTTGGTATTTCTAATGATATCAGGCAAAAACTAATAAAAATTCGCCCACAAATTTTAAAACTTGCTGAACAAGGTGATGTTGAAGCCATACGTACATTCGTGCTTGCATTAGACCAAGGGACTGAGAATTATAGTGATGAACAGTGTCAATGGTTATATAAAGCAGTACAGCAAGGGGATTTATTGTGGGCGGGATCTAGTATCCAGAATTGTCCAGAAAACATTCTAAAAAAACTGGGTGCCAAGACGAAAGCTGCTTATGAAAAAGATCATAAAGATAGTGATTTAGCTCATTTTCAAATGCTTCAGCAACGTTCGAATCAAGGTGATATTGGAGCAAAAATAAAATTACTTGAAGATTATGTTGCTGACTCATACTTGTCAGAAAAGGATATTAAACAGCTCGAAAATGAGGTTTTAACGCATTATCAAAAACAAGCATCTCAAGGTGCGAGTGATGCGTATTTGATGCTTGCATTAAAAAAAGATGCTGATAAAGATAAGCAGAATTTGTATCTAAAAGCTGCGCAATTAAATAATCATGTGGCATTAACAGAACTTGGATCTGACTATTTATGGTCAGATGATGAAAAACAAATAGATATTAATAAAGGTCTAATTTATTTAAAAAAAGCTGCAGCACAAAACGATCCTGATGCAATAAATTATCTCGGTGTTTGGTACTATAACGAAGAAAATGAAGGCTATGATGAAGCACTTGCGCAAAAATATTTTAAACAAGCTGCTCAACTAGGATCTGTCAATGCAATGGATAATTTGGCACGCATCGAAGATGAACCAGAAGATTATCGTTGGGCTGTTTTGGCTTATGAAAATGGATCATCTGAAGAAGATACGCAAAGTAAAGCCCTAGAAGCGTATCAAACAGGCAAGGGCACAACTAAAGATCCGATCAAAGCGAGAAATCTAAAAACATATATTCAAATGCGAGCCCAGTTCAACAATAATTTAGGTGGCTTGATTGAAAGTATCAATAATGATACTGAGCGTACTGAAACTGAATCTAAGAACCGAAAAAGATAAACTCAGTTCTTCAACCTTAGTGTTGATCAGTTAAACATTTTTAAAACCTCCCCTCTTCAGAGTAAGCTATGCTTGTAGCTGCGAAGAGGGAGGTTAACGAATTGAAATGTGTGCTTAGCTGTCGCTTTCTATTTAGTTTTTGGGATTTGGTGGAACTAACTCATCCAAATCTTTATTTGAAATATGATCTAACTCATGTAAATCAGTTTTGATTTTCCATTTGCTTTCATCATCTACGGGTTTTGGTAAACGTGCCTCTAACCAGTCACACACCACATCGGGCGAAAAATCTGCATGGTTACATTGAATCACCCAAGCTAAAAATTGTTTCGCTTCACCATTCATATACGGAGGAGGAGAAACGGGTAAAAACTGAGTCGGAAGACGTTCATTTTTAGAAATATAATTTAGAACATGACCAAGTTCTTGTACAGTTTGCCATGCTAAAGGATGGTCAATATTGATTTGAAACTTAAACCACCATGCTTGTTTGCCATCTGAACCATAGCTATCAATAAATGCCTCTTGCACACTTGGGATTTTGCAAAAAAATTGATGTAAACGGTCAAAGCTCAGTTCAGCCACAATACAGCACTCATCAGATTAAAATTATATTTTATCAGATTGATGTCAGAATTTACCCAAGTTGATGTATAAACAATAAAGAAGATTAAATTTTGACTGTAATTCATCCATTATTTATCTTGAATGATGTATTAAGCTGTTGTGTATACGTTCAAGTTTGGAGGTTGAAATGAAACAGATACTTGGTTTAAGTGTCTTGATGTTGATGCTTTCAGCAACTTCAACAATGATATGGGCAGATGCTAAAGATTGGGCGAATTATCGCAGTGTTGAGCG
The DNA here is from genome assembly GCF_059422625.1 of Acinetobacter sp. GW821-FHT01C12. Lineage (NCBI taxonomy): Bacteria > Pseudomonadati > Pseudomonadota > Gammaproteobacteria > Moraxellales > Moraxellaceae > Acinetobacter > Acinetobacter sp. GW821-FHT01C12. The sequence goes on from NZ_JBWKXD010000003.1 coordinate 152,958, forward strand.
GCCTCAAAAGAAATATCCGACAACGACCTATAAGTATACAGATCAATATGGCCGCCAAATGTCACAGGAGATTCCTGTTCGACCTCAATACCAGCATCCCTATCCAACGTACCCAAGTTATCCGAATAGGCCCTATCCGCATCCAAATGGCCCACATCCAAGTTATCCACCACAAAATGGTGTGACGATTATTTATAATCACCAGTTTCCAACCCGGACGGAGTATTCAGGTAGCAGTTATGGGTATGTAAATGGCGAGGGCGGTCATATAGAAAGTTCGCAATACACGTTGATCAGTGATTGGCGCCGTTATGGTTTACCTGATCCACAGGTTGGCATGCATTGGATTTTCCAGAATGGTCGTTATTTACAAGTACCCAATGATCGCTGAACGTGATTTAAAAGCATCATCATGATCAATAGCAATGTATTAAATTTTCAACACATTAAAAAAGTCCCTTCTCCTCTATGTCTTGCGCTTGCATAAGGAATTTCTTTAATTTTGTTTAGGGAGAAGAGCACGCGTATGAATCAAGACAAGGGACTAGGCCAGTTCATCGTCTTCTGGTCGTGGTGTTTTGCCATGAGGCAATGATTTTTCAGTATGCTTATCGCGAATGACGGAAGGATATGTCCAAGATGCATATCTCACGATCAAAATTGCAATAGCTAAAATTAAAACCGATCCTGTGATAATCACTAAATCCATATCTGCTTTATGGTCATGCTGTATATCTGAAATTAGTAACCGCGTAAGTGCGGTGATTGCGATATAAATTAAGAAACGTACAGGCATGTGGTTGGTCTTAAAATAGATCCCCACCATTGCACCTAATTCCAAATAGATAAATAACAATAAAATATCGTCAATACTGGCGTATTGTTTCACGGTTAAGATTTCAATAATTGTATGTACCGCTGACCAAGCGATCATACAGCCAATGATAAACAGCGCAATATAATGAAATGCTTCTACTGCAATATTGCCCAATTTATCGAGGAGATTTTCTATTTTCTCTATACGTGGATCTTTATTCATAACATCCTCTATTTGCGTGAGCTATTTATGATTAAACACTATGCAAATTTCATGCACATGAAACTAGTGTTTATATTGCATTTAACAGTGGAGTGGGGGAGTGTTTATGATCATATTTTTCAAAAGAAAATTCATGAATTTGGCTGCTCATCAAATAGTGTTTCACCATAATTTTGGTTAAAGCAAAACACGCTCTCCCTATATTGGAATATGTGAACATATTTTTGTATTGTCTAAATGCAGGATGAACGAATAGTGTAAAGTCATAAACTATAAACCATGTTAAATTGTCATTAGGATAATTTTTAAATTTAACTTTAATTATGAATGGATAGAAAAGATGAAAATAAACCCCATAATTTTATGTTTCAATATTCTGTTATTTACACAATTCTCGAATGCTGATGCGATCAAAACTCCCACGGTAGCTGAAGCAAAACAAGCAACAGCTGAGTTGTTAGGAGCAAAAATCGGTGCAATGATTTCAGAAGTTAAATTGGGAACATGTATTCCTGCCGTAAACGCTACACACTCAGGGCAAGTTGCATGCACTGTTTCGGTCAAGTTGGGTGCCGCAACTAATGAAACGCAGTCTGATTTTTATCAAGATAAGGGTAAATGGGTTGCTATACCTAGTGAATCTCAAGATAACTTACCATTTCCAGATCCAAAACTACATTGATCATTGATCCACAAAAAATGCCCGATAAATCGGACGATTGATCACTTATTTTGAGTTGATGATGAAATTAAACTTGATTGGTAAGCTAATCTTAAGTGCATTCATAATTACTTCTTACCAGTTTTGATTTTAGCAATAGGGGCATTTAAATCAGGCAAGAGATATTGGATGAAGTAATAGGTCTAATTTTCTAGTTATGCTCTTTTGCACAGGACAATGATTTATTCAGTATGGTTATCACGAATAACTGAAGGATCTATTTTGGATATTCACAGACATCTGATTGGTCTAAAAATAGAGAAGCCTATATCACCCCTAATTCTAAATAGAGCAATAACAATAAACCCAATACTGGTTTATTCGTGTGCTATTTATGATTAAACACTATGCAAATTTTATGCACATGAAAAGCGTGGCGAAATGTTTATATTGAATAAATCACAACGATTTAATTAAGAAATTGATCATTTCATTTGATTAGGCTATAGATAGATTATTTTCAATACAATTAAAGGAATAACAATGTATTTGTACCGACCAATTGGGCTTTTTGAATATCAATTGATTGAAAAGAGTGGCTTTAAAAATTTCCCACCAAGATTGTATTGGCAGCCTATTTTCTATCCTGTTTTAAATCAGAAATATGCTGAAAAAATTGCTTTGGACTGGAATACCAAAGATCAAGCGAGTGGTTATATTGGCTATGTCACTCGTTTTGAACTGAGTGATGAGTATCTGGCTCAGTTTGAAGTACATACGGTTGGGGATGACTTTTGTCAGGAGTTATGGATTCCCGCTGAGCGACTAGACGAGTTTAATCAGCAAATTATAGGCAACATTGAAGTGGTTAATATTTTCAAAGGTGAAGCTTTTACTGAAAATGCTGAATTACCTGAAATATTTAAAACCAGCCCAGATGGCTCGAAAGAGTATTAGGAAATAAAACATGTATCTTCCTACTCATTTTAAACAAGAGAATCTTCCTGAACTTTTCGATTTAATTGAAAAGAATCCATTGGGAAGTTTGATGGTTATCTATGATGGTGAAATTGAAGCGAATCATATTCCTTTTGAATTGGATCGTTCATCTGGCAAGTCTGGATTGTTACGTGGGCATATTGCTAAAGCCAATCCTTTATTGAACGTGTTAGAACAGAGTCAATCGGCCTATGTGATTTTCCATGCTGAACAAAGTTATATTTCACCGAATTGGTATCCAGGAAAATTTGAGCATCATCGGGAAGTACCGACATGGAACTATCGTGTTGTGCATGTGAAGGGAACAATTCGAAAAATAGATGATGAAAAATATTTGCGTGGTATTTTGGCGCGATTGACTCGTCAGCATGAAGCGCCACAGGCGCTACCTTGGAAAATGGGGGATGCACCCAATGATTATATCGAAGCGCAATTAGAAAAAATTGTGGCGATTGAAATTGAAATAGATTCAATTGTAGGAAAATTTAAAGTCAGTCAAAATCGCAGTGCTGTGGATGCCACAAGTGCAGCAAATGCTTTGCAAAACCAATCTCCCGAGATGGCTGAATCGATTCGGAAGTTTTATCCAAAGTAAGATTATCTGATGTAACTTGATTTATATTGCGATCAACTTTTGTAGCTACACGATATAATTGCACCATCATTGATTTTAAGATGCATAGAAAAGCAAACATAGCTGCTTTATGACGTCCAAGAGATATAGATCAGCAGACGTCTTAAAAATAACATCAGTTGCAAATAAAAAACGCCCGAATCATCGGGCGTTTTAATGTTTTATTTCAGTTGATGATGAAATTAAGCCTGATTAGTAAAATAATCTTCGCTGAAATTCATAATAACTTCTGCACCTGCTTTGATTTTAGCAACACGTGCATTTAAATCAGGCAAGAGGCGTTGGATGAAATAATGAGTCAATGCAAGTTTGTCTTGGTAGAATTGACCTTGCTTATTTTTTGCAGCATTGGCAATACGAGCAAACATATAAGAGAAGCTTAATAAGCCAACAACATGCAGATACTCTACTGCCGCAGCATTTGCGAAATCAGCATTTTCTTTTGCACGTTCTAAAATATGCTGCGTAATCATATCGACTTCAGTTGCAATATCTAAAGTCGCATCTTTAATGAAGTTTAAGTCGGTATCTAGACCATTGGCAAAATCACGGATCTCTTCAATATATTCAGCAATGAATTCACCATTACATTTAATTGTTTTACGACCAATTAAATCTTGTGACTGAACGCCGTTGGTGCCTTCATAGATTTGTGCGATACGTAAGTCACGAACACACTGTTCCATACCCCATTCACGAATATAGCCATGTCCACCAAACACCATTTGTGCATCGATTGCAGCATTAAACGCAGTATCTGTTAAATAGGCTTTGGCAATTGGCGTTAATAATGCAACACGATTATTTGCCTTCGCTACAGCTTCAGGATTGGTTGAAAATTTCGTAATGTCGAGTTGTTGACCAACGTAAACAGCAAATGCACGAGAAGCTTCATTGTTGGCACGTGCATTGAGTAACATACGACGTACATCACCATGTACAAGGATGCTGTCCGCAGGTTTGTTTGGAGATTTAACGCCTGTTGCACTACGGCCTTGTACGCGATCAGTCGCATATTGTGCTGCATTTTGGTATGCATATTCAGAAGCGCCTAGGCCTTGAATACCCATAGACAAACGTTCGTAATTCATCATCACGAACATAGCTGCAAGCCCTTCATTTTCTTTACCAACAAGGAAACCTTTGGCTGCATCAAAGTTCATGACACATGTTGCAGACGCTTTGATTCCCATTTTGTGTTCAATTGAACCAGGCCCCGCTGTATTACGTTCGCCTAATGAACCGTCAGCATTGACGAGGAATTTAGGTACGATAAAGAGTGAGATACCACGTGAACCTGCAGGTGCATCAGGTGTTTTTGCTAAAACAAGATGAATGATGTTGTCAGCAAGATCGTGGTCACCACCAGTAATGAAGATTTTAGTACCAGTAATGTTATATGTACCATCTTGGTTAGGTTCAGCTTTAGTTTTGATGATCCCTAAATCTGTACCTGCATGAGGTTCAGTTAAACACATCGTACCAGACCATTCACCTGAATAGATTTTAGGTAAATAGGTTTCTTTCTGTTCTTGAGATGCATAGCTGTTTAACGCCATACCAGCACCAACAGAGAGAAGTGGGTAGAGCATGAATGATGGATTGGTAGCAAATAACATTTCATCTGCAAGTACAGTCAGCATTTTTGGCATTGCCTGACCGCCCCATTCCTCTTCAGCACCTAGGCCAATCCAACCGCCTTCAGCGTATTGTTGGAATGCTTCTTTAAAACCAGCAGGTGTCGTGACTTTGCCATTTTCATAATGAGCGCCTTCTTCATCACCTGTGCGGTTTAAAGGAAGCGTAACATTTTGTGCAAATTTAGCCATTTCTTCTAAAATTGCTTCAGCCGTTGCCGCATCAACATGTGCAAGCTTTTCGTTGGCTTGCCAGAATTGCTCTGCATTGAAAACGTCATTCAGAATGAATTTCATATCTGCAAGTGGCGCATTATAAATTGGCATGTTCGTTCACCTGTTTATTGTTTGAATCTGTAGACTTAGATCAGTTTAACCAACAAGCATGTATGTTGTTAGATGGTCTAAGTAAATAACGCTCTATTTATAAAGAAAAAGGACTGCCAAAGCTATGACCGTCCTTTCTCAATTTCTGCACTCTTGAGTACAGTTTTCTAAATACCTAGCTCGGCATTCTACTTAGAATGCAAAGTCTTCAGCATCTAGTGACATCAATGGATCTAAGCCACCAGCGATCACGTCAACATGTGAACGAACGCGTGGTAAGATTTTCTTGAAGTAGAAACGAGCAGTCTTAATTTTTGCATTATAGAAGCCAGTTTCAGTAGAGCCTTCAGCAAGTTTTTGTTGAGCAACAAGCGCCATGCGAGCCCATAAGAATGCAAGCGTTACATAACCAGAGAAGTATAGGTAGTCAACCGCAGCTGCGCCTACTTCATCTGGATTTTGCATAGCTTTCATACCGATTTGCATGGTTAAATCACCCCACTCTTTGTTAAGAGCAGCAAGTGGTTCAACAAATTCTTTTAGGTCAGCATTGTCTTTGTTTGCTTCTGCAAATTTATGGATGATCTTGGTGAAGTCTTTCAACATCGCACCTTGCGTACCCAATACTTTACGGCCTAACAAATCAAGTGCTTGGATTTCAGTTGTACCTTCGTATAAGCAAGAGATACGTGTATCACGTACAATTTGCTCCATACCGTGTTCAGAAATAAAGCCGTGACCACCAAATACTTGTACACCATGCTTCGCTGATTCAGAACCTGTCTCAGTTAAGAATGCTTTTGCAATCGGTGTTAATAATGACAAGATATTGTCGGCAAATTTACGATCTTCTTCAGTAACACCTTGCTCTACGATATCTGCATATTGAGATAAGAAGTAAACCAATGCACGACCACCTTCAGCAAAGGCTTTTTGTGTCATCAACATGTTACGTACAGCTGGGTGAACAATGATTGGATCAGCTTCTTTCTCTGGTGCTTTAGGACCAGAAAGTGAACGCATTGCCAAACGATCTTTCGCATATGCAAGTGCACCTTGGAAAGAAGATTCAGATGCTGTTAAACCTTGAACAGCAGTACCAATACGTGCAGTGTTCATGAAGGTAAACATTGCATGTAAACCACGGTTTTCAGGCCCAATCAAGAAACCTTTTGCGTTATCAAAATTGATCACACAAGTTGCGTTACCGTGGATACCCATTTTGTGTTCGATTGAACCACAACGAACTGCATTACGGTCTGCAATAGAGCCATCTGCATTTACGTTGAACTTAGGTACGATGAATAACGAGATACCTTTAGTGCCTTTAGGAGCACCTGGTAAACGCGCCAACACGATGTGAACGATGTTCTCCGCCATATCGTGTTCACCAGCAGAGATAAAGATTTTCTCGCCAGAGATTGCATAGCTACCATCTGCTTGTGGTTCAGCTTTAGAACGGATAATCCCTAAGTCAGAACCTGCATGAGATTCTGTTAGGCACATAGTACCAGTCCATTCACCTGAAACAAGTTTAGGTAAATATGTTGCTTTTTGCTCAGCAGAACCATGATGCTCGATTGTACGAACCGCACCATGTGAAAGACCAGGGTACATACCCCACGCCCAGTTTGCTGCACCTACCATTTCAGAAATAGCTGTTGCTAAAGAACCAGGTAAACCTTGACCACCATGTTCTTCTGGAACTGAAAGAGAAGGGAAGCCTAGTTCTACATATTTGTCATAGGCTGCTTTAAAGCCTGTAGGCGTAGTGACTACACCATCATTCCATTTACAGCCTTCACTGTCACCGATTTGGTTAAGTGGAGATAATTCATTTTCACAGAAATCCGCGCCAGCTTCTAAATATTGATCAATCAATTCACGGCTTACGGTTTCTTGGAATGCAGGGAGTTTCGCGTAATGTTCTTCAGCATTTAATAATTCATGCAAAACGAAGTGCATATCACGTAAGGGTGCTTTGTATTGTGGCATATCGGTTTCCTCAATACTGGTTAAACCAGATTTATAATCTTCATAAATACGACGTGTGTCTTCTATGACACATATTTGTTCCGCTACATCGTGCAACATCTTATAGTGACGTACAAGTATTTCATGGTTATTTCTCTGTGACTGTAAAGTCAAAGAAAAAAGGCTTGAAAGCTGTAAGTGCATTGAGTGTAAACACTTTTCATTGAAAAATAAGGATACAAATAGTCAAAATCGTAAAAACTTGTGTCCAATAAAATGCCAGTCAAAATATGATGAAAATGTCATTCATATTTTTAAAATGTAGCGAAAAGATTGAAGTGCAGACTTGATCTTGGATGAGACGTGATTGGATGTGTGGTTAAAACTACAGATATTGAAAATGTTTTTAGTGTTCAAATGCAATATGACTCTAAATGATTTAAACCAATAGACGCACTGCATACTTTTTTAAGGGTGATATTTTTATGGCAATCACTCGCCCCAAAGTCGATCCACAATGTCTTCTACCGAGTATTCAAAATATCGCCCTGTTTGATCTTTATTGCGCTGAAACAATTGATGCTTAAATGCTTTAAAATTGATTTTTAAAAAATTGTAGAAATAGCCCCCAGAGAATATGGTGCGGAGGTAAAAAGCATTGATGAATTCATTTGCATGCTGAGTGTTAAAGTCTGAGCTTTTAATCCGCTGGACGATTTCAGTAAGCTCTTGTTTTGAAATATTGTGGATGATTTTAGGCTCAGGTAGGCAAATATCAAAGCTTAAATTTTCGATGCCTTCGGCTTCCCACCACTCCCAAAGATCGTATTGAGAAATGTCTTTACTGGTAATTTCTGTGAGCTTTTCACTGAGTTTTTGATATTCAAGCGAATCTTCATCACCAAACTCATCGCAATAGTCGGTGTAATTGGCAATCAATTTGAGTACGAGCGGGTAATGTTGTTGTGCTGTTTCAAAATTGGGTTCTATTTCTGTACGAAGTCTATTCATTGCTATGTATTAGAACTCTTGCGAAAATAAGCTTTGGGACGATTTTTAAATGTGGTCAAGCTTTATTAACTATGAAAATTTTACCATTACATAGAAATTAAGTGTGTGAAGATCAAGTTTGCAATGCCACGCTTTACATTTAAAGTTTAAATCGCTTTGCGTAGGCGATGCCTCACTTTTCAGAGATGAAAAGATGACAAAAATCTTCTGTTGGGTGAGGGGCACGTCCTGTACCCCCACCCAACATGGCGACATCCATGTCGCCTCACGATAGAAAGACCATCTATGTTTCATCAATATTTAAAAGTATGCAAGTATTGAATGCTGATTTTTGACTATAGCCAATTTCTAAAAGCTCTATCACAAAAATACCCTGTAAAATACCATTTTGTATGGCTTTAGAGTGTGCTAATAAATTAAGTAATCAGCTATAACGCAAGAAGTCTATTTTACCGTATAAATTAGGGTCAGAAAAAATCATGAGCTTATCAAAGTGACTTTATATTTGAATTTAATCAGTATTTTTCGTGTCCACTCCTTTAGACAATCAACTTTGCTTAAACAAACCAAAGGTGACTTCTATTTAGGAGGGGAATAATGAAAGATAAAAATCACTGAAACTCACCCACTGAGCGCTCTTTTGCCCAGTCGCGTAAGATAAATTTTTGCAATTTACCTGTCGATGTTTTTGGAATCTCACAAATCACCACATTTTTAGGGACTTTAAAGCGTGCCAAATGCTGTTTGCAGAATTCAATCACCTCTTCTGGTGTAATTTCAGCACCGTGTTTAAGTTCAATAAAGGCACAAGGAACTTCTTGCCAACGCGGATCAGGTTGCGCAACCACTGCCGCAGTCATAATTGCGGGGTGAGTATAAAGAACCTCTTCAACTTCTAAAGATGAGATATTTTCACCACCTGAAATAATGATGTCTTTTGAACGGTCCATAATTTTTGCATAACCATCGGGCTGGCAAACCGCTAAATCACCCGTATGAAACCAGCCACCTTTAAAGGCTTCTTCTGTGGCTTTGGTATTTTTTAAATAGCCTTTCATAACAATGTTGCCACGGAACATAATTTCTCCCATTGTCTTACCGTCATTAGGCACAGGTTGCATCGTTTCAGCATCTAACACACGCATACCATCTTGTAATGGATACGGTACACCTTGGCGCGAATGTAATTGTGCTTGCTCTTGAATGGATAGGTCACTCCAACCTGCTTGAGATGCACATAATGCAGAAGGGCCATAAGTTTCAGTGAGACCATAGACATGATTGACTTGAATACCGATATGATGCATTCCTTCAATAATTGCCGCAGGCGGTGCAGCACCAGCCACCATTACTTCTACATGATGTTCAAATTTAATTTGTTGTTCTTTCGGGGTGTTGATCAACATCGATAAGACAATCGGTGCACCACAGAAATAGTCAACTTTGTATTGATCAATAAGTTGATAAACCAACTCAGGATCAATTTTACGTAAGCAGATATTGGTACCGCCATTGGCTGCAACAGTCCAAGCAAAACACCAGCCATTGCAATGGAATAGTGGAAGTGTCCATAAATATTTACAACGTGGCGTCATACCACAGGCGATGATATTACTGGCCGCATTGATATAAGCACCACGATGGTGATAAACCACACCTTTCGGATTGCCTGTAGTGCCAGAGGTATAATTTAGACTAATCGCATCCCATTCATCCTGAGGTAAATGCCACTCAAAATCTACATCGCCGCCTTTTAGCCATTCCTCATATTCAATTTGACCAATACGTGCAGTAGCATCATTGTTTTCGTATTCCTCATCTGCAACATCAATGATATAGATCTGTTGAGCAATAAGCGCTACCGCTTCTTTAGCCAAAGCCGCAAACTCAGGGTCAACCAAAAGAACTTTGGTTTCAGCATGCTCTAACATAAACGCAATGGTTTTGGCATCTAAACGAGTATTCAGGGTATTTAAAACAGCACCAGCCATAGGGACTGCAAAATGCGCTTCGACCATCGCAGGGATATTGGGTAAAAGAACTGAAACAGTATCGTTTTTTTGAATCCCAAGATTTTGTAATTGATGGGCAAATTGACGACAACGTGTATAGGTGTCACGCCAGGAGATATGACGAGCACCATGTACAATCGCATCTTGATTTGGATAAATGTAGGCTGCACGCTCTAGGTAACGTAAAGGTGATAATGCTACAAAGTTTGCAGGGGTTCGTGGTAATTGATCATAGGCACTGACCATGTTTAGCTCCATCTATATTTGTTCTAATTTCCGTGTTTAAAAGATATGCATAAGCCTGTCAGAATTCATTTAGGCTTTAGTCGAGTACTCCAGCTAAATATGCATCGTTAGACATCTTTACCCTTATTTAAATATTTTTTGGAATATTTAATTTATTGAATTAAATTAATATTTTGGAAGATTGATGTAATGTTAATCCTGATTTTATGCAGAATCTTATTTAAAATCCCGTTATTCAAATATGAATAACTGAACTCAGCAGTTTCGCTTTTTTGTATTCCGTTGGCGAAGATCCAGTCCATTTTTTAAACGCACGACGAAATTCCCTTAACTCACTAAAACCAAGGTTGAAACTGATTTCACTCATCGATTGATTTTCTTCAATCCATTGTTTGGCTTTTTTTTCTAATACCTGTTGCTTTAATAACTGAAAATTTAGCCCCTCATTGAGTAGTAAACGCCGTAAATGGCGTTCGCTAAAATGAAAATATTGTGCTGCTTGTTGCATATCAAAGCGTTCAGGTAGATGGCTTTCAATCAAATGTGCTAATACCTTTGCCAAACTGTGTTGATTCATTTGATCAAATTGTTTTAAAGCTTGATCACAAATCAGAATTGCACTTTGATAATTGACAGGGCTATAGTTTTTAAGACTTCTCGACAAGAGTGTTTTGTTAAATCGGATGATATTTTTAGCCGTTTTAAAATAAATTGGGCAATTAAAAATTCTTTGATAATCATTGATGTATGTCGAATGATCATAGCTCAGTTCCAGACTCACCAACTCATAGCTCTCGTCAAGCATCATATTGACACAGGTAATGATACTGGCAAAAACTTCATCACAGAAAAATGCTTTTAGCTCACCACAGTTACTTCGCTCAGAAAGTTCAATTTCACAATAATCATCAACAAGATTGACGGTTAAATCTAAGACACTGCCTGAAATGGGATGATAGTGCAGTGCGGTCTCCAATGCTTCAGCTACTGTTTTACAAGCTTGCATGGCAAAGCCCAAAATACCAATTGAAATCTGACCTTCACTACTGCCCAGCAATAAGCCTAAATTTTGTTGCTGGATATCTTTAACTGCGAGATGAATAACCTCACAGAGTTCTGAAAAGCCAACAAAACCATGCCCTTGGCGAATTTGTTCCAAGTCTAAATTCTGTGCTGTGAACCAATTGTCATATTGCCAGTGATGTTGTTCTGCATAATGAATCAAACTCGTCAGTATCATTGGTGGAATATAAAATTGAGAATTGGCAATTTCCTTTTGCTGCAAGCTCATAAAGTCCGCTTCGCCCCCCATATTATTGTTGCTTTTACCCTAGTTGGTATCGCATATTTTTGATTAAGATTCAATCTGCTTCTCGTGTTCGCTGATATAAAAAAGATAAAGGATGACCGCATATGTTTATGGTGGGTTGGGATAAACAAGAAATAAACATTCAGCCGCAAGGTTATGCCATGTTTGGTTATGGTATGTGGTCGCATCGTGCTTATCAAAAACGCACAGCATTGTTTGCTCGTACATTCACTATCCGTCGTTTGGCTTTAGAACAGCCCATTATTTTTTGTTGTCTGGATTTTGGTTGTATTACTTATGCGATCCGCAGTGGTGTTGTTGAACGCTTAAAGCAACAACTAGCTGAGCAATTTAATGAACAGCATTTGGTCTTGATGGCAACTCATACTCATTCTGGCCCTGGCGGTTGTGCTTATGAAGTTTTATACAATATGCCGACCCCAGGTTTTGTTCCAGAGCATGTTGAAGCTGTGGTAAATGCGGTCATGCTCAGTATTTCCAATGCCTTAGACACTGAAAAAGAAACAGAACTTCGTTATCAAAGTTGCCAATTTCCTGATGATATTCCAGTAGCATGGAATCGATCATTGCAGGCATATAATCGTAACCCCGATGTGATTCAAAGAACTGAAGCAGAAACCCATCTCGCCTTAAACCGTGAAATGCAATTAATCGGTTTTTATCGTGATGATCAATTATGTTCATTTATTTCATTATTTGGAGTGCATGCAACCTGTTTGAGTAGTCAACTCAAAGCCCATGATGGCGACAATAAAGGCTATGCTGCTGCGTTAAGTGAACATTATCTATTCACACAAGGTATTCCAAACCCTGTTGCAATTTTTGCACAAGCAACAGCAGGCGATGTATCGCCACATTTTCATGGCCCCAAACAAGATGTGATTCGCAATAAAATTAAGGGCGAAAAAGAATATCAATATGCTGAACAAAATGGGCGTTATCAAAGTGAAATTGCGATTAAAGCACTGACTACACCGCTTGAAAAAAACACCAACAATGCGATGGAAGCATGTTTACTCCAAGGTAGTATCGATGCTGTTTTATCTTATGTAGATCTGAGTCAAGTCGATGTGCCGAGTGAATTTAGCCAGGGGATACAAGGCGCTAAAACCAGTGCAGCTTGCCATGGCGTCGGCTTCTTCGGGGGAACGCCTATAGATGGTAAGGGGACACCTACAGCGATTCTTAAAGTGATGTCTTTACTTGCTAAGCGAGTACGTAAGCAACGTTTAGCAAACTCGAATTCTCTGCAGTACAGCAAATATAAAGCACTCTATGACTCACAATTCCCGAAAGAGATTGTTTTAGAAAGTCTGGATAATCAGTTGCTGGGTAAAGGTTTAGATTTTTCACCAAGCATTTTTGATCCTTTAATTGCAGAAATGAATCGCCAAGTTAAAGCAGGTGCCATTCAAGACAGCCCACTGGTTCCAAGTGTTATTCCGCTACAGATTATCCAAATTGGTCAATTGGCTTTGATTTGTTGCCCCGGAGAAATTACCACAACAGCAGGGCAACGTGTAATTCAGACTATAGCAAAACAGTTCTCAAAGCATCATGGTATCTCAAAGGTTGGCTTGGTGTCTTATTGCAATGATTATATGGGCTATATCACCACCAATGAAGAATATCAGCAACAAGCTTATGAGGGTGCACATACCTTATACGGTCAATGGACACATGCGGCAATTCAGTACAAATTTCAGCAATTGGCAACGCAGTTGAGTCTAGATAAATCTCACAGAGCATATGACCAAATCACACGCCCCGCAGCGATTCCACCACACGAAATAGAAAAAAGAACAAATCACGGCAATTTAAAAACTGCTGTACGCTAAAGGATGAGCATTATGAATCAATTGATTAATCAAGCACCGAACAAGCACAAATTAAATCAGCAAAAATGGAACAATTGGTCGGGCTATCAACAGTCTCACCCTGAGCAGATTTTAAAGCCTGACAGTCTTGATGAGTTAAAACACATTGTCCAAACCCAAGCAAAGATTCGAGTGGTGGGAGCAGGGCATTCATTTACACCTTTGGTGAGTACCGATGCAACATTGCTGTCTTTGGATGGTCTTTCTGGTGTGGATCAAGTCAATACTGAATTTGCCCAAGCCAGTATTTGGGCAGGAACACGATTATTTAATTTAGGGCAATATTTAGAACCGATGCAGCAATCTTTAATGCAACAGGGTGATATTGACCAGCAAAGTTTAGCTGGTGCTGTCTCAACAGGAACACATGGTACAGGTGTAGGCCTACATTGTATTTCAGGTTATGTACAAGCATTTGAATTACTCACAGCATCAGGAGAAATTCTTCATTGTAATCGCCATGAAAATCCAGATATTTTTGCAGCAGGGCGAGTGTCTTTAGGAAGCTTAGGGATTTTGACTAAAATCACCATGCAGAATAAACCACGCTATAAGCTCAAAGAGCAGGTTAGACTGTGTGCGGTCAAAGACTTTTTTCAAAATATTGACCAATGGAAAGCACAACATCGGCATATCGAGTGTTTTGCATTTTCTCATGCAGATAAATTGATTTTAAAAACTTTAGATATTACTGAAGATGAGGTTCAACCGCGCACTGAATCATGGCCATCTGAAGATACGTTATTAACCCTATGTTGCGAATTAACCAAATCTTTTCCGGCATTGAACCCAAAACTACAAAAGCTCTTAGGCGTTTTTATTAAGCCAAGCACATTTGTTGATTGGTCAGGCAAGATTTTCCCGACACCGCGTGAAACGAAATTTAATGAAATGGAATATCAGGTTCCAGTTGAATTGGGTGTGGAATGTTTGCAAGCTGTTCTAGCAGCGCTAAAAAATTCAAAAGCACAAACCTTTTTCCCTGTGGAGTTTCGATTTGTCAAAGGTGATGATATTTGGTTGAGTCCGTTTTATCAGCGGGACTCTATTTCCATCTCAGTACATCAATATTATAAGCAAGCGCCTAGGCAATTATTTGATGAAGTTGAGTCGATTTTGCAACATTATCAGGGGCGACCACATTGGGGGAAAATGCATAGTATGACAGCAACACAACTTAAAACCTTATACCCTAAGTGGGATGCATTTATGCAGTTGCGAGAACGACTTGATCCAAGTAGAAAGTTTTTAAATCCTTATTTAGAAAAGCTATTCTTATCTGAATAATGGATAAAATTAAGTGAATGGGTAAAACTAAAATAGACCATAAAGGTAGACTATGAACAACTTTTTTGAGCAATTAAATCGTGATTTAAAACAGTCAAATGGTGCATTACCTCGGTTAATTGTTGATGATCAGGCGCTTGAACAAAATCTACAATACATTGCCAAAAAGCTTCAATACGGAAGCCATTTGCAACCACGTATCGTGGTAAAGTCTTTGGCATGCTTAGCATTATTAAAAACCATTAGTCTAAAGCTTTCGACTCAACGGTTTATGGTGTTTCATATGCCACAGCTTTTACCAATCCTTGAGAACTTTTCGGATGTAGATGTGTTGTTTGGGAAACCGATGCCTGTAAGCACTGTTCAGCATTTTTATGCGATGAATCAAAATTGCAGACAAGCCGATATACAATGGTTAATTGATTCCAAAGCACGTTTATTACAGTATCTTGAGGTTGCAAAACAGTTTAGCTTAACGCTTAAAATCAATATTGAAATTGATGTGGGTTTGCATCGCGGTGGTGTTCGTTCCGATTTTGCACTCATCGAAATATTAAGATTGATTGAACAAAATCCTGAGCATTTAGTACTTGCTGGCTTGATGGGCTATGATGCCCATGTGACGAAGCTACCTTCAGTGATTAAAAAGATTGATGTCGCGTATCGAGAGTCACAAGACATTTATCAAAATTATAAAAATATTATTCAACAGCAATTTCCGCATTTATGGCGAGCTGATCTTTGTTTTAATGGTGGTGGTAGTCCTACATTTTATCTCCATGTGGAGCAAAGTGTGTGCAATGATCTTTCTTTTGGCTCTATGTTACTTAAACCAAGCGACTTTGACAGCGATGGTTTAAGTGTTTTACAAGCTGCATTATGGATTTCAACCCCTGTTTTAAAAGTACTGCCATTTACCCAGTTACCTGGATTAGAAGTTTTAGATAAATTACCACATAGCTCTAAAGCCTTATTTGTTTATGGTGGATATTGGATGGCGCATTATGTTTATCCGCGAGGGATTCATCCGCATGCACTTTATGGGCGGAGTACCAATCAGGAAATGGTTAATGTGCCTAAAAATACTGAAATAGCTGTTGATGATTTTGTATTTTTAAGACCCACACAAAGCGAAGCGATTATTCCTCAATTTCATAAATTATATTGTTATAAAAATCGAGATTTTGAAGCGTGGGAAACCTTTAGAGAGTAATGTGCCAAAAAGAGGAAGTTGGTGGATAATCAAAAGTACAATTTAAATCAGAATAAAGAATAATTTTAAGACAAAGGTTTATAAATATGCTGTAAAGGTGTAAAATTCGACACACTTTTATTTTGTTCCACCGATTTTATCTTGAGGATCTTCCTCGATCATAATCTCGCGGTGACATGCTCCATTGTACGGGGCATCACTCCTTAAGGATTTTTAAATATGCCTATTATCACATTGCCAAATGGCGATCAAAAAAGTTTTGATCAAGCTGTTTCCGTTATGGAAGTTGCTCAAAGTATTGGACCTGGACTGGCTAAAAATACAGTTGCTGGGAAAGTAAATGGTCGCTTAGTCGATGCAAGTGATTTAATTACCGAAGACTCAACCTTACAAATCATCACTCCAAAAGATCAAGACGGTGTAGAAATTATTCGTCACTCTTGTGCACACTTGGTGGGTCATGCGGTAAAACAACTCTTCCCTGAAGCAAAAATGGTGATTGGTCCGGTCATTGAAGAAGGTTTCTACTATGACATCTGGATGCCTCGTCCATTTACTTTAGATGATATGGCTGCAATCGAAGCGCGCATGAAAAAGCTCATCGATCAAGATTATGACGTCATTAAAAAAATGACACCTCGTGATGATGTGATTGCAGAGTTCACTGCACGTGGTGAAGATTATAAGTTACGTTTGATTGCCGACATGCCTGAAGAAACTCAAATGGGCTTGTACTATCATCAAGATTATTTAGATATGTGCCGTGGTCCACACGTACCGAATACTAAATTTTTAAAGTCATTCAAATTGACTAAAATCTCTGGCGCTTACTGGCGTGGTGATGCTAAGAATGAACAATTACAGCGTATTTATGGTACTGCTTGGGCAGACAAAAAAGAATTAGCAGCATATATCAAGCGTATTGAAGAAGCTGAAAAGCGTGACCATCGTAAAATTGGTAAAGCTTTAGATTTGTTCCATATGCAAGAAGAAGCACCAGGTATGGTGTTTTGGCATGCCAATGGTTGGACGATCTACCAAGTGCTTGAACAATACATGCGTAAAGTTCAACAGGACAACGGCTACCAAGAGATTAAAACACCACAAATTGTAGACTTCACTTTGTGGGAAAAATCGGGTCATGCTGCCAACTATGCAGAAAATATGTTTACGACACATTCAGAAAGTCGTAACTATGCGGTAAAACCAATGAACTGCCCATGTCACGTTCAAGTGTTTAACCAAGGTTTAAAATCTTACCGTGATCTTCCAATTCGTTTGGCAGAGTTTGGTTCATGCCATCGTAATGAGCCATCAGGTTCGTTACACGGGATTATGCGTGTACGTGGCTTTACTCAAGATGATGCACATATTTTCTGTACAACTGAACAAATTGGTAAAGAAGTTGCAGACTTTATTAAACTGACTTTAGATGTTTATAAAGATTTTGGTTTTGAAGAAGTTCAAATGAAATTGTCTACACGTCCTGAAAAACGTGTGGGTGCTGATGAACTTTGGGATGTTGCAGAAAAATCTTTAGCAGATGCTTTAGATGCTGCAAATCTTAAATGGGAAGAACAACCTGGAGAAGGTGCTTTCTACGGTCCGAAGATTGAATTTTCATTAAAAGACTGTTTAGGACGTATCTGGCAGTGCGGTACAATTCAGTGTGATTTTAACTTACCGTTACGTTTAGACGCTTCATATGTAACAGAAGATAACGATCGTGACCATCCTGTGATGTTACATCGTGCAATTCTTGGCAGTTTTGAACGTTTTATTGGTATACTAATTGAACACTACGCAGGCTTTATGCCACCATGGTTGGCTCCAATCCAAACATGTGTCATGAATATTACGGATTCTCAAGCGGAAGCTTGTGAGCAAGTCGTCGCAAAACTCAAAGAAAATGGAATTCGAGCAATTTCAGACTTGAGAAATGAGAAAATCGGCTTTAAGATTCGTGAGCGTACACTAGAGCGTATTCCATACCTATTGGTACTTGGAGATCGAGAAGTAGAGGAAGGGACTGTGAATGTTCGTACTCGCTCTGGAAAAAATTTAGGTACTATGTCAATAGACGCATTTATTGACCTAGTGAAAGCAGCCGTAGCCGAACGCGGCCGGTATATTGTGGAGTAAGAAAGATTAAACAGCCTGACCGTAACCAACAACAAGGTGCTAAAAGTAATCGTCCTGCATTAAATGATGAGATCAAAGCGAAAGATGTGCGTCTCGTTGC
Source organism: Acinetobacter sp. GW821-FHT01C12 (assembly GCF_059422625.1). Taxonomy (NCBI): domain Bacteria; kingdom Pseudomonadati; phylum Pseudomonadota; class Gammaproteobacteria; order Moraxellales; family Moraxellaceae; genus Acinetobacter; species Acinetobacter sp. GW821-FHT01C12. Next base: position 171,447 of record NZ_JBWKXD010000003.1, read on the forward strand.
TGCAGATGGAGAGCAAAAAGGCATCGTTTCACTTGCTGAAGCTTTGCGTGCTGCTGAAGAAGTTGATCTTGATCTTGTTGAGATCGTGGCGAATGCAGAGCCACCTGTTTGTAAAATCATGGATTTCAACAAACATTTATTTGACTTGAAGCAAAAGCAAAAAGATGCGAAAAAGAAACAGCATCAAGTTCAAGTGAAAGAAATTAAGTTGCGCCCTGGTACAGACGTTGGTGATTACAATGTTAAGTTGCGTGCTATTCTGAAGTTTCTTGAAGAAGGCAACAAAGTCAAAATTACTCTACGTTTCCGTGGTCGTGAAATGGCTCACCAACAGTTGGGTCTTGCACAATTGCAAAAAATTGAAGCAGACGTAGCAGAGTTTGGTATTGTTGAACAAGCACCAAAAATGGAAGGCCGTCAAATGGGTATGTTACTTGGACCTAAAAAGAAAAAGTAATTATTCATCTGTTAAAAAAGCACTGCATTAAGCAGTGCTTTTTTACGTTAAAATGTAGGTGAATTAATCTGAATCGAGCGGAGTTGATATGTCATCTACTCAAAATCCAAATGCGCTATCGAGTATTAACCAAAAAATTATTCAAGCAGGTGAGGTCTTGCCTGTGGTTAAATTAAAGGATGGTAGTGCTGTACAAACGGGCACAGTGGCAACCATGTTGCATAATATCAATCTGTATAACTCAGGTTTAAGAGGCGAGATTGAACAAGAACTGATCCTCGCGATCCCCACCTTAGTGAAAGTTGGTTTATTTGATTTATTTAATCCAGATGAGTGGATATTGGGAAACAATGCAGGTCGTAAATTTGTGGGTGAGAAGGCCAAAGCATATATAGATGCAATTGCTGAAGTAGATATTTGAAATCAATATCATAATATGAGAACGTACTGTGTTTAATAAAATGCAATAACATAATTTTAGAATAGATTATTAGAATAATCTCTTTTTATAGCATACTGAATCAAGCCAATTCATGTTATAAAAGTAAACGATTAACGCAATAAAATTCAGAAAATACGTGAAAACGAAGAAGGATGAAATATGATTGATCTCTATTATTGGGGTACTCCCAATGGTCATAAAATTACCATTGCACTTGAAGAAATGGGTTTGGATTATCAGATTTTTCCCATCAACATCTTAGAGAATGACCAGTTCCAGCCTGATTTTCTTCGTATCTCACCCAACAACAAAATCCCCGCGATTGTCGATCAAAATGGTCCAAATGGTGAGCCGATTTCAGTGTTTGAATCAGGTGCAATCTTGCAATATCTTGGCCGTAAAACAGGACTGTATTATCCAAGCGATGAGCAAGATCGTGTTGAAGTTGAACAGTGGTTAATGTGGCAAATGGGCGGGTTAGGACCGATGTTAGGGCAAAACCATCATTTTGGTAAATTTGCTAAAGAAAAAATTCCTTATGCAATTGATCGTTATGTTACTGAAACTCAACGTTTGTATGGTGTTTTGAATAAGCAGCTCATTGGACAAAAATATGTGGCTGGTGAATATTCGATTGCAGATATGGCCATTTTACCGTGGGTATTACGCTATGAGTGGCAGCAAATAGCGCTAGATGATTATCCTTATGTTAAAGAATATATTGAGCGTTTAACTGCGCGCCCAGCGATACAAAGAGCGCTATCAATCAAAGTGTAAAATGTATTTTATGTTAAGATGAGAAACCACGTGACGTGGTTTTTTATTTTTTAAATAATCGATTTTTGGATGGTTGGCGGGCTTTAGTCATGAAAGATTTCTTTTTGAACTTTACGAAAATATTAGAAACAAATCCAAAAATCTACTGGAGTATTATTGTCGGTATTGCCGGTTGTTTAATGCTCTATATTGCGGAAATTGTGCATATCCAAAATATTTTAGAGCAATTAAATGGTCAAGCGTCAGCCCTGATTAGAAGCGTGATCGACCCGATTGCGCAACGCTATCAATGGTCTCGGATTATCTTTATGTTATTGGCGATCATTTGGGCGCATTTTCAGTATCGTAAAACCAAAAAAATGCTAAATTTAGGATAATTGAACTGTAAGTAGTGCATTCAACAGGGGAGAGTATGAAGCAAAACTTTGTTTGGCATTTCCTTATCTCTTTTGGTGTGATGCTGATCACAGCAATGCTTTGTAGTATCTTGCAGTATCACTCTGCATATGATTATTTCTGGTTTATTATTTTTAGCATCGTGAGTGTTTCAGGCTTGGTTTTTGCTATGGTCTTTGGTATTTTTCAAAGTAAATTACAGCAAAGTCTTTTGAATACCACTATCTTACTCGTTTTGCTTTCGCTTTATTTTATTGTTTTATTCTACGGCTTTATTCATATCAAAATCGATTGGCAAGCGATTTCAGAGGGTAAAGCTCAACTCACATTGTTGCAGAAATTTTTTAAATCAGATCTTTCATTTTGGTTGGCTTTTTTTGCTCCATTTATACTGTCATTCTTGACTTATACCTTAAAACCTAAACCCAATATTAGCTAATTTTATGGCTTATTTTCTATTATTTCTCTCTGCATTTGGCGCTGCTACTTTACTCCCGTTGCAGTCTGAAGCAGTATTGGTTGGGCTACTGGTACAAACACAATATTCTGCGTATTTACTGCTTGCTGTTGCAACGATTGGCAATGTTTTAGGTTCATGCGTGAATTGGTATTTGGGACTCAAAATCGAGCAGTTTAAAGATAAGAAATGGTTTCCCGTTTCTGAAAAAAATATGCTTAAAGCGGAAGAAATATATCAAAAGTATGGCTTTTGGTCTTTGTTATTAAGCTGGACTCCAATTATTGGAGATCCAATCACACTTATTGCAGGGCTAATGAAAGAGAACTTTTGGCGTTTTCTTTTGATCGTGACCATTGCAAAAGGTGGTCGCTATGTTTTTATTTATTTGGTGTATATCGGATTATTTTAATAAAAAGGTTAAAAACACAAACTATCTTTAACCTTGAAAGACGCATCTTGATGAATTTATTTACATTCATTGATTTTAAATTGAATCGCATCATTGAAGCTGGATTGTTTATAGATCCATAAAGTACGATAAGAACGTTTTACATTGATTGATGCATGCTCAACGGCTGCAAGTACTTGTTGATCAAGTGCATTAATACCAGAACGTTGAGTTAGCTTAACTTGGGTAATTTCGCCTTGCTTATTGGCTTTAAATTTAAACTTTACTGTGCGATCTTTATTTTTTAATAGTGATTGATCCAGTGCAAGTTGTGGTTGTTTTAAATAAACAAAGGCAACCGACTTATCGAGTTGTTGTTTGTTCCAATTTTTTGAATTAAAGCTATATGTACATTGCTTAGCGCGCTGAACATGATCCGTTGCATTCTCTAGTGTTAAGGTAAATGTTTGATAACCGACTAAAGCAATGGCTTTTCCATTTTTGGAATAGGGTTTTACTTTTGCATTTTCCACAGCATCTACAAGTTTCTGATCCAATGCACGGATGCCTGTACTCTCTTGGATATCGGCATCTGTGACTTCACCAGCATTATTGGCTTTTACGCGAATGATCGCTGAACGATCTTGATCTTTTAATTCAGCGATTTGATAGTGAATTTGAGGAAATTTGACCCATTGTATACGTGTAGTCAAATGCTGAGGATCATTTTGTTCAGATTGCTCCCCTTTGACTTTTATTGTAGGAAGTTTATCCGCACTATAGCTATAGGTTGAAAGGCACAATAAACAAGTGGTAAAAAGAGCTTTATTCATAGGTTTGGCAATCCATGCAGTTTAATACGCATGAGAGTAGTTTAATTGCGCAAAGTATTTATCGAATTTTGTATTCTCGCAATAGAAAATGCACCCGAAGGTGCATTTTTTTACTGTTTTTTATTCAGCCAAACACATTATTCTTGGCCTTTGGTGATGTCTACTTTGAATAAATCAGAAGTTTTTACCCAACTTATTGCGACGACAGCCAAGGTCATACATCCACCAAATACAGTGGCTGTGATTGTTCCTAAATATTTTGCAGCCAGCCCAGATTCAAATGCGCCCAATTCATTACTCGATGAAACAAACATCCCATTCACCGCAGCGACACGGCCACGCATATTTTCAGGTGGGTAAACTTGTAAAATGGTTTGGCGTACAACCACTGAGATACTGTCACAAGCACCAGTCATAGCCAAAGCAAATAAAGAGAGCCAGACGTTGTTTGAGAATGCAAAGATAATGGTAAACACCCCAAAACCAGCAACAGCAATCAGCATATTTCGCCATGCATGATGTGTAGGTGGAAATTTGGTTAAAGCGATCATGGTTATTAATGCGCCAATAGAGGGAGCCGCACGTAAATAACCTAAACCTTCAGGTCCAACTTTTAGAATATCTTCTGCAAAAATTGGCAGTAGGGCAATCACACCACCAAACAGCACTGAAACCAAATCTAAAGATATGGCCCACAGTACAATTTTGGTTTTCCAAATAAAGCGAAAACCTTCACTTAAACTTTCCCAAAGATTGTCTTGTTCCATAGTTGGAAAAGTACGCTTCTTTAATAAGTTAATCAGACAGAAGCAAATAAATAAAAGTACTGCTACCGAGAGTAAGCTATTTTCACGACCGATTCCTGCCAGCATAAAACCACCCAGCATTGGGCCAATAATGACACCACTTTGCCATCCAATCGTGGTCCATGTTGCACCATTGGCATACAGTTCACGAGGAATTAAAAATGGTTTTAATGAGGTTGCTGATGGATTATAGAAACCTCGGATGGTACCCAATCCAAAAATAACCGCATAAATCCCCCAAGACAGTGTAGTCACACCAATTTGGCCATGATCATAACTGTGAAATAACCACCAAAGCACCAATGGCAAAGGGAAGGAGAAGAATAAGCAAACTTTCATAATGGTTTGTTTATTCAACTTATCAGCAAAATAACCACCCCAAAGCGACAGTGCAATAAACGGGATTGCTTCTGCTAGTCCAATCAGACCCAAGGTAAGCGGGTCTTTGGTAATTTGATAGAGTGAATAGGCAACAATAATTTCTTGAATTAAAATTGCGAGTGTTAAACAAAATTGATTGATGGTAACAATTGAGAAATCTCGATAGCGAAGCGCAGCAAAAGCATCCTGTGCAGGGGTCATAACTGTCCAGTTTTATCATGATGTGATGATTATAAAGATTTCATCCTGATTTTTCTTATAAAACTAGGTGAAATTTACATCGAAAATTACATTGGGGAATTGTGAAATTGTTGGATGTTTTGCTTTTGTTTTGTACAGAGATGATTTAGAATACTGCCTCCCTTACCTGCAGGTCGTTGTCGCAATGGTGCGAACGTACCGAACAGGTGTTTAAAGAGGTTGTTATGGCTAAGTTAAAAACTCGCCGTGGTGCAGCTAAGCGTTTCAAAGCGACTGCTAACGGTTTCAAGCGTAAACAAGCGTTCAAACGCCACATTTTGACCAAAAAATCTGCTAAACGTATTCGTCAATTGCGCGGTTGTGTCATGGTTCACGTAAGTGACATGAATTCAGTTCGTCGTATGTGCCCATACATCTAAGGAGATTATAAATGGCTCGTGTAAAACGTGGTGTACAGGCTCATCGCCGTCATAAAAAAATTCTTGCTCGTGCTAAAGGTTACTATGGCGCGCGTTCACGTGTTTATCGTGTAGCGTTCCAAGCAGTAATTAAAGCAGGTCAATACGCTTACCGTGACCGTCGTCAAAAGAAACGTCAATTCCGTGCTTTATGGATTGCGCGTATCAATGCTGGTGCTCGTCAAAATGGTTTGTCGTACAGCCGTATGATCGATGGCTTGAAAAAAGCTCAAGTGATCATCGACCGTCGCGTACTTGCTGACATCGCTATGCATGACTCAGTTGCATTTGCTGCTTTAGCTGAAAAAGCTAAAGGTGCATTAGCTGCTTAATCATCTTTGATGATTAAAAAAGACCGCTTTTTAGCGGTCTTTTTTATGCCTAAAAATTTATTTTCAAACTCTTGCAGGAATTTTTAAGATGAGTTTTCATTGAGTTTGATTGTTCTAATACAGCGCTAATCAGTAAAATTTGTATTGATGTATAATTTGTCATTACGGATGCTCTAACTATTTTGTTATGGCATTGAATTGACCAAACTATAGAATCTAGTCTTATGCGCAAACAATATCACTTTCGCCAAGTTGGTGAAGACACTTATATTTGGGATGTGCATCATTTGGTTGAGCTGAGCCAAGAGTTCCCAATCCATGAAGTTCTATTATCCGATATACAAGAACTCAATGAAGCGTATTGGTTTCCAGATACACATCCAACAACACAGCAAATGATTGAACATTTTCAACTGATACAACAGGCAGATCTAAGTTATCCAATTATTCTATCTGCTGATGGTAGAGTGATGGATGGTATGCATCGTGTGGCAAAAGCAAAATTACTCGATCATCTCACGATTAAAGCCGTCAGGTTTGAAATTACGCCACCAGCAAATTTTATCAATATTGACGAGGATGATTTGGATTATGCTGATTGAGCAGGCCATCCGAATGATTTAAACATTCAAATAACTTTGCATACACATTACACAATATCAACGTGAAAACATTATTGTTTTAGAAATAGCTCGCATAGAGTAGAACAACGAATAATAGAAAATGATGGAGTGGGTATGCGTGTTGAGATTGAAGGTTTACAACAAGGTGCAATTGAAGTTGAATTGCAACTACTACCCAGAGTTGGGGAAGTTTTAAAAGTGATGTATGGTGCAGATGCTGAAGTTAAAGGTGAAGTAACAGCAGTTGAGCACTATATCAATCAACATGCAAATGAACATAAAGTGATACTCAGCATACGGCCCGTATTTTGATATAGATCAGCTAAAATGATTAAATCATGATTGGGTTGTTATGTGATCTAAAGTAGCTTATTTGGCTACTTTTTTATTTTTAGAGGGTTCTTAAATTTATGAAACGCATCAATGTCGTGGGGACTTCTGCGTCAGGAAAAACAACATTTTCAATAAGATTAGCTCAAAAATTAAAGTTCACCTATATTGAATTGGATGATTTATTTTGGCTAGATGATTGGCAAGAGTCTACCGATGATGCATTTTTTCAGAAAATTCAGGCGAAACTAGATCAAGCTAAATCTGGTTTCGTCATAGATGGTAATTATACGCGAACTACGCATATCAAATGGCAAGATATCGATACCGTAATTTGGTTAGATATCCCTTTTTATATCAATCTTTACCAATCCATACAACGAGCTGTTCGTCGTGCTGTTTTTAGACACAGACTTTGGGAGAGTTCAAATAATCGTGAAAGTTTTAGTAAAATGTTTAGTCGTGACTCGATTATTTGGTGGATGATTAAAACGCATCAAAAAAATCGTCAGCAATATATAACGATGATGAATGATCCTCAATATTCACATATCCAATTTATCCATTTAAAATCGCGAAAAGATATTGATCAATTTTTGAGTTTAATTTAAGTCCTTTATAAGTTAGGATAAATTTTGAAAAAATATAACAAAACGTGTCGAATATTTTATGAAAAATTAAGTGGAATCGTGATTGAATAAGAGGTTCATGCGAATGATGGTGATGGCATAACAGAAGTATCGTATCAGTGGGATATTAATCATAGGAAAATAAAATGAGAGATTCTCAATTTTTAACAACTTTACAAGAACAAGTAAAGAACGGGCAAAAGTATAGTTATTTGTGTTTTTGGGGGCATAGTCAAAAGACTTCTGGAAAAATAGACAAGAGCTGTTTAAGTCAATGGTTTCCTGCAAAATTTGAAATTGATGGTGTCAATTATCAAAGTACAGAACAGTATATGATGGCGCAGAAAGCCAAACTATTTAATGACGAAGATATTTTTCAGAAAATTTTACAAACAGATGATCCTAAGAAAATAAAAGCATTAGGTCGTTTGGTCAAAAATTATCAAGATGAGGTTTGGATTGCTCATCGTTATGAAATTGTGGTTCAAGGTAATTTGGCTAAGTTTTCTCAAGACAATGATCTTAAAGCCTTTCTACTAAGTACCTCAGATCAAATCATCGTTGAAGCCTCACCTGTAGATCAAATTTGGGGGATTGGACTTGCAACAGATCATGTTAATGCGACAAATCCAAACGCATGGCAAGGTTTAAATCTTTTGGGTTTTGCCTTAATGGAAGTGAGAAAGCAACTTTAAAGTTGCTTTCTTTTTAGGATTAATTTTATCAGATAGATAAGACATTATAGTCCAAAATAATAAGCGGCAAGGCAGATTAATATGGTCACAATAATTAATGCAAAAACACCTGTTTTACCTGGTTTATGCTCAGGATTTGCCTTGCTGTTAAACGCTTGACGCTGCTCGGTTTTGATATTGTCATGCGCATCAAAGGGTGAAGCAATTTGTTTCGGTGTTAAGCGTGCAGATTTATAATGATTTGCAACTTTAACAATAAATTTTGATTTTAAATCTTCAACTTTTTGGAGGAAATGGCGCAAATTCATTTGTTCTTCAGGGCTCATGATTTGCTCATTCTCATCATAGGGATGCTTTAATTTTGTAGAGATAAAGCTTTCTAATGCATCGATACGACAGAAGGTTTCATGTGTGTAATCAGCTTGATAGTCAGTGGGTAACAGCGCAAGTTTAAGGCTTGAATCCTCGGTCGTGTATAGTGTTTCATCTAATCCATAATAAGGTAAATCTTTATTTACAGGTTCTGGAAAACCTTTGGCATATTGAGTATCGAACAATTCATTGTCTGTATAAACTTGAATATCATCCCAATTCGGTTGAACTAAATCTTGTTCAATCCGTTTAATCAATTTTGCATTGAGATCATAGCGCCAAAAAATCTCGGTACGTAAATTGGAGCGTTGTTGCTCAGGCGCTTCATAATCATTGTCTGCGCTATACCATTCCGCCAATTCTTTACCAAAAATCCATGCAGTTTTCTTTTGTTGATCATGGCTAACAATAAAGTGTGGGATGGCTAACAGTTCAACATTGGCATTTGGATTTTGTTCATCGTTTAAAATGCTCGCGCTATGTAAGCTGAGTCGATACACGCCTTGTTTTTTTAGCCCTTCAAGCCAAATCTGAAAATGCTGTGCCAATAGGTGTTGGTTGGTTAAATCACGGAAGCCAAAAGCATGCTGATTAAAAATGGCATGATTGACCCAACGAGAAAAACTGATCCCTTGAGTGAGATACTCATTGCCATAAGTGACGAGTGTAAGTTGACGTTTCCAGATTTGATCGAGTGCCATTTTTTATAGATCTCAGCGACATTAAATCCATTTTATACTTTTTATAAATCAAAGTTCTAGCATTTCAACAGGAATCAAACAGGGAAATATACAAATTATTTAGAATAAGTTGTGACTAATCGTATTTTTTGTAAAGCGGAAACTTCATTCAACTGCATAAAAACTGTTAGAATATAGAGTTATATTATTTTTCTAAAATATTGCTTTGAGAGTTACTATGTCACTGGAAGCCCTGACCACTGAAGCGCTCGCTGCGATTGCAGCAGCTCAAGACCTGACTACACTCGACCAAGTACGAGTGCAATTTACAGGGAAAAAAAGCCAGCTTGCGGAACAATCTAAGGCACTTGGCAAAATGGACCCTGAAGAGCGTAAAGTTCAGGGCGCTGCAATTCATGCAGTACGTGAAGCGATCAGTGCAGCATTGACTGAACGCCAAACTGAATTACAGAAAGCTGAATTAGAATTAAAGCTAGCAAGTGAAACAATTGATATTACTTTGCCAGGACGTGGGCAAGCTGTAGGAAGTATTCATCCCGTTACTCAGGTTCAAGAACGTATTTGCCAATTCTTTACCAAAGCGGGTTTTACTGTTGCGACAGGGCCAGAAGTTGAAGATGATTATCACAACTTTGAAGCATTGAATATTCCAGGACATCATCCAGCACGTGCGATGCATGATACGTTTTATTTTGATGCAAACCATTTATTACGTACCCATACTTCAGGTGTACAAGTACGCACAATGGAAAACTCGCAACCACCGATTCGTATCGTTTGTCCGGGGCGTGTCTATCGTTGTGACTCAGATCAGACCCATTCTCCTATGTTTCATCAAATCGAAGGTTTATACGTTGCTGAAAATACCAGCTTCGCAGAATTAAAAGGTTTGTTGATTAATTTGCTAAATGAATTTTTTGAGAAAGATTTAAAAGTACGCTTCCGTCCGTCTTATTTCCCATTCACAGAGCCAAGTGCTGAGGTGGATATTATGGATGAGCGTGGTCGTTGGTTAGAAGTTTTGGGTTGCGGTATGGTGCATCCAAATGTTTTACAAGCTGCGGGTATTGATCCTGAAAAATATAAAGGCTTTGCATTTGGTCTTGGTGTAGAGCGTTTCGCAATGTTACGTTATGGCATCAATGATTTGCGTATGTTCTACCAAAACGATGTGCGTTTTTTACGCCAATTTGCTTAACAAATTTATACCTCTCCCTGACCTCTCCTAATGAGGAGAGGGGATGTCCAAGATAATGAGACGAAGGGTTCTGCCTCTTTTTAAAAGAGAGTCAGAGAGGAATTCATAGATATTGAATATAGGTTTTAGAAATGAAAATTAGCGAAAATTGGCTTCGCACATGGGTCAACCCTGCAATTGATAGCGATACTTTGTCTGATCAACTGACCATGTTGGGACTTGAGGTTGATGAACTGGTTCCCGCAGCTAAACCATTTACAGGTGTGGTGATCGGTGAGGTTTTAACTGTTGTACAGCATCCTGATGCAGATCGTCTACGTGTCACTACGGTGAATATTGGTTCGGGTGAACCTTTGCAAATTGTATGTGGTGCACCAAATGTACGTGCTGGAATGAAAGTGCCAGTTGCAACCATTGGTGCAGTGCTCCCAGGTGATTTTAAAATTAAAAAAGGCAAACTTCGTGGTGTTGAATCACAAGGAATGCTGTGTGGTGCTTCAGAAATTGACCTTGAAGATAAAATTGATGGCCTGTTAGAACTTCCTGCAGATGCACCTGTAGGCGCAAATATTCGAGAATATTTAAATCTTGATGATCATGTGATTGATATCAGCATCACGCCAAACCGTGGTGACTGTTTCAGTATTCGTGGGGTGGCACGTGAAATTGGGGTAATTAACCAATTGCCTGTAACAGCACCTGAAATTCAAGAGGTTGCGGCTACGATTGCTGATCAGAAGCAAGTTGTTGTGACAACGGATGGTTGCCCTCGTTACTTAGGTCGTGTGATTAAAAATGTAAATACCAAAGCAGCTACGCCTGCATGGATGGAGCAAGCTCTAGCACGTTCAGGTATTCGTCAACACAGTATTCTTGTTGATATTACCAACTATGTGCTTATGGAACTTGGTCAACCGTTGCATGCGTTTGATGGTGGTCAGGTTCAAGGTTCAGTGCATGTGCGTCAGGCAAGTGCAAATGAAAAGCTTGTTTTGTTAAATGAACAAGAAATTGAATTGACTGAAGATGTTATGGTGATTGCAGATGATGTAAAAGCATTGGCGATCGCAGGTATCATGGGTGGTTTATCCTCATCTGTAACAGATGAGACCACTGAGATTTTCCTTGAATCTGCATTCTTTGCACCATTGCATATCGCAGGCCGCGCACGCCGTTATGGTTTGCATACAGATGCATCACAACGCTATGAACGTGGTGTGGACTTTGAATTGCCTATGATCGCAATGCAACGCGCTTCACAATTGATTCAGACCCTTGCGGGTGGTGATTTCGGTCCAATTACCGTATCTGAAAAAAATGAATTGTTGCCTAAACGCGAAGCAATTGAGTTGAATCAAGCGCAAGTGGATCAATTGCTGGGTTATCAAGTTCCTACTGCATTTATTACAGATGCGCTGCAACGTTTAGGTTGTGAAGTGACTGTAAAAGCTGAAGGTGAATGGACTGTTGTACCACCATCGCATCGTTATGATATGGCAATTTATCAAGATTTAATTGAGGAAGTTGCGCGTATACATGGTTATGACAATATTCAAATTAGTCTGCCAGTGATTGATGTAAAACTTGCTAAACATCAGGATCAATTTGAACTGACTCAGTTACGTCAAACTTTAGTAACACTGGGTTATCAAGAGGCGATCAGTTTTAGTTTTGCAGATTTAAAACTTGAGAAACAATTGAATTCACAAGTAAATCCATTGGCGCTTGCAAATCCGATTTCAAGTGATTTGGCAGTCATGCGTTCAACTTTACTTTCAAGCTTAATTCCATGTGTTCAGTACAATATTAATCGTCAACAAAGTCGTGTACGTTTCTTTGAGCTAGGACTACGTTTTGATTATCAAAATGCGAAAAGTATAGAAGATTTGAAACAGATTCCAACTTTGGCTATGATTGCTGTAGGATCAAAACAAATTGAATCTTGGCATGGAAAAGCTCAAGTTATGGATTTCTTTGATCTCAAGGGCGAGGTCGAAGAGATTTTAGCAGCTGGACGTGTTCACGTTGAATATGTTCGTTCTGATCGTGAATGGTTACATCCAGGTCAGTCTGCGGAAATTCTCGTGGATGGGAAATCAGTAGGTTATTTAGGTCGTCTACATCCATCTTTGGAAAATGCACTGGATTTGAGCACAACTTGGATCGCAGAGCTCGACCAATCGGCTGTTTTGCAAACTTATGTATCTAATTTTACAGAATTATCACGATTTCCATCGGTTAGACGTGATATTGCGCTTGTAATTAGTGATAAGATTAATGTTAGTGAAATTCAGCAACTTATCGAAAAAACGGGTGGAGAGCTTTTAGACTCTACTTGGTTATTTGATGTGTATACAGGGCAAGGTGTTGAACAAGGTAAGCGCTCTTTAGCATTTGCATTGTTATGGCAACATCCATCACGTACACTCGAAGATGCTGAGATTAAATCCGGTATGGATCATATTATTCAAGTGTTAGAAGACACTTATCAAGCGACATTGAGGGCCTCATGACAGCATTAACAAAAGCAGAAATGGCTGATCATTTAAGTGAGCTTACGAGTTTAAACCGTCGTGAAGCAAAACAAATGGTCGAGTTGTTCTTTGACGAGATTAGCCAAGCATTAATTGCAGGCGAACAAGTCAAACTCTCAGGTTTCGGAAATTTTGAACTACGTGACAAACGTCAACGTCCAGGTCGAAATCCTAAAACTGGAGAAGAGATTCCAATCTCAGCACGTCGAGTTGTAACATTCCGTGCAGGTCAAAAATTTAGACAACGTGTGGGTACAGAACAAGAAGATTAATCGGCAATTTGTGTGTCGTAAGATGAAAGCTCTGTAATCTAAAAGTTTTGTAAGATAAAAACCCTGAGTAATCTGCTTGGGGTTTTTTATTGTAAAAAAGAAACATCATTTGAATTCGATCAACTAATTTTTGCTGTAATCACTGTGGTAAGACTGGAATATCGTTTTTATCCCAATTTCCAAAGATCAAATGGGTTTATGTGGGTGAGGTTTGTTTAAAAATAGAGTAGGGGGGATTTTGTAATTGTTGGGTAAAAGTGGGACTCTTATGCGGGATAAATTTATTTTAAGAAAGTTCTTAGCATCTTTATAAAAATGCAAATAAGTAAACCTATTCTAGTATTGGTTAAGTTGATCTGAATACGCTTGCAATTTTAAAGGGCAATAAGCAAAGTAAAATAGAGTCGTGTGGTTTTGTACTTGTTGGATTTACGGGTTCTGTAGTGAAGGGTAATGCGGTTTGTTTATGATTATTTAAACTTTAAAGTAAAAAACAAAGAAAAAAAGAGAACCTAAAAGGTTCTCTTTTCTTGATAATAATCTAAGCGATTATTAGTGAGCAGCTGAAGCAGCAGCTGAAGCATCAGCAGCAGCAACAGTAGCTTCAGAAGCAGCAGCAGTAGCAGCAGAAGCGTCAGCAGCAGCAGCGTCAACAGCAGCAGTAGCTTCAGAAGCAGCAGCTACAGCTTGAGAAGCAGCAGCATTTGAATCAGCAGCAGCTTCTTCAGTTTTTTTAGCACAACCAACGAAAGCTAAAGTAGTAGCAACTGCAGCAGCAATAGCGATTTTTTTGAATAACATGGCATCACTCTCATAAATTTAATTGAGACAAAAAACCCAAGTTAGCCTGTTTTTTGCTTTTTGCATGAGCAGTCTAACTGGTATGCGAATATGCTATCACTGCGCATTTTGAATTGCTACTGTTTATCTTAAAAAAACCGACCAAATTGATGAAAAAATGATGTTTTTTTAACAGTATTTTACAATCAAGTTGCGTTTTTAGATTGGTTTATTGATAAATAAGTTATTAATAAATATAAAAAATCTTAATGAATAATTTTTATATTCAAATATTTGCAATATCGTGTAACGTTGAAATTCGATGATTGTATATTTATGTAAATAATGTCAACCAAATAAAAAGGCTACTCTATAGAGTAGCCTTTTTAAGTATTTATGGAATTAGTTGGCAGCTTTGCGCTTCATTTGATCAAAGAAATCATCATTGGTTTTGGTTTCTTTCATACGATCCAACAAGAATTCCATCGCCACTAATTCATCCATAGGATGAAGAAGTTTACGAAGAATCCATACTTTACGTAGGTTTTCTTCGCTCATGAGACGCTCTTCACGACGCGTACCTGATTTTTTGATATTCATTGCTGGGAAGACGCGTTTTTCAGCAATACGGCGATCAAGGATGATTTCTTGGTTACCTGTACCTTTGAATTCTTCGTAGATCACTTCATCCATTTTACTGCCTGTTTCAATCAATGCAGTAGAAATAATGGTGAGAGAACCGCCTTCTTCAATATTACGTGCAGCACCAAAGAAACGTTTAGGGCGTTCTAAGGCATGTGCATCAACACCACCAGTAAGTACCTTGCCTGATGAAGGAACAACAGTGTTATAAGCACGTGCTAAACGCGTGATTGAGTCAAGTAAGATCACAACATCTTTTTTGTGCTCTACCAGACGTTTGGCTTTTTCAATCACCATTTCAGCAACTTGTACATGGCGAGCTGGAGATTCATCAAAGGTTGATGCAACAACTTCACCACGAACAGTACGTTCCATTTCGGTCACTTCTTCAGGACGTTCGTCGATCAGAAGAACAATCAAGAAACATTCAGGATTGTTACGCACAATAGATTGGGCAATGTTCTGTAATAACATCGTTTTACCCGCTTTTGGCGGTGCTACGATAATTGAACGTTGACCTTTACCGATGGGTGCAACCAAGTCAACGACACGCGCTGTCAAATCTTCAGAAGAACCATTACCCAGCTCCATAACCAATTGCTCAGTTGGGAAAAGTGGTGTGAGGTTTTCAAATAGAATCTTATTGCGTGAGTTTTCAGGGGTGTCATAGTTAATTTGATTAACTTTTAATAATGCAAAGTAACGTTCACCTTCTTTAGGTGGGCGAATCGTACCTGTAATCGTATCACCAGTTCGTAGATTAAAACGACGAATTTGTGAAGGACTAACATAGATATCATCCGGACCTGCAAGATAAGAACCTGCAGCGGAGCGTAAAAAGCCGAAACCATCAGACAAAATTTCAAGAACACCATCACCAAAAATTTCTTCGCCATTCATTGCATGGCGTTTGAGGATGGCAAAAATGATGTCTTGCTTACGGTTACGAGCCATTCCTTCAAGGCCCATAAACTCAGCAATTTTAATGAGTTCGCCGATCGGTTTTTTCTTGAGTTCAGTTAAATTCATAAATGGTCAGATTGAATAAGGATGTGTGGAACACAGATAAAGAGAAAAGAAGCAAAAGTCGCCAGCAGTGTAATAGGTGAGTTGAAATTGTATAGACACAAAAACAAACTCAGAATCTATGTAGTTCTTTCGAGGAGAAATATGTAAAACAATTTCTGTTGCCGAACGGCGATCTTATGTGTTGTCCTTTAAGAAACAGGAAGAGAATCCTAATGTTCCTTGAGCATGGAATATAAGTTAGATCAACAAGTTTGTCAAATTATAGTCGAAAAAAAATACGCTAGAAAATCAAGCGTATTTCTCATTTTCCTAGATTTATACAAATAATGTATAAATTCAGCAAATTAAATATTTTCTTCAATGAATGCAGTTAATTTAGATTTTGGCACTGCACCAATTTGTTGAGCAACAACTTCACCATTTTTAAACATCAATAATGCTGGAATGTTACGAATGTTGTAGTTGACCGCAGTTGCTTCACACGCAGTTACATCAACCTTAACGATTTTAACTTTACCTTCAAATTCAGTTGAAAGTACTTCAAGGACTGGTGCAATCGCTTTACACGGTGCACACCAGCCTGCCCAAAAATCTACGATTACAGGGATATCAGATTGAAGTACATCTGCATCAAAGTTGTCATCAGTGGTATTTACGATATTGCCAGACATGGATTTTGCTCCAAAATATTTTAAAGATGAATCTATCTATGGATATAAGTATTACATAGTCATCTTTAACAATGTAGGGGGATGTTTAAATTTTCATTCTAATTTGTGAGTTTGTCCAATTGATGCTCACGATATTTACAATCGGATCTTTAGAAAAAGCAGTGAAACTGTCACATAATTGTCATATATGCTGAAAAAGTAATGACTCATCAAATTGTCTAAATAAATGGCTTTTAAAAAGCGTGTATGTGAATTAATCTAAGCAGCAATTCAGTATGAGTTTGTATAAATAATGTCTGATTTTTTGATTGATGAAGAATTACTTGCTGCGATTGATATGGGGTCAAATAGTTTCCATTTGGCAATTGCTCGTGTGGATCATGGTGAAGTTAAGAAAGTTGCTTCTATGTCAGAAAAGGTTCAGCTTGCGGCTGGATTAGATGAAAATAAAAACTTAACTGAAGCTGCACAGCAACGGGGCTTGGCTTGCTTAGCGCGTTTTGTTGGACGTTTAAGTTCAGTACAGCCGACTCGACTCAGAATTGTAGCGACAAATGCGCTGCGTCAAGCGAAAAATGGGCATGAATTTATTCAAAAAGCTGCAGAGATCTTGCCAAAGCCCATTGAAATTATTGCGGGACGAGAAGAAGCCCGACTCATTTACTTGGGTGTTTCCCATACCATGGCCAATAGTGGTCGTCGTCTGGTGATTGATATTGGTGGTGGATCTACTGAACTGATTATTGGTGAAGAGTTCGAGCCGATTCATACCGAATCTTTACAGATGGGCTGTGTGGCCTTTACTAAAGCCTATTTTGCCGATGGTGATATTAACAACAAAGCTTTTGATAAAGCTGTGGTTGCGGCACGAAAAGAATTATCTTCGATTGCAAATACCTATAAAGCTGCAGGCTGGGATACTGTGGTGGGTTCTAGTGGAACCATCAAAGCGTGTCGTCAAATTGCAGTCAATATGGGCTGGAGTGATGAGCAAGAGAATCTGACTCGTGAAGGTTTAGAAAAATTAAAAGATAAATTGCTGAAATTTAAAAATATTTCAGATATGGAATTTGATGGTTTAAAAGAAGATCGCCGAGCAGTATTACCTGCAGGTTTAGCGATCCTTTATGCTGTGTTTGAAGTCTTGAATATTGATAAATTGGTGTATTCAGATGGAGCATTACGTGAAGGTGTAATGTATGACTTGCTCGGCCGTTTCCAACATGAAGATATTCGCGATCGTAGTGTACAGGCGATGATGGGACGCTATGGCGCAGATGCAAAACAGGCTGAGCGCGTGGTTGAAACAGCACAACATTTGTTTAATGCTGTTGCTAATACACTCAACTTAAACAGTGATGATAGCGATCTGTTGCGTCGAGCTGCTTATTTGCATGAGATCGGTTTAGCCATTAGCCATAGTGGTTATCAAAAGCACAGTGCTTACTTATTACAACATTCAGACATACCCGGTTTTTCACAAATTGATCAAAATCATTTGTCACATTTGGTCGCTCATCACCGTCGTAAATTACGCGTAGATGCCAAACTAGACGTGTTAAAAGTGGGCGGCAACAAGCTTGTGTACTTGTGTTTGTTGCTTCGTCTTGCAGTTTTACTAAATCATAGTCGTAGCGATGAGATGCTTCCTGCCATTGAATTGACGGTAGAGAATGAGCAACAATGGCAACTCAGCGTTTCTGGTGATGCCAAACAATGGCCATTGCTGGTTGCAGATTTGCATGATGAGCAAGTGCAATTTAAGCATTGGGACATTGAATTGAATATTCAGTCGGAACAGTTTATCGATTAACTTAAAGGTTTGGTGATGATGGAGTGATCAATCATTTTATATCACTTAAACCTAAACTTCCGATGCGTAATCCATCGGTGAATTAGGGATAATACTCGACTTATGAAAAATAAAGCTGCTCAATCTCAAGCTTGGAAAACGGTTCAAATTGCACGTCACCCTGAGCGTCCGCAATTTTTGGATTACGTAGGCGAAATCTTTACTGAATTTGATACCTTGCATGGTGATCGTTTATACGGTGATGATGGTGCAATGGTGGGTGGATTGGCTCGTTTTAACGGTCAGCCCGTAATGGTTGTGGGTCAACACCGTGGTCGTAGCACGCGTGAAAAATTACAGCATAACTTTGGGATGTGTAATCCTGAAGGATACCGAAAGTCGCAACGCTTACTCGATATGGCGGAACGCTTTAATCTTCCGGTGTTTACCTTTGTTGACACCATGGGAGCATACCCGGGTATTGGTGCTGAAGAGCGTGGACAAGCAGAAGCAATTGCAACCAGCTTGGCGCAACTTTCAAGCCTTAAAGTGCCAGTCATTGCGACTGTTTTAGGTGAAGGTGGTTCTGGTGGTGCTTTGGGCATCGGTGTTGCAGATCGCGTTATTATGTTGTCACACAGTATTTACTCTGTGATTTCACCTGAAGGTTGTGCTTCTATTCTCTGGAAAACTGCAGATAAAGCAGAGCAAGCCAGTGAAGCACTTGCATTAACTGCCGACAAGCTCAAAGAAATTGGTATTGTTGAATATGTGGTTGATGAAGGTGAGGGTGCTCATTTACATCCTTTTGAGGTTATGGAAAAACTCAAGGATGTGTTAAAACAAGCGCTTGATGAATTACAGCCAATGACTGCGGAAGAACGATGCGAAGCACGTTATCAACGTTTAATGAAGTTTGGCAGCGACAATTTAGGTCTTGCTTCTTAAAACAGTATTCTCAATTTCCTGAAAATACCCGTTTCTTAATCGGATGTAGTGGTGGGATGGATTCCATGCTGTTGCTACATCTAATGGCACAACTTTTCCCCAAGCAAATTCGTGCAATTTATGTTAATCATCACCTGCAAAAAGTCAGTGATGTGTGGGCTGATTTTGTTGCTCAACAATGCACGGCGCTGAATATTCCTTATATTCTTCAGTCGGTTCAAGTCACTCAAGGCAATCTTGAGAATCAAGCACGTCAAGCGCGTTATCAAGCCTATTTACAGCATATCGATGAAAATGAGGTATTGGTTCTTGCACATCATCAGCAAGATCAGGCTGAAACGTTAATGTTGCGTTTGTTGTCAGGTGCTGGGGTTACAGGTCTATCTGCGATGCAATCCATCGATCAGCGCGATCAATTGCTGATTTGGCGACCTTTACTCGATACTTCCCGTGAGCAGATTTGCCAATGGGTTGAGCAACTGCAAATCGATTATGTGGACGATCCTTCCAATTTAGATACACATTATGACCGTGCATGGTGTAGACATGAACTTTGGCATATTTTGCAAAGTCGTTATCCTAAAATGCAGCAAGCATTGGCACGTACCAGCTATTTAATGCAAGATGCTGATGAAATTCTCAATGAGGTGGTACAGCAGGATTTAAGCTTTTGTAGTCATCCTGCACAATTGGATTTAGCCAAATTGGCCTCTCTTTCCCCTGCTAGACAGCGGCAACTTTTATCGGTATGGATGAAAGGTGAAGGGACATACCGCCCAGCCTTGGACATGGTGCAAAGGCTACAAGATGAAGTAATTGAGTCTAAAACAGATGCGCAAGCTGCTTTACATTGGAATCATTTTTATTATTTACGTTATCAAAATCAGTTGTATCGAATTGAACAAAACCAATATTTAGCATCAAAATCTAAACAATTGCCTCTAGAACAGGAAGTTCAATTTCAGCTTCATCAACAACTACAATTCACATCTGGTGTGTTTCAGATCGAAAGCTCTAAAATGGGCCTGGCTTTTGCATTATTCAATCATAAGCTAACATTAAAGCCGCGTTTGGGCGGTGAAAAAATTCACCTTTATGGCAGAGTAGGTGCTTGGCCTTTAAAAAAAGCCATTCAAGAGGCACATATTTTTCCGTGGATGCGTCATACAATTCAAATATTAAGTGTAGATAATGTTATGCTTGGGGTGTTTACACCAAATGGTTTTTGGTTGGCGCAATCTGAATATTGTGAAGTGGGTGGATGGCAACCAAATTTAATCTCTGAGTTAAAAACTAAGGTCGAGCGTGATTCATGAGTGCAGCGTTAAATTGTAATATTACTTTCATTGGTGGTGGGAATATGGCACAAGCCCTTATCGGTGGCTTGTTGAGTCGTGGATTACCTGCAACACGTATTACAGTTTCTGACCCCTTTGAAAATATTCGACAATTGCTACAAGAAAAAGATGTTCATGTGACTGATGATAATATCGCAGCAATTAAAAATGCCGATATTGTTGTTTTTGCTGTAAAACCTCAAGTTTTGGGTGGGGTGCTTAAACCTTTAAATGGTTTACTCGAAGATAAATTATTGATCTCGATCGTTGCTGGTGCTGAAATTAAAACGATTTCAGACTTAACCGGCAGTGAGCGTGTTGTTCGTGTTATGCCGAATACCCCTGCTTTGGTTCAAACTGGTGCACATGGTATGTTTGCGAAACCAGAGGTCAGTGCTAAAGACCGCGAATTGGCAACACAAGTACTTGCTGCGACAGGTTTAACGCTTTGGGTGAGTTCTGAAGCACAGATTGATGCTGTAACTGCTGTTTCTGGTTCTGGTCCTGCATATTTCTTCTATATGATGGAAAGCATGATTCGTGCTGGAAAAAATATGGGTTTAGATGAAAAGGTTGCGACTGCTTTAACTTTACAGACAGCACTTGGTGCAGCACAAATGGCAATTACCAGCTCAAATGCACCTTCAGAATTGCGTAAAAATGTGACTTCTCCAAACGGCACTACACAAGCTGCTTTAGAAGTATTTGATCGTGCTCAAATTTCTCAAAATATTCAGACAGCTTTAGCTGCTGCGCAGAAGCGTAGTCAGGAACTGGCTCAAGAATTAAGTGACAGCATTAAATAATTATTGATTTTTAGGAACGTTCCAGTATGGGTGCAAATTCTGCGCAAATTTTTGGCATTATTATTAACGTAGCGATTTTGCTCGTATTCTTTCGTTTTTTAATGCAATTGGCCATGGTGAGTCCATACAATCCAGTGGTGATGTCGACAGTCAAAGCGACAAAAATCGTGGATATGTTTGGGCGAATTTTTCCGCCTTTGGCCAAAGGGCGAGTAAATACAGCTGCATTGGTATTGCTGGTGGTGTTATATCTGCTTAAAATTTTTGGAATGATGTACTTGCAAGGTGCAATACCCAATAGTCCTGTACATTTGATCATTTTAACTTTTGTGACCATGATCCAAGATTTGATTCGTTTTTGTCGCTATTTAATTTTTGCGACCATTATTCTCAGTTGGGTGGTGATGTTTACTCAGTCAAGATCACCTTATATTGAAGTGATTCAAGAGCTTGCTGAACCTTTATTGGCACCGTTCCGCCGTATCATGCCAAATATGGGAATGATTGATCTTTCTCCAATTTTAGCGATTTTGGCATTGATCATTGCTGAAAAAGTTATGGATTATGCTGCGATTGCATTACTAACAGGTCTTTAATTCACCAGTTTAAATAGTAAAAGGACTCAATAGAGTCCTTTTTTTATGCATGTTAAAAAATATAACATTGAGTATGTTTTCAACAAAAGATGACCGCTCCCTAACCCTGTTCTAGAAAGTTAGGGAGCGTTTCAAAGGCTTAATGTGCTTCACCCCAATTCTTGCCTTGACCGACTTCAACAACTAACGGTACTGATAAGGTAACGACTTTTTGCATCACATCTTTAATCTGTGCAGCCAATTGATCTGCAATAGCTTCATCGACTTCAAACACCAATTCATCGTGTACTTGAAGTAAAAGTTTGGCCTGATCTTGGGGTAAGATTTTATTGACTTCAATCATCGCCATTTTAATGATTTCAGCCGCAGAGCCTTGAAGTGGCGCATTAATCGCAGCACGTTCAGCACCTTTACGCACCATCATATTTCGAGCATCAATATCTGGTGTATATAAACGACGACCTGTAATGGTTTCTACAAAACCTTGTTCCAATGCCACTTGGCGGGTACGTTGCATATACTCATAAATACCCGGATAACGATGGAAGTATTGCTTAATATAGTTTTGTGATTCTTCGCGAGTAAAGCCCAGTTGACGAATCAAACCAAACTCAGACATACCGTACAATAAACCAAAGTTAACGGCTTTGGCTTGGCGGCGTTGATCAGAGGTCACATTTTCCAGCGCTACACCCAAGACCTCAGATGCTGTACGACGGTGTACATCTTGCCCATTTTGAAAGGCGTCAACCAAAGCATCATCTTGTGAGAAATGCGCCATTAACCGTAATTCAATTTGTGAATAATCGGCTGCCAATAGTACACGCCCTTGAGGTGCAATAAAGGCTTTACGAATCTGACGACCAATTTCTTCACGTATCGGAATGTTCTGTAGATTTGGATCGGTTGAAGACAAGCGTCCCGTTGCTGTTAAGGCTTGATGGTAACTGGTATGTACGCGATGGGTATCGGGATTGGCTTGTTTGACTAAGGCTTCGGTATAGGTACTTCTAAGCTTGGTTAAACCACGATACTCAATGATCAGTTCAGTAATTGGATGATCGATTTTTTCTAAAACCGCTTCAGAGGTACTGTATTGTCCCGTTGCAGTTTTTTTGCCACCTTTTAAACCTAATTTTTCAAATAAAACTTCACCGACTTGTTTGGGGGAACCGACATTAAAAGATTCACCAGCGATTTCGATAATTTGATTTTCAAGATTTTGAATAGTATTGGCAAAGTCCACACTGAGTTGATCTAAGAAGCTTAGATCAAGTTCAATCCCATTTTCTTCCATGGTCGCCAAAACACTGGCTACTGGCATTTCAATGTGATGTAAAATATTGATCAGTTCAGGAATTTCTTTTAGCTTACGTTCCAAAACTTCATAAAGGCGGTAGGTGACATGCGCATCTTCTGCTGCATAATGTCCAGCGGTTTCAATCTCGATTTGATTAAAGGTCTTTTGTTTTGCACCTTTACCAGCAACTTGTTCAAAAGTCGTGGTCAAATGGCTCAGATAAACGCGCGCAACATCATCCATACCATGGCGTGTTGTTACTGCATTCAAGACATAAGAGGCCAGCATGGTGTCAAAATACCAGCCTTGTAAATGGATACCGTGATTTTCAAAAATATGCGCATCATATTTTAAATGATGTCCAATTTTTTCAACACTTGGATCTTCAAGAATCGGTTTGATTTGCTGAATAATCGCATCGCGATTGAGTTGCTCAGGTGCACCTTCATAATCATGTGCCAAAGGGATGTAATAAGCATCATTGGCATCAAAAGCCACTGAAAAACCGACCATTTCAGCGATACGGTAATCTAAACTTGTGGTTTCAGTGTCAATTGCAAAACGTTTTTCTGTGCTTAAGCGCTGGAAGAGCTTATCCCATGCTTCTTGACTTAAAACAGTATGATAAGTGGCTTCACCAAGGCGGTCATCAACACTCGAACTTGTTGCTTGATCTGTAATTTCATTTTCAACAGGCTGCTCAGTTTTGCTAATGCTTTGTGTTGTTTGTTTATAGGCAGGGCTATTTGGATTATTGGGATGATCTAGCGATTGTAATTGATTACGGAATTCAAGTTCCGTATACAAGTTGCGTAATGCTTCAACATCAGGTTCACACAGCTTTAAATCATCATAGCTCAAGCTTAAATCGAGATCGATAACAATACTTGCCAATTGATGATCAAGTGCAATCCCTTCAACATTGTCTTTTAAACTTTGTCCAACTTTACCTTTGATATTGTCAACATTTTCTAAAATGCCAGCAATCGTACCATATTCATTTAACAGCTTAGCAGCCGTTTTTGCACCAACACCAGGTACACCACGAATACCATCAGAGGCATCACCCATCAAGGTTAAATAATCAATAATTTGATCTGGACGGACGCCAAATTTTTCGATTACACCATCGACATCCATCGGTTTGTCTTTAAAACTGTCTTCGAGGGTCACTTTATCCGTGACCAACTGCGCCATGTCTTTATCACCCGTAGAAATCAAAACTTGATGACCGGCTTTTTCAGCACGTTTTGCCAAGGTTCCAATGATGTCATCCGCTTCAGCACCCGGAAGCGTATGTAATGGAATACCTAAAGCACGAATCAAGGCATGCAAATAAGGGATTTGTTGTGATAATTCTTCTGGCATGCTTGGGCGGTCACCTTTATATATCGGTGACAGTACATGGCGGAAAGTGGGTTCAGGTGTGTCAAAAATAACCGCCATATGTGTTGGTTGCACACGACGCATCAGTTTTTGAATTGCAGAAATTGCCCCGCGAATCGCATTGGTCTGTAATCCAGTTGATGTGGTTAAAGGTGGGAGTGCATGAAAAGCACGAAATAAAAAGTATGACCCATCGACCAATACAAATGGTGGCATTGATATTTTCCTAATTCAAATAACCGCTTTATTGTACGTGATTTTTTGCGCTTGCGAAGATGCAACAGTCATCCTTGTGTTACTGAATATCTGATGAATTCACATAATCATCAGGCAAGGCTGTTGTATCATCGAGTTACTCAGGATCGAGAAAGATGAAATATGCTCAAAGGGCAGCGTGAAATCCGCATCATTTGGTTAATGATGCTAATCATTATCGCAGTCAGTGCATGGTTTTTAGATGCACGGATATTGACCTACATCTGTGGTTTGGCATTTGTCATGAGTGTGATGCAGTATGTGGATGCGATTCAAGATCCATTGCAACAGATCGCGCAACAGACACGGGTTCCACTGCAAAGCACCTCGAAAGTGCCATTATATGTCTCTTCGATTATTGCTGTTGTAGGTTTAACACTGCATTTGAGCTGGATGGTGGGTTTAGGTCTAACTGCTTGGATTTTCTTTTTCTTACGCTGGCTACGCCGTTTAGAGCGCTATTTGAGCCAAGTTCAATTGCAAATTCAACACTTGAATTTGTCAGAACAACAATCTCCAGATTTAAACAATCCATCATCTATACAACACAACATCGGCACGCCACAAGATTCGTCTCTAAACTTAATGGGGCAAATTCGCCAATGGATTTTTCAAGGCAACCCTGTTTTGAAAGTTGCAATCTTAGTTTTGGTGATTGGTATTGTGTTACTGCTGCGTTTTGCGACAGAGCATTGGCAATTAAGTTTAGCGGTCAAACTTTCAATCGTTGCCTTGTCCAGTGGAGCAATCACCGCGTTGGGTGTGTTGCTACAAAATAAAAATCGCAGTTTTGCCTTGGCAATAGAGGGCTTGGGGCTGGCGGGATTATTTTTAACTTTATTCTTTGCCTATTACAATCAAGTGATTCCGAGTCTTTATCTGGCAAGTTTGTGTTTTGCTATAATTATGGCACTGACACTGAGTTTAAGCTTAAAGCAGCAAAGCGTGGAATTGGCATTGATGGCAGTGCTTATTGCTTATATTGCGCCATTTACGTTGCCTGTGCGAAATGCAACGGTAGCAGAACTGATGGCTTATTATTTAGTGATTAACATTGCGATTGCTATACTCAGTACCTTAAGACCTTGGAAATATTTAAATCAGATCGGTTTTTTAGTGACTGTAATCATTGGTGGTGGTTATGCGTTCTATCATGGCTATAGTCAAGAAAAACAGTCGCTCACGATACTTATTCTTGCACATCTCACAGTATTCATTTGGCTTGGTTTTCGATTCAGTCAATTGATCGCCAAACAGGATCTTGAGCAATTTAAACTGAAACCCAGTTTAGATGTTGCATTGATTTTTGGCGCACCGATTATTGGCTATTTATTCTTATATTTAATGTATTTTCATCAAGAACTGATTCTTGCTGGCTTTAGCTTGGGTTTTGCTGTGGTGTTTGCAGGGATTTATCAGCTTTCAAAACGTAACCAGTCTATTCAACTGATTTCTCAAAGTTATTTTAGTTTGGCATTGATTTTTATTGCTTTAATTCCACCGATTCTTCTGTATGGTCAGTGGAGTGTAGTGGGTTGGGCTGTTGAAGGCCTCTGTATTTTTGGCTTTGCTTTATATCGACAATCAGTGATCAGTCGTTATATGGCGATTGCCTTGTTGATTGTTGCAGGCTGTTCAAGCCTTTATTACTTGTTTGAATTGCCTGATTTTCCAACCACGATGTATTGGTGCTTAAGTTTAAGTTATATCGCCGTGGTGTTATTGGCAAATAGCCGTGATGATTTTCGCAAACAGATCAGTTCAGTAACGACCTTGTTTTTAAGTCTACTGATGATTTCTGCAACCACGATGATTCTTGCATTATTGTTAGATCACTTAGAGGGAGAAAATCGATATATATACACTGTATTGATTGTGGTTATTGCTTATCTGTTTATGAATGAGTTGATGTTATGGCTAAAGGCCAGATCAACATGGTTGATTCCAAAATGGATTGGGGTAATTCCCGTCTATGTATTTACACTCATTTTATTGCTGGATATTAGTAAAAATGGCATGTTGCTATGGACCAGTGATATTGAACGATGGGGTATCGCAGTTTCAGGTTTAGTGCTAGCGGCAGTCTGGTTAAGACCTTCAAAATGGCTACAGTTTGAAAGTGAATGGCTCAGTTTAGGTGTTTTAATCAGTTTAAGTCTCAGCAGTCTTAGTTTAATTGCAACGATGCCTTATATCAGCGTGGTAATTTTACCTTTAGTGTTTTGTGGATGGTGCTTCTTTCAGAAAAACTCAGAATGGACCATGTTTTGGCAAACGCGAAGCAGTTTGTTACTGATGTTGATTTGGATGATTTGTTCTCAGCTATTTTCAGAACAAGCATTTCAAGGATATTTATTGCCAATCTTAAACCCATTTGATTTGGTCAGTATCGCCATGTTAATTGGTTTTTTCTGGATGCTAAATCTTCAATTTAAACACGGTTTAAAACAGGGTATTGACCATGGGATACTTGCTGTACTGTGTGTTTTAAGTTTGTTATGGCTGAGTAGTTATATCATTCTAAGAGCCTTACATGTGTATTTTGCTACACCTTATAACCAACTGAGTCTTTGGCAAGATGCCACTGCGCAACTGAGCCTAACCTTACTTTGGGTGAGCTTAGCCTTTATTGCGATGAGCTTTGCTAGCCGTAAGTTATTACGTCCTTTATGGATTTTAGGGGGAAGCATTTTGGTGATTGTCACCTTAAAATTGGTACTGTTTGATTTATCTCATATTGGAACGTTAACGCGCGTGATTTCTTTCTTGGGTGCGGGTTTTGTGATGCTGATTATTGCCTATATTGCCCCGATCCCAGAGCAGAAAAATTTAAATCCTTAATTATGAATTGAGCGATATTTAAGTTGTTAAAGTGAAAGCAAAATAAAGAGGCGTCTACCATGTAATAGACGCCTCATCCAAGTCTTATCTCCCAACGAGAGAAGGAACTTTCAATACCCATATGATTAACTTCATATGATCATTTTTTATTTATGTAAGATCCTTAGTGTATTGCTTTAGATTTGCAAATGATCAACAGATACAGGAATAAAATTTATGAAGAAAAGAGTTCGATAATATCGAATACTGACAACCAGTATTGCGCCTCTTAAAAAATGAACTATTATGGTTGTAAAATAAGCATTTTGTGCTTAGTAAAGAGAACAAGGTTGAGCTATAACTTTTGTATTCGTAGATATTTTTTCTTGTTTTAAAACAAGTATGAGCTGATATATAGAAATAATTATGAAAACAATATATGCATTATTAACCTTATTAGGAATAGCACTACCATTTTCACAATTTACACTTTGGTTGGTCGAATATGGATTTGATGTTGCTTTATTCCTACAACAAATCATTGAGAATCCATTAGCTGCTTTTGCTTGGTTAGATGTTGTTGTGACCGTCATTGTTATTGTATTTATGGTTTTTAACGAGGGTAAACAACTTAGAATGAAAAAAATATGGATTCCCATTGTTGCATCATTTATTGGGGGAGCTTCTGTGGGGCTTCCTCTATTTTTGTATATGAAGCAATGTCAGCTTGAAAATGTGGATTTGAAAACATCGATTTGAAAACATCTAAGTCCTTTCGTAGTTTTAATAACTTGGCGATGACTTACTCTATTCTGACGAGTCTTATAATTTTCGATTCTTTATAAATAGTCACTTATCTGATGTCTATTGAAGTGCGTGATGTAGTTGAAGACACAATAAAAGAGGCATCTACCAACGAGTAGACGCCTCTTTTAATTCAAGGATTGAAATGCTTAAAGAATTTCAATCGCTACAGCAGTCGCCTCACCACCACCAATACAAAGCGCAGCAATACCTTTTTTACCACCCGTACGTTTTAAAGCATGAATCAAGGTTAGGATGATGCGTGAACCTGTAGAACCAACAGGATGACCGAGGGCACATGCACCACCATGAATATTGACTTTTTCAGCGTCCAATTTAAATTCATCGATAGGGCACATGGTAACCATAGCAAATGC
This sequence comes from Acinetobacter sp. GW821-FHT01C12, assembly GCF_059422625.1. Lineage (NCBI taxonomy): Bacteria > Pseudomonadati > Pseudomonadota > Gammaproteobacteria > Moraxellales > Moraxellaceae > Acinetobacter > Acinetobacter sp. GW821-FHT01C12. Next base: position 200,275 of record NZ_JBWKXD010000003.1, read on the forward strand.
TTCATTAATTTCCCATAAGTCAACATCTTGAACATCCCAACCGGTTTTATTCAGTACCTTTTGGATTGCACCTACTGGGGCGATGGTAAATTCAGAGGGATGTTGTGAGTTTGAAGCATAGGCAACAATTTTTGCTAAAGGTTGAAGGCCTTTTGCATTAGCATGATCCGCAGAGGTTAAAACCAGCGCAGATGCACCATCTGAAATTGAACTGGCATTGGCTGCAGTGATCGTTCCATCTTTGGCAAACGCAGGGCGTAAGCTAGGAATTTTGTCGATATTGGCATTAAATGGTTGTTCATCTTGATCGATAACAACATCGCCTTTACGGCTTGAGACTGTGACAGAAACGATTTCGTCTTTAAACCAACCTTCAGTAATGGCTTTTTGTGCGCGTTGTAAAGAACGAATCGCAAAATCATCCATCTGTTGACGTGTATAGCCTTTGCTATTTGCCATATCTTGAGCAAAAGAACCCATTAAACGACCTGTTTCGGCATCTTCTAGGCCATCAAAGAACATATGGTCTTTTACTTCGCCATGGCCCATGCGATATCCGCTACGTGCTTTTGGCAAAAGATAAGGTGCGTTAGTCATCGATTCCATACCGCCAGCAACAATCACATCTGCTGAACCTGCTTTGATTGCATCCGCAGCCTGCATAACTGCTTTCATGCCTGAACCACACAATTTGTTAATGGTTACAGCACCGGTTGAATCAGGTAAGCCAGCTTTGCGCATTGCTTGGCGGGCCGGGCCTTGTTTTAAACCCGCAGGTAAAACACATCCCATAATGACTTCTTGTACATCATTTGGTTGTAAGCCCGCACGGGCAATGGCTTCTTTAATCGTCGCAGCACCTAGTTCTGGTGCAGTCAAACTGGTCAGGCTTCCTTGAAAACCACCCATAGCTGTACGCGCACCATCCACAATTACGATGTCAGTCATTGTTTTAATCTCCAAATGATTATTCTGTGAATATATCCAAAACCTAAGCAGTATATAAAAAATAGTATAAGAATAAAGTCTAGCGATTGAATATATGCTGACCGTAGAGAACAGTTTTTAACATTCAGGTGGTGGCCCTAAATTTATCGCACCCATTCGTCCGATTTTGTAGCGCTTATTATTTTCTGAATCATATTGGCTACAATAATAGAAACTTCCAGGTGAACCTCTGGGTAAACCTGTATCACCTTGTAAAGTCAATACATCTCTACTACTGGCACTTCCCACCCAAGTCAGCTTGCCATATTTAATTTTATTTTCAGTTTTGAGGAGTATGAGGTCATCGTCATCAATCTGCTTGTTTTTATTTTTGTCTGTAAAAATAAGTAATCCTTTGTTCCATTTATCTTTTTCACATCGAATTAAATCTTCAGATGAGCAAATCACCACAGTGGTATGTCGAACTAAAGCTTGACTTCTTGCATAAGAAACATGCTGTTGAATATGTGTGGAAATGATTCTAATCTCTTGTTTTTGCATCCAATTATGGTAATGGGGCAAACAGATTGAGCAGATAATTGTAAGGATACAAATAGTGGTGATAAGCTCGAACAAGGTAAGACCTCGCGCTTTACAATAAAAATACATCTTTGGGTCTTCTGTTAAGTCTTGTTTTTTATTTGAAAAATAATGATTTTTCTATTAAATTTAATTGAAATGTTAACGTAGTAAAATATTTATTACTATCAGTTTCTTTTACTGCTAAAATGCACGTAGCAAAAAGATAAGCGATCCACGCAAAAAAATTGAGTAAAAAGTTACCGAATTACAACGGAAATTGTAAGTAATTTTGTCAATAATTTACTTGATTAAAGTTATCAAGCACTTGGAAAAAGCCTCAAGTGTTTGTATGATTCAACGTGAGTAGCTTAAAAATAATACTGGGGTATTAAAATTTATCTCAGGATAGCCAATAAATTTTAGGCTAAGCTTGAACAACAATTGTTATCTCTGGAGGATATCCATGAAATTGAGTCGTATCGCACTTGCTATGCTTGTTGCCGCTCCATTCGCTGCTGCTAATGCTGGTGTAACTATTACACCTTTACTACTTGGTTACACTTTCCAAGACTCTCAACACAACAATGGTGGTGATAAAGGCGAGTTAACAAACGGTCCTGAATTACAAGACGATTTATTCGTTGGTGCTGCACTTGGTGTAGAACTTACTCCATGGTTAGGTTTTGAGGCTGAATATAACCAAGTTAAAGGTGATCTTGACGGTACTGGCGTAGCTGGTTCTGAATACAAGCAAACTCAAATCAACGGTAACTTTTATGCTACTTCTGATTTGATCACTAAAAACTATGACAGCAAAATCAAACCGTATGTATTGTTAGGTGCTGGTCATTACAAGTATAAACTTGATGACATGTCTTACCATAACAACGAAGAAGGTACTTTAGGTAATGCTGGTGTTGGTGCTTTCTGGCGCTTAAACGATGCTTTATCTCTTCGTACAGAAGCTCGTGGTACTTATAACTTTGACGAAAAATTCTGGAACTATACTGCTCTTGCAGGTCTTAACGTAGTTCTTGGTGGTCACTTGAAGCCTGCTGCTCCTGTAGTAGAAGTTGCTCCAGTGGTTCCAGTTGCTCCAACTCCAGTTGAACCAGCTCCACAAGTTCTTACTGAAGATTTGAACATGGAACTTCGTGTGTTCTTTGATACAAACAAATCAAACATCAAAGATCAATACAAGCCAGAAGTTGCTAAAGTTGCTGATGCGTTAACTACATTCCCGAATGCGACTGCTCGTATTGAAGGTCATACAGATAACACTGGTCCACGTAAGTTAAACGAACGTTTATCTTTAGCTCGTGCTAACTCTGTTAAATCAGCGCTTGTAAGCGAGTACAACATCGATGCATCTCGTTTGTCTACTCAAGGTTTCGCTTGGGATCAACCGATTGCTGACAACAAAACTAAAGAAGGTCGTGCTATGAACCGTCGTGTATTCGCGACAATCACTGGTAGCCGTACTGTAACTAAATAATCCTTTATTTAGTGAATAAAAAGGCGACTCAATTGAGTCGCTTTTTTATTTAAAGTCCTTATAATTCTAGAATATCTAAATAAAATTGAATCAGAAATTAATAATTACAGGTTAACGATGAAATATATCATTTTAGGACTGGTACTCATGGCATTAAATGCCTGTACGTCGACACCAATAGATTCAAATCGTGTTTCAATCCAAAAACAATATCCAAACGAAGTGAAGTCATTGAAAAATGGGCTGTCCATATATTTTCAACCGAAATCGACAGACATTGAAGCTGAGTATAAACCTGCTTTATCTGTTGCCTCACAATTATTGAAAGACAATAAAAATTTTGTTCTTTACATTGAAGGCCATACAGACAGTACAGGCTCTTTGGCTGCAAATAATAAAGTCTCCTTAACACGCGCGAATATTGTCAAAGATTTTCTCTTAAACGAATATCAGGTCAATCCAGAGCAATTGATTACGCTCGGTTTAGGACCAACCAAGCCAATTGCTGATAATAAAACAGCTGAAGGTAGAGTGAAAAATAGACGAGTAATGGTGACTTTAAAAATTAAGTAATTTCGATAAAGCCTCTCAATTTGATCTTACAGCGTTATAATTGTTGATTGTGATTTCTACAAGTTTGAAAATTGAATGAGCGTGCAACTGCCTAAAGCCTTATTAGACCTCGAATCAAATTGCGGTATTTTTGCTGTTTGGATGTTATTGCAAAATTACTCAATTCAGTTAGATATTCAACAGTTGGTTAAACTTTGTCATCACGATGCAGAGGATGGTACTTTTACAATTGGTTTAGCGATTGGGCTGAAAAAATTAGGTTTTGATCTGTCTTTTTATACAGATGAAGACTTAAATATTCATGAAAAAGAAATCCTCCGTTATCAAGATGCGAAGAGGTTAGGGGTGCAGATTAGTCCAGCGTTAAGCTATCAAGAAATCCAAGCCTATATTGAACAAGGGTGTAATGTTATTGTTTTTTATGACACTTTAGAAGGCATTGGAAATCATTCGTTGGTTTATTCGATAAATGATCAGGAAATTTGTTTTTATGATAATTTTGATGCCATGCCGAAAGCAGTCTTTGAGCAACAACGGTTAGCTGAGGGAATTTGTCAGCAAGCAATTGTGATTTATCCCGATATTCCATCTGTACGTTATTGTTAATTCAATTGCAAATGTAAATCTCAGTAAATCGAAATTTACTGAGATTTATGATCAAAATTGAGGGTTATTTTAGCTTTAGCCTTTAATACACAATACTTGTTTTAGTGTATGAACCACATCAATCAAATCATTTTGATTGGCCATAACTTGATGAATATCCTTGTAGGCACTTGGAATCTCATCAACCACTCCTTTATCTTTACGACACTCAATGCCTGCAGTTTGTGCAATCAAATCTTGCTGATTAAACAAGTGTTTGGCTTTAGAGCGACTCATTTTACGTCCTGCACCATGTGAACATGAACAAAACGAATCTGGATTACCTTTGCCTTTAACGATAAAAGATTGCGCGCCCATTGAACCAGGGATAATCCCATATTCATCAAGCCCTGCACGAATTGCACCTTTACGTGTAACAAAGACATCTTCACCAAAGTGAAGTTCTTTCTGCACATAATTATGATGACAATTAATCGCTTCTTTGGTCATTTGAAAACTTGGTAATAAAGGGCGAATTGCTTCTAAAATTAAACGCATCATCTCACGTCGGTTTTCAAAAGCATATTCTTGAGCCCATTCTACAGCTTCCACATAATCATCGAAATTTGTCGATCCTTCTGCAAAGTAGCTCAAGTCTTTATCAGGCACGTGACCAAAACGATGTTGTGCTTCTTTCTTGGCACGTTCGATAAAGTAAGTGCCAATCACATTACCTAAGCCACGACTACCTGAATGCAGCATGACCCAGATATCATCATTTTCATCAATACACAGTTCAATAAAGTGATTACCACCACCTAAAGTCCCGAGTTGCTTTTGCCATGTAACATCAAAACTGCGTAACATGCGTTTTAAAGCAGGGTGTTTGTCTGTAATACGCTGGAGCTTTTTATCTAAGGGTGAAAGTGTTGAAGACTTAGCTTTGATTTGTTTGTGCATTTCAAAGCCGACGGGTACTTTTCTTTCAATGGCATTGCGTAAAGTACTTAAATTATCAGGTAGTTGAGATGCTTTTAAACTAAGTCTTAATGCATTCATACCACAACCGATATCCACGCCAACCGCAGCAGGAATGATGGCATTCTTGGTGGGAATAACACTTCCTACAGTTGCGCCTTTACCCAAATGTACATCTGGCATCACTGCGATATGTGAATGAATAAATTGTAATTGTGCCATTTTTCGCAGTTGCGTTAGGCTTTCTTCATCCACATCTTTTGTATAAATTTTTACAGGAACGCCATATTCTGCTTTGGCGTTTAAAATCATTTGTATGCTCATTTTTTTTCTCGAAGCAAATTTTTTTATTGTCCGAAGGCGGTTACAATACTATTGTCAAAGCAATGATCGATTCAAATTTTAAAGACAATAAAAAACCTAGCGAATGCTAGGTTTGACTGACATTCGGACACTTTGATTAATTCAGTGCCCGTGAGTAGACGACTGCTTAATCTTAATTTAAAGTTTTCTCAAGTTGGTGCATGTCGTACTCCTCTACTTTTTGATTTAAAATCAAAGGTGAAAATTCTGGTTGGAAATGATCCAATGAGCGTTATTCTATAAAGAAAAAAAACTTTGTCAATGAAACATAGCAAATTAATTTTTAATTCACGTTGAATTGCTATTATAAAAAACAATAAAGCAGCTAAAAAGCTGCTTTATTAACATCAAGTGATTTACTCTTTTTCGACTTGAATGGGTTGTACATCCATCTGATCATAAGCGATCAATTTAGATTTGTGTTTCCACTTATAGCCAAGCCAGATAACAAGGAACAGCGGAATACTAATATACGTAGACAACACACTCATCCATTTTCCATCAAGCACAGCTTCTGCATTTTGGCCAAGTATAATGATGGCACAAAGAATAAAGGCAAACCATGGACCAAAAGGGAAGAATTTTGCACGATAAGCAAGATCTTCAAGTTTATAGCCTTGAGCCAAATAACCTTTACGGAAACGATAATGTGAGATTGCGATACCTAACCAGACAATAAAACCGCACATACCTGACATGTTTAGCAACCACGTAAACACGACACTTTCACCAATAAAGGTGGTTAAGAAACACAGTGCCGCAATTGCCGTTGTTGCATATAGTGCATTCATGGGTACACCGCGAAGATCGAGTTTAGAGAAAACTCGTGGTGCTTTACCTTCACGTGCCATATCAAACAACATACGTGTTGATGAATACATACCTGAATTACCTGCAGACATAATTGCAGTCAAAATCACCGCATTCATTAAGCCTGCTGCAAATGCTAAACCTGCTTTTTCATATAACAGGGTAAATGGTGACAGGGTAATGTTTCCATCACCTTCCGCAGCAAGTGCAAGGTTTGGATCTGTATACGCAACCAATGTACCAATGATAAAGATACACAAGATATAAAATAAGAGAATACGCCAAAAAATTTGTTTAATAGCGATTGGAATGGTTTTTTTCGGATCTTTAGATTCACCTGCTGCAACACCGACCATCTCTGTCCCTTGGAACGAGAATCCAGCGATCATGGCCACACCGACTAAGGCTTGAAAGCCACCAACAAATGGCGCTTCACCAACGGTCCAATTCTTGGTAATTGAATCTGTTGGATCTAACATGATTTTACCAATCATGAATAAGCCAATGACAATAAAGAAGATGATGGCAATCACTTTAACCAGTGAAAATAAAAATTCACTTTCACCAAAGCCTTTTACAGTTAAGGCATTGATACAGAAGATAATCGCAAGGAATAGCGCACTCCACCAAAAGCCGGGGATGTCTGGAAACCAAAACTTCATGATGAATTGAACGGCAACCAATTCAAATGCAACGGTAATGGCCCAGTTATACCAGTAGTTCCAACCGAGTGCGAAACCAAAACCTTCTTCTACATACTTATTACCATAGGTAAAGAATGCGCCTGATGTTGGATTGTGGGTTGCAAGTTCACCTAAACTGGTCATCAAGAAATAAATCATGATACCAATCAGAACATAAGCAAGTAATGCACCACCAGGTCCAGCGGTGGCAATCGTTTGACCCGAAGCAAGGAATAACCCTGTACCAATAGAACCGCCAATGGCGATCATGTTTAAATGTCGTGCTCCAAGCTTACGCTGGAGTTGAGGATGATCTGTTTCGCTCATCGTTATTCCTTACTACTTTTTTGAGTGTTGGCGAACAGCACTTTAAAGCCTTGTTGATCTGCTTTAGTCGTACATTGACTAAAACTCTGCTCAATGAGTAATGGGTAATTTAGGAAGCGGTTTGCCACAATCCATAATTCACCACCTGATTTTAAATGTCGTCTCGCAGTTTTACATAACGTTTCACTGGCATTGTAATCTGTTTGAATACCTTGGTGAAATGGAGGGTTACTCACAATGGCGTGTAAGAACAATGGCGCATCTTCAATCCCTGTGACTGCTTTTATTTCAAGTTGTTCTAAAGGTAAATTATTTTTTTCAAAAGTCATTTGCGTTGATGCTAAAGCAAAAGCATCGACATCTAAAGCAAAAATACGATTTTTCGGATTAAGTTTACTCAGATAAGCACTGATGACACCTGCACCACAACCAAAGTCCGCAATCTTTCCAGACGTCACTTGTTTGAGATAAGGTAAAAGCACTGCAGTTCCAATATCTAGACGATTTTGGCTAAATACACCAGGGAGTGCACAAATGCTAAGTTCTCCAGCAGGTGTTGGAACATTATAGACTTGCGCCCATTCTGCTAATGGCTTTGCTGTTACGGTTTTATCTGTGGTGAGTTGCCACATTTGACAATGACGTGCGCTATCAAGCTTGATGGCTCGACCATAAGGCTGGAGTTGTTTTGCAGCACGTTCTACCCCACCTTTTTTCTCTCCAACCAAGAAAATCGAAGCGCCAACAGCTAAACGACTGACTAAATTGTGCAAGATATAGTTGAGTAGCTCTTTTGATTTTGGAACAAAAACAACAGCCTGATCAAATTCAGCTTCTGGCAGGTCAGTACCAAAATGTACCGTTGCCTGCTGATTCTGAAAATATTGAAACTCATTGTAATTCCAAGTCCAAATGCTTGCTTCGATGTTATGAGCTAAATTAGAAAGTAGATCATCCGTTGCTGCATTTACAAATAGCACGCGTCCAGAAAGGTAGTCATGCTGTCGAATGACAACTTCGCTTTTTGGCTCCATATTCACCATCCATCAATAAAAATTAGCGCAATGCCCAGTCTAAGCTGGGCATTATAAAGAATAGATTTATTATTTTTTAGTTTCGGGTAAAACTAAATTCAAAATTAATGCAGCTAGCCCGCCAGTTGCGACACCAGAACTAAAAATATTACGCGGTAATTCTGGCAAATGTTCCAAAATTTGAGGAACTTGTGCAACCCCTAGGCCGAGACCCAAAGAGATTGCAATAATCAATAACGCACGACGGTCTAGTTGAATTCCCGATAAAATGTTAATGCCTGAAGCAGCAACTGCACCAAACATTACCATAACCGCACCACCCAGTACCGCTTGCGGTACCGCCTGAATGATACCAGCAACAGCAGGGAATAATCCCAGAATGATGAGCAGGATTGCAATCCAAATCCCAACAAAACGACTTGCAACACCCGTCAACTGAATTACACCGTTATTTTGTGCAAAGACAGAACTTGGGAATGTGTTGAAGATCCCTGCAAGGAAAGAGTTGGCACCATTGACCAATACACCACCTTTAATTCGTTCCATCCACACTGGGCCATCTACAGGCTGATTTGAAATTTTAGAGGTTGCAGTAACATCGCCGATTGCTTCTAAAGACGTGACAAGATAAATAAACGCCATAGGAATAAATAAGCTCCATGAGAAGCTAATTCCAAAATGCATTGGTGTCGGAATTTGAATCAATGGAGCATCTTTTAAACCAGAAAAATCCAAATAGCCCATAAAACCCGCAAGAATATAGCCAATGACTAAAGCAATCAGAATTGCAGAACTTTTCACCCAAACCACTTTAAAGCGATTGAGAAGAACGATAATTGCCAACACTGTACATGACATGATGAGATTGTCGGCACTGGCAAACGTATGACTTTCCATGGCTTGGTAACCGCCACCCATGCTGATTAAACCTTCTTTAATTAAGGTTAAACCAATCAATAGCACCACAATCCCTGTAACCAAGGGTGTGATCAGTTTTTTTACCCAAGGTAAAATACGCGAAACACCCATTTCAATAAATGAGCCAGCAATGACCACACCAAAAATAGATGCCATAACCGCTTCTACTGGTGTGCCCGCAGCAACCATGGCAGAACCAATCCCAATCATTGGACCTATAAAGTTAAAGCTTGTGCCTTGGACAATCAGGAGGCCTGCACCAAAGGGTCCAATTTTTTTACATTGTAAGAATGTTGCCACCCCAGAAATCACCAATGACATGGAAAGAATCATATTGGTATCTTGAGGAGAAACACCTAAAGCTAAACAAATTAGTAAACCGGGTGTTACAATTGGAACAATAATCGCAAGTAAATGTTGCAAAGCCGCAAAAAAAGCGATGAGTGGTTTTGGGCGATCATCTAGACCATAAACAAGATCAATTTGAGCCTGTTTATGATTGGGAGAGGGGTTAGAATTGGACATGGCACAGCAATTGGAAGTGGCAAGATGGCGCTATTCTAATCGCTTTACACACTATTACAAAATAAAAAGCCTGCTGTTGTGAAAAAAACTTGTAACTGTCAATAAACTGTCACTACTAAAAGTTAAGATTTTTCTGTATAATTTGCCCTCAAATTTAAAGCGTATCGAATTTACATGTCTGATATTAAAACTCTCCGTAATATTGCCATCATCGCGCACGTCGACCATGGTAAAACGACTCTTGTCGACAAACTTTTACAACAATCAGGTGCACTCGGTGACCGCGCGGGTGAGATTGAGCGTGTTATGGATTCGAATGCGCTTGAGTCTGAACGCGGTATTACCATTCTTGCAAAAAACACTGCAATCAAATGGTTAGACAAGCGTACAAATACTGAATACCGCATCAACATTGTCGACACCCCAGGACATGCTGACTTTGGTGGTGAAGTTGAACGTGTAATGTCTATGGTTGACTGCGTACTTCTTCTTGTCGATTCACAAGAAGGCCCAATGCCACAAACTCGCTTTGTAACACAAAAAGCGTTTGCTCGTGGTTTGAAGCCAATTGTTATCATCAACAAAGTAGATAAGCCAAGTGCTCGTCCAGACTGGGTAATTGATCAAGTATTTGATTTGTTCGATAACTTAGGCGGTAGTGACGAACAGTTAGACTTCCCAATCGTATATGCTTCAGGCTTACGTGGTGTTGCTGGTCCTTCTCCTGAAGAATTAGCGGAAGATATGACGCCGTTGTTCGAAACAATCGTAGATATCGTTGAACCACCAGCAGTTGATATTGATGGTCCATTCCAAATGCAAATTTCATCACTTGACTATAATAGTTTCGTGGGTGTAATTGGTGTTGGCCGTATTCAACGTGGTTCAGTAAAAACCAATACACCAGTGACTGTGATCGATAAAGATGGCAAGACACGTAACGGTCGTATCTTAAAAATTATGGGTTACCATGGTTTAGAGCGTGTAGATGTAGATTCTGCTCAAGCGGGTGATATCGTATGTATCACTGGTTTAGATGCATTGAACATTTCTGACACAATCTGTGATCCTAAAAATGTTGAAGCATTACCTGCATTGTCTGTAGATGAACCTACAGTTTCGATGACATTCCAAGTAAACAACTCACCTTTTGCTGGTAAAGAAGGTAAGTTTGTAACTTCACGTAATATCCGTGAGCGTTTAGATCGCGAATTGATCCATAACGTTGCTTTACGTGTTGAAGATACTGACAGTCCAGACCGTTTCAAAGTTTCTGGTCGTGGTGAACTTCACCTTTCAGTATTGATTGAAACAATGCGTCGTGAAGGCTTCGAGATGGGTGTTTCTCGTCCGCAAGTGATCATGAAAGAAGTTGATGGCGAAACTCAAGAACCATACGAAAACGTTACTTTTGATGTTGAAGAACAACATCAGGGTTCTGTAATGGAACAAATGGGTAACCGTAAAGGTGAGTTGACCAATATGGAAGTTGACGGTAAAGGCCGTATCCGTATTGAAGCGACTGTTCCATCACGTGGTTTGATTGGTTTCCGTTCTGAATTCTTAACCATTACCTCTGGTACTGGTATCATGACTTCAAGCTTCTCGCATTACGGTACAGCTAAACAAGGTGCAGTTGCGAAACGTCAAAACGGTGTGTTGATCTCTATGGTTAACGGTACTTGCTTAGCGTTTGCATTGTTCACTTTACAAGACCGTGGTCGTCTATTTGCTGAACCACAGTTAGAAGTTTATGAAGGTATGATCGTGGGTATGAACTCTCGTTCAGACGACATGACTGTGAACCCAACCAAAGCGAAACAGTTAACTAACATGCGTGCATCTGGTACAGATGAAGCGTTAACGTTAACACCTGCAATTAAATTCACGCTTGAACAAGCATTAGAATTTATTGAAGATGACGAATTAGTTGAAGTAACACCTAAATCAGTTCGTATTCGTAAAAAATTCTTAACTGAAAATGAACGTAAACGTGCTTCACGTGGCTAAGCGTTCAAACTGGAAATAATTTAATTTCTAGAAAAAAAACCGCAATTTTTTAATAAATTGCGGTTTTTTTATATAAATGTAAAAGGATATTGGTTTTTAATAAAAAGCGAGTAAATTAGGCGGAAATATATGTTGAAACATAATGTATACTTCGTCACATAAAAAATACGCAAAATCGGCGTGGAGTTAAAGTATGAGTATTCTTTCAGAGTTCAGAGAATTTGCCATTAAAGGCAATATGATGGATTTGGCAATTGGTGTCATCATTGGTGGTGCTTTCAATAAAATTATCGACTCATTAGTGAAAGACGTGATTATGCCTTTAATCACAGTGATTACGGGTGGTGGTGTTGATTTTACTCAAAAATTTGTCGTACTTGGCGATAACCCAAATAACCTTTCATCATTGGATGAATTGACCAAAGCCGGGATTAACGTACTGACCTATGGTAATTTCATCACAATTGTATTGAACTTTCTGATCTTAATGTGGGTGGTTTTCTTGTTGGTTAAATTCCTCAATAAAATCCGTAAACCTGCTGAAGAAGCTCCAGCTGCTACACCAGAAGATATTGCATTACTGCGTGAAATTCGTGATGAATTAAAGAAACGCCCTGAAGCTTAATCTTCATCAAATTGATTCAAATTACAGTATTTTAATATGTCTAAAGCCTGATAAAGCTATTAAATCATTGTAAAAGAGTTGAATGAAACGGTACGATCAAGTACCGTTTTTTATGCAAGCAAGAAAATAGAGATGGGGCTGATGAAAAAAAACATAGGGATTATGGCAATACTTATCAGTTTGTATGCATGTTCAGAGCATCCAAAAGAGCAGCAATCCGCTGATACTCCAACATCTACGCAAGCGGACCAAAGCCGACCTGCTAGTGGTTTAACTTTTAATGAAATGCCAAATGAAGATACCCGCTACGTCACTATAGAAACCGACTCGGTAGATGAAAATGAAACATTACTGTTGGCCCTACAAACACGTTTATTAAAAGCCAATTTTGAGTTTATAGAAAAAGACAGTGGTAGCTCTTGGTCTGAAAATGATTGTTCTCTGAATAAAGTGATTCAAGTAAAAGGTGAGGGCATCCGCTCTTATAAGGCAATCAGTAAAGTTAAGTTAGGTGATGAAAAACAATATCGCCCAGATTTTGTTTTGCTGGTTTTTGCTTTTAAGGATGAACAGCTTGCTGAACAAAGCTTTCAAATGCTTAAGTCTGCTGTCTATTCAGCAGGAGGGTACTGTAATGGTAAATCTCCTGAAACCATCGTTAGAAATGGCAATGAAATATTTTACTTTACCACTCGGGAGGAAGCATTTAGATCATATATTGATGATTATGCGAAGTTTATCCATGAATTTAAACCTGAGCAAATTGATTCAAAAATATAGGAGGGTTTGAATTAACGAGAACAGCTCAGATTTTTATTGTTTTGTTGTCTTAATAAACAATAAGGTTTAAAGCAAATATTAACATCCTTGTCATTGCGCTACGTGATAGACACACTTTGAAAGCCTGAATGATCGAAAAGCAAAAGTATTTTAATTTAGCTTCAGTGATGGTGGTGGTTGGTATGACTCTAATTTGAGCGTCACCGAATAGGGAGAGATCCTTTCAACTTCATACCAAGAATGTAAATCTTTAAACTAAAAATCCATGCGAAATTTAATTTCAACCAAGTGAAAGCCGAATTGGCTTTTTACTGGACCATGAAGTACACGTTCAGCAGCGGTAAATACCAGTTTATCAATCACAGGAACAAGCTGTCCTTTTTTTACTTCACCCAGTTCACCACCACGTTTTGCTGAATTACATGTGGAATGCTGTTTAGCCACTTTGGCAAAATCAGCGCCATCATGGATCTTCTTCTTAAGTTGTTCAGCCAAGTCCTTATCTTTGACGAGAATATGTCGAACGATTGCAGTTTTCATTTACTTTTTCCTCGTGGTTTTTGTGGGATGCTCTTCGCGATCTTTAATGGCTGGCATTGTGGGCAAAACACACTGGCTCTTTGTCCTAACTTTAGATTTTCTAAAGTGGTTTCACAGTTAATACACATCTCACCCGCACGACCATAAGCCAATAAGGTCTGCTGAAAGTAGCCATTCTCACCCATGGCGTTGCTATAGTCTCTTAAGGTTGAACCACCCAAATCAATCGCTTGCTTTAAAATACGTTTAATTTCGATAACCAATTTTTGAATTTGTGCTTTCGTCAAACTCGAAGCAGGCTGTGCCGGATGAATCCCTAAATTAAATAAGCTTTCGGTTGCATAAATATTGCCTACACCCACAACAATATGATTATCCATGATTGCAACTTTTGTGCCGACATTTTTATTTTTAAACTTTTCTGCTAAATATTCGGCATGAAATTCATCACTCAATGGTTCAGGCCCTAAAGTATCAATCAATTTTGTTTGACTTTCCTCATTCAGCCAAATGATACAACCAAAACGTCGAGGATCATGATAGCGCAGCTGTGTGTCTTCAAACTGAATGATCAGATGGTCATGCTTTCTAAGTGCTTCATGTTCATCACAGATTCTAAAACTACCTGACATACCCAAATGCCATAACATGCTATGGGTTTCAAACTCTGCCAAAATGTATTTTGAACGACGCGTTAAGCGAACGAGTTTTTGACCTTGAAGTTGTTGAATATCTTCGGGTATAGGCCAGCGTAACCGTGACTCACGCACTTGAACATGAAGAACTTTCTGGTCGATCAGGGGGAGTAAACTGGCTTTTGTTGTTTCAACTTCTGGTAATTCAGGCATGCACTTGTCACATTGGTGTGAGGACTGAATATTGTATGCAAGAATTGCATTGCGTTAAAGGGCGGTTGCGTTGAGCCTACGACTTTAGGTTAAAATTATGGATATGATCGTTGAATAAGATTGAATTATTGTTTTTAAGTGATTGTTATTTAAAATAAAGTTTATTAATAAAATAAAGTTTTCCAATTGATAAAAAATATCTGATAGTTATATGTAAAAAAATGTGTAAATTTCTAGTGAATTGTTTACTGAAATAATTCTTTTTATCTCGATATTTCAGGAAAAATAGTCATTTTAAAGCTGGAACTTTCTATTAAATTTAGACGGCTAAAGTGATTGAGTGTTGACTGGTTTATCTTTATTCGTTTTGTTCCTGATTAGGCTTTCCCATGAAAAAAATTGCTTATCCTTTATTGGCAATCTCTGCATGTAGCATGATGTCTTTTGCATCAGCTGAAGATGCGTTTAATTTACACGGTTCAACCATGACGGGTGATTGGAATGGGAGTCGGACTGAACTTGCAGAAAAGGGAATCAAATTTGATGGCACCATTGCCATGGACAGTTCATATCTCGCTGATGGTGGTTATGATGCGCACCAAGCGCCAACATTTGCGACACAATTCGGACTGGGTACAACCTTGGATATGGGGAAACTGGCGGGTTGGAATGATGTGACTATTCGTGCTTTAGTTACAGCACGTCAAGGTGAAAGTACTTCACTCAGAGGCATTCAAGCACCAGATGCACCACAATGGGCAAACTCGCAAGCCAATTGGGGACGTGGTAATTCAGGGAGCCGTCTCAGCGAATTATATATAGAAAAGAATTTTAAGGATCAAGGACTAAGCTTGCGTTTAGGTCGTATGGGTTTAGGTACTGAATTCAATACCATGGCTTGTGATTTCCAAGGCAATGCATTTTGTGCAGCACAGATGGGGAAATGGCAAGGTAAGCTTTGGTATAACACACCAGTCTCACAATGGGGCGCACGCTTAAAATATCACATCAATCCTGAACTATTTGCACAAGTGGGGGTGTTTGAATACAACCCTGATAATGCTTTAGAGCGTCAAGGCTGGAATTTGGATACAAAGCATGCCGATGGTGTCAATATTCTTTCTGAAGTGGTGTGGTCACCTAAGCAGGGTGTGAATAATTTACCAGGCAGTTATCGTATTGGTACGCTTTACAATACTGCTGATGAGGCTAAAAATCAGTACGATGTTGCTTATAAAGCAGGAACTAAGGCTGAAGATCGAACATATGGCGGTTGGATTGCATTTGAACAGCAATTGACTTCAACTGGAGAGGGGAAACGTGGTTTACACAGTTTTGGTAATTTCACCATTCATGATCGTACGACGACAGCCGTAAATGATTCACAGCAACTTGGCCTAAAATACTATGGTCTGTTTGATGCTCAACCAAACGATATTCTTGGTTTGGCGGTAAATCGGGTACATTTGAATGATCGGTATACTAATTATGTGAATAGTGCTCGCTTAGGAACAAATTTAAGACAGTTGAATGAAGATGCAGAGTATAATGTTGAGTTGAATTACTCATATTACCCTGCCAAATGGTTCATGCTTCGTCCTTTAGTGCAGTATGTGGTACATCCTGGTGCAACCAATCAGGTGGACAATGCGTTTGTCGTTGGCTTGGGGTCTAAAATTATTTTTTAATACCACCCGAGGACACCTTTATGCAAAGAGTGAAACATCTAAAAATTAATACAACACTACTTTGCTTAACGGTATGTATCACACAGAGTTTATATGCTGAAGTGGAATCTCAAGATTCCATTCAGCAAGATTCTACTCAGCAACTTCCAACCATCAAAATTGAAGCAACACGTTCAGATACCAGCATATTAAACACCCCAGCATCGGTATATAGAGTCGATCAACAACAAAGTCAAAATAATATTGGGGTAAACCTCACTGAAACACTCAAAGGTATTCCGGGTTTACAGCTCAATAATCGTGAAAATTATGCCCAAGACTTACAACTGTCTATGCGCGGATTTGGCGCACGTTCAACTTTTGGGGTCCGTGGAATTCGTCTTTATGTCGATGGGATTCCTGCGACGATGCCAGACGGACAAGGCCAAACTTCAAATATTGATTTAACGAGCTTAGATCATATTGAAGTGCTTGGTGGGCCCTTTTCATCACTGTATGGAAACTCCTCTGGGGGGACTGTTCTCACCACGACCAAAGAAGGAACAGGGCGTGATTCGGTCGAGTTAGGATATTCAGGTGGCAGTAATAATAAAGGCCGCGCTGACATCACCTTACAAGGTGGTGCAGATAAGGCCAATGAACCGAGCTATGTGATCAGTTCTTCTTATTTTGATACCGATGGTTATCGTGACCACAGTGCCGCAAGAAAAGTGTTGAGCAATGCCAAACTCACGTGGGACTTAGATGATGGTTCTAAGATCAATTGGCTGATCAATCATGTAGATATTTCCGCTGATGATCCACAAGGTTTGACTCGTGAGCAATGGAAGCAAAATCCTAAACAGGTTAATGACAGTAAAAATATCTATGATGTTCGTAAAGATATTAACCAAACACAGACAGGTATCAATTGGACTAAGCCCCTGAATGATCAACAAGAGCTTTATAGTATGGCTTATATTGGTCATCGTGAAGTGACTCAATACCAGTCTATTCCAAGTTCTGCTCAAAAGAATCCACGTCATGCAGGTGGAGTGATTGATTTCGAACGAGATTTTTATGGTGCTGATTTACGTTGGACTGGCAAAGACTTATTACCGAATACACGGATCAGTGCAGGCTTGGCTTATGATGCGATGAATGAAGATCGTCAAGGGTATGAGAATTTTAATGCCAAGGGCGAATATGGGGTAAAAGGCAACTTACGCCGTGATGAACGAAATACTTTATGGAATTTAGATCCATATTTACAGGCAGCTTGGCAATTTTTGCCGACTGTACGTCTAGATACAGGGTTACGCTATAGCAATGTCCATTATGAGTCGAAAGATCACTACATCATTGGTTTGAATGGCGATGACAGCGGTCAAACCGATTATCAAAAACTGCTCCCATCAGCTGCCTTTACTTGGGAAGTTACTCCAGACCTTAGTACTTATATCAGTTATGCCAAAGGCTTTGAAACACCAACCTTTACCGAAATGGCCTATCCAACAGAAGGAACGGCAGGGATTAACTTTGCGCTTAAACCTTCAACCAGTGATAACTATGAACTTGGTTTAAAAGCACAAAATCGTCTAGGTAATTTTACCGCCGCAGTTTTCCAAAGTAATACTCAAGATGACATCGTTTCTGCGGGAACACTCAATGGACGTGCAACCTATCAAAATGCAGATAAAACACTACGCCAAGGGGTAGAGCTGTCTTGGAATAAAAAGTTGTGGAAGAATTTAACAGCTCAAGCCAGTTATAGTTTCCTTGATGCAACATTTGATGCAGACATTCCCAACACAGATCCTAAAAAAGTTATCCAAAGTGGCAATTACATTCCCGGAATTGCAAAAAACCAAGCCTTTGTATCTTTCGGCTGGTTGCCTGAGCAGGGCTTTAATGCAGGTGTCGATGTTCGATATATGGATAAAATCTATGTAGACGATCTCAATACAGATACTGCACCAAGTTATACAGTAACCAGTATGAATGTCGGTTATATCTGGAAAAACAACGATTGGAAAGTGCGTAGTTTTGCTCGAGTTGATAATTTATTCGATAAAAATTACGTCGGTTCAGTCATTGTGAATGATGGTAATAGTCGATTCTTTGAACCTGCTGATGGTATTAACTGGAGTGCAGGACTCAGTGTCACCAAACAGTTCTAATTCATTGGGAAAATAATTTATGTCTGCTCAACCAAAGTTATTTGAATCTATTCAATTTGGTTCACTCTCACTCAGCAATAAAATTATTATTGCGCCAATGTGTCAATATTCGGCAACAGATCAAGGTGAAGTGACCTATTGGCATGAACAGCAATGGGCAAATTACGCTTTGTCAGGTGCGAGCTTATGTATTATTGAAGCAACAGCGGTTCAAGCCGAAGGGCGGATCAGTTATGCCGATGTAGGACTTTGGAATGATACGCAACGGGATCAAATCAAAGCTTTACTCAATAAGGTAAAAAGTATTGCTCCAACACCTTTTGCTATTCAGCTTGCGCATGCAGGCCGTAAAGCTTCGACTGAAAAGCCTTGGTTGGTCAAGCAGGGGAAAGGTCAGATTGCGCCAGATCATGAACATGGATGGCAAACTGTATCAGCCAGTGATATTGCTTTTAGCCCGAATGATATTGCCCCGCATGAATTAACCATTGATGAAATTAAAATAATTATTCAAGACTTTGCGCAAGCGGCGATTCGTGCTGTAGACGCTGGTTTTTCACTGATTGAAATTCATGCAGCGCATGGGTATTTACTGCATCAATTTATGTCGCCGTTATCTAATCACCGAACTGATGAATATGGTGGAAGTTTTGAAAATCGTATTCGTTTTACACTAGAAGTTTTTCAAGCCATTCGAGCAGTTGTACCAACTGACTACCCTGTAGGTGTACGTATTTCTGCAACTGACTGGATGGATGCAGAAAATAGCTGGAATGTTGAATCAAGTATTGGCTTATCAAAAGCTTTAGCGCAACTTGGTGCTGTTTATATCCATGTATCCTCTGCGGGATTACATATTCAACAAGATATTAAAGTGGGTGCAAATTACCAAGTGCCTTTTGCAAATGCGATTAAAAAACAGGTGAATATTCCTGTAATTGCAGTAGGCTTAATTACCGAAGCTGAGCAAGCTGAACAGATCCTTCAACAAGGCGAAGCAGATGCAATTGCATTGGCAAGAGCGATTTTATATGACCCACGCTGGCCTTGGCATGCTGCAGCAAAATTGGGTGCGAAAATCTCGATTGCACCACAATATTTACGTTGTCAGCCGCATGGAATCAAAGATTTGTTCTCAGCATATTGATGGCATAACAGTTTTGATTCACTCATTATTCTTTAAACGTATTTAAACTGAATAAAGATATATTCTAGGATATATCTTTATTTGTATGATCTGGAAAAGGAACGGCTTGAATGATTTTTTCGGTAATTTTTCCAGTATTTTTCCTGCTATTTTTGGGTTTTATATCTGTCAAAATCCAATTGATCTCTAAAGAGCAAATTACTGCAATTGGTGCTTTTGTAATCAAAATTGCATTGCCTGCTTTATTACTTCATGCACTGGCTGCAAAAGATTTACATGAGATTTGGTATCCTGCTTATTTCTTTGTTTATGCAGGCGTCACTTTTAGTCTATTTATTTTGGCCTTTATTTTAGGGCAAAAGCTTTTTAACAACCATTTTACCCATGCTTCTGTATTTTCACTAGGCGCATCAATGTCCAATACCGGGTTACTGGGCGCAGCAATTTTGACTTTGCTGATGGGTAGTGAAGCCATGATTTATATTTCACTGATTGTGATCATTGAAAGCGTATTTCTTGTACCGCTGATGTTAACCTTGGCAGAAATAGGGCGACAAAGACAAGCCAATTTAGCCGCTATTTTAAAAACAACATTTCTGACTTTATTAAAAAACCCATTGTTCTTGTCAGTGATGATTGGCATGAGCTGTGCGATCTTCGAAATTCAAATTCCACATGTATTAGACCAAGTATTTGCCTTGTTAGGTCAGACTGCCTCACCTTTAGCGTTATTTATTATTGGTGGTGGGATGGTTGGGATTACGATTCAATCACTTAATCTGCAAACTATTTATTTGGTGGTTTCTAAAAATATCTGTATGCCGATATTGGTTTATTTAGGCTTGACTCATTTAACCGATTTGGATCAAAAGATGATTTATGCAGGTACCTTGATTGCGGCTTTGCCTATGCCTTCTATATTTGGAATTTTTGGGCAAGTCTATGGTTTAAATGAAAAAGCACTGACACCATTGATGATTAGTACTTTATTGAGTTTTATTGTGGTGAGTGTTTTGATTGGTGTTTGGTGGTAAAAAAATACTCTCTTGCGAGAGTATTTTTTTAAGAGCTGCTTATTTTTTTGCTGGTGCTGCTGGAGCAGGTGTTTTGCCTTTTTCAGCAATCAGTTTGTTTACAACATCCAAAGACTCTTTTGCCTTAGGCACATTATTTTTAGCAAGTTCTGAGAAAATCTTTTGTGCTTCTGGTAGATTTTGATCAATGATATTGCCATTGGTCAGCATATTTCCGACAGCCATTAATGCTGGGATATATC
The DNA here is from genome assembly GCF_059422625.1 of Acinetobacter sp. GW821-FHT01C12. Classification (NCBI taxonomy): domain Bacteria; kingdom Pseudomonadati; phylum Pseudomonadota; class Gammaproteobacteria; order Moraxellales; family Moraxellaceae; genus Acinetobacter; species Acinetobacter sp. GW821-FHT01C12. The sequence goes on from NZ_JBWKXD010000003.1 coordinate 221,148, forward strand.
CCTTTTTAGCTAAATCTTGGATTGATTTTAAACCTTGATTAACTGCTGCTGCATTCTTCTTCTTTAAACCATCAGTGATGTCATACAGCGCTTTCGCATGAATTGCAGGTGCAAAATCTTTTTTGACTAAAGGATCAAGTTTTTGTAAGCCAAGCTTGTCAGATGCGGGTGTGCCTTCAGCAAATAATAAAACCGCAAGTTCCACTGTAGCATCATCAAATCCTTGAGCAGAGGACTTTTCTAAGTATTCACGAACTTTCTTTTCGTCTTTGGCTAAGCCCAATTGACCTACCGCATAGCTTTGCGCCAAGACATAACTTGCAACAGGATAGCCTTTTGCTGAAGCATCTTGATAATATTTCAAAGCTTTCTTATCGTCTTTGGTTGTGCCTTGTCCCGTTTGGGTTAAATAACCTAAGTTATATAAGGCTTGCGCATTGCCAGCTTTTGCAAGACGTTCAAGTTCTTGATACGCCGCAGGATAGTTTTTTGCTTGAATCAGCTCTTGTGCTTTGACAAATGCAGGGTCAACGTTACTTTTAGCTGTATCTGCTGCAAATGCAGAAATACATGAAAAGCTGAGTAGTGTAGCGAATAGAATCTTTTTCATTTTGACGATATACCTTGTTTTAATTTCAACATAATTCCATTTATGGTGTGAGAACATTGTTGAGGACGTTTTTATCATAATTTGAAAATTATAAATGTAAACATGCCTATTGTATAAGTTAGTGTATTTAAATTTTAATTTATTTATAAATAAGAAAGAATTAAGGATATTTTAACAACATTAAAGCCTAGAGAAATTTTTTATTCTCTAGGCTGTGGGCTGTTATTTTACTGCTTTGAGGAGTAATTCAATTTCGCCTGCTTCACGTGCGCCTGAAATACGGGTGCCATCTTGTAAGAAGAATGTTGGTGTACCATCGACTTCGAGTGATTTTGCTAAAGCAATATTTTTCTCAATTGGGTTCGTACATGACTTGTTTGAAGTCGGTTGTTTCTTATCAATTAAATAGTCTTCCCACGCTTGGTACTGGTTTTTAGAGCACCAGATTTGCTGTGAAATACTTTCAGCATTTGGATGTAAACGGGTAATTGGGTATAAAAATAAGTAAACGGTTAAGTTGTCGATATTTTTTAATTCTTTTTCAAGATGTTGGCAATATGGACAGTCAGGATCACTAAATACGTAGATTACACGTTCACCTTTACCTTTGACATGCTTAATGGCTTGTTTCAAAGGTAATGATTTTACATCAATACTTTTTAGCGCTTGCATACGTTCTTCGGTCAGATTTTTTTGTTCTTTAAGATCAATTAAATTGCCGACAAAGAAATATTTTGCTTCTTCATTGGTATAAACAATACGCCCACCCATATAGACTTCATAAACATCTTTAATTGGTGAGTTTTGTACCGATTTCACCTGAATCTCAGGATATTTGTTTTTTAAGTTTTGCTGCAAAGTTTGAATATCTGCATGTGCAGAAGAAAAGCTAAAAAGACCCAAAGTCAGAAGAGATAACCAGATTTTCATGTTAAAGCTCAAAATAATAATGTGGATATTGTGCACTCAATAATGATCAAAAATATATTGAGATCATGTAATTGCCAATGTGATATTCAGTTGATACCACGCTTAATTTCGTATTGTATTCTGGATACCATGACGTGTTAACTCATTTCTGAGTTGTTGGATATATTGATTTAATTCTACTTGTGAGTCACTCCGTAAGCGTAATTGCGTACTAAAATTAAAGATTCTGCTACGTTTTCCATTGCGCTGTAAAATTTGAAAGTGCCCAATATAACCGCCATTTGCTGTTGTCCTATGGGTACTAAATTCAACGCATGTGACCTGATCTAAAGGGTAAGAGGTCATCATCAAATTACTGACGATCAGTTTATGATTGCGTATATAAAATGGGGCAAAACTTAAATTAAACCGTTTAAATATCCACATCAGCATACTCAAAAAAGTTACGAAAATGATCGGAACAAACAAGCCCCAATATTTGTCTGAGTGGTTAGTTGTCTCTACTTCGAGCAATTCTGTGTGTTTGGCTTCAACAATCTTTTGCTCATCAATCCATTGTCGAATATCGTCAGTGCGTGGTTGAGTTCTCAGTAAATTTTGAATCGTTTGTGGGTCGCGAATATGATAAATCGTGGCCTTAACCAGTTGGCTATTTCCTAACTGATCAAAATAGTAAAACGCATTGCCATTTTTCCATACAGTGCCATAGTTGTAATTTACATCCCCAAGTTTTTGCCATGTGGAATGAAGTGGTTCAGCTAATTTTAGAATATGGGTGGATTTGGAAGAGGCTGATCCTTTATTGCTGCGATATTCACTGGCTTGTAGATAGAGTAGTTGTGAGCCATCAGAAAAAATCAGCGGTGCGATTTCTTTAAATGCTTTGCCTAAAAATGGACTATCACCTGCGCGACGCATTTTTTTCTTATTCAGATCAAAATAATAAATCCCCGTGTCGTTATAAAACAAAGCATGGTTAATATGATCGCCATGTTCGCTTAAGAGATGATAAGGCGCGTATTGCGGATCAAAGGCAAATTCGTTGACATAGACCATACCATCGACAGGATTGAGCAAATAATATTGGTTATTTAAACCGCCTATTTCAATACTATAAAGCTTTCCATTGTCTTTTAAATCGAGCAGGGTATTGTTGTAAAAGACATTTTTTCCATCCGCTCGATAGGCATAGTTATGTTCACCTAAGACAAGTTTGAGTTGGTCTGGATTGGCTCCTGAAAGTAATTTCCCTTGAAAATAGGTGAATGTCCCATTACTTGCCGTATCATTTTCGGAATTGACACGATAAGGCAGATTGCCTGATCCAAGTTTAAAATAGGGGTAGAGATAACTTTGTGGTTTTGAACCTAGGGCAAAATTTTGTTGCATGATTTGCCACACTTCTCGAAGCGCACTTAAATCCTTATTTCGTTCGGTGGAGGGGGAGCAATACCAAGTGTCTTTTCCAGCAGTAAAATAACCATCCCCAATAGTTGTCACCTGTTGAGGTTGCACACCTTTTAGAATGATATTGCCACAATAGACATGCAGTTTATCTGCACCAAGTTGTCGGTATTGGTAATTATCATTGGGTAAATAAAAACTTTGAACATCTGCTTCTGGGATCAAATAATCACCATTGCTGGGTACAGCGGCATAGATTTGGTTGTTATATTTTTCAAATATCCCAAGTTTTTCTGTAGTCGCCGTAAAAGGAATCTCATCTGAATTTGAGTCAGAAAATCTAAATATAAAACTAAAGCTGAATAGAAACGCGCATATCACCAAGATAAGCGTAAAGGTTTTAAGGATAGAAAATACTTTTAGTGGATTCTGCATCATTTATTTTATTGTTAAATATTGATTGGATTGAGCTATGGTAATTTAAGGTTATTTTGTCATCATTTTAGTGATGAATTGTTCGTGTTAATTGATGACAAGGTCTTTATCATTTAAGGCAAATAGGGTTGCATGGTCTCTGTTAAAATTTCAATTAATTCTTCATCCATATAGTGATAATCGTCTGGAATATCCAATACCATGACTTTTTTATGCTGTAACTGGTTGGGGAATTTCTCTTTGATATTTTGTTTATGTTTTTGCTCCATGACAAAAATCATATCTGCCCACGCAATATCTTTGGCAGAAATACGATGTTTGGCGTGTTTACTTGTTCCCGCGGAACGTGTGGAAATGCCATAGCCCACTGCAAAGACACGCTCGGCAGTGGGACTACGCCATTGGTTACGACTACAAATAAAAAGGGTGTTCAATCAGCAGTCTTCCAAAAATCATATTGTGCTTGTTTTCGTCTTTTGGCAGAAGAAATACGTGGATATTCAATTCTTAATTGTTTCGAGCGAGATCTTTTTAACGATCTGTTCCAAAGTAATTTCCAGTCTTTTTCTGGTTTCCAAAGGGTTGAAGTATGTCTGCAATCTCGGCCACGGTGTAAATAATTTACCTTACGTCTCCAAGCACGATTGCGGTTTAATTCATTTTCAAAATATTGTTGTGTAATGTCCATAGATAAAACTCATGAGTTGATCGGGTTCAGCAGCCGCGATAACACATGATTGGGCTATTTTATAAGTATTTATCTGGGTAAACAAGCTGAATGATTTTGATAATGTTTATTTAGGGCCATTTTAAAGGCAATGAAAAGGGTATAATTCTGGCTAAATAGAACGTGTGAGTAGACGATGTTTATTAAAGGCATTAGACGTAATTATGACAAAGTCAGCCAAGATGACAGTATTGCCGATGAAGATAAGATAGATGCCTTGTTGATCAAACTGGGTGGTGAGTTTCTTGTCAGTAAGGATGACCGTGTCTATATTTTTGAAAAAGATGGTCAGACGGCCAAGTTTGATGCAAAACATGCACGGGCATTTCACTTTAAAGATTATTTGTGTAAAGACATGAATAAATTATTTCATGGGTTTTAATCAACAGCTAAATCTATTGGGCTTTTGGTGTTTACCATGAGCCTGATGTGCTACTACCATTTGAGCTGTCGCTTAAATCTCTACTGCTACTTGATGAGCTTGAAGTAGAAATTGAATAGGATGATCGTGCTAAAGTTGATGGTCTTTCTTTAAACCATTCTTGATATTCTAATGGATAATTATGTTGATAAGGTTTGGCAATTGAATCTAACAACGCCTAGAACAAAAAATAGTATAAAGGCACAGAAAAGAATAAATATCTAAAAAGATCGCAGCAAAATTACATATAGTGATCACATGAAAAATCACCTAAGTGTAGACAAAATAAGGATTTTTTTGTAGTCTGTATTGCGATTTTTAACAAATATTAAAAAAACATGTCGAATAATATTTATTTTGCCTTAGAAAAATGTGGGCTGACTGCTCAAAAGCGTGTTTTGCATATCCAATTTAGCAATCCTGATTTGATTGCTCAAGTGTTCCTACAACGTATTGATGGGATGCATGAATTAAACAAAGGCATTCATTTACAATTGATTTGCTTGTCTACGTCAATGAATATTCCATTAAAGCAATTTATCGGTAGCCAAGTGGCTGTCGATATTGTGAATGACAAATCAGAACTCAATCGAATTTCAGGGATTGTGACCCAAGCAGATGTGGGCGCGAGCGATGGTGCGCTGACGATTTACCGCCTGACAGTTGAAGACCCAACAGCACTTTGGAAGCATCGTAGAAATTCCAGAGTGTTTATGAACATGTCTGCACCTCAAGTGGTTGAAGTTATATTTCAGGAATGGCGCGAGCGAAGTCCATTGTTTGCTTCAAGTCTAACATTGGATAAAAGTGGCTTGACCAAAGACTACGATGTTCGCCCATTTATTATGCAGAATAATGAACGGGATATAGACTTTGTTCAACGTCTGCTTTTTTCTGAAGGGATTAATACTTTAATTGATGAAGCCGAACTTAAAGTATCGCGTTTCAGTGAACAAATCCAAGCGCAAAAGCTTCGTTTGATTGACAATAATACTCAATACATCAGCTTAGAACGCAAAAGCATCCGCTTTCATCGTAGCAGCCCCACCGAAAGGCAGGACAGCATTATCTCATTTATTGGACAGCGTTCTATTCAACCAACATCAGTACATATTCAACGTTGGCAAGCCGATGTATTAGACATAGATGAAGGTGCAGGCAATGTACAAAGTAAGCATCAACATAGTGAAAACTACGACAATGCCAGTTTAGGTCTTGAGCAAGTTTGGCACTTTAGCCCAGCATGGATCCAAGATCTGAATGGAGAAGATGGTGCAACAGCATCAGGTAATCGTCAAATTGAACGTTTTAATGAAAATTTGAGTAACTACCATGATTCTCAAGCCAAACAATTTACCGCAATATCTACAGTACGTGATGCACATGTGGGTTATGTCTTTGAATTAAACGGGCATCCCGAAATTGATCAACACGATTTTTCCGACAAGCAATTCCTAATCATATCGAAGCACTTTTATAATCAAAACAACCTACCAAAAGACCTGACCAATCAGGTTGAAAATTTGCTTAAACAAAGCAATTGGCAAATGACCAATATCACAACAAACAATAGTGATGAGCGTCAAGCCAATCAGTTGGTGCTACAACGTCGTAATATCACCACTGTTCCAGAATACGATCCACTAAAACATCGTCCGATTGCATCACCGCAACGTGCTAGGGTGGTTGGACCAAGTGGAGAAGAAATTCATGTTGATGAATGGGGGCGTATTAAAGTTCGCTTCCTGTTTAGCCGTAATGATGACAATACCCATGATGGCGGTGCGGGTTCTAATGACAATGACACAGATTCAGCGTGGGTCGATGTTCTGACCCCATGGGCAGGTGAAGGCTATGGTGCGCGATTCTTACCGAGAATCGGTGAGATTGTTGTGATTGATTTCTTTGATGGCAACATTGACCGTCCATTTGTGGTTGGTCGCATCCATGAAGCACAACGTCATCCAAGTAAGTTTGATGACAAAGGCAAACTGCCTGATACCAAGAAACTGGCAGGAATCAAAAGTCGAGAGTATCAAGGTAGTGGCTACAATCAGCTAAGGTTTGACGATACCACAGGTCAACTCAGCAGTCAGTTACAGAGCAGTCATGGGATGAGTCAACTCAACCTCGGTAATTTAAGTCATCCCAAAGAGACAGACACCAGCGAAGGACGAGGTGAAGGCTTTGAGCTGAGAACTGACCAGTGGGGTGCAGTAAGAGCAGGACAAGGTTTACTACTGAGTACTTATGCTCAGGATTCTGCTTCGGGCAATCACCTTGATGTGACAGCAGGCAAAAATCAATTAGAAAGTAGTCTGAATAACTCTAAAGCATTGAGTGAAGTTGCCAAGAATCAACAGACTGATCCTTTAGAAAACTTAGATCATTTGAAATCGTTTATTTTTGCTTTGGAAAAAGATGACTCAGATGAAGCCAAGAACCAAGCCGATGCGTTTAAACAGGCGTTAATGATATTGGCTTCACCAAACTCAATTGCGCTTACCAGTAATGAAGATATTCATCTTTCAGCAGATGGGCAAATCAGTCATACAGCAGACAATAGTATTAACCTAAGCACCCAAAAGAGCTTCTTAGCACATGCACAAAACAAGATTAGTTTGTTTGCAGCACAAGAAGGGGCAAGGTTATTTGCAGGTAAAGGTAAAATTGAAATTCAAGCGCAGGGAGATGGTGCTGATGTCATTGCACGTAAAGACATTCAAATCATTTCTACAGAGGATACAGTTTATATCATTAGCCCTAAAGAGATTCGATTGGTTGGGGACACTTCTGAGGTAAGGATCAATGGTTCAGGTGTATTTGCGACGACACCAGGATTGTTTGAGGTGAAGTCGGGGCAGCAGAAGTTTGGGGGAGGGCAACAAATTGTATCTGAGATAAAAACTTTGCCCCAAGTACCAACAGGTCATAGCTTAAAGTTTAAATATATATCTAACCTACCTGATCAAATTAATAGTCAAAATAAAAACCTTACATTAGGAAAGGAATTGTTTATTGTTTCCAGAAAAAATAATAAATTGATTCAAAAATATTTATTAAATGGGAATGCAGGAGATAATAAATATTCTTTTTCTGGACGTTTTTATACACCTTTTAATGAAGATGTAGATGCTATTTTGTTTATGAGTAATGCCCCGCACTTATTCTTTAATCAAGATGATGACTTAGAGGAAATAGATTTTGATACTTTTGATGGAAATGATTTAATTATTACAGAAGCAGATAATAATAAGGTTTAAAAATGTCTAAATTATTAAAAATAAAACTTTTGATTTCGGATTCTAAAGGGGTTCCTATAAAAAATATTAATGTTCGAACTAAGTATGTTAATGGGGCATCTTTTCTCGATGAAAAAACTAATAACTTTGGATATCGAATAGTTGCTGTTTCAGATAATAGGGAGTTTGAAGTTTATGTTGAAAAACCAAATGGAGAAATGGAGTTTATCAAAAAATTAAACTCGCATTCATCAAGCAGTAATGTTCAGAAAATTTTTATAAAAAGGCCTATTAGTGCTTATCAAACCAAAGGTGGTGGTGGCCTAAATAATTTAAAAATAAAATTGATAGACGTAGATGGGCTTATACTTAAAAATTTCCCTATACAAACAGGTTATAATAAATCTACTAAATTTTCTAATAGAACAACTAATGAAAATGGTATAGTTGAATTTCAAGCCTCCCCTAACAGAATAATAGAAATTAAATCTATAGATTTGGCAGATAATTTTATTGCTATCGGTTATTTTAATTCAAATGAAACATCTACTGTTAATGTTAGGCATAAGTATAAGTTGAAAAATTTTATTTCTAAAACTACAGCTACAATAGTGGATATTGATGGTACTCATATCTACCCTGATGTAAAAGTAAAAATTACATATAATAACAGCTCGGGTGTAAAAACTATTAAAAGTGGCCTGTTAAATATAACGACTCTTATAGGTTATCCAATTGAATTGACTTTTTACAAGCCGGATAATACACCATTAGAAACAAAAACTTATGTTGCTTCCAGAGTAAAACCTATTCATGGGTTTGAAATTCGTATGCCTGTTAATTTAACTAGTGGAACAACGAATCCTAATAGGCCAAATAGCACTCAAACCTCTCCAACAGGGCTAAATGATTTTTTGACCTCTTGTATTCCATTATATACAGGAGATATGATTACTGAAGATGATTATGTAACTGCGGCTACTCAGTTAGGCTGTGAAGTGGCAGCAATAAAAGCAGTTGCAAAAACTGAAAGTCCTAGGGGAGCTTTTAGTACATTATTAGGAAAAAAAGCGCCTACTATTTTATATGAACGTCACTATTTCCAAAGGTTTACAGCATATAAGTATGATGCAAGTCATTCTATCTTATCAGGGCCTCAAGGGAATTATGGACTGTACTCTGCACAATATAAAAAACTAATAGAAGCAATGGCAATTAATGAAAATGCTGCGTTAAAAAGTTGTTCTTGGGGGAAATTTCAAATCATGGGAGCAAATTTTAAGAATTGTGGGTATTCAAATGTAGCAGAAATGGTTAAAGATGCCTTTAAAAATGAAAAAGTGCAGTTAAATCAATTTGTGAATTTCATAAGATACGATCCAAATCTAGTAGCTGCTATTCAAGCAAAACAATGGACAAGATTTGCAAAGGGATATAATGGTACCAAGTATTATAAAAATGCTTATGATAATAAAATGAAAACTGCTTATGAGATATTTAAGAGCAATCCAAGTCAATTACCATAGGATATTTACTGAATGAATAAAAAAATGCTTTTTTCTATCTTTACGATAGGCTCTGTTTACACACAAGTGAGTTTAGCTAATACAAAGTATGTTCATGATGAAAAGGATCGCCAATGTTTATATATAAATAGTAATCAAAAAATTTTGTTAGCTGGTATGAATGAAAAAACCTATTTCTTCTTTCCTTGTAATAAAATTATATCAACATACGATATTAATTTTTCAAAAGGGACTTACTTAATATCAGAACTTTTATTGGCTACTTCCCCTCAAGTTGATCAAAAATACATTAGAGCTATTAAGAGTGCTGATAATAAACTCTACGATGATACAAATTTTTCATATTTGCTTTCTACTTGCATATCATTAACTAAAACTAGAAATCATAAATTAGTGAAATATCTTATTGATAAAAAAGAAAATTTAGAAAAAACATGTGACATTGATAATAGTCTTTTGTTAATCAATCAAAAAGTATTTTTATATGACAAGGTGGGAAATGATTTTAAAATGGGAAAGGCTTATCTAGTTAAAAATGACAAAGTCCAAGTTAAGGATTATTTTTTTAAAAAGAATGAGTTATGGCTGTATGTTGATTACAATAATTCTGTAAAAAAATGGATTCCAAGTAAGTCAGTGAATTTATAAAGGATCCTATACCTATTACTTAAAAGATTATGGCTGTAAAGACATGAATAAATTATTTCATGGGTTTTGATACTCCTTGAAAATTAGTGAACTGTTCAATTGGGCTATAAAAATACTTTAAGCACTTGGATGAGCCCTCTACCTCTGTATTGATAGTGGTTAGGGCTTTCTAAAGTAATAATTTTTTATGTTGTCATTGTTTATTTTCTTAGTTCTGTTTTTTGATGCTCTGTGTGCCGTAGAACAAGAGTGAATGCATTAATCCACTGCAAGGATACTTTCGGTACTTGGCTAAAAACAATATAAAATAATGATTTGTATCTGGATGGTCTTTGTATTTTTCTAACCAAACTATTTGACTGTATACTCATAGTTCAAGTTATATAATATAAAAAAGAAGGCTGTTTTTCCTAAGATTAATCGAGACGTATCTATGATGAAAGTACTGTCAATCTTATTCATAAGTTTAGTTTGTTCAATGGGGATTTTAGCTCAACAGCCAAATCTTGTGCCTCATCAGGTAAACTTAAAAAATGGGAAGCGCTTTTCTTTAAATCTTCCAGCAAATTACGAAATTATTCCAGCGGCTGAGGGCATAAAGCGAGTTCGTTTTTTTAGTAAAGCTCCCGATGGCAGAATGTTTGTAACAGATATGCACGATTTGACTGATAATAAAAAAGGCATCGTTTATATTTTGGATGAATGGAACCCTGAAACGGGAAAATTCGGCAAAATTATTCCTTATATGACGGGGTTGAAGAACCCTAATTCAGTTCAATTTTATACAGATTCTTCCGGGCAAGATTGGTTGTATTTAGCGGAAACTAATCAACTAACCCGACGAAAATTTACCAAAGGTGAAATTAAACCAACCGATAAAGCCGAAGTTTTAGTGACTTTTCCTGACTACGGTTTAAGTTATAAATATGGTGGTTGGCATCTAACGCGAACAATTGCTGTGGGTGGGAACGGGAAAATTTACGTTTCAGTCGGCTCAAGCTGCAATGCTTGTACCGAGAAAGAAAAAGTTCGGGCAACAGTATTAGAAATGAATCCCGATGGTTCGCAACAAAAGATTTTTGCTACAGGTTTACGCAATGCAGTCGGTTTGAAATGGGTTGGTAATTTTTTATTTGCCACCAATCAAGGTGTGGACCATTTAGGTAAAAATAAGCCTGATGAAACTTTTTATGCACTCAAACGTGATGCAGATTATGGCTGGGCTTCATGTTATTCGTCGAATGGTAAAATTTTGGCAGATCCAAAATTTAAACGTCCGTCAGGTTGCAAAAATGTATTGCCTCCTTATGCCTATTTCCCTGCGCATTCATCTGCACTTGGTTTTGACTATTTTGATCATCCCAATACAGACGACACCATCAAAAATTCTTTTTTAGTTGCTTTACATGGTTCTACCGATGCCACAATTGGTCATGGTTATAAAATTGTGATTATGCGTAAAGGGCAAAAATTACAGACATTTATGGATGGTTTTTTAGTGGGCAAAAATGTCTATGGGCGGCCTTGTGATATTTATCGGGTAGATGAAAATTCATTTTATTTTTCTGATGATAAGAGCGGTGTGATTTATTATGTTCGGCAAAAAGCATCTTCCTAAATTTTCAACTTTTCTAAAAATTTAGGAGTTAGTAAAAAGAACATGGCTGAGGATACAAAATTCAGGTGAAAGTAAAAATATAAATTGTCGATAAATCTTTGGAAGCCGTACTAGATTAGCAAAGTATTCATCTATGAAAATGAATCTAACCTATTACTATTGTTAAAGTTGTTGTGATTGTCTCAATCATTTTATTCTCTAAATAAACCTACGAAGTTGTAGGTTTATTATTGTAATCAACTTTGAGAAATTACTGCGGTCTCGCCACATCACCACTTAAGCTTTCAGGCAATGCTAAAACAGTCACGTCTAACTCTTCTAAAGCGTCAGGACGGGCAACCACAAGCGCAATATAACCATTTTCAAATGCTGCACTGTTTACCACTTGAACACCTTTATTCAATTGTTCAGCTTGAGCAGGGGCAGGACCTGTACCTTGAATGACATGTAACCATGCTTTTGGTTTTGCCTTAAACCAGAGGCGTGCAATCACTTCCTGACCAAGGTAACAGCCTTTGTCATAATTGATTCCTTCACGTTGGTGTAAGCGTAATTCTTGTGGTTGAAATACATGTTCAATTGCTTGATTTATATAAGCCTGACCAGTTTGAATTGCAGCAATTTCCCATGCTGAAATATCGGTTTGTGTCGTTGAAAAATCTGTCGTTGAGCCGTTCAATGTTGGAAAAACTTGTCCAGTTTCTTCAAGCTTCATTTTAGAAAAAGCGCCGTATTTTTTAATATGTTTAGCAAATTCTTCGGCTTGATCTTGAGTCGTAACAATCTCTAAATGTTCAGGATTAATTTTTTTAAGCCATAAGCCAAAATGGATACGGCCTTTAAGATCACAAATCGCAGTGTATTGGGTGATATTTTCAGCCAAAGCTTCAACGTTTACAGTAACTTGACCTTGTAGAAATTTGATTGCATCAACACCAATCAAGGTAAATGAGGAGAAAGCTAGATCGCTCATGAATTGCTCGCTTATCTTAAATCTAATACTAAAGAATTAATCTTATTTTCAGCTATTTTTCAAAAAAAAGCAGATTTAGTGCAAATATTTTAATGAAGTTGTTACTAAATATTTCCAAAACCCCTGTTTTTATATCTAAGCTTATGAAATATAAACGATTTGGGAAATGGGTTTTCGACAGTGTACTATGCCAATCATTAGACACGCAGTACAAAATGATGCAAGAGGCACAAAACTAATGAATAACAACTATCGTAAACCACTGCAAGGTACCCAGCTCGAATACTTCGATGTGCGTCAAGCCGTAGAAGACATCCAGCAAGGCGCATATGCAAAACTTCCATACACATCAAAAGTATTGGCTGAACAGCTGGTACGCCGTTGTGATCCAGCCATTCTCGAACAGTCTTTAAAAGAACTGATTAATCGTAAACAAGACCATGATTTCCCTTGGTATCCAGCACGTGTGGTATGTCACGACATCCTCGGACAAACAGCATTAGTCGACCTTGCAGGTTTACGTGATGCGATTGCAGACCAAGGCGGTGACCCTGCTAAAGTTAATCCTGTTGTACCAACGCAGTTGATCGTTGACCACTCTCTAGCAGTGGAATACGGTGGCTTTGATCCAGATGCATTTGAAAAAAACCGTGCTGTAGAAGACCGTCGTAATGAAGATCGTTTTCACTTTATTGAATGGACTAAAACAGCATTTGAAAATGTCGATGTGATCCCAGCAGGCAACGGCATCATGCACCAAATTAACTTGGAGAAAATGTCTCCAGTGATTCAAAACCGTGAAGGTATCGCATTTCCAGATACTTGTGTCGGTACAGATTCACATACACCACATACTGATGCGCTAGGTGTAATTTCTATTGGTGTTGGTGGTTTGGAAGCTGAAAATGTCATGCTTGGTCGTGCATCTTGGATGCGCCTTCCAGACATAATCGGTGTGGAATTGGTGGGACAGCGTAAAGCTGGTATCACGGCAACAGATATTGTTTTAGCGCTTACAGAATTCTTGCGTAAAGAACGTGTAGTGGGTGCATATTTAGAATTCTTTGGTGAAGGTGCGGACAGTATGTCTGTAGGAGATCGCGCAACGATTTCCAATATGACTCCAGAATATGGCGCAACTGCGGCAATGTTCTATATCGACCAAAACACCATTGATTATTTAACCTTGACTGGTCGTGAATCAGACCAAATCAAATTGGTAGAAAGTTATGCCAAAGAAATTGGTCTTTGGGCATCAGATATGCAACAAGCAGAATACCCTCGGGTACTTCGTTTCGATCTTTCAACGGTAACACGTAATATTGCAGGTCCATCAAACCCACATGCACGTGTATCAACAGCAGATTTAAAAGAGAAAGGCATTGCAGGCGTAGTTGAAAACCGTACTGATGGTTTAATGCCTGATGGTGCAATCATTATTGCCGCGATTACCTCTTGTACCAATACCTCTAACCCTCGTAATACAGTTGCCGCAGGTTTGTTGGCACGTAAAGCAAATGAATTGGGCTTAGTACGTAAACCTTGGGTGAAATCATCATTTGCACCAGGCTCTAAAGCTGCTGCACTTTATCTTGAAGAAGCTGGCGTACTGGAAGATTTAGAAAAGCTTGGTTTTGGTATAGTGGCCTATGCATGTACGACCTGTAACGGTATGTCTGGTGCTTTAGACCCAAAGATTCAGCAAGAAATTATTGACCGTGATTTGTATGCCACTGCGGTACTTTCAGGTAACCGTAACTTTGATGGTCGTATCCATCCTTATGCAAAACAAGCATTCTTGGCTTCACCACCATTGGTGGTGGCTTATGCAATTGCAGGCACAATTCGTTTTGATATTGAAACGGATTCATTGGGTAATGACAAAGATGGTAATCCAATTTACCTAAAAGATGTTTGGCCATCGGATGCTGAAATTGATGCGCTGGTTAAAGAATCTGTAAAACCTGAACAATTCCGTAAAGTGTATATCCCGATGTTTGATTTGGGTGTGACAGAAAAATCAGAAAGCCCGTTATATGATTGGCGCCCGCAAAGTACTTATATTCGCCGTCCACCGTATTGGGAAGGGGCTTTGGCTGCACCACGTACATTGTCAAATATGCGTCCACTTGCAATCTTACCTGACAACATTACCACGGATCATTTATCACCATCGAATGCAATTATGATGGATTCGGCAGCGGGTGAATATCTGCATAAAATGGGCGTACCTGAAGAAGACTTTAACTCCTATGCAACGCATCGTGGTGACCATTTGACCGCGCAACGTGCAACTTTTGCCAACCCAAAACTGTTTAATGAAATGGTGGTTCGTTCTGACGGTACCATCAAGCAAGGTTCTAAAGCGCGTGTTGAGCCAGAAGGCGAAGTGATGCGTATGTGGGAAGCAATTGAGATTTATATGAATCGTAAGCAACCACTGATCATCATTGCTGGTAAGGATTATGGTCAAGGCTCTAGCCGTGACTGGGCTGCGAAAGGTGTTCGCCTTGCTGGGGTTGAAGCGATTGTGGCTGAGGGCTTTGAACGTATCCACCGTACTAACCTTGTTGGTATGGGGGTGTTACCACTTGAGTTTAAAGCTGGTACTGACCGTAAAACCTTAAAGCTTGATGGTACTGAGCTGTATAGTGTGATTGGTAATATTGCACCACGTACAGACTTAACTTTGGTGATTGAGCGTGCCACGGTTGATGGTAAGAGTGAAGTGATTGAAGTTCCTGTAACTTGTCGTTTGGATACTGAAGAAGAAGTGCATGTGTATGAAGCGGGTGGGGTATTACAACGCTTTGCACAGGATTTCTTGGAAGGGCAAGTGGCTTGATTGAGTTCTATTCTTTAAATCCTCCCCAACCCTCCTTTGAAAAGGAGGGAGTTCTGCTCTTTTAAAAAGAAGATTAATTGAGGATTAAAAGTAATTGATAGTGTTGTAAAAAAGCCCTACTGTTAAGTGGGGTTTTTATTTGGGGAATAAAATGTCTTTATTACGAAAAACTCAAAGTGATACGGTAAATTCTGATGAATCAATCACAGCTGAGCGCCTTTTAAATGTATTGTCACAGATGCCTGATGATTTTTATGAGGAAGAAAGAACAGATGAGCCACCTCAAGAAAGAGAAGAGCTTTAAATGGTTTACGATACTTAATGATTAAGCTGTAGCTCTCAAAAACAATAAATTTCTCTCTTGAAATCATTTCTTGCAAAAATGACACCATCATTTTTGGAAATAGACAGTAGACATACATCAAAATATGGTTATACTTTATTCACCATTTCTAAAACCTATGGAGAACAAAAATGGTTACTGCTGGCGAAAAACCCGGAACAGGCTTCTATTTTTGTGTCCAATGCGGACATCGCACTTACTTAGAAATTGGTACAGATCGTTTACCCCAGTGTACCAAATGCCTTGGCAATCAATTTAAAAAATAAGATTGCTAAGCCGCACAGATAAAACAGATACTCCCTGTTTTAAGCAAAAGCCCTATCCAGTGATAGGGCTTTTTGTTAATTTAATAATAGTTGAAAAGATAATGAGAAAAAGGCAGATAAATCATTATGGAAACAATCCTGAGTCTATGTATTGGCATTGGTTTAAGTGCCGCCTGCGGTTTTCGTGTATTTGTACCGTTATTGGTGATGAGTGTTGCATCACTGATGGGCTGGTTTGAGCCAATGAAAGGTTTTGAGTGGTTAGCGATACCATCGGTATGTATTGGCTTAGCTGTCGCAACCATTTGTGAAATTGGTGCGTACTATATTCCTTGGGTAGACAATGCTTTAGATACCATTGCAACGCCAGCAGCGATGGTGGCTGGAACATTGACCACCATGGCGGTCAGTACAGGTGAAATGTCACAGTTTGCGAGCTGGGCGGCTGCGATTATCGTTGGTGGTGGTACAGCAACAGCTGTACAAATGGGCACGGTTGCGGTTCGTGGTGTATCTACTGCAACGACAGGTGGAATAGCCAATCCTTTGGTGTCTACAGGTGAATGGATTGGGGCAATCGTGGTATCGGTATTATCACTTATCGTTCCTGTATTGGTGGTGATTGTTGGTATTATTTTGATGGTGCTAGCGGTTCGCTGGTTAAGAAAGAAAAAACAAGAAAGCGTTGTTCATCCATTGTAGTTAGTGTGTTTTAGCATTTGTGAAACAAGTGTTTATCAAGATTCAAAGAGGATAATGACTCAATTCAATTGGGTTGAGTCATTAAATTGGATTAAGTGTTTTCTGTTTTTTGACATAGGAAGTTGATTCACTCTAAATCGAATACAAAGACAAATTTCCCCAACAATAAATCAATAAAAGAGAGATTGATTTTTGCATCATAAAGGCATACTTTTATTATGGGATTAATAAAAACATCGTTTTTACGGATTTAATCTCAAGGTCTTTTTAAGAGTATTGGGGGAAACTTTTATGATGGACAAATTTATTATCAATGTAAATGCGCAAGCCAATGGTGTATATGAAGTACATAATGCAAGCAAAGCTTGTGAGCATTTACCTAAGGCGGAAAATCAAAATCTACTGGGTTTTTTTGCGACAAGTGAGTTGGCAATTAAACGAGCAAAGATGAATTGGCCTCGTGAAAAAATTAAGGGATGTGTTTGCTGTTGTTAAGAAGCTCATAGCCTTTAACCAGCACCAATTTTACCTGCTGTTCCATCTTTATGTGGTGGAACTGCATAACATTAAAAGGGATAGAACGTATATCTATTCAATTGAAATGTAAATTTTAAACGTCAATTGTTTGAAGTCACGACGAAAGCTTATGCTGACTCATTTTTTTAAATAACTTGAGAATTGAAAGATGCTGATACTTTTTACTGGTTGATATAAAAATAGAAAAATTAATAAAAACTTCATCAATAAATAATCTGATTTTTGTGATGAGTGTTTGATAAAAAGTAATAAATTTTAATGATTTAACATAAATATTTGTTTTAAAACAAAGATATAAATGCTATTAATAGCTCATAATATAAACATCACATGGATAGGTGAGAACAATGAGAAAGTTCGAGGTCGAGATCAATTTGCCTGCACAAGATATCGTATCATTTGAGGCAGAGGACATTGAGCAAATTCGTGCAAAATTTTATGCGATCAATTGGCGCCGTTTATTCCTGACACAGGGACAAGTTGAAAATTCTGATATTTCCTTTGCTGTACAGGACACGGAGACAGAACTTTATTTACATATCCAGTTAAATACACACTCGAGTAAAGCAGACCCTGTTTTTCAGATCGATAGCAATATCCAACTGGTTGTTGAAAGTAAAGAATTTTTGGGATTTTTAACGCGCAAAAAGAAATATGATGTGGTGTATAAAAACTTAAACCAAGCGCAAGTTTCAGATCAGCTCAGCTTATTCCTAAATGGGCAAATCGAAGAGATGACAGAACAATATCGACAATTGATGCATAAAAAAATGCTGCAAGAGCATCGTTTGGCATAATGACTAGAGATCGACATCTTTTATAAAAAGTAAGGAAGCTTGAGCTTCCTTATTGATCTGTAAAAAAAAGAATAAACGGGTTTGATTGTTTGCCCAAAAGATAAAATACACCTAGTGCATATAAAAATTAAATATAGTGATAAATTTTACAATTTGTAATTTAAAATCAATGATTAATTTATAATTTTTTGATTGGAGTCGTTATTAATTTTAAAGAGTGTTGTTACACTACAAATAGATTTTAAGGGTATGCGTTATAAAATAATGAACAAGTTTGAAATTCAAATTCAGTATCCTAATCACACCGATGAGCGTGAGATGGAGCAAGAGAGCGATTTAGACATTGCTGAGATATTGGCGAAATTTGAAAGTATCAGTTGGCGCCGTCAACGCGTTTTGCAATTACAATTGGATGGTCGAAACACTATTTTTACAGTGTTGAACTCAGTGTCAGAAGCATTTTTAAAAATTACATTAAATGCTTATGCAAAAAGTGAGGATTTTGAATTTAAGATAGAAAGCAATATCAAATTGATTTTTCAACAACGTGAATTATTTGGCTTGATGACACGGAAAAATAAAGAAGTATTTGCAATCAAACACAGTACGCTTGAACAGGTAAAAGCGAGTTTAACCGCATTTTTAAATCAGGATACCCAAGGCTTGGAAGATATTTTGCGTGATAGTAAAACAACCTCGCTAAAAGATGCGTCTTAAGTTAGTAGATTAAAGCGTGTGATCATTTAAATAGAATGACTAAAATGCAAATTTATAAATTAAATTTGCATTTTTTTTAGAATTTATGCAATAAAAAATCATTAAATAAGCTTTGTTGAAAAATTTTCTTTATTAAGTAACTTTTAAAGGAAAATTTTCCTAAAAAATAAAAAAATTAATCTATCTTAGGAAAATAATCCCGAGTCGATTTGGCTAATATTTATCTCAAGGATGTAAGGGATCGAAAAGAGTAGATTGCTGCCAGTTGCGTACAGCGTGAGTGCAGTACTTACCCACAAGGTCTCGATTCGGCTTAGGACGCTATAAACCATAAGTTTGTAGGCAATAGGATTAAAACTTACCAAGTTTTAATAGTTGAAGTAAACCAGAGTTGTTTTCCCACTCATCCTGAAAAATTCGATAAAAATAATGTGAAAATCTCAAATAAGACTCATCAATTAAGCCTATTCAAAAGTATTCAAAACATCAGAAAAATACATCAAAGCAAAATGATTTCATCACAGCATCACATTAAAATAAGTTCTATACTTTATTCAAATAATGACAGATATTGAAACCAAACAATGATAAAGAGTATTGCAATGAATGATAAAAATGAAAATCATATTTGCTTGATATGTAATCAAACTTTTTCACATGCGAATGTTGTTCCGCTCGGGGCTATACGTAAGGTTATTACTGAAGAAATTGCACGAGATTTTCCCAATTGGTCTGCGCAGGATTATATTTGTAAAGCAGATTTAACCAAATATCGTATGCAGTATGTGCAATCTTTGCTTCAATCGGAGCAGGGGGAGGTGTCAAACCTAGAGTATGAAGTGCTTAATAGTATGCAACAGCATGAATTAATAACAAAAAATACTGAAACACAACTCGAAAAAAAATGGACCATTGGGGAAAGGCTCGCAGATAAAATTGCGACTTTTGGCGGAAGTTGGACGTTTTTAATTTGTTTTATGCTTTTTTTAGTTGTTTGGATTTTATTAAACACAGTTGTGATCGTAAAACAACCTGCTGATCCTTATCCTTTTATTCTATTAAATCTTATTTTATCTTGTCTTGCTGCAGTACAAGCACCAATTATTATGATGAGCCAAAACCGTCAAGAAGCCAAAGACCGCTTACGCTCCCAAAATGATTATCAAGTCAATTTGAAAGCTGAATTAGAAATCCGTCATTTGCATGAAAAAATAGATCATTTACTCATTCACCAGTGGGATAAACTGGCAAAAATTCAGGAAATTCAATTGGATTTATTATCGGAAATGAATAAAAGAGAAATAAAAAAAGACGAGTGAAAGATTAAAAATACAGAAAAAGCTTTTGAGCGTTACGGCTCTTTGGGGTTTGCATCTTTGTTGATAAGAACAGAAATATATTCTCGATTTTTTAAATTAGTTTGCAATAAAAAATCATTTTAGAAATATAAAAGATAAAAAATCCTGAGATTGTGTTTGATTGCGGGAAATAATTCTAAATTTCACGAGAAAATCTTAATCTTAGGAAAATAATCCCGAGCCGATTTCGTTAATATTTATCTCAAGGATGTAAGGGATCGAAAAGAGTAGATTGCTACCAGTTACGTACAACGTGAGTGTAGTACTTACCCACAAGGTCTCGATTCGGCTTAGGACGCTATAAATCAAAAGTTTATAGGCAATAGGATTAAAACTTACAAAGTTTTAATAGTTGAAGTAAACCAGAGTTGTTTTCCCGCTCATCCTGAAAAATTCGATAAAAACTATATTTTACAATTCCATTTATTTGATCTCATTAACTTACCGACAAAGCAATTAACAAATTACCTATAAGAAGCTAAAAATCATCATATTCAAAACTTTACTTTATTGCATATTTTAACTATAAGTGACTCATTGACGTCTAAATTCGATTATTAAAATTAATTAAAACATCGATTTAATTGGATTTTTGAAGTGTTGTTGTTTTGGGTTCTGCAATTCAAGCTGTTGTAAAAGCTTGCTACTATTGGACAAAGGATGATGTCTAAATGATTAAACAATTGGAGACCTATCTGTTGATGAGTTCGATGGTTGTACGTCGTATTAGTTTGCTTTTTATCATCATCATTTTAGGTGCAATTGATCTGGCGACTGGCTATGAATACTCATTTGCAGTGTTTTATCTGATTCCTGTTTCTATTGCTGCTTGGTATGACAACAGGCATATCGCGATGATTACGGTTATTTTATCGGGGATTACTTGGTTATATGCTGACTATAGTGCAGGGCACCAGTATACAAATTCGATTATCCCTTTCTGGAATGCTTGTGTAAGGCTTGGCTTCTTTAGTGTTGTGGCTTTTTTATTGTTGAGAATAAAAAATAATTTGAATGAAATGACTTTAATGGCAATGAAAGATTCTCTGACATCGCTGAATAATACTCGTGCCTTTAATTTAGAGTATCAGGCACTAAAAAAGCGATATTGCAAAAAAGAACATACCTTAGCTGTCGCTATTATAGATTTAGATGGCTTTAAAGCGGTAAATGATACCTATGGACATAGCAAAGGTGATGATGTTTTAGTCGAGTTCGCTCATGTATTGCAAGCTGCGACACGCCATTCTGATGTGGTTGCTCGTATGGGAGGTGATGAATTTGTAGTGATCTTACAAGATACTGATTTAAAAGGAATCGAGGACTACGCAAAACGACTTAGAAATAGTTTCTTATTTAGTGGCTTAAAGCAAAAATTCGGTATTGATTTTAGTATGGGAATCCGTATTTACAATGAATTACCTGACAATGTCGATGATGCAACACATCAGGCAGATTTATTGATGTATCAGTCTAAAGCACAAGGTAAGTCACAAACAACAATTCATGCAATCTTATAGACAGTAGCCTTACAAGCAGTAATAAGGCTAAAGATTTTATTCCTTTATGCTATCAAGTGGATTCGATTTTATTTCCCCATTGCTTAAATAACGGCTTTCAATATAGTTAACCTGTCAAAAAACGCATACACAAGAATATAATTTTTATTAATTAATTAAATAAATTATATGAAAAAATCAATTGTTTAATTATAAAAAAGCTTGCAATGCCACACCTTAAATTCAACGTTTAAATCCCTTTGCGTAGGCGATGCCTCACTTTTCAGAGATGAAAAGTGACAAAAATCTTTTGTTTGGCGAGGGGTACGTCCTGTACCCCCGCCCAACGGCGACATCCATGTCGCCCCGCGGTAGGATAACCATCTAGGATTCAAAAGCACAAAAAATGAATTGTTAACCAACAGTTTCTAAAAGTTCATACAAAACATGAGCTTAATTTCTGATCAATGACTTGATAGATATCACTTATATGAATAATTAACTGGTTTAAATATAGTGACTTTTGAGTATCCGAATACGCTTCCAGTAAGCGGATACATATCAATAGTCTATAAATATTTTACTTCTAATGTGGTGATCAAGGTTTCTAAGAGTAATAACACATCAGTTTTCTTGCGTGCATCAATAAAAAATACAGGTAAATTTAGATTACGTTCCATCAACCATTGACGGTATTGGTGCGTTGGCTTATTCATATCATCATCGATATGGGTGACTCCAATCACAATGTTTTCACCATATTGTTTAAAAATATTGAGGTAATATTCGAGTTCATCTAAGGGGGTTGCTAAGCTATGATCAATCAACAGAATCGTACCAATTGCGCCTTTGCATATCACGCCCCACATAAAGTCAAAGCGACCTTGTCCTGGTGTGCCATACAGCCCAACTTTACTGCCATCATCTAGGGTTACTTCGCCATAATCGATTCCCACGGTTGTGTTTAGTTTTTTATGGCTACGATCATCGGTGTTAAATGCTTCTGTTGCTAATACAGGTACTTCTGATAATGATTTAATCGCTTCAGTTTTACCTGCCCCCATTGAGCCTGCAAAAACAATTTTATACTTTTGAATAATCATCGTGTATTTATCCCTTAAAATTTAAATCGACTTTTTAATTTGTTAAAAAAGCTTTTTAAAATCCCTTTTTCTTCCGTTTGCTCAGTATTACTTGGTGTTTTATCAAATAGACTTTCTTTTGCTGAAATCAGTTCAGCGTTATGGATGGCTAGATTCGCAGCAACAAAGTGCTGCACGGTTGCGACTGGAATGTTGAGTTTGTCTGAGACATGTTGGATCTCAGCCCCAGAAATAAAGCATGCACTTAGTTGTAACAGTAATTTCTTATCCAACTCATTGGGCTGAATCCAGAATTTGAGACGATAATATTTATCAGCCGCAGGTACGGTGATTAAATTGGGGTTTTTCCAAATTAGGTTAAATAACCAATTTTCTAAGTTGAATTGTCGTTTACGAGAAACTTTTATAAAGTCTGCAGTGACTGCCGCGGTATAGTGTATCGAGCGATCTGTTTGGTATTCTTCACGGGTGGCTTCTAGCCATGCCAGATGTGCATGATGGTCGATAATCGCAATCGTGCCGAGATGATCATTTAAAATGACTTTGCGACTGTCGTGATGGAAAAGCGCTGCAAAAAAATCAATTTCTTTGATTTCAAGTTGATCCTCAGCTTCATCATCGGGAACTTGGCTAAGTTCCAGCTGTTCTGTTTCGGTCTTATGCAGTAATTTGATATTGACCCAGTTTTTCAATGTGAATTCGTCATAAATCGGGATGCAGAGTAAATTGTCTTCGGCACTTTCTTTATGCTCACTATGTTTTGAAATTTTTAAATAAGGAATATTTTTATTTTGGATAATATTCTGGATATTATTATTTTCAAAAAACTGCTCATTGATCAAAATACAATTTATATTTTGATCTGAAACACTTGTCCAATTTATACCAATATTGGTTGGTAAAATTTTTCTAAGTCTTATTTTAAGATCGTCAGAGGTGGTTAAACCTAAGCCTGAAATTGCGATATTGATACATTGATTGTTCATAATATCACTTATCTAATATTAAAAAATTAAAGTGTAAACTGTTTTTTAACGGTCGCAGTTAGTTTAAGTTAACGCTAGATTTGTTCTTTTTCCAGTAAAATCATTTTTTTAATGTTTAATTGCTTGGCATTTAATCAGTATATTTCTTACATTATTATCCTCCTGTGTAAACTATTAATTTTTCTTAACGTTTAGAGAGTTTCATAGCTTTAAATTAACATTAGTTATTATAAAAAATCTATCTTAAAGTTAAATAAATTGCTTAGTTATTTTTATCAATAAAAGCTTAACTTAATAGTGATTTGAATGTTTATTATGATTGTGCATATTTTATCATTTATAATATTATTACTGTGATTTTAATCACGTGAAATGATTAAAATTACTTAAGTATTTTTTACATGAAAAAAAGCGATCATTTCGATCGCTTTTTATAATTTTTGATTATCAGACTAAATTAAGCAAAAAGCTTCGTCGCTGCTTCAAAAAGAATATACAAAACCACAAGTGCCACCACAGGTTCTGCAATTTTAGCCCAAGTTGGGTTTGCCGTTTCGGTTACTACGACATCTTGATGATCTGTATGAAGATCTGCTTTTTGAACATTGACCATTTGATTAAACTCCTTCATCGTTTCATCTAATGATATCTCTTCTTCGGGTACAGGTTGAGAGCCAATCAGTTCGGTTAGTTCGTTTGTTGACCAAACCCAATCTTTCGCCTGACCTGATAGGTGCTCAATTTGCCCAATCACCAATTCTCGAAGCCCTCGCTTACCTAAACTTCCAGCTGTTTCAAGCTGCTTTAATTCAGCAAGCTGTAGTTCAAGAATTTCCGTTGTTGCTGGTTCAAGTATAGATTTATCTAAACTGGATTTATTCTGAGTAGAGGTGGTGAGGTGTCGAGAAATTTCTTGGCTGTACAACTGATCTTGCGAAAGAATTTCTTGATACAACGCATCATCATCTTTACGCCATAGCGTAATGAGTTTACCCAACGTTAAAGCATTGAGTTCTTCAATATGTGCTATACGTTGAGCAGGCTCTAATTGAGATAATAGCTGAGGCTTTTGAATCTTTATCTGCTCAGCAAAGTATTGTACGAGATCAAAAGCCATTCAGTTCTCCTTGTTCTATTCTAAAATTCTTAAACTTGGTTTTTTCTTTGGTGCCTCAGTTTTAGTTTCTACTTCTTCACTAGTATTTGATTCTAAAACATCTTCATCTATTTGCACATTGGCATATTCATCAGGATCAAAGAATAATCCTTGTCCATTTTCGCGTGCATACAAGCCTAATACTGCATTTATAGGCACATAGATATCTTTAGATGCACCACTAAAACGAGCAGAGAAGGTAATTGCTTCATTGGTCATATTTAACATATGCACAGAATGTGGTGCGATGTTCAATACAATTTGCCCATCTTGTACAAATTGTTGTGGTACATCGGTATAGGGTTTGGTTGCGTCAACAAGTAAGTATGGCGTTAAATTGTTGTCGCAAATCCATTCATATATTGCGCGTGCAAGGTATGGTCGAGTTGGGGTTAAGTTCAATTCTTGTTCAGACATTAAAAAATACTCTATTGATTTGCGATCTAGAATTTTGCCAAAAATTCACTATATCTGTTTTTCTCTTTAAAAGTCATCGACTTTAAAAAAGCAGGGCGGCTAAAAATCCGTTGGCAATATAATAAAATTGGACGAGATTGCTGTTTCGGTAATTCAATTCCCATATGTTTTAACCGTATGAAAATTGGCGCTAACATGCAATCTAAAATTGTAAAGTTTTCAGACATAAAATAAGGATAATGTTGAAAAAGTGGGGTCAGGGATACCAAAGTATCTTTTAATTGTTTTTGTGCATTCTTTTTTGCAGCTTCATTAAGTGTATCCGGGTGGCGTAGCATAATGTCTGCAAGTTTCAGCCAATCTTGTTCAAAGCGCCAAATATACTGTCTTTGCTCTGCGCGTGGTGCAGGGGCATCCGCATAGAGTTTGTTTTGTCGATAACGGTCATCTAAGTATTCAGAAATAATACTGGTATTAAACAGCTTTAAATCATTTTCAATCAGCATAGGTAGTTGATTATATGGATTTAAACTGGCTAAATCTTCATCATCTTCTTCGACAATGATTAAGGTGTGTTTAATTTGTTTTTCTGCAAGAAGAAATCTAATCCAATGTGAACGAAAGTCATCCTCGTGGCTATACAACGTAATCCCTTGTTGAGGTGCATTTTCGACAGGCATATTCCAAAAACTAAGTGAAGTGAATAGAGTAGAATACTAAAAATAGACAATAAAATCATCTTAACTTTAATAAGCTTATGGTGGGTATTGCTATCAAGTAGATAGAAAACAAGGATAAACCTATGAATTTAATAAATAAGCACAGTAAATTAGCTTTGGCATTGCTGTTGATGATGGGTATTTCAAATACATATGCAAAGAAGCAATCTGTAGATGCTCAAGTACAAGAGGCTGCTGCTGAAGCAACCGAAGCCGCTGGAGCGGAAGTGGCTGGAGCAGGGGCCTTATGTAGTGCAGACGAGGCCTGTGATGTTGCGTCTGCTGCTTCTGAAGATGAAATGTATGGTGGGATCAAACAAGAATATGTCGTAAAAGGTTGTAAGGTGACGATCTATAACGATGGACCCGTGAAAATGGTCAATGTAAAGACCGATAAGCCGTGTAATGCACCGATCCCGAAAGATCATAAGTTTTCTAAGGAAACTCGAACTTATCAGGAAAATGGCTGTACGATTACAGAATCAAAAGCTGCTGATGGGATTTCTGACGCTGTCATGGACTGTTCTAAGCGAGATAAAACAAAATAACTTCGAATAGTTACCACATAAAAAAACCTCGGCAAATGCCGAGGTTTTTTGTCCGATTCGGTAAACGAATTAACGTTTAGAGAATTGAGGACGTTTACGAGCTTTACGTAAACCAAGTTTCTTACGTTCAACTTCACGAGCATCACGAGTAACGAAACCAGCTTGACGAAGAGCAGGTTTTAAAGTCTCGTCAGAAGCGATCAATGCACGAGTAATACCGTGACGGATAGCGCCTGCTTGACCACCGATACCACCACCAGCAACAGTGATGTAAAGGTCAAATTTTTCAGTAACTTCTAAAAGCTCAAGTGGTTGACGAACAACCATACGAGCAGTTTCACGACCGAAATACTGTTCAAGAGTGCGGTTGTTGATTACGAGTTTACCAGTACCAGCTGATAGGAAAACACGTGCAGTTGCGGTCTTACGGCGACCTGTACCATAGTTAGTAGCCATGTGCTGTATCCCTTAGATGTCCAAAACTTGTGGCTGTTGAGCAGTATGAGGATGCTCAGTACCAGCGTACACTTTCATTTTCTTGATCATCGCGTAACCAAGAGGACCTTTTGGCAACATGCCTTTTACAGCACGTTCGAAGATTTCTTCTGGTTTGTGAGCAACTAATTTTTCGAAATTAGTTTCACGAATACCACCAGGGAAACCAGTGTGGCGATAGTATTTCTTATCAAGTGATTTTTTACCAGTCACTTGTACTTGTTCAGCATTGATCACAACGATGTAGTCACCAGTGTCAACGTGAGGCGTATAAGAAGTTTTGTGTTTACCGCGTAAACGACGAGCGATTTCAGTCGCAAGGCGACCTAAAGTTTTGCCAGAAGCATCAACAACATACCAGTCGTGTTGAACTTCAGCTGGCTTAGCGCTGAGAGTTTTCATTAAACCACTACCTATTATAGTTGGTTTGGACTATGGAATCTGTCCAAACAAAAAGGAGTGCGAATTCTATCTGAAAAGAGTTAGAGTCGCAATTGAAATATTGAATTTCAAGCGCATCATTATATGGATAAACGTACCCAAAAGCAAAGCTTAGTTTGGATAAAATGTTGTAAGGTTTTCTGATTTATATTGGAATTGTGACGGGATTCATGAATAATTAAACTGATATAAAGAAAATAAGTCAGGCAAAAATGAAAATAATAAATTCAATAAAATTCGTTCTACTGCTATTGGGTATAGGTAACTTAAACCTGAGTTTTGCTCAAGCGGATTTTCTGGATCAGCAAGCCCAGTTCAATCAATTGAATTCAAAGAACATACTAGAAAATGAAAAAACATTGGGAAATGAAAAAATAAAACAAATCGGAAACACTAAGGAAGGAAAAGTAGCAAGAAAACAACAGCGAGAAGAACTGGATACGATTATAGATGCCAAATGGATGACGGCCGATTTTAGTGAAGAAATTCAATCCGCATATCCTTGCCAAGCGGTTGGACTGCTTATTCAAACGCAACACATCCCTATTGGTGAAGAAGTCGATGCAGTCGTGCAATGGAAGGATGATGACGATAGAAGCCGAAGTGGCGAATATACAGTCTATGGAAAAGTTGAACCTGACCAACGGGTTAGAATAATCTTTGATCAACATGTTGACCCAGCCAAGTGTGGGAAAGAGGTTGAATCGATGTTTGATTTCTCTGAGATCGATCAAGAGCAAGCTCAACCAGAAACTCGGCCAGCGACTAAAAGTCAGCTCTAAAGGATTCTAAGTTTCAATCATCTAAGTCTGATGAAATACAAAAATTGTTTACAATGGTCTTATATAGGTGGTTTGAGACATTGTTTTTGGTTTTTTTTTACATGATTTAGTTATATTCAATATAAAAATGAATTTGAATTAGAAATGATAATTTAGAACCGATGTATACTGTCTATGCAAGGTCTGTTAAAAGAGTTCTAGATGCTTCCTTTATATATAACCAGTGGTGAGCCTGCTGGCATTGGCCCAGATATTTGTTTAGATTTGGCAGATCGTATTGATGATCGTCCAGTTGTTGTATTGGCTGATATCAATATGTTGAGGGATCGTGCCAAAATTTTAAACAAAAGTATTCAGCTTATTGAATATCAAGGGCAGAGGGAGTGTTTGGCTCAAGGTCAGCTCTATGTGGAACATGTTCCTTTAGCCGTGGATGTTGTTTTAGGGATGTTAAACTCGCAAAACTCTGCATATGTGATCGAACAATTACGCCGAACTGCATACTATGCCATGCAAGGACTCAGTGTTGGTGTTGCTACAGCGCCAGTACAAAAGTCAATTATCAATGACGCAGGGATCCACTTCAGCGGTCATACGGAATATTACCAAGAGTTTGCTGGTGTGGAACGTGTGGTCATGATGCTTGCAACAAAAACCTTAAGAGTTGCTTTAGTGACCACGCATTTACCACTGCGGGATGTTGCAGATGCGATAACCAAACAGCGTCTCCATCAGGTAATTGATATTCTTATTCATGATTTAAAAACAAAATTTAAAATTAATCATCCGCGTATTTTGGTGTGTGGCCTAAACCCGCATGCTGGAGAGGGTGGCTACTTAGGTCATGAAGAAATTGATACGATCAATCCAGTGCTTGAAAGTTATCAAGCGCAGGGTATAGACATGAGTTTAAGTATGCCTGCTGATACTTTATTTACTGTGGATCATTTAAAAGGTACTGATGCTGTTTTAGCGATGTATCACGATCAAGGTTTACCTGTGTTAAAATCGCAGGGATTTGGCGAAGCCATTAATATTACTTTGGGTTTACCTTTTATTCGGACCTCAGTTGATCACGGTACTGCGCTCTCCCTTGCAGGTACAGGCCTTGCAAAAAGTTCAAGTTTGCATGTCGCTGTCGATTTAGCGCTTGATCTCGCTCGCTCGAATTAACTTTATTGAATAATAATTATTTGAATTTCAAACAAATGGAAAATGAGTAATGTCAATCATTAAGCATAAGAACAACCATATAACACCACAATCCATGAAGCGTTGTATAAAAAATAGCATAGCGGCTGTATTGATCGCCTCTATGCTATCTGCTTGCTCGAACCTTGCAATGGATCACAGTGTATGTGATTTACGGGTTTTATCACTGCAAATTCCAAGACAGTCACAAGATGTTGTGCAATATGCTGGTTCACTCACTGTAGATAATTTAAAGAACAGCCAAGAAAAATTTAATCAAGCATTGGCAATGGTGCATAAAAAATATGCGAATCATAGTGGCATGGATAAAATGCTTAAAGACGGAGAAGCAATCAATGCTAATATTGATCTTCTGGTAAAGCATCGAGATAAACTAATGGCTTTACAAGACTTCAGTATTTTTGTTCAAGAAATTATACCTGGTATTCAAGCTGAATATAATTTAGTGACAGATCGAATGGTTCGCTTAAACTACCCATCAGCTCAAGTTATCGTCTCGAAATATCAAGTTTTTGTGGGTGAACGTATGTTACGTTCAATGCAAGAAATATCCAGAGGTGGTAGAAATTCAGCGACCAGTATGGAAGATTTTCTGGCTGATTTTGAGGTATTGAATATCTACCTTGAAGCACAGCTTAAAGGAAATACTGAACTGGGTATAGATCGTGTTAAAGATGCAGAGATGCGTGAGGGCTTAGAGTCAATTCAAGAAGATGTTAAGAAAATCTTAGCGTCTGAGGTTATGAATCTTCTTCGAAAACCAGAGAATCTCGCTTTAGCATACAAAGCAGCGAGTGAAAATGTGACTAAATCTGATGAAATTTTTAATAGTCTAAGCAAGTTAGAGTCGAATACGCAATAGTGGTCATCAATCAATGTGGAGAATTTTATGTATCAAATTAATGCCCTAAACCCTAAAGATGAAGGGCATCATACGCGTAAGCGTTTTGGACAAAACTTCTTACATGACCAACGTGTGATTGCCAAAATTGTTCGTTCTGTTGCCCCGCGATCAGGGGAAAATATTGTTGAAATTGGACCGGGTTTAGCCGCTTTAACTTCACCTTTAAATGGTGAATGTGATGCTTTGACAGTGCTAGAACTGGATCGTGACTTGGCAGCAGGCTTGCCGGGTCGAGTACCACATCCTGAACGCCTCACCATCATTGAAACTGATGCGTTAAAATATGATTTTACTGAATTATTTCAGGAAGGTCGTCCTTTACGCGTGGTCGGAAACCTACCTTATAATATTTCAACCCCTTTGCTTTTCCATCTCTTGGAGTTTGGTGACAAAGTCAAAGACATGCATTTTATGTTGCAAAAAGAAGTGGTTGATCGTATTACCGCATCTCCAAACACCAAAGAATATGGGCGTTTGTCGGTGATGATTCAATACTTCTGCAAACCTACTTTCTTATTTGAAGTGCCACCGGGATCATTCAATCCACCACCAAAAGTAACATCTGCGGTATTCCGTTTAGAGCCTTATGCGACTAAACCAATTGTTGCTAAAAGTGAAAAATCCTTGGCTCGTTTGGTATCGCATGTGTTTACCCAACGCCGAAAAACATTACGTAATAGCTTAAAAGGCATGTTGGTTGAAGACGGTTTTGAAAATGCTGGTGTAGATCCAATGGCACGCCCAGAAACCTTAACATTAGCTCAGTTTGTTGCATTATCTGACCAAATGGTGGCTTAAATGGCGCTGGAAAAAGTCAGATATAATTATGTGATTGGTGATGTACAAGGGTGTTTTGAAGCACTGAAAGCACTGCTCAAAGAAATTCAGTTCGATGCTGATCAAGATTTTATTTGGTTTGCGGGCGATTTAATCGCGCGTGGTGAAAATTCAGTGGGTGCATTACGCTTTATCAAAAAATTATGCGAACAAGGCAATGCTGCGACAGTCCTTGGCAATCATGATTTAAATCTGCTGGCGGTTGCACGTGGGATCAAAAAACTCAAAGAAAAAGACCATATTGATGATGTTATTCATGCTTTAGAAAGTGATGAGTTGATTGATTGGTTGCGTAAACAGCCTTTGTGTTTATTTCCCAATGAAAAGACGATTTTGACCCATGCGGGTATCCCGAATATTTGGGATGCGGAAAAGACTGCCGCGTTGGCCAAAGAAGTAGAAGCAGTCTTAGCGCATGATGACTTTGCTGTGCTCGATTCATTTCTAAAAGAGATGTATGGCACTGAGCCAGATTTATGGGTTGATGATTTACAAGGTCATGCTCGCTTACGCTGTATTACCAATTATTTAACCCGTATGCGCCTGACTGATGCACAAGGTCGTTTAGAGTTTAGCTTTAAAGATGCTTTAGATGAGCCGATGCCAGCAGGTTTTCAGCCATGGTTTAAATTTGAATCGCAGACAGCAAAAACTCATCAGATCGTTTTTGGACATTGGGCAGCGTTGCAAGGTGAGCGCATCAATGCGCAAATCCAAAATGTCGATGGTGGTTGTGTTTGGGGGCATCAACTGCTGGCTTATCGACTAGAAGATCAAAAACTTTTTAGTGTCGATAATCCTGTTTTTTGATATGAATAAAGCCACAACATGTGGCTTTTATTTTGGGCAATATCACAAGATTCAAGCATAGTGCCAATGCACCATTTTCAATGATTTTAATCTTTTAAATGGCGAATTTATCTATCAATTAAAAAGCAAATTATTCTTGTCGAATCCATGTCTGACTTCGACCAATCAGCGAAATACCAAGATAGCCACGTAAGGTCAGGCGGTTTCCACTTGCATTTAAGCGGGCTTTGCCATGATAAATTTTTCCTCCGCGAGGATCCAGAACTTCACCACCGATATAGTTGTTTGGATTGTTTGGATCAGCTTTTAACTTTTGTAAAATAGTTAAGCCAATAATGGGTTTATTGGTAAAGGGTGCGGGGCAATTGCGACATTGTGTTAAAGCAGTTTCGCCAGGTGCAGGAAAATCTTTAATGATTTTGCCGACATAAGTATCATCTTTTAGTTTCTCGATTTGAATATGTGCACGAACATAACCTGTTTTATCATCAACAGTGCGCCATGTGCCAGTGATGTCAGCTGCATGTGCCCAGCTGATCATTCCCAGTAGCATACAACTGAAAATTCCTTTTTTCATAAGCATACCTATTTTCTTTTAAGTTTAAATGTTGTGATCAGTGAATAAAACCTTATTCACGAATCCAAGTTTGACTACGACCGAGTGCAGACACCCCGACATAACCTCTTAACATCAAGCGATTACCGTTTGAGTTGAGTTTGGCTTTCATGGAATAAATCTTACCTGTAAGTGGGTCAATAATTTTTCCACCGACATAATCTTCTTCACTGGTTTGTTTGAGATTTTTAAGAACATCCATACCTAAAATGGGCTTATTGGTATAAGGCGCTGGACAGTCTATACAGGTTTCTTTTGGAGTATAACCAGGACGTGGGGTAATTTTGATGATTTTACCGGTATATGTGCCATTGGCTTCTTTGCGTATTTCAAGCACAGCTTTAGATGAGCCAGTTTTATCATCGATATTTTTCCAAGTACCAGTGATATCTTTTGCCATACTGCTACAGCTTAAAACAGAAAATAATGTCCCTAAGATGAACTTATTAAACCTCATTTATTGATTCCTTATCAAAATGGGGGAAAGAATAGTTCATCTTAAGCTGAATAATTACTCTAGGCAATCATGTGAAAAGTAAACTAATTCACATTTATTTTATAAAAAGTATAAATGTTGGCAACCAGATGGCTGTGAACACCGCATTTACTGCCATTCCAAAGGCTGCATAACGACCTGCAACTGCGCCACGTTGCCAAGCTTGGGCCGTTCCGATGGCATGTGCAGCCAGTCCTAAAGCCAAGCCAGACGCACGTTCATCATTAATATTGCGTAAAATAATTGATGAAAATGCGGCTCCAATCACACCCGATAAAATAACGATCAAAATCACTAATGTGACTGGTGAGTGCAATAAAGTTGCAATATTGATTGCAATTGGCGTAGTCACAGCACGTGTGGCAAAGGCCATAATGGTCGGTTCCGACATATGCAGTAAATAAGCCAAGCTCATGGGTAATGCGACAGCACTGATACTGGCAAACACCAAGATCCCCACAACAGATTTCAGTGGTAAATCATCATAACGCATTGCGGCTAATGGAATAGCCAAGGCCACAGTGACATAACCGAGTAGGTGGCTAAATAGACCATTCATATCGGTATTGTATTTTTCATAAGGAATTTTAAAGATCATTAAAATTCCAATTACAAAAAACATGCCAATGACCAGAAGCGGAATTTGAGGAAAGCGTTTATTAATTGGTTTCGCTGCCAAATAGGCAATTAGCGTGATTAAAAACCCAGTGAGTACACTTAACATATCAGCCTCCTATAGCCACTTCTTCGCCATTTTTGCATAAATCCAGAGTGGAATCAGTGTGCTGACAAACATCACAACCAGAAATAAGGGGATCTCTTTTCCCATACTGACCAGCATGATTAATGAACCCGCACATATCGGTAGGAAGGCAAAGCCACTTTCTCTCATTAATTTATTATTGGTATCGACCAGACGGGCAGGGATTTTTTTGAATCTACGCCATAAAACCAACACAAACAGTAAGCTGAGTAGACCTGTTAAATTGCCCAATTCAGGATGATTAAATTGTGACATCACCAACACAGAAGCTTCACGAAAGAAGATGATAAGTCCTATTGTGAAGATCCATGCTTGCCAATCGATACCTTTTAACTGATCCATGTGTGTTTATTTATAAAAATTGATCTTTCACGTTTTAACCGATTTAGCGCTTTATTTCAAACTCTTCTAACGGCCTTTTAAATTGTTCTGCCTTATTTCCAAGGATTTCAACGAGCGGTAAATGTGCCTGATTGATGAGCTGTTCCAGTTTTTGTGGTGCCATGGCAACCACCAATTGTAAGTTGCCTTCATCATCATAATGCTCAGATTCGATGACGTTAAGATCGTAAAGTTGATTTTTTAACTTGCCATAAGCGGGTTTTAATTGCAGTTCAAAACGTTGAATTTGCCCCATCAAACATTCATGTACCGCTTTACGTAACAGGTCTAAACCTTGTTGTGTATGGGCTGAAACATAAACACGCTCAGGTTGGTGCGGTTTGGCATAAACGATTTTGGCTTCTTCTCCGCTTTGATCGATCTTGTTATAAACTCTTAATATTGGAACATCAGCACCAATTTCATTTAACACCGTTTCTACGGCATCAATCTGTTCCATAACATCTGGACTACTCGAATCGATGATATGTAGCAGTAAAGTGGCTTCTAAAGTTTCTTCCAAAGTTGCCTTAAAGGATTCGACTAAAGAATGAGCGAGATTGCGCACAAAACCAACAGTGTCTGCAAGAACAAGCGTGCCAATACCATCCCAATCTAAACGGCGTAAGGTTGGATCGAGTGTGGCAAATAATTGATCCGCTGCATAAACATCACTATTTGCTAAAATATTAAAAAGTGTTGATTTGCCTGCGTTGGTATAACCGACCAAAGACACAGTTGGAATATTGGCTTTTTGGCGCGCAGCACGGCCTTGAATACGTGTTTTTCGGACTTTTTCCAAACGATCTTTAAGCTGTTCCATGCGGATGCGTAATAGCCGTCGATCTGTTTCAAGTAAGGTTTCACCAGGTCCACGTAGACCAATACCGCCTTTTTGACTGTCCAAATTGCTACGGCTGCGGACTAAACGTGATGAAAGGTGATCTAACTGAGCCAATTCAACTTGCAGCTTACCTTCATGGGTACGGGCACGCTGCGCAAAAATATCCAGAATCAAACCAGTACGGTCAATCACACGACATTTTAAAATACGTTCTAAATTACGTTCCTGAGCGGGTGACAGTGCTTGGTCGAAAATAACCAACTCGACTTCATCTGCCTCAACTTGTTCAGCAATTTCTTCTGCTTTACCTGAACCAATAAAGAATTTAGGATCGGGTTTAATCCGTTGTACGCTTAAATGCTCTAATATATCCGCGCCCGCAGATTTAGCCAGTAATCGAAATTCTTCTGCATCAAGATCTTCTAAGATTTGAACATTCACACTGACTAAAATGGTTTTTTCACCACCTTGATTTTGATCAAAGTATTCCACAGATTGTAAAACTCAGACATTAGATTAGAAAAATCATTCTAAAGGATATTCTGTGTTAAATCCTAAGCCGTATGCAAAGTATTGCAATAAAATTATAAATATATGAATTTATGGTGAAATCTTAATTTGGGTTTTCCTGTTGTTTTAACAGGGGAGTTAAAATTTAGTAAAAATCCATAGCTGCTTGATGGCGCGTAATTTTGCCACAATTTAGCGTTGAGCTGATTTGGCTATTCATTTCGCACAGTAAATCAATGTTGTTGTCTTTAATGATGAATGCAAGTTGATTTAGATATGTATACAATAGTGTCAGTTTAATATGACATACATTTTGTTTAGTGAATATCTATGACTCAACAACAAGCAATCAAAAAGTCAAAATCATCGAAATTAAGTGCTTTATCTAAAGTCTTTTTGTACAGTAAAAAACTGGCATCAGGAACATCTGCTGTTGCAGAAGGCTTTTATCTGGTTTACCGCCATCAACTCTATAAAGATCCCAATAATCCTAAAAATACCCGTTATGTTCAGTATTTTTGTCGCCGTTTAAGTGAAGTATTTAATGTCGATGTGCGTGTACATGGTGATATTCCGCGTGAACCAGCATTGTGGGTGAGTAATCATATTTCATGGTTGGATATTGCTGTTTTAGGTTCAGGGGCGCGGGTATTCTTTTTAGCGAAAGCTGAAATTGAAAAATGGCCAGTTTTTGGCAATTTGGCTAAAGGTGGTGGAACCTTATTTATTAAACGTGGTTCAGGGGATTCGGTGCGTATCCGAGAGCAAATCGCTGAGTTCTTAAGTAAAGATATTCCAGTGTTGTTCTTTCCTGAAGCAACCACCACTGATGGTTCAAAAGTCAAAAAAGTACATGGTCGGATCTTAGGTGCAGCAATCGAAGCCAAGAAACCCGTACAAGTATGTGTGATTTGCTATGTAAATCAACACGGGAAATTAGATACCGTGGTACCTTTTATTGGCGAAACCACATTTGTTGAACATGTTCAAGCTGTGTTGGAAATGCCAAAGGTTGTGGCGCATCTCAAAACCTTTCCTGCGATTGCAACAGAAGGGCATACGGTTGAAAGCCTGACGCAACAAGTGCAAGTGATGATGCAAAAAGGTTTGGAAGATCTACAGAAAGAAGTCCTAACAGATTAACGATCTATTCAAAATGATGTCTCTGACTGTTTTGAATAGGCCAAGGGAAGCTGTCTGCGAGAGTGTGTAGGTTTATAAAACGTCTTTACTCAGCAGACAGAATATTTGTCACTGGAGCATAGTCATAACGAGGATTGTTCGAAAAAGAAAAAGTTAGGACGCCTGATTCCAGATTCAAAAATACAGTGAAGGCATTATTTTTTCTCAACGATATTGCCTCACTCATGCTCAACGTTTTTTAGATATTATACCGATCAATATTATTAACTTGACATAAATAAAATGGTTTTTGCTTTTTCCATCAGCCGATTTTACCTGACATCGCTATCGCGTTTGGCGGCATGGATGCCGCCGTTGGTCAAGGGTGATAAGGATATCCCCTTTGACCAACAAAGGGCTTTTGCTACTTTTCGCCCGAGAAAAGTAGAGCATCGCCTACGCAAATCGATCTAAACTTTTCTTAAAATATAAGGCAGTGAAAACACCATGTATTATGCAAATTTTCATGAATGGTCTTACTTTGCTTATTGAGTGCTTATACCATATATGTGAAACTATTCAGGATTACATAAAGCCCTCAATCGGCAACCAAGAAATCACCTTAATTCCTGCTTTTTGCCACCACTTCATTTTTGGCTCTTTTCTTAAAGTGACAATACCTTGAGGCGTTTCTTTGAGCCAGTTGATTTTATTCTGTGAATCTAAAACCAGCTTATAAGCATATTTTTTTAAATTATCGTCCATAGTTTTATGTACGGCAATCGCCAACGGTGGACTGTTGATAATGACCCCAATCTCAGTATTTAAGTTGGCTGAACGCGGGTCGAAATTAAATGAGCCAATAAACACTTGTTTATTATCTACAGCCATCAGTTTGGCATGCAAGCTAGAACGGCTTAAGCCTTTTAAGCTAACTTTGGCTTTCTTTGAGATTTCTTCTGAATTGGCATAGAGATTTTCTTCAGAAACGGCAGGCAGAAACTCATAAAGCTCGACCCCATTTTTTAATAAGTTATCTCGATATTTTGCATAAAATGCATGCACCAACGCGACATCATTGGCTTTGAATGAATTGGTCAGGACACGTACCTTGACGCCCTCATCTGCTAACTCGACCAGTTTCTTTGCGCCTTTTTTTTGCGGAACAAAATAAGCAGAAATCAGATCAACATTTTGAGTCGGGATATCTAAGCGTTTCACCATTTGGAAGTTAAGATGCTGTTCTTTTTTGGCCTTGGCCTGAATTTTATCAGGAGCATCTTTGACCACCTCTGCTTTGACCCAATCCAGTTGAATATTCTGATTGAGCCACTGATCAAAAGCATGGGTACGATTACTTAAATTCAAATAATTTTGAACCGTAATTTCTTGGTAATGGTGGGTCAATTGTTCTTTTAGACTGTCATAACGTAAGGTGTAGGTACTGTGATTGACAATATTTCTCACCGGATAAGCGTAGCTATGATTCCAGTATTCATCAAAGGAGTGGGTAATATCATCTACCGCTTGCCCCACCAACATCACATCTACATCTGAAAATTGGTAATTGTCACTGACGTTATAATATTGATTACTCATATTACGTCCACCAATTAATGAAATTTGATTGTCAGCAGTAAAGGTCTTGTTATGCATGCGACGATTGATACGTTTTAAATCCAGCACCATGTCGATGGGGCGAATACTTCTAAAACGGTAAGGGTTAAAAAGTTTTACTTCAATGTTTGGGTGTTGATCTAAGGCGAGATAAACCCCTTCCATTTGTTTGGCATTATTATCATCAATCAGTAAACGAACTTTAACACCGCGATCTGCGGCTTCAATAATTTTGTATAAAGCCAATGAGCCAATTTTGTCATTGTCCCAAATGTAATATTGCAAATCTAACGTTTTTTGTGCTTTTTCAATCAAATTGATGCGTGCTGCGATCGCTTCCAGTGGATCATACAGCACGTGATAACCAGTTAACTCTGGGTTTTGCGCTTTTAACGGGGAAATAATTTGCGCCAAAGGAGTGTCTTTGGTTTCTATATCATAGGCATATTCGGGTGTAATATTTTCTTGTCGAGGAAGGGTTGAACAGGCAGAAAGGCTGAGTAATAGGCAAGAACCAATCATCACCCAAAATTTTGACACATGGTGATTGTGAGCTTTTTGCTGTAATTGGGTATTACGATTGATCGTTCTTTGCATAATATTTTCTAAGATTTCTCAGAGCTAGAGTATAATTGCCTGAGGATATATTGACAATTCGTCGATGTTTGCCGAAATGCAATCCATTTATGAAATGCCAATGTAGCCTTTTCAAAAGATAAATAAAGAGATGACAAGTACACGCGACTTGCGAGATTGAATATGTTTCCAACCCTAACTGTTACATCAATTTTTTATCTCTGCTTCATTGTGCTTGCGATATGGGGAATAAGCCAAGCATGGTTAAGTCAATCTAGAACTGAAACGATCCATCCTTTTAAGTCTTTCGTCCATTTACTGGCATTCTACCTGTCTTATTTATTAATTCCGTTGTTATTTTTTAGCATTTATGCAGGATATATCGGAAAATTCTCATTACATGAAAGTATTTTTATTTTCTTGCTCAGTGCATTGCTGATTTATGCACGCTTTATTGAACCACATCGAGTTCATGTTCAGCATATACAATATTCGTTGGGGCAGGAGAAAACCTTCACTCAACCGATTAAAGTTGCGTTGCTTGCAGATTTACACATTGGTCTGTTTTCTGGACATGAGCGACAGCTTAAAACAATTGTCAAAAAAATTAATTTGGCTCAACCCCATTTTGTCGTGGTTGCAGGGGATTGGACCTATGAACCTGAAAATAAATTGGTTGAAGAACTGGCGATTTTAAAACAGATCGAAGCTCCGGTTTATTCAGTAAATGGTAATCATGATGAGCAGTATCCGGGACCACCGATTCAAGCCTTATTGGCCAGTGCCTTAGAGGCCAATAACGTTATGGATATTGAAGGTAAAATTGTTGAATTTGATGATTTTCGCTTAATCGGTGTCGGGGACTTATGGGCAGGCAAGGCGGATATGCGTTATATGCCCGATTTACCTCAAGACAAACCGTGGTTAATTTTGTCACATAACCCCGATACGGTAGATATGGTGCCACAGTTGCCTACACGTCCGTTGATGCTGTCTGGACATACTCATGGTGGGCAAGTTGAATTGCCGTGGTTGACCAGTTATGTGATGAAAAAAGTTTCTATCCTCGGTCATAAACGAGGCTTGTATCAGCATGAAAATGCCGATGTATTTGTCAGTGTCGGTACCGGTATGGTGGGTGTGCCTTTTCGGTTTAGAGTACCACCAACCATTGATATTATTGAGCTGAGTTAATTTTCGTACTAATCAATCATGTTTTAAAATAGTAAAAGGCTGCAATCCCAATCAAAACAAGAAACCCAATCAATAGCAGCATGCTGCTGGACTTATTCTGATGACTCAAGTCTTCCACCCCTGAGGTTTGAACCGAAGCGTGAGTAGGGCTTGTTGAATCATAAGATGAAGACTTTGCTTGTGATGAGGTATTTTGCGTCTGTCCTTGCATAAAATTTTCGGCAAATTTGGATAAAGCATCTGGTTGAGTCAAATCGATTTGGAATTGTTTTTTGATCTCTTGCCAGTCGGGATGTTGATCATTGATTTCAATGGTTTTACCATCCTGATTGGTCATTTTCACCGTACTTGATGAAAAGTTGAATTCGAAGGAGTTGCTTTCATTTTTTATATTCGGCATTTCGCCTGATAAAATTTGAGGGTTTGCTTTAAAAGCCTGAAGCGCATCTGATGATTCGTATAGGATGCGGACTAATTTTTTTGCTGCGGTTGGATCTAGTTGAAGTTGTGCAATAAGGAATTGTTCTGCTTGTTCTGTTCGATGGTGTTCAAGCAGATCAAGCAATGTTTGTAATTGTGTTTGATTCAATTGGTACATACGCACCTCGAATAATTTAAATGCTGAGGACAATAGCGTTTAGTTGAATGGCTTTCTTTTGGCTGTTTTAAACTTTATTCGTCATCCTGCATTGCACATTCAATTTTATTGCCATGTTAAATTTTATCGCGGTGTTGCATCTTATTGCTTGATAAAAAATTGATAGGCAATCACAGCAACAATCACAATAACAACAATGCGTATAAAAATAGCTAAGCCTTTTTTCTTGGTTTGATCTTCAATACCGACAGGTTGGGTTGTTGCGCTGGATGGGCGGGGAATTGACTGAACATTATGTGTCGAATTGACAGCGCTATCACGTGCTTTGGCTTTCATTGCAGCAATGTAGGCAGCAGCCGAATCATATGTTTCACCTTGCGTAAAATGACGCATAATTTCATCCCAGTCAGGATGATGTTCATCAATCAACACTTTTTGATGATCTTGGTATAACACATAGATTTCACCAGTTTCAAAATTCGACTGAATTGCTTTATAGCGAGGATGCTGACTGTCATAAAAATCATCATCGAACTGAAACTGATTGATTGCTAAATTGGGATTTTCAGTGAGCTGTTCTACAAAGTCTTTGGCATCTTTTAGCCCAAGGTTTGAATTTTCCATGACCAGTTTAATCGCTTCAATTTTACGATTTTGTTGGATCAGGACAAGAATGTCTTGTTGAGGAATTTGCAAGTGTATATCACGGGAACTATCACTTTGAGCTGTATCTGCAAATGCGAAGTTGTATGCGCTTTCTGTCAGATTTTCTACATAATCCTTGGCTTCTTTCAAGCCTAAATCTGAATGGTCTTTGACCCATTTAACTGCTTCAACTTTACGACCTTGTTGAATCAGTAACAGAATTTCTTGTCGTTGTTGTGGGTTAAAGTTTGGCATCATGCACCTTTCATTATTGGTTTAATCATCAATGAATATTGATCAACAACAGACCCTAATCATAGAATTAATTCAATTTTTATTACAAATTGATGCCAAATAAAAGTAGTAATTTGTGTGCGAATAGGCAATATTTTAAAACTGTCATAAAACTTTGCTATTGTAAAAGTCATAATATTTATAACCTTAAAAGAGGGCTTGGCCATGACTCGTGATTTTGAAAAATTCCCAGAAGATGATAACGGTAATCTACTTTGGCAAATGCACGAAGATGGTGATGATTTAGAAGAGGTACATGAAATCGAGTTTTCTGTGTATTTTAAAACACAAGAACTCGCTGAAAAATGTGCAATCTATCTTTTACACGAAGAGCAAAAAATTTCACTGTATTTGGATGAAGAAGTGCAACCCAATGAATGGGTGATTACGGTATATGTTCATCTGATTCCAGACTACGAAGATGTTGTTGATTTAGAGCAATGGTTTAGTAAAATTGCTGAGCAGTTTGAAGGTGAATATGATGGTTGGGGATGTACAACCTATATATTTGATGATGAAGACGATGAAGAATAACAGTCTTTAGATGACGCATATTGTTTTAAAAGCATATCCTTGTTGATATGCTTTTTTTTAAGTTTCAGACTACTCAAACCATACAAATGAAAGCTTTGTACAGCGCTAAACTTGATTTTCAACAACAATAATAGTCAAGGAAATGAGTATGAGTAATACGGTAAAGTTACATCGCGTTTTTAGTGCACCACCAGAGCGAGTCTATAAAGCTTTCTTAGACCCAGATGCAATTGTAAAGTGGATGCCTCCACATGGTTTTACAGCAAAACTTCATCAAATGGATGCAACGGTTGGTGGTTCTTATCGAATGTCATTTACCAATTTCTCTACAGGTACAATCCATTCATTTGGTGGAACTTATGCAGAGCTGATTCCCAACCAACGCATACGATATTTTGATCGATTTGATAATCCTGAACTCGCTGGCGAAATTGAAGTAATCATTGAAATAAAAGGTGTGCTTGTCGGAACGGAAGTCAATATTACCCAGTCAGGTATTCCTAAAGTGATTCCTGTTGAGGCTTGTTATTTGGGATGGCAAGAGTCTTTGCAATTACTTGGTCTCTTGGTCAATCCAACAATTCCAGATCAATAAACTTGCGTGAGTGACCTATAAACTATCGCTATAGATCTCTTTGGTATTTATATCATTCATCTATCATCCATTAAACGGGCAATACAATTCAATCATTGATTGCCTGAGTAAGCACCAAGCCTCGTCTATGTTTGCAGACGCAGGCTAAGCTTTGATGGGGACAAGGTGTTTTTATGACCCCATTGTCACTTTGCACAACTATATTTCTCATCATTTGGAATAATTTTAGAATAACTTCGGTTCGGAATAACAATGACGATTTATAGCAAACGAATTTATGATGCGGTTTTAGAAACAGATGGTCAACGAATTCTGGTTGATCGCTTGTGGCCACGTGGTATTAAAAAAGACGATGCTAAGATTGACTTATGGCCGAAAGAAATTACCCCATCAAATGAACTCAGAAAATGGTATCACGAAGATAGCGAAAACCGTTGGGATGAGTTTCAACAACGTTATCGCGTTGAATTATCACAGGTTACAGTACAGTTAGAAGAACTGCGGAAACTTATAGCACAAGGTCCTATAACCTTATTAACGGCGGCCAAAAATCAAGGGCGAAATCATGTCAGTGTTTTGCTGGATGTGTTAAATCATAAAGCCTAGTTTTAATGATCACGGTTGATTTTAAATTATTCCTTATATTTATTATGGTTTTTAAGTTGATGAAAAATCTTAAAATGCTATGATTGTGATTTGAACCAAAGTTGAGCTTATTATGTCTTTGCCACATTGTCCAAAATGTAATTCAGAATATACCTACCAAGATAGCGATTTATTGATTTGCCCAGAATGTAGCTATGAATGGAAAGATGGCGAGCAAGTAACAGCAGATGACAGCGTGACGATTAAAGATGCTGTTGGCAATATCTTGGCAGATGGCGATTCAGTGACAGTGATTAAAGACTTAAAAATTAAAGGTTCTTCTGCAGTGGTTAAGGTAGGAACTAAAGTCAAAAGTATTCGTTTACTGGTAGACAGTAATGATGGGCATGATATTGATTGTAAAATTGATGGCATAGGTCCCATGAAATTAAAGTCAGAATTTGTGAAAAAAGCTTAATTTTTTTGAGGTTCATCAATGATCACAGCAATTCAACTGTGATCATTTTTTTGTCTATA
The DNA here is from genome assembly GCF_059422625.1 of Acinetobacter sp. GW821-FHT01C12. NCBI lineage: Bacteria > Pseudomonadati > Pseudomonadota > Gammaproteobacteria > Moraxellales > Moraxellaceae > Acinetobacter > Acinetobacter sp. GW821-FHT01C12. Next base: position 265,063 of record NZ_JBWKXD010000003.1, read on the forward strand.
TCATTTTTCTCGAATAATAATTTTTGAGGTCAGTTCTGCTTTGGAGCTAACGCCTAACTTTTTCATTAAATTTGCTTTATGCACTTCTATGGTCCGATGCGACAGCTCTAATTTTCGTGCAATTTCTTTACAAGTAAATCCATTGACAATCAATTGAGTAATTTCTGATTCACGTTTAGTCAGTTTTTGCTTAGAAGACAACACCTGATCTTTACGTTCAAAATGCCAGACCATCAATTTAAAGGGGTCTTCAGGTGTTAAGGTTTGCCCATGGGTATGTGTCCAAAAGATTTCGCCATTTTTGTGCTGCATAAAGCGCTGATCAGAATAATAATGGCTTTTTTTTAACAATAAGCTTTGCAATGCATCATTCCCGACCTTTTCATAATCCTCAAGGCTAGGAAAAATTTTGACTATGGATTGCTCAATTAATTCACCACGCTCATAGCCAAACAGATTGGCAAATGCAGCATTCATTTCCATCATGTGGCGATAACTTAATACAACAATCGGTGCAGGGCTAAAATCAAATGCGATTTTATTATAGTTCATAATAAGCATCCTTACTTAGTATAATAATGAATATAACGCGATAGCGAGAAATAACAAGTATTCGATCGTTGATTTTTTATAATAGGATGAAAACTAAATAGATTATTTTTGTGTTGTTATACATATAAATTTAGTATTTTGAATAGTTTGTAATGGATCACATTTTTTATATTTAACTTTAGTCTATATTGGTGGATTTTTGTATAAGTAATTGTATTTGATTTATTTTTTGAGTTTTAAAAACTACTTAAGTAATTAAGGGTGTTGACTGAAAAAAGCAATTGATTCACATTGATGATAAGAAGCACTCAGGTTATTTAGAATTTTTTATCAGGATAAATCAATATTAATCTTGGCTTCTTATTTTAAGTTATTTGTGTAAAAAGAATTAGATCACCTTAATAAATATAATCAGGATGGATTATCTCTAAGGTGATGAATGGATGACAATACTAAGAATTGGGCGAGGTAGCGATGGAGCATATACAAGGATCAGGTCCTCAACAACCGAAAAAGTCTTCACACCGTCTGGCGGGTATCTCCAGCATGGTTGGAACGACAATAGAGTGGTACGACTTTTTTATTTACGGTGCAGCCGCAGCATTAATTTTCAATAAACTGTTTTTCCCCAACCTTGATCCATTAACAGGTGTCTTGGCTGCGTTTGCCACATACGCTGTTGGCTTTATTGGACGTCCGTTGGGAGGCATTATCTTTGGTCATTTTGGGGACAAAATTGGTCGAAAAACCATGTTGCTAACCACACTGATTATGATGGGGATTCCGACCGTTTTAATTGGTCTATTGCCAACCTATGAAAGTATTGGATATTGGGCGACATTTTTTCTGGTGATTTTACGTTTTGTTCAAGGTATGGCAATGGGCGGCGAGTGGGGCGGTGCCGTGTTGATGGCTGTGGAGCATGCTCCTGAAGGCGGTAAAGGCTTTTGGGGAAGTTTGCCTCAAGCAAGTGCTGGTGGTGGTTTAATGTTGGCCTCGATTGCATTGGGTTTGGTTTCACTTTTACCCGAAGCAAGTCTATTTAGTTGGGGCTGGCGTCTGCCTTTCCTTGCCAGCATTTTATTATTAGGTGTGGGTTGGTATATCCGTGTCAAAGTGCCTGAGTCACCAGATTTTGAAAAAGTAAAACAACAAGCACAAGAAGTTAAAGTTCCAGCAATGCAGGTCTTTAAAAATCATCCGCGCGAATTACTCACGATTATCTTTGCCCGTGCTGCTGAAAATGCATGGTTCTATATTGCCTCTACTTTTGCCTTAGCCTACACCACAACCAAATTAGGTATTCCTCGCCAAGACATTTTGTTTGCAACGATTTGTGGTGCAGGCTTAATCATGGTGATGACGCCATTATGTGGACATCTATCCGACAAAGTTGGGCAGCGTAATATGTTTATGTTTGGTCTAGTGGTCCTTGCATTGTATTGCTATCCGTTCTTTAGCATGTTGGATACCAAGGACCCAGTCTTGGTATGGACCGCAATTGTTTTAGCAATCGGTGTGGTGTTCCCGATCATGTATGCGCCACAGTCTCAGTTATTTGCTCGACAGTTTCCTGCCGAAATTCGCTACAGTGGCATCTCGATTTCAGTTCAATTCGCAGGTGTATTAGGCGGTGGACTGGCACCATTGATTGCCACCAAATTACTAAGTATTGGTAATGGTAGTCCGCATTTGATTATTACCTACATCATGAGTATGGCGATTTTCGCAATCTTCTGTAGCTTCTTTATGAAGCGTGATGATCTTAGCCCCGCGAGACAGCGTAAATCAGTGAAAAGCAAATTGTCTGTTTAATGCAAAGTAGTGATTCAAAGCAAAGCATTGCAATCAATCATTCAATTTACCACGCTTAATTTTCAGGAATGAATATGAATATTTCCTTTATCGGTCTTGGGAATATGGGGCTTCCTCGCTAAAGCGGTCATGGAAAGACCGACTTCAGTAGCATTTTAAATTTAGTTTCAGTCGCAATGTGAAGGAAAAATCAGGATGAACACTTTGATCGGACATTATATTTCAGGTCGTCATATCACAGAAACTCAACATTCAGGCCCAGTATTTAATCCCTCTACAGGTGAAGAAATTGCGCGTTGTGCTTATGGCGATGCAACCGTGATTGATACTGCCGTAAAAGCTGCGACATCAGCAAATGCAAAAAAATGGGCAAAAGCTTCACATGCTACACGCTTGCAAGTTCTGTTTAAATTACGTGAATTAATGATTGCCAAAACAGCTGAATTGGCAGAAATCATTGGTCGTGAACATGGCAAAACCATTGCCGATGCAATCGGTGAAATTGGCCGTGCGATTGAAGGAATTGAATTTGCCTGTAATGCACCGCAGATTACAAAGGGTGAATATGCACGTAATGTTGCAGGCGACATCGATGTGTTCTCTGTACGGGTTCCTGTGGGTGTGGTGGGCTGTATTACCCCGTTTAATTTTCCCATCATGATTCCTGCTGTCATGATGGCCATGGCTGTTTCTGTGGGGAATTCAATAGTTTGGAAACCGTCTGAAAAAGTGCCTTCGGCTGCATTATTTTTTGCAGAGTTATGGAAAGAAGCCGGTCTTCCAGACGATGTATTTAATGTTGTACAAGGGGATAAAACAGCAGTCGATGCATTACTTGAACACCCTGAAATCGCAGCTGTGAGCTTTGTGGGTTCTACCCAGATTGGTGAATATGTTTATCAAAAAGGTACCTCACATAACAAACGTGTTGCAGCATTTACTGGTGGGAAAAATCACATGGTGGTGATGCCTGATGCCGATCTTGAAGCGGCTGCAAATGCCTTTGTTTCAGCAGGGTTTGGTTCAGCCAGTCAGCGTTGTATGGCGGTATCATTGTTGATTCCCGTAGGTGCTGAAACGGCAGATCACTTACGCCAACGTATCGTAGAAAAAATCAAAGCATTGAAAGTTGGAGCATACAATGATCCGACTGCAGATTTTGGTGCGGTGATTAGTGCGCAATCGCAACAATCTGTTTTAAAGGCAATTGATCAATGTATCGCAGATGGTGCTGAGTTGGTGGTGGATGGTCGTGATTTTAAACATCCAGAGTATGCCAACGGCTATTATATTGGTCCGACTTTATTTGATTATCTATCTATGGATATGGATTTTTATCAACAAGAAGTTTTTGGCCCAGCGCGAGGAATTTTACGCGTCAATAGTTTAGATGAGGCAATTGCTGTGACCAATAGCCATGAATATGGCAATGGTTCGGTGATTTTTACCCGTGATGGAAAGTCAGCACACCGCTTCTTTATGGAGGTTGAGTCCGGCATGATTGGTGTTAATGTGCCTGTACCACTCCCAGTGAGTTATTTTAACTTTGGTGGTTTGCGACGTTCAAAATTTGGTGAGTCGCATTTATATGGTCCAGATGCCGCTCGTTTCTATACCAAGTTAAAATCTGTTTCACAAAAATGGCCTGATCCTGAACAACAAGATCAAGCCATTTCTTTGGCATTTAAAATCACCTAATTGACTTAATGTCGATGATCAGCCAGCAGATGCTGGCTTTTTTAGCTGTGAGTGAAAGTCAGATATATTGAGTGTTGTGTTCTTTATAATGTTGCGCTATGAGTAAACCGTCCCGAAACATTGCATAGATCAAGAACTCAAAGCTGCAAGTCGATTGCACTGTGCAGCTTTGTTCATCCCTTAAATATTATTGGCTTGCTGCAATTCCGATTTTTTTAACATTTAATCGTTGTGCTGCTGCCATTACCATTGCCACATCCTTATATTCAGTCAGTTTATCGGGCTGCACTTTAATCGGATCTTGATCTGATTTCTGTGCAACACCTGCAAATAAAACTTCTAGCGCTTGTTTATTTTCTACAGCTTGATCATTCCAAAAGACTTTACCTTGAGGGTCAATACGTAAGGTGACTGGCTCAGGTGGCTTCTCATTGGTTGGTGGTGGTGCGCCATTGGGCAAGTCAATATTGATCGCATTATTTGGAATTGGGATGGTGATAATAAACATAATCAACAACACCAACATCACATCAATAAGTGGTGTCATATTGACATCTAACATCACATCATCATCGTCTTTATTGGCACCTACATTCATACCCATAAACTGTTCCTTTTTTCGATTATGGTGCGGCAACAGGTGTCGTGACAAACGCGATTTTGCCGATACCTGCTTGCTTAGTAGCACTAATGACTTCATCAATCGCTTCAAATTTTGTCACTTGATCACCACGAATATGTACCTCTGGCTGTGGGCGTTTTGCTGCCTCAGCCTGTAAACGGTTGATCAGTGTATTTTTATCTGCGATATACTTTTCGTTCCAAAAAATATCCCCCGCTTTATTGACGGCGATTTGTACATTAATCGGCTTGGTGACATATGGTGTATTTTTTTCCTCAGGCAACTTGACTGGAACCGTGTGAATGGCAACGGGGACGGTGATTAAAAATATAATCAGCAGAACCAGCATAATATCCACCAAAGGTGTGGTGTTAATCGCAGAAATTACATCATCTTCGTCATTGCCTGAATTGACTGTCATGCTCATAATAGATACCTCATTTATTTCGCATCACCACTGTTTTTGATCTCGCCACTGAGTAGAACAGTATGTAAGTCAGAACCAAAAGTACGTACATTATCCAATACTGCTTTATTACGGCGGGTGAGCCAGTTATAACCAAGTACCGCAGGCACGGCTACAGCAAGACCGATTGCAGTCATGATCAGTGCTTCGCCGACAGGTCCAGCAACTTTATCAATAGAGGCCTGACCCGAAATGCCAATTGCAGTAAGTGCATGATAGATTCCCCAAACTGTACCGAACAAACCAACGAATGGTGCGGTAGAACCGACAGTTGCAAGAAATGCTAAACCACCACTTAAATGACTTTGGATTTTATCAATTGCACGTTGAATCGACATTGTGACCCAAGTGTTAAAGTCGATACGTTCAAGTAGGTTTCCGCCATGTTTTTTGGTTGAGTTAATGCCTTTTTCAGCAATAAAACGGTAGGCACTTGCTTCGCCTAGTGTTCCCGCAGCGCCGTCAATTGATGCAGCATCCCAAAATTTGGCTTCAACTTCTTTACCTTGACGCTTAATTTTTGCCTGCTGAATAAACTTGGTCACCATGATGTACCACGTTCCAATCGACATCAGGACCAAGATAAATAAGGTTGATTTAGCAACAATATCACCTTCGCGCCATAGTGCTTCTAAACCGTAAGGGTTGTGAACAGCTTGTGTTGTTGCTGGTTTAGGTGGTGGTGTATGTGTTTCACTGGTTGTTGTATTGGTTGCCGTTACAGTCGCAGGCGTTGTAGTGGTTTCTTCTGCAAATACACTAGATACAGGCAGTAGGGTGCTTGCAGTCAAAATCCCAACAGAAGCAAATAGTCGTACAGATTTCAGCGTTTTATTCATCATTTATCTCCAAATTTTTATTTAATTGATTACTGCAATACAAATTCATAAGGTATGTCGTACCAAGAATCTTGAGGTTCACCATTCTTTAACGCAGGTTTAAACGTACATAAGCTATAAGCTTTCGCAGCCGCTTTATCTAAGCTTTTACTCCCACTCGATTTTTTAACTTTGGCCTCTTTAACTTTTCCATCACTACCCACAAATACCGAAATAAGCACTTCACCTTGCTCTTCATTTTGTAAGGCTTCACGCGTGTACCCTGGTGCTTTACAACCCGCTTCTCCACTCGATACACCGCGTGTTTCACCTGCAGGTTTGGGTTTTGCAGGTTCAGGTTTTGCTGTCGTTTCTGGCTTTGGCGTCGGTGTCGGCTCAGGACTTTCTGAGGTTTTTGGCGTTGCTGTGGGTGTCGGTGTAGCCGTCTGCTTTGGTGTTGCTGTAGGTTTTTCCATTGGTTTTTCAGTCGGCTTTGGCTCTGGTGTTTTCAACACTTTCTGCACCAACTTTGGCAGTTCTGGTGGCTTTTCAATGGGTTTAGGTTTTTCTGGTTCAGGTTTTTTGTCCTGAATAATCAGTAATTCAACAGGTTCATCCGCTGGTTTTTCAACTGTCTTGGATAAACCCGTAATCAAGCCATAGAGAATGATTAGATGCAGTAAGATGACTGCTCCAATCCCGATCAGGCGTTTGGAAGAATTATTTTCTAATTCTGAAAAATTCTTGCCCATTGCTACTCCTGAAATGAGAGACAAACAATAAATAGTAAAAGAGAGACGATAAAAAAATTCTGTTCAATTCTTTTGTTTGGCTAAGTGAATGAATCAATTTCGCAAACACCATGACTTGATTAGGCCTAGACAATGTTTGCGAAATGCACAATTAGAATTTATAAGTTGCTCTGACGTAATATGCGCGACCAGTTGGGTCTGCATAACTAGAGTCATAACCGTATTGGAAGTTATCAGTCACGTTGGACGCAGGCGGATCTTGGTCAAAGATATTTTTGATCCCACCAGTGAGTTCTAAGTTCTTGAATCCGCTATAAGTGCCCGCAATGTTATAGAGGATATAGTCGCTAACTCGATGGTTATCATATTTGGCTTCACCAATAGAATTTGAGTCTTTATAACCACGGCTAAACTGTTGCTCAAAGATCATTTTCCAGTTGTCGTAACTCCAATTGACATTGGCAACATGTTTCCAGCGGGAATAGACTTGTTGGTTATAATAGCTACCTGCACGGCTGATCCATTCACCGCCTTTCTCTTCTTGTTTGTCATATTTAATGACATAGGTCCCATCAATACCAAAACCAAAACGTCCTGTTTTAGTCACAGGCGTAAGATAGTTCAAACTTAAATCAACCCCTTGAGTTTTAATTCCACCCATATTGATCAAAGTGGTACTCACATATTTGATTCGTCCATCTGCATCTCGGACAAATAAGCTTGAATATTTACTTGGGTCAGCAAAAATAATTGAATCGGTAATCGTATCAATCAGATTGTCTACTTTGATGTTGTAGTAATCTGCTGTAAATACCAGATTTTTGATTGGCTCAAACACAAGTCCAGCAGTATAAGATGTTGACTCTTCAGCTTTTAAGTCGGGATTTCCACCTTGCATACGTTTAAATTGAACATTACATTCAGTTTGGTATTGTGGTGAAGTTGCAGTACCACCGGGGCAGAGCACAGGGTCATTGTATTTTGAACCTGTAAAGGTCTGACTTTGAGGTGAGTTGATGTCATATAAGCTTGGTGCACGGAAACCTGTGCTGTATGAGGTACGGAACATTAATTGCTTTAACGGTTCCCAACGTAAAGCGACTTTTGGATTGAAGGTATCGCCAAAATCACTATAGTCATCATAACGTGCTGCAAGCTGCGCTTCTAAATTGGCTAAAATCGGGATATGTAATTCAGTGAATACTGCAGAGATATCTCGATCACCCTTACTCACAGGTTTATCTGGATCTATACCGCTACTAGGTACTTGTCTGACGATCTCAGCATTAATTTTTTGATCCCAATTTTGTTTGGTAAAACTACCACCTAAGGCAAATCCAACCTCACCCGCGGGTAGTGTATAGATTGGACGAGATACAGTGACATCAAAAGAGGTTGAGTCTAAGCTGGCTTTATTAGTATCCCCATTGACTTCAAAAGATTTCCAAATATTAGCATCAGCGGAAGGGCCAAATGGATTGAGTGAACCGTCATTTAAAGCAGCTTGAACTTTACTTTGATTGAGGTAACCCGCATTAAAGCTATCGGTTGCTTCACTTTTTGCATAGGTTAAACCTGCATTGATATCCCAACCATAAGCTTCACCCTCAATTCCTGCAAATGCACGATGTGAGTCATTGGTTGTTTTGCCTGAACGGTTTCCACCTTGCGAACGCAGATAGAGTTGTAAATCTCCATCGCTGAGTCCAGTTACTGCGGGGACAATGCCTTTGCCAGGATAATATTGACTTGTCGAGGGTAGAGTGACTGAACGGCTATATACATCAGGCGCGATCGAAGTGGTAACTTCGTTACGCGAGAAGATATATTCTCCAATCAGATTAAATTTATCTGAAAGTTTAAAGGTTCCGCGGCCAAGTGCTGAAATTGTTTCAACTTCTGGGGTAATCCCAATCAGTGCTTGGGTATTGAGATAACATAATCCGCCATCGGCAGCGACATTTGGTGTGTTATTACAATTTGTATTGCCGTATGGATTTGCCAAAATATTGTTTTTGGGATCAAAAATATTTGCTGGGAAGGCATTTGCTGAGCTGGCATCTAGGCCGAGCTCAGGAATTACACCACCACGGCGACTGATCTTGCGGTCTTTTGCCATGATATTGTTGGTTCTACGATAATCGACTACACCATAAATGTTAAAGCCTTGTTCATCCAGATTGCCATAACCCCCAAAGATGGAAATATCTTGTTTATCACCACCACTGGCTTCGGGTTGAGTTGCACCCACACTGATGTTGAGACCTTCAAAAGATTTTTTGGTTATAAAATTGATGACACCACCAATTGCATCGGCGCCATAAACCGCAGATGCACCGTCACGGAGAACTTCGATACGTTCAACCATTGCCATTGGAATAATATTGAGGTTGGTGGTTGATGTACTAAACGGGCTATAAGCCAGACGACGACCATTCAATAAGACCAGGGTTTTATCTGTGCCTAATCCACGTAAATTGGCTGATGAACCCTCGGTATTACTTGCCCCCACATTTTGAGAGGTAGAAAAACCAGCTTGGTTGGAACTGACTTTGGTCAGTGCTTCTTCGACAGTGGTTACCCCTTGTTTGGCTAGATCTTCACCTTTAATAATCGTAATGGGAGAAGCACTTTGAGCTGCAACCCCTTTAATTGAAGACCCTGTAACGGTGACTTTGGCTACTTTTATTGGCTGTGTTGTTTCTTCAGTTTCTGCTGCATGCGCTAGCGATAGGCACATCATACTTAGACTAAGCGTACTTAATTTTAGTAACGTTTTCCCCATCGTTGGCGATCCCAAAGTGCAAACATTTTTGTTTACTTTCATATTTTCAGACATCCGTTTTTTTTTGTACTTAGCGATATTGCTGCATTGCTTTCTAGCAATTCAAGTGCCAACTATCTAATTATATGTTTTAAAAATATACAAAAAAATGATAAGAATTTACGTGACTAGTGTTTAATCTCCTTATTCATCCGTGACTTGATAGTAGAAAAATAAGTTTGGAAGTCGCCCTGATTAATGTTAATACAATATGAAGATGTGATTAAAAAATACTCAATAGACTTTAGTTTTTCTTTATATTTGGTTGTTAATTAAAGAGTTTAACTATATTTAATGAGTGGTATAACTATTAATTATGGCTTTATTTTTGCTATTAATTATTTTAAATCAAAAGATTAAATGAGTATTTATAGTGTTTGATAAAATAAGTGATCAATTTTGGAACGTGTGTGTACTTAAATTGTGCATTATGAGTAGTTCTGATAAATGATATCTGAATTTAATATTTAGATTGGTGCTGAAGATGACGATAGGATGTCAGTCACAGATAATCATTGAATAAATGTGATTTTATTACGGTAAAAATAAACAAAATTTAGAAGAGGTAAGTGTAGTGGCATGATATTCGCTTTGTATTTAATACTGTTATATCGTTCAATTTTTCACTATTGTTAATTTAACGTTCTGGTTCGGCACCAAAGCAGCAATCGACAGGATGATGGTGCTGCCAGTATTCTGTTTAAATAATTTGATGAATAAAAATACATAGGTGTGAATTTGGAATCCAAGCTTTTACAATTTGCGTTGTTGGTCGGTGCAATGGGTTGTGGGGAAATGGCGATTGCGAAAACGCCTGCACAACCGAATAAAATCCTGAATTTGGCTTTTGAAGCACCAGATGATGGTTTTGATATGGTGAAAACCTATAATTTCTACAGTGGAAATATTGCGGAGGCGATATTTGAACCCTTACTCAAATATGATTATCTGGCTCGTCCCGTGGTATTGGTGCCCAATACGGCACAAGCCTTGCCAAAAATAGAACAAGAGGGCAAGGTCTATACTTTTAAAATACAACCCGGTATTTATTTTACCGATGATCCTGCGTTCAAAGGCAAACGACGTGAGCTGACTGCCCAAGATTACATTTATTCGATTCAACGTGTGAGTGATCCGAAAAATCATTCGCCTACCTATTCTTTTATTGATGGCAAAATCCAAGGCTTAGAGCAAGTGGTTGCCAATGCGAAAAAGACAGGCAAGTTTAATTATGATGCGCCCATTTCAGGGCTTAAAGCTTTAGACAAATACACCCTACAATTCACCTTAACCCGTGCAGATTATAATTTCCCTTATATTTTGGCCTATGTCACTTTTAGCGGAACAGCGCGTGAAGTTGTTGAGTTTTATGGTGATCGTATCGGGCAGCATCCTGTAGGTACAGGCGCTTATCAACTGAGCAAATACGTACCACGCAGTAAAATTGAGCTGGTGGCAAATCCTGACTATCGTGGCTTTATTTGGAATTATAAATCGACAGGAACGGCATGGGATAACCAACTTGTCAAAGAGATGTCGGGTAAAAAAATGCCCCAAGTCGGTAAGGTTGTCGTGAGTATTATTGAGGAAGAACAGTCAAGGTGGTTGGCATTTAAGTCAGGTCAATTGGATTTTGACAAATTAACTTCAAATGCGGTTCCACAGGCTTTAAACGGCACACAATTAAAACCAGAACTTAAACAGCAGGGCATTCAACATTTTCCCAATAAAGACCCTGAAATCACCTATACCATGTTCAATATGAAAGATCCGATTGTGGGGGGGTATAGTCTAGATAAAATTGCACTACGCCGTGCTATTACCTTGGCATATAATCAACAGGAAGCGATTAAGCAACTTTATAAAGGTCAAGCGGTTAGAGCTGAAATGTTGGTACCAGATGGGGTACAAGGGCACAATGCTCAATATAGAAGTAGTGTTGCCTATAACCCGTTATTGGCCAATAAATTACTGGATCGATTTGGTTATAAAAAAGGCAAAGATGGTTATCGAACTTTACCCAGCGGGAAGCCGTTTACGCTGAAATATAATACTGAAAATAGCTCAAGCTCAGTCATTCATTCTGAGTTGTGGAAGAAAAACTTAGATGCTATTGGGGTGCGTGTTGAATTTAAGGTCAGTAATTTTGCCGATAATTTAAAAGAGGCCATGCAGTGTAAACATATGATTTGGGGTGGGGCATGGATTGCTGATTTTCCTGAAGGAGAAAATTTTGCCCAATTGCTTTATGGTCCAAACTCAGGCAAAGGAAATTTAAGTTGCTATCAATCCAAAGCTTATGATGCACTGTATCAGCAAGCGTTAACTTTACCGCCACAACAACGAACGCCGTTTTATGAAAAAATCAGTCGGCAGATAGAGGCAGATAACCCTTGGATTATTCATAGTACCCGTATTCGCAATTGGCTGTTGCAACCACAAGTTCAAGGCTATAAAGCACATCCAATGATCAATACCGTTTGGCAATACCTTGATGTTCAGCCAGTTAAAAAATAACCAGATGAAGTTGAATAAAATGATGAAGGATGATTTAAAGCAAAAGTTAAAGCAGATTGGGGTTAGTGCATTCTTGGGCGGTATGCTCCTGACAGGCACGATGAATGTATTTGCCAAAAGCCCAGCGGATCCAAATAAAGTTTTACGTTATGTTTTCCCCGTTGCAGAAACAGGTTTTGATCCAGCAGGCACCCAAGATCTTTATTCTGCACATGTGCATAATTCAATATTTGAAGGCTTATATACCTACGATTATTTAGCAACACCCGCCAAATTAGTCCCCCGTACCGCGGTGAGCCTGCCTGAAGTCAGTGCTGATGGTTTAACCTACACCTTTAAAATTCAAAAAGGTATTTATTTTGCCAAAGATCCTGTATTTAAAGGCAAAGCCCGTGAATTAACCGCGCAAGACTATGTTTATTCTTATAAACGGTTGTTAGACCCTAGCTTGCATTCGCCCAATAGTTGGTTGTTTGATGACAAAATTCTAGGCATGGACAAAGTGCTTGAGCAAGCTAAAAAAACAGGCAAGTTTAATTATGATCTACCTGTTGCGGGGCTTCAGGCCACAGATCGTTATACCTTGGTGATTAAACTAAAACAAGTTGATCAAAACTTCCCAATGTTGTTGGCACATCAACCAGCTGGTGCAGTGGCACGAGAAGTGATTGAACACTATCGAGATCGGTCTGGTTTTGCCATGGCCCATCCTGTCGGAACAGGTCCCTATGTCTTGGCAAAATGGACACCTGGCTCACGGATTATCCTGAAAGCCAATCCAGATTATCGTGGTTATGTTTGGGATTTCAAAGCATCCACGCCAGAAGATCAAAAAATTGTGGATGCGATGAAAGGCAAAAAAATGCCGCAAATCGGTGTGGTCGATATTCAAGTGATGGAAGAATCACAATCACGCTGGTTATCATTTAGTAAAGATGAAACTGATTTATTTGTGTTGGATGGTGATCTCAGTGTTCAAGCCATCCAGGATGGTCAGCTTAAACCCGAACTTGCTAAAAAAGGTATTCAACTTTCCCGTATTGCCGATCCTTCAATTGATTATTATTACTGGAATATGCAAAACCCTGTTGTTGGTGGTTTGAGTAAAGAAAAAATTGCTTTACGCCGTGCCATGGCAATGGCCTTTTCACCTGATAATCAAATTAAGATTTTGATGAAGGGTGATGCACAACGCTTACAATACCCCATTCCTTATGGGGTGATTGGGCATGATCCAAACTATAAAACCAGTATTCCTTATTCCGTTAAAGCGGCCAATCTACTGTTAGATCGTTATCACTATAAGGTTGCTGCCGATGGCTGGCGTACCTTGCCGAATGGCAAACCCTTGCTGATTGAATTAACTGTTTATGGAAATAGTACACGTAGTCAGCAAAGTGCTGAATTTTGGAAAAAGACTTTAGACAATATCAAGGTCAAAATGACCACCAAATCCTTGCCTTTTGCGGAAGGTTTAAAAGCTGAAAAACAATGCAAAACCATGTTTAAGGGATCAGCTTGGATTGCCGACTATCCCGATGCCGATAACTTTATGCAGCTGTTTTATGGAAAGAATATCCATGCAACCAATAGTGCATGTATGAAAATTCCTGAATATGATCGCTTATATGAACAAACCCAAAAATTGAAACCGGGTCCTGAGCGTGATGCTTTATATCATAAGATGGCGCGAATATTAGAAGTGTATATGCCGGTACAAATGGCATCGACGCGTTATCGCAATGCTTTGGCGCAACCGCGTGTCATCGGCTTTAAAAAGCATCCGATTATTCCATCGGAATGGATGTATTTTGATATGAAAAAATAACCTCTATCAAAAGCTTAAAAATAAACAGATTGAAATTTGAAAATGAATAAATGAAAGATTGGAGAAAATGAAAATGAAGCGATTTAAATTAACCACACTCTGTATGTTATCCATGGGTATGGGGCAATGGGCCTTTGCAGAAACCGAACGCAGTACTTTACCCAAGTTTCAGGCCAAAGATATCCCGGCCCAATGTGATGCAAAAATTGCAGACGTTAAAACCAAGTTGGCTGAATTTGCCAAAGTTAAACTCAAAAATAATGCGCCTGCTGGAGCAGTATTGGCAAAGTGGGATCAAATTTTTGCAGAGTTTGAAGATTTTTATGGGCCAATTAATTTAGCCAGTAATGTTGACCCAAGCGCAGATTTACGTAAAGCCGCAGAAGATTGCGAAGTTAAAATCAGTCAGTTTCAAACTGAAGTGTATCAAGATGGAAAGCTTTATCAGCAAATTAAAAAAACCAAAGCCAGTGATGAGATTGACCGTAAATATCGCCAAGATATTTTAGATGGTTTTGAAGATACAGGGGTACAACTTCCCGCAGAAAAACAAGCACGTTTAAAAGTGATTTTAGATGAATTGACCAAGATTCAACAAGAATATGCCCGCAATATTCGAGATAATCCTGAAAAATTAGAATTTACCCCAGCCGAATTAAAAGGCTTACCAGAAAGCTATATTGCCAATCTAAAGAAAAATGAAAAAGGCAATTACCTGTTGGGTTTTGACTACCCAGAATACCGTCCTTTTATGGAGTTGGCAGACAGTGATGATGCGCGTAAACGTTATCAAATTGCTTATACCCGCCGTGGTACTGAAAAGAATTTAGTGTTGCTTAAACAAGCGATTGATTTACGGCATGAACTTGCACAATTATTCGGCAAAGCCAGTTATGCCGATTGGGCATTGAAAAATCGTATGGCCAAGAATCCTGAAACGGTCAATAAATTCCTCAATGAGGTACATAGTAGGGTTGCGCCATTAGAGAAAAAAGAAGTGCAAACACTGCGTGAATTTAAAGCCAAGACCTTAAATATCCCAGTGGAAAAAGCGGAAATTAACCGTTGGAGTGAGGGCTATTGGAGCGAAAAATTACGCCAAGAAAAATACAAAATTGACCAAGAAAAAATGCGTGAATATTTCCCGACCCAAGCATCACAAGATTGGTTATTTGCAATTTCATCAAATCTATATGGGATTGAATTTAAGCCTGCCAAAGTTGATGTCTGGCAAGATGAAGTTGAATATTACGATGTCACAGATCGGAAAACAGGTCAGCTTTTAGGTGGTTTATATATCGATAAATTTCCACGTGAAGGAAAGTATGGTCATGCAGCGGTGTGGGGAGTTAAGGGTGGCAGTACCCTGACCCAGCGTAAACCGATTTCAGCCTTAGTCACCAACTTTAACCGCAAAGGTTTAAACAGTGATGAACTGGAAACTTTTGTGCATGAGTTTGGACATGCCTTACATGGAATTTTGTCAAACACCCGTTATGCCTCGCAATCTGGTACTTCAGTCGAGCGAGATTTTGTTGAAGCACCGTCACAGATGTATGAAGAATGGGCACGCCGTAAAGAAACGCTGTCGACCTTAGCCGATTATTGCAAACCAGCCTGTCCACGTGTCGATGATGAATTGATTGGCAAATTAAAAGCCGTGAAAAACTACGGTCGTGGCTTGTTCTATTCTCGTCAAACCTTATATGCACAATACGATATGGCACTGCATACCGCAGATGCTTTAAAAACCCAGCCTTTAGAAGTATGGAAAAAACTCGAAAATCAAACCGCCTTAGGGTATGTACCAACCACAGAATTTCCAGGGCAATTTGGTCATATTATGGGCGGATACCAAGTCGGCTATTATGGCTATATGTGGTCTGAAGTGATGGCCTTAGACATGCTTTCTGCTTTTGGCGATAACTTAAATAATCCAGAGGTTGGAGCACGTTATCGTAAAGCGATTTTGTCACAAGGTGGACAAAAGAAAGCAGAGCAGCTGGTGGTTGATTTCTTGGGCAGAGAACCGGATAACAAGGCATTCTTTCAAGAAATTACTGGTCAACGTGATTAAAAGGAATTAGAACTATGCTGGCATATATCACGCGCCGTATATGGCAAATGATTCCGACCATGTTGGGAGTCGTGTTGCTGATTTTCTTTCTATTTAACTGGGTTGGCGGAGATCCTGCTTATATCCTTGCTGGAAAAATGGCAAACCCTGAACAGATTGAAAATATTCGTCAGCAACTTGGGGTAGATCAACCATATTACGTTCAATTGTGGATTTTTATTAAGCAAATCCTGACTTTTGATTATGGCAATAGCTGGAGTACTGGGGAATCGGTTTCAAACATTATCCTGACCCGTTTAGGTCCATCGCTGACCATCATCATTCCACTGACAATTTTACAAACCGTGATTTCAATCATTCTGGCCTTGGCTGTTGCATCTGTACGTGGTTCATTGACGGATCGTATGGTGATGTTGTTATGTACCATTGGGATGTCGATCAGTATTTTGGTCTATATCATCGTATTTCAATACGGTCTTGCCTATAAGCTGGGATGGTTCCCTGTACAAGGTTGGAGTGATAGTCTCAGTGAAAATCTATTGCAATACGCACTATTGCCGATCTTAATCATGTTGGTGGTGAGTATTGCACCGACTTTACGTCTATACCGTAGCTTTGTCTTGGATGAAGTCAATCAGGACTATGTCCGTACTGCACGGGCAAAAGGGGTCGGTGAGGGACGTATTTTAGGCGTACATGTGCTGCGTAATGCATCTATTCCGATTATTACCGATGTGATGTCGAGCCTGCCAGCGTTATTGATTGGGGCATTTTTAATTGAGCGATTTTTTGGTATTCCGGGGATTGGGCGAGAAGTCATTATTGCAGTAGAACGAAGCGACTTTCCAGTGATTAAGGCAATCACGGTCTATGTTGCCGCTGCGACCATGATTTTTAACCTGATCGCTGATTTGATTTATAAAGTGGTTGATCCACGCGTACAGTTGAAGTAGGTGGGATGATGCTCGGAATTTTATCGAAAAAAGTAGACGCCCAAGAACAACAGACTTCTCCCGGTTTATGGCGATTGGCAATGCGACGTTTAAAAGCAGATCGTATCGCTATGCTGTCGTTATTGGTGTTGCTGTGTTATTTCATCATATTGGTACTCTCCATGACGGGTGTGGTTGCATCAAATTGGAATAAAGAAGTAGCTGTGAGTTATGCGCCACCTACATTTATCGGGGCAGATCAAAATACACAAGATTCTGCAAAGAAAGCCGCAACTGTAGAGGCCTTACCTGAAAATCCTGTTGATCCTTTAAAAGATGTGATCAAGGAGTTAAATACTGAAATTGCAACAGAACAAGCTTCAGGTGGCGCGATTGACTACTACGGTATTCAAGATCCGCTTGCAGAAGATATGAAAGCTATTGATCAGCAATTGGGTGGGCATTTACTTGATCAGCAAAGTGAACTCAAACAAACCTTGCCTTTTGGTGCGGATAAATGGGGACAGGATGTTGTACTCAAAACCATTAAAGGCGCAGAAACGTCAATTATTGTGGGCTTGGTCTCGGCGTTATTGGCCGTGGTAATCGGCACATTCTTAGGGGCAATTGCTGGTTACTTTGGTGGTTGGGTCGATGATGTTCTAAACTGGTTTTATAACATTTTTACCTCGATACCTTATCTATTGTTGGTGTTGGCGATTGCAGCTGTATTGCAACAAAAGGGCATTCTTTCCATTGTTTTAATTCTTGGATTAACGGGTTGGACTGGGGTATTTCGTTTAATTCGTGCTGAATATATGAAACATAATTCACGCGAGTATGTGCTGGCAGCCAAAGCGATTGGTGTCAGTAATACCCGACGGATGTTTGTGCATATTTTCCCTAATGTAAGCCATATTGCTTTGGTTCAGATGTCGATCTTGGTGGTTGCATTTATTAAGTCTGAAGTGATTTTAAGCTTCTTGGGCTTTGGTGTACCTGTGGGTGTGGTGTCATGGGGCAGTATGTTGAATGAAGCGCAAAGTGAGCTGATTTTAGGTAAATGGTGGCAATTGGTGGCAGCCTCAGTAGCCATGGCCGTGCTTGTGACCGCATTTTCAATGTTTACAGATGCATTGCGTGATGCATTAGACCCTAAACTAAAATAAGGAGCTTAAAGATGTCAGAACAACAAGCGACACCTCCTGTGCTACTCAGTGTTGAAAATCTGAGTGTGAGTTTTAAGGGTGAAAATAAGCAATTTATTGAAACCGTAAAAGGTATTTCATTTCAGATTCCTGCCAATACCACCGTGGCCTTGGTTGGGGAATCTGGCAGTGGCAAATCAGTAACTTCATTGGCAACTATGGGTTTATTACCCAAAGGCCAATCTCGTATTGCTGAAAACAGTAAAATTATTTTTGAAGGCAAAGACTTACTCAGTTTAAGCAGTAAACAAATGCGTGCAATGTGTGGTAAAGACATTGCTATGATTTTTCAGGAACCGATGTCATCACTTAATCCTGTGTTTACAGTGGGTGATCAAATCGCTGAAATTATGCGTATTCATTTAAATATGGGGCGTAAACAAGCACGACAACGTACTTTGGAATTACTCACTGAAGTTGGGATTCCATCCCCTGAAAGCAAGATTGATGCTTACCCCAGTCAACTGTCTGGTGGTCAACAGCAACGGGTCATGATTGCCATGGCAATCGCCTGTGAACCCAAATTACTGATTGCTGATGAGCCGACCACAGCATTAGATGTCACCATCCAAAAACAAATATTGGATTTGTTGGAGGCTTTACGTAAGCGCCGTCAAATGTCGATGTTGTTTATTACCCATGACTTGGCATTGGTGAGTGAAATTGCCGATGAAGTGATTGTGATGCGTCATGGTGAAATTCGTGAACAAGGTTTAGCAAAAGCTGTTTTAGAACAGCCACAAGATGCTTATACCAAAGCATTATTATTATGCCGTCCGCAACTTTCGCATCGTCCATATCGTTTACCAGTCATTAGTGATTTTATGCAAGCCCAAGATGTGCCAGTGACTGAGGCAGTGAGTTTGCCTGAGGTGGATTTTGCGGAGCGCAAGCGCGGCCTAGTTGGCGGTGAAGAAATTATTTTAGATGTGCGTGATTTAAAAAAATCATTTTTTAGCCGTAAAGGGCTATTTGGCAAAGATGAATTTCAGGCAGTCAAAGGGGCATCTTTCCAACTGGCGAAAGGGAAGACTTTAGGGCTCGTTGGGGAGTCTGGCTCAGGTAAAACCACCATTGGTTTATTGTTGATGCGTTTGCAGCAAGCTTCTGGCGGCCAAGCTTTATTTCAAGGTAAAGATATTTTGGCAATGTCTGAAAAAGAGTTTGCCCAGTATCAACGTAAGATTCAGATTATCTTTCAGAATCCCTATGCCTCACTTAATCCGCGTTTTACCGTGGGGCAAATTTTGATGGAGCCGATGCAAGTTCATAAAATTGGTGCAAATGATACTGAACGTAAAAAGATGGCTTTAGAATTACTGGAAAGAGTAAGCTTACCTGCGCAAGCCTTTGATCGTTATCCGCATGAGTTTTCTGGGGGGCAACGTCAACGTATTGCAATAGCACGCTGTTTAACTTTAAAACCTGAAATTTTAATCTGTGATGAATCGGTATCGGCACTTGATGTATCGGTTCAAGCACAAGTCCTAAACTTACTTCAAGATCTACAAGATGAATTTGGCTTAAGTTATATTTTTATTTCACATGATTTGTCTGTGGTGAAATATATTTCGGATCAAATTATGGTGATGAACCATGGTGATATTGTTGAAATCGCCAATTCGGATGAGTTATATCAATCACCACAACATGACTATACCAAACGCTTACTGAGTTCAATTCCACAAGGAACCAGACAGGTTGTCTAGATTTTTGCTATGTGAGAGCTGCTGGATTTAGTTGCTGCCAGTCCGTTAAGGATTTTAAATCTTCCTCTTTGCGAAGTTGATACTTCTCACCTTTGAAAAAGGAGGGGGTTTTGTATTACTAAAGTTAATTAATTTAGTCTCAGCTAGCTCTCCCTCTTTTTCTAAGTGGGAGAGCAACAGTCGTAGTAGCGTAAGGAGTATTTTTATTGATATATAACACGATTAAACTGATGCGTTTTGTTTAGGAGAAATATACTTACGATAGATAGGCATAAGAATAGGCAGTAATAGAAAATGAAATAGGCTGGTTGCACAACTGATTAGAATAAAAGTGATTATATCAGGTGGTGAGTAAATCAGTATTATTACACCATAGACTGGAATAACAATCGGTAAGATTGAACAGACTGTATAGCTAAGAAATGGTCTGCGAATGGCTGTTTCTGAGCAAAGTAAATAGGCATAGCTCCACATCCATAGGCCATAAATTGAGCATAAAATGACAACCTGAAAAAGTGGGTAACCATAATCCTGTGGTTTCTTTCTAAGAAAATTGATCAGATACTCTGAATAAAACAGCCCTTGATATGCTATCGATATAGACGCAATAAACCAGATAAGAAATAAGGGAATGAGGATCAGGTATTTTTTATTCATATTGTTATTACCATATTAAGATCATATTGCTTAAAGGGTTTTGCACTGTTTTGTTTATAACACAAGCTGAGGCATAGCCTACAGGAATATATTTAAACCTTAATGCATGATGTAGCGCATAGTTTAAACGAAAAAAAAGCCACTATTTAAAAATAGTGGCTTTTGCTCTTTAAGTCTATTCAGAACTTAGAACTTTTTAAAACCTTTTGTCACAACAAATGGTTTTTTCTTTTCAGGTTGTTCACTACGTTCTTGGCGATCTGAACGATCTAGACGCTCGTTTGGATTATAACGACCTTCTGAACGATTACGGTTTTGTTGATTGCCATAACGGTTTTCAGAACGGTTGCTATTAAAACTATTACCACGGTTGTCAGCACGGTCATTGTTGTAGCTGTTGCCACCAGAACGTGCTTTATTAAAGCGGTTTTCTGAGCGTTCATTGCGATTGTCAGTACGGTTTTCAGTGCGATTTTGACCATATTGATTTGCACTTGGCTGAGCATCACGACGATCATTTTGATGGTTGTGAGCTTCATCACCTTCGCTATCACGACGTTGTTGACGCAGGAATCCACCACGACGCGCAGCCATAGGTTTATCTTGCATACGTTCAGTACGACGTTTTGCCATACCAAATAAACCTGTACCTTGACGTGGTTTCAGTTCAACAGCTTTGGTTAAATTATCGATATCAGTTTTATCAAGTTCCATCCAACGACCTGTACGAAGTTCACGAGGCAAAATCACAGTACCGTAACGAGTACGGAGCAAGCGACTTACTTTTAGACCTTGTGATTCAAAAATACGGCGAACCTCACGGTTACGACCTTCTTTTACAACGACTTGGTACCAGCGATTGATCCCTTCACCACCAATTTCAGAGAAAGATTCAAATTTTGCTGGACCATCATCTAAAACAACGCCATTTGTCATGTTGTTTTTGAGTTGAGGCGTTACTTCACCCATGACTCGAACTGCATATTCACGTTCGATTTCATTTGAGGGATGCATTAAACGATTGGCAAGTTCACCATCATTTGTAAAAAGTAATAAACCTGTTGAGTTGATATCTAGACGACCCACCATCACCCAACGGTCATTGGAAATCGGGGGTAAGTGATCAAACACAGTCGGGCGAGATTCTGGATCATTACGAGAACAGATTTCACCTTCAGGTTTGTAGTAAATCAATACACGACGACGAATTTCGTCTTCAATTTGGAACTGAACTTTACGACCATCGATGCGAAGCTCATCACCTGGTTCAATACGTTCGCCCACTTGAGCAACCTGCCCATTGACACTTACACGACCAGCGGCAATGACCTCTTCCATATAACGGCGAGAGCCCAAACCCACTCGTGCGAGTACCTTTTGCAATTTTTCACTCATGACAGCATAACCTTAGAAATAATCATCAACAGTGCACCTATTTAAGACTTGGCAGCTTGCGCATCCAAAATCATAAAAGCTTCCTTGGCATCCTGTAGGGGAGGCAATTGATCTAAAGACACTAGACCAAAAGCATTTAAAAATTGTGGCGTTGTCACTAACAACGCGGGTCTACCTGGGAGTTCTCGGTAACCAGATTCTTTAATCCAGTTCCAATCAAACAAAGTCCTGAGTATTTGACTATTATTTGTAACCCCTCGTATTTGCTCAATATCAGCACGGGTTACTGGCTGATGATAAGCGATCACTGCAACTGTTTCTAACAGTGACGGCGATAATCGAGTTGGTCGATCTGGCCAAACTTGCGCAATCACGTTGCGGTATTTTGCCCGCACTTGAAAACGATAACCTTGTGCGGTTTCGACAAGTTCGATTGAACGACCATGTTGTAACACAGACAATTGCTGTAAATACTGTTGCAACTGTTGTTTAGAATACTGATTTTGAAATGCTTCTTTTAAGCGAGCAAGCGATACAGGGGCATCACTTGCAAAGATAATCGCTTCAAGTTGCATCAGAACTTCGTGATGTAATTCATCAATATTAAAGGCATTATTTTGATCAATGGTCATGCCGTTGCTCCTTGAATTGCAAGCGGGGCCTCAACACCAGAAGAAATAATTTGGACTTTTTGCTGACGAGTCAGCTCCAAGATTGCCATAAATGTAACCACCATGCCCATTCGACCTTGGTTTGGCTTGAGTAATTCTTGGAAACTGAGAACTTCTCCAGATTCAATCATATATTCGATATAAGCAATGCGTTCTTCAAGTAATACAGGTTCTTGTTCAATCTTATGGGTTACGGGTTCAGGACGGTTAAAAATGCAATACAAGGCATCTTTTAACATCTCAACCTCATAACCTTCATACACTTTTGGAATATGACCAATCGCAACATGGGTCGCAAAAGTATCTCGGTCTAAAACAGGCATCTGGCCTAAACGTTCAGCTGCTTTTTTAATCCGTAAATAGGTTTCTAAGCGATCGATTAATTCCTGTTTTGGATCTTTTTCAATATGAATGGTTTTGGGTTTTGGCAATAACAAGCGAGATTTTAAATCTGCCAATAATGCTGCCATTACCATATAGTCAGCGGTTAACTCGATATTTAACGATTTCATACCGTCCATATAAGACAAGTATTGTGTTGCAATCGGGGCAATATCTAACTGTAAAAGATCGAAACCATTTTTTTGAATCAGATAAATTAAAAAGTCGAGTGGTCCTTCGAAATGTTCAAGCAGAATTTCGAATGCAGCAGGAGGAATATATAAATCCTCTGGAATTTCTTCTTGCCATTCATCCAATACACGGATGTTGGAAATGGATTCCATAGGATGCTGAGTTGCTTGAGTCATTACAGTTTATTAGCCACGCGAATTTTCAAAGGCATGTTTTATTCGTGTTACCACTCAATAGGTACAATAGGAGAGGGTGGTGACGAATTACAAAAAGATATTTGGCTTATTTTAATGGAAAAGTTAAGAGGAATACATTGTTTAATTATAAAAACCATAAAAAAACCTGAAAATAAATAGGGAATATTTCGTTTTGTAATGATTGAACTCGACTAAGTTACTCATTTTTATTGTAAATTTTTATATATTTTTAAGAAAAAATTTATCCAAATTTTAATCGCATAATGTGAAGTGGATCAACTTTATATGTTGGGTGAGTTTGAATTGTTAGATTTTTTTACTTTCAATCTATTCTTTGCAAAATGATACTGACTCTATTATTGCATGCTTAAAATTATAATTTTGCCCAAAATATTATGATGTTATTTAGTTGATTTTGGATATAAATGGATGGCGTATAAACATCTCAGCGAAAGCGTTTAAGACTATAAATATGAAATAAATTAACCAAAGATAAGTTGCATATTCTTATATAAACCTCCCCTCTTATTTTTGTTTGGACTGTGTGGTGAATTTGTTCAAAATACAAATAAAGTAGTTGCTGAATAGATTGAATAATTTATAACCATGTACTAAAATAAGTACAATAAATTGTACTCAAAATAAAAGGGGCGGCAATGAAAGTTGTAACTTATTCTGATCTCCGAAAGAACTTAGCAACTGTACTGGATGGGGTCATCGATGATCATTCTCCTGTATTGATTACTAGACAGAACAATCAAACGGCTGTATTGATTAGCTTAGATGATTTTAATGCCTATGAAGAAACAGCACATCTTCTTAAAAGCCCTGCGAACGCAAAGAGATTGCGTGACTCAATTGCCCAGATTGAAGCAGGTAAAACAATGAATCGAGAGCTGATTGAAGAATGATTCTAAGTTGGAGTGATCAAGCTTGGGATGATTACCTATACTGGCAATCTACAGATAAGCAAACACTAAAAAGAATTAATGCATTGATTAAAGACATTAAACGTTCACCCTTTGATGGAATTGGTAAACCTGAACCGCTCAAACATGATTTAGCAGGCTATTGGTCAAGGCGTATTGATCAAGAAAATCGCATCGTTTATAAGGTTACATCAGATTCAATTATCATTGCGATGTGTCGCTATCATTATAGTTAACTGTAAAATTAATAAAAAAATGTGTGACAGCATATGAAAATTTGAAGTTATTAGAATCTTTGAATAGTTGACTTTTACCTAACAGCCCCACAATCAAAATAATACTTTCGATCTTCATTTCTTCTTAATTCACTAAGCCAAGAAAAAAGCCAAATAGCAACCAACACAATACGGCGCAACATATTAGCAATCACATCAATTTGTTTGTATACACTTTTAACAGCATTTTTGGTCACTCATCTATTGAGTTTTGATCAAACATCCCAGCCTCACAATCCATTTATTCATGTTGCTCACTCCTAAACATGAATTTGGTTCACTTTTTTGTGAAATTATATCATTTTTATTCATGTACGGATTGCGGTATAAATTACACCAAGCGCTTCACGATAGACAAGATTATCGTTGATTCTGAATTGAGCGACCAAGTACAAGTCAGAAAATACGGGAAATACTATTGACTGGATAGATCCAAAGATAAATTGGATGGTTCAGAAAGAGCATGAAAAAAATTCAGGTTTATTTCAGAAATTAGGGTATCAGATCATCATGAGTAAAGATTTTACATTTACGATTAAGAGCATTAGTTTCGACGAAAACTATCATCCCTCTAATAATACGCGTATCACAACCAACTTTGCCAATTTAGCAAGAGGTGAGAGTCGCCATGACAATTTGCGCAATACCCTAACGATGATTGACAATCGTTTTAATGCCTTAGCGCATTGGGATAATCCAGAAGCAGATCGTTATTCTGTTGAGCTCGAAATCATTTCAGTTGATATTGATATCGAAGGCAACGGTGAGACTTTCCCTACGATTGAAATATTGAAAACCAATATTGTTGATCACAAAAATAATCAACGTATTGAAGGTATTGTGGGCAACAATTTTTCTTCTTATGTGCGTGATTATGATTTTAGCGTATTGCTGTTAGAACATAATAAAAATAAAGATCAATTTAGCCTGCCAGAAAACTATGGTGAGCTTCATGGGAAGATTTTCAACGCATTTGTAAATTCAAATGCGTATAAAGAAAACTTTAAAAAGTCACCTGTGATTTGTCTTAGTGTTTCAAGTAGCAAGGTGTATCACCGTACTGCAAATGTGCATCCAGTATTGGGTGTTGAATATCTGCAAGATGAATATTCATTAACAGATGAATACTTCGGAAAAATGGGTTTGCAGGTTCGTTATTTTATGCCGCCTAATAGTGTTGCGCCTTTGGCATTTTACTTCCGTGGTGATTTGTTGAGTGATTACACTAACCTTGAGTTGATCGGGACTATCAGCACTATGGAAACCTTCCAAAAGATTTACCGACCTGAGATTTACAACGCGAATTCTGTGGCAGGTAAATCTTACCAACCAAGTTTAAAGCATCAGGATTATTCACTTACTCGTATTGTGTATGACCGAGAAGAGCGTGGCCAGTTGGCGATTAAGCAAGGAAAATTTACTGAAGAGCAGTTCATCAAGCCATACAAACATATCCTTGAGCAGTGGTCTGCAAATTACGTTGCTTAATTTACCTAAATAGACAAGATTATTGATTATGAAAATATTATTACCGACTTCAACTGCTGGCAGCTTACCAAAACCTTCTTGGCTTGCTGAGCCTGAAAAACTTTGGTCACCTTGGAAATTACAAGATGAGCAATTAATTGAAGGCAAACAAGATGCTTTACGCTTGTCATTGCAAGAGCAACAACACGCTGGAATCGATATTGTTAGTGATGGCGAACAAACGCGCCAACACTTTGTTACCACGTTTATTGAGCATCTGAATGGTGTTGATTTTGAGAAACGTGAGACTGTACGCATTCGTAATCGCTATGATGCAAGCGTACCAACTGTTGTCGGTGCTGTGTCTCGTCAAAAGCCTGTTTTTGTTGATGATGCCAAGTTTTTACGTCAACAAACCAATCAGCCGATTAAATGGGCGTTGCCTGGTCCAATGACCATGATTGATACGCTGTATGATGCGCACTATAAAAGCCGTGAAAAACTTGCTTGGGAATTTGCCAAAATCCTCAATGAAGAAGCCAAAGAGTTAGAAGCTGCGGGTGTGGATATTATCCAATTTGATGAACCTGCATTTAATGTGTTTTTTGATGAAGTCAACGACTGGGGTGTTGCGACTTTAGAAAGAGCACTTGAAGGGCTTAAATGTGAAACTGCGGTGCATATTTGCTATGGTTATGGCATCAAAGCCAATACAGATTGGAAAAAGACTTTAGGTTCAGAATGGCGTCAATATGAAGAAGCGTTCCCTAAACTTCAACAATCTAAAATTGATATCGTTTCTTTAGAATGCCAAAACTCTCGTGTACCAATGGATTTAATCGAATTGATCCGTGGTAAGAAAGTAATGGTTGGTGCTATTGATGTGGCAACCAATACCATTGAGACAGCAGAAGAAGTTGCCAACACATTACGAAAAGCACTTCAGTTTGTAGATGCAGATAAGCTTTATCC
This sequence comes from Acinetobacter sp. GW821-FHT01C12, assembly GCF_059422625.1. NCBI lineage: Bacteria > Pseudomonadati > Pseudomonadota > Gammaproteobacteria > Moraxellales > Moraxellaceae > Acinetobacter > Acinetobacter sp. GW821-FHT01C12. Next base: position 292,017 of record NZ_JBWKXD010000003.1, read on the forward strand.
ATCGACCAACTGTGGTATGGCTCCTTTATCTCGTGAAGTTGCAAGAGGCAAACTTAATGCCTTAAGTGCTGGCGCAGAAATCGTTCGTAAAGAACTTAGCCGCTAGTATTCAACGATATTGTGGTGTAAAAAGGGTGACCTGTTTGGGTGAATGGATATCCAAGACCCAACGGGAAACCCTGATCACAATTTAGAGAACATCTGTTCTACTGAGAAACTCATCCAGATGCAGTGCCTACATGACGGAATAGCAGGGTAATGCTAAATCTAAAAAAGTACGGTTCAATTTAGGAACAATGAAATGATTGAAGCAACAGACTTTAGAAATGCAATGTCTTTGTTGACCAGTGCAGTCAGTGTCATTACCACGACAGGTTTGTCTGGTCGTTACGGATTTACTGCGTCTGCCGTATGTAGTGTGACGGATTCACCTCCGACTTTATTGGTCTGTATGAATAAAGCGGCGAGTTCGCATGTGCATTTTGTTGAAAATAAAATTTTAACTGTAAATGTTTTAAGTGCACATCATCAGCATATTTCTAAAGCGTTTTCGTCTAAATTAAGCCCAGAAGAACGATTTAAACATGGCGTTTGGACAGAATTAGAAACTGGCGCACCAGTTTTAGATGATGCTTTGGTGAATTTTGATTGTGAGATTGAGCAAATTCAAGAAGTCGGAACACATACGATTTTTATTTGTCGTATCGTGGCGATTCAACAAAGTGAACATGATCAAAGCTTGGTTTATTTTAATCGTTCTTATCATCATGTTGGGCAGACCGAGGTTGCTTAACGCCAGTTTGCTTTTTGGTTTACGCCTTATGCCAGAGCTAAAAATAATAAGGCGTGTTGATCGGTTGAATTGATCAAATACGCTGGTTTAATACAATCATAATCAATTGTTTAATTGATTGAAAAATAATAATAATTTTAATGTTTTACATAAAATTCGACATTGACACCCGAAAAATCTCCGATTATTCTTTGCTGGCTGGCCTACATTGCCAGTCGGTTTTGACAGACCGTTGCCTAAGTGCATTGAAAAAACTTGTTTTTTTAATGTAGACTCGTTCGTCCCTCTTTTTGTTGCGGTAGGACGGGAGGGGGACGCCTTCGGGCGTGCTGATTCTTAGGTTCAGTCTGTCAACCCTCTTTCGTTCTGCCACCATAATTTTTATACATTGGCAGAATTTTGAATTGTTCAGGAGTTGGCCATGTATTTTATTCGTACACCTTCAGATTAGTGTTTAGCACGGTTTAACAGCCTTTGGGCTTTTAGGCATTGGCTGGTTATACCTAAAAAATATCAACAATAAAACTTGAGATCCACTCTGCTTACCTTTTGAAGCCTTTGATGCTTCTTTGTTTATAACAAGATTGAGAGTGGTTTTATTTCATTAGAACAAAAAATATTTTATATGGAAAATATATGTCAAATTTATATATTTCATTTCGGGCTTTAAGGGTGCTCGACACCTCACGAAACCTCTTCAACACATACGGTTTTCATCATGTTGGGGTTAATCGTATTAGTGAGTCTGCCAAAATCACTAAAGCCACGTTTTATAAATACTTTCATTCTAAAGAACGTTTGATTGAAAGGAGTTTAACCTTTCAAAAAGACGCATTGAAAGAAGAAGTATTTGCGTTGATTTATAGACAGAGAGACTTTACTGTTTATGAAAAGCTTAAGCGAATTTTCTTTCTACACGCCAATGTAGAAGGGCTATACCATTTGTTGTTTAAGGCAATTTTTGAAATAAAAAGGTGTTATCCGAATGCCTATCAGATCGTGGTTGAATATCGAAGTTGGCTAATTTATGAAATTTATATATTGCTATTAAAAATCAATCCAAATGCTGCAAAACAAGATGCGCAGATGTTCTTGTTTGTGATTGATGGGGCAATGGTTCAGCTTCAGGGTGAAAACAGTGTGGATGATCGGGAGAGGTTGGTGGGGTGTTTTTTGGATGGGTTGGGGTAGTGTTGTTTGAGGGCTTATCGATCTATCTCTGTTCATGATTGATAGGGATATTTTTTGAAAGTTAAATTGAGCTTTTATCGTTATTTGATTTGAGTTTATCCCAAAAAAATTAAATGATTTAAATTCTAGTATTGCTTGGCTTTATTTTTAATAAAATTATGGTATCAAGCCATGCACTCAATACTTGCCCCTAGGTATCAATACCTAGAACTTCTTGAGTCCGAAAATGTGACTCAGGTTGAGGTTGTATGTCGGTTGGATAAGTCACAATTTTATATCTCTAATGTTGAAATTTTGGAAAGAAGACTTGATGTAATTGAGTTGGATTTTTTTGCAAAAAAAATAAACTATTAATCTTTATTAGTATGATCGAAAATATTGATAAATTATGAGGCTAGTTCTAGTTAATTTATATGAATTTTTAAAATGGTTAGGTGTTAAAAGATAAAATTTAATCTATAATGATACCAATTTTATAATATAATTTTAAACATCATGATGATACCAGGTAATTTAATAACAAAAGCTCAAAATGATAAATTAGTAATTTTTGTCGGAGCTGGTTTGTCGATGAATTGTGGTTTGCCTAATTGGAGTAATCTAACAATAGAAATTCTTGAAGGTTTACGAGACTACAATGATAAAAGTGATAAATATATATCTGCAATTAAAGATGATATTTTATCTCCTGTGGAAGTTCTTAATAAAATTGATAATTTAAAAGTTCATGCAATTGAAATTCTAGATAAAGTTATTAGGTCTCATGACGATAAAAAGCCATCTACTACACATCAATTTTTAGGTAATATTTCGTCTAAAATTATTACTACAAATTATGATAACTTATTAGAAAAACAATACCCAGATTTTGAGAAAATATCATATAATAATAGATATAAAGTTTCTAAATTATCAGATTATGGGAAATATATTTTTAAAATTCATGGTGATATTAGTGAGCCTGATAAATGTATTTTTTTCCCATCTCAATATAATTCTCTTTATAACTTAAAGGAAGAGGCTTCAATATTTGAACTAAAAAAAATAATTTCAGATAAATCAATTCTTTTTCTGGGATTTAGCTTGTCCGACCCATATATTAATCATGTTATGAATTTTGTTAATGAGCTCTATGATGGATATACACAAGAGCATTTTTTAATTACAACTGAACGACCTTTAGGGTTGGATTCTCGTATAACTTCTATCTTAATAGATTCTTTTGATCAACTAGATCTTTGTTTAAGTGAAATTGTTAATAAAATAACACCAGTTATTTCTCAAGGTTGTGAAAAACCTATAGAAGAAGATAATAATTTAAATGCAAGTAAAGGAAGTGTCAAAAATTTTGAATTAGAAATACCACCTAATAATAAGTTTTGGGTGGGTAGGAAAAAAGAGGTACAAAATATTTCTGTTGAAATATTTAAAGTTATTTTTATTACTGGTATAGGTGGACAAGGAAAATCAGCATTAGCCGCATATATCTTAAAAGATTCTTTACAAAAAGATTTATATGAGTTTGTCGACTGGAGAGATTTTAAAGAGGAAACAAATAGATTTCAAACAAAGCTAATATCTTTAATTGAACGATTAATGGGTGGTGATTTTGATATAAAAGATTATGATAATTTATCTACAAATGATTTAATTGATTTATTTTTTAAAAATCTTAGTGATAGAAGAATCTTATTTGTTTTTGATAACATTGATAGCTATATTGACTTGGAGTATTTTACTCCTTCTGGTAGTATGAAATATTTTTTTGAAAAAGCACAAGAATTACCTCATAATTCAAAATTCATTTTTACATGCAGACCATTTATTAGAGAAGCAGGTTCATATTTTTATCAAATAAAACTTGATGGTCTTTCAGAAGATGAATGTTTTGAAATTTTTGAATTATATAAGATCTCTGTTAATAGTAGCCAATTGAATGAATTGTCGCAAAAATCATATAAATTAACTAAAGGTCATCCTTTATGGATAAATCTAATAGCAGCACAGGCATCAAGAGGAATAGATACAGTCAATGCTTTTGTTAAAAGTATTGAAGATAAAACAAATTTTAATGAAGAAGCTTTTTCATCTATTCTATCTGAAAAAATATTAAATGAAGTATGGTACTCTTTAAATGAAAAACAAAAAAATCTTTTACGAGGGGTCGCTGAATCAGTTAAACCAGAGACGATATCAAGTCTTAAAAAAATTATGGAGTCTGAACTTAATAACAATCAATTTGATAAAGCTTTCCGAGTATTAAATAATCTAAATTTGATTGAACTTAAATCATCTAATTTTAATGAGGATTTAGTTGAACTACACCCATTAGTTAAAGAGTTTATAGTTTCTAAATTTCCTGCTAATGAGCGTTCTAAATTTATAACACTTTTAGTTCAGTACTATGACAAATTTATTTATATTTTAAAGCCACGGTTAAATGAAAATTTGAGTTTTTCAGACTTTCAAAATTGGATTTCTAAGATTGAATTACATATAAATAATGCTGATTATCTAACTGCATTAACTGTTCTGGAGGAGGTTAGTTCTCCTATATTATCAGCAGGTTATGCTGAAGAGTTTTTAAGAGTTTCACAAAAGCTGTTTGGTTTTATAAGTTGGAAAACTGCCATTGATAATGAGTATCCATATTTTCACAGCTTATTTTTCAAAATGACTACTACTTTAACTCAATTTGGTTTATTTACAGAATCTGAAAGTCTTTTACAAGATTATTCAGAAGCAATACCAGGGAAAAGTAATCACTATCTTTTATATTGTAGTGAAAAATGTTATTGCTTTTGGTTCCAAGAAAAGTACAAAGAGGCTATTGAAGTTGGTGAATATGGCGTTCACTTATTAGATGAATCAGGCGTATCTGATATTTCATCATTAAGACATAATCTTGCATTAGCCTATCGCGATTCTAGATCTACAGAGAATGTTCAAAATTCTTTAAAGCATTTTTTAAGAGGTGAACAACTTGAAAATGTATTAAATAATGTTAATGAAGATTTAGGTGGTCATTTTTATGGAAATATAGGTCGGTGTTTAGAATTTTTGGGCGATAAAGATAATGCATTAACTTGCTATTATATTTCTTTAAGTATTTTGGCTAAAGAGAATAATAGTTATTCTATATTAAATATCGGTTATGCTGCCTCATGGATATTTAATATATTAAAATCCTCCAAGGAGAAAATAAATTCTTTATATTTTTTTAACTTAGCGATTGATCGTTGGGAAAAAACAGCTCCTCCTAAAGCGGAGAAACTTAAAAATGACTTAGATTTTGTTTCTATTGATAGTCAATTGCGTTTACAAATAGAAAATATCCCGCAGTGGAAAATTTTTAATTTTTGTAAAGAGCAGGCTAACCTTGGTGCCATGAAAGGCTATATAAATTTTACTAATAGTTTTTCTTAAGGTGAATATAAAAAATAGAGCCATTAGGCTCTATTTTTTTAATGACAACTTATATGCCACTTCTTACCAGCTCAACGCACCACCAGTTTGATAATCAGTTACACGCGTTTCAAAGAAGTTTTTCTCTTTACGCAAGTCCATCATTTCAGACATCCACTGGAATGGGTTGTTTACACCAGCAAACTGCTCAGGTAAACCTAACTGTGCTAAACGGCGGTTACAGATGAATTTTAAATATTCTTCCATCATCGCTGCGTTCATACCCAATACACCACGTGGCATTGTGTCACGCGCATATTCGATTTCAAGCATAGTACCTTCAAGAATCATCTGAATGATTTCTTCTTGGAATTCAGCAGTCCACAAGTTTGGATTTTCGATCTTGATTTGGTTAATCATGTCGATACCAAAGTTCAAGTGCATAGACTCATCACGTAAGATGTATTGGAATTGCTCAGCAACACCATTCATCTTGTTACGACGCCCCATAGACAAGATCTGGCTGAAACCACAGTAGAAGAAGATCCCTTCAAGTACGCAATAGAATGCGATCAAGTTACGCAGTAAGATTTGATCGTTTTCTGGTGTACCAGTTTGGAAGGTTGGATCACATAAAGACTGAGTATATTTCAAGCCCCACGCTGCTTTACGAGCAACTGACGGAACTTCACGGTACATGTTGAAGACTTCGCCTTCATCCATACCTAAAGATTCGATACAGTATTGGTAAGCATGTGTGTGAATTGCTTCTTCAAATGCTTGACGCAAGATGTATTGACGGCATTCAGGGTTGGTGATGTGACGGTAAATCGCCAATACCAAGTTATTTGCAACCAAAGAATCCGCAGTAGAGAAGAAACCTAATGAACGCATCACGATGGTACGCTCATCTTCGGTTAAGCCATTTTCAGACTTCCAAAGTGCGATATCGTGGTTCATGTTGACTTCTTGTGGCATCCAGTGGTTTGCACACCCGTCTAGATACTTTTGCCAAGCCCACTCGTATTTGAACGGTACAAGTTGGTTTAAGTCAGCGCGACAGTTGATCATGGCTTTATCATCAACTTGTACACGTTGCGCACCCATTTCAAGCTCTTCTAAGCCAGGTGCAACATCTAACTTTTCTAAGGCGTGAGATGCTCTTGCCAACGAATCGGTTGGATTTGTTGATCTTGCTGTATAGGTTCCAGTGGATTGTGTAGTTGCCACATTCTGCGATGACTGCTTTGTATCAGATACCACTTGCGAATCAGTCGTTTTTTTCTGTTCGACGGGCGCAGGCTGGTGAGCTTGTGCAGCTTGTTTCTGTTCATCATCTTCAAAATCGTCCCAACTTAGGATAGACATCGTTGTTCTCTCTTCGTTGTTAATATCTATGTTCGACATCTCACAATGGAAGATGTCACTACTATACGCTTATTCTGTGCAAGCAAAATTAAGTTTTGCCGATAGTTGTTTTGTTCTTGTTCGAAAGAACAGATATCCACACTACTTATTTTGCTTACGCTTTTGCTGCTTACGGATCGCAAAGAATGCATAGACCGCAGGCACGTAAAAAACTAAAAAGGCTAAGATCAGCACGATTACGCCTAACTCATAGTTATGACTTAAATGGAACATTTCTTCGCCTTTTATAATTTCAGATTTTTTGAATCCCCCTAAGTCCCTCTTTTTTTAAAGGGGGGACTTTATTCCCCTTGAGGATTGGGGAGGATTACTTACTGACAAGCTTCACAATCTGGATTGTCGATTGAACATGCTTGTGGTACTGGTGCTGCTTGAGCGAAACCATCTTCTTCAGCAGGCGCTTCGGGTTTGGTTTCTTGAGCAACCGCAGCCACTGGTGCAGCAACAGTTGTTGCTTTTACTGCGTTTAAAGCACCCGTGTTAATGGTTGATTTTTCCGCAGAGGTTGCACCTAATGCACGGAGGTAATAAGTGGTTTTAAGACCACGTAACCAAGCCATCTTATAAGTGATGTCTAGTTTCTTACCATTTGCACCAGCGATATAAAGGTTCAATGACTGTGCTTGGTCGATCCATTTTTGACGACGTGATGCAGCATCTACGATCCAACGTGTATCGACTTCAAATGCAGTCGCAAAAATTGCTTTTAACTCTTCAGGGATACGTGCAATTTTTTGTACTGAACCCTCAAAGTGTTTCAAGTCGTTAACCATCACAGAGTCCCAAAGACCACGATCTTTTAACGCACGTACCAAGTACGGGTTGATCACTGTAAATTCACCAGAAAGGTTAGATTTTACATAAAGGTTTTGGAACGTCGGTTCGATAGACTGTGAAACGCCACAAATGTTTGAAATGGTTGCTGTAGGTGCAATCGCCATCACATTTGAGTTACGCATACCGTCTTTTTGAACTTTAGTACGTAATGTATCCCAGTCCAAACGTTGAGTACGGTCAACTTCAAACATACGCTCTGGACGTGATTTTGCAACGATATCTAAAGAGTCGATTGGCAGGATCCCTTGATCCCACAATGAACCTTTAAATGTTGAATACACACCACGTTCAACAGCAAGGTCGCTTGATGTTTGAATCGCGTAGTAGCTGATTACTTCCATCGATTCATCAGCAAAATCTACCGCTGCATCAGAACCATAACCCATACCCAATTCATATAAAGCATCTTGGAAGCCCATGATACCCATACCGACAGGGCGGTGTTTCATATTTGAATTACGTGCTTGTTCAACTGCGTAGTAGTTGATGTCAATTACGTTGTCGAGCATACGAACAGCAGTTTTAACTGTGCGCGCTAATTTTTCACGGTCTAAAGCACCACCTTGAACGTGTTGTACAAGGTTGATTGAACCTAAGTTACATACTGCGATTTCATCTTTATTGGTATTTAAAGTGATTTCAGTACATAAGTTAGATGAATGCACTACACCTACGTGTTGTTGTGGTGAACGTAAGTTACATACGTCTTTGAATGTGATCCAAGGATGACCTGTTTCAAACAACATCGATAACATTTTGCGCCATAAGTCTTTCGCACGGATTTTCTTATGCAGCATGTTGTTTTCTTTTGCGATGCCTTCGTAGTAAGCATAGCGTTCAGCAAATTCACCGCCAGTTAAATCATGCAAATCAGGCGTTTCAGATGGCGTGAACAGTGTCCATTCAGCATCTTCAATCACACGTTGCATAAACAAATCTGGAACCCAGTTAGCCGTGTTCATGTCATGGGTACGACGACGGTCATCACCAGTGTTTTTACGAAGCTCTAGGAATTCTTCAATGTCCAAGTGCCAAGTTTCAAGGTATGCACATACTGCACCTTTACGTTTACCACCTTGGTTTACTGCAACAGCAGTATCGTTGGCAACTTTAAGGAAAGGTACAACACCTTGTGACTTACCATTGGTACCTTTGATATATGAGTTCAAGGCACGCACTGGTGTCCAGTCATTGCCTAAACCACCTGCCCATTTAGAAAGAAGGGCATTGTCACGCATCGCACCATAGATGTCGTATAGATCATCTTGAATGGTGGTTAAGTAACAGCTCGACAATTGTGGGCGTAACGTACCTGAGTTAAACAGTGTCGGTGTAGACGCCATATAATCGAAGCTAGACAATAAGTCATAGAATTCGATTGCACGGTCTTCACGCTGTTCTTCATTTAATGCAAGTCCCATTGAAACACGCATAAAGAACAATTGCGGAAGTTCGAAACGTACATCATTTGAATGAATGAAGTAACGGTCAAATAAAGTCTGTAAACCTAAATAGGTAAATTGGTTTGAACGTTCTGGTTTGATCGCTGCTGCCAATTTCGCAAGGTCAAAGTTTAAAAGCTCAGGAGAGAGAAGCTCAAGCTCGATACCTTTGTTTAAATAAGTTTCGAGCGCATCGCCTTCAATAGTATCTGTGGCTAAACCTAAGAATTTTAAACCTGTCGCAACCAAGTCATCACGTAATAAACGTGCAGTTACATAAGTATAGTTTGGTTCTTGTTCGATACGGGTACGTGTCGCCATCATCATTGTGGTTGAGATGTCTGACTGTTTTACACCGTTATATAAGTTTTTAACTGTTTCATCGACAATGGCTTGAACATTGATGCCTTCTAAGCCTTCACTTGCTTTTTCAATCGTGGCTTGAAGTTTGCCCAAATCTAGAGGCTGAAGCTGACCGTTCGCATCTGTGATTTGTAAGGTTGGGTGATGATGAGCACCGGTTTGTTTACGTGCATCAGAACGTTGTTCACGATAGATCACATATGCACGTGCAACTTTTTGTTCGCCTGTACGCATAAGCGCCAATTCAACTTGGTCTTGAATTTCTTCAATGTGAATTGTTCCGCCAGAAGGTAAACGACGATTAAAAGTATTCATCACCATCTCTGTGAGCTGAGTGATGCGATCATGAATACGGCTTGAATCTGCACTTTGTTGACCTTCTACAGCCAAAAAAGCTTTACCAATTGCTACAGAGATTTTATCTGCATCAAAAGCGGCAACATCACCAGTGCGTTTAATCACTTGTAGTTGACCAGGGGTTGTAATGGCGTTCATTGTCAGCGTAGCTCCATTGTCATCATTGTTATGTTTATGGACCATTTGAATCGGACAAACTGCAAAATTTGTTGTCACGATGTTTGAGGACTAAACACAATACTTAGTGGTTTAATTTAATTTAGAACACAAGATACGGTAATTTTAAGGGTAGATCAATATTGACATTTCAAGAATATTTTATCCCTGAAAAGTAAATTTTTATTTGCATCTTTTTACCTCAAAGCGTCATTTTTGTTATATGCCTTATGAGACAAGCACATAGCATAGCAAAGACTCCGCAGAGTGCTTATAGATAAGTGTGTGGATAACTCAAAAAACGATAAACTGATGAGACAGAATATGAACAATGAAATATTTTGTATAAAAATTAGTCCAGCTATTGATTGTCTTGAAGAAATTTAAAAATGATGTGTATTGATTTTATAAAACTGCCTACAATTCAATAGTTAATAAAAATATAACAAATTGATACGCTCATGTATCAGTTTGGTGAATGAGGTCTTGTTTACATTGTAAACGTGTGTATATTGCAAAACATAGTGTGTTGAATCTGCGAGATTTGTAGCAGACTCCAAAATCAAATATAGGGGCAAATAGATGAGCCAAGAAGAAAAGTTACCAAAGATTCTGATTGTTGAAGATGACGAGCGCCTAGCTCGCTTAACTCAGGAATACTTAATTCGCAATGGATTGGAAGTTGGGGTAGAGCCAGATGGTAACCGTGCGATTCGCCGCATCATTGCTGAACAACCAGACTTGGTTGTGTTGGATGTGATGTTGCCGGGTGCAGATGGTTTAACCGTTTGTCGTGAAGTTCGTCCACATTATCATCAACCGATTTTGATGTTGACTGCACGTACTGAAGATATGGACCAAGTTCTTGGTTTAGAAATGGGTGCAGACGACTATGTTGCTAAGCCTGTTCAACCGCGTGTATTGCTTGCACGTATTCGTGCATTATTACGTCGTACAGATAAAGCACCTGAAGATGAAGTTGCACAACGTATTGAATTTGACGATCTTGTGATCGACAATGGCGGTCGTTCAGTGACACTTAATGGTGAGTTGGTTGATTTCACCAGTGCTGAATATGATCTACTCTGGTTATTGGCATCGAATGCAGGCCGTATCTTATCGCGTGAAGACATCTTTGAACGTCTCCGTGGTATTGAATATGATGGTCAAGACCGTTCGATTGACGTACGTATTTCACGTATTCGTCCAAAAATTGGTGATGATCCTGAAAATCCGAAACGTATTAAAACTGTACGTAGTAAAGGTTATTTGTTTGTTAAAGAGACTGGTCTATAAACGATGGGTCAGTCATCTAAGATGCTTGTCCATCACAGGACAGGCATAAAGAAGGTTAGTTTGCGTGTCTAAACACAGTATATTTTTGCGCATCTATGCAGGATTAGTCATTCTTGTTGTGTTGGTTGCCTTGTTTGGATATTTACTTGTCCAAATAATTAATTATCAACGTGCGCAGGAATATCGTGAGTCTCTCACAGATGGAATTTCATTTGTGATCAGTGAAGGTGTGGCACGTCAGCAAACTGAACAGCAGCGCCTAGATTGGATTTCAGATGCGTCTGATCTATTAGAACTTCCCATTTATTATCTCGAAGCACGCAAAGTTGACTTATCTCGTACTGAAGAAAAACGTATAGAAAGTCAAAAAGCAGTGGTGCGTTATGATGCGGAACAAGGGATTGCCTATCTAGTTATAGGGATCAGAAATGACCCCAAGCACTATTTATATATCAAAGTCGATCAAATTGGCGAACGCCAAATGAAGGCACTTCCGGTATTTATTCTGGATTATTTGGTCTATTATCCCGGTCAAGAACAAGAATATCTTAAGAAAATTCAACAACATTTCTCTTATCATGTTGGTGTGGAAAAGATTTCTCAGCTCAATCTCGATTCCGAGCAAATTGGTCGTTTAAGATCAGATCAAAGTGTGATTTTATGGCGTGACAGTGCAACTGTACGTGGTACCACCATTTCGATTGTTTCACCCTTACCAAACTCACCTACAGATGTGTTAGTGCTTGGCCCCGTTCCAATGTTTAACTGGATGCCCGTCAAATTGGCAGCAGGAATTACATTGCTGAGTATGTTCTTACTCTGTTTGGGGGTGTATGGCTTGATTGTGCCGATGCAACGCAAGTTGAAACAGGTGAATGAAGCCTTGGATGTGATGAGAACAGGGGATATGTCGCAACGTGTACCTGTTGAAGGTTATGATGAAATGGCCAGTCTAGCCACCAGTTATAACAGCATGTCTGACCATATACAGCGTTTGATTGAAGCACAGCGTGAGTTAATGCGTGCAGTATCACATGAGTTACGTACACCTGTGGCGCGAATCCGTTTTGGTATGGAAATGCTGGCAGATGAAGATGACCATGAATATCGTTTGCAACAAGTCGAGATGATTGATAAAGACATCGAAGCGTTAAATACGCTGATTGATGAAATCATGACCTATGCGAAATTAGAGCAAGGTACACCATCATTAGATTTTGAAAAAATTGTATTGATTGATGTATTAAAACAGGTTGCGGTAGAAACTGAAGCATTAAAAACGCAAAAGATTATCCATCTTAATCCACTTTCATCTGATGTGATTGTGGATGCAGAACGTCGTTATTTACATCGTGTTGTACAAAACTTGGTGGGAAATGCGATACGTTACTGTGATCATCAGGTCAATATTAGTGGTGGCGTCAATCACCAGACCAACATGGCCTATGTCTGTGTGGAAGATGATGGCCCAGGGATTCCAGAGGAAGACCGTAAACGTGTGTTTGAAGCATTTGCACGTTTAGATGATAGCCGTACTCGTGCTTCGGGTGGTTATGGTTTAGGGCTTTCAATTGTTAGTCGTATTGCGTATTGGTTTGGTGGGACGATTGAAGTCGATCAAAGCTCAGATTTGGGTGGTGCAAGATTTACCATGTCTTGGCCTGTAGAGCGTTTTAAAAAGAAAAAAGCTTAACTGTTAAATCATGCTGTTAAATATTATCAATTAAGCGCTATTTGACTTGGTTTATCAGTCATTTTTAAAGTCATTATTTAAGATAAAACCACCCTCATCCTAACCTTCTCCCAACGGGAGAAGGGACGTTCAATACAAAAATTCACTCAAAAATATTGGATGCCTTTTGATCTATATTTTTAGAAGATTGGAATTGCTACATCCACGGCAATGCGAGAAGTTGGGGTCAGAAAATGACAAATGAAAATATTTTTCTAAGAGAATTTCCAATATATAAAGAATCAATGATAAAAATATTGAATCTTATGATTTCTGATGACTATGAGGAATTGGTGAAAAATAAACTGGCCTATCCATCAACGGCAAGTGAATATAGAGTTGCTGTAAATGAATTTGTGCATTTAAGTGGATTTGTGAAAATGACACAAATCCCTGACGATGTACTGGAGGATACAGAGGTTTTCTCTCTCAAAGGAGATCGTGTTAATAAACATATAATCGATGTCCAATTATGGTTTGATGATTCTAAATCAGATTTATATGCTGTTTTTTGTGCGCCAATAAATGCAAGTAAACTATTACATTTGTATGATATTCGCGTTATGTAAAAATAACGATATCTATCGGAACATCAAAACGTACTCTATTGTTGACCTTTCTAAGCATAATTAGGTAGACCAAACTGAATAGCTTGAGCATTGATGTTAATCATATCCATTAAGGAAATTTGAATGGTGAACGCTAATTTTGATATTACTATTGATCATGCATTTAATGGAAATGGGCATCCTGCATTTATAATAAAAATTGCCAACCAATTTATTGAAATTAATATTTATATTTCAATTGACCAAGTGGAAGAATTGAAAAAAATAACAACAGATACTGTTACTTATATACAGGCAGGAGAATCTGCCAACAGCCCAGTTCATTGGAAAAAAGATGATGATGGCGAGATTTATATTTTGATCGGGGAGGATTGTGAATCTTGGGATATCGTATTCACCATCAGCATTGATTTAATTGCAGAAATTATCACAGGTATTGATGATCTTATATAAAATTGAGTTTTTTATAAGGTTTTGAAGTCACTCCGAATGATCAAGGTTTATTTTTGCATCTTCGGTTTCAAAGGCCATTGGTAGTATTGGTCTATACTGCCGCCAGTGAACTGATCCATGCCATCAACCTAGCATGCGATACTGGGTTCGACAAAGTCATCAGCTTCGAGCACGACGCCATAGGACAGCGATCCTGTTGGGCTTCGTGCAGTGTGGAATACTAGATGAATAAGAAGAATGCTATTGCGGACTGAAGGCTTAGTTTGAAATAAAAAAACCACCGAAAAATTTCGGTGGTTTTTTTATGTCTGGATGTTGTCCAGTCTAGATCTTATTGTTGAAGCGTTGCATCAGGCGCAATGATTGGCTTGCTGTCTCGCAATGCTTGTAATGCATCATGATTAAAGTCAATCAATAAGCTATTTTGTTCAGCGTCAATTTTATAACTGCTAATGATTTTTTGGTCACCTTGAATGGTATCAATACGATATTCATCCGCGATATTTAAAATCCCTTCTAGATTTGTCGTGGTTGCGGCAAGATCTTGGCGGAAAAGCTCATAAACATCTCTTAGATCAAAAATTGCATTTTGTGCATCAGCGTGTTTTTTGACGTAATTTTCAATATGACGAATCAGTAATTGTGCAAATAAAAAATAGTTTGGCTTGCTGCTGAATTCCATCTTGTTTTACCCCTAAATTATTGATTTAAAGTTGTTCATATTGAATAGCATATACATAAAAGTAGTTCAATGTGTATAGGCTCTGTAGACAATTCGTCTAAGTTTGCGACAATGAACACCTTTTATTGCAATTGGGTGTTAAATATACAATTTATTGATTTAAGTGGCGATAAGTTACTCATCTTTCAAACGGCTTTAGTTTGGGCCAGTTTGGGTGAGCTTAAGTGTGAGGTATGTGCGAAAAATGACATGATTGACGGTGCGGACTATTTCGAAAATTTAAATCAGAAAATCATAAGAGGGCACAAGGTAGGTCAAAAGTAGGCATTGAACATTTGGCGCTGGATGGTTTAAAGCGGGTTATTTCACTGAAACAAGTTGGTTTTGATAATAGTAAAGTATAAAAAATTATAAATAACTTTGTAATATTTAAAAATTATCACAATAAGATAATTTTTATCACTTGATTGATCTAATGTGACTATTTTACCACATAGAATGTAACAAAATATTTTAGATGGTAAATCCTTATATTTGTAGAAATTAGCCAATTAAATCGCAGAAAAGCATGGATAAATCGAAGCTTTTATTTGGACTGAATCAGATTAAGCTACTGATTTGTCATTTTTAATTCATGATTAAAAAATAAACTTCGGAAAAACTAATAAGAATAGGAATAGAAATTTGATAAAACGATAAGTCAGCGCTGTATCGCTGTGAATCAGGAAAAATTATAGCTTTTGTCTAAAAAATCATCCGAAAGACTTAGAGCTATTAACTAGCAACAGATGACATCAATCGGGTACAATTGACCAGATTTATTTTGTGTTTGGTGTATTTGCAAGGCCAATACATACATTCTTTGTTAAATAATAGGCCTGCCAGGAGTTATCCCCGCATGAGTGCCATTACTCCATACGATTGGGCAATCATTGCCTTCGTGATCGGCGTGACATTTTTATGTGTCTTTATGCTCACCGTTCCTTTGCTCCTTGGGGGTAAATCATGGGGACGTGCGAAGCAAGAGCAATTTGAATCAGGTGTGGTTAGTGCTGGTGGTGCACGTATCCGCTTGTCTGCGAAGTTCTACCTTGTTGCAATCTTCTTTGTTGTATTCGATTTGGAAGCCCTCTATTTATATGCATGGGCGACATCTGTACGTGAAGTAGGTTGGGTTGGGTTTTCAGCTGCAGCTGTATTTATTTTAGTTTTACTCGTTGGTTTGATTTATGAATTATCCACAGGTGCATTGAACTGGTCACCTTCAGATAAACGTAAAATCGCAGGGATTAAACCTAAAATTGGTTCACCAAATATGGACCTTGCAGAAATTACTCGCTTCAATTCAATTGAAGAGTTGGTGATGGATCCTACTGGAACTATTCCAGCTCAATCTTCTGGTCGTGTGAAAGATAAAACACCGACCATGTCTCTGAACAAGGAGTAACTCGGGAATGAAATATACTTTAACCCGTGCGAATCCAGAAGCTGAACAATATCCGCTTCAAGATCGTCAAATTGTGACAGATCCACTTGAAGAAGAAGTGAATAAAAATGTGTTCATGACTCGCTTAGAGGATGTGGTACACACAGCTGTAAACTGGGGCCGTAAAAACTCAATATGGCCTTTTAACTTTGGTACATCTTGCTGCTACGTTGAATATGCAACCACGTTAACCGGTGTGCATGACTTGTCGCGCTTTGGTGCCGAGGTTATTCGTGCTTCGCCACGTCAGGCAGATTTGATGATCGTTGCAGGAACTTGCTTTGTTAAAATGGCACCTGTAATTCAACGTTTGTATGAACAAATGCTTGAGCCTAAATGGGTGATTTCAATGGGTGCTTGTGCAAACTCTGGTGGTATGTACGACATCTATTCTGTTGTACAAGGTGTGGATAAAATCATTCCTGTTGACGTGTACGTTCCAGGTTGCCCACCACGTCCAGAAGCATTGATTCAAGCCTTGATGTTATTGCAAGACCAAATTCAATTAGAACGTCGTCCGCTCTCTGCGGTAATCGGTGATGATCTTCAGCCAGTGTATAAGCCAAAGATGATGCCAGAACGCGACCGTAAGAACGCTGAACGTATTGCAGTGAAAAACTTACGCTCTATGGATGAAATTGAGTAATTTTTTCTGATGAGTATTTGACATATCTGATGGATATGGTCATCAGGGAATTTGACAGAATTTGTATTAAATAGGAAGCCAAGCCAATGGCTGAAACTGAAATTGCTATGCCAGAATCGACTCCAGTTGATTCCCGCCCAGCATTTGCAATTGTAGAAGATCTCAAAGCCAAATTTGGCGAGAACTTTTACGTGCAACCGACGTTTGAAGATTTTCCGACGGTCTGGGTTGAGCGCGCACGTGTACAAGAAGTTCTAATGTACTTGCGTACAGTACCACGTCCTTATGTGATGCTGTTTGACTTATCTGCGGTCGATGAACGTTTGCGTAACAACCGTGATGGTTTACCTGCATCTGATTTCACAGTGTTCTATCACTTACTTTCATTAGAACGTAATAGTGATATTCGTATCAAAGTGGCGTTGAGTGAGAACGATATTAACGTTCCAACAGCGACCAATATTTGGCCAAATGCCAATTGGTACGAGCGTGAAGCTTACGATATGTTTGGGATCAATTTCGAAGGGCATCCAATGCTTCGTCGTATTTTGTTGCCAACTTATTGGGAAGGTCATCCACTACGTAAAGAATATTCTGCACGTGCGACTGAATATACACCGTACATGCAAGACAAGGCTAAACAAGATTTCGAACAAGAACATCTTCGTTTCGTTCCAGAAGATTGGGGTCTAACACGCGGTAACGCCGATGAAGACTTTATGTTCTTGAACTTAGGGCCTAACCATCCATCTGCGCATGGTGCATTCCGTGTAATTTTGCAGCTTGATGGCGAAGAAGTGAAAGATTGTGTGCCTGATATTGGCTATCACCACCGTGGTGTGGAAAAGATGGCTGAACGTCAAACTTGGCATTCATTTATTCCATATACAGACCGTGTTGACTACTTAGGTGGTTGTGCGCAAAACATGCCTTATGTCATGGGTGTGGAGCAACTTGCAGGGATTACCGTTCCTGATCGTGCGCAATGTATCCGTGTCATGATGTCTGAATTATTCCGTATCAATAACCACTTGTTGTATATCGGTACTGCGATTCAGGATGCCGGTGGTATGACACCCGTATTCTATATGTTTGCGGATCGTCAAAAAATCTATGACGCAATTGAAGCGATCACAGGTTTCCGTATGCACCCAGCATGGTTCCGTATCGGCGGGACAGCACATGACCTTCCAAACAACTGGCAAAAACTGATTCGTGAAATTCTCGAATGGATGCCAAAACGTTTGAAGGAATATCATACTGCTGCATTGAAAAACTCAGTATTTGTGGGCCGTACCCGTAATGTTGCGCAATACGATGCTAAATCAGCATTGGCTTGGGGTGTAACAGGTACAGGTTTACGCGCGACAGGTATTGATTTTGATGTTCGTAAATATCGTCCATACAGTGGTTATGAAAATTACGATTTTGAAGTGCCGTTAGAGTATGAAGGCGATGCTTACGCGCGTGTGATGGTTCACTATCGCGAAATCGAAGAGTCGTTAAAAATCGTCAAACAGTGTTTGGATAATATGCCTTCTGGTCCTTATAAAGCGGATCATCCATTGGCAGTTCCACCACCAAAAGATAAGACTTTACAAGATATTGAAACTTTGATTACGCACTTCTTGAGCGTGTCATGGGGTCCTGTAATGCCAGCTGGTGAAGCCTCTGTAATGGCAGAAGTGGTGAAAGGTGCGTCTAACTATTACTTGACTTCAGATAAGTCAACCATGAGTTACCGTACCCGTATTCGTACGCCTACTTTCACCCACTTGCAGCAAATTCCTTCCGTGATTAACGGCAGTCTTGTATCTGACTTGATCATTTATTTAGCGACAATTGACGTCGTTATGGCTGACGTGGATCGCTAAGGGGTAAACGCATTATGATGATTTTGACTGATAAAAAGCCACGTGTGAATGTTGAAGGAATTCTGACCAGCGAAGAAATCCATGAAATTGAACATCACATGGGTCACTACCCATACCCACGCGCAGCGTCTTTGGATGCTTTAAAGTGTGTACAACGCCGTAATGGTTGGGTGGATGACGCGCAGTTACATGCAATTGCTCAATTATTGACAATTACAACTGCGGATTTAGAAGGTGTTGCAACATTCTATAACCGTATATACCGTCAGCCTGTAGGTCGTCACGTAATTTTATTATGTGATTCGATTGCATGTTTCTTGATGGGTGCGGAAACTTTAGCAGAAGCTTTCCAACGTGAACTGGGTATCCAATTTGGTCAAACGACAGCTGATGGTCGTTTTACTTTATTGCCGATCTGCTGTTTAGGGAACTGTGACAAAGGTCCAACCCTAATGATTGATGAAGATACACACGGTTTGGTTGAAGTGACTTCTGTGAAACAGTTATTGGAGAAGTATGTATGAATACCGAACCAAGACCAATTTATGGCGAAGGAAACCCTGAAACTCACCCATTAACATGGCGTTTGAGTAAGCAGGAATTTGTTCGTAGTGCTGATGACTATGAAGCTTTAGAAGGCTATGCAGGCTTTAAAAAAGCGCTTTCTATGCCACCTAAAGATGTTCTTGAAGTCATCAAAGCAGCGACTGTAAAAGGTCGTGGTGGTGCAGGTTTCCCAGCAGGGATTAAATGGTCATTGATGGCACCCAATGATGGTGGTCCTCGTTACCTAATCTGTAATGCCGATGAAATGGAACCGGGAACATTCAAAGACCGTTTGTTGATGGAAAAACTTCCACATCAATTGATCGAAGGGATGTTGATTGCAGGTTATACCCTCGAAGCGACTCAGGGTTATATCTTCATTCGCGGTGAATACATTGAAGCTGCACAATACTTAAATGAAGCTTTAGAACAAGTGCGTGCTAAAGGTTATTTGGGTGACAACATCTTAGATACAGGTTGGAATTTTGACCTGCATGTGCATACCGGCGCGGGGCGTTATATCTGTGGTGAAGAAACTGCATTGATTAACTCACTCGAAGGTCGTCGTGCAAACCCACGTACTAAGCCTCCATTCCCGCAAGTTGCAGGTGCATGGGGCCGTCCGACCATCGTAAACAACGTAGAAACCTATAACAACTTGCCAGCAATTATGTTGCGTGGGCCTGAGTGGTATATCGGTTTGTCTGCGGGTAAATCTAAAGATCCAGGCACTAAAATTTATGGTGCATCAGGTAAAGTGACTTTCCCTGGTCTTTGGGAATTGCCTTTTGGTACGACTGCACGTGAAGTGATTGAAGACTATGCTGGCGGTATGCGCGATGGTCTTAAACTGAAAGCATGGTTACCGGGTGGGGCATCGACTGACTTCTTGGCTGCTGAACACATTGATCTTCCAATGGATTCAGAAAGCATTATGAAAGCAGGTTCTCGTCTAGGTACATGTTTGTTAATGGTCGTTGATGAAACCCAGTGTATGGTTTCTGCAACGCGTAACTTAGAAGAATTCTTTGCACGTGAATCATGTGGATTCTGTACGCCATGCCGTGATGGTTTACCTTGGGCGGTCAAAGCACTTGTCGCAATTGAGAAAGGTGAAGGGAAGATGGAAGACATTCAACATCTTCAAGAACTGACTCGCAAATTGTGGATTGGTAAAACATTCTGTGCTCACGCACCAGGTGCGATGGAACCATTGATGGGTGCACTCAAATATTTCCGTAGCGAGTTTGAAGCTAAAGTGACAGATCGTCCTGTAGCCCAAACCAGCCACGTAGAACAAGTTTAAGGAATTCGACTATGGCTACAATTCATGTCGATGGAAAATCGTATGAAGTCAATGGCTCGGAAAACTTGCTACAAGCATGTTTGAGTCTTGGCATCGACATCCCATATTTTTGTTGGCATCCAGCTTTAGGTTCTGTCGGTTCTTGCCGTCAATGTGCTGTTACTCAATATGCGAATCCAGAAGATACTCGTGGTCGCTTAGTAATGTCATGTATGACTCCTGCATCTGACAATACCTTTATTTCGATTGAAGACAAAGAAGCAAAAGATTTCCGTGAATCGATTGTGGAATTCTTAATGACCAACCACCCACACGACTGTCCAGTCTGTGAAGAGGGTGGTCATTGTCATTTACAAGATATGACAGTAATGACGCAACATGATCGTCGTCGTTATCGTTTTACCAAACGTACGCATCACAACCAAGAGTTGGGTTCTTTCATTGCACATGAGATGAACCGTTGTATCGCATGTTACCGTTGTGTTCGTTACTACAACGATTATGCCGGTGGTACAGACTTTGGTGTTTATGCCAATGCATCACGTGTCTACTTCGGTCGTCCAGAATCAGGCACTTTAGAGTCTGAGTTCTCTGGTAACTTGACTGAAGTGTGCCCAACAGGTGTATTTACCGATAAAACCCATTCGGCACGTTATAACCGTAAGTGGGACATGCAGTATGCGCCTAGCGTATGCCAAGGCTGTTCTTCAGGTTGTAACATCTCTCCGGGTGAGCGTTATGGCGAATTACGTCGTGTAGAAAACCGTTTCAATGGTGACGTTAACCAATATTTCCTTTGCGATAAAGGTCGTTTTGGTACGGGTTATGTGAACCGTGAAGATCGTCCACGTCAGCCACAATTCCGTGCTGCAACAGAAGTTAAAACTGTTTCTGTTGATGTGGCACTGGACTCAGTGATTGAAAATGTTCAAGGCAAAAAAGTCTTGGGTATTGGTTCTCCACGTGCATCATTAGAATCAAACTATGCGTTGCGTGAGTTGGTTGGCCAAGAAAATTATTCAACAGGTCTTTCTCAAAAAGAACAGAACTTGGTTGAACTTGCTGCATCGATTATGCAAGCTGAGGGTGTTTATAACCCAAGTATGCGTGAAATCGAAAGCTATGATGCAGTCTTGATCTTGGGTGAAGATTTAACACAAACTGCACCACGTATGGCCTTGTCTGTTCGCCAAGCTGCGAAAAACAAAGCCAAACAAATGGCCGCAGACCGCCGTACCCAAGATTGGTTAGCTGAACCTGTAAAACGTATTGGTCAGGATGCAAATTCTCCAATCTATATCTTGGCTGCAACACAAACACGTTTAGCTGATATTGCTGAGGGTGAAGTTGTTGCTTCTCCAAACGATATTGCACGTTTAGGTTTTGCGATTGCTGCGGGTGTAAACGGTGATGCGATTCTTGGTTTAGATGATGATGCTAAAGCATTTGCACAAACCATTGCGGATACGTTAAAAGCTGCGAAAAAACCATTAATCATCTCGGGTACTAGCTTACAAGATGCTGCCATCATGGAAGCTGCTGCACAAGTTGCACAAAACCTAGGTGGAAATGCAGGCTTAACATTGACAGTTCCAGAAGTGAACTCAATGGGTATGGCTTTGTTTGGTGGTTTAAGCCTAGAACAAGCATTTGCTCAAGATTATGAGTCAATCATTATCGTTGAAAATGATTTGTTCCGCCGTTTACCTGCTGTACAAGTTCAGGCTGCTCTAGACAAAGCGCAAAGCGTGATTGTGCTTGATCATTCTGAAACTGAAACCGTAAAAGCGGCGGATGTTGTCTTGTCTGCTGCAAGCTTTGCAGAAGGCGATGGAACAGTGGTCAGCCAAGAAGGTCGTGCGCAACGCTTCTATCAAGTTTATGACCCAAGCTATTACAAACCAGAATATGCCATCAAAGAATCTTGGCGCTGGTTACATGCCATTGAAACGGGTGTGAAAGGTAAAGCGATCTCGTGGACATTGCTGGATGACGTAATTGAGTCTGTGGTCAAAAATGTTCCAGTTCTTGAAGCGATTCAAGATGTTGCACCTGATGCGGGCTACCGTGTTCATGGCTTGAAAATTGCCCGTGAACCGCGTCGTTACTCAGGTCGTACTGCAATGCGTGCACCATTAAACGTACATGAGCCAAAACAACCTGTCGATGTCGATTCCGCATTAACATTCTCTATGGAAGGTTATGTTGGACCGCAAAGTGCATCGTCATTGGTTCCATTTGCATGGGCACCGGGTTGGAACTCACCACAAGCTTGGAACAAATACCAAGATGAAGTGGGTGGTCACCTTAAAGGTGGTGATTCAGGCGTTCGTTTGTTTGATCGCTTAGTAAAACGTCCTGCACGTAGCTATGTGGCGCCAACTGCGGTTGTGGCAAATCCAGAGAGTTTCCGTCTGGTTCCAATGCATCATATTTTTGCTTCAGGTGAATTTACGATTAAAACACCGGTGATGGAATCGCGTATTCCAGAAGCGACTTTTGCCGTGGGCGAGCAAGATGCAGCACGTTTAAATGTTCAAGATGGTCAACAACTGACAGTGAAAGCAGGCGAAACGACGATTAGTCTTCCTGTGCATGTGATTGAATATTTACCAACAGGTTATATCGGTTATCCAGTCGGCCAAGCACCAACAGTTTCACTTGCTGAACCTGTATCTGTAACGGTAGGAGTGTAATCATGAATGAATCTTTACGCGCACTACCGACATGGGCACAAGACTGGCCAATCGCTTATTCAGTGATTCAAGCCATCGTAATTTTGTTGGTTGTGGTTTTACTGGCCGCTTTGATGTCATTTATTGAACGTCGTTTGCTGGGCTTATGGCAAGACCGTTATGGACCAAACCGTGTTGGTCCTGGCGGAATGTTCCAGATCGTTGCCGACATGTTGAAAATCATGTTCAAAGAAGACTGGACACCAAAGTTTGTAGATAAGTTAACCTTCCGTTTAGCACCAGCAGTGGCAATGGCGACTGCAGTACTGTCATTCATGGTTATTCCTGTTTCACCTTACTTAGGTGTTTCAGACATGAGTATCGGTCTATTGTTCTTTATGGCAATGGCAGGTATTGCAGTATATGCGGTGTTATTTGGTGGTTGGGCATCTAACAACAAATATGCGTTATTGGGTGGTCTACGTTCAGCAGCACAAACCATTTCTTATGAAGTCTTTTTAGGGATTTCATTGATGGGTGTGGTGGCAATTGCAGGTTCATTTAACTTGCGTGACATCGTAGAAGCACAACGTGATGTATGGTTTGTGATTCCGCAATTCATTGGTTTCATGATCTTCGTGGTTGCGGGTGTTGCGGTAACGCATCGTCATCCATTTGACCAACCAGAAGCTGAACAAGAATTGGCAGAAGGTTACCATGTCGAATATGGTGGTATGAAATGGGGGATGTTCTTCGTTGCTGAATACGTCAACATCATTCTAATTTCTGCACTGATCGTGACTTTATTCTTTGGCGGTTGGTTAGCACCATTTAATTTAAATATTCCATTCATTCCAGATGCGTTCTGGTTCATTGCGAAAACAGCATTCTTTGTAATGATGTTTGTCTTGGCACGTGGTTCTTTAATGCGTCCACGTTATGACCAAGTGATGAATTTTGGTTGGAAAGTGTGTTTACCACTTGCATTGGTCAACCTTTTGGTGACTGGTGCTGTGATTCTGATGAATCAGGCCTAGGACAGCAGGGAGTACAAAATGTATAAAATTCTAGCTGGCGTAGGATCAATTGTTCGTTCGTTGTGGATGGTGTTTAGCCATGTCACACGCAAACGCGATACGATTTTATATCCAGAAGTGCCAGCCGAACAAATCGTACCTCCACGCTACCGTGGTCGTATCGTATTAACACGTGACCCAGACGGTGAAGAGCGTTGCGTTGCGTGTAACTTATGTGCGGTTGCATGTCCTGTTGGTTGTATTTCATTGCAGAAAGCTGAAAAAGATGATGGACGTTGGTATCCAGAATTTTTCCGCATTAACTTCTCACGCTGCATTTTCTGCGGTATGTGTGAAGAAGCATGTCCAACAACTGCCATTCAGTTAACACCAGATTTTGAGTTAGGCGAATATGTCCGTCAGGATCTTGTTTATGAGAAAGAAAACTTACTCATTTCAGGACCGGGTAAATACCCAGACTACAATTTCTACCGTGTAAGTGGTATGGCAATTGATGGTAAAGAAAAAGGTCAAGCGCAACGTGAAAGTGCGCCTGTAGATGTACGGAGCTTATTACCATGATGTGGCCATTTTATTTAATGGCTCTCGTGGCCATTGTTTCGACGATTCGTGTTGTGACCAACACCAATCCAGTACATGCTTTATTAAGTTTGATCGTTTCTCTACTTGCTGTTGCAGGGATCTTCTTGATCATTGGTGCACCATTTGCAGCTGCGCTTGAAGTGATTGTTTATGCGGGTGCGATCATGGTGTTGTTCGTATTCGTGGTCATGATGCTCAACCTTGGTCAACATACAGTTGACCAAGAACGTAAATGGTTGACTTCAGATGCTTGGGCTTATCCAGCACTCATGAGCTTCTTAGTGGGCTTATGTTTGGTTTGGGTATTAGGTTCAGACTATACCCAACATGGTGCAGTACTTGGAACTCAAGTGATTGGACCTAAAGCAATTGGTCAAGCACTCTTTACCCACTATTTATTATTGGTTGAAGTTGCCGCAATGTTATTGCTTGCAGCATTGGTTGCAGCATTCCACTTAGGCAAACGTGAACCGAGTGCAGCAGAGGATAAACAGTAATGGGCAACATTCCTTTAGAACATGGTTTGATCGTCGCAACTATCCTTTTTGCACTGGGTTTTTACGGTGTAATGGTGCGACGCAACCTATTATTTATGTTAATGAGCCTTGAGATCATGATGAATGCAGCAGCATTGGCATTCGTTGTGGCAGGAAGTGCATGGGCACAACCTGATGGTCAAATTATGTTTATTTTGATCCTCACACTTGCTGCGGCAGAGGCTTGTATCGGTCTAGCGATCGTCCTCCAGTTCTATCATCGCTTCCATCATCTGGATGTAGATGCTGCTAGTGAGATGCGCGGATGAGTTATTTATATTTAACGATTTTATTTCCGCTGATTGGCTTTGTCCTTTTAGCGGCAGGACGTAATAAACTTCCTGAAAATGTAGCAGCAATTATTGGTGCGGGTTCTGTTGGCCTTTCTGCCTTATTTGCATTGATTGCAGGCATGGACTTTGTTAAGCAGGGTTCAGTTGCGCAAGCACAGCATTTATGGACTTGGTTCAATGTAGGCGGTTTTGCACCGGGTGTAAGTTTGCATCTTGACGGCTTGTCATTGTTAATGATGGGCATGGTGACAGGTGTAGGTTTCCTGATTCACATCTTTGCAACTTGGTACATGCGTGGTGAAGAAGACTTCGCACGTTTCTTCTCATACTTCAATTTATTCGTTGCAAGCATGTTGGTGCTTGTATTGGGTGACAACTTAGCGTTGTTATTCTTAGGTTGGGAAGGCGTAGGTCTGTGTTCTTACCTGTTGATTGGTTATTACTACCAAAACCCTGCAAATGGTTTTGCGGCAATTAAAGCATTTACAGTAACGCGTGTTGGTGATGTATTCTTACTGATCGCATTGTTCTTGCTTTACCAACAATTTGGTACTTTACACATCGGCACGATTGTTGCCAATGCTTCACAAGTTCTCGCACTTGATCATAACTTGGCATTGATCACGTCATTGATGTTGTTCTTGGGTGCAGCAGGTAAATCTGCGCAAATCCCATTACAAACATGGTTGGCAGATGCAATGGCTGGTCCGACACCAGTATCTGCATTGATCCATGCTGCAACAATGGTTACCGCGGGTATCTACTTATGTTGCCGTATGTTCTCTGTGTTTGAAATGACACCAGAAGTGATGCAGTTCATTTCGATTACGGGTGCTGTAACATTGTTGGTTGCTGGCTTTGCGGCTTTGGTTCAAACAGATATCAAACGTATTCTGGCTTACTCTACCATGAGTCAGCTCGGTTATATGTTTATGGCTGTGGGTGCAGAAGCGTATCAAGCAGGTCTGTTCCATATGCTTGCACATGCATTCTTTAAGGCATTATTGTTCTTGTCTTCTGGTGCGGTGATCTTGGCTTACCATCATGAGCAAAACATCTTTAAAATGGGTGGCTTGTTCTACAAAAATAAATTCTTATTTGCTTGCTTCGCGATTGGTGGTGGTGCACTTGCTGCAATCCCATTTATCACGATCGGCTTCTTCTCAAAAGATGCAATCTTGGGTGCTGTTTGGGCGCAAGGTCAATCTGTCGCATTGTATAACTCATTGTATTGGGTTGGTGTTGCGGGTGCATTCTTAACTTCGATTTATACATTCCGTTTAATTTGGGTTGTATTTTTCGGTGAAGAAAAAACACATTATCACGAAATCAAAGGTGCAACGTATTGGGCGCCTTTAGGTATCTTGGCTGTTCTTTCAACAGGTTTGGCTTACTTCTTAAAAGCGCCAGTGATGAACATTTTAAATGCAGCACATATCCCTGCATTTGAAGTTTCTCAAGCGATTGAAGAAGGGATGCATGGTGCAGAACACCTTGCAGTCGGTATCGCATTGGTCGGTTTAGCTGTAGGCGTGGTGTTATTTGCTTTCGCTTATAAAGCGGTGCAAGGTTTTGCAGCCACTTCATTTGGTGCTGGACTTGCAAATATCTGCCGTAATGCATTTGGTTTCGATTCTTTATATAACCTTGTGTTTGTTCAACCTTATTTACTCATTGCGAAAATTTTAGGTCGTGACCCAATTGATGGTTTATGGCTGGTATTACCTGCAATCGTAAATAGTGGGAATAAATTTACAAGTACCCGTCAAACAGGTTCATTACGTGAATATGCATCAAGTATGTCACTCGGTGTAGTGGTATTGCTGATGATCTTGATCGTGATTCAGGTAGTGGGGAAATAAGATGGAAATCACAAACAATTGGATTTTACCCGCACTGATTCTTGTACCTTTTATTGCAGGTTTCGCGTGTTGGTTGGTCGATAAACTTGATAAACATTTGCCACGTTATATCGCATTAGTCGGTATGCTCGTTACATTGGGCTTAACACTGATTTTGTGGAAACAAGGTGGCTTTAGCTATGAGTTGGGGGCGAAGACTCCAACTTGGGCAGCAGAATTTTATTTACCTTGGATTAAATCACTTGGTATTAACATTCATTTGGCTGTAGATGGTCTTTCATTGCTGATGGTGGGATTGACTGCATTACTGGGTGTACTTGCAGTTGGTTGTTCATGGGGTGAAATTCAAAAGAATGTCGGCTTCTTCCACTTAAACCTGTTATGGTCTTTGGGTGGGGTAATCGGGGTTTTCCTTGCAATTGATATGTTCTTGTTCTTCTTCTTCTGGGAGATGATGCTGGTACCTATCTACTTCTTGATCGCACTTTGGGGTCATAAAGGCGCAGACGGTAAATCACGTGTTTATGCTGCAACCAAGTTCTTTATCTATACCCAAGTCGCAGGCTTGATCATGCTCATCGGGATCTTAGGCTTAGTGGTCTACGGTTCTCAGATGTCAGGTACGATTAGCTTTGACTATAACTACTTACTTGCTGTTGCAAACACTTTAGATGCTCAGGCACCACATATTGCCTATGCATTGATGATCTGTTTCTTTATTGGTTTTGCGGTCAAGCTTCCAGTATTTCCATTACACGGTTGGTTACCAGATGCCCATGCACAAGCACCTACAGCAGGTTCTGTAGACTTAGCGGGTATCTTGATTAAAACTGCTGCGTACGGTTTACTGCGCTTTGTATTGCCATTCTTCCCAGCAGCATCTGCACAATTTGCCGATATTGCGATTATTTTAGGTTTGATTGGTATTTTCTACGGCGCTTGGTGTGCTTTCCAGCAAACAGATATGAAACGCCTGCTTGCTTATACTTCTATTTCGCATATGGGTTTCGTATTACTTGCACTTTATGCCGGTAATATTCTGACATTCCAAGGCTTAATGATCATGATGTTGGCACATGGCTTGTCATCTGCTGCATTGTTCATTATGTGTGGTCAAGTGTATGAACGCTTACATACCCGTGACTTACGTTTGATGGGTGGTATTCGTGGTCAATTCCAGTATTTACCATTCTTCTTGATGTTCTTTGTCTCTGCGCTTGTGGGTATTCCAGGTCTAGGTAACTTTATTGGTGAATTCCTGATCTTGATGGGTTCATTTGCTAAGTTCCCAACATTTACCATCATTGCGGCAATTAGCTTGGTCTTTGCTGGTCTTTATGGTTTGATTCTGATCCACAAAGCTTTATTTGGTACGCCAAATGAAGAACAGAAAAAGCATTATGAAAGTCCATTAAAAGACTTGAATGTACGTGAAACAGTAATTCTATTGATCTGTGCATTTGGCTTATTATGGTTAGGTGTGTATCCACAAAGCTTCCTTGATATTTCTCACTCAAGTATGGCGTGGTTATCAAATAGCTATATTCCAGTTCAAGAAGTTGTTGATGCGGCACAACAAGTCGTATCTCAACAAAATGTGGAGATCCAATAGTCATGAACTTCACTATGTCATTTTCGGGTCTCATGCCTTTAGCACCAGTTTTTATTGTTGCTTTAACCGCTGTAGTGGTGATGATCCTAACCTCGATCAAGCGTAATCATAATTTGATTGCGACTGCATCGGTGGTGGGTTTAAACCTTGCTGCAATTGATATTTTATTCATGATGTTTGGTGGTTCATTTGCACCATCAAATGTGATGAACATGTTTGTGGTTGATCCATTTACATTGTTTTATCAATTTATTGCAGTAGTTGCTGCACTCGCATGCTGTACGTTATCTCACGCTTATATTGAAACCTATAAAGATAATCGTGAAGAGCTTTATATCTTGATGTTGATCTCTGTAACAGGGGCAATGTTAATGGTGGCAAGTTCTCACTATGCGTCGTTCTTTATTAGCTTAGAGCTTTTGTCAATTCCTGTGTATGGCTTATTGGCATATACGCATCAGCGTGGAAAATCGCTAGAAGCAGGCGTAAAGTATTTGGTACTTTCTGCAACCGCTTCAGCAATCTTGTTGATGGGTATGGCATACGTTTATGCTTATACCGGTACATTGTCATTTACTGATTTCCCTGGTTTGTATGGAAATCAGTTAGCACAAGTGCAACAAATTGCGTCTTTGGCTGACTTTATTGAACAGTTAAAAGGTTTCCTTGCTCAACCAATGATTTTGTTGGGTTCAGGATTAATCGTGATTGCGATTGCGTTTAAATTATCGTTGGCACCATTTCATAAATGGACACCAGATGTTTATCAAGGTGCGCCTGCGCCAATCGCGACCTATCTTGCAACTGTTGCTAAAGTTGCAACCATTGGTTTATTAGTACGATTTATTTTAAGTTCAGGTTTCATTCTTGTACCGTCTATCGTGACTGTATTAACTGTGATCGCTGTACTTTCGATTTTAGTCGGTAACTTCCTTGCATTACGTCAAGTCAACTTAAAACGAATTTTGGGTTATTCATCGATCGCCCATTTCGGTTATTTATTGATTGCTTTGATTAGTTTAGGTTATGCAAGTTTAGGCAGTGTAAGTGTCTATGTGGTGACTTATACCTTAACTACGATTGGTGCTTTTGGTGCTGTCGCGTTAATGTCGAGCCCATATAACAATGTTGATGAAGCTGAGTCGCTTGCAGATTACCGTGGTTTATTCTGGCGTCGTCCAGTACTGACTGCGACCTTAACAGTGATGATGCTTTCTCTTGCAGGGATTCCATTAACCGCTGGTTTTATCGGTAAGTTTATGGTGGTGATTGCTGCTGTAACCACAGAACATTGGTTCTTGGCTGCTATGGTCGTGGTGGGTAGTGGTATTGGTTTGTATTACTACTTACGTGTGATGATCGTGATGTATATGACTCCACCAGATAATCCTCGTATTGATGCGGTTGATCATTGGGGACAAAAAGTGGGTGGTTTGATGGTGCTCGGCGCTGCTGCTTTGGTATTGATCATTGGTGTTTATCCAGATCCAATCATCAACTTGGCGTTAAAATCAGAAATTTTATCTCCTTTACATTTCTTGATGAGCCAACAACACTAATCGCAATAAAATCCTGCTATTAACAAAAAAAGCCCTCATTCATTGAGGGCTTTTCTTATCTCTGATATAAAAAACATTTATAATAATGGAAATTTACTTTTATCCTTTTAGGTGTCCTCCCGTGTCTATTCAAGAAATTCGTCATCCACTTATTCGTCATAAATTAGGTTTATTACGCCGTGCTGACATTAGTACTAAGAATTTCCGTGAACTCGCTCAAGAAGTAACCATGCTTTTAACTTATGAAGCAACCAAAGATTTACCTGTGTGTGATCATGAGATTGATGGCTGGAATGGTAAAGTCACAGTAGACAGAATTGCGGGTAAAAAAATCACTGTAGTACCAATTTTACGTGCTGGTATTGGCATGTTAGAAGGTTTTTTAAATCTTATCCCAAGTGCTAAAGTTTCAGTTCTCGGCTTAGAACGTGATGAAGAAACTTTGGAAGCACGTACTTATTATAAAAAATTGGTTCCAGATGTACAAAATCGTTTAGCCATGATTATTGACCCAATGTTGGCGACAGGTTCATCTTTGGTTGCTGCGATTGACGTGTTGAAAGCAAGTGGCTGTAAAGATATCCGTGTTATGGTTTTGGTTGCTGCGCCTGAAGGGATTAAACGTGTTGAAGCCGCACACCCTGATGTGACGATTTTTACTGCTTCAATTGATCAAGGTTTAAATGAACAAGGTTATATCGTGCCAGGTTTGGGTGATGCTGGAGATAAAATTTTTGGCAGTGTGCAAAAAGATTAAAATTTAGTATCATCGAAGGAGGCTATAGGGGCCTCCTTTTTAATGATAAGAGAATAAAAAATGTTTAGAAAAGGGACTGTTACCTTTTTCGATAATGATTTAAGGCAAGGTCTAATTGAATTAAATGATCATCAACAAATTGTTTTTAAATTAGAAGATTTTTCAAATCAGTTGCTTCTTCCTCAAATTGGTGAGCGGATTAAATGTGTCGTTTTAGAGCAAGATGGTGGTTTATTCGCCAAGTTTATCGTACGTTTAGATCATAAAAATTATGTGAATGATCAAAACAAGCCCTCCGTTCCACATCTTTATTCAGAAAATACCTATGAGCATATTAGAAATGTTCGCAAAGCGCTGAAAAAGAGAAGGGGATTAGCTGATGGCTTACAAAACCCTCAAACGAAAATTCACACCGAACAAGGCATTTTACCTGACGCTATTTCAGATATTGACTTGGTTGCA
Organism: Acinetobacter sp. GW821-FHT01C12; assembly: GCF_059422625.1. Lineage (NCBI taxonomy): Bacteria > Pseudomonadati > Pseudomonadota > Gammaproteobacteria > Moraxellales > Moraxellaceae > Acinetobacter > Acinetobacter sp. GW821-FHT01C12. Next base: position 323,954 of record NZ_JBWKXD010000003.1, read on the forward strand.
CAACAACAAGACATCTTTGTGGAGCCCATTCAAACAACAATCAATGACCCAGTGCTTGAAGAATCGGACGGAGATTTAAATCAAGCCAAAGAGATTGAACCTGTAGCGCAAACACAAGTTGACCTTTCCATTAAAGTTATCCAGAATACTGAATTGCAAGACCAAACTCATACAGTTGCTAACATTAAACCTATTGAAGAAAGTGTTGCTGATACTGTTGTTGATGTGGGGGGAGTGGGTCGAAATATTGAAATCGCTGAGGGCAATCAGAGCGCAGTGTTGCTTAGATCCTTAGGGGTGATAGAAGATAGTCAAAATTTTAAAGGGGATGATTTATATTTTAACAGCCAAATTGATCGGCAGTTGCTTGAAAAGCATATGGATTTAACTGCATTTCAACATTTAATTCAAAAGTTGAAAGTTAAATTTTTATATTCCAAACGCAAACAAGCTGTCAAGAAAATTCGATCTGAAAAGCGCAAGACGTTGAACCCTTGGGTGGTGATCGTCGCGGTGGTGATATTCATTGCGGTAAGTTCTGTGATGTATGCAATGGATCGTTATAAGCAGTACAAAGTTGAGGCTGAAATGAGACTTCAACAATATCAACAAGAACAAAAGGACAAGATTAAACAGCAGAAACGAAAGGCATATTCACACTAAACATCTGAAACGAGTTGAATATATTTTACGATTCATACTTATTTTAAAAGAGAAGTTATATGTTTTATTTGGGGCAAATCATTGAATATCATCATGATAAAGGTTACGGACTTTTATTGGATCATAATTCAGCGCAATCTGTAATATTTTACATCGCTGATTTTCCAAAAGAAGGTGGTCAACCGAAAAAAGGGGAAACCATAAAATATGTAATCATCAATGCACATGGAACATTGAAAGCACATCAAATGATTCGTTTAGATGTTGCGATGAGTAATGACTTAAAAAATAAAAAGATCAATATTGATAAGCAAAAAAATATTTTAAGACGAAGTAAAAATGAAGGGCAGAAATTCGGTTTTATGTCTGTGGTGATTTTGGTGATTGTTTTTGGCTTCGTTTATTTTAGTTTTGCGACATGGAATCAATACCAAACCTATCAGGAAGAACAACATGCTAAATTTGCACTGTTAGAACAACAGCAGAAGCAAATCGTTGAGCAACAGCGCAAAGAGATTGGTTATGTCAAACCGGTAAAGTTTAGTGAAAAATCCCAAAATGCTTTAAACAGTCATCATCATTCAGTGCAAAAACAGAATGAAGCAGAATCGGTACAAAGCAACACCACTGTATTGACAACAGCATCAACGGAAAAATCACCTTATCAATGCGATGGTCGTACCCATTGCAGCCAAATGACATCTTATGATGAGGCGGTATTTTTTATTAAAAATTGCCCCAATACACAAATGGATGGTAACCATGATGGTCGACCATGTGAACGGCAATTTGGTAAGTAGCTGTGCGAATCGAATAATTATAAAAAAAGCTCCAAGAGGAGCTTTGATTTTAACCATTTTCACAAAATTTTAGAAAGGCTCTTAAGCCCGGTCCTTGGTACTTTTGACGATGTACCAGCATATATAGTGGGCGAGCAAGTTGCCAGAATGGGGTATTTAAAATCACCAATTGCCCTTTGTCGAGCAAAGGCTGAATTGCCAATTTAGAAATACAGGACATTCCTAGACCACCAGCAACGATTTTTAAAATCGCTTCATTATGACCAAGGGTTAAGCGGATATTGGCATCTTCAAGATCTTTTAGAATGGCATTGTCAAAGACTTCACGTGTTCCAGAACCTTCTTCACGTAAAATCCATTCAACATGCTGGAAGTCAGACTGCTTTAATTCACGATGTAAATTTGCCAGTGGATGATTAGGCGAACAACATACTGCGAGTTCGTCATCGCGCCAGTGAATACATTGAAGTTGTGGTAGGAAGCATGAACCTTCAATCAATGCCAAATCGAGTTGGAATTGGTTGACCGCTTCAATCATTTGGCGGGTATTACCAACTTGGAGCTGTAAATGCGCTTGAGGTTGAACTTGTAAAAAGTTTGCCATTAAGTCGGGCATTAAATAATCACTGATGGTCAGTGTTGCACCAATCCGTAAATCAATACTTTGTAGTTCACCTTTGGCTGCTTGTTCAAAGGCTTCACAGCGACCTAAGATTTCTAAAGCTTGAGGAAGTAAGAAACGACCAAGATCATTAAGCTGTAAGCGCTTACCAAGACGATCGAAAAGCGGAGCACCCAGTCCATCTTCTAAATCTGCCAAAGCCATACTTGCCGCACTTTGAGTCAACCGAACCGCATCACTTGCTTTGGTCACGGTACCTTCTTGAGCGACAGCAACAAAAACCGCCAACTGGCGTAAAGTCATTCGCATAAGTAGAGCCTTAACATTTTAATATTCATAGATTATATAGTCATGCTACCATGAGGACTATGTTTGATGCCACGAAGAAATCATGTCAATTGAAAAATTTAGCATAGAAAAGGTTTTGTCTGTTCAGCGTTGGACCAATACACTTTTCAGTTTCACCATGACTCGACCTGCCCATTTTAAGTTTACCGCAGGGCAATTTGCTCGCATTGGTTTAAAAGTGGGTGATGATTTGGTGGTAAGGGCATATTCCGTGGTTTCATCCCCATTTGATGAAACACTCGAATTTTTTTCAATCGTTGTTCCTGATGGTGCATTTACCTCCAATTTACAGCATTTACAAGTTGGTGATGCGCTTTATTTGGAAAAAATCCCCTATGGATTCTTAACCTTAGCACGTTATCAACTGCCATTGCCTAAAGATTTGTGGTTGTTGGCAACAGGTACAGGTTTAGCACCCTTTATTTCGATGCTACAAGATTTTGAAACTTGGTCAAAGTACGAAAAAATTAATTTGGTGTATAGCGTAAGAACTGAATCTGAATTGGCTTATGTTGATCGGATCCAAGAGATTGCCCAGCTTTTTGGTGAGGGGCATACAGACTTTAAATTTATCCCGATTGTTACGCGTGATCCCAATGCCGCTTTACATGATCGTTTACCGATTTTGATTGAAAATGGTGAATTGGAAAAAGCCGCTGATTTAAAATTCAATGCAGATACCACCCATGTCATGCTATGTGGGAATCCACAAATGGTAGATGACACCAAAGCCGCATTAAAAGCCCGTGGTTTAACGATGAATCGTCGCGGTGAAGGCAATATTGCTGTAGAGAATTATTGGTAAATCACTGGATAGGCATCAGCAATTTTATCAATCATTTTAGATGAGAGAAGCGGCTAAGCGTCTTCTCTTAAATTCTTTCATGTCAGAACCAAATACTTTTTAGCTTAAAGATGATTGCTGAGTGAGTGGTGCGTATGCTGTTAATCGCTCGGTTGAATAAGCTTTTGCATCAACACGTGTATCTTGATTGAGCATCAATTGTCTTAATAACTGTGCTGAAGCAGGTCCCATACATAAGCCATTACGGTAATGTCCAAAATTTGCCCATAAATTATTCAGTTCAGGCATTTTTCCAATATATGGAATGCCTGTTGGTGAACTTGGACGTAATCCTGCCCATTGCTTAACGATGGGGAAGTTTGCCAATTCAGGCACCATTTCGATACAGGCTTTATAAATATTTTGTTGTGTTTGTACATTTGGACGTTTATCAAATCCGATATGGTCCATGCTTGAACCGCATACGATATGACCATCTCGGCGTGGGATCAAATACATCACATTGTTCATACACATGGTGGGTAGCCAGTTTTCAGGGGTTTTAAATAACATCATTTGTCCCTGAACGGGTTCTACTGGGATCGAAAGCTGTAATTGTTCTGCCCAGCAATGTGACCATGCACCCGTTGCAATCACAAATTGGTCTGCGACAAAACGTTGTCCATTGGCACTTTCAACAGACTGAATTTTTTGATTTTGAATATTAAATTTTTCGATCCATGTATTTTCATACACTTCAACTTGAGGGTGTTGTTTGAGATAGCTGATCAGTGATTTAAGAAGTCGCGGATTTCTAACATTGGCTAAATGTGGAAAATAAATTGCATGTTGAAACTGTGCTGAAATATGGGAGTTGACGCTTTCAAGCTGCTCTCTTTGCAGGTATTCACAATGCTGCATCGGTTCTTGATGTTGGTCTTTATAATTCAATCCAAGCTCAAAATCTGCTTCGTCAAAAATTAACATTCCCGTGTCATGGATTTGAAAGTCTATCCCTGTTTTAGGTTGTAGTTTCTCATTCCATTGTTGGTAAAGTTGTTTGCCGTGTTGTGCCAGATGATTGACTTCATTGGGATATCTCCACGGATACATGGGTGACAGAATACCGCCACCCGCCCATGAAGCAGCATGTCCAGCATGTTGTTGATCGAACAGGGTGATGGTGCAGCCTTGTTCAACAAGCTCAAGCGCGCTGAGTAAGCCACTTACTCCAGCACCAATAATGGCGATATGCATTGTGTATTCTGTACCAATTTAGATTTTTAATCCCCACCTGCAAAAGCAATACTGCTTATCTTTTGAAAGAGGAGACTTTCCATTCACGACTGAATCAGTAATGGGCTCCTCCCTTTTTAAAAGGTGAGGAACCATGAGTTCAGTAAGGGAGGGATGATTTACTTCATCTCTTTTAATTGACGTGCTGCATCTTCTGCATAATAGGTCCAAATACCATCTGCACCTGCACGACGGAAGCACATTAAGGATTCCATAATCACGCTTTCAGATAACCAGCCATTTTGGATGGCTGCTGCAAGCATGGCATATTCACCACTGACTTGATAAACAAAGGTCGGGACACCAAAGGTATCTTTAACTTCACGTACCACATCCAGATACGGCATACCGGGTTTGACAATCACCATGTCCGCACCTTCTTGAATATCAAGGGCGATTTCATGCAGTGCTTCAGCACGATTACCGACATCCATTTGGTAGTTATACTTATTACCACCTTTTAGGTTGGATGATGAGCCAACTGCATCGCGGAAAGGGCCGTAGAAACTAGATGCGTATTTTGCAGAGTACGCCATGATGCTGGTATAAATAAAATCATTACTTTCTAAAGCTTGGCGGATTGCACCAATACGGCCGTCCATCATGTCACTTGGCGCGATCACATCTGCACCTGCTTCAGCATGGCTTAAGGCTTGTTTGATCAGGCATTGAACCGTTTCATCATTTAATACATAACCTGTATCGTCAATAATGCCGTCCTGACCATGTGTGGTATAAGGATCTAATGCACCATCCGTGATGAGTACCATCTCAGGCAGTTCTTTTTTTAACAAACGTAAAGTATTTTGAACTAACCCGTCTTCATGCCATGCAGCTTCAGCTGTTAAACTTTTGTCTTGTTGTGGTGTAACCGGAAATAAGGCAAGTTTTGATACACCAAGTTCTAATAGGGTTTCTGCTTTCTTCAACAATAAGTCTGCTGACAATCGTTGAACATTTGGCATACTTGGTACATCTTGGCTTTGGTTTTGTCCCGGAAGTACAAATACTGGATAAATGAGATGATCTGCTGTGAGTTGAGTCTCTCTTACCATTGCTCGAAGCTTATCGTTTTTACGGATACGGCGCATACGAGTAGCTGGAAAAGCAGGACGATTGAACGTATAAGTCATAACAATCTCGATGTTCAGTATTAAACTAGGCATATATTGTAGCCCTTTCATATATTTTTTGGGAAAAAGCTGAAAATTTTTCTCAATATTGGTTTCGAAATGATGATGAGTGATTCTTCTAAAACTGATTCTGCGCCTAGCGAATCGCAAAAAAAGTGGACTGGTAATTTACATTTAGGCGCGAAAGCAGATCTAAATGTGGTGCTTAACCAACTCACTAAAGCGTTTAATGGTTCGCCTTATTTTTCACATAACAATATGCAAATGCGTGTTGTTAATGATGAGATTGAAGGCTATATCGAAATGAAACCGTATTTGATTGGCAATGTCGCATTTCAAATTTTACATGGTGGTGTGGCCGCGACATTGCTGGATAGTATTGGTGGAATTGTGGCAATGGGGGAGCTGTATAAACGTGCAGAACCAGACCAATTGCCAGACACGTTAAAGAAAGTTTCTCGTTTAGCAACAGTTGATATGCGTGTGGATTATCTTGCACCTGGGCGCGGTGAATACTTTATTGCCAAAGCTGAAACCTTGAGAATGGGGCGTAAAGGTTGCACCATGCGTATGACGATGTTCAACAATGAAGGTAAGGCGATTGCAACAGCCACTGCTTCTTATGCCTATTGATCAAGCTGACTAAGTGTACTAATCAGTACACTTTTGTATTCATTGTGTCAATATAAGCCAGTAAAATACATATTTTGCTGGCTTATTTTTTCTTAAAAAAATATGAATATCAATAAGATTGACCTCTTTTGTAAAGATAAACTATAGAGTAATATTTTTATTCTCATAATATGATTTTTACCTGTAAAATTGGGCACCACAATTTTAAGAAGTTGACTTATTCAACCATCAAGCAACGTCATATAGATATGATTAAGCAGTTTTTCAGTTTATATCTCCAAAATGCAAAGATGTTTTGACAAGTCCAAGTAAGCTAGGAACATGCGATGACTGACGCGCAAACGACGAATGCCTCTCCAAATGATGAAAATCAAGCGCAAGCAGATTTGGAAGCCAAACAAAAACGTAAAAAAATGCTGAAGATTTTTGCCATTATTGTTGTTGTAGCTGCAATTCTATATGCAATTTGGGCTTTTATTTTTGGCAATATTGTTGAAACGGACAACGCCTATGTCGGTGCTGAAACTGCTGAAATCACCTCAATGGTCAGCGGACAAGTTGCTGAGGTTTTGGTCAGTGATACTCAACAAGTGAGAAAAGGCGATGTACTTGCGATTATTGATAATCGTGATGCAAAAATCGCTGTTGCAGAAGCTGAAGCGGCGTTGACCAAAGCCAAGCGTCAATATACACAAAGCTCGGCAAATAGCAGTTCATTGTCCTCACAGATTTTAGTCAGTGCAGATGATATTAACAGTGCCAAAGCACAAGTGGCGCAAGCCGATGTGGCGTATCAACAAGCACAGCAAGAATTTGCACGCCGTCAGCAGTTAAGCGCGACAGGTGCAATCTCTAAAGAAGAATTTAGCAAAGCACAAAGTGCTTTAAACAATGCCAAAGCAAATGTCGATGTGGCAAAAGCAGCATTGGCGCAAACAGAATCTAAGCGTAAAGCTGCACAAAGTAATTTAGATGCCAATGAAGCTTTAATTCGGGGGACCTCACAAAGTTCAACCCCTGATGTATTGGTGGCTCAAGCTAAACTTGATCAAGCACTTTTAGATTTACAACGTACAGAAATTAAAGCGCCGTTAGATGGTGTGATTGCCCGTCGTAGTATTCAAGTTGGGCAGCGAATTGCACCTGGGACAAGTTTGATGAAAGTGGTGCCTTTGGCTGAACTTTATGTGGATGCAAACTTTAAAGAAAGTCAGTTGCAAAACGTGAAAGTTGGTCAGAAGGCAACGCTCACTTCAGACCTCTATGGCAAGAAAGTAGAGTATCACGGTACGGTGATCGGCTTTTCTGGTGGTACAGGTTCAGCATTTGCGTTGATTCCAGCACAAAATGCGACAGGTAACTGGATTAAAGTGGTTCAACGTCTACCTGTACGTATCAAACTCGATCCTAAAGAGTTGGCTGAGCATCCATTACGTGTGGGTTTATCCATGAATGCTGAGGTTGATACCTCTTCAGCGAAGTAATCACTTATGAATACAGCAACGTTTCAAAGTGAGCTTAAAGGTGGGCGTTTACTTCTTGCCGCCTTCTTTTTAGCACTTGCCAATTTTATGGTCGTACTGGATATGACCATTGCCAATGTTTCTGTGCCCCATATTACCGGAAGTTTAGCAGTATCAAGTTCTCAAGGGACTTGGGTGATTACCTCCTATGCCGTTGCTGAAGCCATCTGTGTACCTTTAACTGGTTGGCTTGCAGGACGTTTTGGTGCTGTTCGGGTATTTACCATCAGTCTGATTGGCTTTACCACATTTTCAATTCTTTGTGGCTTATCCAATAGCTTGGCGATGTTAGTGATCTGCCGTATCGGACAGGGTTTATTTGGTGGTCCAATCATGCCACTCAGTCAAACTTTGTTGATGCGTATTTTCCCACCTGAAAAGCATTCCCAAGCAATGGGGATGTGGGCAATGACGACGGTTGTTGGGCCGATTCTGGGCCCTATTTTAGGTGGTACGATCAGTGATAATTGGTCATGGCATTGGATTTTCTTTATCAATATTCCAGTGGGTGTGATTTGTGCTGTTGGGGTGATGCGCCTATTAAAAGTTGCTGAAACACCGATTGCTAAACTCCCGATTGATACCATTGGTCTAACGCTGCTGATCGTTTGGATTGGCGCATTACAGTTAATGCTCGATTTGGGGCATGAGCGGGATTGGTTTAATAACAGCTTTATTTGTATTTTGGCTGTGATTTTGGTGGTTGGATTTATTGCCTTTTTCATCTGGGAATATTATGAAAAACATCCTATCGTCAATATACAAATTTTCCGATACCGTGGTTTTACTATAGCAACAATCTCATTGGCCTTTGCCTTTGCCGCATTCTTTGGCAGTATTGTACTCATTCCACAATGGTTACAGATTAACTTGGGCTATACCGCATCTTGGGCAGGTTATCTGACTGCGACAATGGGCTTTGGTAGCTTGATGATGTCACCTGTGGTTGCCAAACTTGCGACTAAATACGACCCGAGAGCTTTGTCGAGTTTTGGGCTGATGATTTTGGGTGGTGTCACATTAATGCGTTCATTTTGGACCAGTGATGCTGACTTTATGGCGCTGGCGTTACCACAGATTATTCAAGGTTTTGCGGTACCGTTCTTCTTTATCCCACTGTCTAATATTGCTTTAGGTGTGGTACGTCCAGATGAAGTGGCTTCTGCTGCGGGTTTGATGAACTTTATGCGAACCATGGCAGGCGCAATTGGTGCATCTATTGCTGTGACCATTTGGGATGATCATACCAAGCTGGCACGTAGTGAAATCGTGTCGACTATGCATGTTGAGGAAACTCAGCGTAACTTGGTCAATAGTGGCTTTAGTCCTGAAATGGCGTTGGGTACCATTTCCAACTTGGTGGATAAAGAGGCTTTAACGCTTTCGGTTAATCATGTGTTTTTGATCTTTGCGATGATCTTTATTTTTGCAGGATTGATTATTTGGTTATGTCCAAAACCGAAAGGGAATGTCGGCGCAGGGCATGCACATTAGAATTTAAGTTGTATAGAAGCCTACTGAAAAGTGGGCTTTTTTATCGCTACAATGACAACAGATCAAGACTATTTTTTGCTATTTTATCTATTGATCAAGATCAGGGTATAATACAGCGATTGTGTACCGCGATGAGTAATATGTATGAAGCCTGAATTCCAGCAAGGAAAAATTAAACAATACGATGCCGATAGAGGCTTTGGCTTTATTGGTGGACTTGAACAAGATATTTTCTTTCATATTTCAGATTTTCCGCTTGCAGAGGGTGAGCCAAAGCGAAATGAAAGAGTTAAATTTATCGTTGTTGAAAATAACGGCAAGTTAAAAGCAACCAAAATTGAGCGTGTTGAAGATCAATCAGCAAAAGCCAAAAAGACCAGAATTGTTGAAAACAATAAGTCGATTACCAATAATTTGTTGTCTAATTTTAGAAAGTAATAACGTGGGCTCGACCTTATTACACCTTTAACTTGCTGAAAAAAATGATCTTGGCGGAGTCTTATTGAATTCTCATTCAGTTTCAGGATCAGCCTGCGGCTCGCCCTACTTTTGTTTCGACATGAGGAGCTAAGCTCCTCAAGGGTAACCATCTTGCGCAGCTACATCGCTGCTCACCGCAAAACTCGTCGACCACCAGCAACGCATTCAATGAATCGCAGAAACAATACTTTATCAATGAAGTCCTGCCTCAGACAGTTGCGGATGACGTTTCCGAGTATCATATTTCATCAAGAGTTTTATATCGAACTCAGGTTAATAGATATTTGGTTTCAAGGGCATTTGATTTAAATGCCTTGTATCTCTAAAAGACCAATTAAATTTAATGTTTTGCCAGCTATCTATTGGCATTTGTGTATGAACAGGATCAGAGTAAATAATTGGGCCATCCCATTTTGAATGATCCTAGGGATTATTGTGGATAGGGATTTCCCCTTAAATTCCTAAAATCATCTGATAGGGTTTAAACCCATCCAATACGACATTAGCAATCAAATCAATAAATGGTCCAGTATTATCATTCGCCATCCATTGATCTAACGCTTCATAGTAAGCTAATCGATTTTCTACAGTAATTACACTTGGTGGATAACCCGCTTTAAGCAATTCAAGGTTCATCAATAACCGAGATGTGCGACCATTTCCATCAACAAAGGGATGGATCGCTACGAAATCTGCATGAACTTTGGCTGCTCGTTCAACTGGGTGTAATTTATGAGCATCACGATTATACCAATCAATAAACTGAGCCATTTTGTCATTGAGCAATGTGTGGTCTGGTGGGGTAGTCGTAGCACCTGAGATTAAGACATTTTGTTGACGGTATCGCCCAGCATTTTCATCATCAATATTTTTTAAGATGAATTGATGAATATTACGAATTTGCCATTCTGAAAAGGGTTCTTGCCTTTTGATAATATCTTCAACATACAAAATTGCATCACGATGATTGATCGCTTCAAAATGCTCTCTTAATGCTTTACCACCTATCGTAATTCCTTCAAGGACAACCTTGGTTTCTAACAAGGTTAAAGTATTGCCTTCAATGGCATTGGAGTGATAAGTCCAACGTAATATGAGGTCTTCGTGTAGATTTTTGACAATTGTAGATGAAAGAGGTCGATGCTGATCTAATTTAGCTTTTAAATCATCAATGATCTCAAACATGTTTTATCTCTACAGACGAAATAAAATGATCATACATGAAAAAATGATTGCAATAAAATCTAACCGCTACCTCTATCATTCGCTGTATGGCGAGGAGAGCTATTGTAGGCATTAGAGTCGTTAATTAAAGTATGCTTTGGGTCATTTAATCATTATAAAATTCAATTGTTTAATATTTATTTTTAATAAAGTGCTAAGGATTTAAGATCAACTTTTTCCTGAACGGAGGCATCTATCAAGCCTCTCAATTTATGCACAAGTCCCTCTTTAATAAAAAGGGACTGGCTCGTATTTTATAAAAGGGTTTCGGATTAAGAAACCGAATCATCCAAATTTGGTGCTAACCAACGCTTCGCTTCATCCAAAGTCCAATTCTTCCGCTTTGCATAATCTTCTAGCTGATCCAACGCAATTTTACCCACGTTAAAATATTCAGACTGTGGGTTGGCATAGTAGAAACCACTGACACTTGATGGTGGCCACATTGCAAAACTGCTGGTTAATTGGGTACCAATCTTATCTGTGGTGCCTAACCAATCAAACAAAGACGCCTTTTCAGAATGCTCAGGGCAAGCTGGGTAGCCCGGTGCAGGACGAATACCGACATACTTCTCTTTGATTAATTCTTCATTAGAGAGTTGTTCATCTGCTTGATATCCCCAGAACTCTTTACGAATACGTTCATGCAAGTGTTCTGCAAACGCTTCAGCAAAACGATCACCCAAAGACTGAGCAAGAATGGCGGAGTAATCATCCCCTTTGGCTTTATACTCATGCGCCATTTCTTCCGCACCAAAAATTGAAACGGTAAAACCACCCAAGTAGTCTTCGGCTTGTGCTTTGGTTGCAACAAAATCAGCCAAAGACAAATTCGGTTTACCTGTGACTTTATCCGATTGCTGACGAATATGATGGAAGGTATGAGTTACAGATTGACCATCTTCGCTAAAGACCTCAACAGAATCTGCGGCTGAACGGTTTGCAGGATAAATCCCAAAAACGGCACGCGCATCGAAACGTTTATTGTCAATAATGTCTTTTAGCATCGCCTGAGCCTGATTATATAAATCAGTTGCAGCTTCACCGACAATCTCATCGTGTAAAATTTTCGGGAATTTACCTGCCAGACTCCAAGAAATAAAGAATGGTGTCCAGTCAAAATATTCCACTAATGTATCAAGTGGATAATCGGTTAAGGTTTGCAAACCAATAAAGTTAGGTTTTACTGGTGGATTGGCGGCAAAGTCAATTTTTAGACCATTTTCAATGGATTCTGTATACGACAATTTAGCTGCTTTTGGTTGCTTATTGGCAATACGTTCACGTACTTTTTCATATTCAGCACGATGCTCATCGACAAATTTAGGCTTCATTTCAGGAGACAGCAGGGTGGTTGCAACACCCACCGCACGAGAAGCATCAGCAACATAGATCACTGCATCATTTGAGTATTGCGGATCAATTTTTACTGCAGTATGTGCTTTCGATGTGGTTGCACCACCAATCAACAGTGGGATTTTAAAGCCCTTGCGTTGCATTTCTTTTGCGACAAACACCATTTCATCAAGCGATGGGGTAATCAAACCTGATAAACCGATAATATCGACTTTTTCATCAATCGCAGTTTGTAAAATTTTCTCGCAAGACACCATGACACCAAGGTCAACAATGTCATAACCATTACACCCAAGTACAACACCGACAATGTTTTTACCAATATCGTGTACATCGCCTTTTACAGTCGCCATCAACACTTTACCTTTGGATTGGCTGCCTGTTTTTTCAGCTTCAATGTACGGGTTTAACCATGCTACAGCTTGTTTCATCACGCGTGCAGATTTGACCACTTGAGGTAAGAACATTTTACCTGAACCAAATAAGTCACCGACCACATTCATACCATCCATCAATGGACCTTCAATCACATCAAGTGGACGTTTGGACTTTAAACGGGCTTCTTCAGTATCTTCATCGATAAAGCTAGTAATCCCTTTGACCAATGCATATTCAAGACGCTTTTCAACAGGTTCATTACGCCATTCAAGGTTTTCAACCTGTTTTTGAGCAGCACTTTGACCACGGTACTGTTCAGCAACTTCAAGCAATTTTTCAGTTGCATCTTGACCGCTTTCACCTTGATTCTGATTGAGAATGACATCTTCAACAGCGGCTTTCAGCTCTTTCGGAATATCATCATAGATGGCCATCTGCCCCGCATTGACAATCCCCATGGTCATGCCTTGTTTGATGGCATAGTAAAGGAATACAGAGTGAATGGCTTCACGCACAGGTTCATTGCCACGGAAAGAGAATGATACGTTCGACACACCACCAGAAATCATGGCATGTGGTAAGTTTTGTTTAATCCAGCCTGTTGCTTCAATAAAGTCCACCGCATAGTTATTGTGCTCTTCAATCCCTGTTGCGACAGCAAAAACGTTCGGGTCAAAAATAATGTCTTCCGCAGGAAAACCGATTTCATTCACGAGCACATCATAAGAACGCTTACAGATTTCACGTTTACGTGTGGCAGTATCTGCCTGACCGGTTTCATCAAATGCCATCACAATGACTGCTGCACCATATTGACGGCATAAACGTGCTTTATGGACAAACTCGTCATAACCTTCTTTTAAGGAAATCGAGTTAACAACAGGTTTACCTTGTACACATTTTAAACCTGCTTCAATGATTTCCCATTTAGAGGAGTCAATCATGATTGGCACTTTAGAAATTTCAGGCTCAGATGCAACCAGATTTAAGAAATGTACCATCGCATTTTGCGAATCGAGCATTCCTTCATCCATATTGATGTCAATGATTTGCGCGCCTGAAACGACTTGTTGTAATGCAACATCAAGTGCTTCAGCAAAGTTTTCTTCACGGATTAAACGGAGAAATTTTTTAGAACCCGTGACATTGGTACGTTCACCGACATTGACGAACAATGAATCGTCATAAATATTAAATGGCTCTAAACCACTGAGGCGACATGCAGGCTTGATGTCAGGAATTTTACGTGGTGGTATGTCTTTGACCGCATTATAAATGGCACGAATATGGTCAGGTGTTGTACCACAACAGCCACCAGTGATATTGATCAAACCACTTTCAGCAAATTCTTTTAAGAAGGCTGCTGTTTCTTCTGGTGTTTCATCATAGCCACCAAATGCGTTCGGTAAGCCAGCGTTTGGATGCGCTGAAACAAAAACATCGGCAACATCTGATACAGTTTTGACATGTGGACGCATGGCATCTGCACCCAAGGCGCAGTTAAATCCAATCGACAATAAATCGCCGTGACGAACAGAGTTCCAGAATGCTTCTGCAGTTTGTCCTGTTAAGGTACGACCAGAAGCATCAGTAATTGTGCCTGAAATCATCAGCGGTAATTCACGGCCAAGCTGTTTAAAGACTTCTTTTACCGCAAAAATTGCTGCTTTACAGTTTAGTGTATCAAACACCGTTTCAATGAGAAGGATGTCTGCGCCACCTTCAATTAAAGCATGCGTGGCTTCAATATAATTTTCTTTGAGTTCATCAAAGGTAATGTTACGAAACGCGGGATCATTCACATTTGGTGAGATAGAACAGGTACGTGATGTTGGCCCCAATACCCCAGCAACAAAACGTGGTTTGTCAGGGGTTGAGTATTTTTCACAAGCAGCTTTGGCAAGGCGGGCTGCTTCAAAGTTAATCTCATGGACTAAATCTTCCATGTGATAGTCAGACATTGAAACCCGTGTGCCGTTAAAGCTATTGGTTTCAATAATGTCAGCACCAGCATCTAGGTAAGCTTCATGGATGCCTTGAATAATTTGTGGCTGAGTTAACACCAGAAGGTCATTGTTGCCTTTTAAATCAGATGCCCAGTCAGCAAAACGCTCACCACGGTAATCAGCTTCTTCCAGTTTATGGCGTTGGATCATAGTTCCCATTGCACCATCAATAATTAGGATGCGTTTGGCAAGAAGCTCTTTTAACGTGGTAAGCGTGGACATTAAAACTCTCAATAAAATCGGATTTTAAAAATAGCCGATATGTTATCAGAATGTAGACTTTCAAGGTACCAATCTTGACACACTTCCTGATGACAGATTTTTGATTTAGAAAATTTAAAAAAATTCAAATAATTCATTCTAAAAAATCATGCATTTAGGGGCATACATGATTTTTTTGCACAAGCGTAAAAAAATGTTGAAACCTTAAGTTTAAGTGTTAATTTAATCACATAATTTATTATAAATGTGAGATAAGAACATGAATAAGGTCTATAAAATCGTTTGGAATGAATCTTTAGGCACTTGGTGTGCGATTTCTGAGGTATCTAAGACACGGGGTAAACGATCTTCTGTTAAAACAACTGTTGCAGGTGCGTTATTGGCAGTTTCAGCATTGACTATGTCGAGTATGGCAGGGGCGATAGTCGTGGGGTTCAGTAATAATGTGACGGATCTACAGAATAACAATGTTTTGGGAAATAATAATACGCTCCCCAATACCCAAAATACGACTGTATTGGGGAATAAAAATACAGCGACACAAAGTAATACTTTAGTTTTGGGGAACAATGTCACAAGTAATCAAGCCAACAGTGTGGTTTTAGGAAATGAATCTACAGATCGTGTAGCAACGACAGTAAATCAAGTCGCCATTAATGGTGAAGACTACACAGTTGCAGGTGCTGGTTCTGCAGCAAATGGTGTAGTGAGTGTGGGTAAAGTTGGTGGTGAGCGTCAAATCATCAATGTTGCTGCTGGTGAAATTAGCGCCAGCAGTACAGATGCAGTGAACGGTTCGCAGTTATATGCAACTCACAAAGCCATTGTTGATAGTCAAACCCATTATTTCAGTGTTAATGATGGCGGTACTCAAGGTAATAACTACAATAATGATGGTGCAACTGGAAAAAATGCTTTAGCTGTGGGTGTAGGTGCTAAGGCGGTTGGTGAAAATGATATTGCTATCGGTTCTGGTGCGCAAGCAATGGGTGGTCGTGCCGTGGTAATCGGCCTCAATGCGGGAAGTGGAAATATTTCAGATGGAGATGCCAATGTATTGATTGGTCTGAATGCTGGCACTAACAATGATGGTCGTTGGAATACGAGCGTTGGTTCGAATAGTGGGGATAACACCAAAGGACAAAGAAATACAGCTTTAGGTGACTATGCTGGTCGTGATGTCACAGGGAATGGCAACATCGGATTGGGCGCAAGTGCGGGCGTAAAAGTTACAGGTGAAACTAATCTTGCTGCGGGTGCGTCGGCTGGAGGTAATGTAGAGGGAAGCCATAATACCGCTTTGGGTAGAACATCAGGTGTTGATGTAATTGGTAACTCAAATACTGCGACTGGACTGGACTCTGGCAGTATGGTTAGGGGAAGTAGTAACTCAGCTTATGGTCAGATGTCTGGGCGCAGTGTTACTGGCGATAGAAATGTGGCTATTGGTGTAAGTTCAGGCAGCAATATTTCAGGCAACTACAATGCTGCATTAGCTTATGGAGCAGGTAACAACGGTGTGGGAAATCTTAACACTGCTTTAGGCTTTACAGCGGGTAGTGAAGTCAACGGTGATTCCAATAGTGCAGTAGGTGATTCAGCAGGACAAAGAGTTATAGGTAACCAAAACACTGCTCAAGGTCGGGTGGCAGGCCAAGATATATTTGGTCACCAAAATACAGCAGTAGGTGCAGGAGCTGGTTCTAGTGTGGGTACCAAGACAAACGATAGTAATTATAACAGTGCTTTGGGTATTAATGCGGGGCGTAATGTCCAAGGTAACAGTAATCTTGCTCTTGGTGATACTGCGGGTAATAACGTTACGGGTAGTCGGAATGTCGCTTTGGGGCGAGCAGCGGGTCAAGGTCTAAACAATGTAGATGATGCCACTAGTTTGGGCAGTGGGGCTAAGGCTGCTGTTAGTAACAGTGTTGCTTTGGGTGCAAATAGTGAGGCGATCCGTGATGTAAACAGTGAAGTTGCTTATGTACCACGAGGTACTACGATTGTTGCAGCCAATGCGGCGGGTGGTGAAGTGTCAGTGGGGACGGTTGGAAAAGAACGCCGTATTACCAATGTTGCAGCGGCAAGCCAAGATACTGATGCAGTAAACCTATCACAACTTAAAGCAGCTCAGGCTGCGGCTTCTACTCATTATTTCAGTGTTAATGATGGCGGTACTCAAGGTAATAACTACAATAATGATGGTGCAACTGGAAAAAATGCTTTAGCTGTGGGTGTAGGTGCTAAGGCGGTTGGTGAGAACGCAATTGCCATTGGCAATGTCACTAGTGATGCTGCAAATAGTATTGCGATTGGGAATAATAATTCCCTAAGTAATAGCGCAAGTTCTAGTACGGCAATTGGTCACAATAACAATGTTACAGGTAATGAGGCTATAGCTTTAGGTGCTAACAATACTGTAAAAGATTTCTCCGGTGTTGCAGTCGGCAGTTATAACAATGCAGAGGGGTATCGTTCTATTGCGGTCGGTGCGGAGAATAAAACAAAAGGTCAATGGTCTTCTGCATTTGGTGTTTGGAATATAGCCGAGGGAGAGCGAGCTACAGTTTTAGGTGCCAATAATACAATCCAAGGTACTCGTGCGCTAGGTATGGGCGTCGCCAACGAGATTTCAAGTGCAAGTGAATATAGTTCAGCTGTTGGCGCATTTAATAAAATCACTGATAGCACGAAGTCTTTGACTGCGGGTTTTCGTAATACGGTGACTGGTGGTGATAAAAATAGTGTTCTCGGGAACGAAAATACACTGAATAATGCTAAGAATACGACTGTATTAGGCAATAAAAATACAGTTGCTCAAGATAATACTCAAGTCCTAGGTAACAATGTCACAACAACTCAAGCCAACAGTGTGGTCTTAGGTAACGCATCCACAGATCGTGCAGCGAGTGTTGTAGATAAAGTCACTATTAATGGCGATGATTATGCATTTGCAGGTGTAGGATCAACAGCCAATGGTGTTGTCAGTGTGGGTAAAGTCGGTGGTGAACGTCAAATCATCAATGTAGCTGCAGGTGAAATTAGTGCAAGTAGTACAGATGCCATTAACGGTTCACAATTGTATGCGACAAACCAAGCAATTGAAAAACTTTATGCTGGTGCAGGGGATACGACTCATTATGTCAGTATCAATGATGGTGGTACCCAAGGCGGGAATTATAATAATGATGGGGCAATAGGTAAAAATGCTGTAGCAGTAGGTGTGGGTGCGAGTGCAACTGGTGATGGTGCTACTGCGCTTGGCCTTAATTCCTCTGCCAAGAGTAAAGATGCGGTTGCGCTTGGAACGGATACGCATGCCGAGTTGGAAGGTAGTGTTGCACTTGGTAAAGGCTCAGTTGCTAATACTGCAGCGGGTATCGCTGGCTTTGATCCATTGACAGGTTTTGGTTCTAGCAATACTGGGAGTACATGGCGAAGTAGTGCAGCAGCATTTTCCGTGGGGGATGTCTCAAGGGGAATCACTCGTCAAATTACTGGGGTAGCAGCGGGTACTGCAGATACAGACGCGGTCAATGTTGCACAATTAAAGGCTGCAATATCTAAAGCCAATGAAGCTAAGGGTTCTACAGAAACTGTAAGTGCAGGTAAAAATACTGAAGTAACGAAAACCACTAAGGCAGATGGCTCAACCGATTATCAAGTTGCAACCAAAGATGATGTCAGTTTTGATTCGGTCACGGTGGGTAATATTAAAGCTGATTCACAAAACAATACCATCAGTGGTTTGGCTGACGGTAAGGTGAGTGCTGATTCTGATCAAGCCATTAATGGTAGTCAATTACATGATACCGCTGAAAGCGTTGCAAATGCATTGGGCGGAAATGCAAAAGTTAATCCAGATGGAACGATCAAAACCAGTAATATTGGAAATACAGGTAAAGACAATGTGCATGATGCAATTGCTTCAATACATGGACAGGTTGCCGGTGCTAAAACCAGCGTGTCTGCAGGTAAGAACACTGTTGTAAACAGTAGTACCAATGCAGATGGTTCAAATAACTATCAAGTGGCTTTAGCAGAGGATATTCAGTTAAATTCTGTTACTGCGAATCAAGTCACAGCAAAGCAAGTTACAGCGAATAAGGTCAATGTGGGTAAAGTCACGATTGATGGGACAACCAATAAAGTCAGTGGTTTAGCAAATGGTGAAATTACCTCAACCTCTACGGATGCCATTAACGGTTCACAATTACACCAAACCAATAGCAGTGTGGCGCAACATTTAGGTGGCGGCTCAACACTGAACAAAGATGGTTCGATTGGTGCACCTACCTATAACGTTGCAGGGGGAACCTTCCATAATGTAGGGGATGCCTTGGGCGCTATAGATACTCGGGTAAGTAATCTGGAACAAGCTTTCTATGACACCAATAAAAATATGGATGACTTGCGTAACGATACTTATGCGGGTATCGCAGGTGCGATGGCGGTAGGTAACTTACCACAACCCACTGAAGCGGGTATGAGTATGGTTAGTGCGGGTGTCTCGGGTTACCGAGGTGAAACTGCTGTAGCAATCGGGGTGAGTGCCATTACTGACAGCAATAAGATCGTCTGGAAAATGGGTGCTTCTGCTGACAGCCGTAGCAATATTGGTGGTGCAGTGTCTATGGGCTATCAGTGGAAATAATTTTAATTAAACATAAGTATTCAATTTACATTCAGGATCAGCTTTCGAGATGAGCTTAAGTCAAAAACTCAGTGTTTACAGAACACTGAGTTTTTTTGTAATCATTTTATGTATTGATTGAAAACTAAATGGTGGATTGGCTTTTTAAAGCAAGTCTTTAAAAAAATGTATGAAAAATTGCTTGGATAATCTCTTTATTTTTTGCACATTATTTGTCTAACACATACAATTCACAGCGATTTATTACTGATGTTGGGTACTTTGGCGAAAGGCATATTGTTGGCGCTAAACTTGCATAGATTTGATAAATTGGGGTTATGGGAAAACATTTAAAAATAAACTTAAAAGCATGTTTGTTTTTTCATCAATTTGTCATAAATTTCATGAAAAATAGCAATGCCAAATGATGAATAGCTTAAATTGGTCTGAAATATTACAAATATTATTTCAGCCTGAAATATAATATTATGTAAAAAATGTATTGATTTTATTGGTGTAAGATACTAATTATAAATAATAAAGATATTAATTTTGTCGCTTATGTAGCGAAATACTGAAGTGAAATAATTATAAATTTCACTTCATATGACCTCTATTTGTCATATAATTGTCACAATTTAATTGAACAATAAGCGCATTCTAATATTCGCTAACTTTCTGCATGAATTCGAATTTACCTCCCGTCTCAGATTCTGCACAATCGTCTCAAGCTACTAAATCGACGAATGTCCATGTACCTACACCGAAATTTTTTATGCCGGTGTTTCTGACGATCATTATTGCTACCTTGATTTATATTGGGGTGCAAGTTAGTGCAGATTTAGCACATGTTCCACCGTTAAGCCTTTATTCAGTGATTCTTTTAGCGACAGCGTTATTTATCGCTTTGGGTTTTGAGTTTGTAAATGGTTTTCATGATACAGCCAATGCTGTAGCAACTGTGATCTATACCAATGCATTGCCTGCACCTGTAGCAGTGATGTGGGCAGGCTTTTGTAACTTCCTTGGGGTAATGGTTGCCAGTGGTGCAGTTGCGTATGGAATTATTGCCTTACTTCCTGTTGAATTGATCATGAATGTAGGCAGTGGCGCTGGTTTTGCTATGGTTTTTGCCATGCTGATTGCGGCGATTTTGTGGAATTTAGGGACTTGGTTCTTAGGTATTCCGGCATCGAGCTCTCATACCTTGATTGGCTCCATTTTGGGTGTAGGCATCATGAACTACATTTTGCACGCTTCAACGGGTGCAAGTGGAGTAGACATGGATCAAGTGCTTAAAGTGGGTAAAGCATTACTGTTTTCTCCTTTGATTGGTTTTGCATTTGCAGCAATTGTATTTTTGATTGTTAAAAAAATATTTAAAAAACAACTTGAGTTGTTCCAACCCCCTGAAGGTAATAAGCCACCACCACCTTTGATTCGTGCGATTTTGATTTTCACTTGTACCGGTGTAAGCTTTGCACATGGTTCAAATGACGGTCAAAAAGGTATGGGTTTAATCATGCTGATTTTGATTGGTATTGTGCCTTTGGCTTATTCGTTGAATAGAGGATTAGACCAACAGCATTTACAGTCATTCTCACAATTGTCTGGTCAAACTGCGACGGCAATTTATGCACAGCATGCCGATATTCCAGATGAACAAGCGCGTGTAACCATTACTAAATTTATCCAAACCAAAGAAATGAATCCCGAAGTTGTTCCTGCATTGGCCAGTTTGACTGATCATTTGGGCGAGCGTGTTGGTAAATTCGGTGATCTCAAAGATATCCCCGAAGCTGAAGTATCTTCATTACGTAATGATATGTACTTAAGCACCACAGCTTTTAAACGCTTGGATAAAGCGGATCAACTTCCAAAAATGGATGAAGCTCAAGGCAAAGTGGTAAAAGAGTATCGCAAAAACTTAGATTCTTTCCTTCAATATATTCCAAACTGGGTAAAAGTTGCTGTGGCATTGGCACTAGGTTTAGGAACAATGGTGGGATGGAAACGTATTGTGGTTACTGTGGGTGAGCGTATTGGTAAACATCATATGACCTATGGTCAAGGGATGTCTGCTGAACTTGTAGCAATGTCTACAATTGCTGCTGCAGATGGTTTTGGTTTACCTGTTTCAACCACACATGTACTGAACAGTGCGGTTGCGGGAACCATGGTTGCCAACAAAACTGGATTGAATTTTGCAACAGTCAAAACGATTCTTTCTGCATGGATTTTTACCTTACCTGCAACGATTTGTTTATCAGGCGGTTTATTCTGGTTATTTTTAAAAGTATTTTAATTTAAAAGCTAGAGTTGGCGATTGTTTTAAAATTTGAATGATCGTTGTTGCTTGAATTAAAAAGAAAATGAGTGCACTCTGGTGCACTTTTTTTATTTGGATAATGAAATTTTAAATTATGAATAACACAATTTCACCATTGAAAAAAACTTATAAAAAAATTAAGGTGTGGTTGTAAATCAAACTTGAGAAAAATGAGCATGTATTTAAGAAAATCACTTTGTGCTGCTGTATTACTTGGAATGTCCTTACCTGTATTTGCACAGGGAATTGTATTAAATAATGAAGATCTTCGCACAGATTTGAACTGGTTAAATCAACAAGGTGTGATTCAAATCAGTACATCGACTTGGCCAATGAGTGGGGATGAAATTCAACGTGCCTTATCTCAAGCAAAAGTTTTAAACAATACTCAACAAAAAGTTATTGATTCAATTCAAAATGCACTAAAAGCAGATAATCAAACCGCAAAATTAGGTTTGTTTGCCGAAACTGATCAAAAAAATATTCCTCAAGCTTTTGGGGACAGTGCTAAAGCACAGTATGTGGGTTCATTAGAATTTAATGCAGGCGGTGAAAACTGGGATGCAAAGCTTCGTGTGAATGGTGAAAAAGATCCGCACATTGACAATGGTCAAGATGTCAATGTGGAAGGTTCATATATTGCAGGGAAGTTGTGGAATCAATGGGTTATTGCGGGTCAAATCCCAACATATTGGGGGCCAGGACATGATGGTAGTTTGATTCGTGGTGATGCCAGCCGTCCAGTTTATGGTTTTACAGCACAGCGTGCTGAACAAAAGGCTTTTGAATCTAAATGGTTGTCTTGGATTGGTCCTTGGCAATATCAAGCATTTGCTGGACAGCTAGATGATTATAAAGCTGTTCCAGATGCTAAGCTGCTAGGATTTCGTTTAACAGCACAACCATTGCCATATTTAGAACTGGGTGCTTCACGTACTTTACAATGGGGCGGAGAAGGGCGTTCACAAAGTTGGGATTCACTATGGAATGCGATAAAAGGGAATGATAACTTTGAAAATGGTGATGATGACAAATCTAATCAGGTTGCAGGTTTTGATGCTCGTTTAAATTTACAAACGTTATTGAATGTACCTGTTAGTTTATATGGCCAGTATGTTGGGGAAGATGAAGCAGGGCTATTACCTTCGAAAAAAATGTATTTGGCAGGTATGGATTATTCGACACGTTTTAAAAACATGCCAGTTCAGCTTTATGCTGAGTGGGCAGATACAACAACAAATGGTGATGTTCAGGCGATTTCTTATAATCATTATATTTATAAAGATGGTTATTACCAACAAGGTTTCCCATTGGGGCATGCAATGGGTGGTGATGGTGAAATGATTTCTGTCGGTGGTGATATTCGTTTTGATGTGATGAATCGTTTATCTGGTCGTGCAATCTATGCCAAAGTTAACCAATCTGCTGCTTCCTTTGGTGATAAGCAAATCAACTTAGCTTTTCCAGAAAAAGACAAAATTAAAGCATTAGATTTAACTTGGACACATTATATTAAACCGACCATACCATTAAAAATTAATGGTTGGGTCAGTGATTCTGATGTACATGGCAATGATGCAGGTGCTTCTGTAGGAATCGAAATTCCTTTAGATAAAGCATTATTCGGCCATTAAGCCCTGAGTTGTCAGACTGTACATATCTAATTTTAGGCATATACAGTTTGATGAGCTGGGACTAAGCTAAAATCGCTTCTTTAAAATTTTTACAAAAGAAGCGATTTTTAGTTTTTGATTGTTGGTTGAATTATTTGATATGCAGATCTTCAATTTTTTAAATGAATTACATCTAATAAGTTATGTTAATGCCTTTTTATATTGGATAAATCCTGTTTTATTCGCAATACGATCATAAAGGTGTTGGGCGCTAATATTGGATTCTTGAGTGAGCCAATAAACACGGTCAAACTTTGTTGCGCAGACCTGATAACAATGCTCAATTAATTGCCGAGCTAAACCTCGATTCCTAAAAGCTTCATCCACAAATAAATCTTGTAGATAACAGTAGGGTAAATCTGTCCACATGCTCATATGTGCAATCAAATGTACAAAGCCAACTACCTGACCATTTACTTTGATGGCAAAACCAAACATATCAGTTTGTTCAGGATTTGTGATTCGCTTCCAAGATAATCTTATTTGTTCATCACGGAGTTGTGATTTATAAAATGTTAAATAGCCGCGCCAAAGTGGAAGCCATTGCTCAAAATCAATCTGTTCTAGTGCAATAATTTGTGTGGTCATGCCAATCTCTTGTTGTTGCTTATGATGTTTTTATATATGAATATAAAAAAACAAGCAAAAGGGTTGAGGTGTAAATCACTATAATGAATATAAATTTTAATATGTGTAATAAGTACACGTTTTTGTGAGCTGGTGCTGTCAATGCCTATATCTGAGGAAAGACTTACTCATCTAAAACAGCTTGAAGCTGAGAGTATTCATATCATCCGTGAAGTTGCTGCTGAGTTTGAAAATCCAGTGATGCTTTACTCAATCGGGAAAGACTCAGCTGTCATGCTGCATCTTGCTTTAAAAGCATTTTATCCTGCTAAACTTCCTTTCCCACTGTTGCATGTCGACACAGGTTGGAAGTTTAAGGACATGATTAAATTCCGTGACAACATGGCAAAAGAACACGGTTTTGATCTGATTGTGCATCAAAACAAAGAAGGTAAAGATGCAGGCGTAAACCCATTTGATTATGGTAGCTCAAAATATACTGATATTATGAAAACCCAAGGCTTAAAACAGGCATTGGATAAATATCAGTTTGATGCTGCATTTGGTGGTGCACGCCGTGATGAAGAAAAGTCACGTGCAAAAGAACGTGTTTATTCTTTCCGTGATGCTAAACATCGTTGGGATCCTAAAAACCAACGCCCAGAGCTTTGGAATCTTTATAACGGTAAAGTCAATAAAGGCGAGAGTATCCGTGTATTCCCATTGTCAAACTGGACTGAGTTAGACATTTGGCAATATATCTACCAAGAAAGTATTCCTTTGGTACCTTTGTATTTAGCAGCTGAACGTCCAGTTGTTGAACGTAGTGGTACGTTGATCATGGTGGATGATGAACGTATGCGTTTAAAAGAAGGTGAAGTTCCACAAATGAAATCGGTACGTTTCCGTACTTTGGGCTGTTACCCGTTGACAGGTGCAGTTGAATCAACGGCAACAACATTACCTGAAATTATCCAAGAAATGCTTTTAGCCACCAGCTCTGAACGTCAAGGTCGTATGATTGACCATGATGAAGCAGGTTCGATGGAAAAGAAAAAGCAAGAAGGCTATTTCTAAGTATTTTTTATATGAATCTCCCCCTAACCCCTCTTTATAAAAGAGGGGGGAACTCCAGCAAGAAAACGGAGGACTTA
Organism: Acinetobacter sp. GW821-FHT01C12; assembly: GCF_059422625.1. Lineage (NCBI taxonomy): Bacteria > Pseudomonadati > Pseudomonadota > Gammaproteobacteria > Moraxellales > Moraxellaceae > Acinetobacter > Acinetobacter sp. GW821-FHT01C12. The sequence continues at coordinate 349,275 of NZ_JBWKXD010000003.1, forward strand.
GGAGGATTTAAAGATATAGCAACCGATTTCAAAATATTGTGGAGCTTTGAGCAATGTCTCATCAATCAGAATTAATTAGCCAAGATATCTTGGCATATTTAAAACAGCACGAAAATAAAGACCTGTTAAGATTTTTGACTTGCGGTAATGTGGATGATGGTAAATCAACGTTAATTGGTCGTTTACTTTATGATTCAAAATTGATTTATGAAGATCAATTACAAGCAGTAACCCGTGATTCTAAAAAAGTGGGTACAACAGGTGATGCACCTGACTTGGCCTTGCTTGTCGATGGTTTACAGGCTGAACGTGAGCAAGGTATTACCATTGATGTAGCTTATCGTTATTTTTCTACTGAAAAGCGTAAGTTTATCATTGCTGATACACCAGGGCATGAGCAATATACTCGTAACATGGCCACAGGTGCATCTACCGCAGATCTTGCAATCATTTTGATTGATGCTCGTTATGGTGTACAAACACAAACTCGTCGTCATACCTTTATTGCGAGTCTATTGGGTATTCGGAATATCGTAGTTGCGATTAACAAAATGGACTTGGTTGAATTCTCTGAAGCGCGTTTCAATGAAATTCAAGTTGAGTACAATAATTTTGTCAATCAATTGGGTGAGCGTAAACCTGCCAATATCATCTTCTCGCCAATTTCTGCATTGAATGGCGATAACGTTGTAAATAAATCCGCAAATACGCCGTGGTATCAGGGTAAAACCTTGATGGAAACATTGGAAACTGTTGAAATTACACATGATGTAAGCAAACATGAATTCCGTTTTCCTGTGCAATATGTAAACCGTCCTAACCTCGATTTCCGTGGTTTCTGCGGTACGATTGCTTTAGGTGAGGTGAAAGTTGGCGATGAAATTGTGGCTTTACCTTCGGGCAAGAAATCAACAGTGAAAGAAATAGTCACTTTTGATGGCAATTTAGCACATGCAATTGCTGGTCAAGCAGTGACTTTGACCTTGAATGATGAAATTGATATTTCGCGTGGTAATGTCTTGGTCAAAGCAGGTGAGCAACCGCTCATTTCACGTTCTGCTCGTGCGACAGTCGTATGGATGACTGATCAGCCATTAGTGTTGGGCAAACTTTATAATGTGAAGTTTGGTACACAAACCATTCCGGCTAAGGTTGCGAAGATTAATTATCGTACCAATGTCAACACATTGGAAAAAATGCAAGTTGAACAGCTTGATTTAAATGCGATTGCAGATGTAACGATTGAGTTTGATGCACCCGTGGTATTTGACCGTTATCATGATAGTCGTTATACGGGTTCTTTTATCTTTATTGACCGTTTAAGTAATGTGACTGTTGGTGCGGGTATGGTTGAAGCTGCGGTTGAATGGACTGCACACAATGAACCTGTCACTGCTGAAGCTCGTGCTGCACGTTTAGGTCAAAAACCTGCTGTGGTTGCTGTCTCTGCTCAAGCACTTAAACATGCACAATCTCTTGAAAGCTTGTTGATTCAACAAGGTGTTGTTGCGATTGCAAAAGTAGGTTTATCAAGCGACCAAGTTGCATTACTTCGTCAAACTGGTGTTGTGGTGGTGACGGATGTTGAACAGGGTGCTGATGTAGCATTTGCTCAAGAAGCAGTTGAAGAATTGGCTGAAAAAATTGTGGAATTGGTTCGTCTTTAACAGATTGGATTGGTTGAGAGAAGCCCACCATAAGGTGGGTTTTTTGATGCAAAAAATTTAATATATACAAGATAATACTAATCAACATTATATAGGTTAAAGCATTTTTAATTTTGCATTGTTTAATACTTAGAGTATATATCTTGCTATAAATAAAGGAATTTTAAAATTTTTATCCTTAGCAAGAGTAGATGAGTACTTTTTGCATTCCTCAGCTAAATCTATTTAGAACTTCAAAGAACGGTACGGCTGTGCAAGCTTTAAAAAAATAAGAATTCACATTGATGGAATGCGATCAAAACAGACTTGCAACAGTACAAGCAATAAAATTTAGTTTTAATTCAAGTTAAGATTTAATAGTAGGTCATGTAATGAAAACATTTTTCCTGATTGGTATTGCAAGCATATTGACAGCCTGTGCCTCAAACCAACCGAAAATACAGGAGCCGACCAAAGAATGCCGGAACTATCATGCAATGATGACGGCACCTATGGATCCGATGGCAATGCAGCGTTTAAAACAAGCGTGTGATGAGTCCGAGCAACAAAAATAATTTAATGATCAATCGTGTGCCGATGATTATAAAAAATGCGCTAATCCCAAGGGTTTAGCGCATTTAATTTTTATATAGTTGCGAATATTATAGTTAAAAAGCATGTTGCGTTTTTAAAGTCAAATACGCCCGTAAATCGTTTGGATAGCCATGAATCAATTCTAAAAACAGCGCTTGATTACCTTGATATAAAGCACGAGTGGCTTCCTCATAATTTGGCATATTGCCTGACATTGCTGACATAAAACGATCAGTTGCCTGTTTTGCCAACATTTTATTACTTGCTGAATCGGGGTTATTTAACTCTTGGTCAATCAATTTTCGAATCACGGCAGATGCACTAGAACTTTGTTGATCTAACCAATCCCAATGCTTTTGCTGCAAAGTGATTTCACGAGAAATTACCCCTAATTTAGGACGTCCAACTTTTTTAACCGCTTCAGGTTCAGCATAACGTTGTTGAATATCGGCTGTAGAGCCTATGATATTAACATCAATAGCTTGACCCGTTTGATCATTAAAAATCAACACAGGTGTGGAGGTGTTTTGTTGAGTCTTAATGGTTAATGCCACGTTTAACAAAGAATCAGTGATTAAACGCTCATTGCCAACAAAGGCAGTGTAGGTGTTTTCAGTATTCATTTTAAAACCTTTGAATATTTTTATCTGGGTAAAACTAATTTGTGTTTGAATATTATCAGGGTAAAATTAGATTAGCAAACAAAAAATGATCAAAAGGGTCTTTGATGCTTAAAAATAGCAATAAAAAAGCATGTAAATCTTTAAAAATTAAATGCTTACTTGCAAAAAATATAATGAGTTAAAGGCGATAATCTATTTTTAAACCATAAGCGAGTGCATGGTTATGTGTAATTAACAAATAGTTGGTTTTTTGATATTTGTTCTTACGTCTTTATCCGTTTGGTGCAATTTGTATAAACAATTGAAAACTATATTTTTGTAAGGATACTCACTCTATTTTGTAGACATTGGTGGCGAAATATTTGCACATGCACTGGTTTATGTTCAAATACAGAAAACATGAAAAGTAATGAATGGAATAGGAAAGAAAGTATGTCTACAAATAACATGCAACAGGTCATTATTACAGAACCCGGTGGTATAGAAAAACTGGCTTATGAAACGGTAGAAATTCCTCAACCCAAAGCAGATGAAGTTTTGGTTAAAGTCCATGCATTTGGGATTAATCGGCCCGATATTTTACAGCGTCAAGGCTTATATCCTATGCCAAAAGGGGTGACACCTGTTCCCGGTTTGGAAGTTGCTGGAGAAGTGATTGCAGTAGGAGAAAAAGTCACTTTATTCACAGTGGGGGATAAGGTTTGTGGACTGACCAACGGCGGTGGTTATGCAGAATATTGTGTCGTGCCAGAATCTCAAACCATTAATATTCCAGAAGCTGTAAGTTTTGTCCAAGCTGCAGCAATACCTGAAACCTTCTTTACCGTATGGGCCAATGTTTTTCAAATGGCGCATGCCAAAGCAGGTGAAACATTATTGGTACATGGTGGCTCAAGTGGTATTGGTACAACCGCGTTAATGTTAGCGCAATCATTAGGTTTGAAAAGCTTTGCAACTGTAGGTTCTGATGAGAAGATTCAAGCCATTCGCCATTTGACCGACGCGATTAATTATAAGACTCAAGACTTTGAACAGGTCATTCATGAAAAGACTCAAAATGAGGGAGTTGATATTATTCTTGACATGGTTGGGGCGCCTTATCTAGATCAAAATCTAAACCTACTCCGTAGAGATGGGCGTTTGGTTTATATCGCATTTTTGGGTGGCGCAAAGGCCAAAGAAGTAAAATTAGGGCAGATTATGATGAAACGTCTTACTATTACTGGTTCAACCATGCGTGCGCGTACAACTGCTGAAAAAGCTGAAATTGCCAAAGGTTTGATGGAACAAGTCGTTCCACTGTGGGCAAAAGGTGAATGTTTACCCATGATTTATAAAACATTTAAGTTTGATCAGATCCAAGCTGCGCATGCATGTATGGATACTGGTGAGCATGTTGGTAAAGTTGTGGTGGAAGTGATTTAAGCTCACATTGTTATACAAAACTTTAATCTTTTGCCTTTGTTTATAAATGTGTAAGGCGATTTCAATCTAACTCATACAGATTGAAATCGCCATTAAAAAACCAGCGATTAAAAGCCTGCTAATACGATCTTACCGATGCTTTTACCTGACTCAATCAGCGTATGGGCTTGGGTTATATGCTCAACGTTGATTTGGCCTAGGTTTTGTCCCAAAGTGGTTTTGATTCTTTGATCATCTACTAATTTTGAAACTTTATTTAAAATATCACCTTGTCGGCTGAGATCTTTGGTTTGGAATGTAGAGCGGGTAAACATCGATTCCCAATGAACAGAAACAGACTTAACTTTAAACGGGTTAATGATAAAGTTTTCAGGATCATCAATTAAACCAAAATGACCTTGGGGTGCAATCAAGTTGGCAATGGCTTGTGTATATCGCCCTGTACCATTAATTGAAAAAATATAATGAGGTAGCCCAATATTCAAGTCTAGGATTTGCTGTTCTAAAGGTTGGCTATGATCCACAATATAATCTGCACCAATTTCAGTCAGCCATGCTTTAGATTCAGGGCGGGAAGCTGTGGCAATAACAGTAAATTCAGTTAGTACTTTTAACAATTGAACCGTAATAGACCCTACACCACCTGCAGCACCAATGACTAAAATCACAGGTTTTTCAACTTTTGTGTCTTGGATTTTTAAACGGTCAAATAACATTTCATATGCGGTGAGTGACGTTAAAGGTAAGGCTGCGGCTTCTGCATCACTCAATGATTTAGGTTTTAGTCCAACGATACGTTCATCGACCAATTGGAATTCAGCATAAGAACCTTGTCTTTGGTTTGAACCCGCATAAAAAACTTCATCACCCACTTTAAAATTTTGAACTTTTTCTCCGATTGCTTTCACGATCCCAACCGCATCATGACCCAAAATTTTCCAAGTATCATTGTCTGGCGAAGTGCGCTGTCGCATTTTGATATCGACTGGATTGATTGAAATGGCTTTGACCTCAATTAGTAAGTCATGACCTGTTGCAACTGGCTGTTCGATTTCGATTTCGGAAAAAACATTGGCTTCTGAAATTGCGAATGGTTTTTTATAAGCAACAGCTTTCATAAGGTTTCACTTTTTATTGGCATATCAAATCAATAGCAAAAAAATCCCAATTAAGAAAGCAAAAAATTGTCAGTTTATGCTTATTGATAAGATTTTATCGAATGGTCTTAATCAAGAAATTTGGACAGCAACAAGCGTATAGGTAAGATAAACAATTGCCAGCATGTGTAAAGCGGCAAAGTCAGCCAATTTTCATGATTCAAGGTGCGGTTAAATGGTTGTCGTCCCTTTTGATAAGACGCTGGAGTAATTCGGTAAGCAAATATGAGTAAAATCACTGCCAATATAAGGAAAAGAGGTTGTGGTTGTTGAGCAAAATAAAAATAGATAAGATACAAGGCGGAATAAAAACTGGTACAGGCCAGTAAGGCTAAAACAGACATTAAACTATCATCCTTTATTGTTATTTGATCAGTTTGAGATACATCGCAGCAGATTAACATTATCTCTGACTTAATTTTAAAATTGTGCGAAAATAGAGTTTCTATTTATTTTTGTTTTAGGACTCCCATGACAGATTCTTCTGCTTCATTAAGTGATATTGAAATTTTAGACATTCTTCAGTCGATGAAATCGGATGAACTGAATGTTGAAGCACAAAAAATCATTCGTGATGGTGGAAAAGCAGGGCGTCAAGAAGCACATAAACAGGCATTGGTTGCTTTACATCAAAGCTTTGAAGACAAACTTGTTGAAGCAGTGACTTTGGCTTTAAATTTAAATGAAGCACAAGCCAAGAAAATTCGTTATAAGAAAGATCGTGTTCGTATTTTAAAAGCAAAAGGTATCGATTATTTAGCCATTGATGGTGCAGAAACTGCTCAAGTGCTATCGCAAGTTGCTCAAGCGATTATTCGTGAAGATGCCACCGTGACGCGTGACCTACATAATATTTTCCCTTTCTGGAAAGAAGGCTGGCCAATGGTACAGTTCGATAGCGCCTATAAAATTTTAGAAGATGACATTTCAATTCATTATCAAGCGTTGCTCGATGTCTTGATTCATCCTTAATTGGATTTGATTGTAAATAAATCATTATTTTAAATAGATGATGATGAAAATAATCTATTTAAAATGAAAAAAAGCCGATATAAATATCGGCTTTTGTCTATTAGTGGAGTGTTGAATAGAGTGGGAATACACCGAGCAGCATGGCTGCAACCAGCATTACCAAGCAGGTCAGAATTGCCCATTTAATGGTGAACTTCTGATGCTGTCCAAATTCGATACCAGCCAATCCACATAATAAATAGGTAGAAGGAACCAATGGTGACAGTAAGTGCACAGGTTGGCCGACAATTGAAGCACGTGCCATTTCTACAGGTGTAATACCATAATGACTTGCTGCTTCTGAAAGGATCGGTAACACCCCATAATAGAAAGCATCATTCGACATAAAGAAGGTCAAAGGCATACTAATCACAGCAGTAATTGGTGCTAAGAAAGGCCCCATACTTTGTGGGATAATCGCCACCAATTCTTTCGACATCGCATCAACCATGCCTGTCCCTGAAAGAATCCCAGTAAAAATCCCTGCAGCAAAAATAATACCCACAACGTTTAGGGCACTACCTGCATGATGAGCAACCAAAGATTTTTGCATATCGACGTCTTTATAGTTCACTACCAATGCAATACAAAGTGCGATCATAAATAAGATCGGTAAAGGCAACACACCTTTCACCAAACAGATCATCAGTACGACGGTTAATAAGCCATTGAACCATCTTAAGTGTGCACGATTCGCTTCTGGATTACTTGAAATTTGAATGTCATCACCATGACTAACATCAAGTTCAATAATACCTAAGCGTTTACGTTCCATGCGACCATACATAAAACCGACAAAATAGAGCCAAAGAATTGCAGCCAGCATTGGTAAAACCATAGGCACAAAGATTTCACTCGCCTCTACATGCAGCGCACTTGCAGCACGTGCCGTTGGTCCACCCCAAGGGGTAAGGTTCATGATTCCGCTTGCCAGCATCATTAAACACGCCATAATCAGCGGGCTCATACCTAATTTTTTATAGAGCGGAAGCATTGCTGCCACACAAATCATGTAGGTGGTTGAACCATCACCATCAAGAGAGACGATGAGTGTCAGGGTAATAGTACCAATAACGACTTTAAGGGGATCACCTTTGACCAGCTTTAAGATGAACTTTACAGAAGGATCAAACAATCCCGTGTCAATCATGATGGCAAAATAGAGAATTGCAAAAAGTAGCATTACGCCTGTTGGTGCAAGTTTTTTCACACCATCAAGCATCATTTCACCGAGCTGTTTGATTTCTAAATGCCCAAGGCTGTCGAAATAGAAGCTAAGACCGTAAGCGATTAATGCAAATAAAATTGGAATAAGTGTGAGTGCTGCAAGCGCAGTCATTCGTCTAGACATGATTAAGTACATAAAGCACAAAATCATGCCCAAACCTAGTACGGTTAGCATAGTTCGATCCTTGAATGAGACTTTTTTAACAGAAGTCTTTTAGTTTTTTAAGCAGAAGCATGCTAATAGTTATTTGATTAAATTAAAATATCCTTGTAGAAATACTGAATTCAGTACTATTTTTTAAATAAATAGAGTATTCAAAACAGATATTTAAAAATGAATATTATTTTTGCACCAAAATGGTTATAAATTATATATTGTTGATTTATATGTTTATTATATTTTTTCTTTTTAATAATTGAGTTCATGTTAATTTTCATATTTTTAAAATTTATAAATCAAAAGCCCATAAGCTAATCAAAGATGCTCTGGAAGTTTTAATATTGAAGCACTACTTTGCATAAAAAAAGCTTAGCAAGGTGATTGCTAAGCTTTAAATACGCTAAAGAAACTTACTGTGAAGAATCTTCTGAGCTTGATGGTTCTGCTTTTTCAAGTAATCGAGTGACCAGTAGCTGGTCAATTTTAAAATGATCTACATCGACCACTTCAAATTTATAACCACCAAAAATCACCGTGTCAGCTGGTTTAGGAATTTTTCTTAACTGATACATCATAAAACCTGCCAGTGTTTCATAGTTTTCTTCATCTGGCATTTCATCAATGGCTAAGGCATGCTTCATGTCTTCAATTGGAGTACTCCCATCGATCAACCATGAGTTGTTATCCCGTTTAATGATTTGTAGCTCTTCATCCATTGGTGTAACCCAGTCGCCCATCACAGTGATCATGATATCTGACAGGGTAATAACACCAACCACAAGCGCGTATTCATTAAATACTACCGCAAATTTTTCTTTGCTTGAGCGGAAGCGGTCAAGAAGTTCAGAAAGGGTCAATGAGTCAGGAATGGTTAATACTGTACGAATGGTTGATTCATGTAATTGATTAATTTTCTGGTTATTCAGAATACGTACTAAAATATCTTTAGCATCTACATAGCCAATCACTTGGTCAATGGTTTCGTTACAAACCAGGAACTTTGAATAAGGGTATTCAGCTAGCTTTTGGCGGATACTTTCTTCTGGTTCTTTTAAAGTAAAAAACACCACGTTTTCACGTGGGGTCATACTAGATGGAACATTACGTTCTTCAAGTTCAAATACATTTTCAATAAAATGATGTTCTTGCTTTTGTAAAACACCTGCCTGAGCACCTGCATCCATCACCGCTGAAATATCATCAAAGGTAATGTTGTCTTCACGTGTTGTATTGACTTTAAACAAGCGGAACAACAAATTAGCCACCGCATTGATAAACCACGCTAAGGGTTTACAGACCACGATGAAGATCTGGATGGGATTAATGACTGAAACCGCAATTTTTTCCGGTGCAATCATTGCCATACGTTTTGGCATTAAATCGGCAAAAAGAATAAATAGTGAAGTGACTAAAGTAAATGAGAGGACAAAGCTAATGGTTTCTGTCCAATTTCCAACATAGAAACGCGAGACAAATTCAAGAAAATAAGGGCGAAAGGCACCTTCACCTAAAATACCGCCAAGAATAGCAACAGCATTTAAACCGATTTGGGATGCGGCAAAGAAATCGGCAGAGTTTTGCTGTAAGTCTAGGACTTTTTGTGCTCTCTCATCGCCAGATTCGGCAAGAATTTTGAGTTTAACTTTACGCGCACCTGCAAGGGCGATTTCAGTTAAAGATAAAAAACCAGCTCCTGCGATGAGGACAGCGATGATTAGGATATTCTGGAACAGGCTCACGAATCCACCTATGGATCATCATTATTATGAGATATTTTTAACACATAAAAGGGGGTGGTAGTGAGTAACACACTACCGATCTGGAATTAGTATAAGCTTGAAATGATAAGAATTTAAGAAAATTCCTATTAATATTGAGAAAAATGCGAATTATTTTGCATAAATTCACGATTTTCTTCTTCAATCATTTGACGTGCAACATAAAGAATCAATTGGCGTAACCAACGATGTGCAGGATGATGATGAAGTAACGGGCACCATGCCATTTTTAATTCAAATTCTGGAATATAAAAAGGCGGATCTTTAATGAGTAAATTTTGGCTTTTGGCTTGTAAACGGGCGATACGGGTTGGTAATGTTGCAATCAAATCGACATTTGAAGCCAACAATGCTGGCATTTGATAATGACGAGTAAAGACTGAAATTTTACGCTTTTGACCAATTCGCTCTAAAGCTTGATCAATCCAACCCAATCCTGCTTGTTTCTCAGGATTCACACCAAAACCGACCCCCATACCTGTTTTTGATACCCAGATATGTTGCGCATCTAAATAACTTTTAAGATTTAAATTACTCGAAGCAGGATGTTTGTTGTTGAGTAGGCAAGAGAAACTGTCACGCCATACTAAAACTTGGTGAAAGCTTTGTGGGATTTCATTAAAACGGTTAATGGCTAAATCAACTTTACCTTGTTCCATGTCACGATATGACACGTCACTTGGTGTTAAAAAGTCGAGTACAACATTCGGTGCTTCTGAGCGCAATGCTTTGACTAGACGAGGAACAAGTGTCGCTTCGGCATAATCAGAGGTCATAATACGGAATACACGGTTTGAAGTATAAGGTCGGAACTCAGTACGAGGTTCCAAAATCATTGATAAATCAGACAGTGCGTCACGGATGCGGGGTTGTAATTCTAAAGCACGTTCTGTTGGTGTCATACCTTCAGAAGAACGAATTAAAAGAGGGTCATTAAATAAATTACGAAGACGACGTAAAATATTACTCATTGCGGGTTGGGTAACACCAAGCTGTTCAGCAGCACGAGTCACATTTTTTTCACGTAAAAGAACGTCAAGGTAAATTAAGAGGTTGAGATCGACCCGCTCCAGATTCATAAAAAAAATACCGAAAATAAAATTTAGAAATCACAGGGGATTATGCCATAAGGAAATGCTTTTGTGTAAAAAGTAGATAAAAAAACAGCAGGCGATTTATTGTTATAGAAGGATCAAGATTTATTGTCTTGGTTTTAAATTGAGATGCATGCTTGAATAAATCCTAATCTCCTCATTATACCTCAAGACCAGCAGATTTTTGAGCAACAGCATTGTTTCTCAATGGATGAATTCGGCGATTATACTTTGTGTGATTATTGATCATTCAGGGTATTTTTATATCAAAAAAATCCAGTTCTGGTTTTTTTGTTACAAGCTCAGACTTAAGTCTAATAGCGATAAAATCAGTAAATTGTCTGCTATTTAAGCAAAAAATAGATGATTGGGTTTTATATAAGGTTTTATAAATTAAAGAGTTATAGATTTTTTATATAATTATAATACGACTTTGATCTACATATTTTTTAAATAAATACTGAAAATTAACTCAGAATATTGGATTAATTTGAGGAGTCAATCTAAGCTAAGACCATAACAACGAAGTGTTCTAAATCTGTACAAACAAATACCGAGTGGATTTAGCTCTTCGATTGATGAAATCCTAATATTATTACAGGAACATATCATGACTACATACCAAACAGCGATTGATGCAATCCGTGAATTAAAAGCAAAATTCGGAAGCACATGGCGCGATATTAGCCCAGAAGATGCTGCGCGTATGCAAATGCAAAACCAATTCAAAACTGGTTTAGATATCGCTAAATATACAGCTGCGATCATGCGTCGTGATATGGCTGAATATGATGCTGACTCTAGCAAATACACTCAATCTTTAGGTTGCTGGCATGGTTTCATTGCACAACAAAAAATGATTGCGAACAAAAAATATTTCGGTACTACAAGCAAACGTTATATCTACCTTTCTGGTTGGATGGTTGCTGCACTTCGTTCAGAATTCGGTCCACTTCCTGACCAATCTATGCACGAAAAAACTTCTGTACCTGCTTTAATCGCTGAAATCTATACATTCTTACGTCAAGCTGATGCGAAAGAACTTAACGATTTATTCCGTGCACTTAAAAAAGCAAACGAAGCTGGTGATACTGCTAAAGCTGCTGAAATCACTGCTCAAATCGACGGTTTCCAAACTCACGTTGTGCCAATTATTGCGGACATCGATGCTGGTTTCGGTAACGAAGAAGCGACTTATTTACTTGCACGTAAGATGATCGAAGCTGGTGCTTGTGCACTACAAATCGAAAACCAAGTATCTGATGCTAAACAATGTGGTCACCAAGCTGGTAAAGTAACAGTTCCACATGAAGACTTTATCTCTAAAATCCATGCATTACGTTATGCATTCTTAGAAATGGGTCTTGATGACGGTATCATCGTTGCGCGTACTGACTCTGAAGGCGCTGACTTGACTCAAAAAATCCCAGTGGTTAAAGAGCCAGGTGATATTGCTTCTCAATATATCAGCTACTTAGACACAACTGAAATTGACATTGCTGATGCTCAAGAAGATGAAATCTTGATTAAACGTGATGGTAAATTACACCGTCCTAAGCGTTTAGCTTCTGGCTTATATCAGTTCCGTGAAGGTACTCAAATTGACCGTGTTGTACTTGACTGTGTGTCTAGCTTACAAAACGGTGCAGATCTTCTTTGGATCGAAACTGCGACTCCAAACGTTGAAGAAATTGCACACATGGTTAACCGTGTACGTGAAACAGTTCCAAATGCGAAGCTTGTTTATAACAACAGCCCATCATTTAACTGGACTTTAAACTTCCGTCAACAAGCTTACGATCGTTGGGTTGCTGAAGGTAAAGACGTTTCTGCTTATGACCGTGCTAAATTAATGAGCGCTGAGTACGATGCTTCTGAATTGGCTGCTGATGCTGACTCGAAAATCCGTACATTCCAAGCAGATGCTTCTCGTGAAGCTGGTGTATTCCATCACTTGATTACACTTCCGACTTACCATACTGCTGCGCTTTCTACTCATGAGCTTGCACAAGGTTACTTCGGTACTGAAGGTATGTTGGCTTATGTTGCTGGCGTACAACGTAAAGAAATCCGTGGTGGTATCGCTTGTGTTAAACACCAAGCAATGGCGGGTTCTGACATCGGTGATGATCACAAAGAAATCTTCTCTGGTGACAATGCACTTAAAGCGCATGACGATGCTAAAAACACAATGAACCAATTCGCTGCTCACTAAGCACTGACTTGATTCGAAGAACCCAGCGTAAGCTGGGTTTTTTTATGGCAGCTGATTAAGTTAACTGTAGGATTTAGTTTACACAGCATATTGTTGTTTGAATTAAATAGAGGTCGATGATGTTAAAACATCGTTAAAGACTGAATCAAATAGCGGATTTTAGCAAAGTTTATTCATGTTGATGTGTATAAGTATTTAAATTATTGTATTCAATAGTGATGACGATACGTTAGAGCGCTTTGTGATATACATTGAGAAAAAGAGGGCTGTATAAAATAAAAATGCCCAATGAAATTCATCAGGCATTTATTGATTAACAATATTGAGTTGTATTGTGTTATTCGCGTATTTTAGTCGTTAAGCAAACTTTGCTAATACGTCTAAGAAACCTTCTTTTTGACGCGGATATTCTGCGATCACATCATGAATACGTTGACCTTCAGGATTGGTTGCATTGATGTCTCGACCATCAGCAACAAACTTGGTCAACAAACGCTCATAGTCAAATGGGCGCATATGTTTAAATGCATGATAAAGTGCATGAAAATCTGTATTGGTACCTTCAGGAGGAAGTTGATCTAAATAGGCAAATACACGCTCGTCTGACCATTCTTCATTGAACGTTGCTGGCTGTGAAAGTGCCATAACAGCATCTCCTCAAAATAAAATAATTCTAAATCAAATGATTGATTTGCAGCATTATATAAACCTTACTGATCTTTTGTTTAATAAGGATAAATACAATATTTAGCTGAAAAAAATCTAAAATAAAAAGGGCAAAATATATTGCATGAGTAAAAGCAATGCTTTTTGACTCTGCCCTATATTTTGCCCTGAATCAATTCACTTGACTAATCAATAATGAAATTATCGTTCTTCAGGTAAATTGATATTCATTTCCAACATTTCAATGTTGGCTTCAGAACGAACTTGCATTTGAATATGCTGTTCATCCACACCACGGACATAACGATTAACCACTTGCATGATTTCTTTCTTCATTTGGTCAATCTTGTCTTGGCTTAAACGTTTGCCCAAACCGTTTTCAGAAGCAACAATAACTTTTAAGCGATCTTTAGCAGTTTGGGCGCTAGATGGTTTGTCATCATTGCTAAAAAGTTTACTCCAAAATCCTGCCATTTCTACGCTCCAAATAACCGTGCTAACCAACCCTTAGGTTTCACTGTAATATGTCGATAAGGACGTTCCTCACCCAAGAAACGCGCAACTAAATCATCATATGCTTGCCCAGCAGATGCTTCTTGGTAAAGAATGACGGGTTTACCTTCATTCGATGCCTGAAGTACGCTAGGGCACTCTGGAATGACGCCTAAAGTTGGTACACGTAAGATATCTTTTGAGATATCATCAATGGTCAACATTTCTTGTTTATCGGCACGTTCAGGGTTAAAACGCGTAATACATAAATGCTTACGAACACGCCCTTCGTTGTTTTCTACTTTTTTCGTCTTGCTGTCGAGCATACCAATAATACGGTCTGAATCTCGAACAGAAGAGATTTCTGGGTTTGTTACAATAATTGCTTCATCTGCATGATACATGGCTAAAATCGCGCCACGCTCGATCCCCGCAGGTGAGTCACAAATAATATAATCGAACTCTTGCGAAAGCTCATCGATTACACGAGCAACACCATCATCGCTCAACGCATCTTTATCACGGGTTTGTGATGCAGGTAAAATATAAAGATTTTCAATATCTTTATCACGAATCAATGCTTGTTGTAAGCGTGCTTCGTTATTAATGACATTAACAAAATCATACACAACGCGGCGTTCACAGCCCATGATCAAATCTAAATTACGCAAACCCACATCGAAATCAATCACAACAGTTTTATGACCACGTAGGGCTAATCCTGTTGCAAAAGATGCACTCGTCGTAGTTTTACCTACGCCACCTTTGCCTGATGTAACGACAACAATTTTGGCCACCGAATCCACTCCTGTTATGGTCATTTTACCCGATTAAACGAGTTTTATATGGTGTTAATTTATACCTTAAAATTGCAAAGCTTCAAACACTAGCTCTTGCTGGTCATTCAAGTAAATATGTACAGCCTTTTTAATGACATCTTGAGGAATGTCATCTGCTACACAATATGTTCCTGCAATAGAAACCAATTCGGCTTCTAGTGAATGACAAAAAATTCTTGCAATGGTGTTACCACCTGCACCTGCAATGACTCTACCACGAACACTGCCATAGATATGTATATTTCCTGAAGCAATCACTTCCGAACCACTGTTAATACCAGCATTCAGTATGATGTCCCCATGATCTTGAACTAGGCATTGACCAGTTCTTAAAATTTCATCATGGTATGAGGTTATATGACTCAATGTTTTAGGTGTATCAACGCTTGCATTTGGGGTCGCCACAGTTGGAGCTTTTACTGGTGTTTCAACCACTTGCTCTTTCGTCGGTTTAATCCGTTGCAATGGACGATCGGCAGGCAAGACTGGAAATTGAATTGCACGTGCTTGATCACCCAATAAACCATCAATCACAGCCATAGGCTGTAAATCTAGACTGATAATAAGTTGAATCAGGGCAATAAGCTCTTGTTCAACTGTAGTATCAATAATGACCAAAGCCCCTTGATAAGAGGTTTCACTCATCATTGAAGTTAATTGCTGGCGGATGGCATCATGATCATTAGTATCGAAGGTTAATCGGGTAAAATTAACCATTCTGCCTGTAATCCGTATATCAGCCATAATTATTCCTTAAAAGGCGTGTGACCTAAATTTTCTATCTAAGCGTCAAAAATTGTGAAATAGGGCAAATGCTAGAACATATTGAATGATTTCTCTAGCAAAGATACAAATATTTTCAATGAATTGCTTATTCTTTGAATCACTCATCTTTTACTTGATCATTTTTTTCTAATTCAAGCTGCCATTGTTTTACTTTCACTTGCTTCCTTAACGATTCTAAACTTTCATAGACTACAGATTCAACTAGTTCTTCAAGCTTCTGATTTTCAATATTTAACTGGCTTAATTTGGTTGAAATCAGTTGATAGGTCGCGTTTGGATTGTGTAAATTGCCTTCAGTGAAAGGTTCCACCAATCCTTGAGTAATATTCTCACCTAACTGTTGCCCAATATTTTGAATCTGATTTTCAATCATACTGCCGGCAATTGGGATCATGCGCAATAATTGAGTCAATTGCGGAGTGTCTTCAATGGCTTGACGTACAATCTGTCCAACATTATGGCTAATTACATGACTTTGTGCTTTTAATTCAGTGGCTAAAGACTCTTGTAAGACTTCCGCTAAGGTTTGTGCAAAACGCTCTCTATGATGGTCAATCAAATCATGAATGATTTTCTTATGACTGGAACTTGTATCTAATTCTTGTTTAATTCCATCAATGACTGTAATCACAACACGATCAGATAATTCTTCCATCAGCACTCGATAATAAAACAGCACACGTTTTAGAATGTTATCGGGAATAACCTTATAACCTAACTCATGAAAATGATAAGCAATAATACCGACCCGAATTAAACGTAAAAAACGTAAATAAGGAATAATTGCTAAAATTTCATACCAATGAATAAATGGAAAGAAAAACCAACGTGCATGGTGTTTGTTGATGATTGCGATGAGCCAGCGAATGCCTAATTCAACAATCAAAAAGGTAATAAACCAGCTTTCCGTTTTAATCACCCATGGGTGCAGATCTGTTTTGTAATACTGTAAAACTTGCGGTAAATGAATTTCATTGAAAAGCCAGTCACCAAAATTACTCATTAAAAAAGCATTGGCACATAAACAGAATAAGTTAAAGATGATAATAAACATCATAAAGATGTCATAACCAAAAGCGATCCACCATCCTCGTGACATATCGTTTTTCGTTTCTGTACTATTTTCGAGTGGTGGAACTTGCTCTGTCATATCCATCCTATTCTGTGGTTTTTCTTCAATTGAAAGTTAGTGGTTATATTTTTGTTTTATGGTGCTAATCAGTTGATCTTTTTCAGTCCATAAATCATCAACCCAGTTTTGAAAGCGTTCGCGATATTCTGCATCATCTTCATAATTGCCGCCTAGTACCCATTCAGGAATCTCAATTTTACGCATATTGACTGCAATTCGAGGGACTTCGCCTAACCAAAACTCGCCATAACCAGGTGCACCATCTGGATACACAATGGTCATATCCACCAATGCATCAATCTTATCACCTAAGATACTTAAAGCGAGTGCAAGTCCACCAGCCTTAGGTTTAAGTAAATTGGTAAAAGGCGATTGTTGTTGAGCATGTTTTTCTGGGGTAAAGCGTGTTCCTTCAAGATAGTTGAGCAGCGTAAAAGGCTGGCTTAATAACTGTTCACAGGCTTTACGTGCTTCTTCCATATCACGTGTTTTCAGTTCAGGATTTTTTGCAATCTGTTCTTTTGTATGGCGTTTCATCATCGGAAAGCCGAGAATTTTAAAGGCTTGCCCGACAAATGGTATGAAAATAAGTTCCCATTTGGTGAAAAAGCGGGTGAGTGGCATGCGTGTTAGACCAAAATATTGGTTTACGGTGGTATCGACCCAACTTTGATGATTACAGGTCATCAAATAACGACCTTGCATATTTAAATCCAAGTTTTCATCAACGGTAATGTCCCATTGTGTTTCAGGAAGAACATGATCAATCAACCAATTATTGACGCTTAACCAACTATTGGTGATGTTGATATTGGTTTCATCCACCTTTTTTGACTTTTTAAATAATTTGGTCAAGCCTAAAGCTAAAACAGGCGGGCCGTGAAAAAAAGTACTACCAGTAATCACTGAGCCAACGGTTAAACCTTTCGTAATTTTTTTTAAAATAGGTTGCTTCTGTTGTTGAGATGACATAGAACAGTCCTAATGATTTATTGTGAGTGCCAGTTCAAGCGACTAGGATATTTTTTACTATCACGTTGCGGCCTTGGAAAATCATGTTAGTCTTGATTTAGCATAACTAGATTTCGGATTTGCTGCTTCGTATTCGCTCAAAAATATACATCGTTGTAAACATAGACGAATTGTCCACAGACTCTAAATATAGTCGTTACAATGCAATTAAAAAAGACACATTTAATGACTATGTATAAATTATGATGATCACATTTGTAAATTTTATTGTAAATATTACAAAATGTAAAAAAATAAGTGATTGTTAACAAAACGCCTATAGTGGTGCTTTGTTTTTTATACCAAAATTAAGCTAACAAAAAACACAACTTGGAGGCATGCAATGCGTGCACTATTAATTACAACACTTACAGCAGGGGCTTTAGTACTTTCTGGCTGTCAAACAACTGGTAATAACATCGGTGGTATGGAGTACGACAAATCTGCTATTGGTGGTTTGATCGGTGCAGCAGCGGGCTATGGTTTGTCTCGTGGTAATGCAAACTCATCTGCACAAAACAATCGTGCAGCAGCAATTGGTGCGCTTTTAGGTGCGGGTACTGGTCTTTATTTAGACAATAAAGAGAAGAAATTACGCCAACAAATGCAGGGTACTGGTGTAGAAGTTAACCGTAATCCAGATGGTTCTGTTGCGTTAATTATGCCTGGTAGCATCACGTTTGATACCAACAAATCAACAATTAAGCCGAACTTCTACGGTACTTTAAATAAAGTTGCTCAAACTTTAATGGAAGATAACAAGAGTGTAATTCTTGTTACGGGTTATACAGATAATACGGGTAATGATTCAATCAATATTCCATTGTCTCAAAACCGTGCGTATTCAGTTGCAAACTACCTTAAAGGTAAAGGTGTAGCGAGCCGTATTGATACTCAAGGTTATGGCTCACAAAACCCAATCGCAGATAACTCAACTGCTGCGGGTCGTGAACAGAACCGTCGTGTTGAAATCAGCATTTATGCAGCAAACTAATATCTGACAAACTAAGAAATCGTAACAACAGTAACGTATTTTTTAGTTGAAGGCATTGAGTTGAAAGCATTGAAAAGGAGTCATGGTTCGCTATGATTCCTTTTTTTATGCTCCAAATTTTTATTTAAACCGCATCAATCTGTTTAAGGTTACGATTCAGATTTTTTATTATTAAAACCAGCGTTGATGCTATAAAGGTCTTTCTTCTTGCTGCTATTTGCTAGCCGTTATGCTGGCTTTTGGTTATGCTTTCGCCACTTGATCACCAGTCAACTGAATAACAACAACTCATAACAAAATAGAGTATTGAAACAAGAAGGTTTGAAACTAAAGCAGAATTTAACTGAAATTATTTTTATCTGGTTTTTATATTGGAAAAATTCAAATTAAGCATTTTGCAACTCTACTTTAGATGACTATAATCGAGCTCGAAGTTTTTAGAGGATGAACAATGTCGAAAGCAAGTCAACTGAATGACAAGCAACTTGAAGCCATGAAATATACTCAAGGACCCTTGTTAGTACTTGCAGGGGCGGGTTCAGGTAAAACCTCAGTAATTACAAGAAAAATTGCGTATTTGGTTCAACAGTGTGGGATTCCTGCACATCGAATTACCGCAATGACCTTTACCAATAAAGCTGCACGTGAAATGAAAGAACGTGTTGGTAAGTTGTTGGGCAAAGAAGAGGGCAAAGGGCTTTCGGTTTCAACCTTCCATACCTTTGGTTTAAATTTATTACGAATTGAGCTGAAAAATACTCCACTGAAAAATAACTTCTCAATCCTTGATGCCGATGACTGTAAGCGTATTCTTATGGATTTGATGCATCGTGATAATTTATCGGGCGCTGAAAGCAAAGAATTAATTGCTAAAGCCATGAAAAAGATTTCAGATTGGAAAAATGATTTGATTGTGCCTGAACAAGCACATACGACTTGTGAAACACCAGAAGATGTGCAATTTGCCCACTTGTATCAATTATATGAACGAAATTTACGTGCTTATAATGCCGTAGATTTTGATGATCTGATCGTGATGCCAACACGCCTCTTACAAGACAATGCAGAAGTTCGTGATCGTTGGCAAAACCGAGTTCGCTATCTACTTGTGGATGAGTATCAAGACACCAATACCGCGCAATATATTTTGGTAAAATTATTGGTCGGTGTGATGGGGCAGTTCACCGCTGTAGGTGATGATGACCAATCCATTTATGCATGGCGTGGTGCAAAGCCTGAAAATATGGCATTGCTCAAAGAAGATTTCCGCAATTTAAAAGTGATTAAGCTGGAGCAAAACTATCGCTCTACCAGTCGTATTTTAAAAGCCGCGAACCATGTCATTGAAAATAACCCACACATTTTTGATAAAAAGTTGTGGAGTGATAAAGGCCATGGTGAAGTCATTCGAATCATCACCTGTCGTAATGATGATGATGAATCTGAACGCGTAGTAAAAGACCTGCTCACGCATAAATTGATGAATGGCAAAAACTGGAAAGATTATGCGGTGTTGTATCGCGGAAATTTCCAAGCACGTGTATTGGAAACTCAGCTACGTCAAATGCAGATTCCATACAAGCTCTCTGGTGGTCAATCTTTCTTTGGTCGTGCAGAAATTAAAGATGTGATGAGCTACTTGCGTATCATCATCAACCCTGAAGATGACAGTGCTTTCCTTCGTATTATCAATACGCCTAAACGTGCGATTGGCCCAGTAACACTTGAAAAGTTAGGTCTTTTTGCCCAAGAAAATCATTTATCACTGTTGGCTGCGGCAAGTGATCAACGCTTAACTATGGTAATGCCGAAAAAGGCCACTACACAATTGGCTGAGTTTGCTGGCTTTATCAATGATTTCACTCGTGAATTGTTAGATGACGATGAACCTGTTCCTAAAATTCGTCAAATGATGAATGATGCAGGCTATATCGATTATTTACGTGAAACTGCTGCAACGCCTGCACAAGAAAAAACCAAGATTGATAATGTGGAGATGCTCTATACCAGTATTCAAAGCTTAATCAACCGTGCTGAAGATGTAGATGAAAAGAACATTGAAAGTGTGATTCGTAAAATGGTGTTGCTAGATATGCTTGAGCAACAACAGGAAGATGAAGACACCGATAAAGTTAACCTGCTGACATTACATGCATCTAAAGGTCTGGAATTTCCATTTGTTTATATTATGGGCTTAGAAGAAGAGCTTCTGCCACATAAGAACTCCATTGCCGCGGAAACGATTGAAGAGGAACGCCGTTTAATGTACGTGGGTATTACCCGTGCACAACAAGGTTTAACCTTAACTTTGGCTGAGCAGCGTAAAAATGGTGGGCAAATGAAACAAATGACCCCGAGCCGCTTCTTAGATGAATTACCACAAGATGAGTTGGATTGGTTAGGACGTAAGAAAAAATTAGCTGAAAATGTTGATCCTAAACAACAGGCACAGCAATATTTACAAAACTTAAAAGCGTTATTAAAACGTTAATTTTTTAAATCAGTTCTTTTATTTTTCTTTCGATTTGCTTTTAAACAGATCGGAAGACATTGAAGAACCTTTAACAGCTTTATTTAACCAAGGATTTCAATATGAAAGTTCAAGTAAAAGTACTTGATCAACGTTTAGGTCAAGAATGGCCAATGCCAACATACGCAACAACAGGTTCAGCGGGTTTGGACTTACGTGCATGTGTAGAGGAAGCGATTCAAATTGAACCTGGTCAAACTGTGCTAGTTAAAACAGGTATGGCCATTTATATTGAAGATACTAATTTTGCTGGTCTGGTTTTACCACGGTCGGGCTTGGGCCATAAGCATGGGATCGTATTGGGCAACTTGGTGGGCTTAATTGATTCAGATTATCAAGGCGAATTGATGGTTTCTGTTTGGAATCGAGGTCAAACCACCTTTACTTTAGAACCAGGTGAGCGTTTAGCACAGTATGTTTTGGTGCCTGTAGTTCAAGCGCAATTTGATATTGTAAATGAATTTGAAGCGACTGAACGTGGTGCTGGTGGTTTTGGTCACACTGGGAAGAACTAGATTTTTCTCATTATTTTAAAGCCTGATTTATCAGGCTTTTTTAATGTAATATTGAATTGTAACAAAAAGTATGTATAACGCTGTATATAAAATTGAATATATTATCAAGAGTTTTTTAGTATATTGCATTTGACCCGATATAAATATTCTCATATAAATGAATTGCTTGCTTATCATTAGAGCGATAAAGCTGACGAAATAAAGGGTTAAGCAAATAGAAGTTTTGCTTATGAAAAAGATGAATGATTTTCCTTTTCAGATTTTCCGCGCTTATGATATTCGTGGAAAAGTTGAAATGATGCCACCTGAATTGATTCAGGCAATCGCATATGCTTTAGTTGATCAACTGATTGAAAAGGGTCAATCAAAAATTACCTTGGGATACGATGCTCGATTAAGTAGTCCTGCGTATGCTCAAATTATCAAACAAGTATTTCAAAATAAAGACATTGAAGTGACTGAAATAGGTTGTTGTGCTACCCCACAATTGTACTTTGCTGCAAGAAATACGCAGGGCAATGGCATCATGGTCACAGCCAGTCATAATCCAAAAACTGACAATGGTATTAAATGGATTATGCAGTTTGAGCCACCGTCTCCTGAAATGATTCAAAACATAGGCATTCAAGCAAAAAATTATCTGCAAAGTCATCAGTTGCCATGGATTGATGCAAAATCTGTGATTCTAACTACGACTCATCAAATTAAATCTGAATTTTGTCTGTCCTATCAGTCTGCATTATTAAAAGATATTCATTTAACCCGACCGCTCAAAGTCGTGATTGATGGCTTAAACGGTTCAGCAGGATTTTGTGCCAATCTTGTTTTAAAAAAATTGGGTTGTGAGGTGATTGCATTACGTTGTAATGCTGATGGAAACTTCCCCGACCATGCACCGGATCCTTCACAAGCCACGCATTTAGAATTATTACGACAAAATGTACTTAATCATCAGGCAGACATTGGTATTGCTTTAGATGGTGATGGCGATCGTGTGGTTTTGTTGGATGAAAATGCCCATATTATTTCAGCGGATCGGCTTTTAGCATTGTTTGCCCAAATGTGTTTAAAAGATCATCCACAGCATGAAATTGTATTTGATGTGAAATGTTCATCTATGGTACGTCAAGTGGTTGAACGCTTGGGCGGTCAAGCCAAGATGATTCGGACTGGGAGTAGTTTTTTACGCAAATACATGTCGCAATCAAAAGGCCAAGCTGTCTTTGGTGGTGAGTACGCAGGTCATTATGTATTTAATGATGGGCGTGGACTTGGTTATGACGATGGTTTGTATGCGGCTTTACGTGTGATGGAATACTTATGTTGTTTTCCTCAAGCAACATTGTCTGAAATTTTAGCCTGTTATCCTGACCGTTTTTATACTGAAGATACTTATATCAGTACCCATCGTACTGATCCGAAAATTGTTTTGAATGAGATTGAACAGCTCAGTCAACAATTTGGTGCTGAGCTGAGTAAAATTGATGGTGTTCGCCTTGATTTTGAGCATGGTTTTGGCATTATTCGGGCATCAAATACAGGTGAATATTTTACCGTACGTTTTGATGCAGATTGTCCAAATTGTTTAAATGAAATTCGTCAGACATTTGCGTCTATGCTCAGTGATCGTTATCCTATGATCGCCCAAGATATTCTACAGGCACACTGATTTCTTGCATCATCCATATTCATCAGTCTAATTCCTACAGCTCACTAAGGAGAGGCGAATGCCACATCAGCATACTGGCATCGACAAAGCGCAAATATTGACAGAGGCTTTGCCATATATTCAACGATTTTCAGGTAAAACACTCGTTGTAAAATATGGCGGCAATGCAATGACTGATCCAGAGTTGGAAAGCTCATTTGCTCGCGATATCGTTTTACTCAAAACTGTAGGTTTAAATCCGATTGTCGTACATGGTGGTGGTCCACAAGTAGATTCATTGCTTAAACAGTTGGGCCGTGAGTCTGATCGTATTGATGGAATGCGGGTAACGGATCCTGCAACCATGGAAGTGGTCGAGATGGTTTTAGGCGGCAGTGTAAATAAATCTATCGTTAATCTGATTAATCAGCATGGTGGACGTGCCATTGGTTTAACGGGTAAAGACGGTAATTTATTGCGTGCTCAAAAGCTCTTGATGGAAAAGACACTTGCAGATGGTACAGTCACGCAAATTGACTTAGGTTTGGTCGGGGAAGTGACTGGGGTTAAAACTGACGTTTTAGAAATGTTTACCCAAAGTGATTTTATTCCAGTGATTGCGCCTTTAGGTGTAGATGAAGACGGTCAAACTTATAATATCAATGCAGACTTAGTCGCAGGTAAAGTGGCAGAAGCTTTAGGTGCGGAAAAATTGATTCTATTGACCAATATATCAGGTGTTTTAGATGAAAATAAAAACCTCCTAACGGGTCTTAGTACTCAAGAAGTCGATCGTCTCATTGAAACTGGGGTGATTTATGGGGGAATGATTCCTAAAGTGGGTTGTGCCTTAGATGCGGTTAAAGGTGGGGTTGTGAGTGCGCACATTGTAGATGGACGGGTACCTCATGCAACACTCTTAGAAATCTTTACCGATCATGGTGTAGGAACCTTAATTACCAATCGTGCCAAGCCTCAGAAATAATTTTTAATCAGTACATTATTTTTTTTAAATGCCAGTGTGAAAACATTGGCTTTTTTGTTTTACCGATTTTATTTCAAATTCACCATTCATAGCGTGTTTTTAAACGGTCATTTTTTCGTCATATAAGTGTCATCGGGATTGCCTAGTGTAAGTAAAAGCTCAAGGAGTCGAAAATATGTTCGCAAAATTAAATCAGTATCGTCAGAACTTCCAGAACTTAAATTTACCCTTACCAAAACCTAAAAAAGCACAATCACAATATAAATTTGAATGGGTTGAAGACCTGAAACAACTCAAAGAAGTACAAAAATTTCGTGCAGTACAATTCGCAGATCAGTTTGGCATTACATTTGAAAATGGATTAGATCAAGATTTATATGACCTTGATTGTGAGCATGCAGTATTACGTGATAAATGGAGCAATGAGATTGTTGCCTATACACGCCTGAAGTTGATTCAGGGGCATGAGCTTGCACGTAGTTATAGCGCACAAGAATTTGATGTTTCTCAACTTTCACATCTATCTAATATTGTGGAAATAGGCCGTACTTGTGTACATCCGCGTTATCGTAATGGACGTGCATTGTCGATGTTGTGGTTAAATTTGGTTCCGACAGTACTGTGGAAAATGAAGGCAAAACACTTAATGGGATGTGTCAGCATTCGTTTGGAAGACAATAAAGCACGTGCTTACTATACGCATCAGCATTTGAAGAAAATGACTGCCAAACAGTCGATTGATATAAAGGCAAATCTCGCTTTTGAACCAAGTCATCCAGAGTATAGCTTTCCACAAGATGAACGAATTCCAAAGTTGTTTGATGTCTATTTGAAAATGAATGCGCGTTTATCGAAACAGGCATATCACGATGAAGCATTTAATTGTTTAGATTATTTTGTCTTTTTAGATGTCAATGAAATTGCCAAAAATTTTGTTTTAAACAAAATGGTTAATCGCTGAGTGTCCGAAAAATAAGGGGATTTAGAGTTTGATCCGCGAATAAGTACCCAATTATTCTGCTGATCTATGTTAAGTGATTGGTCTAATATGCATCTGTTTGCAGTTATTTTCAGTTATTGAGATTTGCAAGCAGATGCGTAGTCATGCACAATATTCTTATAAATAAAATGCTGTATGAATACACTATGTGCCAATTGCTTGGAATGAACTGCGCTGCTCCCACTGATATTACTTTCTCATTTCGTGGGTTTTCTCAACGTGCAGGAATAACCTCTGATCATTCTGATGGGTTTGGTATTGCCTTTTTTGAAGATAAAGCATGTCGTTTATTTGTCGACAATCAATCTGCAGTCTTGTCACCGATTGCTGAACTGGTACGTAACTATCCAATCAAATCACGGAATGTCATTGCGCATATTCGCAAAGCAACTCAAGGTAAAATTACCTTAGAAAACTCTCACCCCTTTATTCGTGAGTTATGGGGCAGACAGTGGATTTTTGCACACAATGGTGATTTACATAACTTTCATCCACATTTGTCGGGGCGTTTTACCCCTGTAGGCAGTACCGACAGTGAGCTGGCATTTTGTTATTTGCTTGAACAACTGGTTTTAAGATTTGGTTATTTTGAACCGAGTTTAAATGATGTATTTGCCTTGCTTGAAGAAATTTCACCTAAAATTGCAGAATATGGCACTTTTAATTTTTGCCTCTCCAATGGACAAGCATTGTTTAGTTATGCGACAACGAAGCTGCATTGGATTGTACGTAAGTATCCATTTACATATGCACGCTTAGTTGATATTGATGTTGATATTGATTTTAGTCAATTTACAACAAAAGAAGATCGTGTTGCCGTGATTACCACAGAGCCGTTAACTCAAAATGAAGTTTGGACCGCATACCAGCCTGGTGAGATGATTTTATTTAAAGATGGTCAAGTGATAAAAACAGCAACAACACATGTCGAAAGACTTGCTCGTGAGGCTGCTGATCCAAGTTTGGTTAGAGTCACCAAGGCAGATCAATATTAGTTTGATCTGAATGAATTCATGTGATGATTGGGGGAGGTATTATTCGCTAACTCCATGTTTTTTAAATATAAATCATTGTAAAAATAAAAAATAATTCAATTTATCTAGCCCATTCAGGTTTTTATAGGTGCTTTTGCACCAACTATAGATGCAAGAATTATCTTAGATCGATAGTAATTTCTTTATCATTCATTTGCAGGCTTTTTCACGATATCCTGTAAAAATTACTTCGGATTATTTATTGTAAATCGCATTATTTTGAATGATCAAAGTCTCATATTCAATTGTATAGGATGGTCATCTTTGAGACTTAACGGAATATTTTGATGTTGTTAAAGCAAAGAGAAGATAATGAAATAATAATGTTTAATTATATTTTATTGAAAAAAATGAGTAATAATATCGTTATAATTTTTTAAATATTAAAGATCTTTCATAAATCAAAAAATGATGATGTAGAGTGAATCATATTGGTATTGAAAGTTCCTTCTCGCTTTGGGAGAAGGCTAGGATGAGGGCGCTTTTAGGTTGATTTATGGTTTTAAAAAGGACTTATGAAAGAAGTCTATTATATAAAATTGTCATGATAAAATTTATACTTCAACTCTTTTAAAAGTGGATCATGAAATAAGTAGAATAAAAATAGCACATATAAAATATTTTTAATTGAATAACGAAAGTTTTTAAAAATATAACAAAACCACAAAAGAATAGTTTTCCTTATTTTGTAAAAATGATCTTAGTGCACTTTTATCACGAGAAATCATGTTGAAAATAGTAAAAAATATCATTTGACGTAGTTTTTAAAATTTTTATATTACACATTCATAATCATTTATTCATTCTAAATAACAAATATAAGCAATCAATAAAATTATTTAAACTTAATAATTGGTTAAAAAATATCTTACTCTTTTAGTGCGGATTAAAATATTATACAAGTATAAACAATAACTTAATTTATTTCATAGTTTTTTTAATGAATCCCGACTAATACAGTTTATTTTTATTTAGAGAGATAGCCGTTAATATGGTTGCTGAAGGTCAAAACATTATTTAAAGGTGATCGTATGAAGATGAGGTGGATTCCAGAATATAATACGGGTATCGATGTGATTGACGACCAACATAAAAGAATTTTAGAGTACATCAATGAACTTGATGAAATCGGAATGATAACGGATCGTGTTCGTATTAAACAAATTCTTGATAATATTATTGACTATACACAATCACATTTTACCTTTGAAGAAAGCTTACAAGAAGAAGCGGGTTATAAATACCGTGTTCCTCATAAACGTGTACATGACTTATTTATTAAACGTATCGAAAGTTATCGTATCAGTTTTGAAGAAGGGCATTCTATTGAAAAAGAATTGCATGAGGTGTTGTCTAAATGGTTAATTAATCATATTCAACATGATGATGCAGATTATGTGGGGGCTGTAAAATTAAATATGATGGGGATCATTAAAGAAAACGAGAAGAAAAAAGGCAAAAATTGGTTTGCAAGATTTTTTTCATAATTTACAGGCATTTTATGATTGTGAAATTATGGGAATCACCAGCTCTCTAACTAAAAAAATTCAGAGGGGATAAAAAGAAATAACAAAGATTATAACAATATCTAGCGCAGCAAATCATCGAGGGGTGATTTGCTTTTTTCTTTTAAGCTTTGATTTTCAGCATCGACAAAGGCAAAATAGCAGAACTTTTTACGAAACACCTCATGCAGGATTATTCTATGTCACGATGGTTATCGCCGCTCATGGCATTTTGTTTATCATTTATAATTATCGCAGGCTTAGCTCCAAGTCTGGGTATTCAAATTGATCGACAAATTGATTTTTGGATATTGTGGTTAGTGTCAATGCTGGTGTTGGCATTGCCGATTACTTATTTAGAAGTTGCTTTAGCAAAGCGTTCTAAAACAACTGCACTCAATGCCTTGTCTAGCTTAACTCGTGATGCTGACGCATCTCAATCGTGGCGTATTGTGGGTTGGCTGGCTGTTATCTTTATTCCATTCTTAGCGGGCGGGATTTTATTCAATATTAGTCAAAGTACTGTGCAGATTGCGAATTTACCGATAGAAGGTCATTTGTTATTTGCAGGTGCCGCTGTAGTGGCTTTTGCTTTGTCTTTTGCACCTCGTCAAATTTTAGTGGGCTTGATCACGCTAGGCGTGCTGCTTTCTTTAATCCTTGCACAGGTTTTCGGTACACACTTATCCGCTTGGCATGTTACTCCTGTAGAGTTTAAAGAGTGGGGCAATGCAACGATTTTAGCCCTTGTAGCCACAGGTCTCGGTTTAGGCTTGTATTGGCAAACCAGCTTGTTGAATGTTCAACAGAATAATGAGGCATCTAAAACAGCTTTCCCGATTTGGATTGCGCAATTGGTTGCTGTGATTGCCTTTGGTTTTTTTGCAGCTTCAGCACAAATCCCTGCCTATACTTTATTATTTACTGCTGTCATTTCAGCCGCGTTATTATTACAACTAGGCAAAGAACAGTTAGCTCAACGCCAAGTCGCAATACTTATTCAATTTGTGGTGTTGTTGGTGGCATTGTTCATTTGGGCAATTCCTAACATTGCAGTGCTGTTTAATCCATTGCTGATGATTTGGGGCTTGGTCATTTGCTTGATTTATTCAATCTTTGTGGGTTGGATTATGAAAATCAGCCATCTGCGTAAAGCAATCAATTTTAGCTCAGAAGCGTTTTATAATATTTGGCGTATTGCGGTACGAATTGTTTTACCTTTGAGTATTGTGTTGGCATTGGTATCCTATATTGGACAGTTAATTTAAGGGTCAGGTGATTCTCGTGGCAAAGATTTGGGTGGCATATGCTGCCGAAAAGCAACAATTTCACATTGAGTTACAATTTTCTCAAGGCATGACGATTGCCGATGCAATTGCGCAAAGTGGATTGGCGCAACAAGTAGAATTGCCTGAAAATTTTAGTTTTGGTATTTTCGGAGTGAAAATAAAAGCACAATCGCATTTGCTACAAGCAGGTGATCGTGTTGAAATTTATAGAGCTTTAACGATTAATCCAAAAGATATCCGTCGCAATCGCGCAAAAGCAAATCCTGTCGGACGTTACTGCCGTGGCAATCGCTATCAACAATTGTTATTTAAATAAGGCGTTATTTACAATAATCGCTTTAAACAATTGAATGCATATGAAAAACCCCTCATTGAGGGGTTTCTTTTTATCGCAAAGTGTCTATAGTGGGGGCGCATTCAATATTGCTTCTTTAGAAGCAGGTAAACCAGGTTGAGACTCAGGAATGGTTTCTAAACCTTCAATTTTGTTTACGACACCTGATTGATCAAAATAAACCTTTAAATGTTGGCCATGTGCTGCGGGAATCTTCGCTTTTTTCGCGTAAGTTCCTGGGATATAGTTGTAAATGTAATCCCATCGTCCTGGATTCAATGGATCTGAGACTGTTGGGCTACCCAACAAGAATTGTACTTGTTGGTAGGTCATACCGACTTGAATTTTTGAAGCTTGAGCTTGGGTTAACGGTGTTCCCTGAGGAATATCGACTTTGTATACTCCAAATACAGAACAACCACCAAGTAAAGAAGCGACGAATAACGTCAGCATGATTTTTTGCATTTTGCTACACTATCCCAAATTAATTATGATGCAATTGATCCAAGGATAGATCATACTGCATCTCAACTCTGTTGCATATTCCAACTTAAAATTTGTTGAGAGACCTTTTTATATGCCTATTTCAAATCAAGATTTACGCAAAGCTGGACTTAAAGTTACCCTACCACGAATCAAGATTTTGGAATTATTAGAAAATTCAAGACAACACCACTTGAGCGCGGAAGACATTTATAAAACATTACTCGAACAAGGTGAAGATGTCGGTCTAGCGACCGTATATCGTGTGTTAACACAATTTGAAGCTGCTGGAATTATCCAGCGCCATCATTTCGAAAACAATCATTCTGTTTTTGAAATTATGCAAGAAGATCATCATGATCATTTGGTTTGTCAAAATTGTAACAAAGTCGTTGAATTTACTAATGAAACCATCGAGCATGAGCAACATTCGGTAGCTGAGAAACACGGCTTTCAATTGACTGGACATTCTTTGAATCTGTACGGTTATTGTGATGAACCTGCATGTCAGGAAGCTTATCGTAAGCGCTAGAATCACATAAATACAACAAATGAAGAGGGGGCTTAGCCGAGCCCCCTCTTTTTATATCAGCCTATTTTTACTTTTGAACTACTGTCCATCAAAGGTGAGTTTGCTATTTGAATTGAGTAGCTGTGCACCACCTTCTTCATCCAATTTGATTTGTAGACGTAAATCATTCGGAGAGTCGGCATGTTTAAGTGCGTCTTTATAGGTAATTTGTCCTGCTTTATAGAGGTCAAATAAAGCTTGGTCAAACGTCTGCATACCCAATTCACGAGAGCGCTTCATCAAATCCTTAATTTCATGTACATCACCTTTACGGATTAAGTCTGAAACTAAGGGTGAGTTAATAAGAATTTCAATTGCAGCACGACGAGAATTACCGTCTGGTGTTGGAATCAATTGCTGTGCAACCATGGCTTTGAGGTTAAGTGATAGATCCATAAACAACTGGCTATGACGGTCAGACTCAAAGAAGTGAATAATCCGGTCAATTGCTTGGTTGGCGTTGTTGGCATGCAGTGTGGCAAAGACTAAGTGACCTGTTTCAGCAAAAGCGATGGCATAGTCCATGGTTTCACGAGAGCGGATCTCACCAATTAAGATCACATCTGGTGCTTGACGCAAAGTATTCTTAAGCGCAATTTCAAAAGAATCTGTATCAATTCCGACTTCACGTTGAGTAATAATACATCCTGCATGTTCGTGTACAAATTCAATTGGGTCTTCAATGGTGATGATATGACCTTTAGAATTTTGATTACGATAACCAATGATGGATGCAAGCGAAGTTGATTTACCTGTCCCTGTTGCACCAACAAAGATAATGATCCCACGTTTGGTCATTGCGAGATCTTTAAGGATAGGTGGTAATTTAAGCTCATCCATGGTCGGAATTTGAGTTTCAATACGACGCAAAACCATTCCAGGCATATCACGTTGTTGAAAAGCGCTGACACGGAAACGCGCAGTTTTATCACGATTGGTAATGGCAAAGTTACATTCACGCGTCTCAGCAAATTCTTTACGCTGCTTTTCACTCATAATAGAGTTAAGCAATTGCATAATAATTTCGCCGTTTAACTTGGTTTTTACCACAGGAACAATTTGACCATTAATTTTCATTGATGGTTCAACATCAGCGGTAATAAATAAGTCTGATGCTTTTTGCTCAATCATCATGTTGAGCAAGTCATTAAAGTCCATCTTTTTTAAACCTCAATAATCCATTTTATAAGAATGATTCTGGTTGTTTTGCTACATTTCTTGCAACTTGAGGACTAATAACACCTTTAGCGACCAGTGTTTTTAAACTCTGATCCAATGTGGTCATACCATAGTTTGCACCGGTTTGAATTGCTGAATACATCTGTGCAACTTTGTTTTCACGAATCAAGTTACGAATTGCAGGAATACCGATCATGATTTCATGTGCTGCAACTCGTCCGCCACCATTCTTTTTCAGTAGGGTTTGTGAAATAACCGCTTGTAATGATTCTGATAACATGGCACGGACCATGTCTTTTTCTTCAGCAGGGAATACGTCAATCACACGGTCAATGGTTTTTGCCGCTGATGTGGTGTGTAGTGTGCCGAAAACCAAGTGACCTGTTTCTGCTGCTGTTAAAGCAAGGCGAATGGTTTCAAGGTCACGCATCTCACCAACTAAGATAATGTCAGGGTCTTCACGTAACGCAGAACGTAGCGCTTCATTAAAGCCATGTGTATCACGATGCACTTCACGTTGGTTGATGAGACACTTTTTAGATTGGTGTACAAATTCGATTGGATCTTCGACCGTTAAAATATGGTCATAGCGACTGTCGTTAATAAAGTCAATCATAGAGGCCAATGTGGTTGATTTACCAGAACCTGTTGGACCTGTTACAAGGATTAAACCACGGGGTAATTCACAAAGATCTTTAAAGATTTGTCCTAAACCTAAATCTTCCATGGTCAATACTTTGGAAGGAATGGTACGAAATACAGCACCCGCACCACGGTTTTGGTTGAATGCATTGACACGGAAACGGGCTATACCTGGAACTTCAAATGAGAAGTCAGTTTCTAATTGTTCTTCAAAATCACGACGTTGCTTATCATTCATGATGTCATAAACCAGTCTGTGAACTTCTTTATGTTCCAGTGCTGGTAAATTGATACGACGGACCTCACCATCGACACGAATCATCGGTGGCATACCTGCTGAAAGGTGTAAGTCAGATGCACCGTTTTTGACGGAAAACGCCAATAATTCTGTAATATCCATAATGTCCCCGAATAAAAACCTATTTGCCTAGGGGGTGTAGATTATTCATCTATGCTTGCGACTAAGCCTGTTTTTTAGGGTTACTAGGCGCGAAGTACGAAATTTAGTTATTCTAAATGATGAGAAACATCGTTTCGCAAGGTAACACGCAATAAAAAAACAGTTAAAAACTTAGCTTCGCCTTGCGCTAAGAACAAAGCAATACTTTGTTCTTGCTCAGGTTGTGGCTAAAATTATCTCAAACTGCGTTATGAAATTTGAAAATAGTCTTGCTATTCTCTACATTCCATTCCTTGTTTGCTCAATTTTAGCCTACAACGCAAGCTATTTATGAACGATCAACACACCCTCATTATTTTGTAGAATAATAAGGCCTTTCACTCAGCATAACCAACAATTTCATTGCTTGGAAGCTGAAATTTTTATGAAATGAGAACCTTGTCAATGAATGATCTAAATCAAGCTCGAAATCATGTACTCGCGCAAATTCAGCAGGCCTGTTTGGCTGCAAATCGAGATGTGAGTCAGGTACAGTTGTTGGCAGTTTCCAAAACACATCCAAGTACGTTATTAAAAGAAATGTATGCTACGGGGCAGCGTGCTTTTGGCGAGAATTATTTACAAGAAGCGCTCGAAAAAATTGAAGATTTAAAAGATTTAGAGATCGAATGGCATTTTATTGGTCATGTGCAGCGCAATAAAACCAAGCATCTTGCTGAAAAATTTGCGTGGGTGCATGGTGTTGATCGTTTTATCATTGCAGAGCGTCTCTCAAATCAACGAGAAGCGACTCAAGCGCCATTAAATATTTGCTTGCAAGTCAATATTGATGCACAAGACAGTAAAGACGGTTGTCAGCCGGATGAAGTTGCAGATCTGGTGAAACAAATCAGTCAATTAAAGAATTTAAAGTTACGTGGTTTAATGGTGATTCCTGCACCTGATCATCCGCAAGCATTTAGTGATGCAAAGCAATTGTTTGATCAGGTTAAAGTTCATCATGCGCATGCTGAAGATTGGGATACGTTAAGCATGGGGATGTCTGGAGATATGGTGGAAGCCATTGCCGCAGGGTCAACCATGGTACGTATTGGGACAGCTTTGTTTGGTGCGCGAGATTATTCAAATCAGCGTTAAAGGTTGTAGCGAAATCGGCGCGAAGGCTGAGTTAATTTTCGCTGGGTTTAAGTTTATTTTAATTTAGATTTAATGCTGTAAACGTATAAGACATCAATAATTCTAATCCATTGAGATTGTTGATGACTATTTTTCATGTATTTATTCTTGCGATCATACAAGGGTTTGCAGAACTGCTGCCTGTATCAAGTTCAGCACATGTGATTGTGGCTGAAAAATTGATGGGTTTTGACCCATCAGCGCCTGATATGACGTTTTTATTGGTAATGCTACATACAGGAACCATGTTTGCGGTCATTGTGTATTTTTGGAAGTCTTGGCGCACAACCTATTTTTCGTCATGGGATCGCTTTAAAAAACAAGCATGGTTTGTGATTGTTGCAACAGGCATCACGGGCGTACTCGGATTGGCACTGCAATCGATGATCAAACATGTTTTTTTTGCTGGGGCAAGCCACTTTGAAATTGAGCAATTGTTTAGCAACTCAAAATTAATGGCTGCTGCTTTAGCTTCTGCTGGTGTATTGATTATTATATCCTCTCGATTAGATCGTGGACAGGTTGGTGATGTGACGATGAAAAGTGCGGCATGGATTGGCGCTGTTCAGGCTTTATGCTTGCCGTTTCGTGGTTTTTCACGTTCAGGTGCAACAATTTCAACAGGATTATTTTTAGGTGTTGCTCGCCAAAAAGCGGAAGAGTTTAGTTTTGCCTTGGCAGTGGTGTTAACCCCAGCGGTGATTGTAAAAGAGCTTTATCGATTGCTACATGCCGAGAATTTTCAAAATATCCATTTAGCTCAACTGCTTTTACCCAGTATGTTTGGGATGCTGTTTAGCTTTATTGCAGGTCTTGTTGCTTTAAAATGGCTATCGAGTTGGCTTGAACATGGTCGTTGGCATTTCTTTGGTATTTATTGTCTGGTTTTCTCTGGTGTCGTTTTACTCATTGGTTAAATCTAAGCGTTCAATCCAGTATGAAAATATTGAACGCTATGGGTCATTTTTCCTATTAGTATTAGACTTCTTTGTTTAAGTCGAGTACAAAAATAATGCGGGATTATATGTATAGCGAATGATTTTTAAGAGTGATAGGGAAGTTTATGTCTGCATATTATCAATTGATTCAGCGTCAAATCGATAAACAGGGTGTAGTGACTGCACATTATCAATCGACACATCATGCTCAAGGGGCTTGGAATGCGCATGAGCAACATATGGCACCAGCGACAGGGGTTATTTGTGCTGAATTAGAGCATTTTTCACCTCGAAATGATGTTCGAATTGGTCGTATAAGTTTAGATATTCTTGGATTAATTGCGGGTGGCGAATTTTATATTCGGACAAAAGTAATTCGAGCTGGCAAGACCATTGAACTGATTGAATCCGAAATGGTCACACAAGGTAAAATAAGTATTGTGGCGAGAACTTGGCGCATGATGACCAGCAATAGTCAAAGTGTTGCAGGTTTAGAGGATCAATCTATTGGAACGCCTGAACAGCTACCGATTTGGCATGAAATACGTCAGTGGCCTGGTGGATATATTCATTCGATTGAAGCAAGGACTGAGCAACGTCGACAGGGAGCTGGTATTGTATGGCTTAGCAATACTTTGGATATGGTTGAAGGTCAACCGACATCGGCATTTGTGAAGTTAATGGGAATGGTCGATACTGCAAATGGTGTCGTGGCGAGACAAACACCTCCTTTTAATTGGGGCTTTCCAAACTTAGATTTACAAATTCATTTATATCGTTTGCCCCAAGGTCAATGGTTAGGTTTAGAAACCGTACAACAGTATGGTGAAGATGGTATTGGTTTAACCAGTTCCGTCTTACATGATATTTATGGACCATTCGGACGTAGTGAACAGATTTTAACACTAAGACCTGTACACGCTGAGTAGTTGCTGGTATGAAATCAAAAAATGTATTTCTACATACAGTTTTTTGATTTGTGTTGATATTTATTCTTTTAAGAAATAAGTATGTTTTTCACATTGGCTAAGATAAATCACTATAAAAAACAATTCTATGTGCAGGTAAAATGAAGCTGATGAGTATCCGTTTAAGCATTTGGAATTTACTTTAAGGCAAACTATTCAGTTAACTTTTTTAAAATATACTCAACAATTCTAGATGTAATATGATCGTCAATTTGACTATACTGATTTGAATAAGATTTAAAAACTGGAAATAGAATATGTATAAATCCAAGCTATTATTATGGTTATGTCTTTGTGCTTTAATCAGCGCTTGTAGTACTGCAAAATATTCTTCAACGCAGGATGCTACTTCACAAGAAATCGAATCTGCACCATCACCTAGCTCAGCAACAGCTAAGGCTGCACCAGCGCCTATTTCCAACCAAAATCGAGTAAAGTCAGAAGAGCGTTTGGGAACGAAATGGGGAGATGACGTAAGCTCATATGTGACTCAAGTTGATTTAAAACGTTTAAGTAGTAGCCCTATTGATGAAACTCAAATTCGTTATGCCAGTAAGCAATTTTCAGGACGCAGTATTAACAGCATTTCTTTAGCCGCTGGAAAAATTAGCTTTTCTGTTGTGGATGATCGTGGGCGAATTTTACCGCTATATCGTGATGGCGAGCGTTATTATCTCTCTGCCCGTGATGGACAAAGCTATCAATTGCGTTATGCCAATACCAGTAGCCAAACCTTTGAAGTTGTTGCAAGTGTCGATGGCCTAGATGTTTTAAATGGAAGTAAAGCATCACGTTCAAATAGTGGTTATGTGTTAAGACCATATAGCTCATTTGCGATTGAAGGTTTTAGAAAGAGTAATTCATCTGTAGCTTCATTTATTTTTAGTAAACCAAATGATGCCTATGCTGCTAACTCTGCCAGTGGTTCTATTCAAAATACTGGTGTGATTGGTACAGTGGTGTATGAGTTAAAAGCCCCTAAATACGATCTACCCAAAAAATCTAAGGATACTTATGCGCCTGCACCAAATGCCTTTCCTGCGGATTAATTAAAAATATTAAGAAGTGAGAGGGATCACATTATCCCTCTCATTTTTTGAGATGTTATAATGTTACACAATTGCAATAATTTAAAAATAGCGCAGTCAAAACAGCTACGATATTATGACTTTGATAATAGGGGGCTGCTGACACTTCATAAATAGTTTGCGTTGTAGGCTAAAATTGAGCAGGCAAGGCATGAAAAGAAGAGAATAACAAGACTATTTTCAAGTTTCATAACGCAGACTGAGATAATTTTAGCCACAACCCTTTGGGACTAGAGTGTTTTTTGCCACTACGTTGTTACGAACTACTCATTTAGAGTGGCTAAATTTCGTATTTCGTGCCTAGTATCGCCTAAAAAACACTCGTTGTCGCAGACATAGAAGAAGTGTCAACAGCCCCCCTTAACGTTACTTATAAACTTTAAAATAGGTTTTATAATGAAAAATATAAATATATTTCTCTGCCTTTTGTTGTGTATTTTTCTAGCTGCATGTTCGAAAAAATCAGATGAAAGCGCATCACAATCCCAAACCGAAGCGACCAGTGCAGATGCTGCTGAAGCAGCCAACAATCAAGTTGCAGCTGATGAAAAGTTAGGCACAAAGTGGGGCGATGAAATTGATTCCCATGTGACTGAGGTGCAGTTAAAGCGTAAATCTGATTCACCTCTTGCTGAAACAATCGTGCAATATGCAGATAAGAACTACAAAGGTAAAACGGTCAATTCAATTTCTATTGCTGCAGGAAAAGTGAGTTTTTCTGTTGTAGATGATCGTGGAAACCGAATTCCCATGTATCGTGTTGGACAAAGCTATTATTTGTCAGGGCGTGAAGGGCAAAGCTATCAACTTCAGTATGAAAATAACACAGCGAAAACTTTTGAAGTGGTTGCCAGTGTTGATGGTGTAGATGTTATTGATGGTAGTGAGGCGTCTCGAAGTAATTCTGGTTATGTCTTACATGCACATGATTCTTTGAAAATTGAAGGTTTCCGTAAGAGTGAATCTGCTGTTGCTTCCTTTACTTTTAGTAAGCCTAAAGATGCGTATGCTGCGAACTCAGAGAATGGTTCCATTCAGAATGCTGGTGTAATTGGTACGGTTTTATATGAGTTGGAAGCACCAGAAGATGAGGCTAAACCTGTGAATAAATATGCACCTCCACCAAATGCATTTCCCGCAGATCGATAAAGAATAAAGTAAAGAAGTGCTTATAAGCACTTCTTTTTTAATTGTTTGGAAGAATAATGAAAAATATTAAATATTTACTATCGATTCTATGTTTATTGGTTACATCTTTAATTCATGAAAATACAAGTGCAAATCCTGAGCTGAACAAAGCGATTGTTTCAGAGCAAAAGACTTATCAAGCGTTTAAGGAGGTTTTTGAATCCCTTGTTGCATCTCTCATGGATCCAATTGCGAATACGGCTCAAGATGATAATATAATGAGCGCACATAGGAGATGTGTTCATCAACAGCAAATCGTTAAAATGCTGTTGAATAATCAAAAGTATAAAGAGCAATTCGATCAAGAGTTTGCTGAAGATCAGCGTACATTTGATGAAGCTTTGAATGGTTTTAAAAATTCAGTGACTGCAATGAAACCTTATTGCGATAAGATACAAGCAGAATACGATAAAAATTTAAATTAAGAAGTGTGAGTTAAACACTAACTCACCACTTCAATCATACTTGCACCCGCCCCTAAAGGACGTACCTGAATTTGCACAGGAATACGTTCATGCATTTCCTGTATATGTGAAATCAATACAACTTTACGCCCTTGATTCTGCAATTGATCTAATGCATTCATGACCATATGTAAAGAAGATGCATCCAATGTTCCAAAACCTTCATCGATAAAGAGAGATTCAATTTTCATCGAACCTGATGCCATATTGGCAATTGCCAAAGACAAGGCAAGGGCAGTCAAGAATGACTCACCCCCTGAAAGTGAGGCAACAGAACGGGTTTCACCGTCCATATCATGGTCAATGATGGCAAGACTAAGTGAGTTATCTAACCGCTTTAAGGTATAACGTTGAGACAACATCGCCAATTGTTGGTTGGCGTGTTCGAGTAAAATATCCAGATTATACTGTTGTGCATAATCACGGAATTTCTTACCAGTTGCATCTCCCATTAAGCCTGAAATTTTGCCCCAGCGATGTTCTTCCTGTTGTACTTGTTGAATCTGATCAGCAAATTGCTTTTGCTTAGCAACATTTTGCTGATGCAATTCAAGTTTGAGTTTTAACTGATCGCGGATTTCAAATTGGGTTTTTAAAGCATTCACATTATCCAAAATCAATTGTTGTAGCTGTTCAAAATCAATATCGGGTTGATGGAGCTTATGTTCGATTAATTGCTCTTGTATGGTGTTAAGTGCTGAGTTGGCCTCATTTAACATTCGTTCAGCGTGTTGCAGTTGTTGGCGAATCTGTTGTTCTTGTACCGCCGTGATTTGAGCCAAGTGCTCAAAATCATCAGGCTGAAAAGCTGGATGTTGAGTGAGCCATTGCTGAATATCCTGATTCACTAGATTGAGGTTATTCTGATTGTGTTGTTGCTGGGCTGTGAGTTGTTCGAGCTGACTTTTTTCTTGCTCAAATTGATTACGTAATTGATTAAAGCTTTGCTTCTGTTGTTGGTAAAGTGTCTGAATTTTCTGATAGTCATGGTCATACTGCGTTAACCATTCATTCGGTTTAACTTCGGTTAATCCTGTCATATTTTGAATGAGTTGATTTGCCAATTCTGTGTTTTGTTGCCCTTTCAGTTTTATCTCGTTCAAGCTATGGGCAGTTTCAGAAATTTGTTTGGTTGCATTCGCTATATTGAGTTGAGCTGTATTGAGTTGCTGTAGATATTGATCATGCTGTTTCGACAATAACTCAAGCTGTTCAAGCTGTTGTGTACGCGTATTTAATTGGCTCAAGATATGTTGTGCTGTGGTGATACTGTACTGTTGCCATGCATTTTTTTCACGCTCAGCTAAGCAACGGACAATATGCTGCACTTGATTGTGTAGGTTATTGGCATTTTGCAATAGATGTTCAGTGTGTTGAATGCTTTGAGTTAATTGTTGCTGAATTTTGATGCTTTGAATCCATTGCTTAGATTGTGCTTCCAATTGTTGAATATCAAACTGATATTGCTGGGTAAGTTGCTCCAATTGTTGCTTAATTTCAGATTGTGTCTGAGTTAAGTTCAGCGGGATTTGGGCTGATTGACCTTGTTCAATACACAGCTGTTGTATGACGTTTATTTTTTCAGTCACATTTTGAAGAGTGGTCTTAAGCTGTTGCTGTTCGACACTCAATTTGGTCAAGTCTTGTTGAGCCGCTTGCCAAAGGTTAAAGGTTTCTTGTTCTTTGAGCGTGGCTTGTTGTTCCTGTTGCTGTTGTAACTCAAACAGTACTTTAGATACAGCAGAATCATCAAGATGATAGGGATGAGTTGTGCTTCCACAAACAACACAAGCTTGACCATCTATTAATTCAGCTCTTAAATGTTCTACATTTTCAGCATGTAATAAGCGTTGTTGTTGTAAAACCTCTTGCAGTTTTAAACGGGCTTGTTTTGCCGTTTGGAAATCTTGTTCAGTCTGTATTGTGGTTTTTTCAAGTTGTTGAAATTGCGCTGAGCAACGTTTCAATCGGTCATTAAGCTGCTGAGATTCAATCTTTAATTCAAAAAACTGGGCTAATTTTTGTTGTAACGTCGCCAATTGGTTGAGTTGGCTCAGTTTAAATTCACGTTGTTGGCGCGTTTGTTCAAGCTGAGTTTCAAGTTGCTCCGCAGTTCCAAATTGATGAATTGAGTCTTGTAATTGTGTTTTTTGCTCAATTAACCTCGTTTCAGCCTGAGATACATTTCCTAATTGATTTTCAATAGATTGATAGTGCTGAATAAATTGAGTTAACTGTTGCACATGTGCAGTTAAACCTTTATCTAAACTTGAGAACTGCTGAGTGTCTGCAAGTTGCTGATCTAAAATATTTCGTTTTTCTGTAATCTGCTGAATATGATGT
Source organism: Acinetobacter sp. GW821-FHT01C12 (assembly GCF_059422625.1). Lineage (NCBI taxonomy): Bacteria > Pseudomonadati > Pseudomonadota > Gammaproteobacteria > Moraxellales > Moraxellaceae > Acinetobacter > Acinetobacter sp. GW821-FHT01C12. Next base: position 390,405 of record NZ_JBWKXD010000003.1, read on the forward strand.
TCAAGTTGTTGTTGTTGATTGAGTAGTGGGGTTTTAGACGATTCTAAATCATTTAATCTGGTCTGAATTTTCTTAAATTCGACCCCAATAAAATCCCGTTCCTGAATACATTTCCGTACTTCACTCAAAGACTCACGATGGGTGTTTTCGAAATTTTGCTGAACAGTTAAAGCACTTTCAGTTTGGAGAAAACGGGTCTGTTCAGTGTCAAATTGAACTTGTAATGTATCAAAAAGCTGTTGTTGTTTTTGAATTTGTGGTGCGAGTTGCTGTTCTGTTTTTATCAGTTGTTGCTTTTGAAAAATACTAGAGCGAATTTCTGAGAATATTTCTAAACGATTTAAACGTTCACGCTCAGGGATTAAGCCTTGTTGCGTTTGTAATTGTGTATCAAGCAACTGTTGCTTAACGACAATTTCATCATTCAGTTTTTGTTTACGCTCAAACCATTGCTGTTGTTTTTCAAGTTGCGATTTTTCATCTTCAAGCTTTTTATAGTCTCGATTGATGTGTTGGAATTGTATGTGTAATTCAGCGGCATCTTCCTCAGAGAGAAGTTCAATATGGCCGAGAAGATTTTCCAATTCCTTACGTTTTGATGCCACCAATTTGGTTTTTTCATAGGCCAATTGGCCGACTTTTCCAAAAATGGATGAATTGGTTAAATACTCAAGTAATTCACCACGTTCATTGTCACGTGCTTTTAAAAAGGCTGTGACTTCGGATTGTGCCAAAAGAACTGCACGGGTAAATTGCTCAAAACTCAGTTGGGTAATTTTATAAATCGCTGATTCAACGGCTTTGGCTTTATCTGCTACTACTGTTCCATCGGTTAAGCATTTTAAATAGCGTTGGACACTTTGTAGTTTTCCATCTGCTTTTTCACGGGAACGTTTAAGTTCCCAGCGTGCCAAATAATGCTTTTGGTCTTGTGCCACAAAACATAATTCAGCAAAGCCGTGTGCGGTCCCGCGGCGTAGTACAGTCAGTGGTGAGTTGGTTAAAAGTTCAGAGCCATCAACATCCTGTAATTTACCATCACTGTCTTTTAAACGTGGGATTTTATTAAACAGAGCAAGGCACATGGCATCCAAAATAGTTGATTTTCCTGCCCCTGTTTTTCCAACAATCGCCACTAAACCTGCTGAAGCTAAAGGTTCAGATTCAAAATCTATAAAATGTTCACCAGAAAGAGATGCGAGATTTTTGAGTCGTATAGATAAAATTTTCACGGCAAACTCCTATGCGTCATGTTCATTTTCAAGCGTTTTTTCGGCTTCTTGTAATAAGCTTAAAAAGTCTTTCAAGACCGCATCATCATTGGTATAGCCATTTTTTTCCCAAAGTTGTTGAAAGAGTTTTTCTGGTGTCGGTGGTTCTAAATTGATTGAAGTAATTTCATCGCTATTTTTTTCTGATGCGAAGTATTGTCTTGATATGCGAACTAAGCGGTAACGGCTTTTGGGTAAGGCATCTTCAAATTGTTGACGCAAATTGGGCGGAGGTGGAACATCGGTGTGGTATTCAATATCGACATATTCACGCTGATCAATATTTTCAATTTCACCGCTTGCTAAGGCCTTTAATTTGGCTAAAACTTCATTCAATTCCCCTTTAATTTTATGCAGTTGTACACTACGGGGAATAAATATACTTTCAAATGAAACCCGTGACTCATCTGTTTTAAGCGGGTCAATATTAACATCGACAATTTGGTGTTTATAGTTGATTTCACTAAAGGATAAGGGAATAGGTGAACCACTATAACGGATATGTTCCTGACCAACTTTTTGCGGTTTATGTAAATGCCCGAGTGCAACATAATCAATGCTATCTTCAAACAATGTGGTAGAAAGTGCTTCCTCATTGCCAATGATAATAGGCCGTTCAGAATCAGAGGTTTCTCCACCTTGCATATGGGCATGTGACATTAGAATGAGTGCTTGATTATCTGTCTTTCTTTTTCGTGCTTCAGAAATCACCTGTTGATGTAAATAGGCAATGGCATTTTGACTGTTATTGGTTTGTTCATTAAAGCCAGTGATTTCGGCTGGGCGCAGAAATGGTAAACTTAGACACCAAGCAATAATATTTTTTTGTTCATCATAAATTGGAATCAGTAAACGATCTAAATCAATTTGACCAAGCTCGTTTTTATGAATCACACCGACTGTTTTAGCGTGATATTTTTCAAGCAGGGGCTCAACTTGTTCAATGCGATAACCTGAATCATGATTACCTGCAATCATTAAGGTTTGCATATGTGGAGCAAGCTGATGTGCATTGGCTAGGAATTGATAGAGTTGTTTTTGCGCAGCAGATGCAGGATTGATGACATCGAATATATCGCCTGCAATTAATAGGGCATGGGGCTGTTTTTCTTTGATTTGGGCTAATAACCACGCTAAAAATTGCTCATGTTCATACTGGCGAGAATGGTTATAGAAGAATTGTCCCAGATGCCAGTCTGAAGTATGAAGAAAGCGTACAGTCATTAGTTGGATAAGCCTTACAGAATTTAAAATTAAGGTAGCACAAATTGAATGCTTAAATCAGCTGTAAGGCCTTAATCACTTAATATGATCTGTATTTTTTATAAAAATTCTTAAAAATTTTTCACTATCTTTTAATTTCAACTGTTTCATGCAGCCCAATATAGACAGGTTTTTCTCAAACATTCATTTAGATTTTTAATCAATCAAACTTATTTTGCATTGGGATCAACTTGGACTAATCCAAAGGTATTATGATCTGCATCTAAAAAATAACCTTGCCAACATTTATTGGGAATAGCAAATTTCTCCATTGCTACTTGACCACCTAAAGCTAAAATTTTTTCAGCAGTTGTATCAAAATCTTCAACTTCAAAGGAACAGGTAAAGGCATTGGTTCCGCAATGGGTAGGTGGTGTTTGAGCTGGACGCTCCAATAAGCCACCATGTATGTTGGCTGTTTCAATTTGAAAATATTGAATGGGTAGACCTTCAATTTTGCTAAATTTCCAACCGAAAACTTCATGATAAAATTTAACTTCACGTTCAGGGTTTGAAGACTGAATTTCAAAGTAGCTTAGTGCGTTCATTGTTATTGTCCAATTTTAAATGTTTTGATTAAGATAATAGAGTTTACAAAGTTGTGATGTATAAATATTGAAAATGAAAGAATGAGGCAATTAAAAGTGATGTGTTATGGATAAAGAAAAATTACATGAATTACGCGCAAAAATTACCATTTCAATCGCAGATGCTTGCGCTTTATTAAAACAATATGATGAGCTAGCACATTGCATACAAGTTTATCATCAGCAGAATATTGAAAAAATTTGTGCAGCAACAGATTGTGAGGCGGAGCTTGCACAAGAATATTATGATGATCCGAGATATCATCACAATCTTGAAAAAATCATTCAAAAAATTAATGAATTTAATCAGCGAACAATCAAATTAAGCATAGATGAAAATCCAAAATATGTTGATAAAGTGGGTTTCTTTATTTGGGCAGAAGATGAAAACTTAGAGAGCATACAAAATAAACGCAATAGAACTTATTTTATTCCGCAAGATGATTTTGCTTATGTCATTAAAATATTTAGATCTTTATTTCCATTGTTTAGCCCACTGAGAAATGAATTTGAGTGTAGTTTTGATCCTTGTTCAGATAACTATTTTGATCAAAATGCCATACAAGACATTATCTTAAAAATTAAAGATCTGCATTTTAACGATAGCAAAGTGATGAGTTTTTTAGAAAAACTGGTTTGTTGTTTAGAGGAAAAAATACAAATAGGGACTTATGTCGTTATTTTTGGAAATCAATAAATGAAATCGAAACGGCTGTTAGAAGTCGATGTGAAGTAATTTAGTGATGTCGATAAGTTAAGACAAAACTTTTAAGCTTATTTAAAATTTTATAACCAATAAAATCGTTAAAATTTGGATATTTAATTCGATAATACTCATTCCAATAGCTGACAATTCTACTTTGAGTCGTTTGGTCATATTTGGGATTTTGCAGCATAAATGCTGCAAAAAGCCCTTGATTATTTGCATCTAGAATCGGTTCAATGGCCTCTAAAATTTCTTGAACATATTCACCCAATAACTGAAAAATGAAAGGGATCATAAAACTTATAAGGTCAGTTTTAAGGAGTCTTTCGAGCGCTCTTTGCCGAACAAAACCATTGTGATGGCGAGTAAGAATACACCATAGAATTTGACGTTGTATTAAAGAAAAATTATGAAACTCAATATATTGTAACTGAGTTATATAGATCCTTGATGGTACAACGATATGTTCTTGATGAATCAACACTTCGCATTGAGAGCTTTCATGAATTTTTATTTTTTTACTTTCTAAGTATTTTGATATTACTAAAACATCATCTAATAGAGCTTTAGGAAAAGCTCGGATTAACTTTAGATGATTGCTCACGGATTTGCTGCTCTCAGTTATTTTAAAGTCGGTGCAAAATGAAAATCATAACTCTCAGAAATAGGAATAATTTTTTTATCCACTTGTTCGATATCCTTACCTTCTTTGGTAAATAACATGGGCATAAAACTAAAGACTTGGTTGCCATTGAGACTTTGAAGATCTGTCTGCCAGTTTTGCCAACGGAATACTTGATAAAACTGAGCAATATCTCCATTGAATGCCCAAGTCAAAAATTCTGAATAGCTCACATCAAGATTTTCCCATACCAATGTATCTGGGGCAAAATAGTAAATCTTTCCAATTGCTTCACCTAATTTTCCATTATTGATAGCAAAGTAACCTCCTAAAACATCATCAGCAATCAGTAGATAGGTTAGTTCTAGATCAGATTGATGAAACGTTTTATGATGATTCCATTCAGTAATACCACGATCTAATTTTGGATGTCCTGAAGCTAAAATTCTCAACCATCCATGATCAATCAGTATTCCACCTGTTTCATAAATAATTGAACCCATAGGTGAACGAGTTGTGACTTGAATGCTCAGTAACTCTTGTTCAGCTCTTAATTTGTTCTTGGGTAAAACTTCAATATGGTTGGTGGCTTGAGTCATCCATTCTTGTACCAATATCCAGCCTGAATCTTCAATATTGATTAATTGTTCTAAAGTTTTCATTGTTTGCTGTTATCCAAATAATACAAAGCGCTTAAGTGGTTTCCCTCGGGTACTCTAAAATTCGAGGAAAATGGAAATCATAATTTTGTAGTGCAAACTTATACAATTGAGCAGGGCGTTTGCCCGCAATTTTAGTTTGGTCTGTTTCCTCAACTGCGCCAGCTTCAATCATACGCCGTCTAAATGACTTCTTCTCTAAGCTTTGTCCCAAAATAATTTCATAAATCTGCTGTAGCTCAGTCAAAGTAAACAATTTTGGCATCAAACTGACGGGTAAGGCTGTATAACGCGCCTTACTGCTTAAACGGTCAACAGCCATATCTAAAAGCTGTAAATGATCAAAAGCCAAGTCTAATTTTTTTGCTTCAGCAATTGAAATCCACTTGCTATATTCATTTTGTTCAGTGGCAATCTGTTGGAATGCTTTGAAATCAATCAGGGCAAAATATAAAGCTGTTACAGCCCATCCACGAGGATCACGTGTTGCATTGCCAACCGTTGCAACTTGTTCCAAATGCGGTGATTGAAGTCCAGTTTTTTCAACCAATTTACGATGTGCTGTTGTCATCAAATCTTGATCTTTAGACAAATCGACAAAACCACCTGGGAGTGCCCATTTATCTTTTTGTGGGAAATTAGAACGTTTAATCAATAAAACCTGTAGTTGACCCGCATCAACAGAAAAAATCGCCATATCCACTGTAAGTAATGGGGATTCATAGTCCTTTTTATTATAGTTAGATAGAAATTCCTGTTCGGAGTTAAAGGTCACTGTAAGGCTCGCTTAATTTTATTAAAGTAACGGATTGTGTTGGATTATTGCAGGGTGGAAGAGATTCGCCAAGTAGAAAATATGTTTAGCAAGAATGAGATGGACAATGGCGCAGCCTAAGCGTAGAAACCTTGCTATAAAAGCAAGGTTTCTACAAATGGTTGTTATAACTGATTTGCCAATCGCTCCCGAATTTCATTCAATCGACACGCTCGAATCAATTGCCCATTTTCAAACACCGTTTTTAACTCACCTTGTTGCTCTTGTTCCATGGTTTGCTGATCAAATAACACAAATCCATCTTCAGTTTTTTCTACACGAAGTAAACCTTTAGCAGATTTCTTTATACCAGAATCAGTGATCGGATCTTTAAACAATTCACGTGGAACACCGTTGACTTGTCCCCAAGTGGCTTTAACTGCAAAACCAAATGTGTCACGCGTTAAATAGTTATAAGTATAACTACCGATGCCAAAGACCAGATTATTTGAAGCATAGCCCTTCGCTTCCAGCCCTTGAACAATATTTAAAGCACGTTCCAAAGTAATCGAGTCACCATAAATCAAACCAACACGCTCATTTAAAACTTTATAGCCTTGATCTGTTTCGGTTCCGCCAAAGATTTCCCATAAACATTGCACAGCGCCTTTATAAGCTGGACTGCCCATTTCAGCTTCAGGGTCACCGCAAATGATTTTTACAGGATCACCAGAGTCAGGACGAAAAACCAATTTAGCCAAACCTAAAGCATTTGGCTGACGAGCTAGAATTTCATCTTTTAGCTCCACAGTAAATTCTGTAATCACTCGCCAAAAATCCCAAGTATCCGATACGATACTGACCACACCTGATGGATAAAGCTCAGTGATTAAACGTCTAAAAGTTTCAATTTCGTTGTCTTCACTGCCCATACACATCACACTATGTTCGGTTGCTGGAACTGAAACACCTACAATGCCGTCTGCATCGTAATATTCTTCTGCATAATCAATCGCTGAAACTGCGTCTGTACCGATAAAGCTGGTTAAATGTCCTACACCATTTTGTGTGGCATCATAAATCCCACTCATGCCGCGACTACTAAAATCATGGCCTTGTACAGCAACGAAGTCTAAAGGTGCACCTGTTTTAATCGCATATGCTGTCAGTAAGCGTTTGTATTCAAATGCAATCGTTGCTGTCGTACAACTTTTCCATAATTCAGCACTGAGTACTGTTTCTAAGTAGTTGGTTAACCAAAAGAACTCAGGTAGGGTATTTACAATAGTGAGTACAGGTACTTTTATATTGACACGACTGCCTTCTTCTAGCGCCTTGATTCGGATTGGTAAATAGCCTAAGTCATATAAAGCTTCGATATGATCGACTGGTACTGCGCCGTCACCCAATGCGTTATCCATTCTACGTTTATATCTAGCAATGACTTTTGCCTTATCTTGTTGGAAAAAACCTTCATTCCAAGTCTCAATCAAAAAGTGTTTGATAAAGCCTTGTAAGCCAAAGAACACGATTTTATCGTCGAAGCCAGGCAACATTTTTGCTAAACGAGAAGAACGTGGGGTGAAATTGGCATAAACATATTCTGTGCCAACAGGGTACTGGCGTCTGTGATCTGCTTTATAAAAGTCGATTGCATTCAGTGGATTGATTTTTAAGCTCATTCTTATTCTCCAAAATAATTAAAATGAATTGAAACGACTAAATGAAATGACGTTTAGATTTGGGTGTTCAGTTTGTGGAAAGCTCGTCGTGGTAAAAATTTGATCAACCAAGCCTTCAAATACGTGCATACCTTTACTAAAGATCCCGTGAGTTACATACAAAATCACATGTTGGCAATTTAATTTTTTTAACTCTTGTGCAATACCAATAAAAGTTGCACCACCATCACAAATATCGTCTGTGATCACAGCTGTTTTGCCCGTTAAATCAGTTGCATTGACTTGAGCATTCTGAATTTTTCCTGTGACGGCATCACGGTTTTTTTCACAGTAGACCATTTCGATTTCGTGATCTCTTAAGCTATTGATGACCTTGGCAATCGTTTTAGTCCGTTGTTTTGCACCTGCATCTGGACAGATTAAAACGGTGTCTTGAGCAATTAAAATGTCTTGTAACTTTGAATTTTGCAGAATGATTTCACTTGGTTGAACATTCTCAATTTCAAAAAAATGGGTGTTTTCATTTAAAAGCTTTTCAGTAACACAACTATGTGCATCCCAAACTTTGATTGATTTACGTTGTTGTGGAAATTGTTCAGTATTGATATTTAATAATTTTGTCATCAGTTCTAATGAGAATGCCTGTCCCATCGCACAGATTCGATCTTGGCGTGCGTATGGAAAATAGGGGATTTCTAAATCAATTTCTAAACCTTGATTGAGTAATACATTTTCGATTAACAAGTAATCCATCAAATCTTGCGTATTACTGATTTTGGCTTGAATCTGAATTTGCCCTTTCAACGTTTTTAACGTATCTGCTGAAATTTGAACATGTCGTTCACCACCCGCAAACTGAATATTTTGAATAGGGATAATATTGTTGTTTGAATCTTTGACTTGGATAGACATGTTGCTTATACCTATAAGGTGGCTTATAGCCAATACATATATAGTGTCATAAAGCCTATTTAATTATCAATATTACTTCACAAAAGTTTACAAATCTGAGTTTTAGATGCTTTTTGAATGGATTTTTATTTAAGTAATTGTTTTGTATTGTAATATTTAGTGTGTGAGAGCGTGCTGATTTTTAATGCTGTCTATCATTCCAGATTTAACAGGTTTAAATCCCTAGACATTTATTATGTAAGAAAAAGCAGGGGATCACTAAAAGACGATAGCTATATAAAGACAGCTACGATAAAAAGTCCTTACTATAAGAAATATGCACTTTAACAAGTTAGGGGATATGATTCAGTCGTTGAAATATTCTTGTTCAACAGATAGAGAACAAGAGATTTTTTAAAAATCAAAAAATGCTTATGTGGAGTAAATCATATTGGTATTGAAAGTTCCTTCTCCACCTTTAGGGAAGTTTAGGATGAGGAACTTTTATGTTGAACTCAGTTTTAAAAAGGGCTTTTGAAAGAAGCCGAATAAAAATATTTTAAAATGATTTAAATTATTGAAGGCAGTTAAATAAAGTCGCTCTAATCCAAGAACACGGTAAAGTTTTCTATAGGTTCACGCGGGGTAATAAATGTATTTACAATATGATCTGGATCGGCATAGCCCAATACAACAGCACAGACTAACTCCTCATCATCAGGCGCATTGAGTACCTCTAAGACAATACGATGAAAATGATTCCAAGCAGCTTGAGGACAACTGTCTATACCGCGAGCTTTGGCTGCAATCATGACATTTTGCACCATCATGGAAATATCCATTTTAGCGCCAGTTCCCATGATTTTATTTACAGTAAAATACAGCACAACAGGTGCATCAAAAAGCTGATAATTTCTTAAATGTTGTGCCGCCATTTTTTCTTTTTCGCTTTTTTGAATCGCCAAAAGCCCATACAGCCCCCAACCATTTTCACGACGACGATCAATAAATGGTGAAATCCAAGTGGTTGGGTAGTATGAAAAGCTCGCAGTATGCTGTTCGGCAAGTTCTGGTCGGGTAAATAATTCGATTTGAGCAGCACATACACGGTCAATCATTTCTTGCCGTTTGTTACCAGTGACGACATATACTTTCCACGGTTGGGTATTTGCTCCTGATGGCGCACGACAGGCAACTTTTAAAATATCTTTAATAATAGATAAATCGATAGGTTTATCCAAAAATGCACGTACTGAATGACGGCTTGTAATTGCTTGATCTATCACTTGAACCTGTTCTAAAAGCATAAAAGTCCTTTATTGGTCTAATTTTTCATCAAATAGACTATATACGATAGTCGTAGAGGCGTTATATTCATTTTTTGAAATTTTAGCTAAGCCTTAGATTATATAATGATTATAGAAATACTAATCTGAAAAAAGAATTGAAATTAAAGTATTATTCGATAAAACTGATTTAATAAAGGGGTTGAGTTACGCTAGATTACAAAGGTGTAAGAATTATACACAAATTGTTACTTTTGGGTTTTAACTTAGTTTCAACGCTTTCATAATTTAATAGCAAGCATATATGTGCAAAGTTTTTTTTATGTGGTGTTTGAGAAACTACTGAAGAAAACAAGAAAAATTGATTTTTTAGCAAAGTATTGGGGTTAAAAGATCAAATTGTACGGATGCACATCATAAATAAGGCTAGGAGTATTTCATGAGTCTATTCACAAATCGTAAGTCATTGATCGTCAAAAGTTTAGCATTAACAGTAACAGCTTTGATGGTAAATACAGCTCAAGCTGCTACTGACAGTCAAGAGATTCAACAATTACGCAATGAAGTTCAAGAATTAAAAGCACTTCTTCAACAGCAACAGCAGCAAGTAAGATTAGTTGAATCTAAAGTTCAAGCAGCGCCATCTTCTTCTTCAGTTGGCTTAAAGTCTAAGTCTGGTGCAGATATCAATATTTATGGTTTTGTTCGTGGTGATGCGAACTATATCATTGAAGGCGGTGATGACGACTTCAACAAAATCAGTTCAACCAATGGCGAAGCGAAAGATAAACTCCGTGCTACAGCAAAAACAACACGAATCGGTTTAGATTTTAATACACCAGTAGGCGATGCTAAAGTTGGTGGTAAAGTTGAAGTTGACTTTGCAGGTAATGGCGTAAATGAAAACCTTCGTATTCGTCATGCTTATTTAACCTATAACAACTGGTTATTTGGTCAAACAACATCTAACTTCCTATCTAGCCATGCGCCAGAAATGATTGACTTTGCAACTAACGCAGGTGGCGGTACTACACGTATTCCACAAGTACGTTATGCATACAATTTGGCACCGACTACAAAATTATTAGTTGCTGCTGAAGAGGGTAATAGTACTGGAGTTACAGGTACAGCAGTTAAATATAGTCTTCCTGTGTTAACAGGTAAAATTACACAATCATATGCTGATGGCAACGGTAATGCATCTGCACGTGTTTTAGTGGAAAACTATAAAGATAACAATGTTGGCAAAGACAAGACTGGTTGGGGTGTTGCAGTTGGTACAGACTTTAAAGTTGCTGACCCTTTAAAACTTTTTGCTGATGCATCTTATGTGGTTGGTAATAGCAACTACTTATACGGAAGTAACAATGCATATTCTGTGGTAAATGGTGATATTGAACAGAATGAATTCACTGCGCTTCAAGTGGGTGGGACATATAAAATCTTACCTAACTTACGTTCAACTTTAGCGTATGGTGCATTATTTGCTGACAACGGTACAGATTTTGCCAAAGCAAACCAAACTGCAAATGAAAAAATTCAACAAGCTTGGTTAAACGTGATCTATTCTCCAGCGAAACCGATTGATTTAGGTATCGAGTATATCAACGGTAAGCGTGAAACTTTCGCGGGTCAATCTTATAAAGATAACCGTGTAGGTTTAATGGCGAAATACAATTTCTAATTCCAACTTAGAAATTTATTGATCCAAAAAGCCGAGGAATGATCCTCGGTTTTTTAATGCCTGAGTATTCATGTCAAAAATAATCATCAAATCAATATCATTTCAAATAATGAATAATATTGTAAAAACTTAAGACATTTGCTTAAAAAAATGCATAATTAACCCACTTTTTTTTGTATGTTCATATTATCGTATAGATAAATGACATGTTTTGGCCTGTTCTTGTAAAGCGAATGACTTATGAGGACTGTATTTCTCATTGTTTGATGAAATGATCTTTTATCAATAATAGGAGTAACATCATGACCATTTTCTTTTCTAAATTTTTGCAGCATTGCAATTCTGTTTATATCTAATCGCTAATGTATTTATCGCGATAAGCCTTTTTGATTTTCAATGTTGAAAATCTGCGTTTTATTTTAATTTTTTGTTGTATATATCAGGCAATTAGGTAATCACTAAATCTGAGTGATTTTAAGTCTGTTACTATGGAATAGCATTTCTATATCTATACAACAAAAAAATCTAGCCAAAGAATGGACAATTACTTATGGAATTTTCTTTTAATGCCTTCTATACGTTGATTGCAGCGGTCATCGTATTGTTATTGGGTCGTTTCCTGGTCAATAAGATTGATTTTCTCCGTAAATATAATATTCCAGAACCTGTTGCTGGGGGACTTGTTGCCGCAATTTTATCTTTACTCATCCATAATTTCTGGGGCTATAGTATTACCACGAGTAGTGAATTACAAACCAGTTTCATGTTGGTATTTTTCGCTTCAATTGGTTTAAGTGCAAATTTTGCAAAATTAAAAGAAGGCGGTTTTGGTTTAGTCGTTTTTTTAATTTGTGTTGCCTCATTTATTGTCGTACAAGACTTTGTTGGGATTGGATTGGCAACGGCCATGGGTCTAGACCCGCTGATTGGTTTGATTGCGGGTTCAATTACCCTCACAGGTGGACATGGTACAGCAGGTGCTTGGGGTGAGATTCTAGAAACCCAGCATGGTATTCAAGGTGCATTAGCATTAGGTATGGCAAGTGCAACCTTTGGATTAATCATTGGCGGAATCATTGGTGGTCCATTGGCCAAGCTCCTGATTAACCGTTATCAGTTATCTAATCCAAAGACACAAAAAGAAGTGGATGAGACCAATCAGCAAGCCGTTTCTGATCTTGGTGAATATGTTCCCTTTGAATATCCACATCAAGTCCGTTTGATTACTGCAGATAATGCGATTACTACATTGGGACTTTTTGCAGCATGTTTGGCTTTTGCTGAATTTATGACAGGTTACAGTAAAGGACAATGGTTTGAGCTGCCAACATTTGTTTGGGCGCTCGCTGGCGGTGTTATTCTTCGAAATGTGCTTGAAGGCATTTTAAGAGTTAAAATGTTTGATCGTGCGATCGATGTGTTTGGTAATGCAGCACTGTCACTTTATCTAGCGATGGCTTTACTTTCATTAAAACTTTGGCAGTTAGCAGATTTAGCCGGCCCATTGGTGATTATTCTGAGTGCACAAACATTAACGATGGCTTTATATGCTGCTTTCGTGACATTCCGTGTAATGGGGAAAAATTACGATGCAGCGGTATTGGCTGCAGGGCATTGTGGTTTTGGTATGGGTGCAACACCAACAGCTGTTGCAAATATGCAGGCTATTACCAATATGTACGGTCCTTCACATAAAGCATTTTTGATTGTTCCGCTTTGTGGTGCTTTTTTTGTCGACTTAATTAATGCAACAGTGATTCAATTAATTCTAAAATTTATCGCTTAATTTTTAGATTTAAAAAGCCAGTGATATCACTGGCTTTTTAAATGAAATTCAGCAAGGCATAATGAATAAATAAAAGGCTAGGAATACTGATAAAAATTGAAATTTTAAGTTTTAAACTCAATAGCATTAAACAGGCTGTGAGAATATCTAATGGATTGCCCATGGTTTTTTGTAGCATGGGGACGATCACAGACAGGATAAATCCAACAACTACGGCATTGATGAGCATTACAGAATTTTCAATATAACGATTCTCAAGTTGCTTAGACCAGTAAGGCAAAGCTAAAAAAACAAAGAAAAAAGAAGGTAGAAAGATCAACAGTGTTGTTATGGCAGCATTAACAATGGGAAAAGCTGTAAGGGGCAAATATGCACCAAGATAACTGGCAAAGCTAAACAGTGGTCCTGGCATAAATTGCGCAAGTGTGTAGCCTAATTCAAAATCTTGTTTACTGATTAGCCCTGTATTGACAAGGTCTTGGTGCAGCATAGGAAGAACCACATGGCCACCACCAAAGACCAAAGCGCCTGTTTTATAAAAACTAAAACTGGCTTGAAAGAACAGCTTGTTGGAAAAAAACATTGCCAAGCACAAGGCGAAAAAGATTGAAATAAAGCCAATCAACCAGATTGAATGAGGACGATGAGCGGTTGGTAAGGTGTTAAAATTTATATGCTGTTTTTCGATAGCAAGATCATTTGAATCCTTTTGAATATATGCAAATCGCGTCATTAAAACGGCTAAACAACCAGTACCGAGAATAATCACAAGTTGTATCCAAGCATTGGAAAACAGCAGGAGCAACCCAGTACTAACAAGCATTAAGGCAAAATGTAGTTTGGTTTTACAATAGCTTTTAAACATCTGTAAAAAAGCAAAGACAATAATCGCCAAGATGATCGAGTGGATTGTTGAAAATAAGGTTAAATTAAAAACTGGATGTTGCTGAATGAATCGTGCTAAGCCAAACATTAGCAAGGCTGAAGGAAAGGTAAACCCAATCCAAGCCACAATTGCACCTAAATGTCGATGTTGTAAATAGCCGATAGCCATACCCATTTGACTACTACTTGGGCCTGGGAGTAGTTGGGTAAGTGCAAGCAGTTGAGCATATTGCTGCTCATTTAACCAATGCTTTTTCTCTACAAAAGCCTGTTTAAAGTACACTAAATGTGCGGCTGGACCACCAAAGCTGCTACAGCCTAATTTTAAAAAAATCCAAAAAATTTCAAAAAGTGTGGGCATATTTTTAGGATGATTTTAGACACTGATTTTTTATAATCTAATCGAAAATCATGACAGAATAAATAAATACAACAGCAAATGATTGCAAATTATGCTTAGATACATGCGAATTTAGATTGTGTCATGATCTGAGAGTATATGTCATTGTTAAATAAAACCTTAGCTGCTTTGTTTTGTGGTTTATTGCTAACTGCATGCGCACATTCACCCGAAAAAAAATCTCAAGCCAGTAGCTTAGCAACCCAACAGGTTTTAGAAGCCACTTCACGATTGGACAATACTTTTTATCAATACAAACAATTGTCAAAGAAAAAGCCTGTGATTGCTTTGGTTTTAGGCAGTGGGGGCGCGCGTGGTTATGCCCACATTGGTGTAATCGAAGTGCTGGAACAACATGGTATTAAACCTGATTTTATTGTTGGAACAAGTGCGGGAAGTATCGTTGGTTCAATTTATGCCAGTGGGAAATCGCCTGAACAATTACGTCAAATTGCACTCAATATGAAAGTGGGTGATGTACGCGATTTTAAAATTGGGATGAAAGGTTTTTTTGACGGGCAAAAAGTTGAGGATTATGTCAATAAGCAAATCGATCAAATGCCTTTGGAAAAGATGAAAATCCCGATGTATGTGGTTGCTACAGAATTACAAAATGGTGAAAAAACAATTTTTAATTATGGCAATACTGGGCAAGCCGTGAGAGCTTCTGTATCTATTCCAAGCATGTTTATTCCCACCAAAATTAAAGGTAAGGAATATGTTGACGGTGGTTTGGTTAGTCCAGTACCCGTGAATATCGCCAAAGAATTAGGTGCAGATATCGTGATTGCAGTGGATATATTGGCACAACCTGTTAATACTGAAACCACGAATGTCTGGGGGCTGTTTAACCAAAATATCAATATCATGCAAAATCGATTAGCAGCAGAAGAATTAAAAAATGCAGATATTGTGATTCAGCCAGATTTACGCGAAAAAGCGCATATTTTTGATGTAAAAGGCCGTCAGGATACCATGCAAGCCGGAATCGATGCTGCCAATCAACGTATGCATGATCTAGATGTGGTTATTGCCAGTAAGAAAAGTCTTGAAACTGCTCAGCAGCAATATCAAGTTCAAAACTAAGATCAATCGTAATAGATCGATTTAAAAATATTATACTTTTATCACTGTATGATTATTTGAATAAGGATGATGTGCTATAGCGGTCATCTGTTTATTTAAATCTATGATGATTAAATTTGTTATGGGTAAAAAGTAAGAATTGTGACACTATCCCATACTATTCTTGGAATCATCCTTGTAAACATTGATCATTGTTATCAAATTCAACACCAATTATCGGATCAGCAAAGACTTAGATATGGCAAGATTGCAGCGCGAATATTGTAAAAAATAGAAAATGATTGATAAACCAATAAGATATACCTCAAATAAATGACTATAGTCATAATCATAAATTGAGAGAATGGTCAATTGCCGAATTAAACATGTTTTTTAGCTGAAAAGATATATAATAATAGACTTAAATCTCCTGCCAAAATAGAGTCTAGAATACGATGTCTCCATTAGATCAAATGATCCCAGCTACAGATGACCAGTCAGAATTAACCATGTCCGTTTTGATGACCCCAGATATGGCAAACTTTTCAGGTAATGTACACGGTGGAACCATCCTTAAGTTGCTTGATCAAGTCGCTTATGCATGTGCAAGTCGTTATTCAGGTAGCTATGTTGTGACACTTTCAGTCGATAAAGTGAATTTCAAAGAGCCTATTCATGTGGGTGAAATGGTCAGCTTCCTTGCCAGTGTCAACCATGTTGGTCGTACCTCCATGGAAATCGGGATTCGTGTTGAAGCACAAAATATTCAAAAACGTACAGTACGTCATACCAACAGTTGCTATTTCACCATGGTGGCCGTAGATGAAAATGGTAAGCCACAGCAAATTCCAGCTTTAAATCTGGATAATGATTGGAAACGCTGTCGTTTTGAAGCGGCTGAGCAACGTAAAGTGGCACGTTTACAAGAAAATCATCATCCTTCTTGCAGTATCTATAAAAAAGCTTCAAATGGTTAATTGATCGCATTGCCCCCTCGTTGCCAATGAGGGGGAGTTTTAGATATTAATATTAGATAGTCTCAAAATTTAAATGAAATGTAGTCAGCGTGATACGACCTTTTTGACAGCACTAAGCTTAAGGTATAGACGCTTAAACATAAATTCAAACCATAAAAATTTGATAAAGACAGAGCAGTACTTTTAATTGACTTTGTTAAGAACACGTCCATCTACAGTCATGCTCCATGTCCCATTGGCAGTTTGTTGCGGTGCTTGAGAAACTTTAAACTCAGTTGAAAGTGGTCCAATGCCAGCACTAAAGTTATTGCCTTCAAATTTAGAAATTGGGGCAGATACAGATGAACTTGAATTAGGTTGTTTATTGCTATATTCAACGCGGCCTTCAGGTGTAATCATCAAATTTACACTGCCATCCTCACTTTGCCACGTGCCTGAGTAGTTTTGCTTATCTGTCGGTAACGGTTTGCTACATGCAACAAGTAGGGTGCTGATGATGCCTAAACCGATCAGTTTTTTTAACATTTTAAATTCCTCGTTAGTCTTGATATGTCAGGTTTTAATTATAAATTTATCAATTTTACAAACTGATTTAAGTGCAAAATAGTATAGCTGAATTATTCAATAATTCGAATTAGAAAAGCACTCAGGAGGCATAATGGGCGTATGTACGAGTTATCTTAAAGATTAAAGATCAGAAAAATGAAGTTATTGGGTGACTTTAAATTTTTTTAAAAGTGCAATTTATATAAAAAATATTCTAAATTATTGGTTTGAATCAATCGCGATACTGTGGGTAAACCACATTTAATCTTTTCTGTAGTTTAGAGTCCTTATGAAAGGATGGAATTTATTTTTTCATAAGGTATTGATAATTATTTTATTTATTTTTTAGAAAGGAAGCACTTTGCTTTTGCATATAAATTAATCATAGTTAGCGATATTTTGATTATACTCAAAGCACGAAAAAATGGATTTAAAAACAATGAAACTTTATACCAATGCACATTCTCGTGGAAATACCATTTTGCCTTTATTAAAAGAATTAGATATCGAAGATCAAGTCGAAATTATTCAAGTGGATTATAAAGACTTGAATCAGCCTGAATATTTGGCATTGAATCCGATGGCTAAGATTCCTTTTTTAGTGGATCAAGGTTCTGTCATTTCTGAGACGCCTGCAATCTTTGCATATTTAGCAGACAAATATATTGAGAAAGGTTTCGCACCCGCATTGAATGATCCCAAGCGTGGAGAATATTTAAAATGGTTATTCTTTTGCCACGGACCTTTGACTGAGTTTATGGATATTAAAAGCTTAGGTATTTCAACAGAACAAATTCAGGAACGGAGAAGAAGTCTAGGCTTTGGTACAGAGGAAACAATGTATAACTTTATTAAAATTGGGCTAAAGCAAGCAAATCCTTATTTGCTGGGGCATAAAATTTCTGCGGCAGATTTGTTTTTAGCATACTGGCTGATCTTCGCCATTTCTTTTAAAATTGTGCCATATCTAGACGAATTTAAGCCGTTTATACAGTTGATTCAACAGCGTGATACGGTAAAAGATGTAGCTTGGATTCAGGCCGTTTAGCGGAGTTTGTTCAGGGATGAATATGGTTTTAAAAATGGATTTTAAATTTATCTGGATGATTCGGAATAGTGACAATTTAAATATTATCGGTTGTTTTACAGATAAAGTAGCTGCTGAAAATACATTTATGATCATCAGCTTAAGTGAATAACATCAGAAAAGATAAAAAGACTAAATCGCAGCATGATCTAGTCTTTTTATTCAGATCGTCTTTTCAGACAACCCAATTGCTAACTCGGGAGGAGTATTAAATCTTATTGACCTGCTTGAGGAGCAGAAGTCGCTGGAGCTTCAGCAGCGCTTTCAGTCGCAGGTTGAGCTGTAGGTTGACCAGCAGCTTGAGTATCTTCAGCTGCAGCTGGTTGTTCTTGAGTTGATACAACAACTTGTTCAGCTTCAGTTGCAGCTGTATCAGTAGCAGCAAAAGTTGAGAAAGCAGTGAAAGCAAGTGTAGTAGCTAAAAGTGTTTTAACGAGTTTCATTTTGGCATCCTTAATTCATTGAATTGATCGTATAACGACCTGTGAGAGCGTCAGTTGTTAAATGCGTTGCTGATCACAGGGAGTAGTGTCATGCTAAGTGCAGATGAAAAAATGGGCAACCTAAGCAACAAAGCGTAACAGACAGGTTTACATGTTTAAAACAAATCATTGTATTATGTTGTTTTTTTGTGACTCATTGACTTTTACCAATAGGTAAAAATGTATGTAAATATGAAAAGTTGATTAAAAAATAGACTGCACGGTTACTTACAATTAACATTCACGATGCAATTTTTATGAATGGGGTATTGGAGTTTTGGATTGTTTTTGTAATTTTAATTTAAAAAATAGATTTAAAACCTGAAACTATTGGCACATTTTCAGTAATAATAAGAAGCGCCGCGATAACCATCAATTTCTTTCATTTAATCTGCTGAGTCGATCCTTTGAAGATTTTAAGCCAAAAAACAGTCAAAACTCATATTATTTCTGGTTTTTTAGGGGCTGGAAAGACCACCTTATTGCAGCATTTGCTTCTACAGAAGCCAGAAAATGAAACGTGGGCGGTGCTGATGAATGAGTTTGGACAGATTGGTGTAGATCAGCAATTGTTACCACAAGACTCAGGCTATGAAGTAAAAGAATTACTCGGTGGTTGTTTATGTTGTGCAGGACAATTGCCTATGCAAATTGCCTTGTCTCGATTGATTTATGATAAACAACCCGATCGACTATTTATAGAACCCACAGGCTTAGGTCATCCCGCTCAACTTTTGGCACAATTGACTGAACCACAATGGCAAGCGCAAATTGATATGCGTGCATTGGTGACAGTAATTGATGGGAGTCGCTTACATGATTCTGAATGGGTGAATCAAGAGCTTTATCAAGACCAGTTAAAAGCTGCACAAATTGTTGTGGTTTCACATGCAGATAGCATGTCTGCGTCTGATCATGAGGTATTAAACCAGTTTAAAAATGATTACTTTGCTTATATTCAAACTTGGGTATTGGCAGAGCAGGGCAAACTTGATATTCAACAGCTGGATCTATCCCATCAAGGGGTTGAGAGAAAAGTTGTACCGCTGATTCAAGTGCAAAAGCAATTTAACCCCGATGAAGTACTGCCTGTGGTTAAACAATTGCCTTATCACTATGTTGAAACGTCTAATGGATATACTGTTGCAGGTTGGAAATTTTCAAAGCGTTGGCAATTCGATTTTTATGACTTGTTAGATGTCTTGTGTGAGCAAAAAGACTGGTTGAGGATCAAAGGGATATTCAATACCAATCAAGGTTGGATGACATTTAATTTTAATCCCGAAAATTTGAATTATAAATCGGGTGAAGAAAGCTTGGATAATCGGATTGAACTCATTAGCCAGCACAATCGTGATTGGGAAAGTTTAGAAACGGCTTTGTTGAATTGTCGAATTGATCAGGCGGAAAAAACGCAGTAATCCTTTTGAAAATCTTATAGACTGTGCGCCATATTTAAGAACTTTTTGGAACTTTCATGGCATTAAAAGCAACAATTTATAAGGCTGATCTCAATATTGCCAATATGGATGTGCATCAATATGGTGATTATCAGTTCACGATGGCATTACATCCGTCTGAAACGATTGAACGCTTAATGGTGCGTGTATTGGCATATGCTCGTTTTGCAGATGAACGTTTGGAATTTACCAAAGATTTATTTGAAACTGATGAACCTGCTTTATGGGAAAAGGATTTAACCGGACAGTTGATTAAATGGATTGAAGTTGGTTTGCCTGACGAAGATAAAGTTAAAAAAGCGGCAGCACGTTGTAAAGAAGTGGCTGTCATAGCCTATGGTTCAGCCGTTGCAGAATGGTATAAAAGAAGTTCTAAACTCAAAACCTTGTCAAATGTTCAGGTATGGCAATTGTCTGAGGCGACGACAACTGCAATTCAAGCCTTATGTCAACGCACAATGCAATTGCAATTAAATGTTATGGATGGTGAGTGGACCTTGATTGGTGATGATGCTCAAGCTGTGATTGAATGGACACAGTTACAGTAATGATTGTTCTTCAATAAAAAATTGACAAGAAAAGCAAGCGAATCGCTTGCTTTTTTTTGCTCAAATTTCGTATACCTAGAGGGATAAAAATAGTTATGTAGAAAATCAATGAATAATGACATCTACCATTTACTGATGGCTTTGGCGATTGGTGCGATTATTGGTGCAGAGCGTGAGTATCGCAGCAAGTCCGCAGGGTTACGTACCATGATTATGGTGAGTTTAGCATCCTGCTTATTCACCATACTTTCAATTAAAATTGGGGTACAAAATCCTGATCGTTTGGCAGCAAATATTCTGACGGGTTTGGGGTTTTTAGGTGCTGGGGTTATTTTTAAAGATGATAACCGAATTTCAGGAATTACCACTGCAACAACAATTTGGATGGTGGCTGCATTAGGTATGGCCGCTGGTGCAGGTTATGAATATTTAGCATTTGTTGGAACGCTACTGGTACTGGTTGTTTTGGTATTTCTCGTCTATTTTCAAGAAAAAATTGAAGCAATTCACCAAGCGCGTAATTACAGGATTTTATGTGATTATCAGCAAGAGACCTTAGATAAATATGAAGAATTGTTTAAGCAATATAATATGAAAATTTTACGTGGTGTACAAAATAAAACTGAAAAACAGATTGTTGGGCGCTGGGTGTTAATTGGATCTGCACAAAATCATAAAAAACTCACAAACTATTTGCTTTTAGATCAAGAGATTAAAGAGTTAAGTTTCTAAAACAAGAAAAAAGTGTGGTTGATTTATTCAATCTTTTATTCATCAAATTTTCAGCTTAGCGATTTAATCTAAGCAATTGTATAAAGTATTGGAGTAAACCGATGCGAGATCCTTATGAACGTGTTATTCATTTTAATCAGTCGCGAGATGAGCGATTTCTAGCAATTAAATATAAGTTAATGGCGAGTAGTGCTTTCCGTTTTTTCCGTGGTTCATGTCATTTATATTATGAAGATTTGGCAAGCCAACAAACATGGAAAGATCAAACCATCACCTGGATTTGTGGTGATTTGCATGTCGAAAATTTTGGCAGTTATCGTAGTCGACATCAGGTGGTTTATTTTGATTTAAATGATTTTGACGAGGCGATTTTGGCCCATCCAACGTGGGATGTGTCGCGTTTTATTTGTAGTATATTTTTAGCTGGCAAAGAGCTGAATATCGGCGACGATGATTTAAAAACGATTGCAGCACAACTGCTAGATGAGTATTTAAATGCACTTCGTATAGGGAAAGCTTATGCAGTAGAAAAAGAAACCGTCGATGGTATTTTAAAGAAATATATTGCAACCGTTTCTGAACGTGATCCTGTGGCATTTATTGAAGCGCGTTGTTCTTTAGATAAAACAAGTGATCGACGCTATTTGGTGATTGATCAGAAAAAATATTTTAAAATAGAATCAAAAAGCTTATATACGACGCTGATAAAAACATTTTCTGAGAATTTACAAAAACTCAATACGAAAAATCAATCAAATTTTCAAGTATTCGATGTCGCAGTACGCATTGCGGGAACAGGAAGTATCGGTTTAAATCGCTATGTATTTTTAGTCTATGATCGTGAAAATAAAACCTATACTTTATTCGATATGAAACAAGCCCAAACTTCCTCTCTAAGCTTGTCTCCATTTCTCAAAATAGAACAACCAGAATGGGATGATCAAGCGCAACGCATTCAATTCATCCAAACACTCATGCAGTACCAAACACCAGCTCAGTTATCACGGCTGGACTTTCAAGGACAAGCGTATATTGTCAAAGCATTACAACCTGAACAAGATAAAATTGATTTTAAACAGTGTGTAGATAAACCTAAAAAATTTACCGATGCCTGCTATAACATGGCTCGATTAATTGCTTATGCTCAATTACGTTCGACAGGGCGCAAAGGTTCTTCAACAGCAGATGAATTAATCAATTTTGCACAACAAGCAGAAGTTTGGAAAACGCAATTGTTGAAATACACGTATAATTACGCCCAACAAGTTGAGCAAGATTATCAACGTTTTTGTAAAAGTTATGCTGAATATCGTACTGAACAAAAGACAGTGATAAGTAAAGCTTTGCACAAACCCGAATGATGAATAGGAATAATATATGTCAAATGAATTAGAAATTATCGACTTAAAAGTTGGTGAAGGTAAAGAAGCGGTAAAAGGTGCTTTGATTACAACTCATTATACTGGCTGGTTGGAAGATGGAACCAAGTTCGATTCTTCAATTGATCGTGGCAATTACTTTGAAACAGTGATTGGAACAGGGCGTGTAATCAAGGGCTGGGATCAAGGCATTATGGGGATGAAAGTGGGCGGTAAACGTAAATTGATCGTTCCTGCACACTTGGCGTATGGCGAGCGTAAAATGGGAAAAATTATTCCAGCAAACTCTAATCTGATTTTTGAAATTGAACTTTTTGATGTAAAAACGCGTGATTAAATCTGCGAAATGTCTGAGCTAATTTAGTCCTCAACATGGACGCAAAAATAGAGATCAATTGATCTCTATTTTTTTATGTCTAATGAATCATCTATTGACTACACTGTCTTATGTTAGTGATGTTGAAAGAGTCTTTTTGATTTCTGTATATATTACTCAGATAAAAATATCATTCGAATCCGACTTTATGCGCTTATAATTTAGCTAATAGTGTGATTTTAAACACAATAGTTTTATTTTTTTGTTTGTTATTTGCTCAATACTTAACAATCATCTACAATACTTTTGTCTTAAAAGTGTTTAAATGTCATAAATAAATAATTCTGCTCAGAGTTATTTTTTAAGGTTCGTTTCAGTTTTATTCTTTTAAATCATCGTTGTAAAACCTCTGGTTCAATTCGTCTTGAAAAAGGATTTTAGTATTTCAATATTGATGTACTACGGACGGATTCAGATTTAAAACAATGATGATCGAGTATTTAAATATATGCTAAGCCGTTACTTTTCTCCTTCAGCGATGATATGCGTAACACTATTGTTTTCGTCCTTTTATAATAGTGCAATGGCAGAAGTAGACCAAGTTGCTACTGAAACTCCAATCGAGCATGAATTACCTAAAATTGATTTAAATACGCTGACGATTATTGGTTATCATGAAATTACGCCGAATCATGATGCTGTGATTCCAGATTATGCTGTGACCACGAAACAGTTTGAGCTGCATTTAGATTGGCTACAAAAAAATGGCTATAATTTTGTCAATGTAGACCAAATTATTAAAGCCAACGAAGGTAAATATAAACTACCCACCAAACCTGTATTGTTGACTGTAGATGATGGTTATCAATCTTTTTATCAATATGCATATCCAGTCATTAAACAACGTAAAATTCCTGTTGTACTCGCTGTCGTTGGCTCATGGTTAGAACCTAAAGCTAACGAAATGGTTCAATTTGGGGATGAAAAATTAGCACGTAAAAAACTTTTGACTTGGGATGAACTTAAAACCATGCAAAAGAGTGGCTATGTAGAAATTGGTAGCCACAGTTATAACTTACATCGTGGTATTTTAGGCAACCCGCAGGGCAACTCTGAGCCTGCCGCAGTCACACGCGAATACGATCCAAAAAGTAAAACCTATGAATCTGACAAAGTCTATGCAGATCGCATTTTTAGTGATTTGAAAAAAAATAATAAATTATTGCAATCACATGGTTTAAAAGCACCACGTGTGATGGTGTGGCCATATGGTCGTTATAATATGGAAGCGGTTGCTTTGGCTAAAAAAGTCGGTATGCCGATTACCATTAGCTTAGATGATGGTCCAGACCATATTGAAAAATCCTTAGGTCATTTGAACCGTATTCTTGTCGAAGGCAATATGACCACGGATTCTTTGGCACAAGAAATCCAAAGCCGTCAGATGAACTTTACTGACAATAACCGCCCACAAAAAGTCATGCATGTGGATTTAGACTATATCTATGATCCTGATGAAGCGCAGCAAGAGAAAAACTTAGGGCATCTGTTAGACCGTATTCGTGAAATGAATGTCACCACGGTATTCTTACAGGCGTTCGCTGATCCAGATGCGAATGGGTCAGCCGATATGGTGTATTTCCCAAATCGTTATCTGCCAATGCGTGCAGATTTGTTTAACCGTGTTGCATGGCAGATTCAAACGCGTACCCATGTGAGTCGTTTATATGCGTGGATGCCTTTGTTGGCTTGGGACTTACCTGCTTCAAATCCTGCATCTAAAGATGTGGTAGTGACTCAGCAAGCCAAAGACAGCGATCATTTAAATATGGGATATCATCGTTTAAGCCCATATTCACCAGAAGCACGCAAAGTAATTGAAGGCTTATATCAGGATTTAGCAAAATCGACGACGTTTGATGGCATCTTGTTCCATGATGATGCAACACTTTCAGATTATGAAGATGCTAGTCCAGAAGCGATTAAAGCCTATCAAAAAATTGGTTTACCAGCCGATTTAGAAGAAATTCGTAATGATGATGCAAAATTGCAAAAATGGACTGATTTTAAAACCAAGACCATTGATAACTTTGCAATGGATTTGGCACAAAAGGCGCGTTATTACCAACCATTCTTACTGACTGCACGTAACTTATATGCTCAAGTTGCACTTTCAGCATATTCGGAAAACTGGTATGCCCAGTCTTTAGAACAATCGATTAAAAATTATGACTTTACTGCAATTATGGCAATGCCGTATATGGAACAGGCGCCAGATGCAACTAAGTTTTATAAAGATTTAGTACAAAACGTGAAGAAACAGCCCAATGGGATTAAAAAGACGATTTTTGAGTTACAAGCAGTGAACTGGCGTAATAATCAAAAGATTCCAACCTCGGAAATTGCTCAAACGATTCAGTCTTTGTATCAACAAGGTGTGATGCATGTAGGTTACTACCCAGATGATCCAATTGAAGATCATCCAAATACTGCTGAAATGCGTAAAGTATTTGATTCTAAACCACAACGATTGGTTCCTTAAGGTCTGATATGAGTGCATTTCAACACCTGTGGCAATCCGTATTAAACTTTATCTTCTATTATCCATTATTTATGTCGTATCTATGGATGATAGGCGCTTTAATTTTCTATTGGAAAGAACGTAAAGAGCCGCCATATACTCAACCGCCAACATTGGAAGAATATCCTTTAGTTGCTGTGCTTGTGCCGTGTTTTAACGAACAAGACAATGCGGATGAGACCATTAGTCATGCATTGAAGTTGAATTATCCAAACTTTGAAGTCATTGCGATTAATGATGGGAGTTCTGACAATACTGCAGAAATCTTAAATGCGTTGGCATTGAAGTATGACAAGCTTCGCGTTGTACATTTGGCTGAAAACCAAGGTAAAGCCATGGCTTTACAAGCGGGCAGTTTGCTTACCGATGCTGAGTTTTTAATTGGTATTGACGGTGATGCGTTACTTGACCCATATGCTGCACAATGGATGATTCGTCATTTTCTCAATAATCCTACTGTTGCAGCGGTGACAGGTAATCCACGTATTCGTACTCGTTCGACTTTGCTTGGACGGATTCAAGTTGGCGAATTTTCTTCAATTGTCGGTATGATTAAACGTGCACAACGTACTTTTGGTCGTTTATTTACAGTTTCTGGTGTGATTACTGCATTTCGTAAAAGTGCTGTACATGAGGTGGGCTATTGGTCACCAAACATGTTGACAGAAGATATTGATATTACTTGGAAATTGCATCGCGCGGGTTGGGAAGTAAAGTTTGAACCGAATGCCTTGGTTTGGATTTTAATGCCAGAAACCTTTGATGGTCTATGGAAGCAACGCTTACGTTGGGCCATGGGTGGCGCTCAAGTTTTAATTAAGAATTTTGATGTATTATTTAAACCGAAGCTGAATTTTCTATGGCCCTTGATTATTGAGCTGATCCTCACCTTAGTCTGGTCATATTTAATGCTGATTATGGTGATTTTCTGGATTTTGCATTTGCTGCTACCGTATGCAGGATTCCCTGCAATGAGTTCTCCATTATTACCGATGGGAACAGGTATTTTACTCGGTACAACTTGTTTACTGCAGTTCGCAATCAGTAAGTGGATGGATAGTCGTTACGAATCGAGTTTAGTGAAAAACTACTATTGGATGATTTGGTATCCCTTTGTATTTTGGTTGATTACAGTAACGGCAAGCATTGTTGCATTCCCAAAAGTTCTTTTACGTGGAGAAAGTAAAAGAGCACGTTGGGTTAGCCCAGATCGTGGTATGCGACATGATGACTAACATTTTAGTCAGAATAAGTTTTGAGATACGAATATGAAAACAAACTCTTTAATTATTGATGTACGTAAGCAGTTACCGTGGCATCGTCGTTATTTCTCCACGACAATGACGGCTATGCTGTGGGCATTTTGGTTACTGCTTTGGAGACCTATTATCATCTTAGTGGGATATCTTTCACTTGAGAAACCGCAACTGGTACATTATTTCTTTAATGCTTTTGCAAAAGCATTAGAAAGCGGATTATTTGCGTTGATTGCTTGTGCGATTTCTTTGTGGTTATGGAGTAACTTTGTTCCAGCGAAGACCAAAAAGGAAGCAGAAGCTAAATCTACACAAGAATATGCCGAGCATTTCAACCTGAATGTGGATGATCTTATACATTCTCGTCAGCAAAAAATCGCTACAGTTCATCATGATGCTGATGGTCGCATCACATATATTGACTAATGGCTTAGTCAGCAAAAGTCCCACAGGTTGGGGCTTTTGTTTTCACAGGGAAACATAGATGTCCGCAAAAATAAACTCGGCAGAAAGTATTCGAGGTTTAGCTTGTTTAGCTGTCGTATTTTCTCATCTTGCAATGAGTTTTTTTCCATTTTTACATCATTTTGATCCTAATGAGAAAACAGATTTGGCTTGGGTGTATGCTATACATCATTTGCCTTTTGGTTTTCTTTACTCAGGTGATGCTGCTGTTTTTGTATTTTTTGTTTTAAGTGGCTTTGTGCTCAGTTATGCGATCTTAAAAAGCCCTCAACAATTTCATACAAAGATTAAAAATATGATGATTAAACGTTATCCGCGTTTAATGATTCCAGCACTGGCTTCATGCATTATCATTTGGTTGGTCTTTAAAGTTATCCATATTGATAGTAGTCATGTGGGTGCTTGGTTACATGCATTTGCGATACAAGATTTTAGTTTTAAACATGCATTATATGAGGGAACTATTGGTGCATTTTTATTCTCAGAAAGTGATATAAATTGGGTGTTATGGACCATGACGATTGAGCTTATGGGGTCATTCGCATTATTTTTTCTACTCTATTTGTATCATTATAAACATATTGCTTTTTGGCTAGGCTCACTTTTAATTCCATGTCTTGCATTTCTTTGGCGAGGGCAAGGCTTTAGTTTTGGGATTTCCAGTTTTATCATTGGTATCTATATTTATTTATATGCCAAGCCACTTTCAAATGTTGTAGCTATTCCTATGCTATTGATGGGCCTATATTTGGCGGGTGCACATAATACCAGTGCGGCCTATAGCTGGGTTCATCATATTTTAGGGGAGAATACTTATGATTATAGTAATTTCATCGCTGGGATTTTAATTGTTTATAGTGTGTTGATGAGTCCATTACTGTCTAAAGGCTTAGATCACCCGATTTTAGTCTGGTTAGGAAAGTTATCTTTTTCTATTTATCTATTGCATCTGATGATGTTGTATTTAATCTGTATTCCACTATTTAACTTATTTTTAAGTTGGCATTGGAGTTATTCTGTCGCTGTAATCTGCTCAGGGTTAACTGCGATTGCAGTCACTTTGCTTGCTGCAAATTTTTATAGTGATTATGTCGATCAGTTGGCTATTAAGGTCAGTAATAAAATTGCCGACAAGGTTTTAAATTAGTCCTTTAAAAACTCGCACTCAATTTGCAAATATTGTTTACAATTTAAGATGTATTGAGTTGTTTTTTAGGCATTAAAAAATTGATAAATATGGTGATTTAATCAAGTATGGGCGACTCATTTTTAGCATGGATCGCTTATATGCATCTGTTCAAATCCATTGTTATTTCATTGATCGCAATGAGCGTTCAATTTACCCAAGCAGCCCCACTAAATGCTCAGCAAGCATTGACGGATGCACCGCCAATGAGTTTGTTTGAATCGTGGAATACACCCATTGAGCCCTTTAAAATTTTTAATCATGTCTATTATGTCGGTACTGAAAATTTATCTTCGGTGCTGTTTGATACAGGTGATGGTTTGGTTTTAATTGATAGTGGGATTGATCAGTCGGCAGTGCAGATTAAAGCCAATATTGAAAAATTGGGTTTTAAAATCACAGATGTAAAATATCTACTCAATAGTCATGCCCGTTTAGATCAAGCTGGTGGGTTTGCCAAATTAAAACAATGGAGTGGTGCTCAATTGGTCGCAAGTGCTGCCAATGCCGAAATGCTAGAAAATGGCGGCGTGACTGATTTCGCTTTAGGTAAGCAATTGCCTTTTCCATCTGTAGCTGTAGATATCATCATCAAAGATGGGCAACAGTTAAAGCTCGGTCGTCAAACCTTTACAGCACATGCGACGCCAGGCCATTTACCAGGTGCAACCTCTTGGACAACAGATATCCGTCATCACTTTAAAAATTATAAAGTTATCTATGCCGACAGTTTATTTACGGGCGGTTATTATTTGTTAAGCAATAACAATTATCCAAATCTAGTTTCAGACATACGTCACACATTTAAAACTTTGGATGCAATCCATGCAGATATTTTTCTTGCCAATAAAGCGGATCGTTTCCATATGAAGCAGAAATTAGCCAAATTGAATGCGGGTGATAAAAAAGCATTTATTGATCAGACGGGTTTACAAAACTATGTAGCGAAGGGGAGAATTGAATTTGAACAACAATTACAGCAGCAACAACGCTTAGCGCAGTTTAAAACATTGCAATAATTAGTTTAAAATAAAACATGCTAAATGCGTTATATAGCGTGTTTTATTTTAAATATTAGGGTTTGTTGACATTTCATAAATGGCTTGCGTTGTAGGTTAAAATTGAGCAGGCAAGGCATGAAACGAAAAGAATAGCGAGACTATTTTCGAGTTTCATAACGAAGGCTGAGATAATTTTAGCCACAACCCTTCGGGACTAGTGTGTTTTTTGCCGCTACGTCGTTACGAACTATTTATTTAGAATGACTAAATTTCATATTTCCTGCCTAGTATCGCCTAAAAAACACACGTAGTCGCAAACGTAGACGAATTGTCAACAGACCCTAGTAGAATTCAGACAAAACTGATCATTTATTTTTAAATGATATATAACAGATAACGGCTTATCCTAAAATATAGAAAATTGAAATGAAAATACAATATATCAAACAGTTATTATTCATTTGTAGTGTCGTGATCACGTCATCTATATATGCACAAGAATTTCAACAACTCAATATTCAAACGCAGCTTGCAAAACAATGCCATCAAGATGATGAAGACATATTTTCACCTCAAACTTATCGATTGCGCTCGACAAAAGTCGTATTAAAAACTTATTCATGTACCAGTAAAAAGCAAGACCGAGAACAATATTATTCGGCCTATGGGATACAATTGGGCGCTAAAAAATCATTATATTTAGTCGATCAACTGGCGGATGCCAGTGGTTATGTTGGTGTTAAATCTGAACAAGTGGATGCAGATACCATTGTGTTTGACAATATGTATGAACGTGGCGGCGATTTAGTGATTGTGTGGATGCCAGACCTACAAAATATCTATCATGTGAAAGTTCATTATATGGCTTCAGATGAAGGTGGGGTAAAGCTGTATAGTAAAAATGATCAGATTTTTATTCAAAAAATTGCTTTAAAAGCGCTTAAAGATGATCAACCGATATATAAAAATATAGGAAAACCCGTAATACTCAAAAAGGTGCCAGACAAAGGGATCGTATTTGCTTCAGGTGATCTAAAAGCATTACAAAATTAAAATAAGAGATGTGATTTATCTATATAAAGAAAACAATTGTTACGTTTAAGCTGGGTATCTCTGGTGAGATAGTTATACAATTTACTGGGTAAACTATTAAAAAAACAATCAAAATACTCAGCTTTAAACTTAGCTCATGAGTCTGAACTGGGGCGTATTATATGCTTGAGATTACGCTATGTTGAAATTTATCATTGTCCTATTATTTCTGATCACGTTATATGTGTTATGGCGATGGGTTGCTAAACAAAAAATTAATGCAGCTTTTGAAGAACAACGACAAGCGTTATCTCAATTGGTTCAGAATCCTCAAGAAGAGCATGAGTTGCCCGAAAAAACCAAGCTGATTAAACAGATGATTGCAGAAGAGCGACAAAAGGCGAGTTCAACAGTAGCAACAGCACCATTAAATTCTACAGTTCAAGTAGAGCAGCAGAGTGTAGTCGAAGAGCAACATGCCCTTGCCAAGCCGATCACTGATGAAGACCAACGTTTATTTGATGCAGCGGCACAACTGTTTTTTGAACAAGCTTTACAGACCAAAGATTTTTCTCAAGCCGGGTATATTCAACATGAAGTACTCAGTAAGATGCCGATGAATACCCAAAGTCAGATCGGTTCTTTTGATTTTGGTGAATGGTCTATTTTTTGGAGCTATCATGAACAATCACTTGAATACTATGTTGGACGTTATGGGGTGTTCTATGCGCACGTTGATCATCAAGGCGTAGAACATAAAGCGGAATTTAAAGATCGTTATTGATTTTCTATTAGACTGTTTAACTCTTTTAGTCGAAATGTTGTGGAATTGATTTCACAATCTAAATGCGCAAATCCTGATGCTAATCCCAAAGCCCCATAAGTAAGACTTCCCATGAGTTCATTACATTGAGCATCACGATAATTAAGCCAAGCTTTTTGTGATTTTTCCAGTAATAATTTATTGTTATCATCGTATTGCAGATAAATGCGATCATATAGCTTATTTATTTTCGCTTTATTTATTTTTAATTGCTGCTGCATACATTGATAAGCTTGTCGTTGATCTTGTTGATTACATTGCGCATAAGCGGTATTGAATAGGCTCATAAAAAGCAAAGCTAAAAAACTATATTTGATCTTTTTTATCATTTAATATTCACCAAGAAATTGCAAATCAGTCAAGTATTATAGAGCGAGTTGTTGAGAAATTCGCGCTTTGACTTGATTTAAATAGAACAGATCATTATTCAGTCGATACATTAAAATCGCACCCTCATAATCGGCCACACTTATTTTTGCCAAAATTTTTGCATCGGCTTGATCCATTTTTTGTTGAAATAATTGATACAAGGCATTTTGCCAATCTTGGAAAATTTCACGGATTTTTTCCAAGACTTCTAAAGAAATATGGCTTGCCTCTAAGGACAGTATCCCAACTAAACAGCCTTTTATTTCATAACTAAAAAAATGAACAGCTTTATCATGGATGATTTGAAATTGTTGATTTGCATCCACTACAGCAAAATCTTCGAGTTTAAACAACGATTGATTTAAATAAAGATGAGTGTGCGCTAAGATCTGCATCAGCAAGGCTTGTTTGTTGGGATAATAATAATAAAACGATGCTTTACTGAGTCCACATGCTTTTGCCAACATCTCCATACTTGTCCCTGCATAACCATGTGCTTTAAATTGCAAAGCACAGGTATTTAACATCTGTTCAGGTGTAAGTTTTTGTGGGCGCATAGATGACCTTGCTGCTTATGGGCTTAAAATTAATTGTGGATGAATGTCTCGAAAGTATTAAACATTTTATCCCAAATTGGCTCCGAACCTTGACGAAAATAGCCCATATGTCCAATCTGTTTTAAACCAAATTCGTCGGCAGATATGTTGATAAAGTGCATGGGCGCATTTTTATAATGTTGCATAAAAGCATAACGAGAATTTGGCAATGCCCAATCATCATCTAAAGCGGCCACTGCATAAATCGGCGTTTTAATCTGGGCATATTGTTCATGCAAATTTTGTTGCTCAGGATCTGCAAAAAAGTAAGTGGGATTTTTACACCATCTACGCCATTGCTGGTAGACCCCTTTAGGTAAATCTGCACCCATATTGAGTTTACTCCAAGGTAAGTAACCTGTAATTGCCACCATAGGTGGAAAGATAATGTTCCAAATTACCTGAACTTTAATTTTTTCTTTCAATGGCATATAGCCATGCCAGCCAGCACCTGTGCCAAAACAATACATTGCACTTACCTTGTCGTGATTCGGTGTCAAGCCTAAAGCTTGTCCGCCGTAAGAATGTCCAACTAAAAATAAGGGCATATCTCGTTTAAAACTGTAGTCAATTGCACCTGCTAAATCTAATGTTCCCCAATCCAGATATGACATTTTAAAACCTTTTAATTGCCGTGGCGCAGATTTGGCCACGCCACGATAATCAAAAGTGAGTACTTGATAACCCAATTGTGCGGCATATTCAGAGAAGCGGCGATAAAATGCTTGTGGGACACCTGTTGCACTGGAGACAACTATAGTTGCTTTGATTGTATTGACTGGCGTGTAAAGTACGCCAGCCAATACATAACCATCCAGTGCCTTAAAGCTGATGGCTTGGCTGGTAAAACTATTGCCATTCAAGTGTTGGACTTCAGTTGAGTACTTTAAATTTTGCATGATTGTTCCCACAGTTATAGATTATCGCCGTATATTGCTATGATTGGTTTATTTGCCTTTAAACTGTGGTGCTCGACGTTCAATCATTGCTCTTACACCTTCTTGTGCATCTTCTGAGGCAAGTAAAGGGTTAAGTAGATTTTGTAGGTTTGCAAATGCGACTTCAGGGCTTTGTAAAAAGGCTTGATGTGCCGAATGCAGTGCCGCTTGGACGGCAAGTGGTGCAGCCTTGGCAATACGTTCAGCCAGCTCTATGGCACGTGTTAACTGTTGGTTATCCTCAACAACCTCAGTGACTAAGTTCATTTCATAGGCTGTTTGTGCATAAAATAAATCACCAGTTAACACATATTTCATCGCTTTTGCCCAGCCAGCAGCTTGGACGAAACGTACTGTTGCACCACCAAACGGTAAGATACCGCGCTGTACTTCAATTTGGGTAAATTGAGTATTTTCATTGGCGACAACGATGTCAGAATTCAACATCAATTCAATACCAGCGGTATAACAATAGCCTTGTACCGCGGTTACCAATGGTTTAGTTCTTTGACGCCCAACAGTTCCCCAAGGATTCACAATATCATCGCTAAAATTAAAAACACCATCGGCTAATTTTGGTTGTAACTCAACCAAGTCCAATCCTGCGGTAAAATGATCGCCATGTGCAAAGACCACCGCACAGCGTAGTTGTGGATTATTTTCATATTCAGTTAAAGCCAGTGATAGGTCGTGAATCATATGACTATCAAAAGCATTGCGTTTATCTGCACGATCTAAGCCAATTAAAAAAATATGACCACGAATTTCACGACTGACTTTTCCTTGTAGATTTGACATTTGTTGTTCTCTCATTGGTTGTTTTATAAGTTTTTAAACGATCGTTAGAAAACTGTCAATCATTTTAGAATGACTGAACCGTTTACATGGGTATAGCATATTTAAGGCGTTAAAGGATCGCTGCATTGTGTATGTTATTTGGCGCTATGGGGAATGCCTATGCTTTTTATTATGAATTTAATAAGATTTAAAAATGTGCTCATACACTTAAATGCCCAGCTAAATTTATCACTGGGCATTTAATTTAAAGAGATCTAAATCTGAAGAATTACTTTTTAAACTTGGTCAAAAGCTTTTGCATCGGCAATTTATCACTGGCATATCCATAAATTGCAGCAAAAGGTAAGGCTGTGCGAGCAAGATAGGCGACACGCCATAAACCACCATGATTTGCGCCTTCCATCATTAATTCTAATGGATGACCCATCTCTGTTTCAGGATTTGCAACAGACTTCGGATTTCTTAAGTCATGAATCCAAAGCGCTGCCATAATTGAATTGGTGGTTTCAGGGCGGAACGCTTCTACATCAAATAAACTTGCACCGTTAAACGCAGCTTTAAGCAACGGATTCTTGGTGACCGAATGTGTCGTCGTGGATGGTGCAATATTGATACTGACATGTTGCCCTTGATGTCGTGCTAAAGTTGCACGCCACTGTTGGATACGTTTTGCCAAGGCATAATTAGGGCCTTGTTCAACCACCAGACAATCAGCAATCCCATAGAATTTACCATTGTCAGAGCTAATCAATTGTTGATCATGGTGCTTAAAGAATTGCTTTAAGGAAAGGGTTGCAATCCCTTTGCTGAGTACAGTTTCAAATTTTGATCTATGTTTGAACTTTTTGTTTGAACCTTCAATCACTTCTTCAGGTACTGCATAAACATCTGTAGGCGTACACATATACATCAGTGATGAATCATTCTTGTGTTCACTGACATTGCTCATAATCGTGTCCATTGCCATCGACACACGCACATGTTTTTCACCATCCAAATAAGCAATTGAGGCCAAATC
Organism: Acinetobacter sp. GW821-FHT01C12; assembly: GCF_059422625.1. NCBI lineage: Bacteria > Pseudomonadati > Pseudomonadota > Gammaproteobacteria > Moraxellales > Moraxellaceae > Acinetobacter > Acinetobacter sp. GW821-FHT01C12. Next base: position 425,536 of record NZ_JBWKXD010000003.1, read on the forward strand.
TAACTTGTGCGGATTATCACAAAGCCATTGTGTAATTTCTGGAATTTGGGTCAGTAAATTTGCACCAAGTTTGCTTTTTAATTCGTCAATATCATGGGTGTTGGGGATTTTTTGAAAACTAGGTGCATACAGTGTGGCATTGCCATTTTCAATGATTTTAAGAATTCTCTCCCAAACGCGTTCATTGGGTAGATCAACAGCAACAATATTGGCTTTCCATTTCGATAACCATGTTAATGGGCCTGCCTCTGAAGCTGCGCCAAATAAAACTAAGGTACGATCCGATAAATCAAACCATTCAGGATGTGAAATCACTTCTCTGAGCGCATCTGCATGGCTGGCTTCAATAATGCCAGTATCTTGCCACTTTTGAATTTGCTGATATAGCGCTTCGCCTTGTAGTTTTTGCCCGTGATAGGGTACAAACCATTCAATGTCATCATTTGAATGACCTTTAAAACTAACGCTTTGAATCTTGTCTAGTACTGGAACTGTACCAATATCTTTTAAAGAATAGCGTTGCCCATCTCTAAAGAAATCAAAGCTATGTTGGGCTTTGTGCAAGCCTTGTTTGGCAATAGTGATGGCGTTTTGACTTGAACGAATCCCATGTTCGACCAATGCCTTAAAATAAACTGGATAATTTTTACGCCAGTTTTTTTCATCTAAAGCTTGCTGTGCGCTGAGATGATCAACCAAGGAAAGTGCTTCCGCAATGATTTCTTTACCGACTTGCGAGCTGCTACTTTTTTGAGTCTTTGGATGAACTGGAAACTGTAAACCGTCAATTGAACTGGACATGCAAAATATCTCGTTTTATTTCATCATTAATATACAGATGTATACATTATCCATGCCATATTCAATATTTGGGTGGCATTTTCTGACAAAATTTAGATAAATTGGTCGTATAAATTGAATAAATTAGTGCTAAAAATGTCTTAAATTATGCTTAGTATTTCATTTATAAAAAGTTTCATTGGTGTCAATTTGTGCGTTTTAAAGCGCGATTTGTTGATAAGCTAAAATGCAGTAAATATCAATTTGTGTCTGATTTATATTCATTTATTACGCGAATATTTTATGTTGAAATTTGCGTAGGTTATATTTTTTACATCTTTTTAAGTTAATTCCGACAATTTTAGTTGATTTTCACTCATTCAGCCTCATCTTCAGTTAAAATACCGACTTCAGCTTGAGGATAGAGTTATGTCGACTGAGAACACCAATACTGCGGTTGCAGAAGAAATTCCAAATTTATTGATTACTCCCAATGCGCAAGAGTATTTAAAAGATCTTTTGGAGAAGCAAAATACTCCAGGAATTGGCGTTCGTGTATTTGTTGAAAATCCAGGTACTCCACGTGCTGAATGTTGTATGGCATATAGTGCACCTGATGAAATTGCTCCAACAGATTACAAACAAGATTATCCTGATTTTCCAGCATTTATTGATACACCGTCGATTCCATATTTGAAAGATGCTGTAATTGATTACAACAAAGACCGTTTTGGTGGACAGCTCACGTTCCGTGCACCAAACTCGAAAGTACCACGTGTTGGTCCAGATGCGTCTATGGAAGAACGAATTACTTATATTCTTCAGGCAGAGATCAATCCTGGATTGGCAGGGCATGGCGGAAACTGTGCACTGGTAGAAGTGGTCGAAGATGAAGAACATGGTTTAACTGCGGTATTAAAATTCGGTGGTGGCTGTCAAGGCTGTTCTGCGATTGATGTAACGTTAAAACAAGGTGTAGAAACTACGCTTAAAGAGCATATTCCTGAACTCGGGCGTGTGGTCGATCAGACAGACCACAGTCAAGCAGAAGGCGCTTATTTCAAATAATCTGTATTTCAATGTAGATATTTGATTGTTCTTTAAAACCTCCGAATTTCGGAGGTTTTTTTATGCATATCGCATAGCTAAATCTAACTTTTATATTTTTAAACCTTAATAAACTTAAAATAATCTTAAAAAATAGAATAAAAACTTAAAGATATACTTAAAAGTGACTAAATATTAAACGAATGGTTAATAAAAATGAGAATAATTCTTAATATTGTTTATAATGCTGTGGTGTTTTTATTACACATTGTATCTAAATCTTCATTATCTATTCTTTCTTAGCCTCTTTGGAATACCTTATGTCAACTAACCGTATCATCCAATCTGCGTTATCTCTCTCCATTATCACCGTTATGATGGGAACTGCCTATGCCGCAGAATCACCAGAAAACTCGAATAAAACCAATCCACAGTCTACAGAGTCAACCAAATTAGAGACGATTGTTGTCACTGCAAGTGGCTTTGAGCAAGAGGTGAAACAAGCAGCAGCATCTATTTCAGTTTTAACGCAAGAAGACATTAATAAAAAAGCATATAGAGATATAACGGATGCACTTAAAGATGTTCCTGGGGTCGTCGTCACAGGAGGTGGAAGTTCAAGTGATATTAGTATCCGTGGTATGGGAAGTGCTTATACAGTTTTTTTGATTGATGGCAAGAAGGTGAATACACGTTCAGTTCGACCAAATAGTGATAACTCTGGTATTGAGCAAGGCTGGATGCCAAGTATTGAAAGTATTGAACGCATTGAAGTGATCCGTGGTCCGATGTCAGGCTTATATGGTTCAGATGCCATGGGCGGTGTGATTAATATTATTACTAAAAAAGTCGCAGATACTTGGACAAGCTCGGTTAAATTGGATACGACACTACAAGAAAATAGAGATTCTGGGGATATCCATCAAGCAAACCTATATGTTTCTGGTCCTTTAATCCGTAATTTACTTGGCTTAAAGGCAAATGGAACATTCTCACAACGCAATGAAGATGACATTATTGGTGGCTATAATAAGCAACGTATACGTGCAGGTGGCGCAACACTGAGCTTGACGCCAAGTTCTGAACATACCATTGATTTAGAATATCAGCGATCTATTCAAAACCGTGATCAAACGGTAGGTAAAACAATCGCCAATGTACCTGGGCGCAATGGTAAACTCCCAACAGACTCATATACAGATTATTATCGTACCGAATATAGTTTGACTCATCGTGGTGAAATTGGCGATTTAAAGACACATTCTTATATTCAACGTGAGGAAAATGAAAATCCATCTCGTAGTATGGAAGCAATTAATACAACGTTTAATACTTTAAACCAAATCAATCTGGGTTCTCATGCGTTGAGCTTCGGCGGAAGTTATTTAAAAGAAGAGCTTGAGGATTTTGGCAATCAGTTAGTTATTGGTGGCTCAAAATTAACCAACTTAGATCGCTATAGCTGGGCATTATTTGCTGAGGATGCGTGGAATATTGTAGAGCCATTCACGGTAACGGCTTCATTACGCTATGACAAAGATGAAAAATTTGGTGATCATTTTAGCCCGAAAGTCTATGGCGTTTGGACCTTGAATGATAACTGGATTGTTAAAGGTGGGGTATCAACAGGTTATAAAACTCCGGCATTACGTGCCACTGTTGCAGGCTGGGGACAGGCAACTGGTGGTGGTCAGTCGAGTGGTATGATTGTCGGTAATCCAGATTTAAAACCAGAAACAAGTGTCAATTATGAAGCATCGATTAACTGGGATAATAATGACAATTTAGATGCTGGTTTTACCGTATTTAATAGTGAGTTTAAAGATAAAATTACTGAAATTCGCACCTGTCAAGGAGACTCTGGAACTATGGGATGTTCTTGGTTAGGTCAACAATTCGATTTTGTCAGTCAACGTATCAATGTCGATAAAGCAAATATGCGTGGTATAGAGGCGACTCTGGGTTGGGCAATCACGCCAGATGTTCGTTGGGCAACAAATTATACATTTACGGATACTGAACAAAAGAGTGGTGCATTTAAAGGTAAGCCATTAAATGAAATGCCGAAACATATGTTTAATACAACATTCGATTGGCAAACCAATGATCAAGTTGGGATGTGGAGCCGATTAAATGTAAGAAGTAAAACTTCTGACTATTTAAGCCGTACATCGATGGGGAACGGTAGACCAGCGTATGCAATGATTGATGTTGGTCTAAACTATAAACCTTCCAATGTGTTACAGTTCAATGCTGGTATTTATAACGTATTTGATAAAAGCATAGATACTGCGACTTATAATTATGTATTGGATGGCCGCCGTTATAATTTGGGTCTAATTTATAAATTCTAAAGCTCAATTAAATTGCATTAAATCTGTTTAATCATGAAAAAGGCGCTTTATGCGCCTTTTTCAATATTGAGAATCTTTAAAGTTTCATCTGAATAATAAAATTTTTCCAGATAGAGCCGTGCACGCCATTTTAAGTGTTGAGAAGCAACCATTTGTTGAATAACAGGTTCAAGTAACTGTTGTAATTCATTTTGAATCAATGCTTCGTCAATATTGATATCACTTAAAATTAAATCAAAAGGGCGTTCTTCATTACGTACATACCAAGTCAGTACACCATCATGCACTTGTTTTTTTAAATAATCTGTTTGGCGAATATGTTCCCATATTTCATGACCCATACCTACAGTTTTAGGCAGGTCGTTAATTTCAACATAATTATGCAATACAGCAATCGGTATTTTTTTAATTTTATGCCATAAATTGGCTTGAAAATGATAAAGCTTATTGTCATCAAACTGTTGGTTAATGACTTGTTCACTCAATTGACTAATTTTAATAATATTTTTTTGCAGATAATGCTTAACTGTATCATCTAAATTCGTGTCGGTAACCGATTCTAAAACTGATTTTCCCATCTTCATAAAACGTCCCACACCAGGGACTTTTTTATTCATGACCGAATTATCAATATAGTCTTGGATAGAGTGATGGATTAGTTGGGTTAACATGCTTGAAAAGGCAGGATTATTGACAACACGTTTGATCAAAGCTTGGCGATGTCCCGATTTGCTTGCGACATATTGGGCAATTTTATCAATCGTGGTGACTGGAATAATATCTTCAATTAACGTTTCATCGTTACTTGGATGAATCAAGGCAAAACGAATATGTTCAGCGATTTGCTCGATGAGAAAGTTGTTTGCAGGTGTTGCTAAAATTTGCTTTGACAATAAATCATGAATTTGTGCAAAAGACCAAATTTGTTTTAAAGGCTGTTTTCTAAACCAGTGATAAAATTCAGTAAACTCAATTTTAATCGTATCAGCCTGTGAAAATTCTTGATCTAAAAAGTCAAGTTGGGCTTCGATCAATTGTTCAATAAGTTGATTTTTCATTTTTTGAACTCAATTTGTCCATGTGTTTGATCAGACAATGGGTTTTGCAAAGGTTGTACTTTGTTTAAAAAGCTTAAATAGTAATCCGCAACTCGTTCAGGTGCTTCAAGTAATGGCATGTGCCCAACACGTTGTAGAATAATCGGTGTTTCAGGGCGTTTTAATACCGATTTTAATTCATTTGCAACATCCACATTGACAATCTGATCTTGTTCACCCCAAAGGATCAGGGTGGGTGCTTCAATGTTTTTTAACATCGTGGTAAAAGTTGAAGGGGTATAAAGCCGATTGAGTGCGTCAATTTGATTGATGATTTTGGCTGTGTCTTGAGATTTAGCAATGAATAATTTTTCTTGTTCATCTTTAATTACACGAGCAGTAAAAGGGGGATTAAACATCACCTTTTTCATAACAAAATCTAAATCACCCTTTTGTGTGATTAATAATTGTTTGAGATAGATCGGATTTCTTAAATAATTGGTATTTGTTGATTTAAAAATACCCCCTGTACTCATCAGGAACAAGCTTTTCGTATCAAATGGATACTGTGAAGCATAAAACATTGCAATGGTTCCACCCAATGAATGTCCTGCAATATTTAAATTATCTTGAATATGTGCAGCTTCAATAAAGCGTCTAAGTTGCTCAGTTACATTGGGTACAGATAAATCAAAATTCGCTGGAACCTGAGTACTTCCTGCTGAAGGCAAGTCTGGAATAATTACATGGTAATATGGGGTCAATGACTGTGCGATATCATTCCATGTATCACGGCTGCTGGCTAAACCGTGAATCAGTAAAACAGTTGGCTTATCTTTAGAACCGCCTTCACTATAAGACCAAATAACATCACCCACACGCAATGTTTTAGACGTTAATCCTGCCCAAGCGCGTTCTTCTTGTACAATTTTTAAATAATCCACATATTCTGGTGTGGCAGCAGTTGCATTGTTGTGACTACCTAAAAACAATACACCGATCGCAGTCAAACTTAACAATATGCTGTTTAAAAAATGAAGAATTTTTTTATGGGGCAGTTCAGACATGCAGAGGGTTCCGAGTAAAAGACTAGGCATTATATAAAGTAAAAATATTATTCATGATCATAATTTTTTCAACATTTGCCGAGAAAGTCTTATTTGTAAGTTTTTTGCCATAGTTTCAGTGTTCAACTCAACTAATATAGAGATTATTTTGTATTTTGGTTAAACAATTTTAATTAAACTGTGAATTATATCTATATATTTTTAAAATTTAGGCCATTAACCGCTTCATAACAAAAATTGTAACAGAGTTTATTTTTAGTCAGTGACTTTCACATTTTGCGGCATTAAAATAATCACACTCTCCACACAATGGAACAAAGGACATGCTAACTGCTCAAGAAGCTTTAGAACGATTAAAACAGGGTAATGAACGTTTTGCACATGGTGAAACCAATCTGACTAAATTTTTGACGCATCAGCAACGATCTGAAATGATGGACAGCCAAGAGCCATTTGCCATTATTTTAGGTTGTTCAGACTCTCGTGTTCCAGCAGAAATGGTTTTTGACCAAGGTTTCGGTGATTTATTTGTGATTCGTGTTGCAGGTAATATTGTTGCGCCGTCGCAAGTGGGAAGTGTTGAATTTGCCGCAGATAGTTTTGGCTGTCCCTTGGTTGTTGTTTTAGGTCATAGTCATTGTGGTGCGATTCATTCAACGATTGAAGCGCTGAAGAACCCGAATACACCACCTTCTGCAAATCTTATGTCAATTGTAAATCGTGTTCGTCCTTCAGTTGAAATTTTAATGCAAACTGAGTTGAAAGATGACTTAGAAAAGCTATCAATGCATGCAGTAAAATCAAATGTTTTTGCTTCAGTTAATCAATTACGCCATGGTTCAGCTGTATTAGAAAACTTGATTGCCAAAGGTAAATTAAAAGTCGTTGGTGCTGAATATTCTTTGGAGACGGGTGAAGTTTCTTTTTATGATTTTTAATGTTTGAAATTGCCAACATAAAAAAATCCCACTTAAAGTGGGATTTTTTTATCAGTATAGATTCTTAGAATCTATAACCAATTTTTAAACCATAAGCGATAGCGTTGTTATCTTTAAACTCTGCGACATAACTGTCACCACCTGCTTGAGCACCTGTTTGTGCTTTTGCATCACCTAACCAGAAGTATTTAACACCACCAGCGATAAATGTTGCTGGTGTAGGGCTATATTGAACACCTAAGCCCACATTCCAATAACCTTCTGTTGGACCTAAAGTTGAAACTGGATTACCAGCACCTGAGTCCCAACCTACTGAAACGTTACCTGCCCATTGGTCATTGATTTTACGACCAACACCTGCAGTCACTGTATATTGATCGTCCGAGTATTCAACCAAATTAAATCCATTTGGACGGCCAACTAAACCACCAATCGTTTGAGAAACTTTACCGAATTTTAATGGTTGGATTGAAAAGTCTTTCCAATTTACCCAACGAAGATTCGCAAAAGCGACTGTATTTGCCATGATTCCCGTTTGTAAATCGATGTTAACAGACTGTGGCGTTGTAATCGTCGTTTTACCATTGGCAGCCGCAATTGCTTTTGCCGCAGCAGCGCCAGATTCACCAAGTAATGTCAATGCACCAAGTGTAGGAATCGATTCATTGATATTCACATCATGATCGATTTCAGAACGATAAGTTACTGATGCTTTTAATGCAATTTCTGGAATCTGATACGCAGCACCCGCTAACCAGCCCACACCGCCAGTTTCTTTGATGTTTGCATCATAGCCATTATATAAACTATATGCTTGACCACGCAGACTAACATTCCCTTTAATGGTTTGATAAACACCACCACCATAGAAGTTTAAGTTAGCGATGGGTTGAAAACCAAAAATCATTGAAATATTTTGGGTATCTACTTCAACTTTGGTATTACCTTTACCCAGTGTGTCATTCGCGGCCTTAATGCCTTGATCAACTCTACCTGTAATACCGTTTTTCACTACAGCATCAATACCCGCTTTATAGGTAGCGTCAGTGCTATATTTAGTTAAGGATTGTCGCAGTGCCTCTTGACCAGCTGGTGTGGTTAAGTCAACACCTTGTCCTTGTAATACTAAGCCAACACGTTGTTGTGAATTCATTCCAGCAAATGTAGAGTCGATTGTACTATTACGAAGTGCAGTTAATCTTTCTGGAGGTAATACGGTATCGTGATCAGTTGAAACGAAAGCGTTTTGACCTGAATATGCTGCATCTGCGCCAAAGGGTTGGTCATATAAAAGACCAAATGAAACTTGATCTGTTAGTTGTAATTTAATAGCAGCAGATGGAAAATAATAATCATCTCCCATATCATTGATTTCACGATATGGTTTAGGCGTATCTCCTGCTTCTCGACCTTCAACAGTTGGATCTAAAACTGAAATACCAGCTTCAAAATAATTATTAGGTTGAAGGAATGCCGAAATAGATTGGCCTGAGCGATCCATTGCTGCGGCAAAAACACCAGTCATTGGCAAACTTGCAGCAATTATCGCGATTGATAAATGTTTTAATTTCATTTTAATTTTTCCCTAATATAATAAAATGAATACTTTGAAGTACTTAAGTTTTGAATGAGAAATAATTTTGATACTTAAATATACAACTCAAAGTTACTTCTATTTACAAAATAACATATAAAAAATAAGAGTAAATACTCTAGAGGGTGAATTAGTAAAAAAAAAATGAACTATGTAGTTTAGTTTGCAGAGAGAGAATTTAGAAAAAAATATAAAGATGAGATTATTTATAGAGATATTGAAAAAAATTAAACTGAAAATAATAAAATATAGATATTGGGGGGACTTGATGGGATGCGTAAAATATAACCAGATGGTCAAAATAAAGCTGAGTTTATTCGGCAATAGAAGTGGCTCAATATTAAATTTTTGTAAAGAGAGAAATTCATTTTTTATTCTTGTTCAATTGTGCGCCCTGCGGGACTTGAACCCACGTCTGTCGCTTAGGAGGCAACTGCTCTATCCAGTTAAGCTAAGGGCACAATAAGCAAATAATTTACCGTATATGCATATGAAAAAAAAGCTATTATCGAAATAATAGCTTTGTGTTAGATTTATTTTTCTTCAGTCTTTATTTCATTTGGATTTAAAATATCAAACAGGACTAACATCAAGGTAATCCATACAGGAATCATCAACACGGATTCTTTAAATCCTTGATCCCACATGATATATAAAACAATACCAATAAAAATAATCACCACAAAATTACTAACAGGCGCCCAAAGTGCAGGGTATTTACTGGTTTGATTGGTCAAACGTAGAGCACGCTTAAACTTCAAATGCGTGAGTGTAATCATTAACCAGTTTAAAACTAAAGCACCAACCACCACATACATCAAATGACTTAAAGCATCTTCTGGTAAATAATAATTTAAAGGTACACAACCCAAAATTAAAAATGCAGAAAGTAATACTGATGGAATTGGTACACCATGCTTATTGGTTTTGGTAAAAATTTTAGGTGCATTGCCTTGTTTTGCTAAGCCATAAAGCATACGGCTATTGGCATACATCCCACTGTTATAAACAGATAATGCAGCAGTTAAGATAATAAAGTTAACCAGATGAGCTGCCCATGCAATCCCAATCATACTAAAGACCATAACGAATGGACTTTTATCTAAACCACCAAAATTTAACTGGTTCCAAGGCACCAAAGACAACAGAATAATCATCGAACCTACGTAAAAAATAAGAATACGTGGCACAACTTGATTAATCGCTTTAGGAATGGTTTTTTCTGGGTCTTTGGCTTCGGCCGCGGCCATACCAACTAATTCAATACCGCCAAAACCAAACATAAGGAAAGCCAGCATATAGAATAAGCCGTCAAATCCATTTGGAAAAAAGCCACCATGAGACCATAAGTTTGAAAAAGCGATCCCCGAACTTACATCTGCGGTAAGAACCAAATAAATACCAAATACAATCATTGCAACAATAGCAGTGACTTTAATGATGGATAACCAAAATTCGGATTCACCGTAAAATTTCACATTTCCTAAGTTGACCAGTGTAATCACAACGAAGAAAAACAGTACAGACACCCAGTTTGGAATTTCAGGCCACCAATAATTGATGTATTTGCCGACCGCAGTTAATTCTGTCATTGCAACTAGGATGTACAACATCCAATAGTTCCAACCAGTTAAAAAACCAGGAAATTTACCCCAATATTTATTGGCAAAATGGCTAAAAGAACCAGCCACGGGTTCATGTACTATCATTTCCCCAAGCTGACGCATAATTAAAAAAACGATCAAACCACCAATGGCATAACCCAAAATAATGGATGGCCCAGCTTTTTCGATCACATGTGCTGAACCTAAGAATAATCCTGTACCAATTGCACCGCCCATGGCAATCAATTGGATATGACGATTCTTAAGCCCACGCTGTAATTGTGTAGACTCGTTGCTCAATGTGTACAACTCTGTTTATGCGAATTTAATTATTGTAATAGATTGGTTACTTTTAGCCTAGTATGCGATAGATGTATGGAATGGAACTGTGAAGTCAAAAAATAATACATTTAATTTTTTTATTCATTTTCAATGAAATAAGCTTAATTATAAATTTTAACAGCAAGCTGAATCTGTCTAATATTTAAGCTTTATGACAAGATTTATTTAATACTTAAGTCAATCCGTCAGTATTTTACTCAAAAAAAGGGTAGTATAAAACTGAATGAAGATTCATTATTTGATACAACAAAGAGAATTGAAAGGAATACGATAAAATGAGCGCTGCACCTCAAATCAAAATCCCAGCAACCTATATGCGTGGTGGTACCAGTAAAGGTGTCTTCTTTAAACTCGATGATTTGCCTGAACGTTCACAAATAGCAGGACAAGCCCGTGATCAGTTATTACTCCGTGTGATCGGTAGTCCAGATCCTTATGGAAAACAGATTGATGGGATGGGCGGGGCGACTTCAAGTACCAGTAAAACAGTTATTTTAGCCAAGAGTTCACAACCAAATCATGATGTTGACTATCTGTTTGGGCAAGTGTCTATTGATAAAGCATTTGTAGACTGGAGTGGCAACTGCGGTAATTTAACAGCTGCTGTCGGTTCATTTGCAATCAGTAATGGTTTGGTTGCAGCTGATCGGATTCCGGAAAATGGTATTTGTACAGTTCGTATTTGGCAAGCCAATATTCATAAAACAATTATTGCCCATGTGCCTATTACTCAGGGACAAGTTCAAGAAACGGGTGATTTTGAATTGGATGGTGTCACTTTTCCAGCGGCAGAAGTCCAAATTGAATTTTTAGATCCTGCTGATGACGGGGAAGATGGTGGAGCAATGTTCCCTACAGGAAATGTTGTAGACAACTTAGAGGTTCCTGAAATTGGTACATTTCAAGCAACTTTGATCAATGCAGGTATTCCTACAATTTTCTTAAATGCCGAAGAGATTGGATACAAAGGAACTGAATTACAAGACGATATTAATAGTGATGTAGCAGCATTAGCGCGTTTTGAAAAAATCCGTGCTTATGGTGCGGTAAAAATGGGTTTAATCCGAGACATTAGTGAAGCGGCTAATCGTCAACATACCCCAAAAGTGGCATTTGTATCCAAACCTAAAAGCTATACCTCTTCTAGTGGTAAACAAGTGAGTGAAACCGATACAGATTTATTGGTGCGTGCATTATCAATGGGTAAATTACATCATGCCATGATGGGAACAGCTGCGGTCGCGATTGGAACAGCTGCAGCAATTCCAAATACCTTGGTGAATTTGGCTGCTGGAGGCGGTGAACGGGAAGCGGTACGCTTTGGACATCCATCTGGAACACTTCGTGTGGGTGCACAAGCGCTAAATGAAAAAGGACAATGGGTTGTTAAGAAAGCCATCATGAGTCGTAGTGCACGTGTATTGATGGAGGGCTGGGTTCGAGTGCCAGCAGATAGTTTTTAATCTTTTTGATGTGCTTTCAAATAGCATTTTAAATGATTTGATCGTTGAAATTTTTAGAACCTTGCATTCGCAAGGTTTATTTTTTTGTGATTTATATCAATAAAAGTACTAATTTTGTATTGTGTATGGCAAAATAGTTACAGTATTTTATCATACTTACTTTATTTGATAGCAATTTTGATAATTTGCTGTTGTAAAAATTAATACATTGAATGCTGATTTCAATAGATTAAAAATTTATTGGCTTCGAGGTGGCGTATGGAACAAGAGTCTAAAAAACTACGAGATAGCCTTGAAGACATCAATGTTTTTGAATATTTACAAGATATCGATAAATTGCATCTGGTTTCTTTTATTTCACAAATTCCTTTACCCATCGCTTTATTTGATCAGGAAGCGCGGTTTTTAGGGGTAAATCAAAAATTTGCTGATATTTATGAAAGTGATGCGCTGTACTTGTTTGATAAGTTACTCAATACATTTTCGACCGTTGTTTATGCACATTTTAATGAGGCAATGCGTTATTTCTCAAAAAATAAGAATTATTTTGAACAAGAATTCTACGTCAAAGGAAAATTTTACCTTTCTTATTTTAAAGCAATACGTAACCAGTATGATGAGATTGAAACAGTCGTAGTCGTATGCTCGGATATAACGCGTTTGAAGCGTCGTGAAAATGTGCTTTTGCAAAATAATAAAAAATTGCACGATCATCTCTATTTAGATTTTGTCACAGGTTTGCAGAATGCTTTTGCTTTTGAGCATTACTTAAATAAAGTCTGGCAAAAAAGTCGTGACTCGCATTTGTCTTTTCTTAAAATTGATTTGGATAATTTTAAACGATTTAATCAACTCAATAGCTATACTGCAGGTGATGAGGTTCTAATACAGCTCGGTTCTGTATTAAATGAAGCGATTGCTCAAACTGAAGAAGCAGAAATTTTTCGCTTAAATTCAGCAAGCTTTGTTATTGTGATTGAACATCTGACCGAGTGGGCAGTGGTGACGCTTGCGGAACGGCTTAAATTTGCAGTCACCAATGAAAAGATATTGTTTGGTAGTAATAATGAATATCTTACTGCATCTATCGGAATTTATCATTTAGATCCACACAATCAGCCAACTGAGGTGGATGTCTTACAAAAATTAGAGTTTGCAGTACGTTCTGCCAAAGAAAAAGGCCGAAACTCACTGTTTTTATTAAAAAATGAAATATAGATGCCTTGCACTTATTCAAATGATTGCATTGGAATTAAAGGATGAGAATTATAGTGACTCATAGTAGAATGTTCTGACTCACCCAATTTACCAATGTATCTAAAACTACTGATTTTAGTTTTAGCGATTCGTACAAACCGAGGCAGATGTGACTTCTATTCCCAATGTTAATGCAGAAATTTTAAAACGAGCGCAAGTGCAAATTCAGCAAGATTTACAAGCTGCTTTAGATGCTTTTTCATTGCCAGAGCCATTAAAATCTGCAGTGCATCATACGGTGATGTTAGGTGGAAAACGAGTTAGACCTGCTTTAAGTTATGCAACTGCACAATTAAAACAAAATAATCCGAATTTTGCAGCCGTGCGTAGAGCTGCGGTTGCGATTGAGTTTATTCATTGCTATTCATTGGCACATGATGACTTGCCATGTATGGACAATGACTTGTTACGTCGCGGTCAGCCAACCTGTCATGTGGCTTTTGGTGAAGATACAGCGCTATTAGCTGGTGATATTTTGCAATCGATGGCATTTGAGGTATTAGGAAGCCGTCTATTCGATCAGGGTCAAGCTGTTGAACAGGGTATTATTCTTAAACAGATGCAAATTTTAGCCACAGCAAGTTCAAAAATGGTATGTGGTCAGGTTTTAGATTTACAGGCTGAAGGCAAACATGTTGATCAAGCACAGTTAGAAAATATCCATCGCAATAAAACAGGGGCTTTAATCCAAGCTGCAATTATGTTGTCTGCAGTGACAGTTTTTTCGGGTACAGATCAAGCCATTCCACAATTGCGTCAATATGGTCAAGCGATTGGTTTAGCATTTCAAGTGCAAGATGATATTTTAGATGTGGTGTCTGATACTGAATCTTTGGGCAAAACTGCGGGCAAAGACCAACAAGTAGATAAGTCAACCTATCCTGCCTTAATGGGCTTAGAAAATGCCAAAATTTATGCGCAACAATTACATGACCAGGCATTTAAAGCTTTAGCGTATTTTGGTGAGGATGCACAGGAATTGAACCAAATTTCGCAATTTTTGTTGGCAAGAAAAAGTTAATTTAATTGAGATCAAATATTTTTTTCATGATGAATGTCACTGAGTCAATTTCTGTCTCGGGAATATAAATTTCAACATCACTGGAATTATTCCATCTGAACGAATTAACCAACAGCTTTAGAGTTAATCGTCCATTCTCAAATGAATATTCGATGTCTCTGGTTTCAAATCCATATATTTGATCAGTATATTCAATATAAATACTGTTTGGACATTCTAGTTCATCCCGACATAGTGCTATATCTCGGTGGGTCATCCTCAAACCAAAAGGTAATAGAGCAAAGCCCATCATCTTCAAAATCTTCATCTATCTGTAGTTTATATAATTTCATTTTAATATCGATCTTTAAATCTCGAATGCTGATGCAAAGAGTGAATTTTAAGTAGCGCGAAATTTAACTATAGATGACGGAAAAACGGACAATTGTTCAGCCTTAAAACTTAAGCGGGATTTTTAAAAATAAAAAATAGGCAACCGATCGGCTGCCTATTTTTGAACGTTTTTAAAATTGCAAAAATTAGTTTCTACCCATCACACCACGAATAGTATTCATAATATCTGCTGGGAGCACAACAGTTTTGGCATTATTTGATTTGGCCATGTCTTGCATTGCTTTGACATATTGCTCACCGAGTAAGTAGGCAACAGGGATTTCTTTATCACCCACAGCAGAGGTCACCATTTCAATGGCACGCTGTGAAGATTCAGCCAATACAACCTGAGCTTCCGCATCACGGCGAGAGGCTTCTAAACGTCCATCCGCTTCTAAAATAGCAGCCTGTTTTTCACCATCTGCTTTGGTCACAGTTGCACGACGTTGACGTTCCGCAGCAGCTTGGGCTTCCATCGCTGATTGCATGGTGTGTGATGGTTGAATGTCTTGAATTTCCACGGTTTTTAGTGTGATACCCCAGTCTGAGATATCATCAGAAATCGCCGCTTTTAATTTTGCTTTGATATGATCACGTGATGACAATGCATCATCTAGATCCATTTCACCGACGATTGAACGGAGTGAAGTTTGTACCAAATTTTGAATTGCCCAAGTGTAGTTTTCAATACCATACACCGCTTTTTCTGGTGTGGTTAAATTGATATAAGCCACAGCATTCATCACCAATACCGCGTTATCACGGGTGATGACTTCTTGTGATGGGATATCTAAAACAATATCTTTGGTGGTGACTTTATAAGCCACTTCATCCACATAAGGAATGACGAAGTTTAAACCTGGACTTAGTGTGGTGTGATATTTACCTAAACGTTGTACGATCCATTTATAACCCTGAGGAACAATACGTACGCCTTTGAAAATGGTCACAGCCACAAACAGAAATAAGACTAAAACAACAATAGAACCAAAACCCATTTAATTTTCCTCTTTATTCTTCATTATTAAGATGATGAATGTAGTTGTACCACTAAATCATTACCTAAAATATCAGTCACACGTACACGGTCACCTACTTGTACAGGTGATAAAGTACGGCAATTCCATTCATCAGAACCCAAAACAGGCATTGGAAAACGAACACGAATTTGATCATGGCTGAGCCCAATTTGAATGACCATACCCGTTTGACCAATGGTTGCTTCACGAGAAAGCCCAGCTTTGGTTTTATCTACAGATAGAGGTTTAATGAATTTAAACCACGCCACAGTACAAATGATGGATAAGATAATCCAGCATACGACTTGCAGGGTGAAACTCATACTTGGAAATAACCACAACAAAATACTGACCACAACTGCAGCGATACCAAACCATAAAGCAGCAAACGCTGGTAGCACCAGTTCAGATAGAATCAGCAATATGCCAAGTACAAACCAATGCCACGGTTCAAAAATAAAGTTCATACATCTACTCTAGTGATTATCATTGATATAGATGACGGATCATCTATATCAATGTAGCAGATCATTTAAGTGATGCATATAAAAACGTGATTATTCTCGTTTTCAATCATGCTTGATGATATGAACCCTATTGCGCTATTAAAATTTTGCTCGTGGTGCAGGTTTTAATGCAGCAGGTGTTTTCTTAAAGTTATTGATTGCGGTTTGAATGGCGATGATTTTGCCTTGGGCTGCTTTTTCACCTTCTAAAATCGCTTGGTTACTGGACTTAAGATCGAGTGTACCTAAGTGCCCAACTTTAGGTTGAATCACGATATTAGCCTGAGCCAACTCATTGTTAATACTTTGTTGTCCCATGATATTAATGGTTTGATCCAATAAGCCCCACATATTCATCGGTTGACTACCACTTGGACGTGCAGAAATATCGACTGCAATCACGATATCTGCCCCCATATCACGTGCAGTCTGTACTGGAATTGGGCTAACTAAACCGCCATCAACATATTTGGTATTGCCAATGGTTGCGGGTACAAAGACATTGGGAATGCTGCAAGAAGCGCGAACTGCTTGTCCTGCATTCCCTTTAATAAATTCTGCTTTTTTACCATTGTCTAAGCGTGTGGCAACTGCTGCAAAACGGATTGGAAATTGTTCAATCGGTTTATTGGCAACATTGCGATTGACATAATCTTGTAGTTTTTGACCAAGAACAATACCTTGGCTATTTAAGGTTAAATCACGCAGATCAGATTCTTTTAGTTGCTGTGCAATTTGCTGCATTTGATAGGGTGTTTTACCGCTGGCATAGATACTGCCGACAAAACTTCCAGCACTGGTTCCAGTCACAATTTTAGGTTTGATTCCATGGGATTCTAAAACCTTGAGTACACCAATATGAGCGAAACCTTTTGCACCACCGCCACCTAAAGCAATCGCAATAACAGGCTCACGTGCTTTAATTGCCGTGGTCTGAGTTGGTGTTTTGGTGGTTTTGTCACAGCCAACAAGGGCTAGACCCAATAAGCCTATAAAACCGAGTTGTTTAAAACGCATGGGGGTATTACTTTTGATCAAAATATATGTTGCACATCTGAACAGATTGTCTCTGTTTTTTCTAGCCATTTTTCAATAGTTTTTGTAAAGGAATCGATAATAATTTAGGCCTTTTAGGTGAAAAGTTACCTTTAAAACGCGATAAAATTTCTGCTAAATCTTGCTCATAATCTCCAGTAGGTTGCAATGTGCCCAAACAGTGAATGCGCTTTTTCTCGTAATCGAGCGAAAAAATTGCAATCGGTATATTGGCACCCATTGCAATATGATAAAAACCACTTTTAATTTTTTCAGCTTTTTTCCGGGTACCTTCAGGTGCGATTGCAATCCAAATTTTATCTTGTTGTTGTATAACCTTAACAATCTGTTGAGTCAGTCCATGCGGTGAATCTCGATGCACAGGAATCACGCCAATCCATTCAAAAAGTGCTTTGAGTGGTGGTTTAAACAAGCTATCTTTGCCAAAAATTGTGACTTTAACACCAATACCTAACATGGCGAGGAAAGCATATAAACCATCATAATTTGAAGTATGTGGTGCAATAAATACCACTGCTTTGGGTAAGTTGGGAAATTCACCTTCAAATCCCCAGCCTTGAACTAAGTAAAGGTTTTTAAAGATGTTACGACTGGTGCTTGTACCACGTTGGGGTACTTGATCTGGTATGATCGGAAAGTTTTGTGACATTGTATTTTTATATGACTGCTCTTGTATTGATTTTAGTTTTTGCTTAATAGTAACTATCTGCAAAATGCAAATATTACAAAATTCGTAGATTAAAGCAATACATACAAGATCTAATAGGCCCATTTATATTGACATCGTTCGAGCTTAGATTACATGCGAAACACCTATTTGTTGTTATTTTCACTGTATTGGGCGCAAGGTTTACCTGTAGGTTTTATGACCCATGCTTTACCAGTGATTTTACGTTCACAAGGGGTGTCTTTGGCCCATATCGGTGGCTTTGGATTACTCATGGCGCCTTGGGCAATTAAAATTTTATGGGCGCCTCTTGTGGATAGCTTTGGACATCGTTCCAAAGGCCATTATCGAAGTTGGATTATTCCAACCCAAGTTTTAACCATCGCTATCCTGAGCATCTTATCTTTTTTACCGATTCAATCTCTGAATGAACCGATTTATTTATTATTGTTTTTTATGGCGTTGCTCTGTATGAACAGTATTGGTGCAACCCAAGATATCGCGACGGATGGTTTAGCGGTGAGTATTTTAAAAGGAGATCAGCAACATATCGGGAATATGTTTCAAGTCATTGGTTCTCGTTTAGGATTTATTGTCGGAGGCGGGGCAATTTTATGGGCAATGGACTGGCTAAGTTGGCAAAATACATTTTTGATTTTGGCAGGCATTGTGGCTTTAAATACAATTCCTATTTGGTTTTATCAAGAACCAGAACACTTGAAAAACACTGTTTCACCACATCTACGGAATGAAGCTGCAAAGCACTTTATTGAAAAATTTAAAACTTATTTAACTTATTTCTTTGTCAATAAAAAACTAAGAACATGGTTCTTTGTGCTTTGTACCATCAAAATAACCGATGGCTTTACCGGTCCCATTACCAAGCCTTTGTTGGTTGATCTTAACTTAAGTCTTTCTCAAATCGGCATTTATATTACTATGTTGGGGGCATTTTCTGCATTATTCGGTGCAGGTTTGGCCAGTTTATTGCTAAAAAAACTAAAGCGCCACCAAGCCTTAATCTTATTTTCTATTTTGAAATTGATCAGTTTAGCTGGATTTGTATGGTTAGCAGCTCAATATGAACAATCGTACTTTGTAGCGCCGTGGTTAATTTATTTGATCAACGCTTTAGAAGATATGTGTGCTGCAATGCTTCTAGTCGTGATCTTAACTTTAGTGATGCAATATAGTCGTCATGAACATGCAGGTACAGATTTCACTTTTCAGGTCTCTGTTATGGCAACAATCAGTGGGTTACTGTATACATTAAGTGGCGTGATTGGCGATCAATTGGGATATTTGAATTTTTTAAGTTTGATTTTAGTGATTGGTGTTTTTTGCCTAATCCCGATTATGTATTGGATTAAAAATAAACAGTATACATAATATTGTGAGCTTGGGTTTGATAATGAGTATAATTACTATTGAGTATGTGGTGCGATAATTAGGAGTTTTTTGATCGAATGAAATAGATTAAATAATTTTTCTTAGGAATAGTTAAGATTATAATATATTGTCATGATGTAAAATAAATTGTTTGATTAGTGCGGTTTGACTTAATACATGAATCTCTTTGATTTAATGTGATTTTACCCTTATTTTTTAATAAAAGTTTGATATGTTTTACATTGATTGGAAAATAATAAATTACTTTTTCGTCATTTTTTTACGTATAGAAATCAATTCGTGTATTATTCTTTTGTTGGATTTAGAATAACTTTAGCTCCAAATTATTAACTTTAAATGAATTGTTTTGAATGGAATAAGCAGTATTATAATCTACGGGCTATAAAATAATACTCATTTTTTTTGTGGATGCTTTATTTGATTTTAATTTTCTCAGATTATGAGAAATAGAAAGGCGATTACAATTAAGATCAGTGGTGCAATACGCTTGGGAAAGTGCTTTTTAAGTTCAGTTTAAGCTTCATTTTTTAACTTAACACCATTGAAAAGAGTATTGCCAAAGTAATGTCTAATTTAATACAGCGTATAAAACGACGTGAAGTCTCCATTTCCCTGACTGCTTTTAATTTTATTGTCGCAGTGTGGTTAGGCTTGTGCCTAAATTTTAGTTTTTTAAATAAGGTTCAGTCTCTAACGCCTTATCAGGGAATCAAAGCACAACTCTTTCTGATTGCGACAGGTTTTGTACTGATTGCTTTATATAATCTGTTATTACAAATTTTAGACTGGAAATGGACAGCAAAATTTTTTGCAATTGTCTTGGTCTTTATTGGTGGTTTTAGTGCTTATTTTGTCAATTCATTGGGTGTGGTGATTTCGCCTGATCAAATTCAGAATATGGTGCAAACAGATCCTAGTGAAGTGTCAGACTTACTTTCTTTGCAATTTTTTATCTGGACATTGGGATTTGTTGTTTTACCCATCATTCTTATTCTATGGATAAAAATTAAACCAGAAAAAATTGGCAAAATACTGTTATTTAAAAGCTTAAATATCGCAGGCTCTTTCGCTGTTATAGCAGCATTATTATTTGTTTTCTATGTGGATTATGCTGCTATATTTCGTGAGCATCGTGATTTAAAAGGTATGATTTCTCCGCAAAATACAGTGGCTTCAACACTGTCTTATTTCCATAAAAAAGCACCGAAAAAGAATTTACCTTTGATTCGTTATGGTGAAGATGCACATTTAGTCGATGATGTTGCTTTACAACATAAACCTAAACTGATGGTTTTGGTGGTCGGTGAAACCGCACGTGCAGAAAGCTTTTCATTAAATGGTTATACAAAGAATACCAATCCTGAATTGTCAAAACAGATCGGGCTAATTAATTTTTCTCAAGTCAGCTCTTGTGGTACTGCAACAGCAGTTTCAGTTCCATGTATGTTCTCAGGCATGCCGCGTAAAGATTATGATGAGCAACTTGCCAGTCATCGAGAAGGTTTGCTGGATATCGCACAACGAGCAGGCTATAAGGTGACATGGATTGATAATAACTCGGGTTGCAAAGGGACTTGTGATCGTGTTGAGAAATTTGTTATCCCTCAAGATTTAGAGAAAAAATGGTGTCAAGGTGGCGAATGCCAAGATGGTATTTTGGTAGATAGCTTAAACCTATATTTAAGTCAATTACCAAAAGATGATAAGCAACCACATTTGATCGTATTACATCAAATGGGAAGTCATGGGCCTGCATATTATAAACGCGCACCAGATGAATTTAAAAAGTTCAAACCAACTTGTGAAACCAATGCAATACAAGGGTGTTCATCGACTGAATTGATTAATACCTATGATAATTCGATTGTCTATACAGATCATATTTTGAAT
Organism: Acinetobacter sp. GW821-FHT01C12; assembly: GCF_059422625.1. NCBI lineage: Bacteria > Pseudomonadati > Pseudomonadota > Gammaproteobacteria > Moraxellales > Moraxellaceae > Acinetobacter > Acinetobacter sp. GW821-FHT01C12. The sequence continues at coordinate 446,960 of NZ_JBWKXD010000003.1, forward strand.
CAATTGATTGAAACTTTAAAACAACAAGAAAACTATCGTGCAGGGTTTTGGTATTTATCTGACCATGGTGAGTCTACTGGTGAACGTGGTATGTATTTACATGGTGCACCTTATGCGATTGCGCCTACTCAACAAACCCATGTACCTATGCTGATGTGGTTCTCAGATGCGTGGAAATCTGTTGCTGCAAAACAAATCAATTGTTTAAATCAACAAAAAGGGGCAACATTGAGTCAAGATAATTTATTTCCAAGTCTTTTGAGTTTGCTAAATGTCCAAACTCAAGTTATAGATCAAAAAAATAATATGTTGCACCAGTGTGCTGTACGAAGCTGATTGAAAGGATATAAACCATGACCAAAATTTTGATGATAGAAGATGATTTTATGATTGCAGAATCATCTAAAACGTTATTGAAATATCAAGGCTTTGATGTGGAATGGGTAAATAATGGTTTGGATGGCCTAAAGCTTATTTCTGAGAAACAATTTGATTTGGTCTTACTTGATTTAGGCTTGCCCATGATGGATGGGATGCAGGTCTTAAAGCAAATTCGTCAACGTTCAAGCTTACCTGTGCTGATTATTTCAGCACGTGACCAATTACAAAATCGTGTTGAAGGTTTAAATCAAGGAGCAGATGATTATTTGATTAAGCCTTATGAGTTCGATGAACTGGTGGCTCGTATCCATGCTTTATTACGTCGTACAGGTGATACAGCGAAAGAAGTAACTGGAAGTGCTTCAAATCTGTTAAAAAATGGTGAAATTGTTTTAGATGTTGAACAGCATATCGCAACACTAAAAGGTGAAACGGTGGAGCTTTCAAATCGTGAATGGGCGATTCTCATTCCGTTAATGACCCATCCCAATAAAATATTTTCTAAGTCTAATTTAGAAGATAAATTGTATGCTTTTGATAGCGAAATCAACAGCAATACAATTGAAGTCTATGTACACCATATCCGATCGAAATTGGGTAAAGATATTATTCGTACAATTCGTGGGTTAGGTTATCGTTTGGGGCAACCACAAAAAGCGGAATGATATGGAAACTGCATTTTCCTTAAGAAAGCGTTTAATTCGTTATACCTCTATTTTTAGTATTTTACTCGGTTGCGTATTGGTTTTTTCAGCATATAAAATTTCTTTAGAAGAAATCAATGAAATTTTAGATGCACAAATGGTTTATCTAGCCGAGCGGGTGGAGTTAAATCCACGTCCCATTCAAAGCCATTTCGATATACACAAACGCTATCATGAAGAAGATTTATTCATAGATGTTTGGGCATATGCTGATCCTAGTCGAACACAAAATACGCCACATCATGTCATTGTTGAACCTAAACAAAAGGCTGGTTTTTATAGTCAAGATACAACGCATGGCACTTGGATTACTTATATCTTACCCACAGCCAATTATCAGATTCAGATCAGCCAGCAAGAAAAAGTCAGAGAGCATTTGGCTTTAGAGCTTGCAGGCAGTATGTTTCTTCCATATTTACTGATCATTCCATTTGCTTTGTTGGGCTTGGTATATATTATACGCCGCAGTTTAAAACCACTCGAGGACTTTAAATCCGAACTGGCAAAACGTGATTCAAACTCCTTGATCGCAATTCAAAATGCCCACTATCCAGAAGAATTACTGCCGACGATCCATGAAATGAATCATTTGTTTGAGCGAATTTCTGTTGCTCAACAAGAACAGCGACAATTTGTAGCAGATGCTGCACATGAGTTACGCACACCCATCACTGCATTGAATCTGCAAACTAAAATTTTGATGAGTCAGTTTCCTGAAGAGGAAAATCTACAAAATTTAAGCAAAGGTTTGGCACGGATGCAGCATTTGGTTACGCAACTTCTTGCCTTAGCAAAGCAAGATTCGTCATTAAGTCATGAAGTTCAGGTGACCCAATTTAAATTGAATGATGTGGCACTTAATTGTGTAGAACAGTTGATGAATCTTGCGATGGAAAAAGATATCGATCTTGGTTTTGTCCGTAATGAAACAGTGATTTTAAAAAGTGTAGAACATAGTCTTCATTCAATCATTTTTAATTTAATTGATAACGCAATAAAATATACCCCTGTTTCAGGCATGATTAATATATCAGTGTTTGAAGATGTTCATGATTTTGCTTATGTTTTGATTGAAGACAGTGGTTTAGGAATTGACCCAGAGATGTACGATAAAGTCTTAAAACGTTTTTATCGCGTACATCATCACTTAGAAGTGGGTAGTGGTTTGGGATTGTCGATTGTGGATAAAGCGATTCAACATTTAGGTGGTGAACTGTCTTTATCCCGTAGTGAAGAATTGGGTGGACTCAGTGTCTTGGTCAAAATCCCGATTCAATGTAATATCAAAACTGAGAAGTAAAATGCTTGGAAAATAAATGATCCCATTTCTACATTAATGGAAGTGGTTCATTTTTCTTCATGTATTGGAAAAATTCTAAACATTTTTGCATTCTACGACCATCACTGCCAAGTTTACCCAAATTAAAGTTTGCAACCCAGTTGAGTTTATTGCCTATACGGCAAATTTCGTTGTATTTTGATTTACTTGGATAAATTTCCCCAATAAAAATATCGCAAGCTTGAGCAAGCTCATCATCATTAAAACGGAATGCTGTTGAGAAAATAAAGCATAACCAATCTCGAATTTGACAGGTTTCTAAGTCCAGTACTTCCCCAGGATCGGTTTCAAAATCAATAAAAGTAAATGCTTTGTCTTTATTGACCAAAATATTCCGTGCAAAGGCTTCACTCAAATAACTGTCTTTGTGATGTACAGATTGAATGGCAAAGATTGCTTCGCGATAAAATTCTAGTTTTTTAGCCGTATTTCCTTCCATTTCTGCCAATGCCTGATCAAGTTGCATAACATCTTCGCCATGATCAGCAACATCTTCAATCAATAGGCCTTGTGAACAATTGGCTAAAATTTGTGGCGTTGGAATACCAAGGGAGTTTAATTCTGTCAGACGATGAACTTCACAATAAATCGATTTACTACCACCATAATTTGGAATAGGGGTGAGTGCTTCAATATTGAGTATACGTGCAACCCATTTTAATGGGAGATAAATCCAAGCCGAGTGGCGTTCAGAGGCTTTTTTAAGCCATACTTTACCATCACCCAACTGATAAGACTGAATATTCTGGTCTTGAATTTTAAGCGAATTGCGGAGAAATTTAGAAAAATTACTCATATTTTGCACGTATAAGATTACTAAATTGACACAAGTATAAACAAAATATAATAATTTGTAAAAATTAAGATTGGTTTAATAATTTAATATTTAAATTATGACAAAAATGTAATTCTTTGGGTGATGCTTATAGCTGAGTATCACTTGGTTTGACGTTTTAGATTGGAATAAAAATAGATAAGCGATCAAATAAACCAGAATAACCAGTAATTTGCTTTTTTAAATATCTGATGTATTTTTAGAGATGCATTTATAATAAAATAATGTTGCGCGATATATTGTCTATAGTTTTAGGATCATTATCTGGTCAATTTTTTATAAAATATACGATACACAATTAAGTTAAAAGTAAAAATAATCCAGCCTGTCCAAAGGTTATGGCTAAGAAAATGCGCACCACGCATCATTTGCCCCCAACCTGTAATCAAACCAAGCGCCAGACCTAAGACTAAGAAAAGATAAGCAATTTTAGAATTTGATTTTCTAAATACAAAAAATCCAGTAAGCAGTGAAAAACCTGTGCTGGCATGGCCACCTGGAAAACAACCTCCATTGCTTGCAGAAAAATCCCATACATAGCCTAAAGCAGTTTGTTCTGTCATTGACCAAGGACAGGCATGTGCCGAATGGGATTTGAAAATGCCAATCAGTGCAGTGGATAAAACACTAATAAAAAATAAATAGCCCAATTGCCATTGATAGGTTTTTAATTTTGCAACTTTAAAAGACGCAATCCATGAAATCAAAACTGCAATATAAAAGGTAATGACAATATGTTTAAGTAACTTGTGATTAATTTCAATAAGAAACCAATTGTTCTTGAGTGGAAAATGACCAGTGCTATCTATCCACGGCTGGATAAAATACATATCGATTGCACCACCAACAGGAAATACAAAGAACAGTATTAAAAATAGTATTCCTAGCAATAAACTTTTTTTTAGGAAGAATGTATTTATGTCGGAATACGGCATGAGGCGAGCCACTCAATATAATCATTTTAATCTGCGCTTATTAAAAAAAAAAAACCTTAAATTAGACTTAATTGTTGAATAATGAGTAGTCTTATTATTGGGTGGCAATACAGAAGAAAATATCTATGATTATTTTAAGATAGCTAATTTGAATCATTGTCTTAAAGGTGGAGTTATTCTATTTTAAAATTTTATGGTGAAAATTATTTTATTGTCATTTCTAGGCTATAAAAAAGCGGCTTTTCAGCCGCAAAATGTATAAAATTAAAACCAGACCTTGTAAAAGCTTAAAACATTGCATCTTCAGAGTTTGCAGAAATCTTGTGAATCGATAAATCTGCACCACGAAACTCTTCTTCTTGTGTTAAACGAATCCCCATAGTGGCTTTAAGCATACCATATACGGCAAATCCACCTGCTAAAGCCAGTAAAATGGCAAGTAGCGTACCTATCAGCTGAGATATCAAAGATACTCCACCGATTCCCCCCAACCACTGCTGACCAAATAGACCCACAGCAATACCACCAAACGCACCACAAACCCCATGTAATGGCCAAACTCCGAGTACATCATCAATCTTGAGTTTATTTTGTGTATAGGTAAACAGTTTAACAAACAGAAAACCTGCACAGATCCCGATAAATAAAGCGCCAATCGGATGAACCACATCAGAACCCGCACAAATTGCCACTAAACCTGCTAAGGGACCATTATGTAAAAAACCAGGGTCTTCTTTTCCAAAGAAATTTGCTGAGAGTGTGCCACCGACCATTGCCATGAGTGAGTTCATGGCAACTAAACCTGAGATTGCATCTAAGCGTTGAGCACTCATGACATTAAAGCCAAACCAGCCCACAATTAAGATCCAAGAACCGAGCGCTAAAAAAGGAATAGAAGAGGGTGGATGTGCACTGACGCGACCATCCTTTTTATAGCGGCCATTACGCGCACCAAGTAGTAATACTGCTGCAAGCGCAATCCAGCCGCCCATCGCATGCACCACAACAGAACCGGCAAAATCATGGAAGCTTGCACCAAACGTATCCGCTAACCACTTTTGTAGGCCGAGGTTACCATTCCATGCGATCCCTTCAAAAAAAGGATAAACCAGCGCTACTATAAACAGGGTTGCAATGGCTTGAGAACGCATTTTGGCACGTTCTGCAATGCCGCCAGAAACAATGGCGGGAATTGCTGCAGCAAAGGTCAAAAGGAAAAAACAACGCATCAAATTGTAGCCATGCTCAGTTGAAAGCGTAGCGCCTGTATGGAAAAAGTGTTGGCCATAGGCAATATAATAACCGACAAAGAAGTAGGCGATTGCTGAGATTGAAAAGTCAGTAATGATTTTACTGAGTGCATTGACTTGATTTTTATGGCGAACTGTTCCCAGCTCTAAAAAAGCAAAGCCTGCATGCATAGCGAGTACAAGCACTGCGCCAAGCAAGAGAAAGAGTAGATCAACGTTTTGCATATACGATTCTTTTTGGTGCTATTTGTCACAAATTGGTTCAAGTATAACCAACGATTTGAATCCGTGAAGTGTTTGGCTGTATGAAAAAATAGATCAACAAATTCAAAATATTATTAAGACTCGATATAAAGCAAAAGTATGCACTAAATTGGAATTTGTGCACTAACTTGATGCAATAAGATATTCTGACTTATTTTTAAGATATTGATAATTATTGATTTTTATTTATTTGAATTCATCTTAAACCTAGGTTGTCAAATTTTAGTCTAAAAATAAACCGATAAAATGTTTTAACTAAAATTAAAAAATAACTTAATTATCAATTTTTGGAAATACCCAGACTGCAAGCTTGATTTTTGTATTCGAAACGATTTCTTTGAAATTTTTGACCGTTCCATTTATACACAGCAAAGCATTTAGTTGAGTCATTGATGGCAATATCTGGCCAGCCATGCTTTCCTAAAGTTGATAGAAACTCAGGCGTCCCATGGCTGTTAAATATTCTCACCCATTGTTTATTGGTCTGTTGGGTAACAATATAAAATCCAATGCCTGTGTTTGCATAGCAACCAACACCACCATCGACTACAACAGCATCAGGACGACCATCTTTATTGAGGTCACCATAATAGGAGATATTGCCAAGGCTACAGCGGCTTTCCCAGCCAAGATTAGTTTTTTGAAACTTTGCACTTTTAAAAATTTGTGTTGCCGTTTCTTCAGGCACTTGCGGATCTGCAGCATAATTAAGCGAGGCCAAAAATAGTGATAGAACACCACTGCTGAATATTATTATATTTTTCATCATCATATTGATTGTTTTGTGATTGAATTGACATTATTTTAAAAATATGTATTTTTATCAAGTTTTTGTTGTCATGCTATTGTATTCATCTTCTGGTTTATTCAGCATCTTAGGGATATCTAACTTATATCATTATAAATTTCAAATACTTGATGTGTTGTTGGGTGATTTAATCAGTTGTAAATAAATGTTTAATATAAAATCAATTTTCGATTAAACGATCAATGAAGTGTATAAAAATGATGGTGTCTAAAACATATTGCAATTTTTTAGTGTATTTAATAGTGCTCTCTGGCTTTTGTCTATTTACTGAATCAGTGAGTGCGCAACCCAGCCAATATAAAATCTATAAATCTAAACTGTTGCAGTGTGGTGAAGCAAATTTTCAAGTTATTTCACAATGTGATGATTCTAATGAGGGTACAGAGTCAGGTAGTGCAGGTCCTTTTCGAGCATCATGTTTATCTAGTCAATTAGCGGTAAACTGGAAAGGTCAGCAAAAGATACTGAATTTTCCCATGGCGACAACACAGCAGAAGAAAATATTAGCAAGCAAAGGCTATGTTTTAAAACCTGAGATTAAAGTAGGGGATTGGTCGCCACAGAGTTTAGCTTGTGGTCAAGCGGCTGGTATTTCGGGGCATTTTGTGGTGATTAATCAGGCAACCACCAACGATATTAATCACGAATATCACGGCAAAGGTTCATTGAGTGATGAACCCGTTTTACTGAATTTAAACGGGACTTTTACCAGTGAAACACTTAAAGCAAAAATCTATGCTTTGTTAAAGCAAGATCAAGTGAAGATTTCTAAAGTGATTGGTGCAAATGCAATTTTTGCGGATGAAAAATAGATTTAACAGAGATAAATCCGTTTAATTTTGTCATCTGTTAAGAAAAAGGCAGATGCAGCACAGGTTTCTTCGAGGACATTGACTGAAACACCATCACCTTTAAACTTTAAATAATGTTTAGGGTCAATTTGTTCGTTAGCAAGAATATCGCCATTTTCACCAAAGCGATATTCTTCATCGACATAGATATTTGTTTTAGGTGCGACTTCGAACTTAGCAAAAATATCTAAATCATCACCTTCTTCATTATTTTGATAGTAATAAACTTTATCACTGTCCGAAATACGGAATTCAAACAGATATTTCATGCCCTTTTTATTGGGATTCTTTAAGACTTGGAAAGCATCTCGTTTTCCATCTCCATCAAAATCGATGAGTAATGGCTTTTTGAGATATGTCGTATCGGTTGAATAACCTTGAGGGAGTGGTGTTGGATTATTGACGAGGTGGTCTGGCTCTGGCTGAGCAGGAATCACAATAGATTCTGCTTTGCTATGTGTTTGTTGTGACGTTTCTTGTTTGACTGGCTTAGTTTCAGTTGAAGTGTTGGGTTTCTCATCACATCCAATGAGAAAAATAAGGGTGATGCATAATAAAATTTTGTTTTTCATAGAATTTGAATCATTCAATCATTTTGAATGTTGAAGATTCTATCTTAAAAATTGATTTTTTGATGCTCAATGTCCTAAATTGGAGATATAGTCGTGTGCTTTATCGCGTGCCAGTTTGCTGTTTATACTGATTCATCACCACAATGGGGAATATTTTGAACACATCAAATTCTGATCAAGCTTTGTCTGTCGTGATTACAGGGGGTACACGAGGAATTGGTTTTGCTTTGGCAGAAGCTTTTTTAAAGTTAGGTTGGTCTGTGATGATTTCGGCACGAAATGCACAGCAGTTAAATCAAGTTGTTGCAGATTTTGCGCAACGCTATGCACCGAATAGAATTTATGGAGTGACTTGTGATGTGGCTCAATATGAAGATTTACACAATTTATGGGAAGAAACAGTTTTAAAGTTTGGTGAGGTCCATGTTTGGATTAACAATGCAGGTACCTGTAATGCAGCAAGAGCATTTACCGAGATTGCTAGCTCAGATTTGGAAAGTGTAATAAAAACCAATGTGCTTGGTACGATGTTGGGTTCGCAAGTGGCTTTAAAAGGAATGATGCAGCAAGGTTTTGGGCAAATTTTTAATATGGAAGGTTGGGGCAGTCGTGGCGAGTGGAGTGCAGGGATGACGCCTTATGCAACCAGTAAACGAGCAGTTACTTACCTGAATCATGCCTTAAATAAAGAAACCAAGAATAGTGATATTTTGATTGGTACGCTTAGCCCCGGAATGGTGGCAACGGATTTATTGATTTCTTCTTGGCAACAAGGTGAAGTTAAAAACTGGCATAAAATGAAATGGTTATTTATGTTTGTGATCGATCCACCTGAGCAAGTGTGTGGTTATTTGGTGCAACGCATCAGTAAGAATAACAAGACTAATACTCGTATTGTCTGGATGACACCATGGCGTTTGTTACTTCGATTTTTCCAACCTTATTATTGGAAAAGAAATCCTGTACAGGGGACGGCTTTAGATCAGCTTAAGGAATAGCGTTTTGGATTTAAATTTGGAGTTTGATTAGAAAAATAACAATGAAAAATCTTAATTCAATATGATGCATTTATAAAATACAGAGTAGTGCGTGTATCTGTTATAGGAAAAAATAAAGGGCTTGAACTTGGATAAGTATATTTCTTATAATCTAAAAAGATTTGGTAGAAAATCTTAATAAAAATTTTACCAACATCACATCATGCTCTTCAGTTCAACAGCCTTTCATATAACCAGTAACTAGAGCATTTATAAATAGAGCATTCAGTGCTGAAAATATTTGAATAATTAAGGGGCTCTTATGTTTATTAAATACGGTTTAACAATAATTAGTCTATGCGCTACAACAATGCTTTGGGCAGGATCAGATTGGGATTATCAAAACCCTAAAGATTGGGCAAGTGCAAATCAACAATACCAAGCGTGTGCAGGAATAAATCAATCTCCAATTGATATTCGAGATACGGTGACTGCGAATCTACCACCATTGGAATTTAATTATCACACTACAGCAAAGTCTGTGCAAAATATTGGTCATACGATGCAGATTGAGTTTAACCAAGGTGCCAGTTTAGTCTTAGATGGGCAGACTTTTTTACTGGAACAATTTCATGTACATAGTCCAAGTGAAAACAATATTAATGGTCAAAGCTATCCCATGGAATTGCATTTAGTGCATGCTTCAGATAAAGGTGAATTGGCAGTTGTTGCATTAATGTTTCAACATGGATCGGAGAATAAAAAACTAAAACATATCTGGAATTCCTTGCCTAAAAAAGTGGGTGAAAGTAATCAGCTATATTCAGAAAATAAAGCAGGCAGCTATTTACCCAATAACTTAGAGTATTACCGTTTTAATGGTTCTTTAACAACGCCACCGTGTTCAGAAGGAGTCCGATGGGTGGTGCTTAAGGAAATTCAGCAAGCGTCGAATCAGCAAATTGAGTCTTTTATGGAGTTAATGGGACATCCAAATAATCGCCCAATACAACCGATTGGCGCGCGGTTGATTCTGGAGTAATTCAGGGTGAAAAGTAGATCTTTTGATCTACTTTTTTTAATTCTAATGATGATGTGTTAAATCAGACTGAGGTGGTACTGGTGAGTTTGTGGAATATCTGTATTGAATTGGAAGGCACCTCTCCCTAACCCTCTCCTGAAAGGAGAGGGAACCTCTTTGTGTATCGAATAATTATTAAATTCTCAAAGAATGTTCCTTCCTCGTTTGGTGGAGATTAATGTGGTGGAATGTTATGCACACATTTTTAGTTACTTCTCTTTAGACCTCTTCTGGAAGGGGGAGAAATCCATTGTGTATCAAATAACGATAAAATTAGTAATGGAAGTCCCCTCTCCCCGTGGGAGAGGGCTAGGGAGAGGGAAAATAAAATGAAGCTAAACCCCAAATTATTAGAATACGCTAAATCTATGCGACACGATGCCACAGATGCCGAACATCTTATGTGGCAACTTTTACGAGCTCAACGATTTATGAATTTAAAGTTTCGTCGTCAACATGTGATTGAGCCTTATATCGTAGATTTTTACTGTCATGAATTGGGCTTAGTGGTTGAGTTGGATGGTGGTCAACATAATACAAATGTGGGCGTAGCTTATGATAATGGAAGAACTCAGTTTTTAGAGGCTTTGGGGCTTAAAGTTATTCGTTATTGGAATGATGATGTATTGAATCGCAGTGAGGTGGTATTGGCGGATTTGTGGAATATCTGTATTGAATTGGAAGGCACCTCTCCCTAACCCTCTCCTGAAAGGAGAGGGAAGCTCTTTGTGTATCAAATAACTATTCAATTCTCAAAGAGTATTTCTTCCACACTTTTGGGAAGATTGAGGTTGTGGAATTTATGCACACATTTTTAGTCACCTCTTTTTAGCCTTTTTCTGAAGGGAGAGAACTCCATTGCGTATCGAATAACTATTAAATTATGAAAGAGTGTTCTTTTCACATTTTAGGGAAGATTGAGGTGGTGGAGTTTATGCAAATATTTTAAGTCACTTCTCTTTAATGCTCTGCTGAAAGGAGAGGGAACTTCATTGTGTATCAAATAACCATAAAATTAGTAATGGAAGTCCCCTCTCCCTGTGGGAGAGGGCTAGGGTGAGGGTAATTCTTAAAAAATTAGAGTGTATCAATTCGCTTTATTTTGCTAACTGATCTTTAAGTAAAATGGATATGAAATTGTTGAATGCTGGTCGGAAAAACATCATCAATCGAATATTTCTAAATCACCTTTCATTATGAGCAAAATAAACTCTTCAAAACTATTACAAACTTTATTATGCGTATTACAAATTTCATAAATGCCGAATTCATTACCATATTCATCTAGTTTTACTGCATATGCAGTCATCCAGAGTAAGAATTCTGAAAAGACAAAACAATTTGCATGAGGAAAGTCTTTAGTCCCTTTTAAATCTTTTACAGGTCTAAATTCAGCTAAAGAAAAGAAAGAATAGCCCTCATCACCAAAATTGGCTTCACCTGTACCATTGAAGAAAATAAAATATTCTTTAAAAATTTGTGGAAGTTTAACTCCTTATTTTTGTTCAAATTTTAACGTTTCTAACAATGTAGCCGGTTGATTGATACATAAGTTTTGATTGATGAAGTGTTGTTTTAATTTTTGAATAACCATAATTATTCTACTCAAAAAAGAAGGAAGCTTAATTAAGCTTCCTTCTTTAGAGGCAAAATTGCAAGCTTCGCTTAAAGCGCTGCAATCTGCTCCATATTGGCTTTAATCTTCGCTAACTGATCCACAAACTCAGCAAGTTTAACCTTTTCACCTTCAACTACCGCAGCAGGTGCTTTAGCCACAAAGCCCTCATTTGCAAGTTTAGAAGCAATTTGGTCATGCTGTTTTTGAACCTTATCTAAGTCTTTTTGCAAACGACCCAGTTCTGCTTTTGGATCAATCAAGCCTTTCATTGGTACAAATACAGACACATGACCCACAACAGAAGATGAAGACAACGGTGGTTGCTCAGCATCAGTTAAGAAGGTAATACTTTCAACTTTAGCCAATGCTTTAAACAATGGTTCAATACGTGCAATCTGTGCTTTTTCAGCATCAGTCGCGTTTTGAAGCAATACAGGCAATAAACGTGCATTACCTAAGCCCATTTCGCCACGAATATTACGTACAGCGCCAATCAAGCCTTGTAGCCCAAGCATATCTGCTTCTGCCTGTTCATTGATGCGTTCAGGGTTCGGAACAGGGTATGGCGCAAGCATGATGGTTTCACCACCAATCCCAATCATTGGTGCAAGGGTTTGCCAAATTTCTTCAGTTAAGAATGGCATGATTGGATGCGCAAGACGTAAAGACGCTTCCATTACAGAAAGAAGGACACGACGAACTTCTGCTTTACGCTCAGCCGATACGTTTTCATCATTCAGTACTGGTTTGGTCAGTTCTACATACCAGTCACAGTATTCATTCCAGATGAACTCATAAATCGCTTGAGCAGCCAAATCTAAACGGTAAGTTGCAAATGCTTGTTGAACGGCAGCTTCCGCTTTTTGTAAACGGCTGACAATCCACTGTTCAGGCAGTTCCCAAAGATCTTGACGGATTTCCTGACCAATTGGCTGTTGTTCACAGTTCATCATCACGAAACGGGTTGCGTTCCAGATTTTATTGGCAAAGTTACGATAGCCTTCAACACGTTTCATATCGAACTTAATGTCACGGCCTGTATTGGCAAGTGCGCAGAAAGTAAAACGAACCGCATCTGTACCGTAAGCTTGAATACCTTCAGGAAATTCTTTACGTGTAGATTTCTCAATTTTTGGTGCATCTTTAGGATTCATTAAACCAGTGGTACGTTTTTGTACTAAGGTTTCAAGATCTACACCATCAATTAAATCTAATGGGTCAAGTACGTTGCCTTTAGATTTAGACATTTTTTGACCTTCACCGTCACGAACCAAACCATGTACATACACGGTTTTAAATGGAACTTGCGGTGTACCATCTTCATTTTTCATGAAATGCATGGTCATCATGATCATTCGGGCAACCCAGAAGAAAATGATGTCAAAACCTGTTACCAATACATCTGTTGGGTGGAATGTATTTAAGAAATAGTTTTCTTTATCTTTTGATTCATCACCGGTCCAACCCAGTGTAGAGAATGTCCAAAGACCTGAAGAGAACCATGTATCCAGTACATCCTCATCTTGGTTTAATTCAATATCAGTAGCGATATTGTTTTTCGCACGAACTTCTTCTTCAGAACGACCAACATAGATATTGCCTTCTGCATCGTACCAAGCTGGGATACGGTGACCCCACCACAATTGACGAGAAATACACCAGTCTTGAATATTGTTCATCCAAGCCATATACATATTACTGTATTGTTCAGGCACAAACTTAATATCGCCGTCTTTTACTGCTTTGATTGCAGGCTCTGCAAGAGGCGCAATTTTAACATACCATTGGTCGGTCAATAATGGTTCAATGATCACACCTGAACGGTCACCACGTGGTGGTTTCAGCGTATATGACTGAATTTGGTCTAACCAACCTTCAGCTTCAGCTTGTGCAACCAATTTTTTACGTGCAGCAAAGCGCTCTAAACCGATATAGTCAGCTGGTGCTGGGATGGTTTTAGAAATCGCTTCGCCAGCTTTTGCGATAAACTCAAAATCAGCTAAAACTTCGGCATTTTTGTTGAAAATGTTGATGATTGCGAGTTCACAACGTTTGCCCACTTCATAGTCATTGAAGTCATGTGCAGGGGTGATTTTTACACAGCCGGTACCGAATTCTTTATCGACATATTCATCTTTAACAATTGCAACCGCACGACCCGTAATTGGTAGGATAATATTTTTACCAACAAGATGTGCATAACGTTCGTCATCTGGAGCAACTGCAACAGCAGTATCACCCAGTAATGTTTCTGGACGTGTGGTTGCAACCACTAAATAATCATGACCGTCTTGAGTACGCAGTGACTTATCTTCAAAGAAGTATTTGAAGTGCCACAATGAACCTTGTTCTTCTTTATCTGATTCAACTTCTAGGTCAGAAAGCGCGGTTTGTAGTTTAGGGTCCCAGTTTACCAAGCGTTTGCCACGGTAAATCAAACCTTGTTCATGCAGTTTTACAAATACTTCTTTAACAGCATTTGAAAGGCCATCATCCATGGTGAAACGTTCACGTGACCAATCTACAGACGAGCCAAGGCGACGAATTTGACGGGTAATTGTACCGCCAGATTGTTCTTTCCATTCCCAAATTTTATCGATGAACTTTTCACGACCTAAGTCATGACGACTAATGTCTTGAGCTGCTAATTGACGTTCAACCACCATTTGCGTTGCAATACCCGCATGGTCAGTACCTGGTTGCCATAAGGTATTTTTACCAGACATACGGTTGTAACGCGTCAAGGCATCCATGATGGCATTGTTAAAACCATGACCCATGTGCAAGCTACCCGTGACGTTCGGTGGCGGAATCATGATACAGAATGAATCGCCTTTACGAGACGGTTGGAAATAACCTTTCTCTTCCCAAGTCTTGTACCATTTTTTCTCGATCTCGGTAGGATCGTAGGTTGTAGCAATATTTTGCGCTGAATCAGTCATAGTAAAAACAGATCAAAAGTAAGTAAAAAATTGCATTCATTGTAGCAAATATTCATTAGGAATGTTGATTCCTGTTATGGCATATTTATCTTGAATTAAATGCAGCAATCAAAACATGAGAATACAAGATGCATTTGTTGTTTTTATCGATCTTAAATATGACAAATGTTGGATATTGTGGGGTTTTAACTGAGTCATATTTACAAATGCGTGTTTTAGATATTTGATTTGTTGAGAGTATTTGTGATTGATATTCAACAAATAGCAGTAGTTAAAGACAATGCAAGATATTTCAAGTTTTGCTAAGATCAAAATTGAATAGGACAAAACAACAAAAGGACACATAACAATGCAGTATAAAATCGATTTATTGATTAAACAGCAGACTTACCAAGAGTTAAAAAGCATTACCCAAAGTTTGAATCATGGCGAAAAAAGAGATCTGGCAAAACAATTAGGTAATGTCTTTACGGAAATGTCATGCCAAGTGCTGGATCAGGTTTTTGGAACCTTACTTGATGAACAACGTAAAAATGATGCACTAGATGCGACAGGGAAGAAAAAGCTCAAAGAAGCTGAACAGATTTTTGATCAGATTGAAGGGGCATTAAAAAAATATATGCCGTGGTCAATTTCCTTTTTTAGTAATGATCGTCTAAAGCCTGTGGCAAACCATATTCTTAAAAAGTTTGAAGATTCAGATGCAACTGAAGTGGTGATGTATTACCAATTAGACCGTAGCTTAGGGCAAGAAGCGACTAGCAATATTCAAAAGGTCATTCAAGGGGATACCAGTGCTTTGCCTGTAACACTAAAAAATTTGGTTAAAATTATTGACCTCGGTGTATCAGAATTTATCCGTGACCCTAAGACTTTGTTAAAATTTAACTTTGTGGTCGATAAAACCTTAAATGGTGTGATTAATATGATCACCAGTACTGGCTATAAACGCTTAGAAAAAGTTGGCGATGAATACAATCCTCGCAATGTAGAAAAGGCGCAACATTATGCAGAACATTTTAAAAAGTTTTTAGTTGAAGGTTAGTTTTTAAAAGCAAATCACTTGATTGATTTGGTGGGTCACGTGGTCTAATATTTATTCACCATATTCAAGAGCATAATAAAATGGAAAGCTTAGAAGGAAAGGTGGTTTGGATTACAGGCGCATCTTCAGGGATTGGTAAAGCCTTGGCTGCTGAATGTGCTTTACAAGGTGCACAAGTGGTTTTAAGTGCAAGACGTTTAGAAGAACTTGAAAAAGTTCGTATAAGTCTTCTTAACCCAGATCATCATATTTCTGTGGCAATGGATATTACCGATGAAGCACAAGTACGCCATGCATATGAACAAGTCTTAGATGAGAAAGGGTGTATTGATTGGTTGATCAACAATGCGGGTTTAAGCCAAAGGGCACTGATTGCTGATACCACAATGCAAACTGAACGTGCGATTATGGAAATTGATTACTTCTCTCAAGTGTTTTTGACCAAATTGGTTTTACCAACCTTTTTAGCTCAAAAATCTGGGCGAATTGCGTATATTTCTAGCGTTGCGGGCTTATTAGGGACGCAATATCGGGCATCTTACTCTGCAGCAAAAGCAGCGATTCATATGTGGGCAAACAGTTTACGCGCAGAAGTGGCACAAGATGGTGTTAATGTTTCTGTTATTTTCCCTGGTTTTGTAAAAACCAATGTATCTTTCAATGCCTTAAATGGTGCAGGAAAAGCACAGGCACATCAGGATGAAGCCATTGAAAATGGATTAGAAGCTGATGATTTTGCGCAGAAAACAGTTTCCGCTTTATTAAAGGGTCAAGAATATATTGTCGTGGGTGGGCGTAAAGAAAAATTGGGTGTGTTGGTTTCTCGTCTATCACCATCGACACTTTATAAAATGATTCGCAAGATGAAAGTAAAGTGATTGAAAATTCATAAATTTTGCCTGTATTGATAAGGCGTTTATACATTGTCTAAGCGCTTTTTCTTAATATGTTCCGTCTTTATAAGCACAAAAAAAGATGTTAAATCTAATGAAAATAATTTTTAAAGCCATCAGTCTACAATTCATATTGATCAGTGCCGTTTATGCAAATATTTGTGATGATACTCAAGTTGTTGCGCAAATATTGAAGCAGGCTAAAATTGTAAAGCTTGAACAGTCTTTAATCGACTGTAAACTCGATCCTGTTGATAATTCAAATATGATCATGGCTTATGCGCAATGGATTCCTGTAAAAGGTCATCCAGAAGAAGGGGATTATGCTTTAAATTTATTTAAGTTTAATCCAAAAAATTTAAAGCTTGTTTATCACTATGTTGTTGCAGAACGTATGGTTTCGGATGCAATTAGCTTAAATTCAATCCAGCTCGATACAGCAAATTATAAAGTCACTGATTCAAATCGAGCTTTGGGTTTAAGATTAAACTACTCAGGTCACTCACAACCCTTTCCTTTTTCTATGCAAGTGTTAAATTTATATGACTTAAAAAATAAAAAGCAAATCTTAGATAGTCTGATAGTTGAACGTGATCGGGCAGAAACGGATATGCAGTGTAATGCAGATATTGAAGAACGTGCTTCAACCTTAGTCATGCAGTCAACCCAAACCAAGAAATATACGGATATTTTGGTCAATAGCAAAATTAAACGCTACCAGATGCAAGTGATAAACGAAGATTGCCAAGAAGTTAATCATCACTCATCGCAACAACGGTTTGTTTTAAAATTTGATGGGAAAAAATATCAATTTCCTAAAAGTTTTAAAGATGAATATCAGTACTGATAGGCAATATAAGCAGTTGGATAGTAATGCTGAATATTAAACATTCATCTTCTGGTTAGCGAGCTAAAAGTTAGTCGTGAACTAAAAGATGAATGCTTTTAAAATAACAGGGTATTTAATGGCGATAAATGAAATATTTAATGTGTTTTATTGAAGTAGTTTAATAACAATTCAGCATTTTTGCCCCTTAATTGCCATGACATACAGCGTACGCCACCACCCATATGACAGACCTGTGCGGAGTGAATTGGAATGACAGTTCGTTTGGTTAGACGACGAATTTGCTGTAATGCCAGTGCATCTTGTTTAATACCAAATTGCGGAAAATAAATACGCTCAGGCGTAACCAGCATATTGGTATATAAACCACAAGCTGAACCAAATTTCTCATCATAAATTTCACTACCATCATAAGGTGTGGTGATTTCATGAATTTTGATATCTGGAATACCGCGTTTTAAATCAATTTTTAACTGTTTGGCGTAGTCGGGGTCTTCAGGATAGGTGTTAATCACTAACGTATTCTGATCTATAAAGCTTACGACACCATCCGCATGTTCTAAACCACCTTGTTCATCTGCTTCAATAAATGCAATATGTTTAGTACCTGTCAAACGGACCAGTTGTGCTCTAGCTTGAGTTTCGGTTAAATGATTATCAGCTAAGAATTTGGTACTTAACACAACATTACCATAACCATCTTCAACCCAATTACCACCATCATTGAGCAGTTGGGTCTGGGTAAATTTTAAACCAGCCTTTTGGCTATAGGCTTTAAAGTCTGCTTGAACATCATCAGAAATGGCTTGAGCTTTTTGGGTTCCACCTTGTCCTGCTGCGGTATAACGAAAAAGAACAGGTTGATTTGGATTGGCGCTGCTAAAATCACGCATCCAAATATCTTGCATAGGCGCGATGGTGACATGCTGTTTACCCAGTGCTTTGACATAATCAGGGTAAAGTTGTTGATCGGTTAAGATCATCACATTGTCACCATTTTGGATAATTTTCTTTGCATAATCGACATGAAAATCAAAAATGTCATCGATTTTTTCTGCATAGTATTTATCCTGACTTTGTGGCGAAGCCAATACAATCAATTCCGCATTTATTGTGAATGGAAGCATAGACAGTAATCCAATACTTATTTTAAGTGCTAAAGCTTTCATGATATCTAACCTGTTCATGAAGTTAAGATTCTTTCATTTTTGTTATGATCAGTGTATTTCATGATTTTTACATCACCAGAATACAAAATCAAACCGTCCAACAAAGATTGTGTATTCTAATGAAAAAATCATGATGATTATTTAAAAAGAGGAGGGAGATTAAGTTGCTGTTCCATAGGCAAATACTTCAACCATTCCACCTTGCATACCGAGTTCTGTGGTACTTAAACGTAAGCCCATAATATGCGTAGCTCCAATATTTTCAGCTTCCTGTTTTAATCTAACAATCGCCTCTCGACGTGCGCGATCGACGACACTCTCATAGGTGGTTAAACGACCACCAAAGAAGTTCTGAATTTGCGCAATAATATATTTAAAATAATCATGCGAAATCACCACATTACTACTGATAAGTTGCCCTTGCTTTTCAGAGACTTGGAACTTATTGGTATCAATACGAATATGAGCAAGCCGTTGTTCATTGTCTGTCAATTCTTTTAAATGCTTTTGTTCGATAAAACGTCCAAAACCCCAACCAATAAAAAACAGAACCAGTGTGAGCCCAATTTTAAAAATTAAACCATCCATCTGTTTCGCCTATTTTGAAAATGGATCAGGAAGTTGAGTTGTGGTCGGTTCAACAATGACCGCAGTACCATAGACAAAAAGTTCTGATGCACCTTGCGCAATATTAGAGGTGGAAAAACGGATTCCAACAATTGCATTGGCACCTAAACCATGTGCTTTTTCAATCATACGATTCATGGCTTCTTGGCGCGATTCTTCTAATAACTCGGTATAGCCTTTGAGTTCACCACCGACAATATTTTTTAGACCAGCCATAAAGTCACGTCCAACATGTTTACTACGGACGGTACTTCCATAAACGACATCAAGCTGTTGCTTTATGACATGTGCTGGAACAGTTTCTAAATTACTGAGTTTCATTTTAAATATTCATTGATGATGTCTTGCTTCAAACATAGGAAATTATCCATCAAAAAGCAATAAAAAAAGCCCACCGAAGTGAGCTTTGATCATCAAACTGAGATTAACTGACTTTTTTATCTTTTGAATGATATTTCAATTCAGATGAAGAGGCCGGTTGTGCAATTTGATCCGCAGTGTTGGCTTTTAGACCACCACCAAGGGTTTTATAAACCTCTACCTGATTGTTTAAGTTCGCTTGCTCTAATAGCAATAAACCTTGTTCAGCAGAGTAAGACGTACGTTGAGCATCTAAAACAGTTAAGTAACTATCAATACCAGCACGGAAGCGGGCATTTGAAAGTTTATAGGTTGTATTGGTTGCATCAACTAAACGTTTTTGAGCAGAAAGACGATCACCAATATTTTGGCGAGTCGCTAATGCGTCATTCACTTCACGGAAAGCAGATTGAATTGATTTTTCATAGTCAGATAACGCAATTTGTTGATCTGTTTCTGAAATCTTAATGTTCGCTTTACGTGTGCCCCAATCCCATAACGGAATATCAAGACTAGGACCTAAAGACCAAACGAAAGCACCTGATTTAAATAAATCACTTAAATCAGTAGATGCATAACCTGCAGTACCCGTCAAACTGATGGTTGGGAATAAGCGCGCTTTCGCAGCACCGATATTTGCACCAGCAGCAGAAAGTTGGTATTCAGCCGCTTTGACGTCTGGACGGTTGTTCAGCAAGTCACTTGGTAAACCTGATGCGAACGCAGCATTTGAAGTAATACGCGTTACACGTTGTGTTGGCAATAAGTTGTCTGGAACTGATTGTCCAACAAGCAGATTTAGCAAGTTCTGAGCTTGTGCAATTTGAGTCTTATAATTGGCAACATCATTACGTGCAGTTTCAACAGAAATCTGAGCCTGACGAACAGGCACTTCACTGTCAATACCGACATCAAAACGTTTTTTGTTGAGGTTATAAGAGTCAAGCTGCGCTTTTAATGTTTGGTCAGCGAGCTTAAGTTGTGCACTGGCAAAAGAGTAATTTAGCCAAGCTTGCGCAACTTGACTAATTAAGCTGATTTGCGTTGCATCACGCGCACTTGCAGTCGATAAATAAGTATCAAGCGCATTGTCTTTTAAACTTTTTACTCGACCCCAGAAGTCTAACTCATAAGCAGTCACACCAAGGCCAACATTATAACGTGTTTGAGCACCTACACCTTGATCCTGACGTAACAGACCACCACTTGCACCAATCGTTGGTAGTTGATTGTTTTCAGTGATTTGATAGGCTTGTTGAGCACGTTGAATGTTCAATGTTGCTGTACGTAAATCACGGTTATTGGCTAAAGCAAGATCAAGTACTTGAAGTAAGCGTTGATCTGCAAAAAACTCTTTATAACCTTGTTCAGCAATAGATGTACCACCGTTATTTTGAATATAACCTGTTGGTATGTTCGCCTGAGCTACGGGTTCTGGGCCACGCATGCTTTGACACGCTGTCAAAGCAAGCGCAAGTGCAGATACCGCAATGCTACGACCTGAAATAGACCATACTTTTTGCATCACGATTTATGCTCCTGAATATTTTGATTTTTAGGTTTGTACTTAAAGATACTACGAATCCATACGAAGAACACAGGAATAAAGAAGATACCTAAAAGTGTTGAGCTAATTACACCACCCAATACACCATAACCGACTGAGTGTTGGCTACCAGCACCAGCGCCGCTTGATAAAGCAAGTGGCAATACACCGAAACCGAACGCTAAGGTTGTCATGATAATTGGACGTAAACGCATTTTTGCAGCATGCAATGTCGCTTCAAACAATTCTTCGCCTTGTTCTTGCAACTCTTTTGCAAACTCTACAATCAAAATCGCATTTTTTGCAGACAAACCGATGACTGCAACGATCGCCACTTGGAAGTAGATGTTAAATGATAAGTTAGGATCACCTTTGATGACCATGCCTAACCAAGTTAAGGTAAATGCACCAATAACACCTAATGGCACGACCAGCAATACTGAAACTGGAATTGACCAACTTTCATATAAAGCTGAAAGGCAAAGGAACACGATAAGCAATGAAAGAATTAAAAGCGGAACAGTTTGACTGCCAGATTCACGCTCTTCTAAAGACAGACCCGTCCATTCATAGTCGAAACCTGTTAAGCCCATAGACGGTAACTTACCAATAATTTCTTCCATAGCAAGCATCGCATCTCCCGAACTTACGCCCGGTGCTGGTGTACCTTGAATGTTTGCAGAAGCTACACCGTTATAACGCTCGAGACGAGGTGAACCATAAGTCCATTGGCCTGTTGCAAATGCAGAGAATGGAACCATGGTGCCGCTATTGTTACGAACATACCACTTGTTTAAATCTTCAGGCATCATGCGAGAGCTTGATTCACCTTGAACATAAACTTTTTTCACACGACCACGATCAACGAAGTCATTGATATAAGAACCACCCCATGCCATGCTCATGGTCGAATTAATATCCGCAATACTGACTCCCATTGCACCAGCTTGTGCTTGATCAATGTTGATTTGATATTGAGGGGTATCTTCTTGACCATTTGGACGAACACCAGCAAGACGTTTGTCTTGAGAAGCCATACCTAAAATAGCATTACGTGCAGCAATAAGTTTATCGTGACCTTGACCACTGGCATCTTTTAATTGGATGTCAAAACCTGATGAAACACCTAATTCTGGCATTGCTGGTAATTGCAATGGCATGATGTAGGATGCATCTTTGACGATCATATTCAGTGCCATACCGCGTTGAATAATGGCGCCAATTTGTGATTCAGGTGTAGTACGTTCACTCCAGTCTTTCAATTTAATGAAAGCTAAACCAGCATTTTGCCCGACACCTGTAAATGAGAAACCAGAAACTGTAAAAATAGTATCTACATTTGCTTTTTCCTTATTTAAGAAGTAATCGGTCATTGTTGTGATGACTTTATCTGTCCGTTCAAGGCTGGCACTTGGTGGTAACTGAACAAGTGTCATAACTACGCCTTGGTCTTCTTCTGGTAAGAAAGAAGAGGGGAGCATTTTGTACAGTCCAACTAAGGCAACAATCACAGCAATATAGATCGCACCAGAGAAGATCTTATGATGGGTCATACGATTGACACCACCTTGGTATTTCTCCGCTACTTTTTCAAAACTGCGGTTAAACCAACGGAAGAAACGCGCAAAAATGTTATTGCTTGGTTCTTGATTTGGATCATGCTGTTTTAACAATGTCGCACAAAGAGCAGGGGTAAAAGTTAAAGCAACGATTAAAGACAAAACCATTGCTGTAACGAGCGTGATCGAAAACTGACGGTAAATTACACCTGTAGTACCACCAAAGAATGCCATAGGTACAAATACAGCAGTCAATACGCTGGTAATACCCACCAAAGCACCTGAAATTTGTTTCATCGATTTTTCAGTGGCTTCAACTGGACCAGCATGTTCTTCTTGCATTACCCGTTCGACGTTCTCAACCACAACGATGGCATCATCGACCAATAGACCAATTGCCAGCACCATGGCGAACATGGTTAAAGTATTGATCGAGAAGCCGAAAATATTAATAACTGCAAATGTCCCAAGTACAACCACAGGAACTGCCATTGTTGGGATAATCGTTGCACGCCAGTTCTGTAAGAACAAGAACATCACGAAGAATACAAGAACGATTGCTTCAATTAATGTATGTACCACACTTTCAATTGAAAGCTTAATAAACGGTGTGGTGTCATAAGCAATTTTATCTTTTAAGCCTTCAGGGTAGTTTTTACGCAATTCAGTTAAGCGTTTTTCTACAGCAGCAGCTGTATCAAGTGCATTTGCACCTGTTGCCAATTTAATTGCTACACCGCCCGCAGGGTTACCATTAAATTTAGAATCGAATTGATAACTGTCTGAACCTAATTCTACACGTGCAACATCACCCAAACGAACTTGAGCACCAGAAGACGTGTTTTTTAGGAAGATGTTTTTAAATTGTTCAGGTGTTTGCAACATGCTTTGCGCATTGACAGTCGCATTGAGGATCTGACCTTGTACAGCTGGAGCACCACCCAATTGACCTACAGCCACTTGTGAGTTTTGTGCACGAATGGCAGCAGCAATATCACTTGGTGTAACTTGCAAACTGGTCATTTTAGCTGGGTCTAGCCAGATACGCATTGCATATTGACCACCAAAGACTTGAATTTCACCTACGCCTGCAACACGACTCAGTGGTTCAGAAATATTTGAGTTTACATAGTCTTTAATGTCAGCGCCAGAAAGGCTGCCATCTGGCGAATAAAATGCAAGTACTTGCATAAAGCTCGCACCAGATTTGGTCACTTTTACGCCTTGACGTTGTACATCTTCAGGTAAAAGTGCAGTCGCTGACTGCAATTTGTTCTGTACTTGAACCTGTGCAATGTCTGGATCAATACCTTGTTCAAAATTCAGGTTGATTGATGCCTGACCATTACCCGCACTGTTCGATGAGATGTAACGTAAACCATCTAGACCATTCATTTGTTGTTCAATGATCTGCGTTACGGTGTTCTCAACAGTTTGTGCAGAAGCACCAGGATAAGTTGCAGCAATTGTCACTACAGGAGGAGCAATTGTTGGATACTGAGCAACAGGCATTTTTGTCAGCGTCAGGATACCCGCCAACATAATTACCAGTGCAATCACCCACGCAAAAATGGGGCGATGAATAAAAAATTGAGCCATATTCGTCTACCCCTTATGCATTTGAAGTAGCTTTTTGTTCACTGGATTTATTTTGTTGAACAGGTTGTGCTGCTGTACCTGGTTTAGCACCTGCTTGTGGTGCAGCCGCTTGAGGCTGATAAGGTTTAGCAACCACAGCTTGTTCTGGTTTTACTTTGGCAATACCATCAACAATCACTTTATCGCCAGTATTTAGGCCTTGAGTGACGATCCAATCTTTACCTTGAACACCTACAGTTGTTACAGGACGGCTTTCAACAACACCTTTTGCATTTACAAGCATCGCGATTGCTTGGCCAGTTGGTGTGCGTGTAATTGCTGCTTGTGGAACTAAGTAAGCATTTGGAATTACGCCTTGTACGATCTGCGCATTGGCAAACATACCTGGCAATAATAAATGATTAGGATTTGAGAAGACTGCACGTAAAGTCACAGAACCAGTGCTTGGATCTACACTCGCATCAGAGAATGCAAGGTTTCCTTCCACACCGTAGTAGCTACCATCTTCAAGTTTTAAACGAACTTTGGTGTTATTGCTACGATCAATACTACCTTGACTTAACTGTTGGCGTAGACGTAATAACTCAGCACTTGATTGGCTGATGTCTACATAAATTGGGTCAAGTTGCTGAATCGTAACCAAAGCATTGGCTTGGTTTGCAGTCACCAAAGCACCAGCAGTGACTGAAGAACGACCAGATTGACCTGAAATAGGTGAACGAACAGTCGAATAACCTAGGTCAATTTGTGCATTTTTAACAGCAGCATTTGATGCTGCAATATCTGCTTCAGCAAGTTTGATTTGTGCAAGCAAATCATCAAACTCTTGCTTAGAAACAGCATTGATGCCGACAAGTTGACGATAACGATTTGCTTTAACCTGCAAGGCATTTAAGTTTGCTTGCTGACGTACTAAAGCTGCTTTTGCACTGTCTAAGTTTGCACGATTGATGCTCGAGTCAATCTCATAAAGAGGTTGGCCTTCACGAACAAAACTACCTTCCGTAAACAAACGTTTTAAAATCACACCATTTGTTTGTGGGCGAACGTCAGAGATTTGATACGCTGAAGTACGACCCGAAAGTTCAACACTTTGTTCTACGCTTTGTGGCTGAGCAACAATGACACCAACTTCAGTCGGCGGCATTTTTTGGGCAGCACCACCAGCTTGTTGTGCTGATTTAGGATCTTTGCTGCAGCCTACAAGTGCAATACTTGTTGCGAGAGCACAAGCAGTAAGGGCAGGAGCCCAAAGCTTTGCCGACATCATTATTCCACCTCGTTTAGATTCTTATCTAAAAATAATTTGTTCTGTCTTAACGTTTCTCGTGACAGTATGAGCCATAAAATTGCAGCCCATATGACACCTATACTCCATCCAGTGAGTACATCAGTTGGGAAATGTGCCCCTAGATAAATTCTAGAGCCCCCCATGCTTAGAAACCATAAAAAGCCCCCCAAGCTAATCCATTTAACTTGGCGATGCTTTTGAAATATAAACATAATCGAACAGCATACAATCGCTGCATAAATGCTGTGAGCACTAGGAAATGAAGCACCATAGGTTTGCACCATTTGGTAGATTTCATCGGGTCTAGGACGATTAACCAGATATTTGAGTATCCAACCAATCGCCGCAGCACCGAGCAGTCCAATACTGATCATCAGCACATTTGCATATTGTTTTAGGCGTATGAAATATAAATTACATAGCCCTGCAATCACGATCATTGACGGTAAGCCGCCCAGATAGGATAGGGTGAGTGATAGACCATTTAAGACTTCTAAACGGTGTGAACTCATCCATACAACGCTTGAAAAATCAAACTGTTGTACCTGGTTAATGTTTAAACCAACACTCCCAATAAGTAAACCTATACAGCCAATAAGGAGCAATACGTAAGGCATAAGTTAACCTAGAGTATATAATTGCGTACGTTAAGTTTATTTAATCAACCGAAGTGTACTAGCCAGTACACTTTTTTTCAAGTGAGTAAATTTAGGTAATTTATACTAATTTCTTTTTGTGAAATAATTAACAATTTGCACAAAAAATAACAAAAATCCTAGTGATTTAGTTTGCTTTGTGAGTTTGCCTCATCTTCAAGTTGTAAGGGTTGTTTTGGCGGCCAGAAGAAATCTAAAGGACGGGTAGAAAAATGGGTAAATATGAGTTTTGCCAATGGTTTCCATTGCGAAAAACGAACTTGTCTTGCTCTGAGTGCGACAATAATGGTGAGTGTGAAGCTGACAAATAAGTTGGTCAAACCAATACACAACACGCCAAGGAAAGACACTATGATGAGGCCAATATCAGGTGAACCATTGATGGTCATTAAGCCTTGAATAAAGTTGGCAGCAGCAAACGCAATATGGCGAATATCTAATGGTAAACCTAAGATAAAACCAATGGTTCCCATACTTCCAAGCATGATCCCAAAGATAAAATTACCCGCTAAAGCGCCTAAGTTTCGCTCGATATAGTCTGCAAACTTGTCCAGTCTGGCTTGTCCCATCATTTTTTTCAATTTTATGTGAGCTTTTAAGCGAGGCCCGACTTTTCGATAGACTGACATATTGTCAAAATATCCAGCGATTAATCCCGATAAAAATAAACAAACACCTGCAATTGCTGCATGTGGAATTGCCAATGAGGTAAATGGATTTAGGCTGGCGAGTAAGGTTGTGGCTTTAGCATGCGTCAAAAGTGGTTCATGCATTGACAGTTGCCATAGATAGGTAATTAAGGCGGCAGTTGGAATCGCAATCGAAATATTTCCCAGAATTGCAATAAACTGGGTCCGAATAATATTAATAATCAGTCCAGCAAGTTCAGCAATTTGCGCTGTTTTTGAACCCTTTTGGTGCTGAACTGTTGATGCAAGTGCGGCCGCCGTCATCGCAGGCTGTTTGGTTGCTACAGTAAAGTGCAAAACATGGATCAGGATAAAGCCCAATGAATAATTCATACTGTAGAGAAAGGCATGCAAAAATGGCGCAAGGACTAAACGTGCAGTCAGTATTTTCAGGGTTGCCATGGTTGCAATAATCGCACCTGCGCCTGCAGCTGCTTTATACATGCCAAAGAAACCTTTTTTATCGGTACTTACATAATGTTCGCCTGTCTTACTGGCATTTTCAGTGACTTGTAGTGCGATTAACTCACTGTTGGTTTTAAGCAAATCACGCACACTGGTTTCACTATAGTGAGCATTGACTAAGTCAGTGAGCAATTCACCACAGAGCTGATAACGGATCTGATCATCTTCTACAAGAAGATTGAGTAAGAGTTCGATTCGATCAATACATTGTTCTAGTAACGAGAGTAGATAAGTCAGACTTAAACTCACCCCAATCCGTTTGATTGCTCGACGGATTTTTTGTACCACATCACGACATTGTTCAATCATGACCAACGCTTGGTCTGCATCAGGAGGAATACCCACAGCAAGCTCATCTTCATCGCGATGTTGTTTTTTATACGCTTCTATAAACTCAACAATTTCACGGTTTTGAACTAAAAAAGGCGATTCATATTCTTGAAGCTCAGGGTAGGCATTGATAAATTCAGGATATAAGCCAATACCACTGATTCGATAGGAAAGCACAGTAATGGCTTTGACAATATCGCGTTTAATTCCCAATTTATCGTTTTTATAACGATGACCTTGATTGAGTAATCGGAACAATTGTTCCCATTTCTTTTCACTGATATTTTCCAGCCAATATTTATCACTACGTTGGTGAAACACTTTGCCAACCAAATCTTTGAGATCTGATTCGTCTGTCAATAAAGGTAGAAAATGTGCGCCAATCCGTTGCCCAAGCTGATTCCAAAAGCCGTCTAAAGATAAAATCCCACTATCTGCATACAATCCTGCTTGTTTATAGTGATTGACCAGCTTGAGTAAGTAACCTTGAAATGCAGAAGATGCATTGGGTGTAGTGAGCAGTGCTTGAATTAAAGCATCAAATTTATTTTGACTTTCTTCTAAATTGTGGCTGTCACTGGGTCTGATACGATTGATTAACTCAATTAATATATCAGGATTGGGAACAACTTTTATGCCGTCAAGTTGTTCCTGCATAAGGAGGAAAAGATCATTAAATTGTATATGCATAAGCCTTGTTAAATTTTATTGAATTCGATGTAAGGCAAGTTGCGCTAAATTATACAATGCCTGGCGATACTCAGATTCAGGCAAATGATTCAAAGCTTGAATCGCAGCTTGAGTTTCTTCTGTGGCACGGCGACTACAATAATCTAAAGCACCTGAGCTCTGAACAATTTCAATCACACGATTTAAATCGCTTGTTCCACCAGTTGCGATACTTTTACGGATAATTTCGTGCTCTTCACCCTGAGTATTTGCTAAGGCAGAGATTAAAGGTAAAGTGGGTTTACCTTCCATTAAATCATCACCAATATTTTTACCTAATGTTTCAGCATCAGAGGTATAGTCTAAAATATCATCAATAATTTGAAAGGCATTGCCAAAATGACCTGCAAATAAACGTAATGGTTCACGATACTCAGGTTTCCCTGCAATGATGGCAGCACCTTCAGTTGCAAGTTCAAATAAACGAGAAGTTTTACCGTGAATAATATCTAAATAAGTTTGTTCAGTTGTTTCGGGTTGGTGCTGTGCTTGAAGCTGTAATACTTCACCTTCGGCAATTTCACAAGTGCCCGTCGAAAAGTCTTTGAGCAAGATCATATTGTCGAGATCAACCAGAAGATCAAAAGCTCGAGAAATCAGAAAATCACCCACCAACACCGCAGTTTGGTTGTTCCAAGTTGCGTTCGCAGTTGGACGACCACGACGTAAACCAGATTCATCTACAACATCATCATGTACCAATGTTGCGGTATGCAGCATTTCAATGATTGCTGCCAGTTTACGATAAGGGTCCATCTGTAGATCTGTTGCACCACATGCTTTTGCTGCAAGTAGGCACATGATTGGACGCATGCGTTTACCGCCAGCTTCAACAACATGTTTACTGACGGCCATCACTAAAGCAACTTTTGAGGTAATCCCTTCATTAATAAACTTGTCCATTGCAGCAAAGTCGGTTGCAACTGGAGCGAGAATATCTTGCTTAAAGTCGATGGTCATCGGGTGGGAGCCTCATGCAAATGCGTTATAAGTTGCTAGTGTAACAATTAACATGTCTGAATGTTGCTTTTGCAAGCAGACATCGTGCCTGAATCTTAATGATTTGTTCTTTCTTTGTCCAAAGATGAATAAAGCATTGAACATTCAATCGATCATTCTTTTGAGCTACATAGTAGCGGATTTGTTTTAAAAATCTATTTCAATTTTAGCTGTATCTTAAAAAAAAATTCATATTATCAAAGGGGAAATCTTAAAAAAACCATTATATGTAGATTATTTTCTATACAATGATAATATTTGCTGGAAATGACTTGTTGTTTAATTCATTATCACTTAAAATCTTTGCCCTTGAATAACCCCCAGTGGCGTTCGTCTTAAGATCGATATATTCCTTTATCGGCACGACGACACGGGTAAGTTGGAGTACATTATGTACGCAGTAATCCAAAGCGGTGGTAAACAGCACCGTGTTGTTGAGGGTGAAACCCTTAAAGTAGAATTGTTGAAAGCTGAAACTGGCGCGACTATTACATTTGATGATGTATTAATGGTTGTGAATGGCGAAAGCATTCAAATCGGTGCTCCAGTTGTAGCTGGCGCAAAAGTAACTGCAGAAGTGGTTGGTCACGGTCGTCATGACAAAATTCGTATTGTTAAAATGCGTCGTCGTAAGCACTACCGTAAACAACAAGGTCACCGTCAATGGTTTACCGAGTTGAAAATTACTACGATCGCAGGTTAATCACTAGGAGTATATAGACATGGCAACTAAAAAAGCCGGTGGTTCGACCAAAAACGGTCGTGATTCGAATCCTAAAATGTTAGGTGTTAAAATGTACGGTGGTCAAGCTGTGACTGCTGGTAACATTATCGTTCGTCAACGTGGTACAGAATTCCACGCTGGTACAAATGTTGGTATGGGTCGTGACCATACTTTATTTGCTACTGCTGACGGCGTAATCAAATTTGAAGTGAAAGGTCAATTTGGCCGTCGCTATGTATCTGTTGAAGCGTAAGCTTTAAGAGTGCAAAAAAGCCCGCTTTATTGCGGGTTTTTTTATCAGTTTTTTTTAGCATTAAAGAAAAAACCATCTTCATCATGATGAATAATTTTCAACATATTGCACCAATAACAATACAAAACTTCTTATTTTCTCAATTATTACTGACTCAATTTGGTTTAAGATAAGCAATCTAATAAATTACATTCTGTGCCAAATATTATTTGAATATTTTAATTGAGGTACAGACATAGAAAAGGTGAACATATGAATATGCTTCGTAAAACGATGGGTGCAGTGGCTATAAGTGCAGCGCTGTTTGCACCTGTAATGAGCACAACAGTTTTTGCAGCAACTGCTGCTTCGGAGCAACAAGCAACCGCAAATTTGGTTAAACAACTCAGTGGTGTAAAAAGCTTTACTGCAAATTTTGAGCAAACCACAAAAGCGACTCAAACAGGTAAAGTTGCACAGAAAAAGGGTTTAACCGCTCAGCATATGAATCAAACCTTTAAAGGTACAATGAAGGTTGAGCGTCCTGGTAAATTCTATTGGGAAACCACCACGCCCGCAAAACAGACTATTGTGACCGCAGGTCGTACAGTGTGGATTTATGATCCTGACTTACAGCAGGCTGTACGCCAAAGTTTAGATGAGCAGGTTGCCAATACACCAGCATTACTACTCAGTGGTAATACTGAGCAAATTCAAAAGGCTTATCGTATTACTCAGCCGAATGCAGGTAAAACTTACTATACCTTGTATCCAAAACAAAAAGATGGTGCTTTCCAAAGCTTGACGATTAGTTTTGGGGCGAAAAATGCACCGACTTTAATGATCTTGCAAGATTCTTTGGGTCAAACAACCACTGTGCGTTTTAACAATGTACAGGTCAATGCCGCTATCCCTGCATCTACCTTTAATTTTGTGCCGCCTAAAGGCACAGACATTATTGATCAATAAACGATTTTGATTGAATAGAAGAGCAACCGTAAGGTTGCTTTTTTTATGCCGATTAAACAGAACAGAGCAATAGACTTAGCCATGTAATAATAGCTACGAGCAAATAAAGTGGCTTTCAATACAAGATTATTCTATGCTCAAACAAGGGTTTGAATATAAAAACTGAGATGCTGTATGTATCGCAAGACACAATTGAAACTCAAACATTACCCAAAGATGACTGCGCAAAAGTCATTTTTGAATGTTTTGAGGCAAAAGTTAATCTGCATGATTGGGCGATTTTTAAGACGGCATCGTCGTGACGCAGAAGTCAATCTTTATCAGCAGAAGCTTTACCAGCCAGTTGAAGAAATTATCACAACCAACTTAAAAATATCAGGAATTATCCCACCGCATTTAAATGGTTTATTGTTAAGAATTGGCTCAAATCCGATTGATGTCGCAAAGCCGACATTATTTGAATGGTATCTTGGTCATGGAATGATTCACGCACTCAAATTACAAGCGGGTAAAGCAATCTGGTTTAAAAGCAGTATGCTGGCCACAGATACGGTGCAGCAATATAAACAACAACCAGCAATAGGCGGCTTTCGCCGTGGTGCACATGATGTTGTAAATACCAACATTTTTAAACATGCAGGAAAACTTTGGGCGGTGATTGAAGCTGGCGCGTTTCCAATCTGCTTAGATGATGAGTTAAATGCAGAACGTTATCAGTTGTTTAATAGTGATGCTGATTTACCGTTTACCGCACATCCTCGTAAAGATGCTAAAACAGGGCACTTACATGCGATTAGTTATGATGCTTTAGATCGTAAAAATGCCTATTACCAAGTGATTGATCAGCATGGCGATTTAATTCATGTCACGCAAATTTTATTACAACATGGTCCCATGATTCATGATTGTCTCATTACACAACAAGAAGTTTTGGTTTTTGATTTTCCGCTTACTTTTTCAATGACGCGATTATTGCATGGTGCAAGTGTTCCCTATCAATGGAATAAACAGCATCAAGCACGTATTGGAATATTGCCTAAATATGCAAATGCTGAACAGATTCAGTGGATTGAGCTTGAACCATGTTTTGTTTTTCATGCAGCAAATGCTTTTCGTGATCATGAAAATAGAATTATTTTAGATGTTTTGGTACATCAGGACGATTTTGAACATTCCCAACACGCAGCTTATGAATTGCAACATGCACAGTTAGAACGTTGGCGCATTGATTTAAGCTTACAAACGCTACATAGAACTGTACTCGACTCTCGAATTCAAGAATTTCCGAAAATTGATGCGCGTTTTACTGGGGTCCCATATCGCTATTTATACACTTTGGGTTTTGCTGAAACTACATTGTTCAATTGTTTATATATTCATGATTTAGAAATGCAAACATTTGTGAGTTATGATTTTGGTATACAGTGGGCAATTGGTGAAGTTACTTTTGTGGCTAAGCATGAACACAGTGCAGAAGGGCATGGATATTTGATGGCCTATTTGCATCATGTAGAGGGGGAAGCAGCCAAAGCTGTTATTTTAAAAGTAAATGGACTAGAAATAGCTGAGCAGGCTGAAATTGATTTGGGCGTACATATACCACTGGGATTTCATTGTAATTGGGTTGAGAACCATGCAAATGTAGATTTCAATCAAAATGACAATGTTGGCGCTAATTTGAATAAAAGAGTTAGCACATAGGCTTAAACAACAAAATTTCAATAATTAACAATTATGAATATTAATTTAAAGGTTCTGGTTTTATGATAGGGCTATTACTAAATATGCTTTAAAGATATAGAAATGAAAGTAAATTTTAAAAGTGGTCTGATTTTTTTATCTCTTTTATCCAGTATGCTCATGGTTAGCGCATGCCAAGAAAAGCCAGCACCTCAAGCAGAACAAGCTGCAACAGCAACTCAACACGCGCAAATACCATTGATTCAAGCTAAGGTTGAACGCGTCAATGTGGTAAAAAAACAGTTTTGTGATGAAGATGGTTGTACGCAATATGATTTGCAAACTGTAAAAAGTAATGTGCCTTGGCTAGATGAGTATTTTCTAAATCGTATTAAAAAAGATGTACCTGGCGCATTTGAGAAAGATCAAAATCATGCCCAAGCTGAAAGTGAAGCGCAATCTTCACCTAAAGGCTTAAATCAAAATTCAATTTATGTTCGTTTTATTTCACAACAAAATAATTTAGCCACTTTTGTGATCCAGACTTATACCTATGCAGCCGGTGCTGCTCATGGGATGTATCACAATGAATATGTGACATTCGATTTAAGCACGCAAAAGCGCCTCGCCCTAACAGATATTTTAAAACCAAACGTCGAAGCAAAAGTTGCTGAACAGCTTTATGATGCCAATGCGAACTGGTTGATTCAAAAGGATATTACGCGTGATAAATTGCAGTTAAGTGATAACTATTATTACGGTGTAAATGGTCTGGTTTTTGTTTATCCATTATATGAACTTACTTCTTATGCAGAAGGTATGCCTGAGTTAAAGCTGCCGTATCAAGTGGCAAAAGATTTGATTAAAGCCGAGTATTTACCAAGTCTACCTCAAGTCGAAGCGACTGTAGAAAAACCTGTTACACCTTAATTGTCTTCAAATCATACAATTCATGTATGTCTAATGCTCTGTCACTGTATTTTTTACAGTGAAGAGCTTACACTATAGTCAGTTTTTTTCTTACCCTTTAGATTGACTATGATCGACCCGAAATTAATCAGAAATAATATCGAGGCTGTAAACTTAGCCTTAGCCAAACGTGGTGTACAACTCAACGTTGAAGAATGGGCATCACTAGAAGCTCGCCGTAAAGAAATTCAGTCTAGAACTGAAAACTTACAGGCAGAGCGTAATTCGGGTGCGAAACAAGTTGGTCAAATCAAAAAATCTGGTGGCGATGCTTCAGAAATCATGGCACGTATGGGTGCGATTGGTGATGAAATTAAAGCCGCTGAAGTTGAATTGAATGAACTTCAAGCTGAATTAGAAGCAAAACTACTCTCAATCCCAAACATGCCACATGAGTCTGTGCCAGAAGGGAAAGATGAAAGTGATAATGTTGAAGTTTTAAAGTGGGGCACACCACGTCAATTTGATTTCGAAATCAAAGACCATACTGACCTTGGCGAAATGATGGGTGGGTTGGAGTTTGAAACTGCAACCAAGTTAACGGGCACACGTTTCAGCGTATTGAAAGGTCCATTGGCGCGTTTACAACGTGCATTGACCCAGTTCATGCTGGATACCCATACCTTGAAAAATGGTTATACCGAAGCTTATGTCCCTTATCTTGTCAATGCAGACTCATTGCGTGGTACAGGTCAACTGCCTAAATTTGAAGAAGATTTGTTTAAATTACAAGGCGAAAAAGAATACTATTTGATTCCAACCGCCGAAGTTCCAGTGACGAACTTTGTCCGTAATGAAATCATTGATGCTGACCGTTTACCGTTGAAATATGCTGCGCATACACCATGTTTCCGTAGTGAGGCAGGTTCTTATGGTCGTGATACGCGCGGTTTGATTCGTCAACACCAATTCGACAAAGTTGAAATGGTCCAAATCGTAAAACCTGAAGACTCAATGGATGCTTTGGAAGCATTGACAGGTCATGCAGAAGGGATCTTACAAGCTTTAGGCTTACCATATCGTAAAATCGTTTTATGTGGTGGTGATATGGGCTTTGGTGCGTGTAAAACTTATGATTTAGAAGTTTGGGTACCAAGCCAAGATACATATCGTGAGATTTCTTCTTGTTCAAATATGGGCGATTTCCAAGCACGCCGTATGATGGCGCGTTATCGTGCAGACCAAAAGAAAACTGAGCTGGTACATACTTTGAATGGTTCTGGTTTGGCTGTCGGTCGTACTTTATTGGCTGTGATGGAAAACTACCAACGTGCCGATGGCTCTATTGAAGTGCCAGAAGTGTTACGCCCGTACATGGCTGGTGCAACATTTATCGACTAAATATCGAAAACTCGATATTTGGTTCAGTTTTGTGCATAAATATTGCTTAGTACAATCAGATTTGAACTTTTGAGGAACACTGTGGAAATTTTCCCAATTTCATTAAAACTACAAGGGCAACCTTGTCTGATTGTGGGTGGTGGGCATATTGCTTACCGCAAAGCAGTATTACTTGCAAAAGCTGGTGCAGTGATTCATGTGGTTGCACCTGATATAGAGCAAAATCTTTTAGATATTGTCCATTCAACCCATGGGCAATATCATGCAGATAAATTTGATCGTCAAATTAGCCTAAGTAGCTATCGTTTGGTGATTGCTGCAACCAATGATAAAGCTGTCAATCAAGCTGTTTTTGAAGCTTGTGAAGATTTAAATGTGTTAGTCAACAGTGTTGATGATCCTCCACATTGTCGCTTTATGGTGCCTGCGATCATTGATCGTTCACCACTGGTGGTTTCAATTGCCACCAATGGTGCCTCTCCTGTTTTATCTCGCCAGATTCGTACTCAGCTTGAAGCGTCTATTCCTCATGGAATGGGTAAACTTGCTGATTTTTCTGGGAAATGGCGTAAAGCTGTTAAAGAACAGATTACTAATCCTGATGAACGTCGAATCTTTTGGGAAGATTTATATGCCAGCCCTTTAAAAGAGCAGGTGTTTAATGACAATCTCATAGAGGCAGATCGTCTAATTGAACAAGCTTTAACAAAATGGCAAAAACCAAAAGGTGAAGTTTATTTGGTGGGTGCAGGACCAGGTGATCCAGAGCTGTTAACCTTAAAAGCACTTAGATTGATGCAGCAAGCGGATGTGGTGATTTATGATCGTTTGGTGTCCCCCGCGATTTTAGAATTGTGTCGTCGTGATGCTGAAAAAATCTATGTGGGTAAAGCACGTTCAAATCATTCTGTGCCACAAGATGGGATTAATGCATTACTGGTCAAATATGCCACCGAAGGTAAACGTGTCTGCCGTCTAAAAGGTGGTGATCCGTTTATATTTGGTCGCGGTGGTGAAGAAATTCAAGAGCTTTTTGCGGCCAATATTACGTTCCAAGTTGTTCCGGGCATTACCGCCGCATCAGGGTGCTCAGCTTATGCTGGGATTCCGCTTACACATCGTGATTATGCACAAAGCGTCCGTTTTTTGACGGGACATTTAAAAGAAGGTTCACCAGAGCTACCCTGGAATGAGCTGGTTTATGAAAATCAGACATTGGTTTTATATATGGGCTTGGTGGGACTAGAAAAAATTTGTGAAAATCTAATATCACATGGTCAACGTCCAAATATGCCAGTGGCTTTGATCTCCAAAGGGACAACCCCTGATCAAAAGGTGGTGGTTGGAACATTGGCAGATATTGCATCAAAAGTTGAAGAAAACCATATTCAAGCGCCTACTTTGACCATTATTGGTGAAGTGGTGAGTTTACGCGAACAGTTACAGTGGCAATAATATCTGCCTAAATTTTTCTTTAAAAAAACAGACATGGTCTTTTTTAAAGGACTTAGGTTGTATTCTGATAAGTAGAGATCTCCCGTGATTCATGTTGTTTTATACGAGCCTGAAATTCCTGCAAATACAGGGAATATCATTCGTTTATGTGCCAATACCGGTGCACAATTACATTTAGTCAAGCCTCTAGGTTTTGAACTGGATGATAAGAAGTTGCGCCGTGCAGGATTGGATTATCATGAATGGGCACATATGAAAGTTTGGGAAAACTTTGCTGAATGTTTGGCACATTTAAAGGTGCAGGGAATTGATCTTGATGCGATTTATCCTTTAACCACCAAAGGCACTGAAACACCACATACCTCAGATTTAAACCGACCTGTGGCTTTATTGATGGGGCCAGAAACACGTGGTTTACCAGAAGATGTTCGTATGATGTTCCCTCAGTCGCATTGGATTCGTTTACCTATGGCACCGAATTCACGTAGTCTGAATTTATCGAATGCCACCGCAGTAATTCTATATGAAGCATGGCGTCAGCAAGGGTTTAAAGAGTTAAAATAAAAATCATAACCCATCGCATAGATGGGTTTTTACTCTTATTAATTTAGAATTTCCTTTTTGGAAGGAGCAATGAGGTTATGGTTGTATAAGCGATCTCATCCGATTGGGATTTGCCTTTAAAATCAGTAATCCGAATATTTATCTTAATTTTTTGTCCTTTCTTTGCAATATACCAAATATTTGAGTGATTCTTTCTTCTATAACTATAGTCAAACCGCCTAATTATTCATACAAGTGATTTACATCAACTCATTGATCATAAGTTTTTGTATTAACTTTTAGAAACTGTTGATTATCGATTCATTTTTTATACTTTTGAATTCTAGATGTTTATCCTATCGCGGGGCGACAGGGATGTAGCCGTTGGGTGGGGGTACAGGACGTACCCCTCGCCCAATAGAAGATTTTTGTCACTTTTCATCTCTGAAAAGTGAGGCACCGCCTACGCAAAGCTATTTAAACTTTGAATGTAAGGTGTGGCAATGCAAGGCAAGCTTTTTTATAATCAAATAATTTATTTTTCCATACAATTGATTTAATTAAAAATATTAATTAAGAGCAATTATATTCTTGTGTCTGAGTTTTTTTGACAGGTTGCCTATATAACGTTCCTAAATAGTGTTGACAGCCTGTATCAGGCTGCACCCCAATGCTTGTACTTTCTTATTCAGACCTTAAAAAATCAGATTTTAACTATTTGTTTGCTTCTAAATAGGTCACCGTTTCAGATTTCGGTATACCTTTATAATCTGTGATTAAGATATTCAGTTTAATGTTTTGTCCTTTTTTAAATTCAGAGCGATTCGGGAAATCGCTTAAATTTTCTTCTAAGACTTTGCCGATATAGTGTTGACAACCACTATCTGCTCGGCCAGCGGCTTGCGCTTTTTTTACAACACCTTTTATGTTGAGTGATGTTTCCTCAACTTCACCTAAGCCATCTTTATTGATATATAGCGTACGTGTAGAAGAGTTTTCTAAAAGTTTAACCTCTAAATCACAAGAATTTTCATA
This sequence comes from Acinetobacter sp. GW821-FHT01C12, assembly GCF_059422625.1. NCBI lineage: Bacteria > Pseudomonadati > Pseudomonadota > Gammaproteobacteria > Moraxellales > Moraxellaceae > Acinetobacter > Acinetobacter sp. GW821-FHT01C12. The sequence goes on from NZ_JBWKXD010000003.1 coordinate 485,269, forward strand.
GGACGCAAAAGCACTATGGCTGAGGATTACTAGGATAAAGAGAAGTGGAATTTTCATTATTTTGTCCTCTTTGCTATGTTTTTATTTAAATGACGCTGAGCTGATATCATGCTTACAACATAGCGAGTTGAGTATAGGTCGTATTTAGAGAGTTGAGGTTTAGGCTTCTTGTAGCAGTGTTGGCTCATTTTTTGCTTGAATGGCATCAAATTGTTTTTGAGCACGAATGACATGTTGCACATTACCTTCAGCCCAGAGTTTAAATGATAAAGCAGTTTGAGCAAACTCAAAGCCTAGAGAGGTTAATGCATATTCAACACGAATCACATTGTTTTCATGAATTGTACGGGTGATAAATCCATCTCTTTCCAGAATTTTTAATTTCTGGGAAAGTACTTTAGGTGAGATGCCTGTTAAGTTTTTTTTCAGTTCATTGAAGTGTTGAGAGTGCTGATGAAGTCGATAAATAATCATCAAAACCCACTTATCTGCAAATTTTTCAAAAAAAGATCTTGCCGGGCAGTTTGGATGAAAAATATTAAAATTGAATACATTAGTCATCAATCTATACCTCAATTTGGAAAGTTATAACCAAGAAATGACCAGTTACCATGTAGTAACTAATTGATACTAGATTTCAAAAGTATATCATAAATTAATCAGGTCAATACAACTTCTGCTGATTGATAGCATTGATCGACCCTTTTATATTTATGAGCGTGGTTTTAATGAAAATAACAGATGCGGTCGTTTTTATTACAGGTGCAAATCGTGGTCTAGGTTTAGCACTTGCCCAGCAAGCGATACAACGTGGTGCCAAGAAAGTTTATGCAGGAATGCGTAATCTTCAAGATTTTAATCAACAGGGTATTATTCCGATTGTTGTAGATGTCACAGATCCCGTATCTATTCAAAAAGCTGTTGCAGAATGTGGTGATGTCAATCTATTAATCAACAATGCAGGTATTGCACGCTTAAATGAAAGCCCTGTAGATGCAAATATTGCAGCAGTGACACGGGCGGTTTTAGAAACCAATCTTTATGGTGTGATCAATACGACTCAGCAATTCTCTCCAATTTTAGCAAGCCATGCTGAAAGTTATATCGTCAATATTTTATCGGATGTGTCTTGGGAACCCAGCACGATGTTAGCCAGTTATGCGATTTCTAAAGCGGCAGCATGGTCATTTACCAATTCAACTCGGCAATGGTTAGCAAAAGCCAATGTTCATGTGATGGGGGTACATGTTGGTTTTATCGACACAGATTTAACCCAATCACTGGATATTGCCAAAATTTCTCCACATACAGTGGCGCAACACGTATTTGATGGAATTCAACAAAATGCCTTTGAAGTGTTGGTTGGGGAATCTACCCAACAACTCAAACAAGGTCTAACTGCAACCCCTCCAAGTTATATCAAACATTAATATACCTATCATCTCAATCAGAGGACTTATCATGTCAAAAATCGCTGTTGTTTATCATTCAGGTTATGGCCATACCAAAGTCATTGCAGAAACTTTTGCCAATGAAATTCAGGCAACGCTCATCGAAGTGGATCAAGAGGGCAATATTCAAGATCAGGATTGGGACACTTTAGATACCGCAGATGCAATCGTATTTGGTGCGCCAACTTACATGGGCGGTGTACCTTGGCAATTTAAAAAATTTGCAGATGCATCTTCTAAGCGTTGGTTTACTCGTGCATGGGCAGACAAGGTTTTCGGTGGTTTTACCAACAGCGCAAGTTTAAATGGCGATAAGCAAGTCACGTTAATTTCTTTACATACCTTGGCTTCACAACATGGTGGTATTTGGGTCAGTCTTGGTTTGGCACCATCAAACACTAAAAGCGCTACACGTCAGGATGTGAACAGCTTAGGCGGTTCTGTCGGCTTATTGGTTCAATCACCTGCTGATGCCAGTACAGATGAGATTCCAAGCGGTGATTTAGAGACTGCAAAACAATATGCAAAACGAATCAAAGCGATAACGGAAAAATTTATTGCAGCATAATTGCAGTTGATATGACTAAAATAAGAAAGGCGCATAAAGCGCCTTTCTTATTTGATTACACCCACAATAATCAATTATTCATGTTCATTGTGTTGTGGTGCAGGGTAGCGGAAACCACGAGTTTTATAGGCTAAATAGGCAACACCTAATACAGCCCATGCAAGCCCGAGTTTTAATGCCATTTCATCAATTTCTAACCACATCAAGAATACGCTGGCAAAACCAAGAGATGGAATCACCACATAATTGATGATTTCTTTCAGTGATTTTGTTCTGCCGTCACGTAAGGCGTAACGTGAAATCACAGAGAAATTAACAAAACTAAATGCAGTTAAAGCACCAAAGCTAATTAAGTTGACAATATGTTCAAGGTCAAGAAAACCCGCTGATAACGCAACAACACCAACAATCAAAATATTATAAGTCGGGGTATGTAATTTTGGACTAATATGACCAAAAATCTTTTTGTTAATGACGCCATCACGACCCATTACATACATCAAACGGGATACCCCAGCGTGTGCAGAAATACCAGAAGCCAGTACAGCAATGACCGCAAAATACAATACTAACTTTTTAAATGCGATACCTGTAATTGCCGTTAAAATGGTTGCATTGCCAAGTGCTTCAAGCATCACAGGTTGAGATTCATCCAGCGGATTAAAGTAAAGATTGGCATTACTTGGGAAAAATAGCTGAATAAAATAGGTACTAAAAATAAAGATAATACCCGCGATCAACGCTGTAGAGAAAATTGCTTTTGGCAAGGTTTTTTCAGCATCTTTGGTTTCTTCTGCAAGGGATGATAACGCATCAAACCCTGTGAAAGAGAAACAAAGAATCGTTGCACCACCGATTAATGCACCAATTGCCGTCATTTCACTCCAGAATGGAGCAAGTGACCATAATTCAGCTTTATCTGGGTTTAAGGTGCCATCTGCGTAAATGCCTTGAGTTAACAGTAAGTAAACTTCATAAACAAAATAGAAGATGATCGCAAGTTGCACCACAACAATGGTACTGTTAAATCGAGCAACAAAACGTGAACCAAACAAGTTGATCACAGTCATAATCGCCGTCAGTGCAATGACCCAGATCCAGTTATTCACATCTGGGAATAAGGCTCTTAAGTAAATATCAGCCAAAATGATGTTGACGAGTGGAGATAATAAATAATCTAACCAAGAAGACCAGCCAACCATAAAGCCGACATTCGGGTGAATCGATTTTTGCGCATAGGTATAAGCAGACCCTGACGAAGGGTAGCGCTTGATCATATGACCATAACTGATAGAGGTCAGAAGGATGGCAACAAGCGCAAAAATATAAGAAGTTGGAACATGTCCATGGCTTCCGTCTGACACTAAACCAAAGGTATCAAATAAGGTAAGTGGCTGAATATACGCTAGACCAATAATGATAATATGCCACAGCACAAGATTTTTTTTCAGTTTTGCTGTGGATTGAGTCCCAGAGATATCTGTCAACGGCGTTATCCTCTTAATCGTTGATCAAGGATCAGTCATATTTATAAGGATCGTTTGAGACGAACGATCCCCCCTAAGAATAAAACAAAAGTGCGCCAATCTACTCTAAAAGGTCACATTTGTCAGTAACTTTGTTGGCTTTTTTAGCAGAAAACGTGCCATCTTGATCAAAAAATAAGTGACTGCCCATTCTGCAAGATAAAAGCCCGATGTTTAGATAAACATCAGGCTATTTACTATCGGGGGCTGTCAACATTTCATCTGTAGACTACATCACTGCAAACATAGACTTAGTGCCAATAGCTCGCTCTATATTGTCGCAATTTTAGACAATTACCAAGCTTTTTCTAAGATTGACTTTAAATCTTTAAAGGTTGCTTCTTTCGGATTGAAAATAATTGAGCCGTCATTGAGCGCTTTTTCGGCAACTTCATCCAGCTGTGCTTGAGTAACTTTACCTGTTTCACTCAAGGTACGTGGAAGCTTAGTCAAATGATAGAGACGATCACGCATGGTATTTAACGTCTCTATGGCCTTATCCGCACGCTGGTTTGCAGGGGTCTGTGCGTAAATATCAGCACCAGCAAGTGGCAATAATAGATCGGCAATCTTGTCACCATTCACTTCCTTGTTGTATTCCAAAACATAAGGAAGAAAGAGATTCATACATAAGCCATGAGGCAAATGCGCTACTGCACCTAAAGCATGACCAAGAGAATGCACAATACCAACCATTGAATTAGAAAATGCAATGCCAGCCATTGTTGAAGCTTGAGCAAGTTCTAAGCGGCCTGTTGCATCACTAGGATGATCCAGTACATCAAATAAACTTGTACTGATCTTTTTGATGGCAGCAGTTGCATACGCATCGGAAATTGGATTGGCTGCAATACAGGTATAAGCTTCTACAGCATGTGTCATGGCATCCATCGCTGTCATTGCTGTCAGATGTGGCGGCAATGTTTGGGTCATACGTGGATCAAGAATCGCCGCATGCGGCATTAGGTAATTTGAGGCAAATGCCATTTTCACATTTTTTTGATTGTCTGATACGACCGCAGCCAAGGTCACTTCTGAGCCTGTACCTGATGTCGTAGGAATCACAAAAAAAGGTTTAAGTGGGCGAGGGAGGTTGTGTGCACCTGAATACTTAAGTAAATCATCACCACCCTCAGAGACTAAAATATTGGCTGTTTTAGAGGTATCAATAACCGAGCCACCACCCACAGCAATAATCGCATCACAGTTATTTTCACGATACGCTTGTGCTGCAGCACGAACTGTTTCAAGGCTTGAATCAGGTGGAACATCATCGAAAATAATGCCAATTTCAATATCAGTAGATTCAAATGCAGCTTCAATAGGCGCTAAAAGGTGATTGGCACGCACACCTTTATCAGTGATGATCATTGGGCGTTTAGCGCCTAATGATGCAAGTTCGAAAGGGATATGTTCGAGTGCAGCATGACCAGCGATCACTTTTACAGGACAGAAAAATTCGTAATATGGTTTAGCCATGTGTTAAGCACTCCCTTTTAAATATGATTGGGCAACTTTAAGATAGATATTTGCAGCGCCCGCTAATTTTTCTTTTAAGCTTAATTCTGATGGATATTCTTTTACCGCGAGTTCAGCAACCAGTTTAGGTAAAATTAATGCTTCCATTTTATTCAGACAACGCACTAAACGGATGGCGTGTGCCACATCTCCATCTGCGATCATACGGTCATTTGCAAAAGCTTGAGCTGTACTTTCCTGAAATGAAAAGACTAAAAAAGCATGATGAACATGTTTGAAAATAATCGATAGATCAGGCTTAGCGTCTAAAGATTTAACCAGTTCAAGCTGCTTGTTTTGATTGACTCTGGCAATAAATGAAGCGCCGTTTGGAAAAACTTTCATTGATAATGTAAAACCAACAGGGAGTACAGATACTTCATGTTTAATTTCATCATCAACTTGACTCGCCATGACCAAACCTCTGCCAATCACATCCATCATGAGTTTGACATAGGCTTGTTCTAAAGCGGGTTTGATAGATTTACTTGAAATCACTCGTTAGTCCCTTATATAAAATTGTACTTTTGTTTTAGAGTAATTACTCTAATTTGTTTTCAGATAAAAATAAAGCGATTTATTTGTGAATGACTTCATGGTCATTTGATTTTTTGTCGATGACTTCAATATCACTAAAGTAACCACTCTGTTGAAAATACTCAATCACATCTTTTGATAGTTGCTTGTAATCAGGATAATTTTTAATCAAATCGCAGACACGGACCATTTCCAAACCAGCATAACCACATGGGTTAATGGTATGGAAGCCATCTAAGTTACAATCAATATTTAATGCTAACCCGTGATAACTACGTCCTTTGCGGATTTTAAAGCCCAGTGAACCAATTTTACGTTCGTTGACATAAACACCTGGTGCATCAGCTTTGGCATAGGCATCGACATCATATTTCTTGAGCAGATTGATCATTAAGTGCTCTGCATAAGTGACCAATGTACGCACATTCCATTTCAAGCGATTCAAATCAAACATGAAATAAATCACCATTTGACCAGGACCATGCCAGGTAACTTGTCCACCACGATCTGATTGAACAACAGGGATATCACTGTGCATTAAAATATGTTCAGGTTTGCCTGCTTGTCCCTGAGTCAGTACGTCAGGATGTTGCAAGATCCAAAGCTGATCTGGAGAATTTTCATCACGTTGTTCAGTAAAAGATTTCATTTCCTGAAAACGCTCGGCATAAGGCGTTAAGTCTTGATATTGACGAATAATCAGATGTGGTTTTAGAACAGCATCGTTCACAGACAAGTGCCCTTAAAATATAGAAATCGCTTTAATTATAAAGAAATTTAGTTTGGAAAAGTGAAAGCAATTGCTGATCATTTGCAAATAAGCCAGCAGGGCATATTCCCCGATAAAATCAGGGTGAAAAAAAACACGCCATTGTGGCGTGTTTTTTAATTCATTTCAGCATTACAAGGCAGTACGAATATGTTCGCAAGCAGCAAGGTCAGCATACAAGGCATGCACTTGCTCAAGCTCTTCAAAACGTAATTGAGCTGTAATCGAATGATATTTACCAGTACGTGATGGTTGTACAACAAGTGTCGCTTCATTAAATTCAGGGAAATGTTTTACCAAAATTTCAACTACAGCACCACGTAATTCTTCACCCGCATTACCAATCAATTTAATTGGGTAATCCATTGGAAAAACCCAAAGATCTTCTTGTAATTCGCGAGATGGAGTGCGGTCTAACATTTTTTCACCTCTAATTTATCAACAATGCCTGCATAAGTGCAGGCATAGTGTTTCTCTTAAATACTTAATGGGGTTACTCGATTGATTTTCAAGTCCCGAAAGTATTCATAGATTGAACAAATTCAACTTAGTCATTTTCAAGGAACGAACGTAAGTGTTCTGAACGCGAAGGATGACGAAGTTTTCGTAAAGCTTTGGCTTCAATCTGACGAATACGTTCACGGGTTACATCAAACTGTTTACCTACTTCTTCCAAAGTGTGGTCAGTCGGCATGTCGATACCAAAACGCATTTTTAAGACTTTTGCTTCACGTTCAGTTAAGTTTTCAAGTACTTCACGTGTTGCTTCTTTTAAGCCTTCTGAAGTCGCAGCATCGACTGGTGAAGTGATGTTGCTATCTTCAATGAAATCGCCAAGATGAGAATCTTCATCATCACCAATTGGCGTTTCCATAGAAATTGGCTCTTTAGCAATCTTAAGCACCTTACGAACTTTAACTTCGTCCATTTCTAGACGTTCACCTAATTCTTCAGGAGTCGGTTCACGACCCATTTCTTGAAGTAATTGGCGAGATACACGGTTGATCTTGTTAATCGTTTCGATCATATGTACAGGGATACGAATTGTACGTGCTTGGTCCGCGATTGAACGGGTAATCGCCTGACGAATCCACCATGTTGCATAGGTCGAGAACTTATAACCACGACGGTATTCAAACTTGTCTACCGCTTTCATCAAACCAATGTTACCTTCTTGAATTAAATCCAAGAATTGTAAACCACGGTTTGTGTATTTTTTCGCAATTGAAATTACCAAACGTAAGTTGGCTTCAACCATTTCTTTCTTGGCACGACGAGCTTTGGCTTCACCAATCGCCATACGTTTAGAAATGTCTTTAATTTCTTTAACGTTTAGATCAAGGTCTTTTTCAATATCAGCAATCTTTTGTTGGAATGCCAATACATCTGGACGAACTTTTTCTAAATAGCCTTTTAATTCAGCAGGTGCTTTTGCAATTTGTTCATCTAACCAAGCAGGATTTGATTCCTGACCCGGGAACGATGTACGGAACTGTGTACGATCCATACGACCACGACGAACTGCATAACGCATCACTTCACGTTCAGAGGTACGAATTTGTTCGTGCGTGCCACGAATCATCTCTGAAATGATGTCAAATAAACGCGGCGTAAATTTAAACATCATAAACACAGTTGCCAGTGCTTCCATTGCCTCAGTACCTTGAGTACTGTTACGGCCATGTTGCGCAATTGCAACTTTTGCACTGTTCCAAACTGCTTCTAGCTCTTCAAAACGCGCTTTTGCGATTTCAGGATCTGGACCAGATTCACCTTCAGAATCGTCATCACTTTCAGACTCTTCTTCTTCGTCTTCATCATCCAACTTCACTTCTTTAGTCGGTTTTGCAGAACTATCTTCTTCTTCAACGATTACTTCAGCTTCGTCTTCTAAAACTTCTGGAATCACTTCGTCAGATTCAGGATCTAAATAGCCTGATAAAATATCAGCAAGGCGACGTTCGCCAGTTTCATAATCTTTATATTCTTGTAAAACAACTTCTACAGCATTTGGCCAGTATGCAATTGAATGCAAAACGTCACGAATACCTTCTTCAATACGTTTGGCAATACTAATTTCGCCTTCACGTGTTAAAAGTTCAACGGTACCCATTTCACGCATATACATACGTACTGGGTCAGTGGTACGACCTGGCTCATTTTCTACAGAGGCAAGTACTGCAGCAGCTTCTTCTTCTGCAACTTCATCGCCAGCTTCGCTATTCCCTTCGAACATTGCATCGTCAGTTTCAGGTGCACGTTCATGAACTGGAATACCAACGTCTTGAAGCATTTGGATAATGTCTTCAATCTGTTCGCTTTCGGTGATCGAGTCTGGGAGATGATCGTTAACCTCAGCGTAGGTTAAGTAACCTTGTTCTTTGCCTCGGCTAATAAGAGCCGCTACTTGGGAAGTAGGGGAATGCATTTCGCTCATCTTTACTCTCTTCTCGTTGAATCTGTGGCAATGAAAAACCGTGCGTAATCGCACAATCTGTTAAAATATATCTTTGAATAGCTCGCATATTCCATCGGAAGAAATCAGCATAAAACTGTCCGATAAAATATTCAGAATTTAAATTCAATCAAATAGGTGGGGGTGAAATTGTTATTTTCAAGATCATCCCGTGCGATTTCTATTCAGAAAATGTCATAAAATAGTAAGACGCAGGGTGGATTATATCATTACATAAAATAGGGCTCGAAAAAAGCCCAAATTCGCATTTAAATGTAAAAAAAACGGAAAAAACTTGACAAGTTTTCTGAAGACAGATAAATAGCGCCTAGACCCATTCACTTTTTTTCATTATGAGGTAGTTTTAGTGTCTTCTACAGATTTTGAACTAGATGATAACTACGGTGATGATGATGTTAGTTTCGATGAGTCATCAAGCAAAATTAGCGCCAAAGAATCTTTAGAAAAGCGACGTTTGATCGATGATTTACTTGCTCAACGTCGTTTAGAAAAAGATTTAAAAGATTTTGATTATGACATTGATGATGACGATGATTTTGATGACGAAGATTAAAAATTCATTGGGCATGGCGTGGGAAAATGCTATGCTTAAATCTGATACAAATTTACTGGAAACAAAATGAGTGCTTTAGATTTAGACCTACTGAGTGATTATCTAGATGGTGACCAAAATGAATTTGGTCTAGATTTCGCAGCGACTCATGGTTTCTTGTGCGCAATTGCGGTTGGTCCTACTTTTGATAAATGGCTTGATGAGCTATTTGATAATAATCAAAAGAAAGTTCCAGCAGAAATCATTGTACAAATCAAAGCATGGCTTGAAGCGATTCGTCAAAACTTAGCCAATGAAGAAGGAATTACATTTCCTTTTGAAATTGAAGAAGCTGATGTTGAATCAAGCTTAGGCGACTGGAGTGTTGGCTTTGTCGATGCAATGTTCCTGAATGAAGAAGCTTGGTTTGCACCAGAATATGAAGATCAAGTTGTTGATCTCACACTACCAATGATGGTGTTCAGTGGTATTGATGATGAAGATCCTCAAATGGAATCTTTCCGCCGCAACGGCCAGTTAATGGACGAGATTGCTGAAGAAATTCCTGAAAATCTAAATGAAATTTATTTGATGTACCACACACCAAATTAATTTGCGCGTATAAAAAAAGCATGCTCACTGAAAAGTGGCATGCTTTTTTTGTTGGTGATTTACGCCAATAGTTAAAACCGTGCAAATAATAGGCTACAACCTAAAATAAACAGTAAAAGGCCAATCACACGATTGGTCACCACTTGGCGATCTAAAATTTTATTTCGTATGCTGGGATGTGCACAAAATAAGGCAATCAAGCCAAACCAAACAAAATGACTCAGCGAAATAAACGCACCATAAGCAAAAAGCTGAATGGTCGAATTTCCTGTAGAAGTCATCAGCTGAGCAAATAAACTGATTACAAATAAAGTTGTTTTGGGATTTAGGCTATTGGTTAAAAAACCATGTTTAAACGCTTGCCAGCTACTGATACCAACACCAATTTCATCCAGTTTTATTTTTGCCTGCGTAAATGTTTTATAGCCAAGATAAATTAAATAAGCAGCGCCAATATATTGAATTGTTTGTAAAAGATAGGGCATATGATTTTTTAAAAAACCCAGGCCAAGTAGGCTATAACCCACATGTATCCAAACACCGCAAGCAATACCTAAAGCAGTGCTTAATCCAATATTTCGACCATATAAATAACTGTTTCGTGTCACGATAGCAAAATCAGCGCCAGGACTTATTACTGCCAAGCAGGTGATTAAGATCACAGCAATCATTTCATTCACTCATGTATCCTTTTTTACACAGTTTTAATTATTTTTATATTTTTCATATATTTGTATTGGGTTAAAGCGATAATATTTTGATGAAATACATGATTTTTTGGAATGTATAGTGCTTGCCGTTGAATTCACTCAAATTTCTCAATCGCTCGGAAGTTTTGCTCACATCGAATGTGTGGTGATTTTTTACGATCGCTGTGGTGTATTGTTTACGGTTGGGTGATTTTTATACAGTGATGCTATTTATATATGGTGATCGTGTTTCAATTGGTCGGCATTGGTGAAACGGGGAGTATAAGAAAATATAAACAATAGGCTTCTTTTATAAATCCTGTTAAAACCCATAAATCAACAGATAGTGCCTCTCATCCTAGCTTTTCCTCAGCGAGAAAGAACTATCAAGCTTCATTTCGCATGATCATTTTGATTTATGAAAGCTCTAATGTCTTTGTGGTTATTTTTGGAATTCGCTGATTATTTGCCAGACAGCTAATGTTAAGAACATAGAGCTTGGCCAAGCAAATACAAATTTGTCTGCTTGACTCAATGCACACAAATCTCAATGTACACAAATAGTGTGTTTTAATTGAATGCTGGGAGCATAATAATTTTTAGCGTGCTTTTGATTTTTTATAGAAAAAATAAGCAACTAAAATTAGAACAATGGTAATGATCACATAGCCCACGCGACTAAAAATTTGTTGCATGAGTTCTATATTGTTTCCAAAATAATAACCGACACATGCAAGAAAAGTGGTCCAGATAATTGTCCCTACGCTGCTATACAGCATAAATTTCCAAAAGGGCATATGACTCATGCCTGCAGGGATACTAATCAAAGAACGAACTGCGGGAACCATTCGCCCAAAGAAAACCACGCGATGTCCATATTTTTCAAACCAATCTAAAGCTTTTTTGACATCTTCTGATTTGATAAAAAGGTATTTACCATAGCGGTCAACCCAATTAAAAATGCTTTGATTTGGGATTTTTCGACCCACCCAATACAACAACGCTGCTGCAACCAATGAACCGATGCTGCCTGCGATAATCACACCCGATAATAATAATTGACCTTTAGATGCAGCAAACCCAGCTGATGGCATAATCACTTCTGAGGGAATCGGCGGGAAAACATTGTCTAAAAACATCAAAAGAGCAATACCAAAGTAACCAAGTTGCTCCATGATCGAAATAATCCAATCAGTCATTTTATATATAAAAATAGGGCGTTATAAACATGGTATGGTTTTCATTTATCAAAATATAGTGAGAATTTGTTGTGTTGTTAAAATATCTAAATAAAAACCGCAGCCAATAAGCTGCGGTTGAGTGAAGCATTTTAAAATTGATTGAGATTAAAGACGTTTGCGTTTTGCTGCAGTAATTTGTGATTGACGCATACGGAAACCTTCTTTTTGTTTCTCAGATGTTTTATCAATACAATATTTGCAAGAAACACCATGTTCATAACTTGGCAACTCGGCTTCTTCAGGAACAAGTGGCCAACCACATGCATGACATTTAATATTTTCGCCTTCTTCCATACCATGGGTCACCGCAGTACGACCATCAAATACGAAACATTCACCTTCCCACATACTTTCATCAGCAGGGGTTTCTTCAAGGTATTTTAAAATACCGCCTTTAAGATGATACACCTCGTTAAAACCTTCTTGAAGCAGTAGCGATGTTGACTTTTCACAACGAATACCGCCTGTACAGAACATCGCAATTTTCTTATCTTTATGCTGTTCAAGTTCTTTTTTTACGTATTCTGGAAATTCACGAAAGGTTTCTGTTTTAGGATCAATCGCGCCTTTAAAAGTACCCGCTTTATATTCATAATCATTACGTGTATCAATCAAAATCACGTCATCACGCGCAATCAGTTCGTTCCATTGTTTTGGATCAAGATAATGCCCAACAAGATCACGAGGTTTGACTTCTACACCTAAAGTTACGATTTCGTTCTTTAGCTTAATCTTCATTTTACGGAATGGCTTTTCATCACTATGTGATTCTTTATATTCCATGCTATTAAAGCCTTCATTCAATAAGAATTGATGAATGACATCAACCGCTTGACGATCGCCAGCAACAGTTCCGTTAATTCCTTCACCTGCAATAATGAGAGTACCGCAAAGGTTGATGGTTTTTACCAAGTCTAAAAGACGTTGTTGAAGATCAGCAGGATCTTGAACTTCTTTGAATTGATAAAGTGCTGCAACAACCCAACCAGAGGTCGCTTGCTGTTCTACAGGTGCAAGCTGTTCTACAGTAGCGTTCATGGAGTACTCCAAATATTTAAGATAGAATAAAATTTAAGGCGCATATTTTAGCGTGATTTACATGAATATGCGAGAAAACCCTAGTCTTTGTAGTGTTTTTTTATTCCCTGAAAAAAATATGGGTTTTTATACTAAATATAGTGCTTTAAAATATTTTATATACCATATATAGTATTGCGAAATGATTATTTCGTGCCGAAAAAGTGTGTCACATCGTTGATGTAAGGAGTAAATTTTGAGTAACGAACGTCGGATACCCACCTTAACGCCATGCGCTGGTCGTTGTTCAACGGTATTTGGTGATTCTGTTTGTCGTGGTTGCCGTCGTTTTAATCATGAAGTGATCCAATGGAATACATATGATTCAGCGCAACGTTTAGCCGTTTGGAAGAGGCTGGATGTACAGCTCGATCAAATTTTAATTCCGATGCTACCTTTTGCTGATTTAAGACATATTGAAGGTTTTATTTTGGGTAAACGTATACGAGTGATGGATTCTGCTTCTAAAGGGCGCAAGTTGTATCATGCATTAAAAATTTGTGAAAAAAATAAACATCTCGCAGAAGAGAGTGGTTTGGGAATTCAAGCGAAACAGGTAAAACCGCTTTGGGATGAGTTTGAACGTCGTGTATTGGCATTGGCCAATGCAAGTTATGATTTCGCATGGTTACGTGCAGACGGTATTCGTCAAAGTATTTTACATTTGGAAGATGTTTAAACTCAGTTTCTGCAATGATTTATTATTCATCAGCTTGATATTTTGGCTATTTAATTTTAATCAGTGTCACTTATAAAAAATTAAAACAAAAACTGACGCTGTCATTTCATCGCACTTTAACCAAAAATACCTAATCAAGATTAAAAAGCCAGTCCATAGATTTGAACTGGCTTTTTAACTCTGTCTAAATATTAATGACTTAAAATATTTTCTTAGACATTGTGTTTTAAACGATACTGAACCAATTCTTCAATGGTAATCAGCGTTAAATGATGCGTTTGTGCATATGCTAAAACTTGAATGCCTGAAGCCATTGTTCCATCAGGATTGGTCACTTCACATAACACACCAGCGGGTTTTAAACCGGCTAAACGTGCCAAATCAATAGAACCTTCAGTATGTCCACGACGGGTTAATACACCACCATTACGACCACGCAATGGAAAAACATGACCAGGGCGATTCAGATCACTTGCGACAGCACCTGTTTTAATTGCAGCATGAATAGTGGTGGTACGGTCTTTTGCAGAAACGCCTGTTGTTACACCTTGTGCTGCTTCGATGGTAATGGTAAAAGCCGTTTTAAATTGACTTGAATTGTCCTGAACCATCGGTGGGAGTTCAAGGTGATCTGCTAGATCATCGGTAATGGTTAAGCAGACAATACCTGAACCATCACGAATCATACGTGCCATGGTTTCAACATTGAGGGTTTCTGCTGCAACAATTAAATCTGCTTCATTTTCACGATCAAAATCGTCCATGACCAAAACAGGTTTGCCTTGGCGCATATCTTCGATTGCTTGTTCGATACGTTGGTCTGCAGGGGATAGTGCAGAAAAGAAAATTTCGGGTTGAATTAAACTAGACATTGAAACGCTCTCGTAAAGTTAAAATACGGTTGAACATTTCAGGACATTTGAAATAGTGGCGTTACAAAACCTTTTCCAATAGCGAATATTGAAATTTTTAAGCTGTGACGTCGTCTTCTTTCATCCGGACTATACCGTCGGCTTTGGCATTTCACCAAATCTGCGAATCACAATTAAGCGTGATAAGCTCGTGGGCTGTTGGCTCAGGATTGAAAATCCGTCCAATTTACCACCGGTGGGGAATTACACCCCGCCCTGAAGCGATGTGCATTTATTATAGACACTTTTTTACTAAATGGATGCTTTTTTTTAGAATGATCAGTACTATAGATAGAACAATAGTTGCTATAGAAAATAATTAAACTTTTACATTTAAAAGAATATTTGTGGTCATAGTGATCAACAAATAGCAAAGCATAAAATAAGGAGACTCAGCTTGATCACGATTCAGCAAGATGTCTATTCATGGCGTAATGATGACTTTGTTAAACACTTACAGGTTTTAGGATTTGCTCTAATTGCAGTTAGTATTTTATATCTGACCGCTGCAAATTGGTTTATGTTGCCTCAGTTTTTTCAATTGGCAATTCCACAACTTTTTTTGTTACTCAGTGCTGTAGCCAGTATTTTTTTAGTTCAGCATGATTATTTAGTACAGTGTTTGCATACAATAAGTGGTTTGATGATTGGTTTAAGTTTAGCTGTCATTGGTCAAATTTATCAAACAGGGGCAGATAGTTATTTACTATTTTTAATCTGGTCTATTTTATTACTGCCGTGGTTGTATCGTCCAAATATTGGTGTTTTTACATTGCTCTGTATTGTCAGCCAACTCACCTTATTTTTGTTTTTTAAACAAACATTTTGGGCTGATGAATATCCTGTCACATTTTTATTTAGCTTAAATCTCCTTTCATTATTTCAGTTTTATTTTTGTCTTCGTTGTTATCAAAAGCTGCGTTATCTCTTTGTTTTATGGTTTGGCATTCTTTCAATTTGGCATATGGGGCTATTTTTATATGGTGACAGTAATTTAGCATTCGCCACAGCCATGGTTTTTACATGGATAGACCTTAAGATCGCTTATTTAATATCATCATTTTTTCTACTTTCTGTCGCATTAACTTATTTTTATCGAAAAAGAGATCAGTTATGTAGTGTGCTTTCAGCAGTAGGTTTAGGGATTACGTTTACGCTGGTGATTTTCAAATGGATGAATAGTCTGTTTCGTGAATCCGAAGTGCTCGGATTATTTTCAATTGCACTAGTGGTTTTCGCTTGGTTTGCATTGATTACTTTTTTATTGATTAAGTTTATCCCACAAAACAAATTTAACAATATTCCTATCGCAGTGGGTGCATGGATTGCAGGTGTTTTATTGGCATCATTGATGCTGACATTTTGGGGCAATTTTTCCTTGATCATGGGGGCCATTTTTGTGGTATTGGCTGCCTTTATTTTAAGAAGCAAACAAGCTTTATTTTTAAGGCAGTTTGCTTATTGTATATGGGTCGCAGGGCAAAATGCTGTGATTTTCCACACGTTTGAATTAACTGACCAATTCTTTCCAATTTTCTTTATTCAATTTGCCATGCTGTGTCTCAGTTATTTTATTCGCAGCCATTGGTTCTTTATTTTTATCCAACTATTTGCCTTATATTTATCAGGTATTGCGTTGATTTGGGATTTAAACGTTCTGCTTGGATTACATCGTTTTGTTGAAAGCTTTTCATTTCTGCTCTTGCTAAGTTATGGGTTTTATCTCGTAATGATTTGGGTGCATCGTATTCAACCTAGTCAATATCAACGCAGTTTAGCATTGGCTAATTTATTGATTATTCTTTCATCTTTGGGTTTTTATACACTATTTGGACAATATGAATTAGAGAAAATTAGATACCTTCCTATTCTCAGCTTGGGGCTACCTATTTTGTGGTTGGCTTTGTTTATGGTGTTGAGGATTCGCAATCAATTTAGCTTGATTGCTCAATTGATTTTATTGGCTTTTGCTGCAGTACTGATATTTTATGGCTATTTTGAAATTTTTATTTGTATCACCATACTTTCATGGGCATTGTCACAGCACGATAAGATTGTCTATGGTTTTGCTTTAGTGACTTTGGCGTTAACCTTATGCTTTATTTACTACGCGTTGAATGTCAGCTTCCTTGTTAAAAGTCTAAGTATTTTTAGCTCAGGATTAATTTTGTTAGTACTGACTTGGGTGCTGCATAAATTCCAATCAAAAGAGGGGATAAATACATGAAAAAATTCATTCCTCTTTGTCTTGCTTTAAGCTGTATTGTTCTTTTTCTAGGCATCATTTTTAAGAATGAACAGCATCTGAAGAATAGTCAGAGTATATATGTCGACTTACAACCTGTTGATCCACGTTCATTAATACAAGGTGATTATATGGTGCTGAGTTATCAACTTTACTTTGCACCGCAAAAGCAAAATCGGGGCGATCAGAACAATGTAGATCCAAGTGATAGTGATGAAAATCATATTTTTTCGGGGCATTATTTTGATCAAGTGATTGAAAATAAGCCTTCGGTTACGGCTTATGTTGAATTGGAACAACAGAAAAAGGTGGCACATACTTATTTTGAAAAACCTAAAGATGCGCAAACTGTAAAATTGATTTTGAAAAACCCTGATAATCGGCATAGGTCACTTTATCCTGCATCCAATAGCTTTTTATTTGCAGAAGGTTTAGCTGAATGTTATCAGCAAGCAAAATATGCTGAGTTTAAGGTGGATCAGCAGGGCAATGCGATTCTTGCATCTTTACGAGGAGAGCATTTACAAGATCTGGAGTGTGAGAATAAACAACGCTGGCGTGATGGATTTCGTTCAGTAGATAAATCGTCATAAGATGATGAACTTGCTAGCGAGCTTCTGCAATATCGACGTATTGAAAAAAATACTTTAAATAAAAGCCGTACTCAATCTTTATAAGAGATAGAAAGAAGATCGCTCCAGCAAATACGTACTGATTATGAGTATTAAATGAGGATTTAAAACTACTAAAGTAAGTGCTTAAACTAGATTTAAGTATTTGTTTAATATAATAAAGGAATTAATTATGAAAAAGTTTTCTTTAGGTGCCTTAACATTTGTAATATCAGCTTCTGTATTCGCAGATTGTAATGCTGGTAGTTTTAAAGTTGAGGGAATTTCAAGTTCGGGATCTTGGTCTAATTTAGTGAGTTTACAAGGTCAAAAGTTTACATCTTATGTTCAGGCTAACGTGGGTTTGGAAAGTAAAGCTGAAACAAGTGCTTATAAGGTACTTCCAAATTCTAATATCATTGCTTTTGAGTATAAATCAGTAGTTCCAGTAAATTTAACTGGTAGTGAGGAGGCGGGTGGGTGGTTGTTAAATTCATCTACCAATAGTAATACGGTTACTAATGGGGCGCTTTTTGCTCCAGCATCAAATAATGATGGGCTAAAATTAATATTACTTGGTTTGGGAAATCCAATCCCATTATATCAATCATTTGAAAGTATTAATGGTGAGGAGAATAGGATTGGTATTTACATTAATAAACAAACTAAGCAAATAGGATATATTTTGAATGGTGTAAATAAAGGCTATAAGTGGTCTTTTACCACACCATTTAACGATATGGGCTTTATATTAATGAATGGATTTACTGGATTCGCTAGTAATTCAACAAAGATCGGGAATGAAGTGACAATGGAGCTCATTACTGATTATTCTAAATTACAATACCAATATCCATCTGGCTCTACAGATATTTGTGGAAATACTATTTAAATAAAAAACCCGCAACATTGCGGGTCTTGAATCATCTGTGTGCAATTATGCAACTTGAACAGGGATACAGTTTGCTGTGTGATTTACTGTATTGTCTGGATTTGCATATACAAGACGTGGTTTATGCGCATCAGCTTCAGCATTGGTAAAATCACCAAATGTGGCAATAATCATTAAATCACCAACATCAGCTTGAAGTGCAGCGCCACCATTGACTGAAATGATGCCTGAACCTTCTTCGCCACGAATCGCATAGGTTGTAAAGCGCTTACCATTAGTCACGTTCCACATATGAATTTCTTCATATTCACGGATACCAGCTAAATCCAAAAGAATACCGTCGATTGCACAAGAACCTTCATAATGTAATTCTGCTTGTGTAACAACACAACGATGGATTTTTGCTTTTAATAAACGAGATAGCATGATTTGCGTCTCCAGAGTAGCCCTTACAATTGTTATCTTGTGTTGAATCAACAATTTTCAATAGGGGGATGCATTTGAAAGCGCATTTTGCTCTTAAAAATGAATCATGGCAAGAAAAATTGTTGAACAAAGAACATAAAATTTAGGTTTAAATTATGCTTTATAAGCATTGATTTGATTCATTGCTTGCTGAATCTCACCATTAACCAATAATTTTGTTTTGCCTAAAGCATGGTGTATTGCATCATCCATTAAAGTCTGTTCACTGCTTGGTGCTTTACCAAGTACATGTCCTGAAACTTTTTCTTTAGCGCCAGGATGACCAATACCAATACGTAAGCGATGAAAATTAGAACCAATATGAGGAACAATGTCACGTAGACCATTGTGACCACCATGTCCACCGCCAGTTTTTAAACGAATGACGCCCGGATTCATATCCAGTTCATCATGAGCGATGAGAATTTCTTCTGGTTTAATTTGGTAGAATTTTGCAAAGGGAACAACACTTTGACCAGAAAGGTTCATAAATGTTGTGGGCAATAGTAGACGAACATCTTGTCCTTCAATATTACCGCGACCACTGATTCCTTTATACTTTGAATCAGTTTTTAATGTAATACCATATTGTTCTGCAAGGCGTTCGACGAACCAAAAGCCTGCATTATGGCGGGTTTGGGCATATTCAGAACCTGGATTACCCAAACCAATAATCAGTGAAAGTTTACTCACTCATTTACACCATTTAACACTTATGCGCGTTTAAAGTCAGCGTGCATTGGTGTGTTTTTAGCTGGGTGACGTTGTAAAGCTTGAATTTTAACGCTTTCAACTTTACCTTCGATGTTAAGATCGATAACTTCTTCAAAGAAAGAGTTGTTTTCTAAAGCTTTAACAAGCTCGCGAAGTTCTAAAGTAACCGCTACAGGTTCAGCAGAACCACCATAGATGATTGCTGGAACTTTATTTTGAAGACGAAGGCGGCGGCTCGAACCTTTCCCTTGAACTGCTTCTTCACGTGCTACTGCATTTAATACGAAGTTTGCCATGATGACATTTCCTCATTGAGTGTAATTGACTGAACTTTCGACCAGCCCAGTGATATAAAGCCCTACCAAAGAGTAGGGCTTTGAAAATTTGGCGCTATTATAGATAAGAATCGAACATTGCGCTAATAGATTCTTCGTTGTTAATACGACGAATTGTTTCAGCAACCATACTTGCTACTGAAACTTGGCGAATCTTACCAAGTTTTAATGCTTCATCTGAAAGTGGAATTGTGTCAGTAACAACCAATTCATCAATTACAGATTTGCTTAAATTTTCGAGTGCTTTACCTGATAGTACAGGGTGCGTTGCATAAGCAACCACTTTACGAGCACCAAAAGTTTTTAGTGCGTCGGCAGCTTTACACAAAGTACCAGCTGTATCAACCATGTCATCAACAATCACACAGTCACGATCACGTACATCACCAATCAAATGCATCACTTGTGATTCATTGGCTTTTTGACGACGTTTATCAATGATTGCAAGGTCGATATCACCCATTTGTTTTGCAACAGCACGTGCACGAACTACACCACCAACGTCAGGTGAAACCACCATCAAGTTATGATGTTGTTGTTGACGTAAGTCAGCAAGCAAAGCAGGCGTACCGTAGATGTTATCTACAGGAATATCAAAGAAACCTTGGATTTGGTCAGCATGCAAGTCGATCATTACAACACGGTCAATACCCACAGTGGTGAGCATGTCTGCTACAACTTTTGCAGTAATTGGAACACGAGTTGAACGAGGACGACGGTCTTGGCGTGCATAACCGAAGTATGGAATTACAGCAGTAATACGACCAGCACTTGCACGACGCAAAGCATCTGCCATTACTAAGATTTCCATAAGGTTATCATTCGTAGGGGCACAAGTGGGCTGTACGATAAACACGTCTTTACCACGCACATTTTCAGTAATTTCGACAGTGATTTCACCATCAGAAAATTTACCTACAGCAGCAGCTCCCAGAGGGATGTGCAAATGGCTAACGACTTTTTGGGCGAATTGTGGATGCGCAGTTCCACTAAAAACGACAAGATTGGGCATGAAGCACCCTTGGCGGTTGGCAGATTTGAATTAGATGGCAGGGGCGGCTGGATTCGAACCAACGGATGCCGAGATCAAAACCCGGTGCCTTACCACTTGGCGACGCCCCT